>NZ_JABVXC010000001.1:0-541547 GCF_013349955.1 Onishia taeanensis | reverse complement strand
GAAGCAAAAAAGGCCCCGCCGGCATTGCCGGCGGGGCCTTCGTTTATGGCGCCGATAGACCTCGGCGCCGGCTTTGGCGCGTCCCTCCCGGGGCGCGCCGCTTGTCTTCTTCCATCTCTACGTCACGCCGCTTCTATATCACGCTGCGCTCGATGCCCGATTCCAGCAGATTCAGGTCAGCGCGGTCAGGCATACTTGCTCGGCAGGCGTGCCTAGAGGCTTGTTAGTTGCGACCGGCCATAACGCCGCCATCAACGTCCCAGATAGCACCGGTGACCCAGCTGGCCTTGTCGGACAACAGGAAAACCACGACCTCAGCGACTTCCTGAGGAGTGCCCACACGTCCGATTGGATGGAAACTGTTGAAGCCCTGCAGCGTGGAGTGCACCTCTTCCTTGGGAATAAACCCCTCATAAATGGGGGTCTGCACCACGGCAGGCGATACGGCATTGACGCGGATATGCTTGGATGCAAGCTCCATCGCCAGGTGTTGCGTGAGCGAATGCAGCCCCGCTTTGGCCATTGAGTACGCAGAAGAGGGAGTGGCAGCAATAGCCTGCTTGCCCCACATCGAACCAATATTGACGATAGCGCCGGGGCGATCATTGGCAATCAGGTGGGTAGCGACTTTTTGGGTGATGAAGAACGCGGCCTTGTTTAACTGCATGTACTGGTCGTAATCGACGTCCTGGTGCTCCAGAAACGGCTTTGGAACGAACACGCCTGCTGCGTTGACCAGAAGGTCCACATCCGTGTGATGCTGCTCGATTTCCTGAAGCAGGGTGCTCAGGCCCTGCGCGTCTGTCAGGTTCGCAGTCAACGCGCTGACTTGACCTAGCGCTGCCAACTCTTGACGCGCTTGTTCGGTTTTTTCCGCACGGTTACCGGCGATGACGACGCTACCGCCTTGCTGTAATACGCGTCGCGCGGTTTCCAGTCCCATGCCGCTGGTGCCGCCCACGACTAACAATTTCTTTCCGGTAAACTGATTGCTCATTTGAATACTCCAGATAGTGAGTGAGGCTAAGGGGCGAATGCGAGTGCCGGGTCTCAGCGTTCTGAACAATGCGATCAACCATTCCGCCCCATGGTGTGCTGCTGAGGTACGAAGCAATTATTGGTACCTATCGATAGCGCCACAAACGAGATAAAGTGTCAGTTCGATAAAGAAAAGGTTTACCGGTATGGCGGCGCCTGTCCACCTCAATGCACTCCGCGCCTTTGAGGCCAGTGCTCGACATCAAAGCTTTTCTACAGCGGCTGAAGAGCTGAACGTCACGCCAGCAGCGGTCGGACAGTTGGTGAGGACGCTTGAGCAATGGCTGGGCACACCCCTGTTTCATCGAGGCCTAAGCGGCAAGGCACGATTGGTCGCGACAGAGGCTGCCGAGCGTGCGCTTCCGGATATTCGAGCCGGCTTCGAGCGTCTTGCATTAGGCGTGGAGCGAATGAAGGAAAACTCGCCTAGCGGTGTTCTCACGGTAACGGTCAGTCCCGCATTTGCTGCCAAATGGCTCTTGCCACGCATTGAGCACTTCCATCGAGCTTGGCCAGATACCGACGTCCGCCTTGATACACAGCTCAAAGTCATGGACTTCCTGGCACAAAGGATCGATATCGGTGTGCGTTATGGTGCTGGTCACTGGTCGGGACTAGTCGCAGAAAAGCTCATGGATGAGGATGTTTATCCTGTTTGCTCGCCTCGCCTCAAAACCACCCCAAGCTGCTTGATGACGGTTGAGGATCTGGCAAATCAGACGCTAATCCACGACTTGTCCATGGATGGACACGCTGGTTTCCCAACCTGGGCTAGCTGGTTGGAAGCGGCTGGGATGAACGGTACGCCTACAAAAAGGGGGATGAAGATCAACAACTCTGCAGCAGTGCTCCAAGCGGCAATTGATGGGCAAGGCATTGCGCTGGCCCGCAGCGTCATGGCGCGAGACGACCTAGCCGCCGGCAGGCTGATTCGGCTGTGCCCGCATATCCAGTTTGTCTCTCCTCTAGCTTATTATGTGGTTTACAGGTCGGGGTGCGGAAGCCTTCCGAGATTGAAGGCCTTCCGGGAGTGGTTGTTGGATGAGGCTGCTCTGAGTGCCTGACCCATCCCGGACATTAACATCCCCAACAGCAATGCCTCCGGCACCACGCCTCGAGTCTGGATGCCCACTCCTTGCTCTAGCTGTTGAACGGCCCCATGCCCTCCGAGCAAGTAAACGCCACCATACCGGCTCAAAGACATCGACAATTTCCACCACTGGATCCGGTGTCTGAAGCAAAAAAGGCCCCGCCGGCATTGCCGGCGGGGCCTTCGTTTATGGCGCCGATAGACCTCGGCGCCGGCTTTGGCTTTTCAGCCTAGGCCAGTCAGGCCGAACCGATCATCTTGCGCAGCACGTAGTGCAAGATGCCGCCGTGGCGGTAGTACTCGAGCTCGTTGGCGGTGTCGATGCGGCACAGGGCGTCGATATGCTTCTCGCCCTTGTCGCTCTTGATGGTGACCCGCACCTGGCCGCCCGGGCTCAGGCTGTCGAGCCCCTCGATGGAGACGGTCTCGTCGCCGGTCATGCCCAGCGACTTGCGGGTCTCGCCTTCGGGGAACTGCAACGGCACCACGCCCATGCCGATCAGGTTGGAGCGGTGGATGCGCTCGTAGGACTCGGCCAGTACGGCGCGCACGCCGAGCAGGCGGGTGCCCTTGGCCGCCCAGTCGCGGCTGGAGCCGGTGCCGTATTCCTTGCCGGCTACCACCACCAGCGGGGTATCTTCCTGCTGGTACTGCATGGCGGCGTCATAGATCGCCATCTGTTCGCCGGAAGGCACATGACGGGTCTCGCCGCCCACCACGCCGTCGAGCATCTCGTTCTGGATGCGCACGTTGGCGAAGGTGCCGCGCATCATCACCTCGTGGTTGCCGCGACGCGAGCCGTAGGAGTTGAAGTCGGCGGGTTTGACGCCGCGCTCCTGCAGGTAGCGCCCGGCGGGGCTGTCGGGCTTGATGGCGCCGGCCGGCGAGATGTGGTCGGTGGTCACCGAGTCGCCGAGCATGGCCAGCACGCGGGCATCCTCGACGTCCTCAATGGCCCCTGGCTCGCGGCCCATGCCTTCGAAGAAGGGCGGGTGCTGGATGTAGGTGGAGGCGTCGGACCACTCGTAGACTTCGCTCTGGGGCACATCGATGGCCTGCCAGACCTCGTCACCGTCGAAGACCTCGGCGTACTCCTTGCGATACATCTCGGTCTTGACCTTCTCGACCGCCTCGGCGATCTCGGCCTGAGAGGGCCAGATATCGGAAAGGTAGACCGGCTGGCCGTCGCTGCCGGTGCCCAGCGGCTCCGTGGACAGATCCGTGCGCACGTTGCCGGCCAGGGCATAGGCCACCACCAGGGGCGGTGAGGCGAGCCAGTTGGTCTTGACCAGCGGATGCACGCGGCCTTCGAAGTTGCGGTTGCCGGAGAGCACTGAGGCCACGGTCATGTCACCGTCGTTGATGGCCTTCTCGATGGGGTCGGCCAGCGGCCCAGAGTTACCGATGCAGGTGGTGCAGCCATAGCCGACCAGGTTGAAGCCGAGCGCATCCAGGTCATCATCGACGCCGCCAGCGGCCAGGTAGTCGGTCACCACCTTGGAGCCCGGTGCCAGCGAGGTCTTGACCCAGGGCTGGGTCTTGAGCCCCTTGGCCAGGGCGTTACGCGCCAGCAGGCCGGCGGCCATCATCACGCTGGGATTCGAGGTGTTGGTGCAGGAGGTAATGGCGGCAATCACCACGGCGCCCGGGTTGAGCCGGAACTGCTCGCCGTCGAGATCGACGTCCTGGCTGGTGGGGTGCTCGTAGCTGTCCTTGACGCCGACGGCGGTCTGACCGCCCTCGGACTGCCACTTGCCCTGCTCTTCTTCCGAGGCCTTGCTGCCATTGGCGGCCAGCAGCGCCTCGAAGGTGGACTTCATGTCTTTCAGGGCGACGCGGTCCTGCGGGCGCTTGGGCCCGGCCAGGCTGGCTTGGACCTCGCCCATGTCGAGTGCCAGGGTGTCGGTGAAGATCGGCTCGTCGCCGGTCTTGCGCCACAGGCCCTGCGCCTTGCTGTAGGCCTCGACCAGCTCGACCTGCTCATCCTCACGGCCGGTCAGGCGCAGGTAGTTGAGGGTCTCGTCGTCGACCGGGAAGAAACCGCAGGTGGCGCCATATTCCGGTGCCATGTTGGCGATGGTGGCGCGGTCGGCCAGCGGCAGGTCGTCCAGACCATCGCCGTAGAACTCGACGAATTTGCCGACCACGCCGCGCTCACGCAGCATCTGCGTCACCGTCAGCACCAGGTCGGTGGCGGTGATGCCTTCCTTGAGCTTGCCGGTCAGCTTGAAGCCGACCACTTCGGGAATCAGCATCGACACCGGTTGGCCGAGCATCGCCGCTTCGGCCTCGATGCCGCCGACGCCCCAGCCCAGTATGCCCAGGCCGTTGATCATGGTGGTGTGGGAGTCGGTACCCACCAGGGTGTCCGGATAAGCGAAGGTCTTGCCGTCCTCTTCCTTGGTCCACACCGTTTTGCCCAGGTACTCCAGATTGACCTGGTGGCAGATGCCGGTGCCCGGGGGGACCACGCGGAAGTTATCGAAGGCTTCCTGGCCCCAACGCAGGAACTCGTAGCGCTCCCGGTTGCGCTCCATCTCGATGGCCACGTTGTCCTTGAAGGCGCTCTGGTCCCCGAACTTGTCGACCATCACCGAGTGGTCGATGACCAGGTCGACCGGCGACAGCGGGTTGATGCGCTCAGGGTCTTCGCCAAGCTTGGCCACGGCGGCACGCATCGAGGCCAGGTCGACCACCCCGGGCACGCCGGTGAAGTCCTGCATCAGCACGCGGGCCGGGCGATAGCCGATCTCGCGGTCGGACGAGGCTTTCTTCTGCCAGTCGACCAGCGCCTGGAGGTCGTCGGTGGAAACGCTCTCGTCATCGGCGAAGCGCAGCTGGTTTTCGAGCAATACCTTGAGGGTCTTGGGCAGACGTTCGATATCGCCCAGGGTAGAAGTGGCCTTGGGCAGGCTATAGTAATGGTAGCGTTGGTTGCCTACCGTGAGGGTATCCAGCGAGTCAGGGGTGGTGCTCATGGTTTTCTCCTCGTATCGAGCGAAAGGTCATGATGCAAGCAACAGCATATGACCATCCATGGGACATGTTCAGGACATGGCTACGATGATGGCTGCTTTCAAGCCTAGCCTATGGAAACCGACGCGAAGGTGACAGGCGAATCGCATGATGCCCTGAGTAGGTCATGGTCGCATGCATTCTTGAAATAGCGACTCCTCGGCCCCATAAAGTAATCAAGAGCGTGGCGATCACCCTCGGGAGAGAAGCATGCATGAAGAAATGTTGAATTCACATGCGGTGAACTGCCCTTACTGCGATACGGGCTTCGAATTGCTCGTCGATGCCAGTCAGGGCAGCCACGCCACCTGGGAAGACTGTCCGCGCTGCTGTGCGCCGATTCAGGTGCAGGTGGCCGTGTCAGCCTTCAGCGGCGAGGTCGAGGGCGTGACTCTTGGCCGCGACGATGATGTCGTCTAGGCATCATCTGTTCGTCATGTTCCAGGCGTAATACCCTGAACGGTCAATGGGCTTGGGCATGTCTGCGATGACGGTGTCGTGTGTGCCCTGACTATCGCGACAGCGCAACCGTATAGACAAACGCTATATTGGCCATTGGCCATATCAACTTGGCAGATTCATGAGGTCGGCCTTAGGCTGTACCTCGATTCATGATTGATCACTCATTTCAGCAAGGAGAATTGCATGAGCGTACTGGTAGGTCGTCAGGCCCCCGACTTCGAAACCGCCGCCGTCTTGGGCAACGGTGAAATCGTCGATAACTTCAAGCTGTCCGACAGCAACGGCAAGCTGCGCGTGCTGTTCTTCTGGCCGCTCGACTTCACTTTCGTCTGCCCGTCAGAGATCATCGCCCACGACAACCGTCTGCAGGCGTTCAAGGACCTGGGCGTTGAAGTGATCGGTGTCTCCATCGATTCTCAGTTCACTCACCACGCATGGCGCAAGACCTCACCGGATGCCGGCGGCATCGGTGAAGTCGGCTTCCCGATCGTTGCTGACGTCAAGCATGAAGTCACTCAGGCTTATGGTATCGAGCACCCGGATGCCGGCGTCGCCATGCGTGCTTCTTTCCTGATCGACGAGCACGGCGTCGTTCAGCACCAGGTCGTCAATAACCTGCCGCTGGGCCGTAACGTTGATGAGATGCTGCGCATGGTCAAGGCGCTCAAGCACCACAACGAGCACGGCGAAGTCTGCCCGGCCGGCTGGGAAGAAGGCGAAGAAGGCATGAAGGACACCGCCGAAGGCGTGGCCAAGTACCTGGGCGCGCATGCCGAAGCGCTGTAAGCGTTTAGGTGCATGAAGGGGCGGCCTGCGGGCCGCCTCTTTTGTATCCGCGCTTTGTGCTGGTGCCTATTGAGGCCGATGCCTTTATTTCTGCGTCAGTGGGAGAGATGCCCGCAGAGAGGCTTGTATAACCCCAGGAGAAACTCCGGCCGCTGGCCTCGGGATGCTACACTCCCGTGCGAATCAAACCATTCAGCAAGCGTGCTGTGGCCTGGGTTCCATGTGTGCTCGATGAGTTTTCTCATGAGCTGTCGTTGAACCCAGGCCAGAGAGCGTTTCCGGCCGTATAACGGCCGTCATCTTGTGAGGACCCGACATGAGCGAAGTGCGCCACGAACGCCTGATCATCCTGGGCTCCGGCCCTGCCGGCTACACCGCCGCCGTCTATGCGGCCCGTGCCAACTTGAAGCCGCTGCTGATCACCGGCATGCAGGCCGGCGGCCAGCTGACCACCACCACCGATGTCGATAACTGGCCCGGTGATGCGGACGGTGTGCAGGGCCCTGAGCTGATGGAGCGCATGCGTGCCCATGCCGAGCGCTTCGACACCGAGGTGCTGTTCGATCACATCGAGGAAGTCGAACTGCGTGAGAAGCCATTTACCCTGAAGGGCAACAGTGGCACCTACACCTGCGATGCGCTGATCATCTCCACTGGTGCCAGCGCCCGTTATCTGGGCCTTGAGTCCGAACAGAAGTTCATGGGCCAGGGCGTGTCGGCCTGCGCGACCTGCGATGGCTTCTTTTATCGCAATCAGGAAGTGGTAGTGATCGGAGGTGGTAACACAGCCGTGGAAGAGGCGCTGTATCTGTCGAACATCGCGTCCAAGGTGACTCTGGTGCATCGTCGCGACAGCCTGCGTGCCGAGAAGATCCTCCAGGACAAACTGTTCGAGAAGGTCGAGAACGGCAACATGGCTGTGGAATGGAACCACACCCTGGATGAGGTGCTGGGTGACAACACAGGGGTGACAGGCGCGCGCCTCAAGTCCACGCAGGATGGCTCTACCAAGGAGCTGGCGGCACCGGGCGTGTTCATCGCCATCGGCCATACTCCTAATACCGGCATCTTCGAGGGTCAGCTGGAGATGGCGGGGGGCTATATCAAGGTGCAGTCGGGGCTCGAGGGCAACGCCACCGCCACCAGCATCCCGGGTGTGTTCGCCTCGGGTGACGTAATGGATCACGTCTATCGTCAGGCCATTACCTCTGCAGGTAGCGGCTGCATGGCGGCGCTGGACGCCGAGCGCTACCTGGATGAAATGAGCTAGAAGCCGGAAGAGCGCCGGCTTCGCGGCTGGCAGAGGGAAGTAACCCCTGGGAAAGCTGAAGTGGCTTCCAGCTTCCAGCTTCCAGCTTCTAGCTTCCAGCTGTCGCTAAGCGACTAGTAGTGAGGTGGACGCTCGTCTTCAGGGCTTGCCTGCTCTCCGGCTGCATCGTTAAGGGCATGCTGCTGTTGGCGAAGCTTGGCCTGCATCAGTTCGTTCATGCGCTCCAGCGCCGACAGCCGTGTTTCCTGGGCGGCGACCGCCTGGTCCAGGGTGTCCAGCCAGTGTTCTTGGTAGGCGATGCGGCTTTCGATGCCTTCCAAGCGGGCGAGCCAGTCGTGCTCTTGCATGGTAGTATCCTCCTGTGGCGTGTTGCCGTTCATCGCGACCGCCTCATCTTGTCAGCCTGTGCCCGCCAGCGTTATCGCCGGTGGGGTTTTGTCATGACCCCTTCATCCATTGCCATCACAAGAGAAACCGAGGTCCATGAATCAAAAGGTCTTACTTCGTTGTAGTCTGATCAGCGTGCTGTTAGCCGCGCCAGCGCCCCTGCTGATCGCCCTGTTCATCTACCTGACCGGCGGGGATCTGTCCCGTGAGCTGTTCGCCAGCCTGGAAGTGGGCGGCGTCGCCCTCGTCTACCTGGCCACGGCCGTCGCCGTTTTTCTGGTCACCCTGGTCGCGACCGTAGCGGTCCATGTGCTCACACCCACCCTTGCCAATCTGGCCGATGTCGAGGACGACGACCGGGAGATCGGCGAGGTCAAGTGGTTCAACGTCAACAAAGGATATGGCTTCATTACCCGCGATGGCGGGGATGATGTGTTCGTGCACTTTCGCGCTATCCGCGGCAAGGGGCATCGCACCCTGGCCGAGGGCCAGAAGGTGCGTTACCACGTGATCGAGAACGAACGCGGTTATCAGGCCGATGACGTGACCGTCATCACCTGAGCCCGATCGTCTGAGTCCTGGCCTCTGAGGCCAAGGGGCCGCCGCTCGACCGACGCCCCGCCTGCTGAAAAGCAGGCGGGGCGTCATCGTGTGGGAGGCAGGAAAGGACTCATTGGCCTGAGTCCGGCCAGGTGATGGCGTCCTCCTGTCCGTCGGGCTGCACTCGCCAGAAGCGGTCCGGGTCGTCGCCGGGCTGCCAGCCGCCCAGCGAACAGCGTACTTCGACGTCCAGGGCGCTGGCAGCCGAACGGGCGCAGTCGGCATCGCGGGGCCAGGGGGTGGCGCCGCTGTCGAACCACAGGCTGGCAAAGCCGTCGGCGGCCTGTTCGACCAGCAGCACAGGTACCTTCGTGCCGTCCAGGTGGCCGGTGGTGCGCCATTGGCGCTTGCCGGCACGAGACAGCGGCGGCGCATCCAGGCTGGCGGCCAGCCAGGCGTCCAAGGCCTCGATGGGGGCCTTGGCCAGGTAGATCTCGATATCCGGGTAGCGTTGCATGCTTGACTCTCGGTAGCGGGCGGTAGGCTCAGTCGGTGTGAGCGAACAGCCGCGTGAGGATGGCCTCGTAGATGTCGCTGAGGGTGTCCAGGTCGGCGGCCCGCACTCGCTCGTTGACCTTGTGGATGGTGTCGTTGCGGGGGCCCAGTTCGACCACCTGGCTCCCCAGGGTGGCAATGAAGCGTCCATCCGAGGTGCCACCGGCGGTGGAGAGTGTCGGTCGCTCGCCGGTAACGCCCTCGACGCCCGCCACGGCAGCCTCGACCAGTTGGCCTTCAGCGGTCAGGAAGGGCTCGCCGTTGAGCGTCCAGTCGACGCGGTAGTCGAGGCCGTGGGCATCGAGAATCGCCTCGGTGCGGCGGCGCAATGCCTCATGGGTCAGCTCGGTGGAGTAGCGGAAGTTGAACACCACCTCGAGCTCCCCCGGGATCACGTTGGTGGCGCCGGTGCCCGCGCGGATGTTGGAGATCTGGAAGCTGGTCGCCGGGAAAAAGTCGTTGCCCGCGTCCCAGTGTTCCCGGGCCAGGGCATCCAGTGCCGGAGCGGCCTCGTGGATGGGGTTGCGCGCCATGTGCGGATAGGCGACATGGCCCTGCACGCCCCTGACGCGCAGCACGGCGCCCAGCGAGCCGCGGCGACCGTTCTTGATCACGTCGCCGACGCGTTCGGTGGAGGACGGCTCGCCGACGATGCAGTAATCCAGGCGCTGGTGAGTCTCGCGCAGGTGCTCGACCACCGCCTTGGTACCGTCAACGGCCGGGCCTTCCTCGTCCGAGGTGATCAGAAAGGCGATCTTGCCATCGTGGTCCGGATGCGCGGCGACGAAGCGTTCCACGGCGGTGATCATCGCCGCCAGGCTGCCCTTCATGTCGGCGGCGCCGCGACCCAGCAGCATGCCGTCGTCGTCGATGAAGGGGGTGAAGGGCGGGTGGTCCCACTGGCTCTCGGGGCCGCTCGGCACCACATCGGTGTGGCCGGCGAAGGCCAGCACCGGGCCCTGGTGGCCGCGCACCGCCCAGAAGTTCTCGACGTCGCCGAACGGCAGCCGCTCGATATGGAAACCGAGGCGTTCGAGGCGCTCGATCATCAGCGCCTGGCAGCCGACGTCAGCGGGAGTCACCGAGGCGCGGCCCATCAGGTCGATGGCCAGGTCGAGTGTCGCGGAAGGCGTCGAAGACGGCGTGGTGGTATCGGGCATGCTTCATCCTGGTAAGCGAAGGGGCAGAGCGCCCGCCGGCGGCGGGCGCAGCAAAGGACTCAGTTGTGGGCGTGGAGCGCCTCGTTGAGTGCGATGGCACTCTTGTTGGTCAGACACTCGATGCGTCCGGTCTGCGAGTTGCGACGCAGCAGCAGATCGTCCTGGCCTGCCAGGGCGCGGGCGGCGACGGTCTCGGCGACCTGGCCCTGATCATCCAGCACCGCGACCTTGGCCCCGGCGGTGAGGTAGAGGCCTGCCTCGACGGTGCAGCGGTCGCCCAGCGGAATGCCGATACCGGCATTGGCACCGATCAGGCAGCCTTCGCCGACCTTGATGATGATATTGCCACCGCCGGACAGGGTGCCCATGGTCGAGCAGCCGCCGCCGAGGTCCGAGCCCTTGCCGACCATCACACCGGCGGAAATGCGGCCTTCGACCATGCCTGGCCCTTCGGTGCCGGCATTGAAGTTGACGAAGCCTTCGTGCATCACGGTGGTGCCTTCGCCGAGGTGGGCCCCCAGGCGCACGCGGGCGGTGTCGCCGATGCGCACGCCGCTGGGCACCACGTAGTCGGCCATCTTGGGGAACTTGTCGACGCAGTCGACGGACAGGGCGCGGCCTTCGAGGCGTGCCTTGAGGCGGCGAGCCGGCAATTCCTCGATGTCGATCGGGCCTTCGTTGGTCCAGGCGACGTTGCGCAGCAGACCGAACATGCCGCCGAGGTCCAGGCCGTGCGGCTTGACCAGGCGGTGGGACAGCAGGTGCAGCTTGAGATAGACCTCCGGGGCACTTTCCGGCGCCTGATCGGTCTCGAGGAAGGTCGCGACCAGCGGGCGCTGGCTGGCAGAGAGGCTCGCTGCCAGTTCGGCCTGCTCGGCGTGACCGGCGGTCTTGAGCGCCTCGGCGAGGTCGGCGCAGTGCTCCGGCAGGAAGCTGACCGCGACGTTGCCGGCGGGGGCGCCGAGGACCTGGCGTGCAGCCTCGACCAGGCTGGTCTCGGGCTCAAAGAGCGGGGCCGGGTAGTAGACGTCCAGCCAGTCGCCTTGAGTGTTCTGGTGTCCGATTCCGAGTGCGAAGCTCAGCATGGTGAGAGTCCTTTTGATCGAAGGTGAGCGAGGCCAGCGGGCCTCGGGCAAGAAGAAATCGCGTTCGCTATCGTGGCCGCATCAGCCGGTCAGGTCGTCGTAGTCGCCGTCTCGGTAGCCGACCCGAACCTCCTCGCCGGTGTCCAGCAAGGGGCGCTTGATCAGGGTCGGATGTTCGAGCATCAGGGCGCGGGCCGAATTGGCATCCACCTCGGCCTTGGTCGTCTCGTCGAGCTGGCGCCAGGTGGTGCTGCGCTTGTTGAGCAGGGTCATTACCGGCACCTGCCCGAGCAGGTGTTCCAGCAGTGCCGCGGACAGGCCGTCCTCGCGCAGGTCGTGGACCTGGAACGGCACGCCCCGCGCCTCGAGCGCCTTGCGGGCGCGGCGGCAGGTATCGCAGGCCTTGATGCCATAGAGGGTAATCATGCTTGAGGCCTCATGGTGTCGGTGGAAGCGTCGATGGCGGAAGCTCTTGTGGAAGTGCTCGTGGAGCCGTCGGCCATCCAGCGTTCGGTAAAGCGGCGCAGGCGGCGGGCCGCCTCGACGGCTGCGTCGACGTCAGAGACCAGTGCCAGCCGGATGCGGCCTGCGCCGGGGTTCACGCCGTTATCGTTGGCCTCACCGTCACCGCTAGTGGCGCGACCCATGTAGCTGCCCGGCAGCACGCTGACGTTTTCTTCGGCGAACAGCGCTCGGGTGAAGGCTTCATCGTCGCCGCCCGGTACCGCCGGCCACAGGTAGAAACTGGCCTCGGGGGCGGGGAAGTCCAGCACCGGAGCGAGGATCTCGGTGACGGCGGCGAACTTCTCGCGGTAGGCGTCGCGGTTGGCCCGCACGTGGGCCTCGTCGCGCCAGGCGGTGATCGAGGCCTGCTGCAGCGGCAGTGACATGGCGCAGCCGTGGTAGGTGCGATAGCGCTTGAAGGGCGCGATCAGGTCGGCATCGCCGGCGACGAAGCCCGAGCGCAGCCCCGGCAGGTTGGAGCGCTTGGACAGCGAGTGGAAGACCAGGCAGCGACGGTAGTCGTGGCGGCCCAGTCGAGCACAGGCCTCCAGCAGCCCTGGCGGTGGCGTGGCTTCGTCGAGATAGAGCTCGGAGTAGCACTCGTCAGAGGCGATGATGAAGTCATGCTCGTCGGCAAGCGCGATCAGGCGCGTGAAGTCCTCAAGCGGCGTCACCGCTCCGGTGGGGTTGCCCGGCGAGCACAGGAACACCAGCTGGACGTCGCGCCAGGTCTCTGCTGGCACTGCATCGAAATCCGAGCGGAAGCCGTTGTCGGCCTGGCAGTCCAGGTAGAGCGGAGTGCCGCCGGCCAGCAGAGTGGCGCCCTCGTAGATCTGGTAGAAGGGGTTGGGCACCGCGACCTTGGCCGGGCGGCTGCGGTCGATGGCTGCTTGAACGAAGGCGAAGATGGCCTCCCGGGTGCCGTTGACCGGCAGTACCTGACTGTCCGGGTCGAGGCCACCGATGGCATCAAGATCGAAGCGCTGGGTCGCCCAGTCGGCGATCGTCTGGCGCAGTTCAGGCAAGCCGGCGGTGGCTGGATAGCGCGCCATCTCGTCGCGGTGAGCGCTCAGGGTGTCGAGAGCCGCGGCGAAGGGCGGGTGTTGGGGCTCGCCGATGGTCAGTGGGATATGCGACAGCGCCGCGGGGGGCGTGACATTGGCCTTGAGGGCGGCGAGCTTCTCGAAGGGGTAAGGCTTGAGCGCATCGAGATCGGGGTTCATGGCTGTCCTGGCCGCCTCGCGGGCGTTTGTCGTGGTCGTGGTGACGGCTGGGTCCTGGTCGCTAGGTCTAGACGCTAGCCCTGCATGCAAAGGCGGTATCGATAGGCCCGCGCTGTTGCGTCGTGATGCCCGCCGAGTCAGGTCCGCGATTATAGGGAAGCCGGGGAGGCGCCTCAATCTTGGTGCCTGTCGGTTGCTTGCCTAGGCATGGCGTCGGTCCGGGCGTCGAGCCTAGACATCCAGCACTTCGACCAGCCGCTCACGCAGGCGCTGCTGGCGTTCGGTGTCGGTGAGCGGCGCGCCGTTGCGGTCGGTGATGAAGAAGACGTCTTCGACCTTCTCGCCGAGGGTGGCGATCTTCGCTGCCGAAAGCGCGATGCCCTGTTCCATGAAAATGCGGCCGACCCGAGCCAGCAGGCCAGGGCGGTCGGGCGCCGTAAGCTCGAGCATGGTGCGCTCGTTGGCCGGATCCTGCTCGATCACCACCCGAGTCGGCACCTTGAAGTGCTTGAGCTGGCGCGGGGTGTGGCGGGTGACGATCTGGGGGTAGTCGTCCGGGTCGTCGAGCTCCTCGACCAGGTGGCATCGCATGGTCTCGAGTCGCTCCTGATCGCGGATCGGCTGGCCGTCCTCATCGAGCACGATAAAGGTATTGAGCGTCCAGTCGCTGCTCGAAGTGGCGATGCGAGCATCGTGGATCGAGAGTCCGAGCTGCTCCATGGCGGCTGCGGTGGCGGCGAACAGGTCGTCCACCGAGCGGGTGTGGATGAACACCTTGGTGCCACCCTCGGTCATGTCCTCGGTGGGTGCGCTGATCAGAATCAGCGGCAGGTCCGAACCGTCATGGTCGAGAATGCCCTGGGTCTGCCAGACGATCTCGCTGGGGGCGTACTGGACGAAGTAGTCCTCGCCCAGTGACTCCCACAGGGACTCGAAGCGCGAAGGATCGATGCCAATGGTGGCCAGCAGACTGCGCGCTTCTTCGCGGGTCTCGCGCACCCAGTCATCACGGTCCAGCGGGTTCTCTAGGCCGCGGCGCAGGGCGCGCTTGGTCTCGGCATGCAACTGACGGAGCAGCGAGGCTCGCCAGCCGTTCCACAGGGTCGGGTTGGTGGCGTTGATGTCGGCCACGGTCAGCACGTAGAGGTAGTCCAAGTGGACCTCATCGCGCATCTGAGTGGCGAATTCGCGGATCACGTCAGGGTCGGTGATGTCGCGTTTCTGGGAGGTCTTCGACATCAGCAGGTGATGCTCGACCAGCCAGCTGACCAGCCGGGTATCCCGGGGCGAAAGACCATGGCGCTCGCAGAACTCTTCGGCGTCGCGGGCACCGAGCAGAGAATGGTCGCCGCCACGCCCCTTGCCGATGTCGTGATAGAGCCCGGCGATCCATAAAAGCTCGAGCTTGGGCAACTGGTGCACCAGCGCCGCGGCAACCGGAAATTCCTCACGACAGCGCGGCTCACGGAAGCGCTGCACGAACTTCAATAGGCCAAGCGTGTGGGCATCGACCGTATAGCTGTGGAACAGGTCATGCTGCATCAGGCCCACGGCCTGACCGAATTCCGGCAGGTACTTGCCGAGCACCCCATAGCGATTCATGCGCCTTAGCTGACGGGCGACGTTACCACTGGAGCGCAACAGTTCCATGAACAGGCTCTGATGGCGCACGTCGTCGCGGTACAGGTCGTCCATCAGGTGGCGATGATCGCGAATCAGGCGGATGGTGGAAGCGCGCACGCCCTCGATCTCCGGGTGCTGAGCCATCAGCAGGAACAGCTCGAGCATGGCCGCGGGGCGGTAGCGGAAGATCCGCTCGTCGCGGGCCTGAATGTAGCCGCCCTTGACCTCGAAGCGGTCGTTGAGGGTGCGGGTCTCGAGCACCTCGTCAGCGCGCAGGATGACCTCGTCGAAGTGCTGCAGCAGCATGTCGTTGAGACCCGCCAGGGCGGTGACGTGGCGGTAGTAGCGCTTCATGAACTGCTCGACGGCCAGCCGGCCGGGGATGTCGCGGTAGCCGAACAGGGTCGCGATGGTGCGCTGGTGGTCGAACAACAGACGATCCTCGGCGCGCCCGGTGAGCATGTGCAGGGCATAGCGGACCTGCCACAGGAAGGCCTGGCCCTGGCTTAGGATGCGCAGCTCGGCATCGTTCATGAAGCCGTTGTCGACGACCTCTTCGTAGCGCAGCTCGCCGAACTGGCGCTTGGCGACCCAGCCGATCATCTGAATGTCCCGGAGCCCGCCGGGGGAGCTCTTGATGTTCGGCTCGAGGTGATACTCGGAGTTGTTATAGCGGTAGTGGCGGGCGATCTGCTCCTGCCATTTGGCCTCGAAGAAGGCGTCTGCCGGCCACAGCCGGTCGGTCCTGAGGCGCTCGCGCATCGCATCGCGCAGGTGGGAGCCGCCTGCCAGAGTGCGGGTTTCGAGCAGGTTGGTGATCACCGTGACGTCGGCGCGGGCCTCGCGTTCGCAGTCGCTCAGCGAGCGCACGCTATGGCCGATCTCCAGCCCGATATCCCACAGGAAGGTGATGAAGTCGGTCAGCGGCTCCCGGTAGGGGGTGTCGTCATCGTCTTCGAGTAGCAGCAGCAGATCGACATCCGAGTGCGGGTGCAGCTCGCCGCGACCGTAGCCGCCGACGGCCAGCAGGGCGACGCCGTCGTCCGGCCAAGCATGGCGGGTCCAGGCGATCTCGAGCAGGCGGTCGAGGCACCAGGCGCGGCCATGCACCAGGTCGCGGATGTCGGCGCCAGCACGAAAGCGCTCGTCCAGGCGCTCCTGGATTTCGCTCAGTGCCTGCTTGAAGGGCGCTACCGGCGAGCGTTCACCCTCTAACTCGGCGCGGAAGGCCGCGACATCGAAGAGGCTCTCATCGGGCTGGAAGCGGTAATGATGCAGCAGCATGTCAGCTCGAAAGGAAGCTCAGGTCTTCCTCGTCACGTACGGTCAGAACCTCGACACCGGTGGCGGTCACCAGCAGGGTATGTTCCCACTGGGCAGACAGGCTCTTGTCCTTGGTGACTGCGGTCCAGTTATCACGCAGCACCTTGGTGCGGTGGTCGCCGACGTTGATCATCGGCTCGATGGTAAAGCACATGCCTTCCTCGAGGGCGATGTCGGCCTCGGGGGCATAGCCATCGTAGTGCAGTACCTGAGGCTCCTCGTGGAAGACCGAACCGATGCCGTGGCCGCAGAAGTCACGTACCACGCTATAGCCGTTGGCCTCGGCGTGCTGTTGGATGACGCGGGCCAGCTGGGATAGGCGGACGCCGGGCTTGACTTCGGCGATGCTCTTGTAGAGGCACTCCTGAGTGACACGGGCCAGTCGCTCGCCCTGGATGCTTTCGCCGACGATGAACATCTTGCTGGTATCGCCGTGATAGCCGTCGGCCGTCTTGACGGTGATGTCGATGTTCATCACATCGCCTTTCTTGAGCTTCTTGGCATCGTCGGGGATGCCGTGGCAGACCACGTGATTGATCGAGGTGCAGATCGACTTGGGGAAGCCATGGTAGTTCAGCGGTGCCGGCACGGAACCCAGTTCGTTGACGATGAAGTCATGGCAGAGGCGGTCGAGTTCACCGGTGCTGACGCCGGCTTGTACGTGGGGCGTGATCATTTCCAGTACGCGGGCAGCTTGCTTACCGGCTTCGCGCATCTTGACGATTTCGTCGGCGGTCTTGATGGATACGTTCATGGAATCTCGAGTCGTGAAGGGGAGGGCGCTCGCGAGCGGCCGCGTGAACTGACGCGATACAAGAGGCGGTCAGGGGGCGGGCAGGGCGCTTGCGACTTCATCTTGATATTGATCTATGGTATAAAGCTGCGCGCTTTCCTGCAATGCGTTGTGCCGAGTGCATCGCTTCCTCTATTCGCCCGGCGACATAGCCTGTCTCGCGATAGTGAAGTTGCGTTATTCGCATGGCCAGCGGCAAGGCGCTAAATAGCCTGAAAAACACACATGCACCGACACATGGTCCCGGGTGCCGTCGGCCAGTCCGAGGGTCGGATCCATGGGGTGCGTGGAGGCCCAACCCGATAGTCCAGGAGTCATCCATGACACAAGTCAATATGCGTGACCTGCTCAAGGCAGGCGCTCACTTCGGTCACCAGACCAAGTACTGGAACCCGAAGATGTCCAAGTTCATCTTCGGCGCTCGCAACAAGATCCACATCATCAACCTCGAGCACACCCTGCCGGCGCTGAATGAAGCGATCAGTGTGGTCGAGAAGATGGCGGAGACCAACAACAAGATCCTGTTTGTTGGCACCAAGCGTGCGGCGGCCAAGGTGATCAAGGAAGAGGCCAACCGTGTTGGTATGCCCTTCGTCAACCATCGCTGGTTGGGCGGCATGCTGACCAACTACAAGACCATTCGCGTGTCCATCAAGCGTCTGCGCGAACTCGAGTCGATGCACGAAGACGGCACCTTCGAGAAGCTGACCAAGAAAGAAGTCCTGATGGCCACCCGCGAGCAGGACAAGCTCGAGCGCAGCGTGGGCGGTATCAAGGAAATGGGCGGCCTGCCGGACGCGCTGTTCGTGGTTGATGTCGATCATGAGCGCATCGCCATCAACGAAGCCAACAAGCTTGGCATTCCGGTCATCGGGGTGGTCGATACCAACTCCAACCCGGACGGCGTCGACTACGTGATCCCGGGCAACGATGACTCCATCCGCGCCATCCAGATCTACGTCCAGGCCATCGCCAACGCCTGCGCCAAGGCGAAGGAAGGTCGTCCCGACGAGTTCGTTGAAGTCACCGAAGGCGAACAAGTCGCCGAGTGATGACGCTGGTCTACCCCAAGCTGTCATCCGGGACTGCCAGACTGATGGCGGCCCGGTCGGTGGGCTAGCTCGCCGGACACAAGGGTAGGCAGAGGAGGGGGCTTGGCCCCCTTCTTTCCGTCCCCACTCGGGTGATGGAAACGCTTAGATTATCGACGTCGAACCATTTCAGAGGTTATTACCATGGCAGCTATCAGCGCGTCTCAGGTAAAAGAACTGCGCGAGCGCACCGGGCTCGGCATGATGGAGTGCAAGAAGGCACTCACCGAAGCCGGTGGCGACATCGACACCGCCATCGAGAACCTGCGCAAGAACTCCGGTCTCAAGGCCGCCAAGAAGGCGGGTCGTACCGCTGCCGAAGGCGCCATCGTGATCAAGCTGGCCGATGACGCCAGCTACGGCCTGATGCTTGAAGTCAACTCCGAGACCGATTTCGTGGCTCGTGACGACAACTTCATCGCCTTCGCCGATAAGGTCGCCGAGCAGGCTTTCGCCAGCAAGACCACCGATATCGCGGCCCTGATGGAAGGTGAGCTGGAAAACGCTCGCGAGCAGCTGGTCCAGAAGATCGGCGAGAACATCAGCGTGCGTCGTGCCGCTCTGGTCGAAGCGCCGGCTGGTGGCACCGTGGGTGGCTACGTCCACGGCGGCCGCATCGCCGCGCTGACCGTGCTGGCTGGCGGCACCGCCGAGGCAGCCAAGGACGTGTCCATGCACGTCGCGGCCATCAACCCGGTCGTGGCCCTGCCGGAGAACATGCCGCAGGAGCAGCTGGACAAGGAAAAGGCGATCATCCTGGCGCAGCCGGACATGGCCGGTAAGCCGGAAAACATCGCCGAGAAGATGGTCCAGGGCCGTTTGAAGAAGTACCTGGCTGAGAACAGCCTGACCGAGCAGGCCTTCGTCAAGAACCCGGACCAGACCGTGGCCGAGTTCGTCAAGGCAGCCGGTGGCGAAGTGGTCAGCTTCACTCGCTTCGAAGTGGGTGAAGGCATCGAGAAAGAAGAAGTCGACTTCGCCAAGGAAGTAATGGAGCAGGCCGGCCGCAGCTAAGGCTTGGCACTGTGAGTTCGTGATGGCGTGCGCGCAAGCGCACGCCTTCGCGTATCCGGCGGATAGAAATGCCGCCAAGATTTCCTCCCCCTGTCGCTGTCATCAGGAGACGCCTCATGTCCGATTCCACTGCTACGCCCGAACGTCCTGCCAAGCCTGAACGCGCGGCGAAAAGCAAGTACAAGCGTATTCTGCTCAAGTTGTCTGGCGAGGCCCTGACCGGGGATGCCGAGTTCGGCATCGATCCTCAGGTGCTCGATCGCATGGCGCTGGAGATCGGGCAGTTGGTCGGCATCGGCGTTCAGGTCGGTATCGTGGTCGGCGGCGGCAACCTGTTCCGCGGCGCCGCTCTGCACGAGGCGGGCATGGAGCGGGTGACCGGCGATCATATGGGCATGCTGGCCACGGTGATGAATGCCCTGGCCATGCGGGATGCGCTGGAGCGTTCCAATATCCGTTCGCGGGTGATGTCAGCGATTCCGATGAGCGGAGTGGTCGAGCACTATGATCGCCGCACCGGCATCCGCTACCTGACGTCGGGCGATGTGGTATTGTTTTCCGCCGGTACCGGCAACCCCTTCTTCACCACCGATTCCGCGGCCTGTCTGCGCGGCATCGAGATCGACGCCGATGTGGTGATCAAGGCCACCAAGGTCGACGGCGTTTATGATCGTGATCCGGTCAAGCATGCCGACGCCCAGAAATACGAGCGCCTGACCTACGATGAATGCCTGGATCAGAAGCTCGGGGTGATGGATTTGACCGCCATCTGCCTGGTGCGTGACCATGACATGCCGGTCCGCGTATTCAACATGAACAAGCCCGGTGCCCTGCTCAATCTGGTGATGGGCGGCAAGGAAGGCACGCTGATAGACAGAGGTTGAAACCGTGATCAACGATATCCAGAAAGACGCTGAAGCCCGCATGCACAAGACCATCGAGTCGCTGCATGCGAACTTCAACAAGATCCGCACCGGTCGTGCTCATCCCAGCATCCTCGATGCGGTGACCGTGGATTATTACGGCGCCCAGATGCCGTTGAACCAGGTCGCCAGCGTCAACGTCGAGGACGCGCGTACCCTGGCGGTTGTGCCCTGGGAAAAGACCATGGTACCCAAGGTCGAGAAAGCCATCATGACCGCGGACCTGGGCCTCAATCCGGCCACGGCGGGCAGCGTGATTCGCGTGCCGATGCCGATGCTGACCGAGGAGACCCGCAAGGGCTACATCAAGCAGGCGCGTTCCGAGGCCGAGAACGCCCGCGTGGCGGTGCGCAACGTACGCCGCGATGCCAACGGTGACCTCAAGGCGCTGCTCAAGGAGAAAGAAATCTCCGAAGATGAAGAGCACGGCGGCACGGACGCCATCCAGAAGCTGACCGACAAGCATATTGCTGAGATCGATAAGTTGTTGGAAGCCAAGGAAAAGGACCTGATGACGGTCTGAGGCCTGGCGGGCGACATCGCATCGCCCGCCTATCGTTTTATTGCTATGCGAGCCCCCATGACATCACCGCAGTCCCCTGAACCGCATCGCCGGGCGACCCCGCGTCATCTGGCGATCATCATGGATGGCAACAACCGCTGGGCCAAGGCCCGTGGCCTGTCCGGGGTGCGCGGTCATCGTGCGGGCGTCGAGTCGGTGCGCTCGGTGATCCGTCGCGCTGCCGAACGCGGGGTTGAGGTGTTGACCCTGTTCGCTTTCTCCAGTGAGAACTGGAAGCGTCCGCCGGCCGAGGTCAACGCCTTGATGGAGCTGTTTCTGATCGCCCTCAAGCGGGAGGTCAAGAAACTGCACGAGCATGACATTCGTTTGACCATTATCGGTGAGCGCGAGGGTTTCTCGGCGTCTATCCAGAAGCACATCGCCCGTGCCGAAACGCTGACTGCCGACAACCGCGGCATGCACCTGGTGATTGCCGCCAACTACGGTGGTCGCTGGGATATCGCCCAGGCCGCGCAGCGCCTCGCGACGCGGGTCGCCGACGGCGAGCTCGCCGTTGAACAGATCAATGAGCAGTCGCTGGGTCGCGAGGTATGCCTGGCCGATGCGCCCGAGGTAGACCTGTGCATCCGCACCAGCGGCGAGCAGCGCCTATCCAACTTCCTGCTGTGGCAACTGGCCTATGCCGAGCTGCATTTTTCTCCCCTGCTGTGGCCGGATTTCGGCGCCGAGGCGCTCGATGAGGCCTTTGCCGACTTCGCGCGGCGCCAGCGCCGTTTTGGCATGACGCACGAGCAAGTCGAGGCCCAGGGTGCTTAAGCAACGAATTCTTACCGCCGTCATCCTGGTGCCGCTGGCTCTGGCCGGGCTCTTCCTGCTCGAAGGCGGTGCCTTCGCGCTCTTCACTGGCGCCGTCGTGCTGCTCGCGGCCTGGGAGTGGACCAATCTCGCCGGCTTGCCGCGCCTGACGGCCCGCCTCGCAGTGACCGCGAGCCTGGGGCTTGCCATGCTGCTGCTGTGGGCGGGTGGCAGTGGCCAGGCTACCGGCCTGCTGTGGCTCGGTGCGGCTGCCTGGCTTGCCAACCTCTACTGGGTTACTCACTACCCCGAGCGTCGGGCGCAATGGGCGACGCCTGCTCGTCGCCTGATCATGGGCCTGACAGTACTGCTGCCCTGCTGGGTAGGCTTCAACAGCCTGCGTGCCAGCGGCGGCGAGTGGCTGCTCTTCGTGCTGCTGCTGGTGTGGCTGGCTGACACCGGGGCCTATTTCGCCGGCCGAGCCTTCGGGCGGCGCAAGCTGGCACCTGCCGTCAGCCCCGGCAAGACCTGGGAAGGCGTGGCGGGTGGTGTGGTTGTCACCTCGGCGCTAGCCCTTTGCTATGCCGTCTGGCTGTCGCTTGGCCTTGGCGAGACCCTGGGCTTGATGCTTGCCACCGTGCTGGTCACGCTGGTCTCGGTGCTTGGCGATCTGTTCGAGAGCATGTTGAAGCGCACTCGGGGCGTCAAGGATTCCGGGGTGCTGCTGCCCGGTCACGGCGGCGTGTTGGATCGCATCGATAGCCTGACCGCGGCAATTCCCATCTTTGCCCTGCTGCGAGTGTGGCTATGAGCCTGTCTGCATCCATTGCCACTCGGCCTCAGCGCGTCACCGTGCTGGGCGCGACCGGTTCCATCGGCACCAGCACCCTCGATGTGGTCGCTCGCCATCCCGACCGCTACCGGGTGCATGCGCTGACTGCTCAGCGTTCGAAGGAAGCCCTGCTGGCGCTGTGTCAGACCCATCGTCCCGCCCAGGCGGTGATCGGCAGCGAGGCCGATGCCGCCTGGCTGCGCGAGCGGCTGGCCTCTGCGGGCGTGAACACCGAGGTGCGCGCCGGTGAAGGCGCGCTGGTTGAGGTTGCCCAGGCGTCCGAGGTCGAGGTGGTGATGGCCGCCATTGTCGGTGCCGCCGGGCTGGTGCCGACGCTTGCCGCCGTGCGTGCCGGCAAGCGGGTGCTGCTGGCCAACAAGGAAGCCCTGGTGATGAGCGGCGGCCTGTTCATGGACGCCGTAGCCCGGCATGATGCCGTGCTGTTGCCGATCGATTCCGAACATAATGCCATCTACCAGTGTCTACCACTCGAACATCGCGGCGGTCTCGAGCGCATTGGCGTTAGCCAACTGCTGCTGACGGCTTCGGGCGGGCCCTTCTTGGGTTGGTCGGCGGATGCCTTGGCTGGAGTCACACCCGACCAGGCCTGTGCCCATCCCAACTGGTCGATGGGGCGCAAGATTTCGGTGGACAGTGCGACCCTGATGAACAAGGGCCTCGAATTGATCGAGGCCTGCTGGCTCTTCGATGCCGGCCCCGAGCAGATTCAGGTGGTCGTGCATCCGCAGAGCGTGATCCATTCGATGGCGGCGTATCGAGACGGTTCGGTGCTCGCCCAGCTCGGCAATCCGGACATGCGCACGCCAATTGCTTATGGCCTGTCCTGGCCGGAGCGAGTCGATGCCGGCGTTGCGCCGCTCGATCTGTTCCAGGTCGCCAGGCTCGATTTTCAGGCCCCCGATGAGACGGCCTTCCCCTGTCTGCGGCTGGCTCGACAAGCAATGGCTGCCGGCGGAAGCGCGCCTGCGTTGCTCAATGCCGCCAATGAGGTGGCCGTGGAGGCTTTCCTCGAGGGGCGGTTATCCTTCCCGGGTATTGCCGAGCTTAATGAGGCTGTGCTGTCGGCCTGCCCGCCGTCGGCGGCCGACGAACTTGAGGGCATCCTCGCCGAGGATGACCGGGGCCGTCGGGCGGCCCGTCATCACCTGGAACGCTATGGGCGGGAGTAAACTGCGATGAGCGTGATACAGGATGTGCTGGCGGTGATCGTGGTTCTCGGACTGCTGGTCACCTTTCATGAGTTTGGTCACTTTTGGGTGGCCAGGCGCTGCGGCGTCAAGGTGTTGCGCTTCTCGGTGGGTTTCGGCAAGCCGCTATGGTCGCGGTTCGATCGCCACGGTACCGAATTCGCCGTGGCGGCCATTCCCCTGGGCGGTTACGTCAAGATGCTCGACGAGCGCGAGGCGCCGGTCGATCCGGATGAAGCGCACCTGGCCTTCAACCGCAAGGGCGTGTGGTCGCGTATCGCGATCGTTGCTGCCGGTCCGCTGGCCAATTTCCTGCTGGCGATTGTTGCCTACTGGCTACTGTTCGTGATCGGCATCACCACCGTCGCGCCGGTGGTCGGCGACGTGGCACCGGATTCGCCGGCCGCACGCGGCGGGCTCTCAAATGGCCAGGAAATCGTCGCCGTGCAGGGCGAGCCGGTACGCTCCTGGGACGACATCAACCTTAAGCTGGTCGCGGCGATTGGCGAGACCGGCGCGATCAGCATGACCACGCGCCCGGAAAGTGCCACGGCGGCGCGTGAACATCGTCTGCCCGTGGAGAACTGGCTGGTTGGCCAGGATCCGCCTCGGCCGCTGGCAACCCTGGGGCTCACGCCCTGGCGGCCGGCGCTGCCGGCGGTACTGGGCCAGGTGCTTGACGGCGAGGCGGCGGCCAGCGCCGGCCTGCAGGCCGGCGATCGAATCCTCGCTGTCGATGGCACGCCGGTCGACGATTGGATGACCTTCGTCGACCGGGTCCGCGCCAGCCCCGGCGAGCCGCTGGCGCTTGACGTCGAACGGGGCGGCGAACGTCAGACCCTGACGCTGACCCCGCGTTCGAGCACGCCCGAAGATGGGCAGGCCATCGGCTACATCGGTGCTGGCGTGGCCAGTGCCGAATGGCCGGCCGAATACCAGCGGGAGATTCATTACGGCCCTCTCGAGGCGGTTGGGCAGTCGCTCAACAAGACCGCCGAGATGTCCGTATTGACCCTGGACGCGATGCGCAAGATGCTGGTGGGGCTGATTTCGCCATCGAACCTTTCGGGGCCGATCACCATCGCCCGCATCGCCGGTGAAACGGCGCGTACCGGCGTCGAGAGCTTCATCGGCTTCCTCGCCTACCTGTCGATCAGCCTGGGCATTCTCAATCTGCTGCCGATCCCCGTGCTCGACGGCGGGCACCTGGTCTATTACCTCATCGAGGCGGTGCGCGGACGCCCCGTTTCCGAGCAGGTTCAGGCGGTGGGGTTCAAGATCGGCCTGGCGCTGGTGGGCAGCATGATGATGATGGCGATGTATTTCGACCTGATGCGGCTCTGGTAGCCGCCCGGGAGCGGTCCGCACCGGCCAGGGCCTGACCTTGCCAGTGGACCGAACAAATGTATAAGGTGCTCGTTTGATAAGCGGGCAGACCAACGCGAGCGAACCGACTGCATGAAACTCAAGATTCTAGGCGTTGCGGCGCTGTTGCTGTCTGGCGCCCCGGTGGCGCTGGCCGATGCGTTTACCGTTTCCGATATCCGTGTGGAGGGCCTCAAGCGGGTCTCCGCGGCGTCCGTCTTCAATGCCTTTCCGGTCAGTGCCCGCGACGCCGTCGACGAGCGCGAGCTGGCCGAGGCAGCCAAGACGCTGTTTGCTACCGGCCTCTTCGAGGACGTGCGGCTGGCTCGCGAGGGCGATGTACTGGTGATTCAGGTCGATGAGCGACCCTTCATCACCGACCTCGAGATCACCGGTAACTCCCAGATCTCCGAAGAGGAGCTTCGCCAGGGCCTGCGCGATGCAGGCTTGGCTGAGGGGCAGGCGCTACAGCGCTCGACGCTCGACGAGATGCAGCGCGAGCTCGAGCAGCTCTACCATGGCCAGGGCCGCTACAGCGCCCGTATCGATGCCGAGGTCGAGGAAATCGACGCGAGTCGAGTTCGCGTCAAGGTCGATATCGACGAGGGCGCGGTGGCCAAGATTCGCCAGATCAATGTGGTCGGCAATCAGGCCTTCGATGACGACACCCTGCGCGACGTCTTCGAACTCGAGGACCGCCCGAGCTGGTTCTTCGGCTGGTTCTCGAGCGATGAGTATTCTCGCCAACAGCTCTCCGGTGATCTGGAGCGGCTGCGTTCCTGGTACCTGGACCGCGGTTACGTCAACTTCGCGATCACCTCGACCCAGGTGTCGATCAGCCCCGACAAATCGCGGATCTTCGTTACCGTAAACGTCGAGGAAGGCAAGCAGTATCGCCTGGGCGAGATCAGCTTCGCCGGCGACCTGAAGATTTCTCCCTCCGAAGCGCGCAGCCTGGTCGAGGCCACGCCCGGCGAGATATTCTCGCGCAGCGACATTACCGCTTCCTCCGAGGCGCTGCGCACCCGCCTGGGTGCCGAGGGCTATGCCTTTGCCAGCGTCGAAGGGGTGCCTGAGGTCACCGCCGACGGCGAGCGGGTCGATGTCACCTTCCAGGTCGATCCCGGTCGCCGTGCCTATGTGCGCCGCGTCGATTTCGTCGGCAACACCACCACCATGGATGAGGTGCTGCGCCGCGAGATGATCCAGATGGAAGGCGCACCGGCCTCCACCGAGCAGATCAGTCAGTCGCGTCAGCGCCTCGAGCGCCTGGGCTTCTTCAAGCAGGTCGACGTCGAGACGCGCCCTGTAGCCGGCCAACCCGACCAGCTGGATGTGACCTACAACGTCGAGGAACAGCCGTCCGGCTCGATCTCGGCGAGCATCGGTTTTTCCCAGAGCGATGGCGTCATCTACGGTGCCTCGCTGTCCCAGAATAACTTCCTGGGTACCGGGAATCGGGTCAATATCGGTGCCCAGAAGGGCGATACCTATACCAGCCTCAACTTTGGCTTTACCGATCCCTACTGGACCCTGGATGGCATCTCGCGTGGGTATAACCTCTTCTACCGCGAGACGGACTATGAAGACTCCGATATCTCGACCTACTCCACCGACTCGGTGGGTGGCAGCATCAACTTCGGCTACCCCATCGATGAGGTCACGCGCCTCAACTTCGGGGTCGGCGTCGAACAGCTGGAAGTGCAGACCTATACCGACACGCCGTCGGAGATCGTCCAGTACGTCGATGATGAAGGCGACAGTGCTCAAAGCTTCAAACTGACGGCAAGCTGGACCCGCAACAAGCTCAACCGCGGCGTCATGCCCACGGCGGGCAACTACCAGCGGCTGTCGCTGGAGACGGCGGCACCGGGCAGCGATGCCATCTACTACAAGCTGCGCTATAAGGGCCAGCAGCTGTTTGCTCTCAACGATGCCTGGTCATTGAAGTTCGGTACCAACCTGGGCTATGCCGATACCCCGGGGGATGATCCCTATCCGTTCTACGAGAACTTCCTGACCGGTGGCCTGGGCTCGGTGCGAGGCTTTACTGCCAGCACGCTTGGGCCGGCCACCACGCCGCGCAACAGCGGTGATGATCAGACCCTGGGCGGTAACGTGCTGGTCAGCGGTTCAGCGGAACTGCTGTTTCCGGTTCCCTTCGTCGAGGATCAGCGCAGCGTGCAGTCGTCGCTGTTCATCGATGGCGGCAACACCTTCCTCACCGAGTGCTATGCTGTGCTGCCCGCTGACAGGCCGTCCAACTGCAGCTCGGGTGTCGACCTGGCCGATCTACGTTACAGTGTGGGCCTGGGCCTTTCCTGGCTGACGCCGGTCGGACCGCTGACCTTCAGCGTGGCCGAACCGCTCAACGACGAGAAGGGCGACGACACCCAGTTCTTCCAGTTCTCGCTGGGCCAGACGTTCTAGGTTCGCGGACGGATGCCAGACCACCGATCTCGAGGAGTTTTACAAGATGCGCAAGTTGACCGGAGCCCTGTGCCTCGGCCTGTTCGCGGCCATGAGTGCCCCTGCCCTGGCCGCCGATATCGCCGTGCTGGACTGGCGACAGGCCCTGCTGGAAAGCGATGACGCCCAGCAGTCGATGAACGAGCTGCAAAATCAGATCGGCAGTCAGCAGCAAGAGGCCGAGGCCCTGGGGCAGGAAGTCCAGCAGCTTCAGCAGCGCCTGCAGCGCGACGGTGCGACCATGTCCGAGTCGCAGCGCCAGGCGGCCGTGCAGGAGCTTCAGGAAAAAGGTGGCCGCTTCCAACAGCTGCGCCGCCAAGTGGTTCAGGCGCGTAAGCAGTCAGAACAGCAGTTCATGCAGCAGGCTCAGCCGAGGCTCGAGCGCGCCGTGGATCAGATCATCGAGCGTCATGACATCGAGGTGCTGGTAGACCGCAACGGGGTCATTCAGGCCAAAGGCGACCTCCTCGACGTGACCGACGAGGTCACCGAGATTCTCAATTCGTCCAACTGAGGCCGGCGGCGCGTTCCAGCGTGCCGTCCGCGATGACCTGCGTCCATGACAACCGCCCAATACCCCACTTATACCCTCGATGAGCTCGCCGAGCGCCTCAATGCCCGTGTGATCGGCGATGGCCAGCGCACCGTGAGCGGGTTGGCGACGCTGAGCGATGCCGGTCCTCATGAGCTGACCTTTCTCGCCAATCGGGCTTATCTGAAGTATCTGCCCGCGACGGGGGCGGCAGCGGTGCTTCTGCACCCCGATCATGCCGAGGAGAGCCCTACGGCCTGTCTCACCCTGGAGAACCCCTATCTGGGATATGCCGAGCTGTCACGGCTGTTCGATCCGCTGGCCGCGAGATATCGGCCGGGGGTACACACCTCGGCGGTCGTCGCTGAGAGCGCCAAGCTCGGTGCCAACGTCGAAATCGGCCCTCAGGTGGTGATCGAGGACGGCGCGGTGATCGGCGATGACGTGGTCATCGGGCCGGGCAGCGTGGTCGGCGCCGACAGCGTGATTGGTGCCGGTTCGCGTCTGCATGCGCATGTCAGTGTCTGTCATGGCGTGGTGATCGGCCAGCGAGTGGTGCTCAATAGCCACTGCGTGATCGGTGGTGATGGCTTCGGTTTCGCCCACGACGGCAGTCGCTGGCACAAGATCGCCCAGCTTGGTGGCGTGGTGTTGGGCGACGATGTCGAGGTCGGCAGCTGTTCCAGCATCGACCGTGGTGCGCTCGGCGATACCGTGATCGGCAACGACGTAAAGATCGATAGCCAGGTGCAGATCGCTCATAATGTGCAGATCGGCGATCATAGCGCTCTGGCCGGCTGCGTGGGCATTGCCGGTTCCACCAAGGTGGGCCGCCATTGCATGCTCGGTGGCGGCGTCGGGCTCTCCGGTCATCTGACCCTCTGTGATGGGGTGCAGGTCACCGGCATGAGCCTGGTCACCAATTCGATTCAAGAGCCCGGGGTCTACTCTTCCGGTACCGGTTCGATGCGTAACGCCCTATGGCGCAAGAATGCGGTGCGCTTCAAGCAGTTGGATGAGCTCGCCAAGCGGGTGACCCGTCTGGAAAAGAAGTAGCCAGGCGTTGAGTCGCCCCCGGCGAGCGCTATAATCCGCCCACCCTAATCATGGCGGCGGCCCTGCCGCCCCAGCATGCTCGCCTCCGGTTGAGCATTTTGTCATTTCAGAGGTCGCATCGATGGTAATGGACATCAACGAGATCCGTGAGTATCTCCCCCACCGCTACCCCTTCCTGCTGGTCGACCGGGTCATGGAACTCGAGCACGGTGCGCGCATCGTGGCCAACAAGAACGTCAGCATCAACGAGCCGTTCTTCAATGGCCACTTTCCCCATCATCCGATCATGCCGGGCGTGCTGGTCATTGAAGCGCTGGCCCAGGCCTGCGGTATTCTTGGCTTCAAGACCGTCAACAAGCTGCCCGCCGATGGCTACGTCTATTACCTCGTGGGCAGTGACAATGTGCGCTTCAAGCGCCCGGTAATGCCTGGCGACCAGCTGCGTCTCGAAGCCAACGTGATCCGCGCGAAGCGCGGTATCTGGAAGTTTCAGTGCAGCGCCAGCGTTGACGGCGAAGTGGCCTGCGAGGCCGAGATCATCTGTGCCGAGAGGAAGGTCGCTTGATACATCCCACTGCTATCGTTGATCCAAAGGCGCGCCTCGCCGAGGACGTCGAAGTGGGCCCGTTCAGCGTGATTGGCCCCGACGTCGATATCGGCGCCGGAAGCGTGATTGGCCCTCATGTGGTGGTCAAGGGGCCGACGGTGCTTGGTGAGCGCACGCGCATCTTCCAGTTTGCATCGGTCGGCGAGGACTGCCAGGACAAAAAGTACGCCGGTGAGCCGACGCGTCTGGTCATGGGTGACGACAACGTCATTCGCGAGGGCGTTACCCTGCATCGTGGTACCGTTCAGGACCGCGGCGAGACCACTATCGGCAGCCGTAACCTGTTCATGGCCTACGTGCATGTCGGCCATGACTGTGTGGTCGGTAACGACTGTATCCTGGCCAACCAGGTGACCCTGGCCGGCCACGTCACGCTAGGCGATGCCGCGATCATCGGCGGGCTGTCGGCGATCCACCAGTTCTGTCATTTCGGCACTCAGGCCATGGCGGGCGGAGGGTCGATCATCACCAAGGACACGCCGGCCTATGTGATGATCAACGGTAATCCGGCTCAGCCGCATGGCCTCAACCTGGTGGGCCTCAAGCGTCGCGGCGTTTCCCGTGAGGCGATCAAGGCGCTTACCGAGTCCTACAAGATGGTCTATCGCAAGGGGCTGACCGTCGAGCAGGCGCTTGCCGCGATCGATGCCGAATACGCCATACCCGAAACCAAGATCTTCGCCGACTCTATCCGTATTTCCACTCGCGGCATTCTGCGCTAGATCATGTCAGACGCCCCTCAGGAACAGCGCCCGTTGCGGGTCTATCTGGTTGCCGGCGAGCTGTCAGGTGACATCCTCGGTGCGGGCCTGATGCAGGCGCTGCGCGGGCGCCTCGGCGAGGTTGAGTTCCGCGGCATCGGTGGCCCGCGCATGCTCGCCCAGGGCATCGATAGCCGCTATCCGCTGGAAACCCTCTCGGTGATGGGGCTGGTCGAGGTGGTGAAACACCTGCCCGAGCTGATCAAGGTGCGCCGGGCGCTGAAGCGCGATGCCCTGGCCTGGGCCCCGGACATCATGATCGGCATCGATGCCCCTGATTTCACCCTGGGTCTCGAGCGTCAGCTGCGCGAGTCAGGCCTCACTACCGCCCATTACGTGAGTCCTTCCGTGTGGGCCTGGCGCCAGGGGCGGGTGAAAGGGATCGCCAAGTCGGTGGATGCTATCCTCACCTTCCTGCCCTTCGAGGCGGCCTTCTACGAGCGTCACGGTGTGCCGGTCGCCTTCGTCGGCCATCCGCTGGCCGACGAGCTGCCGCTGCACAACGATCGCGCCGGCACTCGCCAGGCCCTGGGGGTGGCCAATGACGCCGAGGTGCTGGCCCTGCTGCCAGGCTCCCGGGCGAACGAGATCCGTTTTCTGGGGGCGACCTTCGCCATGGCCGCCGAGCAGATGTGTCAGGCACGTCCCGAGCTTCAGGTGGTGATTCCTGCGGCGACCCCGGCCCGACGGGCCGAGCTCGAAGCGCTGCTGGCCGGCTATCCAGTTCTTGCGAAGCGCGTCACGCTGCTCGACGGCCAGGCTCGGGAGGCGATGGTGGCGGCTGATGCCGTGCTGTTGGCCTCGGGTACCGCAGCGCTTGAAGCCATGCTCTGCCATCGCTCGATGCTGGTGGCCTACAAGATGGCGCCGGCCACTCACTGGCTCGCCAAGCGCCTGGTCAAGACCGAGTGGATATCGCTTCCCAATCTGATCGCTCGTGAGACACTGGTGCCGGAGTTGATCCAGGAAGCTGCCAGTCCCGAGGCGATAGCCGCACGGCTGACGGAGATGCTGGACGATGCGCCGATGCGTGAGGCGCTGGAGACTCGCTTTGCGGCCATGCATGCGGGATTGCAGCGCGGTGCCAGCGATCGGGCCGCCGCGGCTATCGAGGCATTGATCGCGGGGCGGGCGCTGCCGGCGAGCGTGGCACCCGCGGCGGCGGCCATTGGCCTGGATATGGGCCAGGATGGTGCGTCATCCGATTCGGGCACCGGTTCGGGAAAGGTATCATGAGTGCCAAGTCCCTGCCCCCGCTGCAGATCGCCTATCAGGGCGAGCGTTTGGCCGGTGTCGATGAGGTTGGCCGTGGTCCGCTGGTCGGTGCGGTCGTCGCGGCGGCGGTGATCCTCGATCCCGCTCGGCCCATCGAGGGGCTGAACGATTCCAAGACGCTTAGCGCTCGGCGCCGAGAGGCGCTGGACGACCAGATTCGTGATAGGGCCTTGGCCTACTGCGTCGCTGAGGCCTCGCCGCTGGAAGTCGATCGACTCAACATCTACCATGCCACCCATTTGGCGATGCGACGCGCCATCGATGGTCTGGCGCCAGCAGCCGAATACCTGTTGGTAGACGGCAACCGCCTGCCGGGCCATCAACTTCCCGGCCAGCCCGTGGTCAAGGGCGATGCTCGCCACCCGGCCATCGCCGCCGCCTCGATCCTGGCCAAGGTGGCCCGTGATGCTCAGATGGTGGCCCTGGATGCCCGGCATCCTGATTACGGTTTCGCTCGCCACAAGGGCTACCCGACCAAGGAGCATTTGGCGGCCCTGGAGCGCCTGGGCCCGCTGCCAGAGCACCGTCGCTCCTTCGCGCCGGTCAAGAAACAGCTGGACCTGCTCTAGCGGTTCAGCCATGGCGCGTCGGTTTGACGCTCCTGTATGGCTCGCCGGCGCCGTCCTCGATACCGCCCTCGACACTGCCTTTGAAATAGCTAAGCCACGAGTTCACCATGACCCCTTCTTTCGTTCACCTTCGCGTGCATACCGAGTATTCCCTCGTCGACGGCCTGGTGCGCCTCAAGCCGCTGGTCAAGCAGACGTCACAGGCGGGTATGCCGGCCCTGGCGATGACCGACGAGGCCAACCTGTTTGGCCTGGTGAAAGGCTACCGGGCGGCTCAGGGTGCCGGGCTCAAGCCGATCATCGGTGCCGACCTGTGGCTCAACAATCCCCATGACGATGCGCATCCGTACCGGCTGACCCTGCTGGCCATGGACAGCGACGGCTATCGCAACCTCACGGAACTGATCTCGAAAGGGTGGATGGAAGGCCAGCGTCAGGGGCGGGCGATTCTCGACAAGGCCTGGGTCTTTGCCCAGAGCGAGGGGCTGATCGCGCTTTCCGGCGGTCGCGACGGCGAGATCGGTCGTCATCTGTTGAGCGAGCATGGCGATACGGCCCGCTCACTGCTTCAGGAGTGGAATCAGTACTTCCCGGGGCGCTTTTATCTCGAGCTCACTCGCACCTCGCGGCCCTTCGAAGAAGAATGCCTGCACCTGTCGGTCGAGCTTGCCGGTGAGACCAATACTCCGGTGGTCGCCACCAACGATGTACGCTTCCTGGCCCGCGAGGATTTCTGGGCCCACGAGACGCGGGTCGCCATCGGCGAGGGCAAGGCGCTGGATGATCCGCGTCGCGAGCGCCGCTACAGCGAAGAGCAGTACCTGAAGACGCCGCAGGAGATGGCCGAGCTGTTCGCGGATATCCCCGAGGCGCTGGAGAACAGCGTGATGATCGCCGCGCGCTGCAACGTCGATGTGCGGCTGGGCGAGATATTCCTGCCCGAGTTCGAGATTCCCGATGGCATGACCCAGGAGGAGTTCTTCCGCAAGGTCTCTCACGATGGCCTCACCGAGCGGCTCGAGGCCCTCTATCCGCGGGAGCGCTATCCCCGCGACGGCGCCGACTGGGCACCCATCGAACAGCGCTACCGGGAGCGGCTCGATTTCGAGCTCAACATCATTCTGCAGATGGGGTTCCCGGGCTACTTCCTGATCGTCATGGACTTCATCCAGTGGGCCAAGGACAACAACGTGCCGGTAGGGCCGGGCCGTGGCTCCGGTGCCGGCTCGCTGGTGGCCTATGCCCAGAAGATCACCGACCTCGATCCGATTCAGTATGACCTGCTGTTCGAGCGTTTCCTGAACCCCGAGCGTGTTTCGATGCCCGACTTCGACGTCGACTTCTGCATGGAGAAGCGCGACCGGGTCATCGACTATGTGGCCGAGCGCTACGGCCGCGATGCGGTCTCGCAGATCGTCACCTTCGGCACCATGGCCGCCAAGGCGGTGGTGCGCGACGTGGCCCGCGCCCAGGGCAAACCCTATTCGCTGGGCGACAAGCTCTCCAAGCTGATTCCCTTCGAGGTCGGCATGACTCTCGAGAAGGCCCACGAGCAGGAGGAGCCGCTGCGCGAGTACCTCGAGGCCGATGAGGAAGCCGCCGAGATCTGGGAAATGGCCCAGCGGCTCGAAGGCATCACCCGCGGTACCGGCAAGCACGCTGGCGGCGTGGTGATCGCGCCGACCAAACTCACCGACTTCTCGCCGCTGCTGTGCGACGAGGAGGGCAATGGCCTGGTGGTGCAGTTCGACAAGAACGACATCGAAGAGGCCGGGCTGGTCAAGTTCGACTTCCTGGGCCTGCGGACCCTGACCATCATCGACTGGGCGCTGGAGATGGTCGACAAGGTGCGTGCCGTGGAAGGGCAGGGCCCGCTGAACATCGACACCATTCCGCTGGACGACGTGCCGACCTTCGACATGCTCAAGAAGGCCGAGACCACCGCGGTCTTCCAGCTTGAATCCAGAGGGATGAAGGAGCTGATCAAGCGCCTGCTGCCGGATTCTCTCGAGGACATGATCGCCCTGGTGGCACTGTTCCGCCCCGGCCCGCTGCAGTCGGGCATGGTGGATGACTTCATCAACCGCAAGCACGGCCGGGCCGAGATATCTTATCCACACCCGGATTATCAGCACGAGCTGCTCAAGCCGGTGCTCGGGCCCACCTACGGCATCATCCTCTACCAGGAGCAGGTGATGCAGATCGCCCAGGTGATGGCCGGCTATTCCCTGGGCCAGGCCGACATGCTGCGCCGCGCCATGGGTAAGAAGAAGCCTGAGGAGATGGCCAAGCAGCGCGCCGGCTTCATGGAAGGCTGCGCGGAAAACGGCATCGACAAGGACCTCGCCGGTAACATCTTCGACCTGGTGGAAAAGTTCGCCGGCTACGGCTTCAACAAGTCACACTCGGCGGCCTACGCTCTGGTCTCCTATCAGACCGCCTGGCTCAAGGCCCATTACCCCGGGCCCTTCATGGCGGCGGTGATGTCCACCGAAATGGACAACCTCGACAAGGTGGTACCGCTGATCGAGGAATGTCGCCACCAGGGGCTGACCGTGACCCCGCCGGATGTCAACGTCGGTGGCTACAAGTTCACCGTCGATACCGAGGGCCGAGTGGTCTATGGCCTTGGTGCCATTCGCGGCGTCGGCGAGGGCCCGATCGGTGCCATCGTCGAAGCCCGCCAGGAGGGCGGCGCCTTCAGCGACCTGTTCGACTTCTGCCGTCGGGTCGATCCTAAGCGCATGAACAAGCGCACCCTCGAGGCGCTGATTCGCTCCGGGGCGCTCGACAATCTGGGCGCGGCCCGCGCGGTGCTCACGGCCTCCATGGAAGCGGCCCTGAAGGCCGCGTCCCAGAACCTGGCCAACCAGAACCAGGGCATGATGGACATGTTCGGCGAAGCCTTCAGTGAGCCTGACGCGGGCGACGTCTATGCCGATTACCGGGGCGTGCGCGACTGGAGCGATAAGGAGCGCCTGGCCGGCGAGAAGGACACCCTGGGTCTCTATCTCACCGGACATCCGATCGATGAATACGAGCAGGAGCTCGCGCGCTTCGTTTCGACTCGCATCAGCGAGCTACGGCCGTCCCGTGAGCCCCAGCGGGTGGCCGGCCTGGTGGTGGCGATGCGCACCATGAAGTCCAAGCGCGGCGACACCATGGCCTTCGTGACCCTCGACGATCGCACCGGGCGTATCGAGGCTTCGCTGTTTGGCGAGCTCTACGAGCGCCTGCGAGGCCGACTGGAGGCCGACCAGGTGATGATCGTCGAGGGTGAGGTCTCGAGCGATGATTATTCAGGCGGCCTGCGCCTGCGCGGCAAGGATGTCACGCCGATGGTCGAAGCTCGCGCCCGCTTCGGGCAGGCCGTTGAGCTTGCCGTCGACGGCGCCCAGGCTAACGGACGGCTGGTCGACAGCCTGCGGGACAGCCTGACGCCTTACCGCGACGCCAACGGCTTACCGGTGCGTCTCAAGTATCGCAATGCCGAGGCCTCCGGCTGGCTGGAGCTGGCCGAGGACTGGAAGGTGACCCCCTCCGACGAGCTGATGATCGCCTTGCGCGATGTGCAGGGCCAGGACGGCGTGCGTCTCAAGTATCGACGCTGATTCGCCTGGCAGCCGCCGCCGTCGGCGCAAGGCCAGGAGGTGCCTTGCGCCGGACTGACAAGCTGCGATAATGAACGGCTATATTTCAATAGTTCCTTTTGAACGTTCCGCGACAGCCGTGGCCTCCAGGCTGCCCCGATTGCTAACAAGCTGAAGCCTATGAACCCCAATTATCTGGATTTCGAACAGCCCATTGCCGAGTTGCAGGCGAAGATCGAGGAACTGCGGCTGGTCGGCAATGACAGCAAGATCAACATCAACGAAGAGGTGGCCAAGCTCCAGGAGAAGAGCAAGAAGCTCACCGAGTCGATCTTCAAGGATCTCACCGCCTGGCAGGTATCCCAGCTCTCGCGTCATCCGCAGCGCCCCTACACCCTCGACTACCTTGAGCACGTCTTTACCGACTTCGACGAGCTCCACGGCGATCGTCATTTCGCCGATGACGCGGCACTGGTCGGTGGCGTGGCGCGTCTCGACGACAAGCCGGTGATGGTCATCGGCCATCAGAAGGGCCGCGACGTCAAGGAGAAGGTACGCCGCAACTTCGGCATGCCGCGTCCTGAGGGCTATCGCAAGGCATGCCGCCTGATGGAGATGGCTGAGCGCTTCAAGATGCCGGTGCTGACCTTCATCGACACCCCCGGCGCCTATCCCGGCATCGATGCCGAGGAGCGCGGTCAGTCCGAAGCCATCGCCTACAACCTGGCGGTGATGTCGCGGCTCAAGACCCCGATCATCTCCACCGTGGTAGGCGAGGGCGGCTCTGGTGGGGCGCTTGCCATCGGCGTGTGCGACGAGCTGCAGATGCTGCAGTACTCCACCTACTCGGTCATCTCGCCGGAGGGCTGCGCCTCGATCCTGTGGAAGAGTGCCGAGCGTGCCTCGGAGGCGGCCCACGCCATGGGGATCACTGCCGAGCGTCTGCAGGAACTCGGCTTCGTCGACACCCTGATCAAGGAGCCGCTGGGCGGTGCTCACCGTCATCTGGCGACAACCTCTGAGCGTATCAAGACCTCGCTGATCGAGAGTCTCGATCGCTTGCAGGGCCTGGACACCGAGGCTCTGCTCGAGCGCCGCTATCAGCGCCTCATGAGCTACGGCGCCCCGGCCTGATGGGTCAGAGGCCGCGTTTTTCGAAGCGGCCTGTCAGCGTGCTGGAATTCTGATGCTCGAGGATATGCAACGGTTGATCGACGACGCCCTGGCGGAGACCCCGCCGGGGCGTTGCGTTTGGGTGGCGCTCTCGGGCGGGCTCGACTCTAGCCTGCTGCTGACACTCGTGGCCCGGGCGGCTCATCGTCACCCCCGTCCGTTATATGCCCTGCACGTCGACCATGGCTTGCAGGCGGCATCGGCTGATTTCGTTTGGCATTGTCGTCGGCTGTGCGACCGCCTGGGCGTGCCGTTGTTCATCGAGCGGGTGAGTGTCGATGTGACCGCTGGCCGCGGGCTCGAGGGTGCCGCCCGGGAGGCCCGCTACGGCGCCTTCGCCGCCCGGCTGAGCCAGGAGGACACCCTGTGGCTCGCCCAGCATCGCCGCGATCAGGCGGAGACCTGGCTGCTGGCCGCGCTGCGCGGCAGTGGGGTGCGGGGGCTGGCGGCCATGCCCAGGGCGCGTAGCTGGGCCGGCAGTTGTATCGCCCGCCCTCTGCGAGACTTGTCGCGGGCGCGTCTGGAGAAAGCCGCCGAGGCGCTGGGCGTCGCCTGGGTCGAGGATCCGAGCAACGCCGATGAGATGCTCGATCGCAACTTCCTGCGCCAGCGGGTGCTGCCGCTGCTCGAGTCTCGCTGGCCCCGCGCCGAGGCGAGCATTGCCCACAGTGCGACGCTCGCCGGCGAGGCCGATGATCTTCTCGCTGAGCTGGCCGAGCTGGATCTGGCCGCCTGCGGGGGCGCCCCCGGTCGGCTGGCGCTACCGGCACTCAAGGCGCTGAGGGCACCGCGCCGGCGTCTGCTGATTCGCTATGCCTGCCAACGCCTGGGGCTACCCACCCCGCCGACCGCTCGCCTGTCGGCCCTCGATGAGCAGCTTGCCGCGCGACGCGATGCCCAAGTGCAGGTCACCTGGCCAGGCGCCGAGGCGCGTTGCTGGCGTGAGAGCCTCTATCTGCAGCGCCCCTTGGCCGATCTGCCCGCAGGCTGGCAGGTCGACTGGGATGGCCTGGCGGTACTTGAAACGCCGCTAGGAGGGCTTGCGGTGCGGCTCGAGAGACGCCCCGCCGGCGCTCCTTCTGGCGGAGAGCGCGCCCACTACCGGGTGCAGCCGCGTCAGGGCGGCGAGGTACTGCGTCTGGCGGGACGCGGTCGGCGGGATCTCAAGCGGCTCTTGCAGGAAGCGGGTCTGCCACCCTGGCGTCGGCAGGCTCTGCTGGTGGTGTGGGACGGCGATGTGGTGGCGGCGGTCCTCGACCCCCTGCGGGCGGACGTGGTGGCCTGTGCAGCGAGCTATTGGGCCGAGGGTGGCGGCACTGAGAGCCTTTAACGGAACTGAGAGGCCCTCATGGCGCTGATGAGGGAACTTCTCTCGCTGCCGCTCGCAACAGGCTTAAGGCTCTTATCGAGCCCGGGGACCTTAACAAGCTGAGGCTCTGACAGTGCGGGGAGCGCCAGAGCCGTCGATTAACCCGCCGAAACCTCGGCGGTGTCCAGCGTTTCGATGGTCAGCGTAAAGCCGGCCGCGCGCTGATATTCCTGTTCCTGCTCCAGGTCATTGACCAGCAGCGCCTGCTCGGCGAGTTCGCCACTCAGCGACAGCGACAGCTGCTCACCATCGGCAGCGAGGCGAAAGGCGGTTGGCGGGTGCTCGGGACGTGAGTGGTTGAGGATCACCGCCAGCCGCAGCAGCCGGGCCAGGCGCCCCAGCGTCGGCCGTACCGCGGCGGGCAGAGCGTCGAGCTCCTTGAGCGGAAACTTGCGCCGGTGGGCCCGCACCAGAAAGGCCAGGGCCTGCTGCTCGGGGCGTGACAGCCCGGCGAGGTCGGAGTTGGCCAGCAGGTAGGCGCCGTGGCGATGGAACTGGCTGTGCGAGATGACCAGGCCAATCTCGTGAAGCTGGGCGGCCCAGTCGAGGAACTGGGCGTTGCTGGCGCTCAACTGCCAGGTTGGCACTACCTGCCTCAGGCACTGCTGGGCGCTGCTGGCGACCTGGTCGGCCTGGCGGGGGTCGATCTGGTAGCGCCGGCGCAGCCCTTCGAGTGTCTGCAAGCGAGAGTCCTCGGCGGTGTTGCGCCCGATCATGTCGTAGAGCACGCCTTCGCGCAGGGCGCCGTCGGAATAGCGCATCTGTTCGAGGCCGAAGGCTTCAAAGACCGCCGAGAGCACCGCGATGCCGGCGGGGAAGACGCTGGCGCGGTCCTCCTTGAGCCCATCCATCGCGACCTTATCGAGCCGTTTCATCTTGATCAGGCGCTTGCGCAGGGCGGCCAGTCCCTTGCGGTCGATGATGCCATCGGGGGCTTGGCCACTGGCGGAAAGCACAGAAGCGGCAGCCTTGATGGTGCCGCTGGAGCCGACTGGATCGGCCCAGCCGAGTTCCTCGAAGGGGCGGCGGATGTTGGCCAGCTCCGAGAGGGCGGCGAGCTCGGCCTTGCGAAAGCGTTTCTCGGAGATATCGCCGTCGGCGAAGAAACGCTTGGTGAACGTCACGCAGCCCATTTCCAGGCTCTCGAGCGCTAGGGGCTCGAAATGCTCGCCGATGATGAACTCCGTGGAACCGCCGCCGATGTCGACGATCAGGCGCCGGCCGTGGACCTCGGCCAGGGCATGGGCAGCGCCAAGATAGATCAAGCGGGCTTCCTCGCGCCCGGCGATGATCTCGATCTCATGGCCGAGCAGTGCCTCGGCGCGCTCGATCAGCACTTGGCTGTTGGTTGCCGCGCGCAGCGCGTTGGTGCCTACCACTCTGAGCTGAGCGTTGGGTGTTTCTTCGAGGAAGGGAGCGAAGCGGGCCAGGCAGTCCAGGGCGCGCTGCATGGCATCTTCGGTCAGGGCGCCGTCGTCATCGAGGCCTGCGCCCAGTTGGACCTTCTCGCCGAGCTTGGCCACGACCTGTAGCTGACCGTTGACGTTGTTGGCGACCAAGAGGTGGAAGCTGTTGGAGCCCAGGTCGATAGCCGCCAGGCGCTGTGGCGCTGGGGCGTCGTCAGGCGTGTCGCCGAAGCCCGGATGGTTGATCATGAAAGGTTCCTTGATGTCACTTGGCCCCAAGGTTGCGGCCCGCTCCCGGGGTTGTCAATCGCCGCCAACGCGGCGAAGCGCTTCTGGGGCTTGCGTTTGCCGATTCGCTTGACTACCATCGAGTCGTTCGCCTGTTCCGAATACTTCCCGACTGCTTCACGGTGACCGCTAAACGGCATCTCACGCCGCGGTCAAACTCCAAGTCGTCAGTCAGCCCGCTGATTCCTTACGATGACGCTTCGCCATCATGACTAGCTATTCAGGCGACACGAATACGGCTACATGAACAGCGCTTCCCTCTTAGTTCGATATCGTCCATGGCTTCCCCGTAAGCAGCGGTCGGCTGATCATATCTCGAGAGTGGATGTCCCAGGGCTCTGAACGCACCACGCGGCGCATCGTCACCGCCTCCTGTCGTTTTCCGGCTTCGTTGCCACGCTGACACGAGCTATTTCTGATCAAACCGATGAATCTTACCGAACTCAAGCAAAAGACCGTGCCGGAACTGCTGGATATCGCCCAAGAAATGGGCATCGATAATCTGGCCCGCTCGCGCAAGCAGGACATCATTTTCGCCATCCTCAAGAAGCACGCCAAGAGCGGCGAGGACATCTATGGCGATGGTGTACTGGAGATTCTCCAGGACGGCTTCGGCTTTCTGCGCAGCGCCGACTCTTCCTATCTCGCCGGTCCCGATGACATCTACGTCTCGCCGTCCCAGATCCGTCGCTTCAACCTGCGCAAGGGCGACTCGATTGCCGGCAAGATTCGTCCACCCAAGGAAGGTGAGCGTTATTTCGCCCTGTTGAAGGTCAACGAGATCAACTTTGACCGGCCGGAGAACGCCAAGCACAAGATCCTGTTCGAGAACCTCACCCCGCTGTTCCCTCAGGAACGCATGGTGATGGAGATCGGCAACGGTTCTACCGAGGATCTGACGTCGCGCATCATCGACCTGACGGCACCCATCGGCAAGGGCCAGCGTGGCCTGATCGTCTCGCCTCCCAAAGCGGGCAAGACGCTGATGCTGCAGAACATCGCGACCTCGATCACTCGCAACAATCCCGAGTGCCACCTGATCGTGCTGCTGATCGACGAGCGTCCGGAGGAAGTGACCGAAATGTCACGCACCGTTCGTGGCGAGGTCGTGGCCTCGACCTTCGATGAGCCGCCGGCCCGCCATGTGCAGGTCGCCGAGATGGTGATCGAGAAGGCCAAGCGTCTGGTCGAGCATAAGAAGGACGTGGTGATCCTGCTGGACTCCATCACCCGTCTGGCCCGTGCCTACAACACCGTGGTGCCGTCCTCCGGCAAGGTGCTGACCGGCGGTGTCGATGCCCATGCTCTCGAGAAGCCCAAGCGCTTCTTCGGCGCGGCGCGCAACATCGAGGAAGGCGGCAGCCTGACCATACTCGCCACGGCGCTGGTCGACACGGGCTCCAAGATGGACGAGGTGATCTTCGAGGAATTCAAGGGTACCGGTAACATGGAGGCCCACCTCGACCGCAAGCTGGCCGAGAAGCGAGTCTATCCGGCGATGAACATTCGTCGCAGCGGCACCCGCCGCGAGGACCTGATCGCCTCCGAGGATGAGATGCAGCGGATGTGGATCCTGCGCAAGCTGCTCAATCCCATGGATGATGTGGCGGCTACCGAGTTCCTGATCGATCGCCTGAAAGATACCAAGACTAACCTCGAGTTCTTCGAGGCGATGAAGCGGCGGTGAAGCTAGTCAGGCCCGGAGACGGCCGGACATGAATCGCTAATCAGTCCAAGGGGCGGCATGCTATGCTGCCCCTTTTGTCGTTTTGGGAGCGCAATAACCGCATGAAGTATAAGGACTTGCGTGAGTTTATCGCCGCCCTGGAGGCGCAGGGAGAACTCCAGCGGGTGACCGCCGAGGTGGACCCTTACCTCGAGATCACCGAGATCTGTGATCGCACCCTCAAGGCCGGCGGCCCGGCGCTCCTGTTCGAGAACGTCAAGGGGCATGATATGCCGCTGCTGGGTAACTTGTTCGGCACCCCGCGGCGAGTGGCGCTGGGCATGGGGCAGGAGTCGGTGAGTGCCTTGCGCGAGGTCGGCAAGCTGTTGGCCTTCCTCAAGGAACCCGATCCGCCCAAGGGCTTTCGTGATGCCTGGGAGAAGCTGCCGATCTTCAAGCAGGTGATGAGCATGGGCCCCAAGGTGCTCCGCAAGGCGCCGGTGCAGGAAGTGGTGCTCAAAGGCGAAGCAGTGGATCTCGACCGCATTCCCATCCAGCACTGCTGGCCCGGCGATGCCGCGCCGCTGGTCACCTGGGCGCTGGTGGTCACCAAGGGGCCCCACAAGGAGCGCCAGAATCTCGGTATCTATCGCCAGCAGAAGCTGGGCAGGAACCGTCTGATCATGCGCTGGCTTTCCCACCGCGGCGGGGCGCTGGACTTCAAGGAGTGGCAGGCCGCCCACCCCGGCGAGCCCTTCCCGGTCGCGGTGGCGTTGGGCGCCGATCCGGCCACCATCCTGGGGGCGGTGACGCCAGTGCCGGATACCCTCTCCGAGTATGCCTTCGCCGGCCTGCTGCGCGGTTCGCGCACTGAGCTGGTCAAGTGTGGCCATGCCGATCTCGAGGTGCCGGCCTCCAGCGAGATCATCCTCGAAGGCTTCATCTATCCCGACGACATGGCACCTGAGGGGCCCTACGGCGATCACACTGGCTATTACAACGAAGTCGAGCATTTCCCGGTGTTCACCGTCGAGCGCATCACCCACCGCCGTGACCCTATCTATCATTCGACCTATACCGGCCGGCCCCCCGACGAGCCGGCGATCCTTGGCCTCGCCCTCAACGAGGTCTTCGTGCCGATCCTGCGCAAGCAGTTCCCGGAAATCGTCGATTTCTACCTCCCGCCCGAAGGCTGCTCCTACCGCATGGCGGTGGTGACGATGAAGAAGCAGTACCCGGGGCACGCCAAGCGGGTGATGATGGGCGTGTGGAGCTTCCTGCGTCAGTTCATGTACACCAAGTTCGTGGTGGTGCTCGATGACGATGTCGATGCCCGCCACTGGGAAGATGTGATCTGGGCCATCACCACTCGCATGGATCCGGCCCGTGATACGGTGATGGTCGAGAATACGCCCATCGATTACCTGGACTTTGCCTCGCCCACCGCCGGGCTGGGTTCCAAGATGGGCATGGATGCGACCAACAAGTGGCCGGGCGAGACCGAGCGCGAATGGGGCGAGCCGATCGTCATGGACGAGGCGATCAAGTCGCGGGTCGATGACCGCTGGGCCGAGCTCGGGATTACCCTGCCGCCGGGCCCCGCGCCACGCTCCTGACGCTTCTAACTAGGCCCAAGTACGCCCACCTACGCTCACGCTCCTGACAACGAGAGGCGCTTATGACCGCAAGGACCCTGACCTGCCAAGTGACGGCGGTGGAGGATCTCAATCCCGATGTCTTCCGGGTACGCCTGGAAGGGCGCCCCGAGGCCATGGCGCACGCCCCGGGCCAGTACCTGGAGCTCGAGCTGGACGACGAAACCTGGGTGCCGTTTTCGATCGCCAATGCGCATGCCGGCGACGGCTCCCTCGAGCTGCATATCCAGCACTGGCCTGAGCGCTCCAATTCGGCGCGCCTGCGCGAGCTCATGCAACACGCCGCCCACCTGACCCTGCGCCTGCCCAGCGGCGACTGTGTGCTTGATCCCGACAGCAGCCGTCCTTTACTGCTGGTGGCCGCCGGCACCGGCTTCGCGCAGATGAAGGCGATCGTCGAGGCGGCCCTGCACGCTGACCCCGAGCGCGAGATCGACCTGTGGTGGGCGGCCAAGGAGCGACGCGAGTTCTATCTGGAGAGTCGGGCCCGGGAGTGGGTCGCCCGGCACCCTAATGTGACCTTCCACGCGGTCAGCGAGCAGGGGATGAGCGACGACTTCGCGGCCCCGCGTATCCATGGACATGTCGGCCGTATCGACGCCGCGCTGGGCGAGGCGCTGGACGATGTCGATGTCTCAGGCCACGACGTTTACCTGTCGGGGTCGCCTGGCATGGTTTACGCCTGCGTCGATGTGCTGGCCTCGCTGGGGCTCGAGCCCTCGCGGGTGTTCTCAGATGTCTTCGCCTATGCACCGCGTGATCCTCTGGTGCCCACTGTTGGCAGCCTGGTGAAGGCGGGCGAGACATGAGTGCAGCCCCGATCCTGATCACCGGTGGCGCCCAGCGGCTGGGACGCCACTGTGCCGAGCGACTGATCGATGACGGACACCCGGTGATTATCAGCTATCGTCGCGAGCGCCCTGAACTCGAGGCCCTGCGCGAGAAGGGCATCGTCACTCTGGCGGCGGATTTCTCGAGCGAAGCCGGTATCCTCGATTTCATCGCAAGGCTCAAGGCGACGACGCCTGCGCTGCGGGCGATCGTTCACAACGCCAGCGACTGGGCCCCGGACAGCCGCGGCGATGATGCCGGTGCCAACTTCGAGCGTCTGTTCCGGGTACACATGCAGGCGCCTTATCTGATCAACCTGCAGGCTCAGGCGCTGCTCGAGGCTGGCGACGAGCCGCTCGCCGACATCGTGCACATGACCGACTATGTGGCGGCCAAGGGCTCGAAGAAGCACGCTGCCTATGCGGCGACCAAGGCCGGGCTCGATAACCTGACGCTGTCATTCGCCGCCATGTACGCGCCGCGCATCCAGGTCAATGCGATCGCGCCGGCGATGATCATGCTCAATGAGGGCGACGATGAGGCCTATGCCGAGAAGGCTCGCGCCAAGTCGGCAATGCAGATGATCCCAGGGCCGGGGGTGATCTATGAGAGCCTGCGCTACCTGCTCGATAACCGCTTCGTCACCGGCGTGACACTGCCGGTCGATGGCGGGCGGCACCTGCGCTAGACTCTGACTATCGGCTGACGCCCTATCCTGTGAGGTCACTCATGGCTGAGCAAGATCCTAACTTCAAAGACGACTCGGGGTTGCTGACCCTGTTCCTCGGGGTCGTCGTGCTGGTTGGCATGGCCGGCCTGCCGGCGACCATTGGCTGGGTCCAGTATGTGGGCTGAGGGCTGACTTGGCCGATGACTGACACCAAGTACTGACACCAAGTACTGACACCAAGTGCCAGGCTCTGCTGACTAGACGGATGGGGTGGGCCAGCGCTCAAGGTGGCTCCCCGGGCGTTGGCGCAGGCCTGTATCCACTTGGCCGGGCTTGCCAAGCCCGTCAGGGTGTGTAGGATGAAACTTCGTCATTAGCAACACCGCCATCAGCAACTCAGTATTTAGAAACACAGTCATTAGAAACACAGTCATTAGAAACACAGTCATTAGAAACGCAGCCACCCGACGCCTTGACCAGAACTCACAGCAGACAGCCGACTATCCATGACCCATCTCACGCCTGTACCCAACACTGCCCGCTTCGCCCTCTCAGGCGATGTGCTGTGCATGGCGTGCAAGACCGAGGTAGGCCTTGAGAGCGCCGGTTGGCAAGGGTTCTGGAGCTATTGGTTTAGCGCCGGCGTGCCGGTGGCCAGGTCTCACTGACCCACGCCACGAGGTACGCCCCACTCAGGGTTGCCTCCGATGTCTTGAAACCCCCGGTCGGCAACCCGACTGGGGGTTTTCGTTTCTGCATGCTTTGACCTCATATATCGGGCCTCGGGCCCACAAGGAAGAGACGCGATGTTCGACCGCCACTCAGCTTTTGCCATGACCCTCTCGCCCCGCTACTCGAGCGCGTATGGCTATTGGCGATTTAGCGATGCCCGGTCGGCACAGTTCGCCACCTCCGGCCGGCATGCGCTTGGTGGCCACACGACTCGACGTCAATCGCCTAGCCGGAGCCTTACCCCATGAATGCCAGTCTTTCTGCCCTAGATACCGTTGCCGATCCTGCTGCTGTCGAAACCGCCGCCGGTACCCCCGAAGACAGCCAGCGTGTAGCGTTCTCTCCGCAGGCGGCCGATACGCGCACTGAGGCCGCGCCGGTCCCGGTCCACGAGGACAGTGCGCTGCCAACCCCCGACGAGCTGCGTTGCGAGCTGCCGCTGACGCAGGCCTTGGCCGAGCGTGTCGAGGGGCAGCGCGAGGCCATTCGCGCTATTCTCGATGGCCGCGACGATCGCCTGCTGGTGGTGGTGGGCCCCTGCTCGATCCATGATCCCAAGGCCGCCCGTGACTACGCCGAGCGCCTCGCGGCCTTGGCCCGTCAGGTCGAGGACCGTCTGCTGCTGGTGATGCGGGTCTATGTCGAGAAGCCGCGCACCACCGTGGGCTGGAAGGGGCTCGCCTACGATCCCGGCCTCGAGGGCGACGATGACATGGCCGCTGGCCTGAACCTTTCTCGGTCGCTGATGCGCGAGATCGTGGCATTGGGCCTGCCGGTTGCCACTGAGCTTCTGCAGCCGATGCTCGCCCCCTACCTCGATGACCTGCTGGCCTGGACGGCGATTGGTGCGCGCACCACTGAATCCCAGATTCACCGTGAACTGGCCAGCGGCCTGGGCGCCGTGGTCGGCTTCAAGAACGGCACCAATGGCGGCGTTCAGGTGGCCATCGATGCCATTCGCGCCAGTGCCCACCCGCATCATCATCCGGCCATTGCCGCCGATGGCCGGCCGGTGATGCGCCGCACGCCGGGTAACCCCCACACTCATGTGGTGTTGCGTGGCGGGCATGGCGAGCCCAACTTCCGGGCGCCGGAAGTGGCGGCCTGCCGCCGGGCGCTTCAGGAAGCAGGGCTGGCGCCACGGATCATGGTTGACTGCAGTCATGCCAATTCGCGCAAGGACCATCGTCGTCAGGGCGAAGTGCTGCTCGATGTGCTGGGCCAGCGCCTGGCCGGCGATGCCGGTCTGGTCGGGGTGATGCTCGAGAGCCACCTTCACGAAGGCAAGCAGCCCTTGAAGCCCGGTGCGCTGCGCTACGGTGTTTCGGTGACCGATGCCTGCCTTGGCTGGGAGACCACCGAGCATTTGCTGGTGACCGCTGCCGAGCGGTTGCGAGGTGCCTGATTCAGGGCACAGGCTGACGTAACATGCCGTTGGGGTGCCCAGGTGCAGCGACCGGACACCAAGACGCCGGGCCCAGGCCCGGCGTCTTGGTGTCAATGCAAGGCCTCTGCCTTGCCGTGATGCTGCCTTGCGTCGCTTATCCCTTACTTATGCCTTGGTGGCGTAAGCGTAGAGCAGGGTTTCCTGGACGCTGATCGGAGCGCTGTCGCCGACTTCCTGTTTGATGTAGCTGCCGTCGGATTGCAGCAGCCAACTCTGGCAGTTGTCGACCAGGTAGGTCTCCAGGTCCTTGCGCACTCGGGCAGCGATCTTCTTATCGAGGAAGGGGAAGCAGGTCTCGACACGGTGAAACATGTTGCGGGCCATGAAATCGGCGCTCGAACCCCATACTTCAGGCTTGCCACCATTGTGGAAGTAGAATACTCGGGTGTGTTCGAGGAAGCGTCCGATCACCGAGCGGACCCGGATATTGTCGGAAATCCCCGGGATGCCGGGGCGCAGGCAGCACATGCCGCGGATGATCAGGTCGCACTCGACGCCTGCCTGTGAGGCGCGGTAGAGCGCGCGGATCAGCTGCGGTTCGGTCAGCGAATTGCACTTGATGATCAGGTGGCCGCGCTTGCCTTTCTCGGCATTCTTGGCCTCCCGGTCGATCATCTCCACCATCTTGGGATGTAGGGTGAAGGGCGCGTGCAGTAGCGTTTCGATCTGGCGGGCCTGGCCCATGCCAGAGAGCTGTTGGAAGACCTTGTGGACGTCCTCGCAGAGCGTCGGGTTGGCGGTCAGCAGGCTGTAATCGGTGTACAGCTTGGCGGTCTTGGAATGGTAGTTGCCTGTCCCCAGATGCGCGTAGTAGCGAAGGTCGCCCTTTTCGCGACGCACGATGTGGATCATCTTGGCGTGGGTCTTGTAGGCCATCACGCCGTAGATGACGATGGCGCCGGCCTCCTGCAGCCTTGAGGCCAGGGTAAGGTTGTCGGCCTCATCGAAGCGGGCCCGCAGCTCGATCACCACCGTCACTTCCTTGCCGTTGCGCGCCGCTTCCACCAAGGCGCTGACGATCGGGGAGTCGGCACCGGTGCGATAAAGGGTCTGCTTGATCGCCAGCACCGCCGGGTCTCGGGCGGCTTCGGCGAGCAGGTCCTCGATGGGCTTGAAGGACTGGAAGGGGTGGTGGAGCAGGATGTCCTGGCTACTAATGGCGTCGAACAGGCTGCCACTCTTGTTGAGGGGCTTGGGTACGCCAGGCGTAAAGGGGCGATAGCTGAGCTCGGGACGGTCGATATCACCCAGCACCGCCATCATCCGCGTCAGGTTGACCGGACCGTGGACCCGATACAGGTCGGATTCTTCGAGCTCGAACTGCTTGAGCAGGAAAGCTGCCAGATCATCGGGGCAGTTATCGGCGACTTCCAGGCGCACGCCGCTGCCATAGCGTCGGGCCAGCAGCTCGCCGCGCAGCGCCGTGGCCAGATCGGAGACCTCTTCCGGGTCGACGGCCAGGTCGGCGTTGCGGGTCAGACGGAACTGATAGCAGCCACGTACCTTCATGCCCGGGAAGACCTCCTGAGCATGAGCGTGGATCATCGAGGACAGGAACACATACTCGTTGAAACCTTCCGCACAGAGCGCGTCGGGTAGGGCGATCACCCGCGGCAGCGAGCGCGGTGCCGGCAGGATGGCCAAGCCTCCCTCGCGACCGAAGGCATCCTTGCCCTCCAGCTCGACGATGAAATTGAGGCTCTTGTTGACCAGCCGCGGGAAGGGGTGTGAGGGATCCAGCCCGATCGGGCTGATCACCGGCACGATCTCTTCTTCGAAGTAGTCCTTGACCCAGTTGGCCTGGGCTTCGCTCCAGTCGCCTCGGCGACGGAAACGCAGACCCTTTTCTTCCAGCGCAGGGATCAGCTGTTCGTTGAGTATCTGGTACTGACGCTCGACCTGGGCATGGGCGACCTGAGAAATTTCATCGAGGACCGAGCGGGGCAGGCGGCCGTCAGCACCCGTATCGTCGTTGCCCAGCATCAGCTGATGCTTGAGTCCCGCGACGCGAATCTCGAAGAACTCGTCCATGTTGGATGAGAAGATCAGCAGGAACATCACCCGGTTCAGCAACGGGTGCGACGGATCGAGAGCCTGCTCGAGAACGCGGATGTTGAACTGCAGGTGCGACAGCTCGCGATTGAAGTACAGACGCGGATCGCTGAGATCGGCCTCGGGGTCTGGCACCACCTTGGCCTGAATGCCGGTGCGAGTCCGGTTGACCCGCAACGGTGGCGCTTCGGCGGGGCCGTTCTCGTCGAAGGGCGCCTCGGGCAGCGCACTGCCGGTATCGGGGGTGCGAGAGTCTTCCATTTTGCCTCCGGGAAGCCAAGGAAGGGCACTCACGCCCTCCCTGTTATTTTGCTAGCAGTCGCGCCGCGCGTTTGGCGAAGTAGGTCAGAACAGCGTCGGCACCTGCGCGCTTGAAACACATCAGCGACTCTAGAATGACTTTATCATCCTCGAGCCAACCACGTTCGAAGGCCGCCATGTGCATGGCATACTCACCGCTGACCTGGTAGGCATAGGTCGGGACACGCAGCTCGTCCTTGACCCGCCGCACCACGTCCAGATAGGGCATGCCGGGTTTGATCATGACCATATCGGCGCCTTCGGCAAGATCCATCGCCACTTCCTGGAGGGCCTCATCGCCGTTGGCCGGGTCCATCTGGTAGGTGCTCTTGTCCGCCTTGCCAAGGTTGCCTGCCGAGCCCACCGCATCGCGGAAGGGACCGTAGTAGCGCGAGGCATACTTGGCGCTGTAGGCCATGATACGAGTGTTATGTAGCCGTTCCTGCTCAAGGAGTCGACGAATCTCGCCGATGCGCCCATCCATCATGTCCGAGGGCGCTACCACGTCGGCGCCGGCCTCGGCATGTGATAAAGCCTGCTTGATCAGGACCTCGACGGTACGGTCATTTTGAACGTAGCCCGCCTCGTCCAGGATGCCGTCCTGGCCGTGGCTGGTATAAGGGTCGAGCGCCACATCGGTAATGATGCCAAGCGCCGGGCAGGCCGCCTTGAGCTCGCGCACACAGCGTTGCACCAGGCCGCTGGCGTTATAGGCCTCTTCGGCGAGCTCATTCTTGAGCTCGGGGTCGATTACCGGGAACAGCGCCAGCGCCGGAATTCCCAGCGCCTGTGCTTCGCGGGCTTCTTCGATCAATAGATCGATCGACAGACGTTCGACCCCGGGCATCGAGGGAACGGCTTCACGTCGGTTGCTGCCCTCGAGCACGAAGACCGGCCAGATCAGATCGGCAGCCGTCAGGGTGTTCTCGGCCATCAGGCGACGCGAGAAGTCGTCTTTGCGCATGCGACGCATGCGGGTACCGGGATACTGGCGAGGAATGGTGAAACTCAATCTCTATCTCCAATCAGGGCTCGCCATCGATGCCTGGTTGCCTTGATACAGATAGTGGCAGGCGATGATGACGACAAGATGACAAGCGGTTACAGCCCGGGCGAGTGCCGGTACAGTCCTGCGAGTATATGCAGTGTGCACGGGTGCCGGAAGCGTTGACTTGTCGCACCCCGCTGGGGCGGCAGCGAGGTACTTGGTGGCTAGCCTGCACTCATGAAGAACCCCGCCTCAGCGGGGTTCTTCAGAGCGGTGCGGGGGTTTCAGGCGTTGCCGTCGTCCGTGGGTCCGGGCTGGCGCTTGACCAGGCGTCCAAACAGAATGCCTACCTCGTAGAGCAGGTACATCGGCACGGCCAGCAGGCTCTGGGAGATCACGTCCGGCGGTGTCATCAGCATGCCCACCACGAAGCAGCCCAGCACGACATAGGGCCGCTTCTTCGACAGGCTCTCCACCGTGGTGGCGCCGGAGAAGATCAGCAGGAAGGTGGCGATCGGAATCTCGAAGGCGACGCCGAAGGCAAAGAACAGCTTGAGCACGAAGTTGAGGTACTGGTTGATGTCCGTCATCACCGTGACCCCGGCCGGCCCGGTCTGGGTGAAGAACTCGAACAGCAGGGGAAAGACCACATAGTAGGCGAAGGCCGCTCCGCCGTAGAAAAGCGCAACGCTGGAGGCCAGTAGCGGCACGGCGAGGCGCTTCTCATTGTCGTAGAGGCCGGGTGCGATGAAGGCCCAGGCCTGATGCAGCACGAAGGGCACGGCAATGAACACCGAGACGACCAGCGTCAGCTTGAAGGGCGCCAGAAAGGGCGAGGCGACCTCGGTGGCGATCATCTGCGAGCCTTCCGGCAGCAGCGCCATCAGCGGCTTGGCGACGAAGGTGTAGATATCGTTGGAAAAGGCGTACAGGGCCAGGAAAATCACCAGGATCGCCAGCACTGCGTGCATCAAGCGCGAACGCAGCTCGATCAGGTGCTCGATCAGGGGCGCCTGATCAGCTTCCTGGCCGCTCTTCTGGCTGTCATGAGGCTGACGGTCCTGCGGGTCGGGGGTGGCGCTCATCGGGGGCTTTGGTCCTTGTCACTGTCCGCGGGGGTCTCGCGGGGAGCCTCTGAGGTCGCTTTGGCCTCGCCATGGCGTTGAGCCCGGTCGTTGGTCTGCTGGCCGCTGGCCCTGCCCGGTTTGGCCCTGCCCGGTTTAGCACTGAACTGGGCACTGTCCTGGGAATTGTCTTGGGGAGTGTCCTGGGGATTGTCTTGGGAATAGGCAGGGGCGTCGTCCGGGCTGGTACGGCCAGCGTCGACACCGTCAGGCTCGGCGTAACGCTCTACGTCCTGCTTGGCCTTGTTGAGGCTGGCGTCGAGCTTTTTCTGTTGGTCGTTGAGCTTCTGGCGCAGCTCCTCGGCCTCTAGCTGAGCGGAGATGTCTCGCTGCATGCCGGAGACCGTGCGCTTGATCTTGCCGATCCACAGCCCCGTGGTGCGCGCTGCCCTGGGCAAACGCTCGGGACCGAGGACCAGCAGACCGACCACACCGATGATCAGCAGTTCGAGGAAACCGATATCGAACATGGGCGGTTACTTGCGCTCGTCCGGTTCCTGCGCCTTGGTCTCGGCTTCGACGTCATAAGTCTTGCCGGTCTCGTCATGGGCGACACGTTGTTGCGCGTCTTCCTGTTCTTTTTTCTCGTCTTCGCCCTTTTCGCCGTCATTCATGGCTTTCTTGAACCCCTTCACGGCGCCACCAAGATCCCCGCCGACGTTGCGCAGTTTCTTGGTGCCGAAGACCAGAATGATGATGCCCAGCACGATCAAGAGTTGCCAGATACTGATGCCACCTAACATGAAGTCTCTCCCTTCAATGGGCCCTGGGGCCTAAGCGTCCGTGGGGCGGGCGGCCTTCTCGTCCAGCCCTGATATTCCGAAGCGACGTGCCAGTTCATCGAGCACGTCCTGATGGTCGATTCCAAGATGCGACAGCATCACTAGGCTATGAAACCACAGGTCGGCCGTTTCAGCGACTACTGCCTCACGGTTCTTCTCTGAGCCATTAGCCGCATCCTTGGCTGCCAGCAGGGTCTCGGTGGCTTCCTCGCCCACTTTCTCGAGTATCTTGTTGAGCCCCTTGTGGTGCAGCGAGGCCACATAGCTGCTGTCGGGGTCTGCCTGACGGCGCTGGTCGAGCACCTCGGCGAGCTGGTTGAGAATATCGCTCATCGATGACATTCCTGGGTCAGTGGATCGAAAAATCTTATTATTCAGTGGCCTGTGATGCGCTTTTGGCCTGGTCGACGTTTATTGCCAGGCAAGCAGCAAAATGCCAAGGCCCGCTGCCAGCAGCACCGGCCAGGGCTGCTCGCCGGCCCAGTCGAACAGCGGCTGCCAGGCCACCGCCAGGCCCAGCAGCAAGGCGCCCAGGCGCAGGCGCCGGGCGCCGCGGGCAGAGGCGGCAAGGTGGCGGCGCAGACTTGAGAGCGACTCGCTCTGGCGGTGGCGCTGCTTGTGTTCGGCCTCGACCCGGGAAAGCGCCTGATGGGCGAGCACCGGCAGCTCGGGCAGTTGGCGCGACAGCTCTGGCGCCTGGCGTTGCAGCGACTCCCAGAGTCCGCGGGGGCCGGCACGTTCTTTCATCCAGCGCTCTAGATACGGCTTGGCGGTATGCCACAGATCCAGGTCCGGATAGAGCTGGCGCCCAAGGCCCTCGATGTTGAGCAGGGTCTTCTGCAGCAGCACCAACTGAGGCTGGACCTCCATGTTGAAGCGCCGCGCGGTCTGGAAAAGCCCCAGCAGCACCTGGCCGAAGGAGATGTCCTTGAGCGGCTTTTCGAGAATCGGCTCGCATACCGAGCGGATCGCCGAGGCGAACTCGTTGGCGCGGGTGCCTTCGCCGACCCAGCCGGATTCGATATGCAGCGCGGCCACCTCATAGTAATCCTGATGGAAGAAGGCCAGCAGGTTGCGGGCCAGGTAGTCCTGGTCTTCGCGGGTCAGACTGCCGACGATGCCGCAGTCGATGGCGATGTACTGAGGATCGTGAGGCTTGCCGTGGGCGACGAAGATGTTGCCCGGATGCATGTCGGCATGGAAGAAGTTGTCGCGAAACACCTGGGTGAAGAAGATCTCTACCCCACGTTCGGCGAGCTTCTTGAGATCGGTGCCCTGGGCCTCGAGAGCGGCCATGTCGGCCACCGGGATGCCATGAATGCGCTCCTGGACCATCACACGGCGCCGGGTCAGCGGCCAGTGGATCGCCGGAACGTAGAGCAGCGGCGAGTCCTTGAAATTGCGCTTGAGCTGGGAGGTGTTGGCGGCTTCTCGGTGCAGATTCAGCTCGTCGAAGAGCGTCGCTTCGTAGTCGGCCACCACCTCCCTAGGGCGCAGGCGCCGGGCCTCGGGAACCTTCGCCAGCAGGCGCGCTACGCCGTAGAGCAGTGCCATGTCTTGGCGCATGACGCGATCGATGCCGGGGCGGATGATCTTGACCACCACTTCCTGGCCGTCGGGCAGTCGGGCGGCATGTACCTGAGCGATCGAGGCCGAGGCTAGCGGTGTCTTATCGAAGCTTGCGAAGGCCTCGTCGAGCCGGCACTCGAGTTCTTCCTCGACCAGCGCTGCCGCCTGTTCGCCGGGAAACGGCGGCACTTGATCCTGCAGGCGTTTGAGCTCGTCGGCGATATCCGGCGGCAGCAGGTCGCGGCGGGTCGAGAGCATCTGGCCGAACTTGACGAATATCGGGCCCAGTGCCTCGAGAGCCAGGCGCAGCCGCTCGGCACGCTCGCCGCGCACTGGCACCAGCCGCAGCGGAGAAAGCGCGAGCAGCGCCCGCAGCGGCCAGGGCAGCCGCTCCCGTGGGATCAGAGTGTCGAGGCGATATCGGGTGATGACCCAGCCAATCCTTGCCAGGCGCAGGCTCATGGGCAGGGCTCCTCGGCCAGTCCGTCACGCCTGTCGTCAGGCAAGCGGCGCCCCTCCAGGCGTCGCCTCAGGCGCTCGAGTCGGGCTTCGAGGCGGTCGCTTGCAATGTCGAGCTCGGTGAGCTGGTCGCGCATCACCTCGAGCTGGTGGCGGCCTGGCAGTAGCTTAGCCTCTTCGAAGACATATTCTCCGATGTCGGCAGTCAGTTCCTGCCGGGTGCGCAGCCCCCAGCGGGCCAGACGGCGCATGCCTTCGGCCAGGCTGTGGGCCGGTCTATCGCCGAGCCACTGAGCGAGCTCGCCCTCCCAGTCGAAATCTAGGTCAAGCAGCAGGTCACGGGCCTGCTCTAGCACCTGAGCGCGTCCGCGTACCGCCAAGCGGCCTCGGAACATCAGGCGCTCGGCGGACTCGCCGCCGATCAGCTCACCCAGCGCCTCGCTGTCGGCCTCGACGATCACATCGGCGTCTTCATCGGTGAGGCCCTCGCCCCGGGAGAGCGACAGGCCATGTGTGTCGAAGCTGACCAGCAGCGCGTAGCTCGGGCGCTCCAGGCGCACCAGCAGGCGCGCGCCGTCTAGCGAGGCCAGGCGCGTGGCTGCTGCGGGGTCCCGGGCAAGCAGGGCGTTCAGGGTGCGTTCGAAACCGGCGAGGACCATCATCAGAGCTTGACGCCTCGGTGCAGGGCGACGATGCCGCCGGTCAGGTTGGTGTACTCGACCCGCTCGAGCCCGGCTGTTTCCATCATGCCCTTGAGGGTCTCCTGATCCGGGTGCATGCGAATCGACTCGGCCAGGTAGCGGTAGCTGTCGGCGTCGCCGGCCACCCACTGGCCCATCTTCGGCAGCAGATGGAAGGAGTAGTCGTCGTAGGCCTTCGACAGCAGTGGGTTGTCGGGCTTGGAGAACTCCAGCACCAAAAGGCGGCCACCGGGCTTGAGGACCCTGGCCATCGAGCGCAGGGCGGCATCCTTGTCGGTGACGTTGCGCAGGCCGAAGGCGATGGTGATGCAGTCGAAGCTGTTATCCGGGAAGGGCAGGCACTCGGCGTTGGCCTGAACGTACTCGACGTTGCCGCCGACGCCGTGGTCGAGCAGCTTGTCGCGGCCGACGCGTAGCATGGAGGCATTGATGTCGGCGAGGATCACCTGGCCGCGGGGGCCCACCTGACGCGAGAATTTCAGCGTCAGATCACCGGTGCCGCCGGCGATGTCGAGCACCCGGTGGCCGGGCCGCACGCCGGCGCGCTCCAGAGTCAGGCGCTTCCAGACCCGATGGATGCCGAAGGACATCAGATCATTCATCACGTCATAACGCGCCGCCACCGAGTGGAAGACGTCGGCAACTCGCGAGGCTTTTTCGTCGACCGGGACTTCCTGATAGCCGAAGTGAGTGGTGCGCTTGTCCATGGGCATCCCTATCAGTCAGTACATCCGTCCGTGCCAGTGGTGCGGCACGCACAGTAATAAGAGAGCCGGCAAGAGGCCGGCGGTGGCGCCATTGTAGCGTCCCCGCGATGGCCTTGTCTTTGCCGTCACGGACTCGAACCGTGCTCGATGACCCACTGAGTTTGTCGACCGGTTCCGCGAGGCGGCGGTCGTCTCACAGCTCCTTGAACTGGATGCCCTTTGGCTCGCGGGACTCGCCGGCCGCCTCGAGTCGCTTGAGATAGTCCGCCCAGTTGGTCTCGGCGTTGGTAGCGAGCGCATACAGATAGTCCCAACTGAAGAGGCCGCTGTCGTGGCCGTCATCGAAGGAGAGCTTCAGGGCATAGCGCCCGGCCTGGGTAATGTTGGCAAGGCCGACGTCCTTCTTGCCGACCTGCAGCACGGCGGTGTCGGGGCCGTGGCCGCGCACCTCGGCGGAGGGCGAGAAGACGCGCAGATACTCGATCGACAGTCGGTAGGTGTCGCCGTTCGGGTAGCCAAGTTCCAGCTCGCGGGCGGACTTGTGGTAGTGAACGCGTGAGGGAATAGGGACAGACATAAGCACCTCCGGTGAGCTTGAAGCCGGAAGCTTGAAGCTGGAATAGGCCTAGTGCCGCCGCAAGCGGTGGTCGTGAATCGCTTGCGGCGGCGTGGCCAACCCTTCCAGCCACAGGCCGATGTTTCTTCAAGCTAACAGCTTATAGCTTCCAGCTCTCGCATCGAAGCCAGTGAACTTGCTGATTGGCGCAGGCCTCACAGAATGTAACGGGACAGATCCTCGTCCATGGCCAGCTCGCCGAGCTGGGAGTCGACGTAGGCGGCGTCGATGGTCAGCGGGCTTTCCATGTCGCCGCCCCTGAAAGAGGCGTCCTCGAGCAAGCGCTCCATGACGGTGTGCAGGCGACGGGCGCCGATATTCTCGGTGCCTTCGTTGACCCGCCAGGCGATCTCGGCGATACGCGCGATGCCGTCGTCGGTGAAGGCGATCTCGAGGCCGTCGGTGGCCATCAGCGCCTGATACTGCTTGGTCAGCGCGGCGGACGGTTCGGTGAGGATGCGCTGGAAATCATCCGGCGACAGGGCGTTGAGCTCGACCCGGATCGGCAGACGCCCCTGCAGCTCTGGAATCAAGTCCGAGGGCTTGGCCAGATGGAAAGCGCCGGAGGCGATGAACAGGATATGGTCGGTCTTGACCATGCCGTGCTTGGTGGAGACCGTCGAGCCCTCGATCAGCGGCAGCAGGTCGCGCTGCACGCCCTCACGGGAGACTTCGCCGCCGCTACCCTGCTGGCCCTTGGCGACCTTGTCGATCTCGTCGAGGAAGACGATGCCGTGCTGCTCCACCGCTTCGATGGCGCGATGCTTGATGTCGTCCTCGTTGACCAGCTTGGCGGCTTCCTCGTCGCGCAGCAGCTTCCAGGCATCCTTGACCGCGACGCGCTGGGTCTCGGTCTTCTGCTTGTTCATGTTGGAGAACATGCTCTGCAGTTGGCTTGCCATCTCCTCCATGCCCGGCGGGGTGTTGAAATCCATGCCGCCGCTCTGCGGGGTGATCTCGATGTCGATTTCCTTGTCATCGAGCTGACCTTCACGCAGCTTCTTGCGGAAGACCTGGCGGGTCGAGGTGTCGTCCCGGGCACTGTCGTACTCGCTACCTCGAGGACGCGGCAGCAGGGCGTCGAGGATGCGCTCTTCGGCGGCATCGTCGGCCTTGTGACCGACCTCTTCCTTGGCCTGTTCGCGGACCATCTTGATCGCCGCCTCGGTCAGGTCGCGGATGATCGACTCGACGTCGCGACCCACATAGCCCACTTCGGTGAACTTGGTCGCCTCGACCTTGAGGAAGGGTGCCCGGGCCAGCTTGGCCAGGCGGCGAGCGATCTCGGTCTTGCCCACGCCGGTCGGGCCGATCATCAGGATGTTCTTGGGCGTGACTTCCTGGCGCAGCTCTTCATCGAGCTGCATGCGGCGCCAGCGGTTGCGCAGCGCCACGGCCACGGCACGCTTGGCGTCCTGCTGGCCGATGATGAACTGATCGAGGGCGTGAACGATCTCGCGGGGGGTCATCTGGGTCATGGCTCAGAGCTCTTCCAGCGTGATGTGGTGGTTGGTGAAGACGCAGATGTCGCCGGCGATCTCCAGGGATTTCTCGGTAATGTCGCGGGCCGACAGCTCGGTGTTCTCGAGCAGGGCGCGGGCCGAGGACAGCGCGTAATTGCCGCCCGAGCCGATGGCAATGATGCCGCGCTCGGGTTCCACGACATCGCCGTTGCCGGTGATGATCAGCGAGGCGTTCTTGTCGGCCACCGCCAGCAGCGCCTCGAGGCGGCGCAGGGCGCGGTCGGTGCGCCATTCCTTGGCAAGCTCGACGGCGGCCTTGGTGAGGTGGCCCTGGTATTTCTCGAGCTGGGCTTCAAAGCGCTCGAACAGGGTGAAGGCGTCGGCGGTACCGCCGGCGAACCCCGCCAGCACCTGGCCGCGGTAGAGGCGACGCACCTTGCTGGCGTTGCCTTTCATGACGGTGTTGCCCAGTGAGACCTGGCCATCGCCGGCCAGGGCGACATGATCGCCGCGGCGCACGGATACGATTGTGGTCATGGAGAAGGACTCCGTAGTGGGAGCGATGACACTCCCGGTGACTTGGGCGTCCGGGATGCGGTGAGCGGTCGGACGGACGCCATGAAAGCTGTCGTTGGTAACGTGAAGGAAAGGTGTGGGCGGGGAGGGGGGAATTCAACCTTGGTCAGGCGGCGGCAGGTGGATGTCTGCCGCCGCGACCACGATCGTCATGGCGGGGGGATCGCTTCAGTTCTGCAGGCGGATGGTCAGCGGCTCGATGCCTTGGGTGATCATCAGATCCTGGGCGCGATTGAGCTCGCGAGCATCGCCGTAGGGGCCGACCTGGACCCGGTGCCAGGTGGCGCCATCGCCGGTTTGCACCTTGCTGATGCTGGCGATCAGCCCGAAGTCGCTGAGCTTTCCCGCCAGGCGCTGGGCATCCGAGGCGTCGCGGAAGGATGCGGCCTGCAGCACGTAGCGCTCGTTGTCGGCGATCTCGGTGGGCCGGCGGTTCTCGGCACTTTGCGCCTGCTGGCGCGAGATCTGCTCGGCGATGGGATCCTTGGCCACTGCCGAGGCGTTGTCCCGGGACTCGCCGCCCGGGGCGATGACCTCGGATTCCGGCAGCAGAGTATAGAATTCGAAGGTCGGCATGCTCGGCTCGCTGGCTCCGGTCGCCTGGCCCCCCGTGTCACCCTTCGACGCATCGGCTGACGGTGTGGCCTGTTCGGCCGCGGGACGGCTGAACACCTTGGCCAGTGGTGCCGGCGCCGAGTCCTGCAGGTACTGGGAGAGGAAGAAACCGGCCACCAGGCCTCCGAGCCCCCACAGCCAGCCGGGCACGCTAGGAGCCTGGCGCTTGGCCTGTGTGGCGCGCTTGCGGGTCGTCGCCCCCTTGCGGCTAGCGGGTTTGGCGGCTTGGCGTGCGGCCATGGCTTACATCTCCTCGGGGGCACTGACGCCCAGCAGGTCGAGGCCGTTGCGGATCACCTGGCGGGTCGCGATGCCCAGCGCCAGGCGCGCGTTGCGCTGGGCATCGTCGTCGACCATCACCTTCACGGCGTTGTAGCAGGTGTGGAAGTCGGCGGCCAGGTCCTGCAGGTATTGGGCAACCTGCTGTGGCTCGCGATTGCCGGCGGCAATGCGCACCACCTCCGGGTAGCGGGCCAGACGGTTCATCAGCGCCTTTTCCTGGTCGGAGTCGAGCAGGGCCAGATTGTCGAGTGCCAGGTCGTGCTGGAAGTCGCGGTCTTCGGCGGCGGCCTTGCGCAGCACGCTGCATACCCGGGCGTGGGCATACTGGATGTAATAGACCGGGTTGTCGTTGGACTGCGAGCGGGCCAGGTCGATATCGAAGGTCAACTGGGAGTCGGCGCGCCGCGCGGCCAGGAAGTAGCGGGTGGCGTCGCGGCCGACTTCGTCGATCAGATCGCGCAGGGTGACATAGCTGCCGGCACGCTTGGAGAGCTTGACCTCGACGCCCGAGCGGGTCACCAGCACCATCTGGTGCAGCACATAGTCCGGCCAGCCTTGGGGAATGCCCGTTTCCAGGGCCTGCAAGCCGGCGCGTACCCGGGTCACTGTGGAGTGGTGGTCGGCGCCCTGCTCGTTGATCACCTGGGTGAAGCCACGCTGCCACTTGTCGAGGTGGTAGGCGACGTCAGGCAGGAAGTAGGTGTAGCCGCCGTCCTGCTTGCGCATCACCCGGTCCTTGTCGTCACCGAAGTCGGTGGTGCGCAACCAAAGGGCGCCGTCCTGCTCGTAGGTATGACCGCCCTCGATCAGCGTCTTGACGGTGGATTCGACCTTGGCCTCTTCGTAGAGCGAGGACTCCAGGAAGTAGACGTCGAAGGCAACGCCGAAGGCCTTGAGGTCCAGGTCCTGTTCGCGGCGCAGGTAGGCCACCGCGAAGTCGCGGATGGCGTCCAGGTCGTTGGGGTCGGCGGCACCGGTGACGTGGCGGTCATCGGCGTGCACGGTGTCGCCGGCCAGGTAGCTCTCGGCGACATCGCGGATATAGTCGCCGCGGTAGCCGTCCGCCGGCCAGCTCGGGTCGTCCGGGTTCAGCCCTTTGGCACGGGATTGCACGGAGCGCGCCAGGTTGCTGATCTGGGCGCCGGCGTCGTTGTAGTAGAACTCGCGGGTCACGTCGTAGCCGGTCGCCTCGAGCAGACGGCACAGGCTGTCGCCGATCGCCGCGCCACGGCCATGGCCGACATGGAGCGGGCCGGTCGGGTTGGCGGAGACGAATTCTACCTGCACCTTCTCGCCCTTGCCGTCGAGGCAGCGGCCATAGGCATCGCCGCTGTCGAGGATGGTCGACACCACCTGGGCGAGGGCATCGGTGGCGGCGAAGAAGTTGATGAAGCCTGGGCCGGCGATCTCGGTCTTACTGATGGCGGGAGAGGCCGGCAGGGCCGCGACCAGCGCCTCGGCCAGCTCGCGGGGCTTCTTGCCCGCCGGCTTGGCCAGCATCAGTGCCAGGTTGGTGGCGAAGTCGCCGTGAGCCTTGTCCTTGGTGGGGTCGACCTTGATGGTCGGGGCAATGTCCTGGGGCAGTTCGCCCTGCTGCTGCAGGGCGCTCAGGGCCTCTTCGAGCAGTGCAATAATGGTGTCTTTCATGAAAAACCTGATGTCCTTTTGCCTGGCCCGGCAGGCGTGAATGACGGCGAGGAGCGTGCCGCCGGCCGGCGAGTTCGCGTCGCTCAACTCAGCGTGATGGCGCATTATCGGCAATTGGCGCCGCGCTTTAAACCTGAATTCATAGATTAGCTGCTGCGCCAGGTCGCGTATTCCCGACGCCATCCTGGCCTGGAGCCGAGTCTGGACTCTCGGCTAGGCCAGTGTCTGGGGGTCGATATCCAGCGACCAGCGCACGCGCCGGGCGTCGCGGCAGGCCTCCAGCCAGGCCACGAGCCAGGCGCCTGCCTCGTGCAGCTGGCTGCGTTGTGCGCTGGAGAGCAGCAGCTGTACATGATAACGGTTCTGGCGACGCTCCATGGGCGCCGGCACCGGACCCAGACAGGTTACGGCATGGCCCCGCCTTGCCAGCCACTCGCGTAACGCCTCCCCGGCCTCCTTGGCGAGCCCCATGGCCTCGGCCTCCCGGGCGCTCTCGAAACGCGTCAGGGCCAGAAAGCGGAAGGGCGGCAGGGCTGCGCCGCGGCGCTCTTCGAGCAGGGCGTCGGCCAGGGCGTCGTAGCCGCGCTCGGCGAGCAAACGCAGGTGCGGGTCGTCGCTGTGCAGGGTCTGCACCAGCACGCGTCCCGGGTGGGCGGCGCGGCCGGCACGGCCGGCCACCTGGGTCAGTAGCTGCGCCGAGTGCTCCAGGGCTCGGAAGTCGCTGGCATAGAGGCCGGCATCGGCGTTGACCACCACCACCAGGGTGACATGGGGCAGATGGTGGCCCTTGGCGAGCATTTGGGTGCCGACCAAGAGGCTCGGCTCGCCGCGTTTGATCTCGGCGAGCACCTCGCCGAAGGCTTCCTTGCGGCGCGTGCTGTCGCGGTCGATGCGGTGTACCGGCACCTCCGGGAAGAGTGCTGCTAGACTTTCCTCGGCCCGCTCGGTGCCGGCTCCCAGCGGGCGTAAGTCGCCGCTTTGGCACTCTGGGCAGGCAGGCGGTAGCGGTTGCTGGCGCTCGCAGTGGTGACAGGCTAGCAGCGGCGGCTGACGGTGCAGCGTCATGCGGGCGTCGCAGTGGTCGCATTCGGCGAGCCAGCCACAGCTGTGGCAGGCAAGGGTCGGCGCGAAGCCGCGCCGGTTGATGAATACCAATACCTGATGGCCGGCGGCGAGCGTCTGACGAATGGCGTCGATCGCAGAGGGAATGAGTCCACCCTGGCGGGGGCGACCGCGCAGGTCGATCAGTTCGAGCTTGGCCGGCGGGTGGCGGCTGGCCCGCTGCGTCAGGCGCAGATGCGTATAGCGACCACTCCTGGCCTGGGCCAGGCTTTCCAGGGCCGGAGTGGCGCTGCCCAGCACTACGGGGATGCCGTGGTGGTGGGCCCGCGCCACGGCCAGGTCCCGGGCGTGGTAGCGCAGGCCTTCCTGCTGCTTCAGCGAGCCGTCGTGCTCCTCGTCGACGATGATCACCCCAGGTGCGGCCAGCGGCGTGAAGATTGCCGAGCGGGTGCCGATGATGATCGGTGCCCGCCCGCTCATGGCGGCAAGCCAGGCATCCAGGCGTTCGTGATCGGTGAGGCCTGAGTGCAGGGCCACCACCGGCACCCTGAAGCGACGGCGAAAGCGTTCGAGTGTCTGAGGGGTAAGGCCGATCTCGGGCACCAGGATCAGGGCCTGGCGGCCGCGCTGGATGACCGCCTCGATCAGTTGCAGATAGACCTCGGTCTTGCCACTGCCGGTGACGCCCTGCAGCAGGCAGGGGTGATAGCGGTCGAGGCCGTCATGCAGGGTAGAGAGGGCTGCCGCCTGCTCACGATTGAGGTTGAGTGCCGGTTCGGCAAGCAGAGTCGTCGGGCGTGGTGGGTCGCTGGCCAAGCGGGGCTCCTCCAGGCAGTCGACGAGCCCCTTGTCGCGCAGCGCCGTCAGTTGGGCGCGGCTGAACTGTTGGGCGGTGACGGCGGCGGTGGGCAGCCCCCGTGGATGCTGACGCAAGAGCTCCAACAGCTCGGCTTGGCGCCGCGCTCGGCCAAGGTCGGCGGCCTGGGTCGCCTGGCCCTTTGCGCTTAGCCGCCAGCGCTCCAGGGTGCGGGCCTCGAGCGGACGCCCCTGTCGCAGCAGCACCGGCAGTGCCTGCTGCAGAGTATCGCCGAGCGGATGCTGATAGTAGCGGGCGGTGAAGCGCGTCAGCCACAGCCAGTCAGCGGGCAGTGGGCTTTCATCCAGACAGGCTTCCACGGGCTTGAGACGGTCGAGTGCCACCTCGCTGGTGGCGCGACATTCGATGACGATGCCGACGACCGAACGTCGCCCCAGGGCGACCTGGACGCGCAGGCCGGGTCGCCAGCCGCCGGTGGGCGTCTCGAGGCCGGGCAGGTAGTCGAACAGGCGGCGCAGTGGGGTGGGTACGGCCACCCCCAGCACGCGGGGAGCGTCGGGAAGCGACGAAGCACTGGCGGACAATTGGCCTCCGAGATTGGGTCTGCTAGAATCACCGCCCTCCGCGGCCTCGATCTCGTTTCCTGGCTACCCGTTGTGGGTTGATTCAGGACATGTGAGAGAGCCGGCGGATTCCGGTTCGTTGACGTGGCCACTTGGCCGCGGGCGATCATAACCCGTATGCGGTGCCTGGCAGCAGATCAGGTGGCGGCATACCGCTTAATGAGGCTTCAAGATGAAACAAGGTATCCACCCCGATTACAAGAAGGTCTCCGCCACTTGCAGCTGTGGCGCGACCTTCGAAGTGGGCTCCACCGCGAACCACGAGTTCTACCTGGACGTCTGCTCGCAGTGCCACCCGTTCTACACCGGCAAGCAGAAGCAGGCGACCACCGGTGGCCGCGTCGAGCGCTTCAACAAGCGTTTCGGTGCTGCCGTCAAGCGCGGCTAAGCGTTTATGCCGACAGGTCGGCGACCCTTATGGGTCGTCGACCGGAGCAGAGCCCGCCCGGGATATCCCGCGGCGGGCTTTTTTGTGGAGGATCGACGGCAGAACCACCAGGATAAGCTGTGCGTTATGGGTGGGGCGCCAGGTATAAACTTCAGCAAATGGGTGGAAATGACAGCAAACGCGCGATAAAAGTTGGAAAAATAGGCCAACTTGGTTTGCGTTGTGAGGGCGGGCGTTTTTCTATATTCTTGCGCCACTTCACATGACATCACTGGACGCGACATGACTGATCCGAAGCAAGCGGCACTGGATTACCACTCCCATCCGATTCCCGGCAAGCTGTCCATTGAGCTGACCAAGCCGACGACCTCGGCGAAGCACCTGGCGCTGGCCTACAGCCCGGGTGTGGCGGAGCCCTGTCGTGAGATCGCCAAGGATCCGGAGAACGCCTACCTCTATACCGGCAAAGGCAATCTGGTGGCCGTGGTCTCCGACGGTACGGCGATTCTCGGGTTGGGCAACCTGGGGCCGCTGGCCAGCAAGCCGGTGATGGAAGGCAAGGGCGTGCTGTTCAAGAAGTTCGCCGGTATCAATTCGGTGGACATCGAGGTCGATGCCGAAAGTCCGCAGGCCTTTATCGACACCGTGGCGCGTATCGCCAATACGTGGGGCGGTATCAACCTCGAGGATATCAAGGCGCCGGAGTGCTTCGAGATCGAGCGGGCGCTGGTCGAGCGTTGCAGTATCCCGGTCTTCCACGATGATCAGCATGGCACGGCCATTGTCACGGCTGCGGGTATGCTCAACGCGCTGGATATCGCCGGCAAGTCGTTGGATAGCGCCCGCATCGTCTGCCTGGGTGCCGGTGCGGCGGCTATTGCCTGCATGAAACTGTTGGTCGCCTGTGGCGCACGGGCCGAAAATATCTTCATGCTCGACCGCAAGGGCGTGATCCACAGCGGCCGTGAAGACCTCAATCAATACAAGGCGATGTTTGCCACCGAGACCGAGCATCGCACCCTGGATGATGCCATCGAGGGCGCCGATGTCTTCGTGGGCCTGTCCGGTCCCAACCTGCTGTCGCCTGAGCAGCTCAAGACCATGGCGCCGAATCCGGTGGTCTTCGCCTGCTCCAACCCTGACCCGGAAATTCACCCCACAGACGCCAAGGCCGCCCGGGACGACGTGATCATCGCCACCGGTCGCTCGGACTTCCCGAACCAGGTCAACAACGTGTTGGGCTTTCCGTTCATCTTCCGCGGCGCTCTCGACGTGCGCGCCACCGGCATCAACGAGGAAATGAAGGTCGCGGCGGTTCACGCCCTCAAGGATTTGGCCCGGGAGCCGGTCACCGCTGAAGTGCTCGAGGCCTATGACATCGATCACCTCGAGTTCGGTCGCGGCTATATCATTCCGACACCGATGGATTCACGCCTGCTGGATCGTGTGTCCTCGGCGGTGGCCCAGGCGGCCGTGGATACCGGGGTGGCGCGCAAGCCCTACCCGGCGCATTACCCGCTGACCAGCGTAGAAGGCGTCTACGGCGACTGATGGTCGCGACGCGCTGCGCTTACCACACGCCGGCCCTTGGGCCGGCGTGTTGCGTATGGGAAGTAGGAAAGAGCGCGGAAAGAGCATCAGCAGCACTACCAGCTCAGCTGCAGCGAGGCACTGGTGGTGGTGTCGGTGCGTGCCTCAGCGCTATCCGGCGGCTGAGAGTTGTGTTTGATCTCGTGGGACAGGCGCAGTGCCAGGCGCGAGGTGAGCTTGCTGGTGATAGCGCTCAGCGAGCGCAGGGTGGTGTTCTCGCTGGTGGTTTCTATCGACATCTGCTGTTCGAAGTAGCCGGTGTCGGAAAGCGTGAAACGATAGTCCATGGCGCCATAGGCGACGGTCAGCTGCTGGCTGGCCTGGTCCTCGACGCGGTCATCGCGATAGCCGGGGCCAGCTTCCAAGGACAGCTCGTGAGTGGGGTCATCAAGGAGCTGCCGCCCGTAGCCGCCGATGGCGGTCAGCTGCCGGTCATAGCCGCTGTCGCGTTCCCGTTCCCAGCGGGTGAAGCCGAACAGGTAGTGCGGCCCGCTAAGGTCGTAGCGCTCACGCCAGGAGGCCAGGTAGTGCTCGTCCTCGGTCTCCTCGTCTTCGCTAACGGTGCGGGCCTCCAGGCGAAGCGTATGCAGCCAGTCGCCGGTGAGCCAGGCGAGCCGAGTCTTGGCGAGCAGCGTCTGGCTATTGGTGTTGCCGCTCAGGCGCGTGTAGCCCAGTTCAGCGTCGCCGCTGAGGATTGGTGCATCCGGCTTGGCCTTCGGCGGTGCGTAAAAGGGGTAGGCCATGACGGGGCCGCTGGCGGTAGCGACGCTCAAGGTGCCTACCAATAGGGTGAGTTGCAGCAGGCGGACCGGCCGCGTCGCCGCTGGCGTCTGCGTTGCGACCGCTGGTTGACCGGCGCGCCGCAGAGCTTGGTCGATGGGGCCGTGCCGGTCGCTGTATGGAAAGTGGGGAATCATGGTGCCCGATGCCCGGGGCGGAGTGCCCCGGGTCGCTGGAGATCAGAAAATGGCGTCGAAGGAACCGGTGCCCTGAGAGCCGCTCTGGGATTCGAGCTCCTGGTCGATGCTGCGCGGTGCAAGCGTTGGCAGCTCGCCGGCCACGAACATCTCCTGGATGCCGCCGGACTGGTCGTCGCGAAGCCGCTGGCCGGTGGTCGGGTCGATGCGTGCGGTCACGATGTCATCCGGGCGCTCGGGCTGTTTCTCGGCGTGGCCTTCCAGTGCCTTGCCCATGAAGTCCATCCAGATGGGCAGGGCGGCCTGACCGCCATACTCGGCGATGGTGTCGTAGTTGTCCTTACCGATCCATACGGTGGTCACCAGCTCGTCATTGAAACCTGCGAACCAGGCATCGCGGCGGTCGTTGGTGGTGCCGGTCTTGCCAACGATATCACTGCGGTTGAGGGCCAGGGCGCGGCGGCCGGTGCCGTGCTCGATGACGTCACGCAACATGCTGCGCAGCAGGTAGACAGAGCTTTCCTCGGCGACGCGCTGCGCCAGCGGATAGCGCTCACCGTCGCGCTCGACGTGATCGGCATCCGGCGAGCAGTCGCGACATGCCACCGCCGGCTCGGCCTTCTCGATCACCTTGCCGTCCCGGGAAACTTCCTTGATGAACCAGGGCGAGACCTGGAAGCCGCCATTGGCCAGCGTCGAATAGGCGTTGGTCATGGTCAAGGGCGTCAGGCTGGCGCTGCCCAACGCCAGTGACAGCCCGTTGGGCAACTCGTCCTTGGCGAAGCCGAACCCGGTCAGGAAGTCGATGGTGCGATCGAGCCCCATGGTGCGCAGAATGCGGATGGTCACCAGGTTGCGTGACTGCGCCAGCGCCTCGCGCAGCCGGGTCGGGCCGCGGAACTCGCCGCCGGAGTTGGCCGGCCGCCACAGGCCGTCATTGGACTCCATGACCACCGGAGCGTCGTTGATCACGGTGGCGGGTGTCATGCCGCCTTCCTGCAGCGCCGCTAGATAGATAAACGGCTTGAAGGTCGAACCGGGCTGGCGCTTGGCCTGAGTGGCGCGGTTGAACTTGCTGGAGGCAAAGCTGAAGCCGCCTTGCAGAGCCAGGACGGCGCCGCTGTCGGGGGCTTGAACGATGATCGACCCTTCGGCGGCGGGACGCTGGGAAAGACGCCAGCTGCCATCGTCCTGCTCGAGGATGCGGACCAGTGAGCCGCGATCGGCAATATCGCCAGCAGAGCTCGGCGGTCGCCCACGGCTGTAGGGGCTCAGATAGGGGTCTGCCCACTCGAGGCCGCTCCAGGGCAGTGTGATGGCCTTGCCGTCGCGACTGAGCACGCGCATCTCGCGGCCCTCGGTAGTGACGACGATCGCCGGCTCCAGAGGCCCATAGGCAGGCGTGCGCTCGAGGACGCGCAGCCAGTTGCTGACGTCGCCATCGATGCCGCTGATCTGGGTCTGGCTACGTTCGGCGGCCTGTCGAGCCGTCTCGCGGACCTCGGATTCGGACAGCTCTTCTTCGAGGCCGCTGCGCTGGGTGCGGTTCTGTGCTTCCACTAGGCTTGCCGGGATGTCGGTTTCCTCGGCTCCTCGCCAGCCGTGACGGGTGTCGTACTCGATTAGCCCTTTGGTCAGCGCCTGGCGGGCCAGTGGCTGCAGTTGGCTGTCGAGGGTCGTGGTGACCTTGTAGCCGCCAGTATAGGCATCGTCATAGCGGTCGACGATGAACTGGCGGGCCATTTCGGCCACGTAATCGGCGTCGACATCTAACTGGGTGGCGAAGCGCCGCGCGGTGATCGGGGCCTGTACGGCGGCTTCGTAGCGCTCGGCATCGATGTGGCCAAGCTCGCGCATGCGATAGAGGATCCAGTTACGGCGGATCAGCGAGCGCTCGGGGTTGGTCAGCGGGTTGAAGTTCGAGGGCGCCTTGGGCAGGCCGGCAATCATCGCGGTCTGGGCCAGGCTCAACTCGGAGAGCGGCTTGCCATAGTAGGTTTCGGCGGCGGCACCGATGCCATAGGAGCGGTGGCCGAGGAAGATCTTGTTGACATAGAGGGTAAGGATCTCTTCCTTGCTCAGCACCTGCTCCATCTGCAGCGCCAGCAGTATTTCTCGGATCTTGCGGGTAAAGGTCCGATCAAGGGTCAGCAGATAGTTACGGGCCACCTGCATGGTAATGGTGCTGCCGCCGGACTGAATGTCGCCGCCGCTGGCGACCAGCTCGGTGGCGGCGCGCAGCAGGCCCTTGGGGTCGACGCCGGGGTGCTCGAAGAATCCGGCATCCTCTGCAGACAGCAGGGCGTCGATCATGTCCTTGGGGATCTCGTCGTAGCTTACTGGCAGACGACGTTCTTCACCGAACTCGCCGATCAGCTTGTCGTCGCGAGTGTAGATGCGCAATGGGGTCTGCAGTTCGAAGTCCTGTAGCTGGCGCACGTCGGGAAGGCCAGGGGCGAAGTACAGGGCGGCGCCGACCAGGGCCAGGACGCCGGATACGCTCAGGGATAGCGTGATCCATATCGCCGATGCGGCAAGCGTTTTGAATAGCTTCATGAAAACCTAGTACTCATGATGAACGGTGGCTGGGCGATGGTGCTGAGAGCGAGACTTCCGTGGAGGGCCGTATTATAGGAACCTGGGCGTCAGGTCACCAGCGTTGAAGGTATTGAACGGCGCCTAAAGTGTTAGCATTCGTAGAATCATGTAGTCTGGCCTGTATGAGCTTTGTAGCCTGAGTGCAGCGCAGTCGATTACTGCGTGGATACGAGACAATGTAGGCTTGAAATATAGGCTTGAGTTGGGGGTGAGGCCTTGAAAAGGCTCAGAAGGTCCGGAAAAGGGTTGATCGGGGTGGATATTTCCTCGGCGACCGTAAAGCTGATTGAGCTCAAGCACGTTCGTGGCCAGCGCCGGGTGGAAAGTTATGCGGTGCGGCCTTTGCGTGAGGGCACCGTGGTCGAGCGGCGCATTCGTGATATGGGCGCCGTCGCCGAAGCGCTGCAGCGCGCCGTCGTCCAGGCCCAACCTGGCACGCGAGACGCCTGCGTCGCCGTGCCTGCCAGCGCTGCCATTACCAAGACGCTGATTCTGCCTGCCTCCCTCAATGACGAGGAGATCGAGGCCCGCATCGAACTCGAATCCGACAAGCATATTCCCTTTCCGTTTAGCGAGGTCTCCTTCGATTTTCAGCGCCTGGGCATCAATGAGCGCTATACCGATCAGCAGGACGTACTTTTGGTGGCCTGTCGCAACCAAGACGTCAACCAGTTGACCGAGGCGCTGCTTCAAGCCGGCCTGACGCCCGCAGCGGTCGATGTCGAAACCTTCGCCATGGAGCGTGCCTTCAATGAGCTCCAGCAGCAGATGGTGGCCAGCAGCGCCGAAGAGTGCGTGGCGCTGGTCGATATCGGCGCCAACATGAACGCCTTCCATGTACTCAAGGGTGGGCGCACCGTCTATAGCCGTGACACTGTCTTCGGCGGCCGGCGCCTGACCGATGAAATTGCCAATCGCTACGAGCTTACCTTAGAAGAAGCAGGGCTTGCCAAGAAACGCGGTGGATTGCCCGATGATTACGCCACCAATGTCTTGATGCCCTTCATCGAGACGCTCGTGCAGCAGGTCGGCCGCTCCCTGCAGCTTTACTATACCGCGGGGCGCAAGGAAAAAGTGCATCGCTTGATACTGGCCGGTGGGTCCAGTGTGATTCCCGGACTCAAGGAACGTCTGGTCGAGGAAACCGGCATGGATGTGGTGAACGCCAATCCGTTTAGGCGCATGCAGGTCAATCCCCGCATCAATGCCCAGGCGCTGGCCAATGATGCACCGGCCATGCTGACCGCCTGTGGACTGGCCATGAGGGGGCGCTGATGGCGATCGAAATCAATCTGCTGCCCTGGCGCGAGGCGCAGCGTGAGCGTCGCGGCAAGCGTTTCAACCTGGCCCTTGGGCTGATGGCGGTCCTTGGACTGGGCGGCGGCTATGCGATGACCTTCTACTACGATCACCAGCTGGATGTGCAGCAGCAGCGCAATGAGCATATCCGCGCCGAGTCTGTCCTGCTCAAGCAGGATATTCAGGATATGCACGATGATGAACAGAGTCGCGACATCATACGCAACAAGATCGATGTCTTCAGTCAGCTTCAGGAGGGGCGCGGCCAGACGGTGCGCGTCTTCAATGCTCTCAGCGCCAGTCTTCAGGAAGGGGTGTACTACTCGAAGCTGTCTCGTGCCGGCCAGCGGCTGAGCCTGGATGGCGTGGCCGAGGATAACTACCAGGTTTCCGACCAGCTGCGTGCCCTTGAGGCGGCGCCTGTGCTGGGCGTGCCGGTGCTATCGCAGGTCGAGGGCGATGAGCAGGGAGGCAGGCGCTTTTCGCTGAGCGTGGATCAGCGCTTGACCGCCTCGGTCGAGGAGGCGCCATGAACCTATCGGCCGAATGGCGTCGCCTGCGTGAGCTGGATTGGCGGGAGCTGGATATAAAGGAGGCCGGTGGCTGGCCCTGGACGCTTCAGGTGGGCTGCTGCTTGCTGGTGCTGGGACTGACCTGCTTTGCCATGGACTGGTACCTGGCGACTCCCAAGGTGGAAGCTCTTGAGCAGGCGCGTCGCGAAGAGGCGCAGCTGTTGAACACCTATGGTCGAGAGGCGGCGCAAGCAGCGAGGCTGCCGGCCATGGAAGAACAGGTGGCTACCCTCAATGCTCGTCTCGAGAGTCTGCTGGAAATGCTGCCCAGCGGTGCCGAGATTCCTGCGCTGATCGACGATATCAGCAAGACGGCCCTGGACAACCAGCTGTCCATCGAGGCGATCCGCCTGCGAGAGCCGGTGCCCAAGGAGCACTATATCGAGCGACCCTTCGACATTCGCGTGCGCGGTGAATATCACCGCATCGGCGCTTTCCTGGCAGGGGTGGCAGCCCTGCCGCGCATCGTCACGCTGCATGACTTCAGCCTCTCGCCGGTCGACGATGGTGAGCGATTGGAGCTATCCATGCTGGCTCGCACCTACAGTTATGCGCCCAGCGCAAAAGCGAGTGACGAGGAGGCGTCGCCATGAGTCAGCGTAATGCCCCTAGGGATAGGGGCGCCGCCTCCCTATTTCGTGGCCTCTTGCACCGCTACCCCTTTCCAAAGGACGAGCAAGAGGGCGCTCAAAGGGGCGGGCACAAGGGCAGGGCGGTACCGTGGCATTGGCAGGCGCATTCGTGGGCGAGACCGGCATCGCGGGAGTGCTTTCCACGGACTTTCACGCCCCGGACTTTCGCGTTGTCGCTGGCTCTCGGCCTGTCGTTGACGGGGTGTAGCGAACCCGATATCGCCGGGCTGGATAAGAAGCTGAGCGAGCTGCGAGCCGATCCCGGTAGCGTGGAGCTGCCACCGGTTCCCGAGCTGCCTCACTATGCTGCCGTGGCCTATGACCAGTCGAGTCGTCGTAGCCCCTTCCTGGCCCGTCAGCCGGCGCCCGAGACGGCGCCCGAAGGCTCCGTCGACCTGGCGCCTGACCCAGACCGCGCATTGGATCCGCTCGAAGCCTATCCCCTCGACGAGCTCGTGCTGGTGGGTACCTTGAGTGTGGGCAATCGGCCCTCGGCGCTGGTGCGGGCCCCCGATGGCGAAGTGCATCGACTGACCAGCGGCGATCACCTGGGCACCGATTATGGCCGCATCGTCAGTATCACCGAGCGCTCTGTGCAGCTTGTCGAAGTAGTCAACAATGGGCGCGGCGGCTGGATCGAGCGCACGCGTCGCTTAACGCTGGACGATCCTACAACGAAACAGGCCGGCTGAAGATACGGCCGTGCCACGCAGGCAACAAGGGACACGACGATGCAAATCATGATGCGCGTATTGCTGGCATTCATGCTGGTCTGGGGGCTTCCGGCCACGGCCCTGGCCGCGTCGACGCTGACTGGGCTCGAGGTTCGCCAGGGCAGTGCCGGTGAGCTGGAAGTCGACATGCGCTTCGACGGCGACGTGCCCCAGGTGCGCGGCTATCGGCTCGATTCGCCTCCCCGGTTGAGCATCGACCTGGTCGAGACTGCCAACGGCCTCAGCGAGCGCCGGCGTGAGATCGGGCTGGCCGGGGTCGATCGCCTGATCACGCTGGAGGCGGGGTCGCGCACGCGGCTGGTGTTCGATCTCGACGCACCGCTGGCCTATCGCACTCGACAGGTCGGAAATCGTCTTGAGCTGGTGATCGGCGGTGATGCCCCGCCAGAGGGCGAGGTGGCGAATGCACAGGCCTCACCGCCCTCCGCTCCTGACGATGTCGGCCGTGATCCGCAGATCTCGAGCTTCGACTTCCAGCGCGGCGTCGAAGGTGGGGGGAGGCTGGTGGTCAACTTCGACCGGGCCGGGGTGGCCTCTCAGGTGCGTGAGTCTGGAAACAGCATCATCGCCGAACTTCCAGGTGTCGACCTGCCCGAGGCTCAGGATCAGGTGCTTGACGTCACCGATTTCGGCACACCGATGACGCGTGTCGTGCCGAGCCGGGTTGCCAATGGCGTGCGTCTGTCGATCGACACCCAGGGCGACTATGCGATGTTCTCGACGCTTCAGGGCCGCCAACTGATCGTTGAAGCGCGTCCCGTCACGCGAGAGCAGCAGCCGGATCGCGACGAGGCGCGTACCAGCTACCAAGGCGAGCGTATCAGCCTGAACTTCCAGGACATTGAGGTGCGCGCGGTGCTGGCCATCATCTCCGATGTCAGCGGTCTCAACCTGGTGGCAAGCGATAGCGTCAGCGGTCGAGTCACCCTCAATCTCGATGACGTGCCCTGGGACCAGGCCCTTGAGCTGGTGCTCAAGAGCCATGGCCTTGCCAGTCGTCGCGAAGGTAACGTGATCGTGGTGGCGCCCGCCAGTGAGCTTGCCAGCATCGAGCGCCAGGAAATCGAGGCTCGGGAGCAGATGCAGGTCCTCGCCCCTCTGACCACCGAATACGTACAGGTCAAATACGCCAAGGCCGCCGACCTGGCCAAGTTGTTGCGTGGTGGTGAAGGCTTCGGCTTGCTCACCGAGCGCGGCCGGGTCAGTGTCGATGAACGTACCAATACCCTGCTGATTCAGGACACTGCCGATCAGATCCGCGAGATTCTGCGTACCGTCGAGAAGCTCGACGTCGCCGTGCGCCAGGTGCAGATCGAGGCGCGAATCGTGATTGCCCGAGATGGGGTGACCCAGGAGCTGGGCGTCAACTGGGGAATGTCGTCGGCCGATAGCATCAATGGCGTGCTGGGCAATGGCAGCAGCGCCAATCTGAGTGGCGCCTCTAACGGCGTTGCCAGCAACGGGGGGCTGGCGGTCGATTTGGGGAGTGCCGATTCGGCCTCGACCAGCTTCTCCTTCGGCTACCTGTCGGGCGACGTGCTGCTCGATCTCGAGCTCAATGCGCTGGAGACCGAGAACAAGAGCCAGACCATCTCCCAGCCAAGGGTCATCACCGCCAATCAGCGCACCGCGACCATCAAGCAGGGCCAGGAGATTCCCTATCAGGAGTCGACCTCCAGCGGGGCGACCAACATCGAGTTCAAGGAGGCGGTGCTGTCGCTTGAGGTCACGCCGCAGATCACACCGGACAATCGAGTGATCATGGATCTCGCCATCAACAACGATACCGTCTCCGATCAGAGCTTCGCTGGCGCCCCCGCCATCGATACCAATCAGATCGAGACCCAGGTGCTGGTGGATAACGGCGAAACGGTGGTGCTGGGTGGCATCCTGACTCAGGAAGAGCTGCGCAGCCTGTCCAAGACGCCCTTCCTGGGTGATTTGCCGGTGCTTGGCCAGCTGTTCCGCTATACCCAAGAACAGAACGAGAAGGTAGAGTTGCTGATATTCATCACTCCCAGGATTCTCGAGGACAGGCTGGCCCTTCGCTGATGCAGGACGATCTCCCCAACGTTTTTCTGATCGGCCCCATGGGGGCCGGTAAAAGCACCATCGGCCGCCTGCTGGCGGCCGAGCTGCGCCGCGAGTTTTTCGACAGCGACCACGAGATACAGGCCCGCTGCGGGGCCGATATCCCCTGGATCTTCGATGTGGAAGGTGAAGCCGGCTTTCGTGAGCGCGAACAGCAGGTGATTGGCGAGCTGACACAGTATCCCGGCGTGGTCATGGCCACCGGAGGCGGCGCCGTGATGCGGGAAGCCAATCGTCGCGCGCTGCGCGAGCGCGGCACGGTGATCTATCTCTACACGACCGTCGAGCAGCAGCTGAGGCGCACCGCTCGCGACCGCAATCGACCGCTGTTGCAGCGAGACGATCGCGAAGAGGTGCTGCGCACCCTGTTTACCCGTCGCGACCCGCTGTATCGGGCGACCGCTGACCTGGTAGTGCGCACCGATCGCCGTGGCCCCAAGGCGGTGGTGGGTGAAATCGTGCGCCGTGTGAGCCGCCAGCTCGATCCGCTGATGTCCTGCAAGGCCTGACGGTGCCCTTGCCGCACCTCTTAACCGAGTCTTTCTGACCGAGTCTTTCTGACCGAGCTTTCTCATGCCCCAGTCCGACGCTATCCGCACCCTCAGCGTGGCGCTCGATGAGCGCAGCTACCCGATCCATATTGGTCCCGGCCTGCTGGGCCGTGCCGGTACCATTACCCCTTATCTCGCCGGCCGCCAGGTGATGGTCGTCACCAACGAGACGGTCGCGCCGCTCTATCTCGAGGCCTTCAAGCGAGGGCTGCCCGAGGATCTCGAGGTCGAAGAGGTGGTATTGCCTGACGGTGAGCACACCAAGACCCTGGAATCCGTGGCCCGTATCTGGGATGCCCTGCTGGCCGCCGGCTTCAACCGTCGCTGTACCCTGATTGCCCTGGGGGGCGGCGTGATCGGCGACATGACTGGCTATGCTGCGGCCTGTTATCAGCGCGGCGTCGCCTTCATTCAGGTCCCGACGACGCTGCTTTCTCAGGTCGATTCCTCGGTGGGTGGCAAGACCGGGGTCAACCACCCTCGTGGCAAGAACATGATTGGCGCCTTCTGGCAGCCCAAGGCGGTGCTGATCGACACCGATACCCTCGACACTTTGCCATCCCGGGAGCTTTCGGCGGGGCTCGCCGAGGTGATCAAGTACGGTTTGATACGCGATCTCGAGTTCCTGGCCTGGCTCGAGGCGAGGATGGATGCGCTGCGCGGCCTTGACGGCAGTGCGCTGCGCGAGGCGATCTATAGAAGCTGTGCCATCAAGGCCGAGGTGGTGGCCGCCGATGAGACCGAGCAGGGCGCCCGGGCGCTGCTCAATTTGGGGCACACCTTTGGCCATGCCATCGAGGCACACCAAGGCTATGGTGCCTGGCTGCACGGCGAGGCGGTGGGTACCGGTATGCTGATGGCCGCCGAGCTCTCGCAGCGCCTGGGGTGGCTGACTCAGGACGAGGTGGATCGCACGGCGGCGGTCATCGCTGCCGCCGGCCTTCCGCCGGCGGCGCCCGAAGACATGGGGGTGGATGACTTCCTGGCTGTGATGCGACTGGACAAGAAGAACATCGACGCCCGGCTGCGTCTGGTGCTATTGCGAAGCTTGGGTGATGCCACTCTGTACGACTCGACTCCACCTGAGGTGCTCGAGAGACTGCTGGCAGACTTCCCTCGTTGCTAGAGGGTGATATCGCTGGACTGGAAATCAGGCGTCCGTGTTTCACGGGCGCCTTTTTTGTGGCCGGACTGGCGGCTAGATCTGTGTTGTATCGGCGGTGAAAAATATCGGCACGGCTTGGGGGCGGTCTGGTCTGGCGCTATCGCAATGGCTGGCTGTCGATGGCTAGAAAACAATTCGCATGGCTTATGCATGATTGGCATGCCCTTGAGCGGTTTTTTGCGACTAAAGTCTATAGCGCTGGAGTTGTCGTGCAGCCAGAGTCCAAGTGGTTGACCTGTCAGGGTTTTTTGCCGAAAAGATACGCTAAGGTGCGGTTTTTCGGCGGTTTTTTATACGCCAAGGTGGGTGGGGAATTGCGCCGAGCGAGGGGGCTGGCTATGCTGGTTAGCCTTTTTCGGCGCCAGAAAACGGCATTTGGCAACGATGCAGAAATAAATAAAACCGATAAGTATATCGTTGAAGCCGTCTGGACACAAGACTACTGAATATTGATGAGGCGCGCCCATGAGACAAGGTCTCCACCAGCCCGGTGAATTTCGCGACAACTGCGGCTTCGGCCTGATTGCGCACATGGAAGGGCAGGCCAGCCATGACCTGCTGAAAACGGCGATCGAGTCGCTGACCTGCATGACCCACCGTGGCGGCATCGCCGCCGACGGCAAGACCGGCGACGGCTGCGGCCTGCTGCTGAAGATGCCTATCGACTTCATGCGAGCCGTGGCCCGGGACTCACTGGGCGTCGAACTCGGGGAGCGCTTTGCCGTTGGCAGCATTTTTCTGCCGGATGACGATGCTCGCGAACAGGCCGCCCGTGAGGTGCTAAGCGGCGAGCTCGAGGCTCGTGGCCTGACCGTGCATGGCTGGCGCGACGTGCCTATCGACGCGAGCGTCTGTGGCCCCATGGCGCTGGATTGCCTGCCGCGCATCCGTCAGGTCTTCATCACTGCCGGTGACGATCGCCTCGAGGCCGAGCTGGGCGTCGATCTTTTCATGGCGCGCCGCCGCGCCGAGGAAAAGCTGGCCGGTGAGCCTGAGTTCTATGTCTGCTCGCTGTCCTCTCAGGTGGTGTCCTACAAGGGCCTGATGATGCCGGTGGATCTGCCCACCTTCTATCAGGACCTGGGTGACGAGCGTCTCGAGACTGCCATCTGCGTCTTCCACCAGCGTTTCTCGACCAATACCGCACCGCGCTGGCCGCTGGCCCAGCCGTTCCGCCTGCTGGCTCACAACGGTGAGATCAACACCATCGAGGCCAACCGTGGCTGGGCGAACTCGCGCAAGGAAAACTTCGTCAACGAGCGCCTGACCGAGATCGCCGAGCTCGACGAGATCGTCAATACCTCCGGTTCCGATTCCTCGAGCATGGACAACATGCTCGAGGTGCTGATGGCCGGCGGCATGGATATCTACAACGCTGTGCGCATGATGGTGCCGCCGGCCTGGCAGAACGTGGAGACCATGGACGGCGACCTGCGCGCCTTCTATGAGTACAACTCCATGCACATGGAGCCTTGGGACGGGCCCGCCGGCATGGTGATGACCGACGGCCGTCACGCCGTCTGCATGCTCGACCGCAACGGCCTGCGTCCGGCCCGCTGGGTGATCACCAAGAACGGCTATATCACTCTGGCCTCCGAGATCGGTACCTATGGCTATCGGCCCGAAGACGTGGTGGCCAAGGGGCGCGTCGGCCCCGGCCAAGTGCTGGGTATCGACACCCAGACCGGTGAGATCCTGCACACCGAAGATATCGATAACCGCCTGAAGTCGGCTTACCCCTATCGTCGCTGGCTCAAGGACGAGGCCAGCTATCTGGAATCGGCGCTGACCGAGCTGGCCCGCTTCCAGCCCATGGACGCCGACGAACTCAACGTTCACCAGAAGCTCTTCCAGATCACCTTCGAGGAGCGCGACCAGCTGCTGCGTCCACTGGCGGAGAGCGGTCAGGAGGCAGTGGGCTCGATGGGCGATGACACGCCCATGGCGGTGCTGTCGCGCCACGAGCGTCTGCTCACCGACCACTTCCGCCAGAAGTTCGCCCAGGTCACCAATCCGCCCATCGATCCACTGCGCGAAGCGATCGTGATGTCGCTGGAGACCATCTGCGGCGCCGAGCTCAACGTCTTCGATGCCACGCCCGAGCACGCACATCGCCTGATCCTGACGACCCCGGTGCTGTCGCCGCGCAAGTTCACCGCGCTGGTCAGTCAGGACGACCCGGCCTTCGCGAGCCAGCATCTGTCCCTGGCCTACGACCCCGAGACCACCGGACTCAAGCAGGCCATTCAGGTGCTCTGCCGGCAGGCCGAGGACGCCGCCCGCAGCGGCAAGGTGATCCTGGTGCTGAGTGATGCCGGCCTGAAAAAGGGTCAATTGCCGATTCAGGCCGCGCTGGCCGTGGGCGCCGTGCATCATCACCTGGGTCGCGAGGCGCTGCGCCCGCGGGTCAACCTGGTCGTCGAGACTGGCTACGCCCGGGACGCCCATCAGATGGCGGTGCTGTTCGGCGTCGGTGCCACCGCGGTCTATCCGTATCTCGCCTACCAGGTGATGGCCGACATGCATCGCACCGGCGAGCTTACCGGCAATCCGGCAGACGCCCGCGAGAATTACCGCAAGGGCCTGCAGAAGGGGCTTTACAAGATTCTCTCCAAGATGGGGATCTCGACCCTGGCGTCCTACCGGGGGGCTCAGCTGTTCGAGGCGGTGGGTCTTGGCAGCGAGGTCATGGACCTGTGCTTCACCAATATGGCGTCGCGTATCCAAGGGGCCGGTTTCAGCGAATTGCAGATGCAGCAGGAGTTGCTGGCCCGCCGTGCCTGGACCCCGCGCAAGGGTATTGGCCAGGGTGGCCTGGTCAAATATGTTCACGGCAAGGAATATCACGCCTACAACCCCGACGTGGTGACCACGCTGCAACAGGCGGTGCAGCAGGGTGATTACCAGAAGTGGAAGAAATTTGCCGCCCTGGTCAACGAGCGCCCGGTCGCGACCGTTCGCGATCTGCTGACATTGAAGCCCGCCGCCGAGCCGGTACCGCTCGAGGAGGTCGAGGCCATTGATGACTTGATTCCGCGCTTCGACAGCGCCGGGATGTCGCTGGGTGCGCTGTCGCCGGAGGCTCACGAGGCGCTGGCCCAGGCCATGAACGAGGCCGGCGGGCGCTCCAACTCCGGCGAGGGCGGTGAGGATCCGGCCCGCTACGGCACCATCCGCTCATCGAAGATCAAGCAGATTGCCTCAGGACGCTTCGGCGTTACGCCGGCCTACCTGGTCAATGCCGAGGTGTTGCAGATCAAGGTCGCTCAGGGCGCCAAGCCCGGCGAGGGTGGCCAGTTGCCCGGTGGCAAGGTCAACGAGCTGATCGCGCGGCTGCGCTATGCGGTGCCCGGCGTGACCCTGATCTCGCCGCCCCCGCACCACGACATCTACTCGATCGAGGACCTGGCTCAGCTGATCTTCGATCTCAAACAGGTCAATCCTGACGCCCAGGTGTCGGTGAAGCTGGTCTCCGAGCCGGGTATCGGCACCATCGCCACGGGTGTGGCCAAGGCCTATGCCGACCTGATCACCGTATCCGGCTACGATGGCGGCACCGCGGCGAGCCCGCTGACCTCGATCAAGCATGCCGGCAGCCCTTGGGAGCTCGGCCTGCCCGAGGTCCACCAGGCGCTGCGCATCAATGGGCTGCGCGACAAGATCCGCCTGCAGACCGACGGCGGCCTGAAGACCGGCCTCGATGTGGTCAAGGCGACGATTCTCGGCGCCGAGAGCTTCGGCTTTGGCACGGCGCCGATGGTGGCGCTAGGCTGCAAGTACCTGCGCATCTGCCACCTCAACAACTGCGCGACCGGTGTGGCCACCCAGGATCAGTTTCTGCGCGACGAGCATTTCCGCGGCACCGTGGATATGGTCAAGCACTACTTCCGTTTCATCGCCGAAGAAGTGCGCGAGCTGATGGCGCTGCTCGGCGTGCGCAAGCTCACCGACCTGATCGGACGAACCGACCTGCTCGAGGTGCTCGAAGGCCAGACCAGCGCCCAGCGCAAGCTCGATCTAACGCCACTGCTCGAGAACGATCATGTGCCGGCCGATGCGCCGCAGTTTTGCCGTGTCAGCCGCAACGTGCCCCATGACCCGGGCGCCAAGAACCTCGAGGTGCTCGAGTCGCTGCGCCCGGCCATCGACAATAAGTCGGGCGGCGAGTTTGACTTCGCCATCACCAACTGCGATCGCAGCGTGGCGGCCATGACTTCCGGCGCCATTGCCAAGCGCTACGGCGAGGCGGGCCTCGAGGACGCGCCGATCACCGTGCGCTTCCAGGGCGTGGCTGGTCAGAGCTTCGGGGTGTGGAACGCACGCGGCCTGAACCTGTATCTGGAGGGCGATGCCAACGACTACGTCGGCAAGGGCATGAACGGCGGCTCGATCACTATCGTGCCGCCAAAGGGTAGCCAATTCGAGAGCCATCAGACGGCGATCATCGGCAATACCTGTCTGTATGGTGCCACCGGGGGCACCCTGTACGCCGCCGGTACCGCCGGCGAGCGCTTCGCGGTGCGCAACTCCGGTGCCATTGCCGTCATCGAAGGCGCTGGCGACCATTGCTGCGAGTACATGACCGGCGGTCTGGTCACGGTCCTCGGCGAGACCGGCGTTAACTTTGGCGCGGGCATGACCGGCGGTTTTGCCTACGTGATCGACGAGGATCGTACCTTCGTCGACAAGTACAACCACGAACTGGTGGAGATCCACCGGATCAACACCGAAGCCATGGAGGCGTACCGGCGCCACCTGAGGGAGGTCATCGAGGGCTATGTCGCCGTCACCGGCTCGGCACGGGGCGCGGCGATTCTCGAGGACTTCGGCCACTTCATTCGCCATTTCTGGCTGGTGAAGCCCAAGGCCGCGAGTCTTGGCAGTTTGCTCGCCGAGTCCCGGCGGCGACCCGAGTAAGCCGAGTCCCGGCGGCCCTGAGCAAGGGCCGCGTCCCGGCGGGGCGTCCGCATTGGCCCCGCCCTGACCTTCCAGTTTTCGAGGAGAGACGATCATGGCAGAGCGTCTTCAGCACAACGATTTTCAGTTCATCGACGTGGGTCGCCAGGACCCGCAAAAGAAGGCGGCACGCACCCGTTCGCGGGAGTTCGCCGAGATCTACGAGCCTTTCCAGCCAGGCGAAGCCGCCAGTCAGGCGGATCGCTGCCTGGGCTGTGGTAACCCCTATTGCGAGTGGAAGTGTCCGGTCCACAACTACATTCCTAACTGGCTGAAGCTGGTGGCCGAGGGCAATATCCTCAAGGCCGCCGAGCTTTCCCATGAGACCAACTCGCTGCCCGAAGTGTGTGGCCGAGTGTGCCCGCAGGATCGACTCTGCGAAGGTGATTGCACTCTCAATGACGGCTTCGGTGCGGTGACTATCGGCTCGGTGGAGAAGTACATCACCGATACCGCCTTCGCCATGGGCTGGCGGCCTGACATGTCTCAGGTTGCTCGAACCGACAAGCGGGTGGCGATCGTCGGCGCCGGTCCGGCGGGCCTTGGCTGTGCCGATATCCTGGTACGCAACGGTGTTACGCCGGTGGTATTCGATAAGTACCCCGAGATCGGCGGCCTGCTGACCTTCGGCATCCCGGAGTTCAAGCTCGAGAAGAGCGTGATGGAACGCCGTCGTGCGGTTTTCGAGGAGATGGGCGTGGAATTCCGCCTCAATACCGAGATCGGTCGTGATATCGCGATCGATGACTTGATGGAGGACTTTGACGCCGTCTTCCTGGGTATGGGCACCTACAAGTACATGCAAGGGGGCTTCCCGGGCGAGGACCTGCCAGGCGTGCACAAGGCGCTGGATTTCCTGATCGCCAACGTCAACCACTGCCTGGGCTTCGAGACCGATCCCGCCGACTACGTGTCCTTCGAGGGTCAGCGGGTGGTCGTGCTGGGTGGCGGCGACACGGCCATGGACTGCAACCGCACCTCGATTCGCCAAGGCGCCGCCAGCGTGTCTTGCGCCTATCGTCGCGACGAGGAAAACATGCCGGGTTCCAAGCGCGAAGTAGCCAACGCCCGTGAGGAAGGCGTCGACTTCCTGTTCAATCGCCAACCGGTGGCAGTGGTCGGCGAGGACAAGGTCGAAGGCATCAAGGTGGTGCGTACCCGCATGGGCGAGCCTGACGAGAACGGTCGTCGGCGTCCCGAGGTGGTGCCGGGCTCCGAAGAGGTATTGCCGGCGGATGCGGTGGTGATCGCCTTTGGCTTCCAGCCCACCGATATCGACTGGCTCGAGCCGAACAATATCAGCACCGATGAGCGTGGCCGCATTACCGCCCCAGAGCACGGTCGCTACCCCTTCCAGACCAGCAACGCCAAGGTGTTTGCCGGGGGCGATATGGTGCGCGGTTCCGACCTGGTGGTCACTGCCGTCTACGAGGGCCGCCAGGCCGGCGAGGGCATCCTCGATTATCTCGAGGTGTAGCCTCTGCGGCGATGCTGGCGAGGGGCGCGACCAGTGTCGCGACTCGCAAGGGCGCTGGTGCCGAGTGACGCGGCGCGTGGCGATCGACAGGGATGTCGATCGAGAATCGGCAAGAGGGACCTTGTTCCGATTCGACACGCTAGCCGCTAGCGTCTCCGGCGACAGGCCTGCGAGGAGGCGCGGTGACCCCATCCCTGGGCGCTACCTCTGCCATCCATGGCAGAGGACCTTCTCTTCGGCCTGTCCCCGAGGTCGCGGCCCCGTCAGCCTCCTTGCGAGGTCGCCCGGCCTTCTAGTCCTGCGTCCATCATTTCCAGGCGCCGGCCGAAATTGAGCCGCCAAGGCGACTCTGCTATTCTGTCGTCCCATCCTGGTGCGGTTTCCTGCCGCGCCTTCTGATCACGTTTCGACAGGTTCTCCATGACACGATATATCTTCGTGACCGGCGGCGTTGTGTCCTCTCTTGGCAAGGGCATCGCGTCCGCTTCGCTGGCGGCGATTCTCGAGGCGCGTGGCCTCAAGGTCACCATGCTCAAGCTGGATCCGTACATCAACGTCGATCCGGGCACCATGAGCCCCTTCCAGCATGGCGAAGTATTCGTCACCGAGGATGGTGCTGAAACCGACCTGGACCTGGGCCACTACGAGCGCTTCATCCGCACCAAGATGACCCAGAGCAACAACTTCACCACCGGTCGCGTCTACGAGCACGTGCTACGCAAGGAGCGCCGCGGCGACTACCTGGGCGGCACGGTGCAGGTGATTCCGCATATCACCGACGAGATCAAGCGTCGGGTCTACGAGGGCGGGGAGGGCTTCGATGTGGCCCTGGTCGAGATCGGCGGCACGGTCGGCGACATCGAGTCGCTGCCGTTCCTCGAGTCGATTCGCCAGATCAGAAGCGAACTCGGCGCCAATCGCGCCATCTTCATGCACCTGACCCTGGTGCCCTACATCCAGACCGCCGGCGAGACCAAGACCAAGCCGACCCAGCACAGCGTCAAGGAACTGCGCTCGATCGGCATCCAGCCGGACATCCTGATCTGTCGCAGCGAAGTCGAGCTCGAGGAGACCGAGCGGCGCAAGATCGCGCTGTTCACCAACGTCGAAGAACGGGCGGTAGTGCCGCTGCAGGATGCCGATACCATCTATCGCATCCCGCTGATGCTGCACGAGCACGGCCTCGACGAGATCGTCTGCGACAAGCTGCGCCTGGAAGCCGATGAGGCCGAACTGGACGAGTGGGTGCGGGTGCTCGACGCCAAGCTGAATCCGCTGAAGTCGGTCAACATCGCCATGGTCGGCAAGTACATGGAGCTGCTGGATGCCTACAAGTCGCTGAATGAGGCGCTGATCCATGCCGGCATCCAGAACCGCATCAAGGTCAACATCGACTACATCGATTCTGAAGACATCGAGCGTCATGGCCCGGAGCGGCTGGCCGGCAAGGACGCCATTCTGGTGCCTGGCGGCTTCGGCGAACGCGGCGTAGAAGGCAAGATCGCCACCGCCCGCTTTGCCCGCGAGCAGAAGATTCCCTACCTGGGTATCTGTCTCGGCATGCAGGTCGCGGTGATCGAGTTTGCCCGCCACGTCGCCGGCTGGGCGGATGCCAATTCCACCGAGTTCACCCACGACACGCAGCATCCGGTGGTCGGCCTGATCACCGAGTGGCTGAATGCCGAAGGCAAGATCGAGCTGCGCGATGCGGCTTCCGATCTCGGCGGCACCATGCGTCTGGGTGGCCAGATCTGTCACCTGAAGCCGGGCTCCAAGGCCCGCGAGGCCTACGGCAGCGACGAGATCGTCGAGCGTCACCGCCACCGTTTCGAGGTCAATAATCAGTTCATTGGCGAGCTGGAGAAGGCTGGTCTGGTGATCTCCGGCAAGAGCGTCGATGAGTCACTGGTGGAGATGGTCGAGCTGCCGGACCACCCTTGGTTCGTGGCCTGCCAGTTCCATCCCGAGTTTACCTCCACGCCCCGTGATGGCCATCCGTTGTTCAGTGGCTTTATTCAGGCAGCCCTCGAACACAAGCAGGTGCGCGCCCGTCAGCAGGCCCAGGCTCAGCCGCAAGGCTAAGGAAAGTAGATGAGCGAACCGCAGAAGATCATCGAGTTTGCCGGCCTCAAGGCCGGCAATGCGCTGCCGCTTGCCCTTTTCGGCGGCATGAACGTGCTCGAGTCCCGCGAGATGGCCCTCGAAGTCGCCGAGCGCTATGTCGAAGTGACCGGCAAGCTCGGCATTCCCTACGTTTTCAAGGCCAGCTTCGACAAGGCTAACCGCAGCTCGATCCACTCCTACCGCGGTCCTGGCCTAGAGAAAGGCCTCGAAATCCTCGCCGAGGTCAAAGAGCGCTTCAATGTGCCGGTCATCACCGATGTCCATGAGCCCTGGCAGGCCAAGCCCGTGGCCGAGGTCGCCGACATCATTCAACTGCCGGCCTTCCTGGCGCGTCAGACCGATCTGGTGGTGGCCATGGCCGAGACCGGTGCGGTGATCAATATCAAGAAGCCGCAGTTTGTCGCTCCTCATGAAATGCGCCACATCGTGCGCAAGTGCCAGGAGGCCGGTAACGATCGCCTGATCCTCTGCGAGCGCGGGTCGAGCTTCGGCTACAACAATCTGGTGGTCGACATGCTCGGCTTCGGTGACATGAAGGCCACCGGCTACCCGCTGTTCTTCGATGTCACCCATGCCTTGCAGCGCCCTGGTGGTCGTGCCGACAGCGCCGACGGGCGTCGCGCCCAGGTCGCCGAACTGGCCCGTGCCGGTGTCGCGGTGGGCCTGGCCGGACTCTTCCTCGAGGCGCACCCGGACCCGGACAACGCCAAGTGTGACGGTCCCTGTGCCTTGCCGCTGGATCAGCTCGAGCCGTTCTTGAGTCAGCTCAAGTCGCTGGATGACCTGGTCAAGGGCTTTCCGGCCTTGACGATTTCCTGAGCCACCCGAGGGTGGTCGGGGTGGCCTGGCGGGCCGCCCTCAGTTCTTGCATGCAGTTCCCGATAGATGTCTGTTTTTGACAAGACGGTGGTCGATGGACAGTTTTCGAGCGGAGCCGTGACTCCCTCCAGGCACGCCGACTGGATCAATGCTTAGCGATAATAAGGACGAAATCATGACCAAGATTGTCGATATTCGCGCCCTCGAGGTGCTGGACTCCCGCGGTAATCCCACCGTACAGGCCGAGGTGGTGCTGGAAAGCGGTGCCAAGGGCGTGGCCTGCGCGCCGAGCGGTGCCTCTACCGGCTCCCGCGAGGCGCTGGAGCTGCGTGACGGCGACAAGACACGCTATCTGGGCAAGGGCGTGTTGAAGGCCGTGGAGGCCGCCAATGGCGCTATTCGTGAGCGGCTGATGGGGCTCGACGCCCTCGATCAGCGCGCGCTGGACAATGCCATGCTCGAGCTCGACGGCACCGAGAACAAGGAAAGCCTTGGCGCCAATGCCATTCTCGCCGTCTCCCTGGCCGCCGCCAAGGCCGCCGCCAGCGCCAAGGGTGTCGAGCTCTACGCGCACATCGCCGAGCTTTATGGCGCGCCGGGCCAGTATCTGATGCCGGTGCCGATGATGAACATCATCAACGGCGGTGAGCATGCCGACAACAACGTCGACATCCAGGAGTTCATGATTCAGCCGGTGGGCGCGCCTTCGTTCCGTGAAGGCCTGCGCATGGGCGCCGAGGTCTTCCACGCTCTGAAGAAGGTGCTGGGTGGACGCGGTCTTTCCACCGCGGTGGGTGACGAGGGTGGCTTCGCGCCAAACCTTGCCTCCAACGCCGAGGCGCTGGCGGTGATCAAGCAGGCCGTCTCCGATGCCGGCTACACCCTGGGCAGCGATATCACGCTGGCGCTTGACTGCGCGTCCAGCGAGTTCTTCAAGGACGGTCAGTACAGCCTGTCTGGCGAAGGCAAGAACTATGATGCGGCGGGCTTCGTCGACTACCTGGCCGAGCTTGCCGATCAGTATCCGATCGTCTCCATCGAGGATGGCATGGACGAGTCCGACTGGGCCGGCTGGAAGGCGCTTACCGACAAGCTCGGTGACAAGGTGCAGCTGGTCGGCGACGACCTTTTCGTCACCAACACCAAGATCCTCAAGCGTGGCATCGACGAAAAAATCGGCAACTCCATCCTGATCAAGTTCAACCAGATCGGCTCTCTGTCCGAGACGCTGGATGCGATCAAGATGGCGCAGGATGCCGGCTTCACCGCGGTCATTTCGCACCGCTCCGGTGAGACCGAGGACACCACCATTGCCGATCTGGCCGTGGCGACCTCGGCGGGCCAGATCAAGACCGGTTCGCTGTGCCGCTCCGACCGCGTCGCCAAGTACAATCGTCTGCTGGTGATCGAGCAGCAGCTGGGTGAGGCGGTGCGTTATCCGGGGCTTGCTGCCATCAAGGGGCAGGGATGAGCTCGCTAAGCTCAGTGGTATGAGCAAAACGTAAGACGAAAGGCGCCCGCGGGCGCCTTTTTTTGTGCCTGGTGATGATGCGCGCTGCAACGGGTGAGTGTTATGTCCTCATTGCTTGTAAGAGATTACCGACAACTTGAGCCCGATATGCTTGATTTTGAGCAAAAAACAACCACTCCTGGAATGCTTCTTCTTATTTAACTTATTGAAAATAAATAGTTTTTAGATAATTGGTGCATAAGTAGCAAGGGATCTGCTCCTCCATTGGCCGACTTGAGAACCCCGTCATAGCTGCCAAACTGTACCTGGGATGTGGGAAAGCAGGACGCTTTCCCGGCAGGATGCAACGGGATGGTAGTCGGGTGCGCTTGGTGCGACAGGAGGTCGTTTCCGGGCAAGGAAGTCACCTCAGGAGTCGAGCATAGGGACATGCTCAAGGAACGGCTAGGAGCGGGCGACCTTCGGGTCGCCTTTTTTGTGTCCGTTTTTTATATACTTGCCTGCACGCTGTTTGAGGCGTCTCAGCCAGGCAACTTACGGCTTGCCTCGATTCCTGGCGGCACGGTTGGCCGTGTTCGGTGTTTTCGCCAATCGCTGCGCCCTCGGCTCTAGCCAGGCCGGGGCGCATGAAAAAGGGGCCGACGAGAAATCGCTGGCCCCTTTTTTGTGAAGCATGTCAGGCAGCATTGATGGCACTGTCTCAGCGCTCGAGCAGTTCCTTCTTGCCGCTCTTGCCATCCCACTCTTCGGCGTCGGGCAGCGGGTCTGTCTTCTCGGCGATGTTCGGCCAGACTTCTGCCAGTTCGGCGTTGAGCTCGATGAATTCCTGCTGACCCTCGGGGAGCTCGTCCTCTGAGAAGATGGCCTCGGCCGGACATTCTGGTTCACAGAGGGCGCAATCGATGCACTCGTCGGGGTGGATAACCAGGAAATTGGGACCTTCGTAGAAGCAGTCTACCGGGCAGACCTCCACGCAGTCGGTGTACTTGCACTTGATGCAGTTCTCGGTGACGACGAATGTCATGGGGCTTCCTCGATCGTTAGCTGTCAGGGTGCGGTGACTCGCCGTGTCCCTGAATGTGTCGTAGTTATAAGCGGCTTGATTATTAGAAGCCGCCATTCTAATGGGCGAATATTTTAGTCGTGGCGTGCAGGGCCAGCAAGTCATCACCGCAGCCGGCGGGCAGAACGTTTCGGCATTTATTCATGCCCGTTATGCTGCGTTCCGGTCACTTTCACCGCCGATCGCGCCGGCCCGTTCAACTGAGAGTTGGCTTGTCTGGAGTGGCGGTCAATGCACGCTTGGCGCGTCTCTGGATCGGTTCCTAGATTCTTTCTCGCCAGGCATAGAGCAGTTCCAGGGCTTGGCGTGGGCTCAGGCCGTCCACATCCAGGCCGGCCAATTCGTCGAGCAACGGGTGCGGCGTGCTGGCGAACAGGTCGTCCTGGCGCGGCGCTGATGCCGAAGGGGCCGCACTCGACCCGGTGTCCGCTGCCGGGTCGGCAAGGGGTGTCTGGCGCTGGCCCTGGTCGATTTCCTGCTGTTCGAGCAGAGCCAGCTTCTCGCGTGCTCGGGTGATGACGTGCTGGGGCACGCCAGCCAGTTGGGCCACCTGTAGGCCATAGCTCTGGCTCGCCGGACCATCTTCCACCCGGTGCATGAAGACGATGCCGTCCTTGTGCTCGGCGGCGGTCAGGTGCACGTTGGCGACCCCCGGTGCCTGATCGGGCAGGGCGGTCATCTCGAAATAGTGAGTGGCAAAGAGCGTGAAAGCCCGCGAGCGGGTCAGATGCTCGGCGCTGGCCCAGGCCAGCGATAGGCCGTCGAAGGTCGAGGTGCCACGTCCGATCTCGTCCATTAGCACCAGGCTCTTGTCGCTGGCGTTGTGCAGGATGTTGGCCGTCTCAGTCATCTCGACCATAAAGGTCGAGCGGCCGCCGGCCAGATCGTCCGAGGAGCCGATACGAGTGAAGATGCGATCCACCGGGCCGATCTCGGCCATATCGGCGGGCACGAAGCTGCCGGTATGGGCCATCAGGGTGATCAGTGCGGCCTGGCGCATGTAGGTCGACTTACCGCCCATGTTGGGGCCGGTGATCACCAGCATGCGTCGGCTGTCGTCGAGGGCCAGGTCGTTGGGCACGAAGGGCGCCTCGCTGACGTGCTCGACCACTGGATGGCGCCCGCCCTGGATGTTGATACCCGGTGCCTCGGTGAGAGTCGGGCGCACGAAGTCCAACGCCTGGGCACGCTCGGCGAAGCTTGCCAGCACATCGAGGCTGGCAAGCGCCCGGCCGGACTGCTGCAGGGCGTCGAGCTCGGCGCCCAGGGTGTCGAGCAGGACTTCATAGAGCAATTTCTCGCGGCCCAGCGCCCGGGATTTGGCCGACAGCGCCTTGTCCTCGAACTCCTTGAGCTCGGGAATGATAAAGCGCTCGGCGTTTTTCAACGTCTGGCGACGGATATAGTCTGCCGGCGCCTCGCGGGCTTGAGCACGGGGAATCTCGATATAGTAGCCGTGCACGCGATTATAGCCGACCTTGAGGCCAGCAAGGCCGGTGCGCTCGCGCTCGCGAGTCTCCAACTGGATCAGATAGTCACCGGCGTTTTCGGCGAGACCTCGCTGCTCGTCGAGTTCTTCGTCATAGCCGCTGGCGATCACGCCGCCATCGCGGATCACCACCGGCGGGTTCTCGATCAGTGCCCGGGTCAGCGTTTCGGCAAGCGCGGGATAAGGGCGGATATGGCGCTTGAGCTCATCGAGCGCGGTGCCCTCGTCGAAGCCTGAGAGACTCGCCTCGAGGCCGGGCAGGGCATTCAGAGCATCACGCAGCCGGGCCAGATCGCGGGGGCGTGCGCTGCGCAGCGCCACTCGGGCCAGGATGCGCTCGACGTCGCCGATGGCTTTCAGGTCTTCACGCAGGCCCACGAATGCCTCGTCGTTAAGCAGCAGCGCCACGGCCGCCTGACGGGCCAGCACCCGCGGGCGGTCGTGCAGCGGCCGGTTCAACCAGCGCTTCATCAGCCGCGAGCCCATGGCGGTGGCGGTGGTATCGAGCACGCTGGCCAGGGTGTTGTCGCCGCTGCCGCCCAGGTTGGTGTCGATCTCCAGATTGCGCCGGCTGGCGGCGTCGATGACCACGGCGTCGTCCCGGTTCTCGACGCCGATGGCGGTCACGTGGGGCAATTGGGAGCGCTGGGTGTCACGGGCGTAGTCGATCAATACCCCGGCGGCGGTCATGGCGGCCTCGAGGTGGGCGCAGCCGAAGCCGCGCAGATCCTGCACGGCGAACTGGTCGCATAGGGTGCGGGTCGCGGACTCGAGATCGAACAGCCAGTCGCTCTGGCGGCGCAGGCCGCGGCGCTCGGCAATCGAGGGCGGAAGGTCCTGGCTGTCGGCGATCAGCAGTTCGGCGGGATCGAGGCGCTGCACTTCAGCGAGCATCTCGGCCTCGCCCTCGACCTCCAGTACGCTGAAGCGCCCGCTGGATAGCTCCAGCCAGGCCATGCCCCAGGTCTCGCCACGCGAATAGGCGGCCAGCACCAGGTTGTCGCGGCTGGCATCGAGCAGCGCCTCATCGTAGAGCGTGCCGGGAGTGACGATGCGCACCACCTTGCGCTCCACCGGGCCCTTGCTGGTGGCCGGATCGCCGATCTGCTCGCAGATCGCCACCGACTCGCCGGCCTTGACCAGCCGCGCCAGGTAGCCCTCGGCGCTGTGGTAGGGCACGCCTGCCATGGGAATAGGCTTGCCCGCGGACTGGCCGCGCTGGGTCAGGGTGATATCGAGCAGCGCGGCGGCGCGCTTGGCGTCGTCGAAGAACAGCTCATAGAAGTCCCCCATGCGATAGAACAGCAGTACCTCGGGGTGCTCGCGCTTGATCTTCAGGAACTGGCTCATCATCGGGGTGTGCTGGGCGCTGGCCTGGGTCATGGGCTTCCTTGATTGCTCTGGCGTGCGTGGCGCTGCAAGGCGCGGCTGGACGTGACAGCGAGGACATGGCACCACCTGGACGGGTGACTCGTCAGGGGCCCTCAAAAGGCGATATTCTACTCGCTCAGGCGCGCCTCGTCAGGCGCTGACCCTCCATTGCGAGGGCATTGCTTCGCCAGCCGCTAGGGAACAGATGATGGATAACACTGCGGCCCTCGAGGCCTTCGATACGCTCACACTCGCCACTCGGCTTGGTGAGGCCTGCCGAGCTCGGGGGGCATCCGTGACCGCTGCGGAGTCCTGTACCGGTGGCGGTGTCGCCCATGCCATTACCGAGGTCGCCGGCAGCTCCGGCTACTTCGAGACCGGCTACGTGACCTATTCGAACGCGGCCAAGACGCGCCAGTTGGACGTGCCGCAAGCGACCCTCGCCGCCCATGGTGCGGTCAGTCGCGAGGTGGTCAATGCCATGGTCGCCGGGGCCTGTCGCGATAGCGGCGCCAGCCTGGCGGTGGCCATCAGCGGCGTGGCAGGCCCCGGTGGCGGCAGCGAGGACAAGCCAGTGGGTACGGTATGGCTGGCCTGGGGCGACATCCACGCCCAGGAGGCCGTGTGCCGGCACTTCGAGGGTGATCGCCATGCGGTGCGCGAGCAGGCGCTGCGGGCGGCGCTGGTTGGGCTTATCGTTCGGCTCGAGGGTGAGCAGGCGGCACAGGAAAAGTTCTCTGAGCGGTAGGCGCGGCCGGTTTTTTTCTCCATAATACTGTGCAGTCATACAGTGCTTGGCTCCAGTATCGAGGCCCGGCATTCAGAACTCATCGTTTTCCCTTTGATGACTCCAGGAGGCCATCCATGGCACAGGACGACAATCGCACCAAGGCACTGAACGCGGCGCTCACCCAGATCGATCGCCAGTTCGGCAAGGGCACCGTGATGCGCCTGGGCGACGCGCCGCGCGTGGTGATGCCTTCGGTTTCCACCGGCTCGCTGGGCCTGGATATCGCCCTGGGCATCGGCGGGCTGCCGCTGGGCCGGGTCGTCGAGATTTATGGGCCGGAATCATCGGGTAAGACCACCCTGACCCTGTCGGTGATCGCCCAGGCTCAGAAACAAGGCAAGACCTGTGCCTTCGTCGACGCCGAGCACGCGCTGGACCCGAGCTACGCCGAGAAGCTGGGCGTCAATCTCGACGACCTGCTGGTCTCGCAGCCGGATAACGGCGAGCAGGCGCTGGAAATCTGCGACATGCTGGTGCGCTCTGGCGGTGTCGACGTGATCATCGTCGACTCGGTGGCGGCCTTGACGCCGCGGGCAGAAATCGAGGGCGAGATGGGCGATTCCCACGTCGGCCTGCAGGCGCGTCTGATGTCACAGGCGCTGCGCAAGATCACCGGCAACATCAAGAACGCCAACTGCATGGTGGTGTTCATCAACCAGATCCGCATGAAGATCGGTGTGATGTTCGGCAGCCCCGAGACCACCACCGGCGGCAACGCCCTGAAGTTCTACTCCAGCGTGCGCCTGGATATTCGCCGCACCGGTTCGGTGAAGCAGGGCGACGAGGTGACCGGCAACGAGACCCGCGTCAAGGTGGTCAAGAACAAGACCGCGCCGCCGTTCCGTCAGGCCGAGTTCCAGATCCTCTACGGCAAGGGCATCTACCATGCCGGTGAAGTGGTCGACCTGGGCGTGCAGTGCAACCTGGTCGACAAGGCCGGCGCCTGGTACAGCTACAAGGGCAGCAAGATCGGTCAGGGCAAGGCTAACGCCGCCCAGTATCTCGAGGACAACCCGGCGATCATGGAAGAGATCGAGAGCCAGATCCGCGCCCAGCTGCTGGCTCAGGCCGAGCCGAAGGACGACAAGGCCGAAAGCGAAGCCGTAGCCAGCGATGAGCTCGACGACAAGGCCTGATCCATGGCGTTCGAGTCCGGCAAAGCGACACATGGCGGTGGCGGCGATCAGCCGTCACCCCGTGACGACGCCATTCGGCTGCTGGCGCGGCGAGAGTATTCCCGCCACGAGATCGAGAGCCGCCTGTTAGCCAAGGGGCATGCTCACGAGAACGTGGCGGCCTGCCTCGACGCGCTGGCCGAGCAGGGCCTGCAGTCTGATGCGCGTTTCGCCGAGCACTTCGTGCGCTCACGCATCCAGCGGGGCCAGGGCCCGCGCAAGGTGCGCGCCGAGCTGGATCAGCGGGGTGTGGCGCGCGAGACGGTCAATCAAGCCCTCGAGGAGGCTGAAGTCGACTGGTATCAACTGGCTGCCGAGACCCTCGCTCGACGCTTCAGCGATCCCGGTGAGGCGCCCAAGCAGCGCGCCAAGCGCGAGCGGTTCCTGGCCGGGCGCGGTTTTGACTTCGACCAGCTCAAACACGCCCTGGCCCATGCCTGGGACCCCCACGAGGTCGACTAGCCCGCACTTTCCCCCCTGAAAGTTTCCCGCCGACTCGTTATACTCCAAGGTTTGCGACGACACCGGCGTGCCGTGTCGGTCCGCCTCGGCGGCCGCTCGCCCGCAGCGTCAACACGCTTATCGCCACGGACTTGATATGAAAAGCGCAGAGATCAGACAGGCCTTTCTGACCTTCTTTGAGGAGCAGGGACATTCCATCGTGCCGTCCAGCTCGCTGGTGCCGGACAACGACCCTACCCTGCTGTTCACCAACGCCGGCATGGTGCCTTTCAAGGACGTTTTCCTGGGGCGCGACCCGCGTCCCTACGTGCGTGCCACCTCCGCCCAGCGCTGCGTGCGCGCCGGCGGCAAGCACAACGACTTGGATAACGTCGGCTACACCGCCCGGCACCACACTTTCTTCGAGATGCTGGGCAATTTCAGCTTCGGCGACTACTTCAAGCGCGAAGCCATCCAGTTTGCCTGGACCTTCCTGACCGAGCGCCTGGGGCTGCCCAAGGACAAGCTGTGGGTCACCGTTCATATAAGCGACGACGAGGCCGAGCGCATCTGGAAAGACGAGATCGGCATCGACCCGGAACGTTTCTCGAAGCTCGACGAGGACAACTTCTGGCAGATGGGGGATACCGGCCCCTGTGGGCCCTCCTCGGAAATCTTCTTCGATCATGGCCCCGAGGTCTGGGGTGGGCCTCCCGGGAGTCCTGAGGAAGATGGCGATCGCTACATCGAGATCTGGAACCTGGTCTTCATGCAGTTCGATCGTGACGTCCAGGGCAATATGAATCCGCTGCCCAAGCCGTCCATCGATACCGGCATGGGGCTCGAACGGGTGGCCGCCGTGCTGCAGGGCGTGCACTCGAACTATGAGATCGACCTGTTCCAGAACTTGCTGGCGGCTGCCGCCGAGGCGACCGGTCATCGCGATACCAGCGCACCGTCGCTGCGGGTGATCGCCGACCATATCCGCTCCTGCGCCTTTCTGATTGTCGACGGCGTGCTGCCGTCCAATGAAGGTCGCGGCTACGTGCTGCGCCGAATCATTCGTCGCGCGGTGCGCCACGGCCACAAGCTCGGCGCCGAGGGCAGCTTCTTCCACACCCTGGTGGCGGCGCTGGACGCCGAGATGGGCGACGCCTACCCGGAACTGCGCCAGGCACGCGCCCAGATCGAGACCGTGCTGGCCAAGGAAGAGGCGCAGTTCGCCCGTACCCTGGATCACGGCATGGGCCTGTTGACCGAGGCGCTGGACGCCCTCGATGGCGACGTGCTGCCCGGCGAGACGGTGTTCAAGCTCTACGACACCTACGGCTTCCCTTATGATCTGACCGCCGATGTCTGCCGCGAGCGCGGCGTCTCTCTCGACGAGGCCGGTTTCAAGGCAGCGCTCGAGGCGCAGCGTGAGCGGGCTCGGGCAGCCAGCCAGTTCGGCGCCGACTACGGCGTGACTCTGGAACTCGAGGGCGAAACCGCCTTTACCGGTTACGATCGCCTCGAGGACGAGGCCAGGATCACGGCGCTGGTCGATACGGCGGGCAACGAGCTGGCGGCACTGGAAGAGGGCCAGAAGGGTGTGGTGGTGCTGGACCGCACGCCTTTCTACGCTGAGTCCGGCGGCCAGGTCGGCGATACCGGCTACCTGGTGGTCGATACCGGTCGCTTCCAGGTCACCGACACCCAGAAACAGGCCGGCCACCACCTGCACCAGGGCGTGATGGTCGAGGGTGGCCTCGAGGTAGGCGCCACGGTAACGCCGACGGTCGATGCCAGCCTGCGTGCCGCCACGGTGCGCAACCACTCGGCAACCCACCTGCTGCATAAGGCGTTGCGGATAGTGCTCGGCGAACACGTCCAGCAGAAGGGCTCGCTGGTCAGCGCCGAGCGGCTGCGTTTCGACTTCAGCCACCTGGAGGCCGTGACGCCTGAGGAACTCGCCGAGATCGAGACCATCGTCAACGCCCAGGTGCTAGCCAATGCGCCGACCCGGATCGAGAACATGACCCTCGACGAGGCCAAGGCCAAGGGCGCCGCGGCGCTGTTCGAGGCCAAGTACGCCGACGATGTACGCGTCCTGACCATCGGCGCCGATGGCTTCTCGGTGGAGCTGTGCGGTGGCACTCACGTGGTGCGCAGCGGCGATATCGGCTGTTTCCATATCGTGACGGAGACTGGCATCGCCTCGGGCGTGCGCCGCATCGAAGCCATCACCGGCGAGGCGGCTCTGGCCTACTTCCAGGAGCAGGAGGCACAGCTGGCACGGGTCGGTGAGCGCCTCAAGGCCAAGCCCGAGCAGGTCGAAAGCCGCGTTGAATCGCTGCTCGAGCGCAACCGTAGCCTCGAGAAAGAGCTCGAGCGCCTCAAGGCCAAGCTCGCCTCGAGCGCCGGTAACGACATGCTGAACGAAGCGCAGGACATCGCCGGTGTCCGCCTGCTCGCCAAGCAGCTCGAGGGCGTGTCCGGCAAGGAGCTGCGCACCGTGATGGATCAGCTCAAGCAAAAGCTGGGTTCCGGTGTGGTGGTGCTCGGGGTGGCCGATGCCGAGAAAGGCAAGGTCAGCCTGATCGCCGGTGTGACCAACGACCTGATCGGGCGTCTCAAGGCCGGCGACCTGGTCAAGCACGTTGCCGCCCAGGTGGGCGGCAAGGGCGGCGGTCGCGCCGATATGGCGCAGGCCGGGGGTAGTGACCCTGAAGCCCTTCCGGAGGCCCTGGCCAGTGTGCCGGCCTGGGTAGAGGAGCAGCTAGGCTAAGCTATTATCTAGGGGGTCGTGGGCAATATCGCTCCGACCCCCTTCTTGTTTCTCACCCGAATCGCGTTCTTTCCCTTCATCCTTTCACTTCAAGGCAATCGCATATGGCGCTATACGTACAGAAATTCGGTGGCACCTCGGTGGGCTCGGTAGAGCGCATCAAGGCCGTGGCCGAGAAGGTCAAACGCTTCCGCGACAACGGTCATCAGATCGTAGTGGTCGTCTCGGCGATGAGTGGCGAGACCAACCGTCTGGTCGACCTGGCCAGCCAGATCAACGACGAGCCGACGCCGCGCGAGTTGGACATGCTGGTCTCCACCGGCGAGCAGGTCACCATCTCGCTGCTGGCCATGGCCCTGCAGAAGCTGGGCGTGCCGGCGACCTCTTACACCGGGGCCCAGGTCGGCATCCAGACCGACAGCGCCCATACCAAGGCGCGCATTCAGCGCATCGAGACCGATGATATTCAGTCCGACCTGAATGACGGCCAGGTGGTCGTGGTGGCCGGTTTCCAGGGTGTCGACGAAGAAGGCAATATCACCACCCTCGGCCGTGGGGGGTCCGACACCACCGGTGTGGCCCTGGCTGCTGCGCTAAAGGCCGATGAGTGTCAGATTTACACTGATGTGGACGGGGTATACACCACCGACCCGCGGGTCTGCTCCAAGGCGCGCCGGCTGGAGACCATCACCGTCGAGGAAATGCTCGAGCTTGCAAGCCTGGGCTCCAAGGTCCTGCAGATTCGCGCCGTCGAATTTGCCGGCAAGTACAACGTGCCGCTGCGCGTACTCTCGAGCTTCGAGGACGGCGGCAACGGCACCCTGATCATTGCTGACACAGATGACGAAGAGGATTCCATGGAAGAACCGCTGATCTCCGGTATCGCTTTCACCGCCAACGAAGCCAAACTGACCCTGCTCAACACTCCGGACGTGCCGGGTGTGGCCTCGCGGATCCTCGGGCCGATCGCCGATGCCAACATCGAAATCGACATGATCGTGCAGAATGTGGCGCCAGCCGGCGATTACACCGACTTCACCTTCACGGTCGGCAAGGGCGACTACAAGCAGACCATGAAGATCCTCAAGGAACAGGTGATTCCGGACCTGGGTGGCGGCGAGCTACGCGGCGATGACAATATCGCCAAGGTCTCGCTGGTCGGCGTCGGCATGCGTTCCCATGCAGGCATCGCCTCCAAGATGTTCCGCGTGCTGGCTGACGAGAACATCAACATCCGCATGGTTTCCACTTCCGAGATCAAGATCTCCGTGGTTATCGACGAGAAGCACATGGAGCTTGGGGTACGCGCCCTGCACAAGGCCTTCGGCCTGGACAAGGGTGACATCGAGCAAGAGTGATCGCCGCTGGTGACGTCGACTACTTTCATTACGCTATAGTGATGGTCACTGCCCTGGGTGGTGACCACACTTATGGGTCGTGAGCGGTGTCGCAAAGGAAGAGCGTTTAGGAAGGGCGTTTGGCTTGAAGCCCTGTGTCGCGCATACTCTCGCATCGCTTGGAGATAAGCGTGCATATCCCGTTGCAAAAAGTCTGAAAAGGAGATCGGTCATGCTCATCCTGACCCGCCGTGTTGGCGAAACCTTGATGATTGGTGATGAAGTCACCGTGACTGTGCTGGGTGTCAAAGGGAATCAGGTACGCATTGGCGTGAATGCTCCCAAGGATGTCGCAGTACATCGTGAAGAAATTTATCAGCGCATCCAGCGCGAGAAGACTGAGGAAGACGGGGAACAGGAGCCGTTGGCGTAAAGCCCCGCGGCACCCGTGCCGCTGTTAGAGCCGGGTGTGAAGTATGGTGTCTGCATATGGCAAGCGGTGGCCGATAAAGTGTGATAGGCTAACGCCGCTGGGTTGCAGGAGTGGTGGTTGAGAAACACTCGCGGCCCGGTAAGCCATGATTAAGCGTTCGTTCTGAGTTTCAGACGTCATCTGATCATGGTAAGCGCAAAAAAGTTGCCCGAAGGGTTGGACAAACACCTTCAGAAACGGTAACATACGCGCCGTGTTGATGAAGGAGAGGTGGCCGAGTGGCTGAAGGCGCTCCCCTGCTAAGGGAGTATGGGGTTTATAGCCTCATCGAGGGTTCGAATCCCTCTCTCTCCGCCATTAACTGCGATGCGTCGCAGTATCATCATCACAGCGAAGATGCAGTATGTAAGTACGCGCCCGTAGCTCAGCTGGATAGAGTATCTGACTACGAATCAGAGGGTCGGAGGTTCGAATCCTCCCGGGCGCGCCATCTTACGCTCCAGCGTGAAAGCAATTTCTCGCCGGATACTGGATGCAGCAGCAGTTTGCTGCACTCCAACACGAGCACTATTTTGATACGCGCCCGTAGCTCAGCTGGATAGAGTATCTGACTACGAATCAGAGGGTCGGAGGTTCGAATCCTCCCGGGCGCGCCAGATTTCAACCCGTCCTCTCGAGGGCGGGTTTCGTGTTTCTGGCCTCGCTACCGTCCGGTAGTCCGAGCGCCTCCCGTCGTTTTTGATATAGCGCTTGATATCCTTCTTGATACCGCCCCGGCGTTGCCAGCCCTGTCTGGCGGCCCACGCCTGATTCTTTATGCGTCGTCGCCATCGCGAACGGCGCATTTTTTTGTCTATCTCTCCTGGGCCTGACCATGGGGCTATCCTGGTGCGCTCTTGGCGGCCTAGCTATCGACGGCGGTCTTATCCGTGCCGCTATTCAAAGCCCTATCTAAAGCCCTATCCATGCCCCCTGGCCTTGGCGCATGCTGAACATCGTGAAGTCAGACCAGCGATTGGTGATGCCTGGTCGTGGGTGTCTGCGTGAGCCATCGGGCGCGCGAGCCTCGTGGCTGGCGGCTTAGATAGCTCTCATCTCCAAGAAAGGAAACGTGTTCGTCTAGTGCTTCCCTGTCTTTTGGTGGCAATTTGACGATAAATTGTCTATAAATTGTCACTACAACAATTCAACAAGAGAGGACGCCAATGACCAGACTGCTGCTCAATGCCGATATGGGCGAAAGCTTCGGCCCCTGGAAAATGGGGCTCGATCATGAGGTCATGCCGGTAGTCGACCTGGCCAACGTGGCCTGCGGCTTCCATGCCTCGGACCCGGATACCATGCGTGCCACCGTCCGCCTGGCCGCTCAACACGACGTCACGGTCGGGGCGCACCCGGCCTATCCCGACCTGGTCGGTTTTGGTCGCCGCTCGCTTGCCTGTTCGAGCGATGAGGTCGAGAACCTGGTGCTCTATCAGATCGGCGCACTGGCCGCGCTGTGCCGCGCCGAGGGGGCGCGGCTGGGCTATATGAAGCCCCACGGTGCGCTCTACAACGACATGATGCGCGATCCGGACAAGTTGTCCGCGGTGATGCGGGCGTTGCGCGCCTTCGATGCCGACTTGCCGCTGATGGTGATGGCGACTCGCGACCCCTCGGCCGCTCGCACCCTGGCGGCAGAGCATGGCCTTACCTTGTGGCTCGAAGCCTTCGCCGATCGCGCCTACGATGCCGAAGGGCGCCTGGTTAGTCGCCGCGAGACCGGGGCCGTGCATCACGACCCCGAGGTGATCGTCGACCAGGCTCGCCGAATCGCCACCGGTTCGCCTCTCACCGCCTCCGATGGCAGTGAGCTGGTGCTCGAAGCCGACACCTTGTGCGTTCACGGTGACAACCCGGAATCGGTCGCCGCGGTCAAGGCCATTCGCCAGGCCCTCATGGATATCGAGGCCACCTCATGAGGCTGCCACGTCTTGAGAATGCTGGCGTCGATGCCTGGCTGGTGCGCCTCTTCGATACCATCGATGAAGCCAATATGCCGTGGTTGATGGCGCTATGTCGTGGCTGCGAAGACGCCTTCGGGACAGCACTGGTCGATCTGGTGCCCTCCTATACCACCCTGCTGGTGCACTATGACGCCACGCAGCTCTCGGCAGGTGAGGCCCGCGCCCGGTTGGCGAACATCCTTGCCGACCTGCGCCCGAACGAAGAGGCTGCGGCAGGTGCCATCAAGGAGGTCCCGGTCTGGTACGACGAGAGCGTGGGCCCTGAGCTCGAGCGCCTGATGGTCGCCACCGGGCTCGATCGTCAGGCGCTGATAGAGCTGCATGCAGGCCACGAATACCGGGTCTTCGCGCTGGGCTTTGCGCCGGGTTTCGCCTTCATGGGCAGCCTCGATGAGCGCCTTGCAATGCCCAGGCTCGACACCCCGCGTCAGCGGGTGCCGGCCGGCAGCGTCGCGGTGGCCGGGCGCCAGACGTCGGCCTACCCGCGCCAGTCTCCTGGGGGCTGGAACCTGATCGGGCGCACGCCGCTCAGGCTCTTCGATCAGCATCGCGAGGAGCAGAGCTACTTGCAGGTCGGCGATCGGGTGCGCTTCAAGCCGGTGGATCGCGCCGAATTCGAACGCCTGGGCGGCGATCCCCGTCCAGTCCCCGCGACTCAGGAGGTGCGCCCATGAGCGAGACGTCAATGGCGGACGCTGCTGCCCTGCGAGTGGAGAAAGCCGGGCCCTTGGCCACCCTGCAGGATGCTGGGCGGTTCGGCGTGCGCCGGATGGGTGTGACCCAGGGCGGTCCGGCCGATCTGCACGCCTTCGCCTGGGCCAACTACCTGCTGGGCAATGACTGGGGTGCCGCGGGGCTTGAGATTACCCTTGGCGGCCTGACCCTGGTCGCCGAGCGGGACCTTTGCCTGGCACTGTGCGGCGCCGACCTGAGCGCCACTCTCGACGGTGAGCCGCTTGCGCCCTGGCAAGCCTTTACCCTGCACAAGGGGCAGCGCCTGGCTTTCGGTATTCCTCGGGCCGGGGTGCGCGGCTACCTGGCCGTGCCCGGTGGCTTTAAGGGCTCGCCGGTGCTTGGCAGCCTGTCCTGTGTGACCCGTGAAGGGCTCGGCGGGCATAGCGACGCGGGCACACCGCTGGCCGAGGGCGAGTGCCTGCGCATCGATGCCGGTGCGTTGGCTGACGCCTCAGCCGGCGAGGCGCGAGCCGTGCCGATGGAGGAGAGGCTCGACTATTTGGCGCCGGCGGTGTTGGGGCTGATTCCCGGCGCCCAGATCGCTGACTTCACCGGGCCGAGCCTGTTTCGTGCCTTCCACGCCGAATGGCGGGTCGATGCTCGGGCGGACCGAATGGGCGTGCGGCTTACCGGGCCCAGGCTCGAATGCCGGCTGGATGGCATGATCTCGGAGGGTATCGCCCTGGGGGCGGTGCAGGTGCCGCCGGACGGTCAGCCCATCGCGCTGCTCAACGACCGCCAGACCGTTGGGGGTTATCCAAGGCTTGGCACCCTGACGCCCCTGGCCTGTGCACGGCTTGCCCAGTGCCAGCCCGGCCAGACGGTGCACCTCGCCCCTATAGCGCTGGGCGCCGCCCAGAGCGACTATCGACGCTTTATCGCCGCCCTGCAGGCTTGAGGCGGCGTCAGACAGCAAAGGTGGTGGCTGGCTGACGCTCCTGGCGAGAGGCGCTCTCTGCCGATGCGCTGGCGGCGGTCAGGCCGGCCAGGAAGGGATCCAGGCGGGTCTCGCGGCGCAGTGCCTGGAAGCGGCGGGCGGCTTCTGGGTCACGGCCGCGCATATGATTTAGCCACTGCTTGAGCAGCGAGACCACGACACGCTCGGGGAGTGTGCTACGCTGCAATGCAGCATAGGTGCAAAGCATATTGGCACGAATCGTCCATGAGGTGGCGGGCAGGCGTTCATTGGTGCGCTGCCAGTGGCGGATGCGCGGGGCCAAGAAGGGGTCGGCTAGGGCGCCGCGACCCAGCATCACGTCCGCACAGCCGGACAGGGTGCGCGCCTTCCAGTAGTCCTCGAGCGTCCAGATGTCCCCATTGGCGATCACCGGGATGCGCAGGGCATGACGGATGCGGCCGATCCACTCCCAGTGGGCCGGCGGGCGATAGCCCTCGTCGCGGGTGCGGGCGTGTACCACCAGCGAGGCGGCGCCGCCTCGCTCGGCGGCCAGGGCGCAGTCCAGGGCTCGCAGACGGTCCGAGAAGCCCAGGCGCACCTTGGCGGTGACCGGCACGGCGCCGTCCACGGCCTGATGCACCGCGGCCACGGCCCGCTCGAGGCGGCGCGGGTCGCGCAGTAGCGAGGCACCGCCATCGTGACGGTTGACCGTCTTGGCCGGGCAGCCGAAGTTCAGATCGAGGCTGATCGCCCCGAGGCTCACCGCTTGGCGCGCGTTGGCGGCCAAGGCCGCCGGGTCCGAGCCCAGCAGCTGCAGGTGCACCGGGATACCATGGGGGGTCATGACCCGTGGTTGGCCAGGCGCTTGCTCGGGCGCCTGGATAAGCTCCGGGCAGTGCTTGTAGAAGACGCGCGGCGGCAGGCGCACGTCGACGACGCGCACGAACTCAGTCACCGTCCAGTCGAAGCCTGGGTGCTCGGTGAGCAGGGCGCGGGTATGGGCATCGATCACGCCTTCCATGGGCGCTAGGCCGATGCGGCCTTCATGTAGTAAATTAACTACGTTCTGCTCAACCATGGTGTCATTGCATTATCGGTAGGTTCAGGCAGGTTATTGTACCAGCCGAATAGCATGCCCAGGGCCGTCATGGTTGGGCGCGACCGAGCAAGGGGATTATATATGCAAGACTCGCTGATGCAGGAAGGCCTGATGCTGATGGCATTCGGGATGGGCTTCGTCTTCGTCTTCCTGACGGTGCTGGTCATCGCCACCACCGGTATGTCGAAGTTGGTCGCGCGCTGGGCGCCGGTGCCGGCCAAGCCCGAAGCCGCCGCGCGGGCACCCGCGCCTGCCGCCCAGGATGACGACCTGATGGTGGTGATTAGCACGGCCGTGCACCGCTATCGCCAGCGTCATCGTCGTTAGGCAGGCGGTCGTCACATCACGCCGCGCGCAGGCCTGAGCCTCTGCGCCTGCCAGACAGAATCATCGACAAAGACAAGGATAAACCGTTATGAGCGAAACTCGACGCCCGTTGGGCATCACCGATGTGGTGCTGCGCGATGCCCACCAGTCATTGTTCGCCACTCGCATGCGTCTGGACGACATGCTGCCAATCGCCGAGAAGCTCGACCGGGTCGGCTTCTGGTCGCTGGAGTCCTGGGGCGGTGCCACCTTCGATGCCTGCATCCGCTATCTGGGTGAAGATCCCTGGGCGCGCATTCGGGCTCTCAAGGAAGCGATGCCCAACACGCCCCAGCAGATGTTGCTGCGCGGCCAGAACCTGCTGGGCTACCGCCACTATGCCGACGACGTGGTCGACAAGTTCGTCGAGCGCGCCCGCACCAACGGTGTCGACGTCTTCCGTGTCTTCGATGCCATGAACGACCCGCGCAACCTCGAGCGAGCCATCAAGGCCGTGCGTGCCAATGAAGGCCATGCCCAGGGCACCATCGCCTATACCGTGAGCCCGGTGCACACGATCGATGGCTGGGTCGAGCTCGCCAAGCAGATTGCCGACATGGGCGCCGATTCTCTGGCGATCAAGGACATGGCCGGCCTGCTGGCGCCCTATACCGCCTTTGAGCTGGTGTCCAAGCTCAAGCAGGAACTGTCGATTCCCATCCATATGCAGTGCCATGCCACCACTGGCATGTCCACGGCGACTGCCCTGAAAGCCGTCGAGGCCGGCATCGACAATATCGATACCGCCATCTCCTCGATGTCGATGACCTACGGTCACAGCCCCACCGAGTCGGTGGTGGCGATGCTCAAGGACACCGACCGCGACACCGGCCTGGACCTCGAGCTGCTCGAGGATATCGCCGCCTATTTCCGCGAAGTGCGCAAGAAGTACGCCGCCTTCGAGGGCTCGCTGAAGGGTATCGACTCGCGGATCCTGGTCGCCCAGGTGCCCGGCGGCATGCTCACCAACATGGAAGGCCAGCTCAAGGAGCAGGGCGCCGGCGATAAACTCGATGACGTGCTCAGCGAGATTCCACGGGTCCGCGAAGACCTGGGCTTCATTCCGCTGGTGACCCCGACCTCGCAGATCGTCGGCACCCAGGCGGTGATGAATGTGATGATGGGTGAGCGCTACAAGTCGATCTCCAAGGAGGTCCAGGCGCTGCTCAAGGGCGAATATGGCGCAGCACCCTCTGACTATAACCAGGACCTGCAGTCGCGGGTGCTGGAAGGCAAGCAGCCGATCACCTGCCGGCCGGCCGACCGGCTTGAGCCGGAGGTCGAGCGCCTGACCCAGGAGCTCGAGGGCAAGGCCGGAGAAGAGAAAATTCGTCTGGAAGAGGGCGAGCGGCGCATCGATGACGTGCTGACCTATGCGCTCTTCCCGCAGATCGGGCTCAAGTTCCTCAAGAACCGCGATAATCCCGACGCCTTCGAGCCAGCGCCCAAGGCTCAGACTGAGGGTGTGCCGGCGGCCAGCGCTCCTGCCAAGTCAGGCGGTGAGGCACCGGCGGGTCCCGAGACCTACACCATTACCGTTAACGGCAAGCAGTATGTGGTCGAGGTCGCCGAAGGGGGCGAGATCGGCCAGGTCCAGTCCCAGGGGGACGCCGGTCAGTCGGCTGCCCCAGCGGCGCCGGCCGCCTCCAGCGGTGAGACCGTCAGCGCGCCGCTCGCCGGTAATATCTTCAAGGTCAACGTCAAGCCAGGCGATCAGGTCGCCGAGGGCGATGTGGTGATCATTCTCGAGGCCATGAAGATGGAGACCGAAATCCGCGCGGCAAGCGCCGGCACCGTCTCTGCGGTCAATGTCAAAGAAGGCGACAGCGTATCCGTAGGCGATGCGCTGGTCGTCCTGTAAGGGCGCCGATTCATGGATAAACTGTTGACTCTCTGGTACGGCTCGGGGCTCTACAACCTGAGCCTTGGGCAGGCGGCGATGATCGTCATCGGCCTGCTGCTGCTCTACCTGGCGATCCATAAGAAGTTCGAGCCGCTGCTGCTGGTGCCGATCGGTTTCGGCGGGATACTGGCCAACATCCCCGAAGCCGGGCTCGCTCTGTCCGCCGCCGAGCAGGCGGCGCACCTGGCGAGCCCCGAGGTGTTGGCACGCATGGCCGATGCGCTGGGGATGAACCTGGACCCTTCCGCCTCGATTGAGGCCACGCGCCATGCCATCGCCGAGGTGGTGCATGGCGATACCGCACCGAATCTGGTGCGGGCCGCCCAGGACGTGGCTCAGGATGTGGGCTTCGCCAATGGCATGCTCTACAACTTCTACAGCGTGGCCATTGCTTCCGGCATCGCGCCGCTGGTGATCTTCATGGGCGTGGGCGCCATGACTGACTTCGGTCCGCTGCTCGCCAACCCTCGCACCCTGTTTCTGGGGGCCGCGGCTCAGTTCGGCATCTTCGCCACCCTGATCGGCGCGGTGGGGATGACCTCGCTTGGTTGGATGGATTTCTCGCTCAAGCAGGCCGCCGCCATCGGCATCATCGGCGGGGCCGACGGTCCTACCTCGATTTATGTGTCGAGCCTGCTGGCGCCCGAGCTGCTGGGGGCGATCGCCGTGGCGTCGTATTCCTACATGGCGCTGGTGCCGCTGATTCAGCCTCCGATCATGCGGGCGCTGACCAGCGAAAAGGAGCGCCGGATCGTCATGACCCAGCTACGGCCGGTGTCCAAGCTCGAGAAGATCTGCTTCCCGCTGGTGTTGTTGATCCTGGTGGTGCTGTTCCTGCCGGATGCCGCGCCGCTGCTCGGCATGTTCTGCTTCGGTAACCTGATGCGCGAGTGTGGCGTGGTCGAGCGCCTCTCGGATACGGCCCAGAATGCGTTGATCAACATCGTGACCATCTTCCTCGGCCTGTCGGTGGGCTCCAAGCTGATCGCCGATCGCTTCCTGGCCGTCGAGACCCTGGGCATCCTGAGTCTCGGCATCGTCGCCTTCGCGATCGGCACCGCCTGCGGCGTGCTGATGGCCAAGCTGTTGAATACCTTCAGCAAGATGGAGATCAATCCGCTGATTGGCTCGGCCGGCGTGTCGGCAGTACCGATGGCGGCACGGGTGTCCAACAAGGTGGGACTCGAGTACAACCCCCACAACTTCCTGCTCATGCATGCCATGGGCCCGAACGTGGCCGGCGTCATCGGCTCGGCGGTCGCCGCCGGGGTAATGATCAAGTACCTGGGCTGAGCCCTGCGTTTTACGCTGCCGGCTAATAGAAACGGTGCCGTTGGAGGCTGTTTTCACACAGCCTCTACGGGCGCCGTTTTTTTGTGGCGTTCAGGCGCGCAGGCGCCGGGGTGAGCGTCAGTCGGTGAGGTGCTCGAGCCGTCCCTTGAGACGGCTATCAAGGGCGCTGAGATCCGCGTCCCGGTCAGAGGGCCAGCCCACGGTGAGCACGACGCCATCGGCGCCGTAATCGGCCTGTTCGACGGGAATGCCTTGCTCATAGAGCCAGGAGCGGGCCTCGGCCTCGCCGGCGAAGCCGAGCTTCATGCGCAGCGGGGTGCGCTGGGTGAAATCGCGGCGCGGCAGTGTCTCGAGCGCCTGAGCCACGGCCTTGGAGTAGGCGCGTGCCAGGCCGCCGGTGCCGAGCTTGGTGCCGCCGAAATAGCGAATGACCACGCAGCCCACCTGGCCGATGCCGGCGCCCTCGAGCACCTGGAACATGGGGCGCCCGGCGGTGCCGCCGGGCTCGCCGTCATCCGAGAAGCCGATGGCCTGTTGTTCGCCGGGTGGGCCGGCGATGAAGGCGCTGCAGTGGTGGCTGGCGTTGGGGTGGCGGGTCCGGGCCTCGGCCAGCAGGGCCTCGAAACTCGCTGTGTCCGGGGCATGGCAGGTCCAGGTCAGAAAGCGGCTCCTCTCGACCTCGAGTTCGGTTTCGCGCCAGTCGCCAAGGGGGAGGTCGGGAATCGGGTAGCGCATCAGGCCGCCTGTGCCGGCTGTCGCACCACGCCCATGACCAGGCCAAGCACCTGGATATCGTCGTTCTTGAGAAAGATCGGTGCCATGGTCTCGTTGGCCGGCTGCAGGCGCACGCCAGACTTTTCGATGTAGAGCTTCTTCAGGGTGACCTCTTGGTTATTGATCAGCACCACGGCGGTTTCGCCATTCTCGGCGCTTTCCTGGCGCTCGATGATGATCACGTCCCCGTCGAAGATATTGCAGTCGATCATTGAGTCGCCACAGACCTTGAGTGCATAGGTGTTGCGTCGCACCATCCGGGACGGAATGAGCACGCTGGCTTGGTCAGGGCAGGCCTCGATGGGTAGTCCGGCAGCGACCTTGCCGAGCAGCTCGACCTCGACCATGTCGCTGGCCGTAATTTCCTCCCAGGCATTGCCGAGCGGCAGGTTGGGTAGACGGTGCAGATAATGCGGTGCGGTGTGCGGCATGATCCTTCTCCCTAGGCGCGGCGTCGAAGTGAGCCCATGGCTCAGTAGCTGTTGTTATTTACAGTATTCTTGGCAGTGCTCCTGCATCATAGCAAGGGCAGCGAGGCTCGCAAGGGAATCACGTTAAAACCGCCTCATAACAGGCCAATGCGACCTGCCGCCGCAAGCCCCGTGCTGGCGAGAAATGGCCGCAGCGTGTACAGTGCCGAGCGGATTATCGACCCTGGGAGACCCTCGTGAGTGCTCGCCTGCAAGCGCGAAACCTGAGCTGTGAACGCGACGGACGCATGCTGTTTCGTGACCTTGATCTGGCGATCGGCCCCGGCGAGCTGGTGCGTGTCGAAGGGCCCAATGGCAGCGGCAAGACGACGCTCTTGAAGATTCTGTCGGGGCAGTTTGACGACTACCAGGGCGAGCTGCGTTGGGGCGACGCGCCTCTCTCCCGTGTTCGCGAGGCTTTTCTGGCCAACCTTGTCTACCTGGGGCATACCACCGGCATCAAGGTGGCGCTGACGGCGCTCGAGAACCTCGCCTGGTATCAGGCGCTGGCGGGTGAGACGGGCAGCGAGGCGGCGCGCCTCAATTCGCTTCATGCGGTCGGCCTTAGCGGTTTCGAAGACCTGCCGGTGGCTCAGCTCTCGGCGGGGCAACAGCGCCGGGTGGCGCTGGCGCGCCTGGAGCTTACGCCGCGGCCGCTGTGGGTACTCGACGAGCCCTTCACCGCCATCGACAAGCCGGGCGTCGCGGCCCTCGAGCAGCGCCTGCATGAGCATGTCGCCGTCGGCGGCAGCGTGCTCTTGACCACCCATCACGACCTGGCCTCCCAAGGGGGCGTAAAGCGCGTTCAGCTCGGTGAAGGGAGTGAGCATGCCATCCTCTGACAAGGGTGCGTCGAGTGCAGTCGAGATGGTGGAGCCCCGCGGCGGCCTCGGCGTCGCCATGGCCGCTATCTTCAAGCGTGACTTGATTCTCGCCGCGCGGCGGCGCAGTGATATCCTCAACCCGCTGGCGTTCTTTGCCCTGGTGATTACCCTGTTTCCGCTGGGCATCTCGCCGCAGCAGGCCTTGTTGGCCACCATCGCCCCGGGGCTGTTGTGGGTGGCGGCACTGCTGGCGACGCTGTTGTCGCTGGATGCGCTGTTTCGCGCCGACTTCGACGATGGCAGCCTCGAGCAGTTGCTGCTCGCGCCTCAGCCGCTGTCAGCGCTGGTGCTCGGCAAGGTTGCCGTGCACTGGCTGATGACCGGGCTGCCGCTGGCGCTGATGGCGCCGCTGCTGGGGCTGCTGCTGGCGCTGCCGGGCGAGAGCTACCTGGTGCTGTCGCTGTCACTGGCGCTGGGTAGCGTCAGCCTGAGCCTGATCGGCGCCATCGGTGCCGCCCTGACGGTCGGCCTGTCCCGGGGCGGCGTACTGCTCTCGCTGCTGGTTCTGCCGCTGAACATTCCGGTGCTGATCTTCGGCACCGGCGCCGTCCAGGCGGCGATCATCGGCAATCCAGTGGGCCCGCACCTGGCGATCCTCGGCGCGCTGTGCTGCGGGGCGCTGATGCTGGCGCCCTTTGCCATCGCTGCGTCGCTGCGCATCAGTATCAACGGATAAGGAATTTCGGGGTATGTGGGCGTTCATTCACAAGGTCGGGTCCCCCAAGTGGTTCTACACCATCAGCGCAAGGCTCTTGCCCTGGTGCTGGACCCTGGCGGTGACCCTGATCCTCGTCGGCAGTATATGGGGGCTCGCCTTTGCCCCGGCCGACTACCAGCAGGGTGACAGCTTTCGCATCATCTATGTGCATGTGCCGGCGGCCTTCCTCGCGCAGTCGATCTTCGTTTCCATGGCGGTGGCGGCGCTTATATTCATGGTCTGGAAGATCAAGGTCGCCGACATGGCCGCCGCGGTGATGGCGCCGCTGGGTGCGGTGATGACCTTCGTGGCGCTGTTCACCGGCTCGGTGTGGGGCATGCCCACCTGGGGCACCTGGTGGATCTGGGACGCCCGCCTGACCTCGATGCTGATTCTGCTGTTCCTGTATCTGGGCGTGATCGCCCTGCGCGGCGCCTTTACCAGCCGCGACAGCGGGGCCCGGGCCGCCTCGGTGCTGGCCATGGTCGGGGTCATCAATATTCCGGTGATCAAGTACTCCGTCGACTGGTGGTACACCCTGCATCAGCCGGCGTCCTTTTCGATTACCTCGCGTCCTTCGATGCCGGTCGAGATGTGGTGGCCGCTGCTGCTGATGGTCCTGGGCTTCTATGCTTTCTTTATCGCCATGACCCTGATGCGGACCCGCAGCGAGGTCCTGCGCCGCGAGGCCGGCAAGCACTGGGTGCGTGAACTCGCCGCGGGAGGCGCCTGATGGCTTTCGATTCCCTCGACGCCTTCTTCGCCATGGGCGGTCATGGCGCCTACGTGTGGTCAGCCTGGGCGGTCACGGCGCTTGCCATGGTCGGCAGCGTGGCGCATGCCCGGATCGAACGCCGCGGCCTGCTGCGTGATCTTGAACGCCGGGCGCGCCGCGAGGCCGCCACCCCGAGGAAAAATCCCGATGCATCCTAAGCGCAAGCAGAAGCTCTTCATCATTCTTGGCTTGATGACCCTGGCCGCGCTGGCGATCGGCCTGACCCTGTATGCCCTGCGCAGCAACATCAATCTGTTCTTCAGCCCGGTGCAGATCGCCGCCGGCGAGGCGCCGGTCAACCGCACCCTGCGTGCCGGCGGCATGGTCAAGGAGAACAGCGTGGCCCGAGACGCCGAGAGCCTGGATGTTACCTTCGTGATCACCGATTTCGTCGAGGATCTCGAGGTACGCTACAGCGGCATCCTGCCCGATCTGTTCCGCGAGGGTCAGGGCGTGGTGGTGGTTGGTAAGCTCGATGGCGAGGGTCACCTGATGGCAAGCGAGGTGCTGGCCAAGCACGATGAGAACTACATGCCCCGCGAGGTCGCCGACGCCCTGAAGGACGCCGGCTATTCCCCTGCCGACTATTCGTCCGCCGGTGGTGACAGCGCCCCCAAGGCCGGTAGCGCGAGCGACGCTGCCTACTGACCCGGAGTTGCCATGCTGATTGAGATGATTCCCGAACTCGGCCACTTCGCGCTGGTGCTGGCCCTGCTGATGGCCCTGGTCCAGGCGGTGGTGCCGCTGGCCGGCGCAGCGACCCGTCGGCCGCTGTGGATGGCCTTCGCCCAACCCATGGCGACGGGCCAACTGTTGTTCCTGCTGGTCGCCTACGTCTGCCTGACCGCCAGCTACCTGCTGGATGACTTCAGCGTCGCCAACGTCGCCAACAACTCCAACTCGATGCTGCCCTGGTACTACAAGGCCAGCGCCGTCTGGGGCAATCATGAGGGCTCGGTGCTGCTGTGGAGCCTGCTGCTCGGCGCCTGGGGGTTTGCCGTCAGTCTGTTCTCCCGGGAACTGCCGAGAGACATGCTGGCCCGGGTGCTGGGGGTGATGGGGCTAGTGAGCGCTGGCTTTTTGACCTTCGTGCTGATGACCTCCAACCCCTTCACGCGCATGCTGCCGGTGCCGCCACAGGACGGTGCCGACCTCAATCCGCTGCTGCAGGACGTTGGCCTGATCATCCATCCGCCGATGCTCTACATGGGCTATGTGGGGTTCTCGGTGGTGTTCGCCTTCGCCATTGCCGCCTTGCTCGGCGGTCGGCTGGATGCCGCCTGGACCCGCTGGGCGCGGCCCTGGACCAATATCGCCTGGGCCTTTCTGACGGTTGGCATCGCGCTGGGCAGTTGGTGGGCCTACTACGAACTGGGCTGGGGCGGCTGGTGGTTCTGGGACCCGGTCGAGAATGCCTCTCTGTTGCCCTGGTTGGCCGGCACCGCGCTGATCCACTCGCTAGCGGTGACCGAGAAGCGGGGCTCCTTCAAGAGCTGGACCGTGCTGCTGGCCATTACCACCTTTTCGCTGTCGCTGCTCGGCACCTTCCTGGTGCGCTCTGGGGTGCTGACCTCGGTGCACGCCTTCGCCAACGACCCGTCGCGAGGCATGTTCATTCTCGCCTTGCTGGGTATCACCGTGGGCGCCTCGCTCTTGGTATTCGCCCTGCGCGCTCCCCGAGTGAGCCATGCGGTGCGTTTCAGCTGGCTGTCACGGGATGCGTTGCTGCTGATCAACAACATTCTGCTGGTGATCATGACCGTCACCGTGCTGCTCGGCACCCTCTACCCGCTGGTGCTGGATGCCCTGGATCTTGGCAAGATCAGCGTCGGCCCGCCGTACTTCAATGCGCTCTTCGTGCCGCTGACCGTGATCCTCTGCGTGTTCATGGGCCTGGGCCCAGTATCGCGCTGGAAGGCCATGCCGGGCCGTGAGCTGGCCCGTCGCCTGGCGTTTTCTGGAATGACCGCGCTGGTGATCGGCCTCATTGCCCCGCTGATCTACGGCGGGGCGTGGAATCTCTGGGTGTCGCTCGGGTTGGTGGCGGCGCTGTGGGTGGTGCTGCCACTGGTGCGTGACCTGGTCGACAGGATGCGCCGGCAGGGCGCGCCGCTGGCCGCGCTCAAGCGTCTGTCGCCGGCCTATTGGGGCATGGTACTCGGCCATCTGGGGCTCGCCGTGACCATCGTCGGCGTCACCGTGGTCTCGAACTACAACGTCGAGCGCAATGTGCGCCTCGACGTGGGCGAAAGCGTCAGCGTGGCGGGCTATGACTTCACCATGACCGGGCTCGGTCAGCAGCGCGGCCCCAACTATCTGGCCGATACCGCCACCATCGCCGTCAGCCGCGGCGACGAGTCGCGGCTGTTCACCATGCACCCGGAGAAACGCGTCTATCTCGCCCGCGGCATGCCGATGACCCAGGTCGCCCTGCGCCCCGGCCTTTTGCGCGACCTGTACGTGGCGATGGGCGAAGAGCTGGACGACGGCTCCTGGGCGCTGCGCATTCAGTTCAAGCCCTTCGTGCGCTGGCTGTGGCTCGGAGCGCTGCTGATGGCCGCTGGTGGGCTGGTGGCGGTGGTCGACCGGCGCTATCGCAGGCGCGTCAAGGCGCGCAGCGCTCGGTCACGGGGCGAGGGCACCGCATCTGACGACTCGTCGCGGGCCGGCGCTGAGGGGGCTCGGGCATGAAGCGGCGTCTGTTGCTGGCCATTCCGCTGCTGCTGTTCATCGCCCTGGCGGCGCTGCTCTATCGCGGCCTGTCGCTGGATCCTTCGTCCCGAGATTCGGCGCTGTTGGCGCGGGACTTCCCCGCCTTCAGCCTGTCGAGCCTCGAGGACCCCGAGGCGAGCTTGGATGCCTCGCTGCTCGAGGGCGAGGTGACCCTGGTCAACGTCTGGGGCGAGTGGTGCCCGACCTGCAAGCAGGAAATGCCGCAGCTGCTCGATCTCGCGGCGCGTGGCGTGCGGCTGGTCGGCGTCGACTACAAGGACAGCCGCGAGAAGGGCCGCGCCTTTCTCGAGGAGTTCGGCAACCCCTTCGAGGTCAATCTCTTCGACCCTGAAGGCGAGCTTGGCTTCGAGCTTGGCGTCTACGGTGCCCCGGAGACCTTCCTGGTCGATGCCGATGGGGTGATCCGCTACCACCACACCGGCTATATCACCCCCGAGGACGTTACCGAGACCATCATGCCGGAGGTGAGGAAATGGCAATGACCGCCACAGCGTCTCCCTCTGCGACTTTGCTTGCCGCAAGGCGCTGTCTCGGCTTTACGCTGCTTGCCGCGCTATTGCTTTCACTGCTGATGGGGCTTTGCGCGGAGCCGGTCCGGGCGGCGGTCGAGGTGCGCGACTTCGACTCCCCGGTGACCGCCGAGCGTTACCGCTCGCTGACCGGTGCCCTGCGTTGCCCCAAGTGCCAGAACCAGGCGATCGGCGATTCCAACTCGCCGGTGGCCAAGGACATGCGCGAGCGGGTCGCGGCGCTGCTGCGCGAGGGCCGCAGCGACCGCGAGATTCAGGACTTCATGGTCGCTCGCTTCGGCGACTATGTGCTCTACAATCCGCGCCTGGAGGATCGCACCCTGCTGCTTTGGGGCCTGCCCGCGACCCTGGTGCTGCTGGGTGGAGTGCTGGTGGCGCTGATCGTGCGCCGCCGGCGCCGCGCATCGGCCCGCGAGCTCTCGGCCGACGAGCGCGCGCGCCTGGATGCCCTGCTCAATCGACCCCCTGATGCCTCAGGAGATCACTGAATGACCCTACTCTGGCTTGCCCTGGCCGTATTGCTGCTGCCGGCGCTGTGGCTGCTGGCCCTGCCGCTGCGCCGCGCCAGTGCTTTCGCCACGGCCCAGCGCGACTATGAGGAGAGCGATCGCAGCGCCGAGCAGAACCTGGCGATCTATCGCCGGCGCCGGGCCTCCCTGGAGGCTGCCCGGGAGCGCGGCGAGATCGATGATGCCCGCTTCGACGAGGATCTGCTGGAGCTCGAACGCAGCCTGCTCGAAGATACCGCTACGCAAGCCCGGCGCCCACTCAAGCCGGCCGGTGCCGGCCGGCTGATGGTGCCGATCACCATGCTGGCGGTGACCGTGGCGGCCTTCGCCTGGTACAGCCAGCAGGGTGCCACCGGCGATCTGGCGCTCTATGCCGTGCAGCAGGAGGTGCGTCAGGCGCCGAACGGCTCGCCGGCGATGATGATCAATCGCCTCGAAGAGGAAGCCAACCGCCAGCCCGACAATCCCAACGTCTGGGCCTCGCTTTTTCCGCTGTACCGGGATGGCGGTCGGCTCCCACGGGCCGAGGCCGCCCTGGAGCGGCTGATCACCCTGGAGGGCCGCCAGCCGTCGCTGCTTGCCCAGCTGGCGCAGATCCGCTTCTTCGACGCCAACCGCACCCTGACGCCTGAGGTGCAGGACCTGGTCGATGAGACGCTCGACAAGGACCCCCGCGAGCCGACCATCCTCGGCATGCTGGGCATCGAGGCCTTCGACCATGGCCGCTATGAAGCCGCCATCGACTACTGGCGGCGTGCCGTGGCCGGCTTGAACACCCCGGATGCCGCCGAGTCCCTGCGCCAGGGCATCGCTGTGGCGAAAGCGCGGCTGGGCCAGGCGGTGTCGGACCAGGACGCGCCGGACCAGGACGCACCGGACCAGCCGGCCGCCGAAGGTCCGGGTATCAGCGTGCGGGTGCGCTTGGATCCGCGCCTCGCCGAGCGGGTCGATGCCGGTGCCAGCGTCTTCGTGGTCGCTCGAGATATTGACGGCGAGAAGCCGCCACTGGCCATCGTGCGCACCACGGTGGGCGAACTGCCGCTGACGGTGCGTCTCGATGACGGTGCCGCCATGAGCCCCATGGCCAAACTTTCTCAGGTCCAGCAGGCGCGCTTGGTGGTGCGGGTCTCGCCTAGCGGTCAGGCCGTGCCCCAGCCCGGCGACCTGGTCGGCGAGCACCCGGCGGTGCCTGTGACCGCGTCAGGGGATGAAGAAGCGGGCGCTCCGGTCGAGGTGGCCATCGACCGGATCGTCACCACCAGCAGTGAGGCCGACGACTAACCATGCAGCTCAAGTCCATCAAACTGGTCGGCTTCAAGTCCTTCGTCGACCCGATCACCGTGCCCTTCGACGGCAACATGACCGCCATCGTTGGCCCCAACGGCTGCGGCAAGTCCAACGTCATCGATGCCGTGCGCTGGGTGATGGGGGAGTCCTCGGCCAAGACCCTGCGCGGCGAGTCGATGACCGACGTCATCTTCAACGGCTCCACCGGCCGCAAACCGGTCGGCCAGGCGTCCATCGAACTGCTGTTCGACAACCGCGACGGCAGCATGGGCGGCGTCTACGCCCAGTACGCCGAGATCGCCGTCAAGCGCGTGGTGACCCGCGACAGCCAGTCCACTTACTTCTTCAACGGCCAGAAATGCCGGCGGCGCGACATCGCCGACTTGTTCATGGGCACCGGCCTGGGGCCGCGCTCCTACGCCATCATCGGCCAGGGCATGATCTCGCGGCTGGTCGAGGCGCGCCCCGAAGAGCTGCGCTCGACCCTCGAAGAAGCCGCCGGCATCTCCAAGTACAAGGAGCGCCGTCGCGAGACCGAAAACCGCATGCGGCGCACCCAAGAGAACCTGGAACGCCTCGACGACATCCGCGAAGAGCTCGACAAGCAGCTGGAACGGCTCAAGCGACAGGCCGACGCCGCCAAGCGCTACCAGACCCTCAAGCAGGAGGAATACCGGCTGAAGGGCGAGTTGGCCTTGCTGCGCGGCCGCGCGCTGCGCGCCGAACAGAACGAACAGGAGAGCCGTGTCCGCGAGCTCGAGACCGGCGTCGAGCGCGAGGTGCTGGGGGCCCGCCAATGCGAGACCCGGCTCGAACAGGCCAGAAGCGAGCATGACCGCCTCGCCGAGGAACTCGAGGGCCATCAGGCCCGCTTCTATGAAACCACCACCGCTATCGCCCGCCTCGAGCAGAGCCTCGAGCATGCCCGAACCCGCGAGCAGCAGCTGGCACGGGATCTGGAAAGTGCCCGCGCCGAACTCGCCGACCTCGACCGGCTGAACGACAGCGACGGCGAGCGATTGGCCGCGCTGGACGAGCGCCTCGAGACGCTGGGGCCCGAGCAGGAGGAAGTGGCCGAGGAGTTGGCCCAGCTCGAAGAGGCCCTCGAGGAAGCCGAGGCAGCCAACACCGAACACAGCGAGCGCTGGGACGCCTTCAACGAGCGTCATCAGCAGGCGAGTCACGAAGCCGAACGTGCCCAGGATCGGGTCCGCAACCTGGAGCAGGGCGTCGAGACACTGGCCGCCGAGGTGCAGCGCCGCCATCAGCAGCGCGCAGAGCTCCCCGATGCCAGCGAGCTTCGCGAGCAGCGCGCCGAGTTTGCCGAGCGTCTGGCCGAAGCCGAGCTGGAGCGCGAAGCCCTGGAAGATCGCCGTCAGCAGGCACTGGAGCGCCGCCAGCAGACTCGCGACGAGCGCCGCGACGCCGAGGCGCGCCGGGAGGCCGAACGCCAGCGCCGCAACAGCCTGCAAGGCGAACTGGCCTCCCTCGATGCGCTGATCGAAGCAGCACTTGCCGATCATGACGAGGCCCTGGAAGCCCACCTGGCCGAGCATGGCCTGGGTGATGCGCCGCGCCTCGGTGAGCGGCTGTCGGTGGAGGCCGATTGGGAGGACGTCGTCGGCTGGATTCTCGCCCCCTGGCTCAACACCCGGCTGGTCGATCTGGGCCGCGCCCGCCAGGCGCTGGATGCCGGCCCGGAGACCGCCGCGCTTGGCGATCTGGCGCTGCTGGATGGCGACCTTGATACCTCGGATCTTGGTGGCAGCCTGGGCGACGAAAGCCTGGCCGGCAAGGTGCAGGGCGCGGGTGCCGCGGCGCTGCTGCTTGCCGGCATTCACTGTGCCGCCGACGAGCGAGAGGCCTGGTCGCGGGTCGCGAGCCTGTCGCCAGGGCAAAGCCTGGTGACTCCCACGGGCCTGTGGCTAGGCAAAGGCTTCGTGCGGCGGCGTGGCGAGGCGCAGGGCAGCAACAGCCTGCTGACCAGTCGTCGCCGCCGCGACGAGGTCGCCGCACAACTCGATGAGGTGGGCGCTGCCCTGGCCGAGCTGGACGAGCAGCTGGCAGCGCTAGAGGGTCGCGATCAGGACATCGAGGCGACCCTGGAGCAGTGCCGTCGCGACGAGACCGAACAGCAGGGGCGTCATCAGCAGTGGACCCTCGCCGAGGCCAATCTCGCCACGCGCCTCGAACACCTGGAAGCGCGTGCCCGGGAGATCGACGCAGAGCTCGAGCGTATCGAAGAGCAGCGCGAGGAGCGTGCCCTGGCGCTGGAGGAAGCCCGCGAACAGTGGCAGGCCGCGATGGCACGGCTGGAAGACGATAGCGCCGAGCGTGAGGGCCTCGAGCGTGCCCGCCGCGAAGCCCAGGAACGGCTTGCTTCGCTGCGCACCCGCCAGCGGCCGTTGGCCCAGCGTGCCCAGCAACTGGCGCTGGATCATCAGCGGCTGACCACCGAACGCGCCGGTCTCGGCCAGCAGCAGGGCCGCGCCGAGGAATCCCGGGCCCGCTTGGAGGAGAAGTGCGCTGAGCTAGAAGAGAATCGCGAGATGCTGCGCGAGCCTGACGAAGAGAATCGCGAGCGTCTCGAGGAACTCCTGCATCAGCGCGACCGTGACGAACGGGCCCTGACCGACTGTCGCGACAAGACCGCCGCGTTCACCGAACAGCTGCGTGAGGACGAGCAGGCCCGCCAGCAGCACGAGCGAAACCTGGAAGGCATCCGCGAGCGGCTGCAGGAAGCGCGCATGCAGGTTCAGGCCCTGGCATTGAAGGCCGATGCTCAGGATGAGCAGCTCGCTGAACTCAATCATGATGCCGATGCCCTGGCCGAGCACCTCGACCCCAACGCCACCGAATCCGCCTGGCGGGAGCGTCTCGATAGCCTGGGCGACAAGATCCGCCGGCTCGGCGCCATCAACCTCGCGGCCATCGAGGAATACGACCAGCAGGCCGAACGCCGCGACTACCTGGAGGCCCAGCATGCCGAGCTGACCGAGGCCCTGGAGACGCTGGACCGGGCAATCCGCAAGATTGATCAGGAGACCCGCACCCGTTTCAAGGCCACCTTCGATCAGGTCGACGCCGGTCTGCAGACGCTTTTCCCTAAAGTCTTCGGCGGCGGGACCGCGTGGTTGACCCTTACCGGTGATGATTTGCTGGAGACCGGGGTCGCCATCATGGCAAGGCCGCCGGGCAAGAAGAACAGCACCATTCATCTGCTGTCGGGGGGAGAAAAGGCGCTCACTGCTCTGTCGCTGGTGTTTGCCATCTTCCAGCTCAACCCCGCGCCGTTCTGCATGCTGGATGAGGTCGATGCACCCCTGGATGATGCCAATGTAGGACGCTATGCAAAGTTGGTGAAGGAGATGTCCGAGACCGTGCAGTTCATCTATATCACCCACAACAAGATCGCCATGGAAGCGGCCGAACGTTTGATGGGTGTGACTATGCAGGAACCCGGAGTTTCGCGCTTGGTATCGGTCGGTGTCGAGGAGGCAGCGGTGCTTGCCGAGGCTTGAAGACGGCGCAGGCTGGGCTGGGTCGGTGAAATGCGACGCTTGCACCCGATCGCGAAAGCGGGTACCAAGACGGGAGATATAAACGATGTCGGTGACGCACACGTAGGGTGATTACGCTGGCCATTCGACATGCTGTCAGGCAATGAATGTTGCTTGACAATCAAAAAAGACATGGCCCTTTTTTTGGTAATCGCGCTATGCTAATGGCAGTTAATCTATCCGGCATGGTGCCCCTAGCAGACAGGCAAGACAACTCATGGAACTTAGAGAGTGGCTGATCATTCTGGGGTTGGCGCTGGTGACCATCATCGTGATCGATGGTGTACGTCGTCTGCAGCGTCAGCGTCGCGTCCCTCGACTGGATCAGGTCGATGCCTCATCGGCCGATGCAGCATCGGGGGCAGACACCGACCCTGAGCAGGAAGCTCGGGATGCTGAAGTGCGCCGTGAGCTGCCAAACGGCGGGGCACGGGTCGTCAAGCCCGCCGCCTACGAGCCGCGCTCGAAGCCCAAGCTGCAGCGCCAGGAGCACCCGGGGCCGTCGCGGGTGCTGTCCAGTTGGCGCCAGGATCAGGAAAGTCAGAGTCAGGGTGGTCAGAGCGGTCAGAGCAAGGCTAGTCAGAGCAAGGGTGGCCAGAGTCAGGGGAGCCAGCACGACGGCGAACCCACGGTCACCCAGGCGTCTGGTCGTCAAGAGCCGCGCCATCAGGATACGAGACCGCCGCAAGACGACGCCCCTCAGGTGCCCCGTGGGGAAGCGAGTCAGAAGGCCAGCCAGCCGAAGGGCAAGCAGCCGGTAATAGACGAGCCAGGTGAGATTAATGATGGCGCCGAGGCACGGATGGATCTCGATGCCCGTGAGGAATTCGCCACGGAGCATCAGGACGACGTTCAGGACGATGTGCTGTCCGGTCTTGCCGCCGATCCCGCGGATCATGAAGGCTTCCATGATGAGGAGCGCTATCAGCTCGTCGATTTCGACGGCATGTCCGATTCGCTGCGCGATCGCTCGGCGAGGGTAGGTAATTCGATGCAGCGCTTCGGCTCCTCGATCCAGCAGAAAATGGCCAGCCGCAAGGAAAAGCGCAAGAAGGACAAGCTTGAGCGCGAGCGTCAGAAGGCCGAGCGTCAGGCCCGCGAAACCAGCCGTCGACAGCAGCAACAGGCCGAACGTGAAATTGAGGCCCGCCGCGCGGCCGAAGCCGCCGCGCAGCGCGACGGCGACGATCCGCTGTTTTCATCGCGGCTGTCTGCCCAGAAAAGCGCCCAGGCAAGCGCGTCGGCAAGTGATAGCGGACGCCTGGATGACACTCGCCGTGCTGAGAGAGGCGAGCAAGGTGGGGCAGAGGAGAGAGGTGATGAGCGCTACGCCGCCTTTGACGCCCCTCAATATGCTGACGAGGCGCCCGAGCTAACCGACGTCGGCGAGCCTCCGCATCCTACGATCCAGCGTGCGCTGCGCAATGGCGTCAAGGTCGAGCACGCCCGCGAGACCCTCGGCAATGCCGAGGAGATCATCGTCATCAGCGTGATGTCTCGAAACGAGGAGGGCTTCTCGGGTACAGCCCTGCTGGACCTGATGCTGGCTTGCGGCCTGCGCTATTGTCGCGATATGCAGATATTCCATCGCTTCGAGACCCAGGACCCGCATAGCGAGTTGCAGTTCTCGATGGTCAACGTCATCAAGCCCGGGACCTTCCCGCTTGACGACGGCGTCGACTTCACCACGCCGGGCATCAGCCTGCTGATGCCGTTGCCCGGGGCGCAGGATAGCTCCGCGGCCTTCGAAGCCATGGTCGAGACAGCCATGGTCGTGGTGCGTCATCTTGGCGGCGAGCTGAAGGACGAGAACCAGAGCGTGATGACCGCCCAGACCGTGGGCTTTGCCCGCGAGCGGGTGCAGGAGTTCGAGCGTCGCCACCGGCTGCATCGTACCCAGGCCAACTGAACCGGTACCCTCTGCCGGTACGACCCTCCATATGGGCTCCTTCGGGAGCCCATATGTCGTTTGGGCCCCGCCGCCGCTACAATGCCCCTTTGCTTACCCTAGGTGATGCCGCCCCTTCATGAGCCAGCCTGATACCCAGATCCGCGACGAGGTGGCCCAGCTGCGTGCCGCCCTCGATGACGCCAACTACCGTTACTATGTGCTCGATGAGCCGCAACTGACCGACGCGGACTACGACCTCAAATTGCGCCGCCTGCAGGAGATCGAGGCCGAGTACCCGGCGTTGGTGACCCCGGACTCGCCGACCCAGCGCGTCGGCGCCGCTCCGGCCGATGGCTTTCCCGAGGTGACGCATGACGTCCCCATGCTGTCGCTCAACAACGCCTTCGACGAGGAGGAGCTGGCCGATTTCGTGCGCCGGGTCGCCGACCGCCTGGAGGTCACTCCCGAGTCGCTGTCTTTCTGCTGCGAGCCCAAGCTCGATGGCGCCGCCGTGTCGCTGGTCTTTGAGCATGGCGAACTGACTCGTGGTGTGACGCGGGGCGACGGCCGCACCGGCGAGGGCATCACCTCCAATCTCAAGACACTGAAATCGATCCCGCTCAGGCTGCGTGGCAATGAGTGGCCGGAGCGCCTGGAAGTGCGTGGCGAGGTCACCATGCGTCACGCCGACTTCGAGGCCATGAATGACAAGGCCCGGGAGGAGGGCTCCAAGGTGTTTGCCAACCCCCGCAACGCCGCCGCCGGCAGCCTGCGACAGCTCGACCCGCGCATCACCGACAAAAGGCCCCTGGAATTCAGCGCCTATCAACTCGTCCAGGGAACGGTCAGTTTGGCCGATATCGATACGCCCACCCATAGCGAGCAGATGGCCCTGCTGCGCGACTGGGGCTTCCGCGTGAGCCCTGAGCTTGAAGTCGTCCGGGGGGCGGAGGGCATCATCGACTACTGCCGGCGCCTCGGCGAGAAGCGTGACGGCCTTGGCTATGATATCGACGGCGCGGTGATCAAGGTCGATGCCCTGCGAGCGCAGCGCGAGCTTGGCTTCGTCGCCCGGGCGCCGCGCTGGGCGATTGCCTTCAAGTTCCCGGCCCAGGAGCAGGTCACCACCCTCGAGGACGTCGAGTTTCAGGTCGGGCGTACCGGCGCCATCACCCCGGTGGCGCGGCTGGCGCCGGTCTCGGTGGCCGGCGTGACCGTCTCCAATGCCACCCTGCATAACCAGGACGAGATCGCCCGCCTCGGCGTCAAGATTGGCGATCAGGTCAGCATTCGCCGCGCCGGTGACGTCATTCCCCAGGTAGTGAGGGTGATCGAGGAAGAGCGGCCCGCAGATGCCCGCGAGATCGTCTTTCCCGAGTGCTGCCCGGTCTGTGACTCGCAGATCGAACGGCTGGAAGGCGAGGCTGTGGCGCGTTGCTCCGGCGGGCTTTACTGCCCGGCCCAGCGCAAGGAGGCGCTCAAGCATTTCGCCAGTCGCCGTGCCCTGGATATCGAAGGACTCGGCGAGAAGTTGATCGATGCGCTGGTCGAGCGCGACTGGGTGAAGACCCCGGCGGATCTCTTTACCCTGACCGCCGAGGCGCTGGCCGGCCTGCCGCGGATGGGCGAGAAGTCGGCGGCCAACCTGGTCGCGGCGCTGGAGAAGGCCAAGCAGACCACTCTTGCGCGTTTCATCTATGCGCTGGGCATTCGCGAGGTCGGCGAGGCCACTGCCAACAACCTGGCCCGCCACTTCGGCACCCTTGACGCCCTGATGGCCGCCGAGCAGGCGGACCTAGAAGCCGTGGATGACGTGGGGCCGATCGTTGCCGCTCATCTGCATACCTTCTTTCTCCAGCCCCACAACAGGGAAACCATCGAGGCGCTGATCGCGCAGGGCCTCACCTGGCAGGAGGAAGCGGTGGTCGAGCGGCCGCAACCGCTGGCGGGTGAGACCTGGGTGCTGACCGGTACCCTCGAGAACCTGACCCGCGACGAGGGCAAGGCGCGTTTGCAGGCGTTGGGCGCCAAGGTCGCCGGCAGCGTGTCGAAGAAGACGGCCTGCCTGGTGGCCGGCGAGGCCGCCGGCAGCAAGCTCACCAAGGCGACGGATCTCGGCGTGCCGGTGATCGACGAAGACGAGTTCCTGACCCGCCTGGCCGCCTGGGAGCGCGGCGAATCCATGGACGCTGAAAGCGACGCTGACCATCAAGAGGAGACTCAATGAGCCGTTTCGTGGAAGTCCCCTATCGCATGTTGCCCGGCGAGACCCTCGACGCCCTGCTCGAGGCCTTCGTGACCCGCCAGGGCTATGACACCACCGATACCGGCGAGGGCATGCGCGGCTGGGCCGCCGAGCTCAAGGGCCAGCTCGAACGCGGCGAGCTGCTGATCGCTCATGACTTGCAGACCGAACTCACCGAGGTGATGACGCTGGCCCAGTGGCGTGCCTTCGGGCGGGATATTGCCGACGATGAAGAGGATTGAGCGCAGCGGTTGATCGAAAGGATTGGTCTAGAGGGCTGCGCCAGGACTGGCCCAAGCATATTGAGGCCCCGCAAACGACAACGGCCCCGCTTGGCGGGGCCGTTGTCGTTGCAAGGGCATTACAAGGGTGCCGTTGCCAGTGCTTGGTTTTGTCGATCAGCCCGCCAGCAGTGGCACTAGGGCGCTGGAGATCAGCAGAATCAGCGCGCCGCCCAGCCGTGACGAGATCTGCGCGAAGGGCATCAGCGACATGCGCCGCGCCGCGGACAGCACCGCCACGTCACCGGTGCCGCCCATGTTGGCCATGCAAAGCCCGGCGGTGATCGCCGACTCGACGGGATAGAAGCCGACCAGCTTGCCGACGATGCCCGCGCCGAAGGCGGCACCGGCTACCACGGCCAGCACGATCAGCACATAGGTCAGGGAAATCGCGTCGATCACCTGGCCGAGGTCGGTGTAGGCGATACCGATGCCGAACAGCAGCGCAAAGGTCCAGTTCTTGGCCACGAACTGGAACCACTGAGAGGCCGCCTCGTTGATGCGCTCCGGCACCAGGTTGAGCACCTTGCACAGCGCCACCAGCACGATCATCAGCGCATAGGGATGCAGCGGGATGAAATCGCCGAGAATCTCGCCGGCGGTGAAGAAGGTCAGCGCCACGACCAGGCCGATGCCCAGCGTGGACGGATCGAAGACGCTCTTGCGATCCTCGATCTCGACCCCCGGCATCATCTGGCCGTTGCCGGTCAGGTGGGGGAAGCGATTGGCCAGGCCGTTGAGCAGCCCGGCGATGATGATGGCGAAGACGTTGCCCAGCGCCAGCGCCGGCACCAGGATCGAAATGTAGTAGCTGGCCGGCTGGCCGAGCAGCTGCTCGTAGATCTGGCTCATGGGCACCGCGCCGGCGCCCATGCCGCCGCCCATGATCGGCAGGGTGATGACCACCAGGGCATCCTGAGGCGAGAAGCCGAGTAGGGCGCCGACGGCCATCGCGAACAGGCCGGCAAACAGCACCGCACAGATCAGCGGCAGGGCGAAGCGCGAGCCGACCTTGACCAGCACCTTGGAATCCATGCCCAGGATGCTGCCGGTGATCAGTGCCGCGATGTAGAAATTCAGGAAGCCGCCGCTCTTCATGAAGCCGGTGACGTTGTCGACCACATCGCTTGGCAGAAAGCCCAGGTAGACCAGAGTGGCCGCACCGAAAATCGACAGGATGGCGCCGCCGCCCAGGTAGGTCTTGATGATCGGCAGCCGGTCGCCGATGAAGCCCGTCAGCTCCCCGCACACCATCAGCACCAGAAAGGCGCCGATCATGCCCGCCGGCAGGGTGTCGGTGGCCAGGGCGACGACCATTACACCGGCAATCAGGGCGAAGACCCCCATCGGCAGGCCGAAGATGCGCGGCAGCGCGGAGCGACTGCCCGGCACGGCGGTCGCGGATTCGGTGGCGTGACTCATGTTTATCCTCCAGGCCGCCAGGTAGCATACGAGGGCGGCATCATGGTGCCTGAGCGGGGTCAGGCAGCGTCGTCAATGGGATGTCCCTTGCGAGGCAGTTGCCAATCGTTGCCAAGGGGTAGGCCGAGGATAAGTCGCCCTGGCGTGGCGCCAAGCTTTGCAAAATTAACAAAGCGTTTTGAAACTAATGAAACTCGAGGTAGGCCTGTTGATTCAGCAAGCGCAGACAGGAAATGCCACCAAGGTCGCAATTTCGCCCTGTCGTGTCTGGCAAGCGAGGGGCCGGGGCCGTGCGATGCCGACGAACGCTGCCCGGAGGTCGCCATGAGTAGACCTCGCCTTAGCCTGAGTGCGCTGATTTCGCTGTTGGTGGCGGTGATGATCGTGCTGTCGCTGGGCCTGGCGCTATGGCTGTTCGTCGGTCAGCAGCGAAGCGCCCTGGAGCAGGCGCAGGCCACCCGCGTTACCGACCTGGCTCAGGTAGTGGCGGGCAGGAGCGACGTGGGTTCGGCCCTCGCCTTACAGCGCGATAACGCCACCCTGACGCCAGGCCCGCTGCAGGCCTCCATCGAGCGGCTGCGCCGGGAACTGGACGTCGATTTCATCGTGGTGATGACCGAGACCTCTCAGCGCCTGACCCACCCCGACCCATCGCGTGTCGGGCGTTTCTTTCAGGGCGGTGATGAAGGGCCGGCCCTCGAGGGCGAGCGCTACGCATCACGCTCCGAGGGAACCTTGGGCACCAGTATCCGCGGCTTTGCACCGGTGCTTGGCGACGACGGCGCGGTGATCGGAGCGGTCGCGGTCGGGGTGACCATGGCCTCGCTGCTGCCGACTCTCGAAGCCCATCGCCATCAGATCGTGCTGGGCGTGCTGGCGCTGATGCTGGCCGCCGCCCTGGGAGCGGGGCTGCTGGCGCGCTATATCAAGCGCGTATTGCTGGGGCTCGAGCCCTACCAGATCGCTCAGTTGGTCGAAGAGCGCCAGGCGATGCTGAGCTCGGTGCACGAGGGGATTCTGGCCGTCGATGCCGGCGGACGCATCACGCTGGTCAATCATGCCGCCCGACGCCTGCTGCAGCGGGCGGGACTCCCAGCGCCGAGACTGGGCATACCGCTTGCCGACTACCTGCCCGAGACCGGCATGCTGGAGGTGCTGAGCGAAGACAGGCCGTCTCTCGATCAGCAGGTGGCCATCAATGATCAGGTATTGCTGGCCAACCGAGTGCCCATCCACCATCGTGGCCAGGTGATCGGTGCCGTGGCGACCCTGCGCGACAAGACCGATGTGCATCGGCTGGCCGAGGAACTGACCGGCGTGCGCCGTTACGCCGAGGCGCTGCGCGCCACCACCCATGACTTCAAGAACCGGCTGCACGTCATCACCGGCCTGGCGGCACTCGGCGATCTGGCGGCCCTCAAGCGTTATCTGCGCGAGCTAAGCGATGGCCAACGGGTGGTATCCGACGGTCTCAACGAGGCGATTCGTGACCCGGTGCTAGCAGGCTTTTTGCTCGGCAAGCGCAGCGAGGCCCGCGAGCGCGATATCACCCTGACGCTTTCGGCCGAGCAGCCGCTGCCGGTGGCTGCCGATCCGGAGGTTGGCCATACGCTGGTGACGGTGATCGGCAACCTGTTGGAAAATGCCTTCGAGGCCTTGGCGAGCTGCGAGGAGCGCCGGGTGAGCCTGACGCTGGATTATCAGCACGGCTGGCTGACCCTCGAGATTCAGGACACCGGGCCCGGCATTCCGCCAGCGCTTCAGGCGCGGGTCTTCGAGCGGGGGCTTTCCACCAAGGGGCAGCGTCGCGGGCTTGGGCTTGGCCTGGCCCGGGAGCGGGTCGAGGCCCATCAAGGCGTGCTGTCGCTCTACAGCAGCGAAGGGCAGGGCACGCTGATCGAAGTCGCGCTACCCTACGCGGCGGCAACCGATGACCTCTCATCCCGAGACCTTCCTCGACAGGAGGCACCATGAGCGATCCCATCCGTGTGCTGATCGTCGAGGACGATCCCATGGTGATGCGCCTGAACCTCGAGTACCTCAACCGCCTGGACCACGTCACCCTGGCGGCCCAGTGCCGCGATGTGCCGTCGGCGCTGGACGTGCTGGAGCAGGGCGGTATCGACCTGGTGCTGCTGGACGTCTACCTGCGGGAGCGCAGCGGACTGGACATCGTGCGCCAGCTGCAGCGCCAGGGGCGCGATATCGACGTGATCCTGATCACCGCCGCGTCAGAGGTCGAGACGGTGCGCCTGGCGCGTAAGCTGGGCGTCAGGGATTTTCTGGTCAAGCCCTTCGAGTTCGAGCGCTTCCGGGATGCGGTCAGCGCCTGCGTGGCCGCCCGGGATTCCCTGCGCCACCTGCCCGCCGAGGCCTCCCAGCGCGACCTGGACCGTCTGTTCGGTCGCTCGGGTGCAGGCCCGGTTCGCCACCCCGATGACCTGCCCAAGGGGCTGACCGCGCCGACCCTTGCCCAGGTGGCCCGGGCGGTCACCGAGCAGGGCGATGCTCACTTCGCCACCGAAGCGCTAGCGCCGGCCACCGGCATGTCGCGGGTCTCGCTGCGCAAGTACTTAAAGCACCTGGCCGAAACCGGCATCCTTGAAGAATCGTTCCACTATGGTCAGGTAGGCCGCCCCTCGTTCAGCTATCGTTGCCTAGATCATCAGGCGCTCAAGGCTCTGGCAGTATCCGGCTGAGTCCTCGCCGATGCCCGTGACAAGGCCTCAGGCCGGTGGCCGATCGACCCCCGAGAGGAAGATCGCTACGCAGCGCCTGGCCCGGGCGTCGCGCGCCGCTTCGTCGAGGCGCAGGTCGCGGCCGAGCAGGGCGTCGATATGCCATTCGCCGAGCAGCATGCCCATGAACATCCCGGCCGCTTCGCGCGGGTCGTCGAGATCGAGGTGGCCGCTGTCGACTTGGTCAGCCAGGTAGGTGGCGAGCGCCTGACGGGTCTGGTCGGGGCCACGGGTGAGGAAGAGCTCGCCAAGCTCGGGGGCTCGCTCGGCCTCGAAGGCCAGGCCACGTACCAGGCGGATCACGCCTGGATCGAACACCAGCGCCAGCATGCGGCGGCCCAATTCGTAGAGCACCTGCTCGGGCGCCTGGCGATCCCGCCGTCCCGCTTCCAGCACCGCCCAGGCGGTGGCGATATGGCGCTCCATGGCCGCCGTGAACAGTCCTTCCTTGTTGCCGAACTGCTTGTAGAGCGTCGCCAGTGAGCCGCCGGCGCGAGCCACCACCTCATTGACGCTGGCGCCGGCATAACCCTGCTCGAGAAAGACATCCCGAGCGGCATCCAGCAGCCGTTCGCGTCTCGCTACCCCGCGTGGGGTGAGGGATGCGTCGGTCTTGCCAGAGGGGGCTTGGGAATCGGGAGAGACTGAGCGGGGCATGCACATTCCTGTCGCGGCATGTCAGTGGCACCTAGAGAGGCCACGGCTGAGAGAGCGGTCTTGGCGGAACCCGCCCATGGCGCGGGTGATTCCGCGGTGGTCATGTAGTGTAGCATTCATTACACTAAAGGGCTTCCCTCCCGAAGAGCCGACTTTCCACAGACGCCCGTCGGGACGACATGCATTGAGGAGTGGCCATGACATCGGATGCCAATCAGGGTGAAACCTCGGACCAGCGCGAGGGTTCGGTCGCTAGCCAGAGCGACGCTTCGGTCGCGCCCCCAGATACGCGGACCGGCGGGAAATCGAGTGGCAAGATGCTGGTCGCGCTGGCGGGGCTCATCGCCTTGGCGGCGCTTGGCTGGTGGGGCCTGGGCTGGTGGCAGACCGGACGCTTCATCGAAGAGACCGACAATGCCTATGTGCGTACCGACAGCGTGGCCGTGCGCGCCGAGCTATCGGCGCGGGTCGCCGAGGTAGCCGTGGACGACAACCAGACGGTCGAGCGGGGCGATTTGCTGGTGCGCCTGGACGCCGAGACCTATCGCGATCAGGTCTCCCAGGCCAAGGCCCAGCAGGCGGTCGCGGTGGCCTCGATCGTCCAGTCTCGGCGCCAGGTAGCGTTGCAGCAGGCGGCCATTGATCAGGCCAATGCACAGATAGAGGCCTCCCAGGCGGATGTCGACCAGGCCCGCCAGCATCTCGAGCGCTCTTCATCGCTTGCCGTCAACAACTACGGCTCCCGCCAGCAGCGCGAGGACGACCAGGCGGCGCTGCGGGTCGCCGAGGCCAATCTGGCCAAGAGCCGTGCTGCGGTGGTCTCGGCCAAGCGTCAGCTGGCGGTCGCCGAAAGCGACGTGACCCGTGCCGAAGCCAACCTCGACGCCGCCAACGCTGATCTCGACTATGCTCGCCATCAGCTCGACAAGACGCGCATCGTCGCTCCCCGCAACGGCGTCGTCGGCAATCTGCGGGTCGAGGCCGGCACCCTGGCCCAGCCGTCGCTGACGCTTTTGCAACTGGTGCCCATCGAGTCGGCCTATGTGGCGGCCAACTTCAAGGAAACCCAGCTCGAGCGGATTCGCGTCGGTCAGCCGGTCGAGGTACACCTGGACGCCTATCCGGACACCACCTTCGAGGGCGTGGTCGATAGCCTGTCGCCGGCCACCGGCACCGAGTTCAGCCTGCTACCCCAGGACAACGCCACCGGCAACTTCAACAAGATCGTGCAGCGGGTGCCGGTCAAGATCCGCATCACCGGCCCCGTTGAGTCGCTCGACCAGCTGCGCGCCGGGCTGTCGGCGGTGCCTGAGGTGGACACTCGCGGCCTGGACACCGACCAGCGCTCCCCTGACGACGGTGTTCCCGATGAAGGCGTGGCCCAGGCAGCAGGCACTCCCTCTGACGCTCAGGCCGGCTCGTGAGCGAGCGGTCCGGGAATCCGGCCGCCTCAGCCTCCGCGGCGTCGGTCAGCGACATGCCGCCCTGGCGGCAGCGAGTCGGCTTCATTGCCGCGGTGTTTGGCATGTTCATGGCGATCCTGGACATCCAGATCGTCGCCAGCTCGCTCAATGAGATTCAGTCCGGCCTCTCGGCCAGCGAAGATGAGATCTCCTGGGTACAGACCTCTTACCTGATCGCCGAAATCGTCATGATCCCGCTGTCGGGCATGCTGATGCGTATTCTCTCGACCCGGGTGGCCTTTACCCTTTCCTGTGCCGGCTTCACCCTGGCAAGCCTCGGCTGTGCCTTGGCCACTTCCATCGAGCAACTCATCGTGCTGCGCGCCATCCAGGGCTTCATGGGCGGGGCGATGATCCCGATCACCCAGGCGGTGAGTTTCTCGATCTTTCCCCGGCGAGTGATGGGCAGCGTGCAGGCGGTGATTGGCATGGTAGTCACCATGGCGCCCTCTATCGGCCCCACCGTAGGCGGCTATATCACCGAGACGATGAGCTGGCACTGGCTGTTCCTGGCCAACGTGATTCCCGGCTTGCTGGTGTGCTGGGCTGCCTGGAGCTTTCTCGATATCGACAAGCCCAACCATGCGGTGGCGCGCAATCTCGACCTGATCGGCCTGGTGCTGATCGCGGTATTTCTGGGCTCGCTGGAGTTCGTGCTCGAAGAGGGCCCGGGCGATGACTGGTTCGCCAGCGACCGTATCATCATCTTCAGTCTGACCTGTCTGGCGGCCGGGGTGTGGTTCTTCACCCGCACCCTGCGAAGCGACCATCCGATCGTCGATCTGCGCGCCTTCGCCAATCGTAACTTCGCGATCGGCGCCGGGATGGGGTTCATCATCGGCATCGCCCTCTACGGGCTGGTCTATATCATGCCGCTGTTCTTCGGCTATGTGCGCGGCTATTCGAGCCTGCAGATCGGCCAGGTGATGTTCGTCACTGGGCTGACGATGTTTCTGTGCGCGCCGCTAGTGGGCCAGGCCTCCAATCGCCTCGACCTGCGGGTGCTGTTGCTGCTGGGCCTTGCGCTGGTCGGTGTGGGTACCATGATGAACGCCAACCTCACCGTGGAGTCGGGGTTCTGGCAGTTCTGCGTGCCGCAGATCGTGCGCGGCATGGGGCTGATCATGTGCATCATCCCGGCCTCGCGCATCGCGCTGGGCACGCTGCCACCCGGCGAGGTGGGCAATGCCAGTGGGCTCTTCAACGTGATGCGCAACCTCGGTGGCGCCATGGGGCTGGCGCTGCTCGATACGGTGCGCGACATCCGCGAGGACTTTCACTGGAACCAGTTGGCCCCGGCCATCGATACTGGCCGCGAGGTGGTGGTGGCGGAAATCGCCAAGTACCAGGCGATGCTCGCAGGCTCGGTGCCCGATGCCTACCACGCGGCCGTTGGCATGCTGGTACAGAGGGTCTCCCAACAGGCCCAGGTGCTGGCCTTCAACGACATCTTCACTTGGATGGGGCTGATCTACGTGTTCAGCGTGCCGCTGGTATTTCTGCTGCGGCGGCTGTCGGCCTGATGCGTCGAAGCACTGGCTGAAGCTCGAATCCAGGATGCAAGCGCGGCCCCTGCACCAGCAGGGGCCGCGTCGTTTTTACTCTGTGGTTATCAAGCGCCTCACTGGTGTCGAGCGCTTTCGTCGCCGACATAGGCCGGATCGAAGGCCGGGCGGCTGAAGATGCGCCGGACCATGGGCGCGAAGTGCTCGAGCGACCGGGTGGGATAGTCCGGGTCGAAGGAGGCCTGGTCCCAGCGCTCGCAGAAGTCGACGCAGCGCTGATACCAGGGATGGTCCTGGTAGCGGTCGCGCTCCAGCGGATCACCGCCGAAGTGGTGAATGTAGTAGTAGTTCTGGAAGAGCCCATGGTGCTCGATGATCCAGGTCACCTCGGCCCGCACATAGGGGCGGATGATGGACGCGGCGTACTGGGAGTGGTTGTGGGGCGCGAGGTCATCACCGATGTCGTGGATCAGCGCCGCCACGATCATTTCCTCGTCTTCGCCGTCGTCCTCGGCCCGGGTGGCGGACTGCAGCACATGATCGAGTCGCGAGACCCGGTAGCCGGAGAGGGTGTTCTCGAGTGCCTTCAGTGCCTCGAGGATGCGCTCGGGCAGGCCCTCGACGAAGCGCTCCTCGAGCTCGCCGAGCATCATGTACTCGTCCTTGGTGCCATCCTTCATCTGGGTGAAATTCACGGTATTCATGCGGCAGTCACGCTCTCGGTTGAAACGCTGGCTTGAAAGGCACGCGCCTGCTTGACGATTGCCCGGTAATGGCCGGTGGGGCCGTCACGATCGATGTAGCAGCCCTGCAAGTGGCGGAAGCCTTCGTTCTGATCGTAGGCGGTGCGGCCGTGCAGCACCCGGTTGTTGTCAAACATCATCAGCTCGCCGTCGCCCAGCGCGAACTGGATCTGATAGTCCGGGTGGGCGAACAGCTCGCCGAGGCGGCGCCGGGCACGATGAAAGGCCTTGGTGCTCTGCTCGTCCATCAGCGGTAGGTAGTCCAGGCGCGGGCTGTAGTGCACGCCGTCCATCTTGCCCATGGCATCGAGGTGGATCATCGGCCGGCGTTCGATCAGCTCGACGCCGTCGTCGATGAAGCGGAAGCGCACCGGCACGGTGGCCAGCAGACGATAGCCTTCCGGGTCCTCCGTGCGTAGCTGCTCGGCGACGGCGAGGCTATCGACCAGCGTCGACAAGCCGCCGGTGGTCTCGTTGGTCAGGCAGTGCAGCAGCTGGATACCGGGCACCGGGTCGCGGTAGGGGTTATCGGTGTGCGGTGCCAGGGGCACGCTGCGATAGGCCAGATCGTTGGACGCGGGGCGCGAGCAGACCTCGAAGTACTTGCCGAAATTGGTCGAACGGACATGACCGAAGGTCTCGCCTACCTCGACCAGGCGCGCGCCGTCGGTGGGCACATTCTTGAGGATGATCACCCCATGGCGCAGGTAGGTCTCGAGGGCATCGCGGAAGTAGTCATGATCGTCGATCTTCTCCCAGTCGCAGGTGATGCTTGCGAAGTCGATGCTGCTGTCCCAGAGCCGCGGGGCAGGCAGGCCGTCGCGATCGTCGAAGTCATCGGCGAAATGCCGCAGATCGTAGCGCCCGCTGTGGCCGTCGCTGAAGCACAGACGTACCTCCTGGTCGCCGATAAGCTCGGCTTCTACCAGCGTCAGGCTCTCATCCAGGTGGTGAGGGTTGAACAGGCGCTGCTGGGTGGCGACATCCAGGCTCTCCGGCTCCTGGCAGCGCTCGCGAAGCCACAGGGCCGGCAGCTCGGTGCGGGTGCCAGCAGCGTCCATGGCGAAGACCTTGGCGGGGGATTCTTGGACGTGAAAAGCGGGTTCTGACATCATCTCGGCTCTGACGGAACGTGTGGCTGGGCATTTTACGCATCGCGCAAATGCCGGGAAGGCGCGCCCATCTTATGCATCCCATAGAGTTGCCTTATGGCCAACATCGACGAGTCATTGCCTAGCCTTAAGGCGCTCATCGCCTTTGAAACCGCCATTCGTCTGGGGTCGCTGACCGCCGCTGCCAAGGCGCTTGGTGCCACCCAGCCGGCGATCTCCCAACGCATTCGCGGGCTAGAGAGCCAGGTAGGGCTGGTGCTCTTCGAGCGCAGTGGCGGCGGCCTCGCGCCGACCCGAGAGGCGCTGCGCTTCTATGATGACATCGCGCCTGCGCTCAACCGCATCGACAGCGCCGTTCACTCGCTCAGAGCCCGAGCGCGCTCGACCCGCCAACGGGTGCTGATCGCCGCCAACTTCGGCTTCGCGCATCTCTGGCTGCTGCCCAGGCTCTCGAGGCTCGAGGCGGCCTTTCCGCAGGTGGATATCGAGGTGCTGGCCGTCGATCAAGACGATCAGGACCACCGTGCCGATATCGCCATTCACTGTGACCGTGATAGCGAGCAGGACGATATCTTCACCCCGGAAGAGGTATTTCCGGTCTGTAGCCCCGCCTTCGCGGCCCAGCATGGCCTGCTCGAGGGCGACACCCCACCGCGCTGGTCGGCGTTGCCGCTTCTGCATATGGACGAGCGCAATTCGCGCTGGATCGACTGGCGGCAGTGGAGCGCCCTGGCCGGGGTGCCCTATGAGGAGCCCTATGAAGAGCGGGGAGCCGTCTTCAAGTACAACAACTATCCGCTGCTGATCAACGCGGCCCAGGCCGGCAAGGGCATCGCCCTGGGCTGGGACCTGCTGGTCCAGGATGCGCTCGAGGACGGTAGCCTGATACCGCTCGCGCCGCCGATCCGCCGTGAGAGCCACGGCTATATTCTACGTACCCGTTATGCTCACAGCGCCCTGATCGGCGAGATCATGCGCTGGGTCATGGCGGAAATCGGCCGCGAGCCTGCCCAGGCCACGGGTGCACAAAGGGGATAAAGGCTCCGCCTAGTCCTTGGTTCCGTCTTGGTGGTTGCATCCAGCGGACATGGAACTGTCAGCGATACGTCATCAAACCTAGAGACTATGCTTAGTGCCGGTCAGCGGCGTCGGTGCTCGCCGGGAGGCTAGAGCGTCGTCGTTTGACATGATCGCTACCCGTGATGATCTCGATCCGTTTGATGACCAAGGACGTTCCAATGACCCAGTCTGTCGATAGAAATCGCCGCCGTCTCCTCAGCTTCATGGCGGGCGCGCCCCTGCTGCCCCTCGCCGGGGGGCTTGCCAGCCTAGGAACCAGCACTTCAGCCTTCGCCGAGAGCGAGGCGACAGTGACGTCCGTCAAGTTCCTGCCCATGGCGGCGCCCTCATTGAGCAATCCGGCCGCGATGGCGACCACCACCATCGGTTCGGCCATGCAACTGAAGATGAGCGATGGCACCAGTCGTCAGGTCAAGCTGGCCTATCATCCCTTCTTCATCACCGGTGATCGTGTGCCCGACGGTAAGGGCGATACCGTGGTCGCCGGCGGCTATTACGATATCGATAACCAGCCGATCCTGGATCCCACGGCCGGCAATCGTCAGTTCTTCTCCGACTGCCCGGATGGCACCAGCCTGCTGACGGTCGAAAACCCTCAGGTCGAGGGCGTGTATGGCAACCCGGTGTTCGCCGTGGTGCAGTTCGAGTACACCACCCGCAACGGTGCTGAAGAAGGGATGTACGGTCAGTTACCCTCGCCGATCGCAGTGCTGACCCTCGATCAGAACCCGGAAACCGGCGAGCTGTCGCTGGTCAAATACCACAATGTCGATACCTCGCCGGTCAACGGCCTGTGGATCACCTGCGGTGCCAGCCTATCGCCCTGGGGCACCCACCTGTCGAGCGAAGAATACGAGCCGGATGCCGCGGCGCCGGACGACACCTTCAAGAGCTTCTGCAGGCATCTGTTCGGCGACGAGAGTCGCGGCAACCCCTACGACTACGGTCATCTGCCGGAAGTGACCGTGAATCCCGACGGCAGCGGCACCCTCGTCAAACACTACAACATGGGACGCATCTCCCATGAGCTGATTCAGGTGATGCCCGACGAGCGCACCGTGCTGATGGGCGATGACGCCACCAACGGTGGCCTGTTCGTGCTCGTCGCCGATAAGCCGCGGGATCTGTCGTCCGGCACCCTGTACGTGGGCAAGTGGACCCAGGTGTCGGGCCAGGGGCCCGGCGCCGGCGATATCAGCTGGATTCGCCTGGGCCACGCCAGCAGTGCCGAGATCAAGGCCATGATCGATGAGGGCATCCAGGCGACGGATATCATGGATATCCGCACCGAGGATCCCAACGACGATAGCTTCACCCGCATTCCCTTCAGCGGCAAGGTCAACTGGGTCAAGCTGCAGCCGGGCATGGAGAAGGCCGCCGCCTTCCTCGAGACCCATCGCTACGCGGCCCTGATGGGCGCTTCCATGGGCTTTACCAAGATGGAAGGCACCACCGTCAATGCCGCCGACAAGAAGGCCTATTCGGCCATGTCCTACGTCTACAAGAGCATGACCGACGGCAGCAGCGATATCCATGTCGAAGGCCCGGCCGCCGGCGCGGTCTACGAGCACACCCTGCGCGGTGGGCAGAAGGACAGCGATGGCCAGCCCATCGACAGCGAGTGGATGTCGGTGCACATGGCGGTGCCGCCCAACCTCATCGGTGAGGATCTGGCCGAGCCCGACGCGCTGGGCAACACGGCGCATGCCGAACGCATTGCCAACCCCGACAACATCAAGTACTCCGAGGCGCTGCGCACCCTGTTCATTGGCGAAGACAGCGGCAATCACGTCAACAACTTCCTGTGGGCCTACAACGTCGACAGCGGTGACCTGACCCGTCTGCTGTCCTGTCCGGCCGGTGCCGAGTCCACCGGCCTACAGGCCGTTGATGCGATCAATGGCTGGACCTATATCATGAGCAACTTCCAGCATCCCGGCGACTGGGATAGCCCCTTGCACGACAAGGTCCGCGATACTCTGGATCCCTACGTGCGCGCCAACTACAAGGATCGCTTCGGTGCGGCGGTGGGCTATATCACCGGCATGCCCAAGTTGAGCTGAGCCCAAGCTCCACCGGGACGCCGCCGCGGCGTCCCGGCCTTCCGTATCGTCTGGGCCGTCGCCGTTCGACCGGCGCTGGCCCAGCTCCAGACATCGCACATGACGCATCCCCCCGCGCCATGCCCCTTCCCTGAGTGTGTCTCCCTGACTGTCTCTCTCCTTATCGTGTCTCTCGCTTCGCTGCGCCATGGCCGGGTCGCGGGTCGCCACCTTATCCAGCGGTGGGCCGCCGGCGGGTCCGTCGAGGCCTACGAGGCAATGCATCGCGAGCCAGGTTGATGCAGGTCAAGGGATGACCAAGCGCAACGCGTAGACTGGGCCCGAAACGGACCACGATGCGTCCCTTCTAAAGACTGACTCCCTGACTCCGGCTCTACGATGCAAACCACAACGACCAACCCCCTCGGCTGGCTCAAGCAGGAGAGCCGTCGTGTGCGCACGCCCGTTACCTGGGCCATTGGCCTGGGGCTCGCCAGCGGCGTGCTACTTATCATCCAGGCGACCCTGCTCGCCCATGTCGCCGATGGCGCGATCTTCCAGCAGGCGCCACTCGCCAGGCTGTGGCCGGCGTTCGCTGCCATGCTGGCGATCCTGCTGCTGCGCGCCGGGCTGATCTATGCCGTCGAACACTTCGCCTTCACGGCGGCGAGCACCGTCAAGCTCGCGGTGCGCGAGCGCCTGATGCGCCAGTTGCAGGCGCTGGGGCTGGTCTGGCAGCGCGGCGCGCAGACTGGCGATGTGGTCAACACCGTCGCCGACGGCGTCGAGCAGCTCGAGGCCTACTATGCCCGCTACCTGCCGCAGACCGCACTGGCCGCGCTGATCCCGCTGGCGATCCTGGCGGTGATCCTGCCTATCGACTGGGTCTCGGCGCTGATCCTGATGGTCACCGCGCCGCTGATCCCGGTGTTCATGATCTTCATCGGCAAGGGCGCGGAGAAGCTCAACCAGCGCCAGTGGCGGCGCATGGGCCAGCTCTCCGGGCACTTCCTCGATGCCTTGCAGGGGCTGACCACGCTCAAGGTCTTCAACCTGGGCCGGCGCGAGGCGCGGCTGATCGAACGGCTCTCCGAGGAGTATCGCACCAGCACGCTCCAGGTCCTGCGTCTGGCCTTCATCTCGTCGCTGGTCCTGGAGTTCCTGGCCACGGTGAGCATCGCCCTGGTCGCGGTGTTGATCGGTTTCCGGCTGCTGTGGGGCGAGCTGGACTTCGAGTCGGGCTTTCTGGTGCTGCTGCTGGCGCCGGAGTTCTATTTGCCGCTGCGCAACATGGGCGGGGTCTATCACGCACGCATGGAAGCGCTCGGGGCCGCCGAGCGCATCGTCGAACTGCTCGACGCGCCGACACTCGAGTGGACCGGGACGCGGCGCGACGGCCTCGGCGCGGGGCGGGTGCCGCGGGTCGAGCTGGCCGGGCTCGGCTATGCCTATCCCGCCGACGACGTTGCTCGCGGCGATGACGCTTCCGCCGGCGACACGCATGTTCCGCGCAAGCCGGCGCTCGATGATGTCTCGCTGAGCATTGCCCCCGGCGAGACGGTGGCGGTTGTCGGCCCCTCGGGCGCCGGCAAGAGCACCTTGGCGCTGATGCTGCTGGGCCTGCTGCGCCCTGACCGCGGCGCGGTGACGGTCGATGGCGTGACCCTGGACGAGATCGACATCGTCGCCTGGCGCGAGACGCTGGCCTGGGTGCCGCAGCAGCCGCGACTGTTCTTCGGCAGCGTGCGCGACAACCTCTGTTTGGGGAGAGGCGTCGACGATGCCACGCTGTGGCGGTCGCTCGAGCTGGCACAGGCACAGGACTTCGTCGCGACCCTGCCACAGGGGCTCGACACCCCGCTCGGCGAACGCGGTGTACGCCTGTCCGGCGGCGAGGCGCAGCGTCTGGCGATCGCCCGGGCCCTGGTGCGTGACGCCGGTTTCGTGGTCGCCGACGAGATCAGCGCCCACCTCGATGCCGACAACGAGCGCGCGCTGGTCACGGCCCTGAAGGCGTTGGGTGAGGGCCGTAGCCTGGTGGTCATCGCCCACCGGCTGGCGACCGTGCGCCACGCCGATCGCATCGTGGTCCTCGAGGACGGACGCGTCCGCGAGCAGGGCAGTCACGATGAGCTGCTCGCGGCCGGCGGGCTCTATGCCCGGCTGGTCTCGGATGCTGCCGGGGAGGCGCTGTCATGAGCGATCTGCGCTGGTGGCTGACCCTGGCCCGGCCCTATCTCGGCTACTTCGCGCTGGGCATCCTGCTCAGCGTGGTGACCGTCTCCGCCAACATGGCGCTGCTCGCCGTATCGGGCTGGTTCTTGGCCAGCATGGCGGCGGCGGGACTCGTTGCGGCGGATTTCAACTATTTCACCCCGGCAGCCTTGATTCGCGGCCTGGCGATCACCCGCACCGGCGGGCGCTATCTCGAGCGACTGGTCAGCCACGACGCCACGCTGCGCCTGCTCACCGGCTTGCGGGTGCGGTTCTACCGTCAGGTGGAGCCGCTCTCGCCGCTGCAGTTGCAGGGCCTGCGCAACGGCGACCTGTTGGCGCGCATCCGTGCCGACATCGACACCCTGGACAGCGTCTACCTGCGACTGCTGACCCCCGCGGTGGTGGCGCTGGTTTGCGTGGCCGGGGCGGTGGCCGTGCTCGCCGTCTACAGCCCGGCGGTGGCGCTGGTCGATCTGGCGCTGCTGCTGGCGGCCGGGGCGCTATTGCCGGCGCTGGTCGAGCGGCTCGGACGGCGCCCCGGGGCCGAGGCGGTCGAGGTCGGCGCGGCGCTCAAGGCCGAGGTGGTCGACGCGGTCGAAGGCCTCGGCGAGCTGACGGTGTTCGGTGTGCTTGACCAACGCCGGCGCCGGGTAGATGCCCTGGGGCGGCGCTGGATCGCCTGTCAGGCACGCCTGTCGCGGCTCTCGGGGCTGTCTCAGGCCGGGGTGCTGGTCTTCACCCATCTGGCGGTGCTGGCCACCGCCTGGCTGATGGTGCCGCGGCTGCAGTCGCCGGGGCTTGACGCGGTGGACTTCGCCCCAGTGGTGCTGCTGGCGATGGGCTGTTTCGAGGCCGTGGCCCAGTTGCCCGGGGCCTGGCAGGCACTGGGCCAGGTGCGTTCGGCGACGCGTCGGCTGCGCGCCTTCGAGGCGCTGCGTCCGGCGGTGACCGAGCCCGAAACGCCGCTTGAGGCGCCGGCCAGTGACGCGCTGCGCTTGGTGGGCGTCGGCGTGCGCCATGCCCCTGAGGGCGCGGCGGCGCTGGATGGCCTGGATCTGGCCATCGCGCCGGGCGAGCGGGTCGCCCTGGTCGGGCCCAGCGGCGCCGGCAAGAGTACCGTCGCCCAGTTGCTGCTGCGGCTGGTCGAGGCCGAGCGTGGCACGCTCTACTGGGACGGCCGGCCGATCGGCGACTATTGCAGCGATGACCTGCGCACCCGCATCGCCTATGTGCCGCAGAAGATCTATCTGTTCCACGCCTCGGTGCGCGACAACCTGTTGATCGGCGCCCCCGAGGCCGACGAGGACGCGATGATCGAGGCCGCGCGGCTGGCCTGCCTGCATGACGAGATTCTGGCACTGCCAGAGGGTTACGACACCCTGGTGGGTGAGGAGGGGCTCAAGCTGTCCGGTGGCCAGATCCGCCGTTTGGGCATCGCCCGGGCGCTGCTGCGCGACGCGCCGCTGGTGATACTCGACGAGCCCTGCGAGGGGCTGGACAACGCCACGGCGGCCCGCCTGTGGCGCAACCTCGACGGCTATCTCGCGGGGCGCACGCTGTTGCTGATCAGCCACCACATGGCCTGGGTGCGCCAGGTCGACCGCGTGCTGATGCTCGAGCACGGCCGCCTGCTGGCCGCGGGCGATCATGCCACCCTTGCGCGCGACTGTGCCGATTACCGGCGTCTGGCCGTCGGTGGGCTGTCGGGGGGCGTCAGTGATTATGACAGTGCCTGCGACACCGCGCCGCGGCCGGCCGAGGTCACCCCCTGAATGGCCCTTGATGCAGGTCAAAAAGCCTGTCCGGGCATTGATTTACCCTGATTGGGTATCTTTCCCCGGTCTCGCTTGCGTCTCGCATCGGGCGCCGGTTTCGCAGCAGGGATCATAGAGAGCACTTTCGCCATGCAAGAACTAGACACCGTCATCGAGTTGTCGCGGACTCAGTTCGCGGCGACGGCGTTGTACCACTATCTCTTCGTGCCGCTGACACTGGGGCTATCGGTGTTGCTGGCGACGATGGAGACCATCTACGTCATCACCGGCCGCGATATCTATCGCCAGATGACCCACTTCTGGTCGAAGCTGTTCGCCATCAACTTCGCCCTGGGCGTGGCCACCGGGCTGACCATGGAGTTCGAGTTCGGCACCAATTGGTCGACCTACTCGCACTTCGTCGGCGACATCTTCGGTGCACCGCTGGCCATCGAGGGTCTGATGGCATTCTTCCTCGAGTCGACCTTCGTCGGCCTGATGCTGTTCGGCTGGGGCAAGCTGTCCCGCGGCAAGCACCTGCTGGTGACCTACATGGTCGCGTTGGGCTCCAACCTCTCGGCGCTGTGGATTCTGGTCGCCAACGGCTACATGCAGAATCCCGTCGGCTCGGTGTTCAATCCCGACACCATGCGCATGGAGCTGACCAGCCTGCCCGACCTGATCTTCAGCCCGGAAGCACAGGCCAAGTTCGTGCATACCAGCATTGCCGGCTACGTGACCGCGGCGATCTTCGTGGTGGGCATCAGCGCCTTCTACCTGCTGCGCCGCCGCCATATCGAACTGGCCAAGCGCTCCTTCCGGGTCGCCGCGCTGTTCGGCGTATTCGCCACCGTCGGCGTGATTTCGCTGGGCGACGCCCTGGGCTTCATCAACGGCAGTGCCCAGCCCACCAAACTGGCTGCCATGGAAGGGCTGTGGGAGACCGCCGAGGCGCCTGCTGGCTTCAATCTGATCGCCTGGCCCAACCAGGAGGAGAAGCGCAACGACTTCGAGTTGCAGGTGCCCTACCTGCTCACCCCGCTGGTCACCCATACCTTCGACGAGTCGATTCCCGGCGTGAGCGACCTGGAAGTCGATGCCGAGGCGAAGATCCGCGACGGTATCCCGGCGCTGACCGCGCTTAAGGCTCTGCGCGAAAATCCGGACGATGCCGAGGCGCGCGCGACCTTCGACGCCCATCAGGACAACCTGGGCTATGCGCTGCTGGTCCAGCGCTATGTCGAGGACGTCTCCCAGGCCACCGATGCGCAGATCGCCAAGGCGGCGGCCGATACCATCCCGCCGGTGGCACCAGTGTTCTGGTCGTTCCGGGTGATGGTGGTGGCGGCCTTCTTGATGATGGCCTTCCTGATCCTTGCGGTCATCTATTCGCTGCGCGGCACCCTGCATCGGCATAACGGGTTCCTGCGCCTGGCACCGTGGATGATTCCGGTGCCCTTCATCGCCAACGAGGCAGGCTGGATCGTTGCCGAACTGGGTCGCCAGCCGTGGACGGTCTACGGTCAGCTGCCGACCTGGCTGTCCGCTTCCACCCACAGCGTCGGTTACATGATCTTCTCGCTGGTCGGCTTCGTACTGCTCTACACCCTGTTCATCGTCATCGAGATGTTCCTGATGGTGAAATTCATTCGCCTGGGGCCGAGCGAAGACAGGCGCGAATCGCCTGTCGAACCGACCCAACGTCATTCATCCCAGTGGAGCGAGGCCTAAGCCATGGATCCGTACATACTACTCAAGGTGACCTGGTGGGTACTGCTGGGCGTGCTGTTGATCGGCCTGGCGGTGATGGTCGGCATGGACATGGGGGTCGGCGCCGCACTGCGCTACCTGGGCCGCACCGACGGCGAGCGCCGCGCGGTGATCAACATGATCGCCCCGCACTGGGACGGCAATCAGGTGTGGTTCATTCTCGGCGGCGGCGCCGTGTTCGCCGCCTGGCCGACCATCTACGCCACTGCCTTCTCGGGGCTCTATGTGGTCATGCTGGTGCTGCTGTGGTCGATGATCGTGCGTCCGCTGGGCTTCGAGTACCGCAGCAAGCTGCCCAGTGATCGCTGGCGCGGGGCCTGGGACTGGATGCTGTTCGTCTCCGGCGCGGTGCCGATGATCGTCTTCGGCGCGGCGATGGGTAACATGCTGCAAGGCGTGCCCTTCCACTTCACCTGGAACATGATCTCCTACTACACCGGCAGCTTCATCACCCTGTTCAACCCCTTCGCCGTGCTGTGCGGGGTGATGTCGCTGGCGCTGGCGCTCTATCAGGGCGGGACGATGGTGATGAATCGCGGTACCGGGGTGATTCGCGAGCGCGCCTGCCGGCTGGTCACCGTCGCCGGTCTGACGGCTCTGGCGGTGTTCTCCATCTGCGGCATCTGGGTTTCGATGATGCATGGCTACGAGATCACCGCGGGGGGCGATCCGGCCGGCCCGGCATTGCCGCTCAACAAGACGGTGGAAACCGCGTCCGGCGCCTGGCTCGCCAACTATGTGGCGCATCCGGCGCTGTGGCTGGTTCCGGCGGCGGTCTACCTGGCCGTGCTGGGCGGCATCGCCGCGGCGCGCGCCGGCCTGTCGCACCTGGCCTGGTGGCTGGGCGCGCTGGCCTGGGCCGCCACCCTGGTCACCTTGGGCGCGGCGATGTTCCCGTTTTTGATGCCGTCGTCCAGCGAGCCTAGCCACAGCCTGACCGTGTGGGACGCCTCCTCGAGCCTGGGGACGCTTGGCTGGATGCTGGCCTTCACCCTGGTCTTCATTCCGATCATCGCCATCTACACCAGCTGGGCCTTCTGGGTGATGCGCGGCAAGGTGACGCCGGAATCGATCGCCCACGACGAACACGCCTACTGATTGCGGAGCGCACCATGAAACATGTCCTGATCTTTCTCTTCTGGCTGCTCGTCGCCGTGGTGGCGATCGCCCTGACCATCGTGCTGGGCGAGCGTGGCGCCTGGTACTTCGCCTGGGTGCTGGGCACGGTGATGATCGTGCTGATCGCGGCGGCGGGTACGGCGATCATCGATGCCCGCTACGATGAGCATCAAGACGACCAGTACTGAACGATCTCTCGTTCAGCCCGTACTCCGACGCCCCGGCCCCGGCCATGGCCGGGGCGTCGGCGTTCCAGGGGGGTAACCCATCAAGCCTTCGATTGTCCCTTGATCAGCTCGCTGATCAAGCGCCGGCCCGGGTGCAGGTGGTCGGCCAGGGTGCGTTCTACCGGCAGCGGCTCGTCGCAGATGCGTGAGGCGATCACCTCGGCACAGAGCGGGGCGCTGGCAAGCCCGCGAGAGCCGTGGGCGGCGCTGATCCACAGCCCCGGGTGATGGGAACCTGGCGTGTCGGGGATGCGCCGGGAATCCTTGGCAAGGGCCGAATAGTCTTCGCGCCAGCGTGCGGCGTCCGGCACCGGGCCGGCATACGGGGTCTTGTCGGGGCTCGCCGCGCGGACCGCCACCCGCCCGTCGAGCTGTTCCGGCGCCAGGTCGACGCCGGCCTTTCTGAGTGCCGCCGTGAAGTGCGGCAGGCTCGCCTCCAGTTCGGCAAGATTCGCTGCATGATCGGCCTCGCGCAGGGCGGTGTCGGTGTCATGGGGCGCGAAGGTGGCGCCGAAGCTCAGTATGCCGTCCGTCGCCGGGGGCACATAGCCGCCGGCGCAGATCACCCGCGAAAGCCTTGGCAGGTCAATGCCTTTGGGCAGTCTGACGGCGCTGACCTGGCCGCGGATCGGCTGCAGCGGCAGTGCGGCGGTCTGTGCGAAGCGGTTGGCCAGCGCCGCCGTGGCCACCACCACCTGATCGGCGACGATTGTCTCGTCGTCCTTGAGCGTCAGCGTCCAGCCTCCCTCATGTGTCGCGGGGCGAGCACCTGGCGTGATTTCGCTGACCTCGCCTCGGTGCAGGGTGATGCCCGGCGTCGCGGCAAGGCGGGCGCACAATAGATCCGGCCGCACCCAGCCGGCGCCGGCATAGTCGAGCCCCGGCGAGTCGATGGCCACCCCCGCGCGCGCGGAGGCCGCCTCGGCGTCAACGCCCGCGACGACGTCCTCTGGCAGCGTATGGTTGGCGAGAAAGCGCGCCTGGCGCTTGGCTTCCCGCTCGTTGGTGGCCAGCTGCAGCACGCCGCAGTCGTCCCAGAAGGTGCGCTCAGGGTCCAGGGTCGTCAGCCAGCGCCGGCTGTACAGGAGCCCCGAGAGATACACCCGGCTCTGGGCGTTGGTCTCGGCGGCGAGCTTCACGTAGAGCGCGCCCTGGCGGTTGCCCGAGCCGCCGGCGCCGGGGGCCTCGCGCTCGATCAGGGTCACCGCCACGCCGCGTCGCGCCAGGGCCTCGGCCACCGTGGTGCCGGCGAGTCCGGCGCCGATCACCGCGACGTGTCGAGCGGGCTGCGCCGAGGGCGGCGTGAACCAGGGCGTGTTTGGGCGAGGGTCATGGTGGGGTGGCGCGTCGATTTCGCCGGCGAGCATCTCGCGCTTGCGCCCGTGCCCTGGCACCTTGCGCCAGGCAAAGCCTGCTGCCGTGAGGCCGCGCTTGACCACGCCGGCGCAGGTAAAGGTGGCAAGGGTGGCGCCTGGCCGGCTGGCGCGGGCCATGGCGGTGAAGAGCGCGGGCTGCCACATATCCGGGTTCTTGGACGGCGCGAAGCCATCCAGGAACCAGGCATCGACGCGACCATCGAGCTGGCCCAGGCGCTCGGCGCTGTCGCCGAAGTGCAGGTCCAGGGTCACTCGTGCGCTCAAATGCAGCCGATGCACGCCGGCCAGCGGCGCCGGCCATTGGGCCGCTAGGCGGCCCGCCTTGTCGTGAAAATCTGGCCAGGCGGCCAGTGCCCGCTCGAGGTCGTCCCGGCTCATCGGGAAGCGCTCGGTGGAGACCAGATGCAGCCGCGCCGTGGCCGGCGCGTGACGCTCGAAGGCGGCCCAGGCACACAGCATGTTGAGGCCGGTGCCGAAGCCGGTCTCGCCGATCACGAAGGGCCGCGGGCCCTGCCAGGCTGCAAACCGCTCGGGCAGGCGGTTGGCATTGATGAAGACGTGCTCGGTCTCGGCGCGACCGTCGTGACGCGAGAAGTAGACATCATCGAAAGCGCTGGAGTGGGGCGCCTCGCTGTTGGTGTCGTCCCTCGGCCAGTCGAGGTGCGCGACGTCTAGGGCGGCCAGGGGAGGCAGGGGGGCGGGGCGGTCGTCGGCGGCACTCAAGGCTTGGGCTCCGGAAATCGGCAGGATGAATCGGGGTCAGGCTTATCGGGACAGGGCTTGTTCAGACGGGGTTTTATAGACAGCGCTCTTCGTGAAAGCGCTGCTGCGAGTCGCCATAATGCAAACACGGCTGGTTAAAAAATAACCAGTTTCGCCAACGGGGCGTCTTGGCTGACTTATGGCAAGGCGTCCGCGGGCTTTCAACAAACTTTTCCACAGCCACTGTGCAAAACTGGCTGTGGAAAACGCGGGTGGATAAGGAGGGCGACAGGCGGCCTCGGGCGTCGTTCAGGGCAGCACTTTCTTGAACGGTTTGACGGTCACCTTGGCGTAGACGCCGGCGATCACGTAGGGGTCGGCGTCGGCCCAGGCCTGAGCGGTGGGCAGATCCTCGAATTCGGCGACCACCAGGCTGCCGCTGAAACCGGCGTCGCCCGGGGTTTCGGCGTCAACCGCCGGGTGCGGGCCGGCCAGCACCAGGCGGCCTTCGTCGCGCAGCTTCTCGAGGCGGGCCAGGTGGTCGGGACGGGCGGCCATGCGCCATTCGAGGCTGTTATTCACATCTTCACTGATGATGGCGTAGAGCATCGCAGTTTCCTTCGATGGATGGGGCAGGAAGGCGCCGTCGCACCTGAAATTGACCGCAACCGGCGCGGCGCGCACCATGGTAGTCCTATTCTGACAAAGTCGCCTGCCGGCGTCATGCCGATGAACGAGACTCACGTGTCACCTCCCACACCCGCTGCTCCCGCTTTCCAGGCGGAGACTCCGCTTGCCGATGCCCAGGGCATCGACTTTCACATGCACTCCACGGCATCTGACGGTGCGCTGTCGCCCGCTGCCTTGATGTCGCTGTGCCATGAGCGTGGCCTTACCCGGCTGTCGCTCACCGATCATGACACCCTGGATGGCGTTGCCGAGGCGCAAGAGGCCGCCGATGCGCTGGGCATGACGCTGCTGCCGGGGCTCGAGCTGTCATCGCAATGGCAGGGCATGAACATTCATGTGGTGGGCCTTTTGCCCCAGGGGGCGCAGGGCAGCCTGGTCGCTGGCCTCGAGGCGCAGGCCAAGGCGCGAGTGACTCGCGGTGAAGAGATCGCCCGACGCATGGAGAAGCTGGGGCTTCACGATGCCCTGGCCAAGGCGCGAGCCCAGGCCGGTAGTGATCGTCCACTGGGACGCCCGGATTTCGCGCGGGCGATGGTCGCCGATGGCCTGGTCAAGGACATGGGTACGGCCTTCAAGAAGTATCTGGGCAGCGGCAAGCGCGGCGACGTCAAGGCCGGCTGGCCGTACCTGTCCGAGGTGGTCGAGTGGATCAATGATGCCGGCGGTGTGGCGGTGTTGGCGCATCCACTGCGCTATGGCCTGACCCGTCGCAAGCGTGGGCTGCTGCTGGATGCCTTCACCGCCGCCGGCGGCGAGGCCTGCGAGCTGGTCAGCGGTTTCCAGAACGCCGATGTGACCCGCGACCTGGCACGCCAGCTCGATGAACGGGGCCTGTATGGCTCGCTGGGCAGCGACTTTCACTTTCCCGGTGGGCCGGTGGCGCCGGGCAGCATGAGCCCGGTGCCGCGCACTGCGCTGCGCCCCGTCTGGCAGCACCCCCGTCTGGCTGCGCTTCTCGCTGAGGCGGCCTGACCTGCGGTTTATCATCATGGATCATGCAACTCAGGAGCGAGCATGACGCAATTCTTCCAGCTGCACCCCGACAATCCCCAGAAGCGCCTGATCGACCAGGCGACCGAGATCATCCGCAAGGGCGGCGTGGTGGCCTATCCCACCGACTCCGGCTACGCGCTGGGCTGCCACCTGGGCGACAAGAAGGCCATCGAGAAGATCAAGTGGCTGCGCTCGCTGGATGACAAGCACAACTTCACCCTGGTCTGCTCGGACCTGTCGACGATCGGTACCTACGCCAAGGTCGACAACGCAGTGTTCCGGCTGCTGAAGACTCATACGCCGGGGCCCTACACCTTTATCCTCAATGCCACCAGCGAGGTGCCACGCTTGCTGCTGCATCCCAAACGCCGCTCGATCGGCGTGCGGGTGCCGGATCATCGCATCACCCACGCGCTGCTCGAGACGCTCGGTGAGCCGTTGATGAGCGTGACTCTGATTCCGGTCGGCGAGGAGTTGCCGATGACGGATGCGGAGGAGATCCGCGAGCGCTTCGGCGCCCATCTGGACCTGGTCATCGACGGTGGCGCCTGCCACCTGGAACCGACCAGCGTGATCGATCTGCGCGACCTGCCGCCGGTGATTGTGCGCGAAGGGCGTGGCGATCTGGCACCCTTCCAGGTCTGAACTGCTGCCGGGGCGGCGCCAGCGCTGGTGTCGCCCCGGCTGTCCCGCGAGTCTTAGTCCTTCTCTGAGCCCTTATCCGGGGCCTTATCCGGGGCCTTATCGTCGTCCTCTTCTTTCGCTCGCGCTTCCTCTTCTTCTCGCTCTGCTTCTTCGCGACGCTCGGCCTCGCGTGGGTCTTCGGTATTTTCGTCGAGCCAGGTTCCGCACTTCATACAATACTTGGCTTTTTCCTCGTGGCGGTCGTAGCCGCAACCCGGGCAGGCTTCATCGGAATAGCGATCGGCACGGATAGAGCGGATCACTTCGGCCGAGAACACCCCGGTAGGGATGGCGATGATCGAGTAACCCATCAGCATCACCGTCATCGAGATGAACTGGCCCAGCGGCGTGGTGGGGGTGATGTCGCCATAGCCGACCGTGGTCAGGGTGACGATGCCCCAGTAAATGGATTTGGGAATGCTGGTAAAGCCGGCCTCCGGCGGCTCGATCATGTAGACCAGCGAGCCGAAGATGGTCACCAGCATGAATACCGTGAACAGGAACAACAGGATCTGATGCGAGCTACGCTTGAGCGCCTCGATCAAGAGCCGGCCTTCGCCGACGAATTGCATCAGCCTGAGGACCCTGAAGATGCGCAACACCCGCAGCAGACGGATCACCACCAGCGAATGTGCGCCGGGAAGCAGCAGCACCAGCCAGGTCGGCAGGATCGAAATAAGATCGATGATGCCGTAGAAGCTTCTCAGGTAGCGGGCCGGTCGCTCCAGGCAGTAAAGGCGAACCAGCAGTTCCAGCGTAAAAAGCCCGGTGAAGCCCCATTCCGCTGCCGCGAACAACTGGCCATAGGCGGCGTTATAGCTCGGTACGCTGTCGAGCAGCACCACCGTTACGCTTGCCAGAATCAGGCCGATCAGCACGATATCGAAGCCCTTGGCCAGCCGGGTATCCGATTCGAAGATGACCTGAAAGATCCGGGTGCGCAGGCCTTCGCCGGCGGGTTTGAGAGTGGGGAACAAGGGACCTCCCAGTCCTGGAGTTAAGAGCGAGCCTTTGGACGCAGGGCAACGGGGCCGGTGTTCAGGTGCGCGCGTCCTTCAGGCCCGTACGCTCGTCAGGCTGGCGCATAGAGGGCGCGCGCCAGCGCAAGGGCCGCTTGGCCGAAGGCTACATCGAGCCAGGCATCGTCTTGTGCTGCCTGATGGTTCAGGGCCGCGAGCAGTGAGGCGGCCGGGCTCGTCAGCCGATCATCGCCCAGGGCGACCAGCCGGTCCAGCGACTGGCGGGCCTCGTCCTTGAAACGAGCGTCCTGACTGTCGGCCAGGGCGTCCAGCGCCAGGATGGCGCGCTCAAAGAGCGCCGCCGGATCGTCGTCGGCCTCTGGCAGTGGCCACTGGCCCTCGCCCAGGGCTGCGCCGCGAGCCGCCTTGCTGGCCGTGGCGGGGCGCAGCGGCACCGAGGCAGCGAACTCGTCGGCCAGCGCCCACAGGGCCGCGGGGTCACCGTCCTTGAGCTCGAGTTCCAGTTCGCGAATCGTCGCCCGGCGCCCGCCCGCCTGGACCTCGCCGTCATCCAGCGCCACCTCGATGCGCCCCTGCTCGACGTCGACGATCCAGGTGCGGCGGGAGAAGTCGGTAGCGAAGCGCGGCGCCAGGGCGGCGAGTGTCTCGTCGCCCAATGCCTGCATGGGCGCCAGGGTCTTGAGCCCGTCGAGGTCCAGCCGGTTCTCGTCGATCGGCCATTCCCATTCGCCACGCACCGAAAGCCCGCCCTGACCGTTGCCGGTGGTCTTCAGGGTCTGTACCCGGCCCTTGCCGGTATCGCGGATGCGCAGGGCCACGCGCGCAGCTTCCAGGGCGCCATCCGGGGTATCGAAGTAGGTGTTGGCAAGGATGCGGTCTTCGGTGGGGAGCGCCGCCAGGCGAGGATGGCGGCGCAGTCGCTCGGGACCTTCTGGCGGTAGCGCGAGCTTGAGTTCGATTTCCTGGCTCATGGCCGATGCTTCCTATATGACAAATTGGTGAATTCTTTATGACGTCGGTCGATGCCACCACTATAATGTCCGCGCCATTTCCAACGCGAATCGCTTACCTACCATGGTGACATCTAATCCGTTTTCGGCGATCTTCGGTCGCTCGCCCTTCCAGCCGCTGCTTTTGCATATCGTCAAGGTCAGCGAGTGCGCCGACGAGCTGCTGCCGTTCTTCGAGTCCACCCTGAGCGGTGACTGGGAGGCGGCTGAGCGCCATCGTGGCGCCATCACCCGCATCGAGCACGAGGCCGATGAGCTCAAGACCGAGCTGCGCCTGAACCTGCCCAATACCATGTTCCTGCCGGTCTCCCGCTCGGACCTGTTGGATCTGATCAGTGTGCAGGACAAGATCGCCAACAAGGCCCGCGACATCACCGGCATCATGCTTGGCCGGCAGATGCAGGTGCCCGAGTCGCTGGCGCCGACGATGCGCGACTACCTGCGTACCTCGGTGGCCGCCGTGTCCCAGGCCCGTAAGGCCCTCGAAGAACTCAAGGATCTGCTCGAGTCGGGGTTCGGCAGCAACGTTGCCGATGTCATGCAGAACCTGATTCGCGAGCTGCACTCCCTCGAGCACCAGGCCGACGACCAGCAGGTGGCCATTCGTCGCCAGCTGTTTCAACTCGAGAGCGAGCTGCCGCCGGTCGACGTGATCTTCCTCTACAAGATCATCGACTGGGTCGGCGAGCTCTCCGACGGTGCCGAGCGCGTGGGCAGCCGCCTCCAGGTGCTGACCGCCCGCTGATTCACACTCTCGAACCCTCCGCCCCACGCCCACGGTGAGTGCTCTGCGACGCACTCGCCAAGGACAGGCGCATCGAGGCGTGTTTCGGCGGGTCTTCAGTCATCCCTAAGGATGTAGCTTTTATGTCGATCATTGCGCAACACGGCGACATCTTCATTATTCTGGCCTGTGTCTTCGGCTTCTTCATGGCCTGGGGCGTGGGGGCCAACGACGTGGCCAACGCCATGGGCACGTCGGTGGGCTCGCGGGCCATCACCATCAAGCAGGCGATCTTCATCGCCGTGATCTTCGAGTTCCTGGGCGCCTGGCTCGCCGGTGGCCAGGTCACCGAAACCATTCGCAAGGGGATCATCGACCCGGCGCTGCTCGAGAGTGATCCCCAGCTGCTGGTCTACGGCATGCTGGCCTCCTTGCTGGCCGCCGGGACCTGGCTGCTGGTGGCTTCGATGCGCGGCTGGCCGGTGTCGACCACCCATTCCATCGTCGGCGCCATCGTCGGCTTCGCCATGGCTGGCCTCGGTCTCGAAGCCGTTGGCTGGGGCAAGGTCGGTCAGATCGCCGCCAGCTGGGTGGTGTCACCGCTGATGTCGGGCTCGATTGCCTTTATGTTGTTCAAATCCGTACAGCATCTGATCTTCGAGAACCGCGACCCCTTCGCTGCCGCCAAGCGCTATGTGCCGATGTACATCTTCCTGGTCGGCTTCATCGTCGCCATGGTCACCCTGACCAAGGGCCTTAAGCATGTCGGCTTCGATCTCAGCTTTGGCGTCAGCCTTGCCTACGCGGTGCTGATTGGCCTCGCCGTGATGGCGCTGGGTGGCGTGCTCGAGCGTCGCGTCAGCCGGAACCGCAGTGAGGATGATGCCTTTGGTTTCGGCGGTGTGGAGCGCGTCTTTGCAGTACTGATGCTGTTCACTGCCTGTGCCATGGCCTTCGCCCATGGCTCCAACGATGTCGCCAACGCCGTTGGCCCGCTGGCCGCAGTGATCAGCGTGGTCTACAGTCACGGCGACGTCGGCGGGGCTTCGCTGGTGCCCTGGTGGGTGCTGGTGCTCGGCGGCGGCGGCATCGTGGTCGGCCTGGTCACCTATGGCCACAAGGTCATCGCCACCGTCGGCACCGGCATCACCGAGCTGACGCCGAGCCGAGGCTTCGCCGCCACCCTGGCCGCCGCTACTACCGTGGTGCTGGCCTCGGGTACCGGCCTGCCGATTTCGACCACCCATACCCTGGTCGGTGCGGTGCTCGGTGTGGGCCTGGCTCGCGGCATGGCGGCGCTCAACCTGCGCGTGATCGGCACCATCGTCATGTCCTGGCTGATCACTCTGCCGGCCGGCGCCTTCCTGGCGATCATGTTTTTCTTCATGTTCAAGGGCATGTTCGGCTAAGCGCAGTAATTTGCTGCTGCGCGCGATGCAAATTCCTCGCGCTTAGCGCGCTTGCCAGTCGTCATAAGGCGGCACCGCGAGGCGGTGCCGCCTTTTTTCGCCCTCTGTTATAGTCATGTCTGGCGGGCATGCTGCCCGATTTCACCCTCTAGCTGCCGGAGTGCGGCCCTTGAATACGCGCTTTCCCTTCGTCGATTGGTTTCGTCAGTCATCGCCCTACATCAATGCCCACCGAGGACGAACCTTCGTGGTGCTGATCGAGGGCGAGGCGATGGCGGCGGGTCACAGCGAATCGCTGATTCAGGATCTGGCGCTGCTGCATACCCTGGGCGTGCGGCTGGTGCTGGTGTTCGGCATTCGCCCCCAGGTCAATGCGGCGCTGGCCGAGGAAGGCATTACGCCACGACGCGAGGAGGGCCGCTGGGTGGCGGATGACGCCATCATGGCTCGGGTCGAGCGCATCGCCGCCGAGCAACGGCTGTGGTTCGAGGCGCGGCTGTCGCTGGGGCTGCCCAATACGCCGCTGCACGGCATCGAGCTGACGGCGGTCTCCGGTAACCTGGTAATGGCCAAGCCGCTGGGTGTGCGCAACGGCCTGGACTTCGCCCGCAGCGGCGAGGTGAGGCGGGTGCGCGCCGAGGCGATCGACGCCTTGCTCGAGCAGGGCTCGCTGGTGTTACTGCCGCCGCTCGGGTTCTCGAGCACCGGCGAGGTTTTCGATCTGGACGCCGCCGAAGTCGCCCAGCAGGCTGCGGTGGCACTTGGTGCCGACAAGCTGGTGCTGCTGGGCGAAGCCGAGGGCCTGCATGACGGCAGCGGGGCTCTGCAGCGCCAACTGACCCCGGCCGAGGCCGAACCGCTGGTGCACGAGGCGGCGCCGGGTAGCGAGCTTTCTCGCCACCTGGTAGCAGCCTGTGCCGCGGCACGGCATGGTGTGGCCCGCACGCACCTGCTTTCCTGGCATGACAGCGACGCCCTGCTAGGCGAGCTGTTCACCCGCGACGGCGTGGGCACCATGATCACCGAGCATCGCTACGAGCAGCTGCGGGACGCCGAGCTAGGCGACGTCGGCGGCCTGCTCGAACTGCTCGAGCCCCTGGAGCGGCGCGGCATGCTGGTGCCGCGTTCCCGAGAGCGCCTGGAGCACGAGATCGAGGACTACCTGGTCATCGAGCGCGACGGCATGATCATCGGCTGCGCCGCCCTGCATGAGTATCCGGATGCTCACATGGGCGAACTGGCCTGCGTGGCGGTGCATGGCGATTACCGTGGCGGCAGTCGCGGCGAGCGGCTGCTGGCCGACGTCGAACGTCGCGCCCGGCGCCGCGGGCTTTCGGCGATGTTCGCGCTGACCACCCATACCGCCCACTGGTTTATCGAAAAGGGCTTCGAGCTCGCCGATATCCACGACCTGCCGCCGCTCAAGCGCGATGCCTACAACCATGCCCGCAAGTCAAAGATCCTGCTCAAGGCCCTGAGCTGATCACAGGCGGCGGCCCTGAGTGGCAGCCGCCTGTCCGTCTTTTGCATTACCCTGTCGCCACGCCACGCATGTTTCTGGCTTGAATGCCGTGCGGTGAGTCCGCCACCTGCGTTGCTGCTATAGGGGCCATGCGGGCTCTTTGCGAGGGTCCGTTACGAAAGCCCAAGGCGAGCACCTGTGGCATGGGGGCCTCAGTATGCGTGTCGCCGTCAGCGACAGCGGGAGCAGCGAATGTCGCCAAAAGAGTACATGGTAACTATTTGATTTAATAAGTTTTTTCCATTTGCCGTGCTATGACGTCGCCAATTGGAGACGAAAACCGCGGGTCGCGGACGACTTTTCCCCCCTTTGAGAGCTTCATTGGCCTGATTGGCATAGGTGTTTGTTTTTAAGTTGTTGAAAATAAATATCTTTGTGGGTTTTTGGCACGCTCCTCGCAATACATTAAGCGAGCAAGCAAGGGATTCGGTTCATCACGGCTCGAACCGTTTCCTGGCCGGCCTGACAGGGCGCATTTACTTACCCTGTGCATGTCACCCGATCGGGTCGGTCGTGTCTGCTCCACGCGATGTGTGACTGATGTAGCGATGAGACGGGTACCGCCGACAGGCAAGGAACGGTACCGCTACGGGCAAGGATGCTCTCGGCAAGGATGCCTCGCCCCCTCGGGGGCTGAATCCGGCGGCGACGCGCAAGCGGCGCTGCCACCTGAACGAAGAGGGGATGCGTCCCCACACATGACGGCCAGCTTCTGGCGAGTGACGATACCGTCGTGTGACTTCGGGGCTTAGGCCCAGAAAGAATGTCGACCAGTCCGCCCAGACGCGTCTGCTCCCCCGACATTGTTTCACCTGAAGTTCCCTGCGTATTGGGCCGGCTCTGCCGGCCCTCTTTTTTTGTCTATTCCTTGGCATGGCTCGGCGTGTCCAAGCCGTGACCATGCTCCCGACCGGGTTCATGCCTCCGACCAGGCCCGGTAAGCCGTGAAAGGTCGCGGTCGTTCCCGGCAACTCTGGTATCCTGCAGTGGTAAGCCCCATGACATCGTCCCAACTCCTTCTGCAAAGAACCCTTGTCATGACCACTCAGGTCTCGCGCCGCTGGCGCCCCCGTTCCCTGCTGCAACTGGTACTACTGGCCTTTCTGGTGGTGATGCTGCCGCTGGGTATCTTGATGTTCCAGGCCGGTCAGGCGCTCTCCGAATTGACCCGGCTCGCTGACGACAGCGCTCGGCAGGCGGTCGAAGAAACTCGCCGCGCCCGGACACTGTCTTCGCTTGCCGTGGAGATGGAGCGCAGCGCTCGCCAGTACGCGGTGCTGGAGGAGCCCGGCCTGCGCGAGATCTATACCCAGCGAGCCGACGAATTCGAGGCAATGCTGGCCAGGCAGCGGTTGTTGATGCCCGATAACCCCGACGCTCAGGCACTCGCCAACCGCATCGATAGCCTCAAGACCCTGCTCGATGCCCCGGTGGACGACATCCAGTCCCGGCTCGACGAGTTCGTGCCCTTCGCCCAGCGCACCGAGGCCGTGCGCCAGGCGACCAACCGGCACATCGACGCGCGCATCGAACGTATCCGCGAACAGGCCGGTGGCGTGCAGACCCGCCTGTGGCTGCAGACCACGGCATTGGTCTCGGCGAGCCTGGTGCTGATGCTACTGTTCACCTGGTTGATCATTCGCCCGATTCGCCAGCTCGAACGACGCATCCTGAGCCTGGGTAGCGCCGGTCAGCCTGCGCCCTCGAAGGGGCTTCAGGGGCCGGCGGAGCTGGTGCAGCTCGACGAGCGGCTCGATTGGCTGTCGGCACGGCTGGATGAGCTGGAGGCCCAGAAGCGTCAGTTCCTGCGCCACATGTCCCACGAACTCAAGACGCCGCTGGCAAGCGTCAGGGAAGGCACGGCGCTGCTTTCCGACGGGGTGGCCGGCGAGCTGAGCGCGCGCCAGCACGAGATCCTCGAGCTGATCGAGGCCAGCGGCGAGGAGCTTCAGCGCCTCATCGAACAGCTGCTCGACTACAATTTGCTTCAGCACCATGCCGAGGCCAGCGTCAAGCGATTCGATGTCACCACGCTGATCAAGGAGCTGCTGGCCAAGCATCAGCTGGCCCTGGATGCCAAGGGCATACAGGTGAAGTGGCGCGACCGGCCGCTGGCCTGGCAAGCCGACCGCACCGCCACCGGGCGCATCCTCGATAACCTTTTGTCCAATGCCATTGCCTATGGCGAGGACGGCGGGATGCTTGAGCTGCGGGCCCAGCAGCGCGGCGACCTGCTTCTGCTGGAAGTGGCCAACAGCGGCGATGAGATTGGCGATGAAGACCGCGAGCGGCTCTTCGATCCCTTCTACCAGGGACGTGCCCGGCGCAAAGGGCCGCTCAAGGGCTCGGGAATCGGCCTGTCGGTGGCCGCCGACTGTGCCAAGGCCCAGCAGGGGCACCTGGAACTGGTCGACGATGCTCGTCTGGCGGTGTGTTTCCGCCTGACCTTGCCCTGGCAGACATGCAATGCGCAGGGCGTGAATCAGCAGGACACGAATACGATAATGATGCCGTCACCTCAGCACCGTGCGGCAGACGCAGACGCAAGGAACTCATGACCCATGCTGTACCGCACTCTGACGGGGCTGGTCGCCGTTTCACTGCTGGCAGGATGCCAGTGGCTGCCGGCGCAAACGTCCTCCACGCCACCGACGCTGACGGAACTGCCCGCCGGTTGCCAGGACGAGTGGCCTAGCCTGACCGTAAATGCCTGCCAGACCGAGGCCTGGGTGGCCTTCGGGCTGGCCTCCCTGCGTGGCGATCGTGACTGGCGTGACCGCCAACTGGCGCGCCTCGATGGCGACGATACCCAGGAGCGCCTGGTCCGTGCTGTGGTGCTTTCCTGGGGCAGCGAAAGCGAATGGAATCAGGCTTCGGAGCTCTACAAGGCCGATCTGGCCAAGGCACCAGAGGAGCTGCAGCCGCTGCTACGTTACTGGCTCAATGAGCTCGAAGGGCGCCGTGCCCTGTCCGCCAAGCTGGCCGAGCAGCGCCAGGCACGCCAGGCGCTGGCCGACGAAAACACCGCTCAGGCCGAGCAGCTGGACGAGATGGCCGCCAAGCTGGAGGCCCTGAGCGATATCGAGCAAAGCATCAACCTGCGACAGCAGGCCCCCTGAGGCGTGATGCGCCGGGTGCCTGGCCAGGCTTCGTCTGAAAAGAAGGGAGATCACCGTGAAAGACGCCGCGCAACTGACCGGCGCCCTCAAGGGCAGCAAACCCATCGCCCATATCCTGCTGGTCGATGATGATGCCAGCTTGCTCAGGCTGTTGGGCATGCGGCTGGAAAGCCGTGGCTTTCGCGTCACCACCGCCGACAGCGGCCGCATGGCGCTGGACCGCCTGGCCATTGAGCGCCCGGATCTGGTGCTCTCGGACCTGCGCATGGACGAGATGGACGGCCTGGCGCTGTTTCAGGAGATCCAGCGCCAGGCTCCGGGTCTGCCGGTGATCATTCTCACCGCCCATGGTTCGATCCCCGATGCGGTGAGTGCCACCCGCCAGGGGGTGTTCAGCTTCCTGACCAAGCCCGTCGACCGCGACGAGCTGTTCACGGCGATCGACGAGGCGCTGCTCCAGGCACCGGCCGCCAGCGACGGCGACGACGCCTGGCGTTCGGCGATCATTACCCGCAGCCCGCAGATGGAGCGTATTCTCGACCAGGCCCGCATGGTCGCCGGTGCCGATGTCAGCGTACTGGTCAGTGGGCCTTCGGGGTCGGGCAAGGAGCTGCTGGCGCGCGCCCTGCATGACGCCAGCCCCCGCGCCGACAAGCCGTTCGTCGCCATCAACTGCGGCGCCTTGCCCGAGCAGCTGTTGGAAAGCGAACTCTTCGGCCACGCCAAGGGAGCCTTCACCGGCGCGATCAGCCAGCACGAAGGGCTGTTCCAGGCCGCCGACGGCGGTAGCCTGTTCCTCGACGAAATCGGCGACATGCCGCTCTCCCTGCAGGTGAAGCTACTGCGCGTGCTGCAGGAACGTCAGGTCCGGCCGCTGGGCTCGACCGCCTCGGTGCCTGTCGACGTGCGTATCATCTCGGCCACTCACCGCGACCTGGACCGCGCCATGCATGAGGGCGACTTCCGGGAGGATCTTTACTACCGCCTCAACGTGGTCAACTTGCGCCTGCCGCCGCTCAAGGAGCGCGCCGAGGACGTGCCGCTGCTGGCCAAGCATCTGGTCAGCCAGGCCGCCGCCCGTCACAAGCCGTTCGTGAAGGGCTTCTCCACCGAGGCGCTGAACCTGCTGGCCTCGTCGGCCTGGCCCGGCAACGTGCGCCAGCTGGTCAACGTGGTCGAGCAGTGCGTGGCGCTGACCAGTGCGCCCATCATTCCCGAAGCGCTGGTCGCCCAGGCACTGGTGGCCGAGGAGAACGCCCTGCCGTCGTTCAATGACGCCCGCGCGAGCTTCGAGCGGGGCTATCTGATCAAGGTGCTGAAGATCACCGAAGGCAACGTCACCCAGGCCGCACGCATCGCCGGGCGCAACCGCACCGACTTCTACAAGCTGCTGGGCCGCCACGAACTCGAGCCCAGCAGCTTCAAGGCCGTGGCCAAGAGTGATGGCTGATTAGTCGGTCTCGTCCTGGCGCTCTGGCCCCGCGGGTTGGGCTGTGGCCTGGGACGGGTCCTGTGGTGAGGCCTGTGACGGGGCCGGCGCTGCCTTGAAGCGCCGCTTCACTTCCACCTTGAGCCTGCCTTCGCCCAGCCGTGCGGTCAGCTGCTGCCCCGGCTTTGTATCCTGGCTGCGCTGTATCACCCGACCCTCATCATCTGAAAGAATCGAGTAGCCGCGCCCGAGTACCGCCAGCGGGCTGACCGCCTGCAGCTCGCGGGCGAGCGACGACAGCCGTTGGCGATGTTCGGCGAGCTGGCGGGGCAGGGCCGCCTGAAGCCGGCTGTCGGCCTGAACGAGGCGCTGCCGGGCGCTATCCAACTGCTGGCGCGGGTCGAAGGCGTTCAGGCGGGCGCCGGCGTGCCGCTCGCGGGTGCGGGCCTCCATGAGCCGTGACTGCATGGCCCGCTGTAGGCGTCCCTCTAGCTGGCCAAGATGCGCGCGCTGCTGGGCGAGCCGCTCACCGGGGTGACGCAGTCGGGCGCGTAAGTGATCCAGACGCTGGGTCTCGGCGTCCAGCCGGCTGCGCTGGGCGCGGGCTAGGCGCGAAAGGGCGCTGTCGAGCCGCTGGCGCAGGGCCGCCTGGTCCGGCACCAGCCGCTCCGCTGCCGCCGAAGGCGTCGGGGCTCGCGCATCGGCGGCGAAGTCTGAAAGCGTGACATCGGTTTCGTGGCCCACCGCCGAAAGCACCGGCAGCCGGGAATGGAAAATCGCCCGGGCCAGATGCTCGTCATTGAAGGCCCACAGATCCTCGAGGCTGCCGCCACCGCGCGTCACCAGGATGGCGTCACGATCCGCATCGAAGCGCGCGTCGCGGTTGGCCAGCGCCAGGGCACGGATCATGGCCGGCGCCGCCTCCTTGCCCTGAACCGGCACCGGCAGCACGCTGACCCGGGAAAGCGGCCAGCGGGCGGCAAGCACCGCCAAGACATCGCGAATCGCCGCGCCGGTCGGCGAGGTCAGCACCAGTAGATGTCGCGGCGGGCAGGGCAGCGGGCGTGCATTGGCGAACACGCCCTCGGCGCCGAGCTGATGCTTCAAGCGCTCGAAGGCCGCCAGCAGGTCGCCCTGGCCGGTCGGCTGCACCGCCTCGACGATCATCTGATAATCGCCCCGGGGCTCGAAGATCGACACCTTGCCGCGCAGGCGTACCCGATCACCGTCGTTCAGCGGGCTGCCCACGAAGCGCGCGCGATTGCGAAACAGCGCGCACTTCAGCTGGGCGCGCTCGTCCTTCAAGGTGAAATAGACATGCCCTGAGGCCGGCCGCGCCACATTGGAAAGCTCGCCCTCGACCCAGCAGTCGCCGAAGTCGCGCTCCAGCATCAGCCGGGCACGGCGATTGAGTTCGCTGACGGAAAGGGCCTGGGGAGTGGGGGCGGACATGCGGTGTTCCAGCGCTCAAGGGTGGCTCGGCAGCGTAACACGAGCGCCATCGCGGGGGGCAGCAATGCGTTACAGCAGGGCGCTGGCGCCTTCGATTACCAGCAGGAGCCCGCCGAGTACGACCACGCCATCCAGGATCAACGAGTGCCAGCGCAGCGACAGCCGCCGCGACAGTCGCTTGGCGAGGAAGGTGCCGGGAACCGCGCAGGCGCCGATCAGCAGTGCCATCAGCCACAGCGCGGGCGGAAGCGCACCGGCCGCCTGGAATAGCGACACCTTGGCGATGCCCAGCAGCAAGGAAATGCCGGCATCGGTGGCGATCACGCTGGCCCCGCTCAACCCCGCCGAGAGCAGCAGCGAGATCAGCACCACCCCTGAGCCCGAGGTGCCGCCCATCAGCAGCCCGTAGCCGCCCGCGCCCAGCGCCAGCCCCGGCTTGCCAAGGTGGCCGTGGCGACGCACCAGCAGCGGCCGCAGCGGCACGATCGCGATCAGGAATAGCCCCAGCACCACGCTGATCATGGGCCCGGAGAGGCGGGTGTAGCCATAGGCGCCGAGCAGGCAGAAGGGCAGGGCGAAGGCCACCACCCAAAGCGCCCGGGCACGGTCGAACTGATGGCGAAAGGCGGCGACGCGACTGGCATTGGTGATCAGCGCCGAGAGACTGACCACCGGCACTACCGCCTCCGGCCCGATCATGGGAATCAGGATCGGCGGCAGCAGTAGCCCGGTGCCGTAACCGCTGATACCGCCAATGAGTGAGGCCAGAAAGGCGGTGGCGGCAACGCCGATAAGCTGTATGGCACTGATATCAAGGATCAAGATGTGCCTTACCGAGGAGTTGTCTTCGTCAAGGTGCTAGCTCTTCTTCACCTTATGAAAGTCTAGTTGTTCTTGTCGGGGTCTGAGTTGTTGATCATAACCCGGTGAGGCCGGCGGCTGCCGGTGGCAACGACCGCTTGCGGCTCGCCCCTAGGTTTTGTTTGAAAAGTCGACGAGCGAAGTCCAGGCAAGGCAAAAATTGGCGAAAGAGCGGACCGGGCTGGCGTACCAGTTTACGGGGTGTAAATGAGCATCTTGACCGGGCTGGCGCTCCAGCCGGTTTTTAACGCCGTATGGGCGAGCACAGTACTTTTCAGACATTGCCTAGGCGACCGTCTGGCCGAGGCGCTTTAGCAGCAGCGGCAGGCAAAGCACCAATATGGTGATGCGCAGCAGGTGGTGAGCGGTGACAAAGGCCGGGTCGATGCCCAGTGAAAGCGCCACCAGGCTCAGCTCCGGGGCGCCGCCGGGCATGTAGGCGAGCAGCGCGGCGGCAACCGAGATGCCGGCCAACTGCTGGGCGCCCCAGGCGGCGAGGCCTGCAATGACCAATAGCCCCAGGGCCTGAATAACCGCCATCGCCAGGGTGTGGCCGACCGTGGCAAGCGAGGTCCCGGTAAAGCGAACGCCCACCGACACGCCGATCAGCACCTGGGCCAGGGCGATCAGCGTGGGCGGTACCGCAGCATCGCTTACCCCGGAAAGGTGCAGCGCGGCCGAGGCCAGCGCCGGGCCGAACAGCAGGGCGTTGGGCAATCGCAGGCGCTTGCCCAGCCAAGCGCCGACAAGCCCCGCCGCGACCAGCCAGGCGGTATCCATCGCACCCGGCAGCCACAGCCAGTGTGCGATATCGGTGCGGTTTTCCGGCATGCTGACATGGCCAAACAGCGGCAGTGCCAGCGGGATGGCCAGCAGCAGGATCAGAATGCGTACCGCATGGGTCATGCCGACCACCCGCAGGTCGGCGCCGGATTCCAATGCCATCAGGGTGACCGCCGATACTCCCCCCGGCACCCCGGCGTAGAGGGACGTTTCCACCGAATAGCCGCCGATCCTGCGCGAGAACCACACCGAGAAGGCCATCATGACGCCGGTTGCCAGCAGCATGATGGCGAGACTCGCGCTCCAGGCCGCCACATCGATCTTGAGCCCCTGATGAAAGGCCGAGCCCAGCATGACCCCGATGACCACCAGCACCCCCTTGCGCCCGCGGCCGGGGGAGCGCAGCCGCGCCCCGCCAAGGCTGGCGATAGTGGTCGCAATCATGGCGCCCAGCAGCCAGGGCAGCGGCAGGTCTAGTTGGAAGGCGATGGCGCCGCCGGCAAGCCCCAGGGCAAGCGTGGGGAAAAAGCGGCACAGGGCGACGAAACGAGAGATGAGGGGGTTATTCAAGCGTCGGTGACCTCCTGTCGTGAGCGTGAGCCTTTTACGGCATGCCAAGGCAGGGTGAGCCGCACGCGATGATCTGCCATGGAAAAGCCTTGTGCGACATTTTCGCGCGGCGGCCTTGCGGATAACAGCCTTGCGACGTTTTTTCGGCGCTTTCGCCGCCTGTTCGAGCGCCCGCGACCGGCCCCGCGGCGGTTGAGGATGGCATGATGACGGGCGTGGTGACAGGGGCATGGTGGCTTGCCTGACGACAAGCAGAGCGGTCAGCTTGACGGCGGGTGAGGGGTATCACGAATCCTGCCGGGCGAACAGGTTTTCATCCAGGACCCGGATTGATGGAAGGTGGGGCTCGGCGTTATAATGGTTGATTAACTTCCCCTCACCACATCCTCCATCTGCTCAACATTGGGTGTTGCCGATATGTTACGTATGGCGCAAGAAGCTCTTACGTTCGATGACGTATTACTCGTTCCCGGCTACTCGGATGTCCTCCCCAAGGACGTCAGCCTCAAATCCCGCCTGACCCGCAATCTCGAACTGAACATCCCGCTCTGCTCGTCCGCCATGGATACCGTGACCGAAGCCCGTCTGGCGATTGCCATGGCGCAGGAAGGCGGCATCGGCATCATCCACAAGAGCATGACCATCGCCGGCCAGGCGGCCGAGGTGCGTAAGGTCAAGAAGCACGAGAGCGTGATCGTCAAGGATCCGGTGACCGTTGGCCCCAAGGCCAAGCTCACCGACCTGCTGGCGATGGCCGACGAGTACGGCTACTCCGGTTTCCCGGTGGTCGAGGGCGAGACCCTGGTCGGTATCGTCACCGGTCGTGACATGCGTTTCCAGCCGGACCACAGCGACAGCGTCGAAGCGATCATGACGCCGCGCGAGAAGCTGGTCACCGTGCCGGTCGGCACGCCGCTCGAGCAGATCAAGACCAAGCTGCAGGAAAACCGCATCGAGAAGATCCTGATCGTCGATGACGAGTTCCGCCTGCGCGGCCTGGTCACCGTGCGCGACATCGAGAAGGCACGCACCTACCCGAGCGCCGCCAAGGACAGCGACGGCCGCCTGCTGGTCGGCGCCGCCGTCGGCACCGGCCCGGAAACCCCGGACCGCATCGCCGCACTGGTCGAGGCCGGCGTCGATGCCATCGTCGTCGACACCGCCCACGGCCACTCCAAGGGCGTGATCGACCGCGTCGCCTGGGTCAAGGAGCACTTCCCCGAGGTGCAGGTGATCGGCGGCAACATCGCCACCGCCGATGCCGCTATCGCCCTGGCTGAAGCCGGCGCAGACGCCGTCAAGGTCGGCATCGGCCCCGGTTCCATCTGCACCACCCGTATCGTCGCCGGTGTCGGCGTGCCGCAGATCACCGCGGTGGCCAATGTCGCCGAGGCGCTCAAGCCCTACGATATCCCGCTGATCGCCGATGGCGGCGTGCGCTATTCCGGTGACCTGTCCAAGGCCATCGCCGCAGGCGCTAGCTGCGTGATGATCGGCGGCCTGCTGGCCGGTACCGAGGAAGCGCCGGGCGAAGTCGAGCTCTACCAGGGCCGTACCTACAAGGCCTACCGCGGCATGGGTTCCATGGGCGCCATGTCCCAGACCCAGGGTTCCGCCGACCGCTACTTCCAGGACAAGTCCGAAGGCGCCGAGAAGCTGGTGCCGGAAGGCATCGAAGGCCGCGTGCCCTACAAGGGCATGATGAGCGCCATCGTTCACCAGCTGATGGGCGGCCTGCGCGCTTCCATGGGCTACACCGGCTGCCGCAGCGTTCTGGAGATGCGCACCAAGCCGGAATTCGTGCAGATCACCGGCGCCGGCTTCAACGAGTCTCACGTTCACGACGTGCAGATCACCAAGGAAGCCCCGAACTATCGGGCCAGCTGATCACAGCATGCGCTAGACGGCGGCGGGGCTTATCCCCGCCGTTCGTTTTTTGACCCGCTGGTTGACCGACCCAGGACCTAACTCGGTTTCTCCACCAGCGAGCTTTTGGACTGGCTTGCGGCCTCACAGAGATGTTTTCTTCATGACCGATATTCACGCCCACAAGATCCTGATCCTCGACTTCGGCTCCCAGTACACTCAGCTGATCGCCCGCCGCGTGCGCGAGATCGGCGTGTACTCCGAAGTGCGCGCCTTCGATATCACCGAAGACGAGATTCGCGAGTACAACCCCAACGGCATCATCCTCGCCGGTGGCCCGGAGTCCGTCACCGAGCTCGGCTCGCCCCGCGCGCCCCAGTGCGTGTTCGAGATGGGCCTGCCGGTACTCGGCATCTGCTACGGCATGCAGACCATGGCCGAGCAGCTCGGCGGCAAGGTGGCCGGCTCCAACAAGCGCGAGTTCGGCTACGCCCAGATTCGCCTGGACGCCGAAACCGCGCTGTTCAAGAACATCTCGGATCACATCGACCACGACAGCGGCAAGAGCCTGCTCGACGTGTGGATGAGCCACGGTGACAAGGTCGCCGAAGTGCCGGACACCTTCACCGTGACCGCCTCCACCCCGAGTTGCCCGATCGCCGCCATGAGCTGGGAAGAGAAGCGCTTCTTCGGCGTGCAGTTCCACCCCGAGGTGACCCATACCCTGCAGGGCCAGCGCATCCTCGAGCACTTCGTGCTGGATATCTGCCAGTCCGAGCGTCTGTGGACTCCGGCCCAGATCATCGAAGACCAGGTCGAGCGCGTGCGCGAGCAGGTCGGCGACCGCCACGTGTTGCTCGGCCTGTCCGGTGGCGTCGACTCCTCTGTGGTTGCCGCGCTGCTGCACAAGGCCATCGGCGATCAACTGACCTGCGTGTTCGTCGACAACGGCCTGCTGCGCAAGGCGGAAGGCGACCAGGTGATGGAAACCTTCGGCCAGCACATGGGCGTCAAGGTGATCCGCGTCGATGCCGAAGACCTCTTCCTCGGCAAGCTTGCAGGCGTCAACGACCCGGAAGCCAAGCGCAAGATCATCGGCAACACCTTCATCGACGTGTTCGATACCGAGGCCGCCAAGATCGAAGGCGTCGACTTCCTGGCCCAGGGCACCATCTACCCGGACGTGATCGAGTCCGCCGCCAGCAAGACCGGCAAGGCACACGTGATCAAGTCGCACCACAACGTGGGTGGCCTGCCCGAGACCATGAAGCTCAAGCTCGTCGAGCCGCTGCGCGAGCTGTTCAAGGACGAGGTGCGCAAGCTCGGCGTCGAGCTCGGCCTGCCCTACGACATGGTCTACCGTCACCCCTTCCCGGGGCCGGGCCTGGGCGTGCGCATTCTCGGCGAAGTGAAGAAGGAATACGCCGACATCCTGCGTGAGGCGGATGCCATCTTCATCGAAGAGCTGCACAACGCCGGCTGGTACCACAAGACCAGCCAGGCCTTCGCCGTCTTCCTGCCGGTGAAGTCCGTGGGCGTGGTCGGCGATGGCCGCCGCTACGAGTGGGTGATTGCCCTGCGTGCCGTCGAGACCATCGACTTCATGACCGCCCGCTGGGCGCACCTGCCGTATGAGCTCTTGGAGAAGGTCTCCAACCGCATCATCAACGAGCTGGAAGGCGTCTCCCGCGTGACCTATGACGTGAGCAGCAAGCCGCCCGCGACGATTGAGTGGGAGTGATCGCCAGGGCAAGGCGGATGAGCGCCGCCTAGCTCCGCCGCATCACCTGCGTCATACGAAAGCCTGCCGATATCGGCAGGCTTTTTTGTTGCCTAATGTAATCTGGCTAAGGTTGACTAGGTATTAGGATCTAGATTACGGCCATACAAAATGGAGATGAAAAGCATAATGTGGAAGTACCGCGTTAGCGTGGCTATCAGCGGTATTGGTGGTGGCGCGGCTCTTATATGGCACCATGAGTGCTGAATAGAATGCGGAATTTCATTGACTTAGAGAGTCTTGTAAGCTGTTTTGGGAATAAAGATCAATGTGTAAATCAATGGCAACTGAAGGGGAGCCGGTAGACGAGACGGAATTGGCTACCCAGCTCAGCACGCGCGGCTTGGTTCGTACTATTGCGGATCGAGAGTTCCGGCGTCTAGACGATAACCGCTCTGCGTTGGTCGAAGCGCTCGCGGCTATATTGAACGCTACCGATGCGCCACCAATTGATCTCCATGTCGAAGATGCGCTGGCAGAGCTGGAGGGACGGCGCTTCTTCCTCGTCCAGCATGTTCTATGCGACCTGATACCTCTTCTGAATGTAGATCAGGAGGTCCTTCTTGCCTTCATCACGCGCTTGCTGGATTCAGGCGGCAACGATCTGGATACTGGCGCCCTGAGTACCGCTTTTGGGGAATGGACGAAGAAAGACGCAACCAGATCTTCCAAGGTTTACGAATCAGCACGTACCGGCGATAACCGTGCTCTGCGTCAACTATCCACGGTTCTCCTAATGAACGCTGATGTCGAGGAAGGCCTAATTTTCGCGCAAGCTCACGATCGGGAAGCGAAGCTCGCAGCCTTCTCGGCTTTAGGGGCCATGGAATTGGAGGAGCGCTACCATGAGGTACTCGACACACTAACCCAAGAAGCGTCCAGCGACGATGAGGATACTGCCCTTCGGTCCCTTGAAGCGGGCTACCGCGCTGCTGCAAAGCGAAAAGTATGCGCACCAGCCAGTGTCGACGAACAACTTGAACGCGTCCTTCAGACGCAGAGCCCATCTACGATTCACTTGGCGGCAGATCTCCTTTGGCGTTATCGAGAAGGCCTCACAGAGAACGTCATAGACCTGTGTCTCTATACCGTTGCAGATGTTGACCCAAACGATATTTTAACCATCTCGCACATTGATCATGCCTCATACCAACTTGTGAGAGATGGGCGTGCTGAACAGGTGATCCGACTACTTGGTGGGTTGATCGATCGTTCAAAGGGGAAGATTACGCTAGGTGCGTTCCAGAGTGCGTATCACGCGCTGACGCATGCAGGCGCTGAGGTGCTTGGTAGTGCGGTTGTGCACTGGCTGCTCAATGGAGGAGTACACACTCGTATATGCGTGGCGAATGAAGTGTGCAGTGTTGGGAGCGAGGATCCGCCCTTCTCAATCCCTACGTCGTCTCTGCCACCAGCCCCATCAGACCAGCTGTTTCTCTGTCGCAAGGCTGTCGGATGGTTCTTTATCGATCCGCTGGCAGCGGTCGCCATACCATTAGCGGTACTTCGCGATGGATCGCCTGATATCGCCAGTGACGTCCTCAATCTGATCTATGACTCCCTGCTCCTGAGCTATGGTGGCAAGTTGAAGAGCTACCTTGAACGCTACGTTGAGGACGGCGGAGCGAACGGCTCTGGTATTACTGAGCTGCTCGAACGAAAGGCTGCATTTGAGGATGCGCTGGAGGGGGTGGAACGTTTGGTTGAACTGCACCCCAGCGAAATGCAGCGTGAGGTAGAGCGTGCTCATTGGAACGAGAGGATGGAACGAGGCATGGAGCAGGAGAGTCGGGGGTCTATATTCGAGGATATCTTCACCAAGCAATACATCCTTTATGGTCGCTCTTCGCTGACACCGATTCATACTGGTGAGGGCGACACGAATCTCACCGAGATCGAGATGAAATCGTTCTCGGTCTCGTCCGAGTTGCCTCTCCGCAATATTGTTGACCCGGTCGGCCTCGACCAAATGCTTGTCCATTTCAAGCTTGAGCCGAGAGAACAACGATGAAACTTGTCGTGACACACTACCTGCGCTCGCTGCGCGAGCGCGACGAACTTGACGCTATTTTGCCTGACCTTCTGGCTGAGAGTGGATTCGAAGTTCTAACCCGGCCACGTCGTGGCACACGGCAAGCCGGTGTCGACGTCGCTGCAGTCGGCCCCAACCCTGATCGCAATGGCGCTCGAAGTCTGTTCCTGTTCACAATCAAGTCTGGCGATTTGACACGAGAGCATTGGGATACTGGTCAGCAGGCCGTGCGGCCGTCGCTGCACGAAGTTCTGGATGACTATATCCCGAATCGCATCCCACCCCACCTTACGGATCTGCCCATCGTCATTTGTGTCTGCATGGGTGGCGAAATGCGCGAGGATGTTCGTGCCCAGTGGAGCGGCTTCTGCCGGATGAACGAGAAGGGCAACGTTTACTTCGCCGAGTGGAATGGAGACCGCCTCGCGGATCTGATTCTAAGCGGCATGTTACGGGCAGAGTTAATCGAGAGCGAGAACCGGGGAGTGTTTCAGAAGGCGCTAGCGATGCTTGATCAGCCCGACGTCGCTTATCAGCATTTCCGTGACTTGATCGATGCCATCTTTACTGAGCCGAAGAACCAGACAGAGCGGACACGCCAGCTACGCAAAGCCTACTTGTGCCTTTGGATACTCTTCGTATGGGCTCGCGACGCTGGTAATCTCGAGGCAGCGTATCTAGCATCTGAACTGGTGCTGCTACGTAGCTGGCCATACTGCGATAATACCCGTCTACGCAAGGGGGCGACGCAAAAGGAGCGGCTGGCTCATTTCGATCAGATCGTGAAAACTCATATCCTTATTGCCAACCTTCTTCTCGTCGAGAAGATTGGGCCGTTTGCCGATAAAAAATACGCGCTTTCAATGGCCGTAAATTCTCGCAACCCGGTCGACATCAACATTGCTCTATTCGAGACACTGGGAAGGTTGTCTCTCCATGGGCTATGGTTGGATGCCATTAGTGTCTCGCAAGACGAGTCGTTTGCGCAGGCAATGCGTGAACGGTCAGATAAGGTGCTTGATATCACGATCGAGATGCTGAACTCGAACCCGGGCCTTACCGTTCCAGTTCGCGACGATTTCGCAATCGAACTAGCTCTTTTCATGCGTCTCGCAGACGTGCGCGGCCGTCTTTCCAGCGTTGCTGACTACGTCCGTTGTATGTCCGATTACCTTTGCAACGGGCTCTTGAGTCGCCAGCACTATCCGACACCGAAGACAGATTATCGAGATGTCCTAGTTCATCCTAGAGATCACAGTGATGCATACTTCGAAGAGAATACGCGAGCAGGAATTCTTTATACCTTCGTGCTTGCTTGGCTTGCGATGATCGGTGATAAGGAGCGCACAGAACGCTTGCGGAGTACGTTGCTTGAGCAGGCTCCGCATATGACCCACCAAATCTGGGTTCCTGATGAACGAACGGACGAAGTTTTCTGGGAAGGTGATCGAGATCACGGGTTGTCGGTACCAGGTCTGCCACTCAATGATTCACTAGAAGCCGTTTTAAGTCTAATTAATCGCGTGATGGAAGAGCATCCACTGGAGGAGCAGGTTAGCGCTGTTCGAACTCGCCTGACTCCAATCCTTCTCACGGCTTGCCGTCACTATCGAATGCCTGTGCCACCGCACGTTTGGCGAGGTCAGGGTCGTTCCGCACCGGACGCCGAGTAGGTTGTCGCCACGGAGCAAGCTATTTCCAAGAAGTCCTCGGTTCGCCTTAATTCAGCATAGAAGGCTTAAGCGCGGCGCTGAATCGCATGCCATCGGCCGCACGGAAGGCATGACGTATGACTAGGTGTATGGGCCCTAGTCATCGTGGTTGGTAGTAGTTGCATGTCCGGCCATTTAAAAACGTGTCGCCAACTTTGACCTCGCCGGGGCCACACAGGGGCGATAGCCTGAGCCCTGCAACACACTCACAGGAGATTACCTTATGGCAAACCAAAAGACCCGCGCGCAACTAAATGATCGTGCCGATACACTGAACCGCAATAAAGGCACAACTGGTCAAAACATCAAGAATGCCAAATCCAACGGGAACCACGGCAAGCAAATTAAAGAGAGTCGCACCTCTAACAAAAAATAACAGCAATGGGGACAGGGAAGTCCCCTAGAACCTAGGAAAGTGATGCCATGACTCGATACGCTCTACCTACCCTCGGTAGCTTGGTGAAAATTTTATTCGACATCACCGGGGTTCTGCCGCGAACCAAAGAAAATCAAAAGGGGCCAACCGGCTTTGCCGAAGAACAGAAGAAAACCATTCAGACCCGCCTGCAGCGATTGACGCAGGAGAAGGGCGAGCTACAGCCCAATGTTGAGGAGTTATTTACCCTGTTGGCGCAGTGCCTGGAACCCTATATCCGCTGTCCGGTACGTGAGCGTCAACTGACAGGCCTGATCAATGATTTGTATGGCCTATATGCGTCTCTGGTTACAACCCAAGGTACCTTCATGAGCAAGCGTGACTCTATCAGGTTCTTACTGGTGACTTACCTGGCTGACGAAGGTACGCGTTCCTTGACGAGGGAGTGGTTGAAATATTTGGGCTTCGTCGTTCAACCCATCCGGCCGTCGGATCCCTTCTGGTTCCTGCCAACCACAAAAGCAGGGCGCCAAGTATCGCCGCTTAGCAAGGTGCTTAACTGGGCCTATGAATCCTGCGGTCAAACCTTGGCGAACTTCCATAGACAACCCAGCTCCGAAGGACAAGACCCCAAAACCAACGAGTGGCAAAACGAGAAAACGGCTAGGAACTGGCATCAACGCGGGCACATCCCTTCTTTAGGGAACTTGCTGCAGAACCTGAAAGAATCGTTCAAGGTGCAGGAGGCTGTCGGTAACCCGATCGAAAAGCCGTTGCAAGATGCCATTATTACCCATGCGGCCCTTGCTAGAATGGCAACCATGGCTACTTCTCTTATTAGCCAAGCGTATGGCCAGGACTTCCTGGACGAACTCTGCGAGCAGATCCGTTTATATGTCAGCTGGATGAACGAGGAGCTTGAAGGCTTCTATCGGGAGTATGAGGCGCAGCTAAGCCAGATCGGCCCCGATCCAGATCATGATGCCCAAGTGCTATTGGGGCTGAAGATGGCACCTGATTTTTGGGCTTTCTTTGAGGCAAAACGCCAAAGCGCCGCGGAAGTTTTACGACATCATTCAAGTACGGCAGGCGAGCCTGATCCATTAATTGTGAATTGGAACGAGAGTAGATATGGCTCTTATGTGGCACAAGTGCCTGTGGATATCGTGTCTCGCTGGCGCCAACCTCCCCCCGTAGGTATTGTGCCTCTGATCAAGCGTGGCCTATCGAAGCGCAAGGATCCCGAGCTCAGTCCGGCGGTCATTGATGCGCTTGAGGAGGACATGAACCAGGCGGAGGTGGCTGAGCGACTCACCTGGCTTCTGCACTGGTTGCGTGGTGTTGTCTGTTATCGCGCCGAAGACTATGCGTCTGCTGCGACTCACTACCAGCAAGCGTTCGATGCTGCCAAGTACACAGCCGGTGAGTACCAGTACCTGCTCGTGAACCAATATATCGAAGTGATGGCAAAGACTCGCCAATGGCGGCTATTCAAGAAAGGCGTTCTGTGGGCCTGCTATCTCGGTGTATCGGTTCGCTGGCTTCGTGAAGACAAGCCCACCACAGACAACCTGAAAGGGGTCTACGAGCTTATGGGAATGAAGCAGCTTAATTACCCTGTTCTATGAAAAGGAGATCTGAACACATGGCCGGGTAGTAGGGAATGAATATTCCCTCAACTGCAGCCAAAGAAGAGCAGAAAATGCCAAGGTGCTGGAGGTGTAACCCCGCCGAAGGTGGTGACGATCTGTTCGTCCATTTCTCCGAGATTCAAGCTTGAAGGCTTTAAATCCCTGCAGGATGGTCAAGACGTCTCGTTTGACGTGACTCAGCGCAAGAAAAGCCTTCAGGCTTCAAACGTCCGGCTTCCTAACTTCCGGGTTAGTCTGCGCTGTCGAGCCGCAAGGCTTCGAGCACCAAAGCCCGCTTCGGCGGGCTTTGGTGTTTCTGCATGCCAAAAACGTGAGATTTCGCCTGACGTTGAGTTTTCAGCATCGCGATTTGCTACCTGCCTCACCCATCCCACCGTGCATTATGAACTTTCCTCCCTAACCGCCAGGGCCATACGGTATTAATGTCCCTGAGACCCCCGGCAGCAGTCGTGTGCTTTACTATCTTCACCTTTTATTGATGCAGGAGGCTTCCATGATCGGCGGCTTGATAGGACTACTGGATGACATCGCCGCATTGGCGAAGTTGTCCGCAGCATCACTGGATGATGTGAGTGCCGCCGCTGGGCGTGCGACGGCGAAGGCGGCCGGGGTGGTTGTCGATGATACGGCGGTGACCCCGCAGTACTTGCAGGGGGTAACGGCGGAGCGTGAACTCTCGATCGTGAAGAAGATCGCGCTGGGGTCGATCCGCAACAAGCTGGTTTTTATCCTGCCGGTGGCCTTGCTGCTGAATCACTTTTTGCCTTTTCTACTGCCGATCATCCTGATGGTGGGGGGTACCTATCTGGCCTTTGAGGGCGCGGAGAAGGTCTGGCACAAGCTCTCCGGGGAGCAGGATGACGACAAGCCGTCGGTTGAAAAGGGGCCGGAGGCCGAGAAAAAGATCGTCGGCAATGCCATTCGGACCGACCTGATTCTGTCCGCCGAGATCATGGTGATCGCGCTTTCCGCCGTCTCCCATCAGGGATTCTGGTCACAGCTGGCGAGCCTGGTGGTGGTCGCGTTTTTCATCACCATTCTGGTGTATGGCGTGGTGGCGCTGTTGATCAGGATGGATGATCTCGGCCTGAAGCTCGCCCAGCACGATAGTTCGGGCATTCAGACGCTGGGCCGGAGTCTAGTGACTGCCATGCCCAAGGTGCTAGCGGTCATCTCGGTGGTGGGCACCGTCGCCATGCTCTGGGTGGGCGGGCATATCCTGCTGGTCAACCTGGGTGCCGATGGCACGGGCTGGTTCAACGCGCCCTATGCGTGGGTCCACCATGTCGAGCAGGGCATCGCCGAGGCAACCGGTGGCCTCGGCGGCATGCTGGGCTGGAGCTTCAATACGCTGTGCTCTGCGTTGATCGGCTTTCTGGTGGGCTCGGTCGTCGTGGGCGTGCTGCACTTCATCCCCTCCAGGGAGACACAGACCGAATAGGTACGAGTCGCGAAGTACGTCATCAGGCCTCATATAGCCCGCCATCAGGAGGGTTTTTGTTGTGTCGAGCTGCGCTCGCAACGGGATTATACCTCAAGGTCGGCTTACTCTTGCTTGGTGGCTTTTGCCACATGCTGCCAGAACCTGTTCAAGGGTCGGTTGGTTGCTAGCGAGTTTGGAGCGACCAGTCCGAATCTCCGGTCTATCGATGGTGCCAACGGCAGCGCGCGCACCCCCTTTCTATCCGCCGGTAGTATGGATTCCGGCACTATTGCGATGCCCATACCCTCGCGTACTAACGCGCAGGCGCTAGCCCAGTCGCGTACAGTCACTTGAATATCCGCTAATTCCAATCCCGCATCTCGAGCCAAGCTCTGGCCATTCACAGTGCAGCCGCCAGTGGCGTGAATGAACGGCTGTGTGGCGATTTCAGCGAAGTCGACACCTTGCGTAGACGCGCGTCGCGCCAACGGATGGGAAGTGGGTGTCAGGACTACCCAAGAATCGCGACCGAGTATCAAGGCTTGACGGTCCGGTGTGGGATTCAACACCACACCGAGGTCGATGGCGCCACTGGCTAACCACGCCTCAACTTCTTCATCGGTACCTTCCAGGGCTACGACCTCGATACCAGGGTGGCGCTGACGGAAGGTGGTCAGTAGGGGAGGGAGTTGATTCGAGATGACCGAGGGAAAGCTACCTAGACGGATACGACCGCTACCAAGCCCTTCTTGCTCGTCAGCCAAGCCGTGGATTGCTTCGAGACTCGCCAACATGGAACGGGCGTGCGCGATTACCGGTTCACCAAAGGCGGTCACACTGATTCCCCCGCGCGAACGGGTGAACAGCTTTGCTCCCAGCGTCTTTTCCATCTGAGCGATGGCCTGGCTGGCGCCGGACTGGGTCATGCCGACCCTTTCGGCGGCCCGCGAGATGGCGCCCGCGTCCGCAACAGCGACAATCAAGCGCCAGTGGACGAGATTCATCATGGGAGTAGCTCAGCTAATGGTTACTTGTTGGAGGATTAATTTTACAGGTAGTCGAGCGAGAAGCACCCTCGATAGGTCCATGTCGATTGTCAGCGTGGTCTATCAACAGGAGGAACTGCCATGAAGCTCTATTACGCGCCCAACACCTGCTCGCTCTCGCCCCATATCGTTCTACGTGAGCTGGGTTTGCCCTTCGAACTGGTGCGCGTGGATAACCGCCATAAAACGACGGAGACGGGGGAAGACTTTCTTGCCATCAATCCGAAAGGGTACGTCGCGGCACTGGCATTGGAAGACGGCTCGGTACTGACTGAAGGCCCGGCCATACTTCTGTATCTGGCCGATCTATCATCGCAGACGGCGCTCGCGCCACCCGCCGAAAGTTGGGAGCGATATCGGCTCCAGGAATGGCTGGCATTCATCAACAGTGAGATTCACGCTGGCCTGGCGCCGCTGTTCAACGAGAGGTTGCCTGAAACGGCCTGTGCTCTCTTCCGCGACAAAATATTCAAGCGCTTTGACTATCTCGAAAGCGTGTTGAGTAACCAAAGTTACTTGATGGGCGAGAGCTTCGGTGTCGCGGACGCTTATCTCTATACGGTCACTGGGTGGTGCCGCTTCTTCGGTATTGCGCTTGCCCCATGGCCGACGCTGGCGAGCTATGTGGAGCTGATCGGAGACAGGCCGGCAGTGCGGGCGGCACGGCAAGCGGGGGGCACCTAGTTGGTGTTGCTGGAGAACGTCTTCAGCCGCATTATCAATGAGACCAGCGTCGTCTCCCGCGTGACCTACGACGTCAGCAGCAAGCCGCCCGCGACGATTGAGTGGGAGTGAAAGCCAGGCTTTGCTAGTCTATCAAGCCCGCCAAATAAGGCGGGCTTTTGCTATCTACCTCAATAGGGCTGGCTCATGGGTAACAGTGAACTGATCCTCTACCGAACCGATGATGGGCGTAGTGCGGTATATCTACACGCCGAGGACGGGAGCGTATGGCTGACCCAGGCTGAGCTGGCCGAACTGTTTGCGACGACGAAGCAGAATGTAAGCTTGCACGTTCGTAACATACTGAAAGAAGGCGAGTTATCTCGAGAGTCAGTTGTCAAGGTTTCCTTGACAACTGCCTCTGACGGGAAGCGTTATAAAGTCAACTGGTATAGCCTGTCGATGATCTTGGCAGTGGGATATCGGGTGCGCTCGCCGCGAGGAACACAATTTCGTCAATGGGCCACAGCCAATCTCAGCGAATACCTGATCAAGGGCTTCGTCATGGATGATGAGCGTTTGAAAGAGCCGGGTGGCTGGGATTATTTCGATGAATTGCTGGCACGTATACGCGATATCCGTGCCTCGGAAAAACGCTTCTATCAGAAGGTTCGCGATCTATTCGCCCTGAGCAGTGACTATCACACCGATGATAGTGATGCTCACCGCTTCTTTGCTGAAGTGCAGAACAAGCTGCTGTATGCCGTCACTGAGCAAACCGCAGCCGAAATAGTAGTGAGTCGTGCCAATCCAGAAGAGCCCAATATGGCACTCACCACTTGGCAAGGCGCGCGAGTGCGTAAGCAGGACGTGACCATAGCCAAGAATTATCTGTCCGCTGACGAGGTCGATACGCTTAATCGCTTGGTGGTGATCTTTCTGGAGCAGGCCGAGTTGCGTGCCAAGGAGCGTAAGGATCTCACGCTGGATTACTGGCGCCGTAATGTTGACCGGCTGTTGGATTTTAGTGAACGGCCTATTCTGGATGGGGCCGGCACTATCAGTGCCCAAAGAGCTAAAGCTATCGCCCATGAGCGCTATGGCCAGTTTGACTCTCACCGCCGCCAGGCAGAGGCCTTGGAGGCTGATGAAGAAGACCTGAAAGATCTGGAAGCGCTTGAAGAACAGATTAAACGCAATCGTGACAAATAAAGCTGTTTGTCATGTATTGACGAGCCGCTGTTTAGAGATCAGCGATGCCGTTAGCAGTCTATTTTGAAAGATAGGTAACCATTCCCACCAGCGCCACGACCCCCGCACCCACTGACAGCATGTCGAGCGGTACCTGCATGGCAAGGGCTAGGCCGCCGATTGAAGCGCCGATAGCACTTCCCGAATAAAGCGCGGATTCGTTTAATGCCACTGCCAGGTTGCCGTCGCCTTGGGCTTCGCGGGCTTTCATCAGCTCATTATCCTGCGATACCTGTAATCCCCAGCCCACGGCGCCCCAGAGCGCGATAGGGATCAGTGCCAGCTAGGGATTGATTCTCAGTAGCAGCGGTAGCGCGATCGGCACTCCACCCAACAGCAGCATGATGGCGAAGGTGAGCCTGGGGCCGGAGAAGCGGTCGAACAGGGCGCCGCGCTATTCAAGCTCCAGGTTGCCATCGTATTCAATGCACCTAGGCTCATTAGTCACGGGATCAATGAACTCGAAGCCCTTGGAGAGCAGCTGCAAGGGGCGCGTGTAGTCATCCGGGGAGAGCGGCTGCAGCACCGGGTAGTAGCGGTCATTCAGGATCGGCCAGCCGAGTGACTGCATGTGCACGCGTAGTTGGTGGCGGCGCCCGCTGACGGGATGCAATTCGAACAGCGCCTGAGTATCGGTCTGCTGCACGCAGCGAATCACCGAATGGCTGTTGGCATCGCCCTCGCTGACCCGCATGCGAAAGCGCTGCTCGCTTGGCTCGATGCGATTCTTTACGTCCCACTGCTGACCCACCAATGACGTATCGCCGTCTATCTCGGCGATGGCCTGATAGGTCTTGTGGATATGCCGTGACTTGAATAGCTGATGATACAGCGCGCGGGTCTCGGGATTGAGGGAGCACAGCACCAGTCCTGCCGTGACCCTATCCAGGCGGTGCACTGCCTGTAGCGACTCGATGCCCGTGCTTTTGCGCAGGCGCTGCTGCAGACACTCGTTCACGTAGCGCCCGCCGGGCGTAACGGGCAGAAAGTGCGGTTTGTAGGCCACCAGAATGTGCTCATCTCGATAGAGGATCTTCTCTGCGAAGGGAATGCTCGGCTCGCTTGCCACTTCGCGGTAATAGAACACGCGGAGATGTGGCTTGAAGGGCGACGCCGGCGTAATCCAGGAGCCGTCATCACGGTGCACCTTGCCGGTGGCCATGCGTTCACGCCATGTCGCCTCACCGATGGCCGGAAACTTGAGCAGCAGATACTCCAGCACCGTCGACACACCGGGATTGACCTGAGGCAGGCTCAGCTTCGAAGGGCGTGCGGAAATGGTCATGGAATGCATCACAGGTCGGGAAGGGCTGGGTGAACAAGGGGTGAGACAACCTTACCCTCTAGGCGGTCGCCTAGTGTAACTGAGAGAAGAGTTCGTGTCGGGCTAGGCATCAAAGGGCTGAGTGATGCGGCCAATCTGCTGGCAGCGGGGCTCGAGCCGATTCTGTTCGAGTCCCGCGAGCAGGAGGGCAGGATGAGCGACGAAACTCTCAATCAAACGATGGTCCGCGACTTGCTACAGGTGTAGAAGCAACGCTCGCGCTATACCAGCGAGAACAACGGGATAACGAACCACCTCAAAGATGAGGGCACGCGATACCCCGTGTATTCGTCTGCCTCATTAGCCAAACCTGCACGCCCAATCCCAGCAGCGCCACAGCACCCGCGCCCACTGACAGCATGTCGACCGGTACCTGCATGGCAAGTGCCAGGCCGCCGGCTGATGCGCCGATAGCACTGCCCAAATACAGCGCCGATTCGTTCAACGCCACCGCCAGGTTGCCGTCGCCCTGGGCTTCGCGGGCTTTCATCAGTTCATTATTCTGCGGTACCTGTAGCGCCCAGCCCACGGCGCCCCAGAGCGCGATGGGGAGTAGTGCCAGCCAGGGATTGATTCTAAGCAACAGCGGTAGCGCGATTAGTGCGCCCCCCAACAGCAGCATGATGGCGAAGGTGAGCTTTGGCCCTGAAAAGCGGTCGACCAGGGCGCCGATCAGGAAGCTGCCGAGCACGCCGCCTATGCCCCACACCCACAGCGAGAGGGTTACCGAGTTTTCGCCATGTGCGCTGATCAGTGGCGCGATGAAGGTATACATGCCCAGGCTGGCGATGGCGGCCAGCAGGGAGATGCCGAGCAGGCCGATGACCTTGCGGTCGATCAGGATGGAGAGCTTACGGTGCATCGGTACCACCTGGGCGGCGGGTATCGCCGGTAGGCGGAAGATTAGGCCGACCAGCGTCACCAGCCCGATCAGGGCGATCAGCCATAGGGCGGCCTGCCAGCCCCAGTGCTCTGCCAGTATCAGGCCGAGCGGCACGCCGAGCACGGTGCCACTGGCCATGCCGCCCATGATGATCGAGATTGTTTTGCCGCGTTCGGCCGCTGGCGCAACGCTGACGGCCGCCGCAATGCCGATGGCGAGATAGGTGCCGGCCGCCATGCCGGCCAGAACTCGCCATGCCATCAGAGCGACAAGGCTGGTCGACAGGGCGCTGGCTGCATTGGCGATGACGAATAGCCCCTGCATCAAGAAGAGCCCGCCACGCTGCCGGTGGGCGGGCAGCAGGGCGACACAGAGTGGCGAGCCGAGCCCGTAGGCCAGTGTGAAAGCGGTGACGAGTTGCGCGGCCACCGAGACGGAAACCGCAAAGTCGGCCTGGATCATCGGGATCAACCCGGCGGTGACGTAGGAAGCCATGCCCAGGGCGAAGGCGCCGGTGGCGACAAGGTAGGTCGTGCTGCGTGAAGCCTGTGTCATGCGTACGTTTCCTTTTTTCTAAAAGGCGTAATCAAGCGGAAAGTACGCGCAGTCTGCTGCTAGTATGAAGGGGTTACAATTTAACCTCTTATGCTATTACTAAAGGCAACAGCATGGCTCAGGAACGAACCCTCGTCCGGACCCGGCATGAGCTTGCCGACTTTCTACGCACGCGGCGCGAGCGGGTATCGCCGGAATCGGTCGGGCTACCTGCGGGCACGCGGCGGCGAACACCGGGGTTACGGCGGGAAGAGGTGGCGGCGCTCGCGGGTGTCGGGGTGACCTGGTACACCTGGCTGGAGCAGGGACGGGAGATTGGGGTGTCCTCCACCTTTCTGGACAACCTGGCCAAGGCGTTGCAACTGGACGCTTCAGAGCGGCGCCATCTGTTTTTTCTGACCCATCAGCGTCCGCCGGTCGAGCCGGGCAAGACCTGGTGCCAGGTGCCGCCCTTGGTCAAACGCCTGATGAATGACCTGTCGTCGCGGCCAAGCTACGTGCTGAACCTGCGCTGGGATGTCCTGGCCTGGAACGAGGCGGCAGACCGCGTATTCAACTTCGCGGCGCAACCGGCGGAGTATCGCAACCTACTGTGGATGCTTTTTGTCGATCCCGACCTGCGGCGGATATTTAGCGATTGGTCGACTCAGGCGCCACGGATGCTGTCCAGTTTTCGGCGTGACCATGCCCGCGCGGAAAACGACCCGGCCATTGATGCCCTGGTGGCCGAACTCAAGAAGATCGCGCCGGAATTCAGACAGTGGTGGCAACAGCACGACGTTCACGCACCCTGCGAGGGGCGCCGGTCGTTGGGTATCGAAGGGCTCGGCGAGGTCGGCTTCGAGCACACCAGCCTGATCGTCGATGAGGGGCGGCATCTGCGGCTGGTGGTGTATGCCGTGCAGGAGGCGGACCCTCAAGCTGAGGCGTTCGCGCGTTGGGTAAGTGGCGAAAAGCCAGGAAGCTAGAGGGAGCACCTCACTGCTGAGTTCCGGCGTATCTCGTTGGCTGGCCTCTGGATCTTTTCTTCAGGCTAATAGTATTTACAGTGCTTTAGACACCCCAAATTGGTTTTTTCTAAAGGGTTGTGTGGTTACTTCTTTAATAAAGTGCCAATATAGGTGTTATGAAGGCCGAAAAATCACAAAAGTTAAAGAGAGTTCTTGAGGCAGTTCCGGCAGGGTTTTTGGTTGATGCTCGGTGGCTTACGGCACAAGGGCTCGCTTATGAAACCTTTCGCGACTACGTCAAGCGTGGCTGGCTGGAACGGGTCAGCCGCGGTGTCTTTAGACGCCCCGCGCCTCAGGGCCCTCTGTCAGAGCCGATCAACTGGAAAACATGTCTATTGTCCATGCAGCAGATCATGGGCTATGGCGTTCACGTCGGAGGCACGACGGCGCTCGATCAGCAGGGCTATGCGCATTATTTGCGCTTGGGCCATCATGCAACGGTCTGGGTCTATGGTGATGTGATACCGAACTGGCTCGTTAAGTTGCCACTCAATGCCCCGGTCGTGACCCGCCGTAGATCGTTATTCGACGACCCGACACTGGGTGTGGTCAGTGACTCAGCCGCTGGCGAGAGCCATTTGCCATGGGATTGGGCAATGACGATATCGGCGCCCGAACGAGCGATTCTGGAGGCCATGGACGAATTGCCCGATCAAGAGAGTTTTCATAATCTCGACATGGTGTTCCAGAGCCTGACGACGCTGCGTCCGAAGCTACTAACGGCACTATTGCACAGCTGTAATAAGGTCAAGGTCCGGCGCCTATTCTTCGTCTTTGCCGATCATCACGATCACCCCTGGCGCAAGCGTCTCAATCCCGCTGATTTCAATCTCGGGAGTGGCGATCGCGCGTTGGTCAGCGGCGGTAGGATACACCCGCGCTATCGCATCATGGTGCCTGATGAATTCATTAGCGGGGAGATCAGCGATGGCGGTTGAACGATATGCGGCGCAAGTCGCGCTTTTAGTGCGCCTGCTCCCGCACGTCGCTAAAGAGACAGTATTTGCCCTGAAGGGTGGTACAGCCATCAACCTCTTCTATCGTGATCTGCCGCGGCTTTCGGTTGATATCGACCTGACTTATTTGCCCATTAAGGGCAGGGAAGAGAGCCTTGCCGAGATAAATGAATCGATGGACCGCATCGCTGCCAGCATTGAAGGCGGCATCACGGGGGTCAACACACAACGTATTCTGGGCGGTGGCGGCGGTTCCACTCGTCTTATTGCCCGTTTGGACGGTGTCGAGATCAAGATCGAAACATCGCCAGTTACGCGTGGCGTCGTGCATGAACCGGAAACTCGGGTCGTCTCTGAAACGGTGGAGGATCAGTTCGGCTATGCGGAAATCCAGGTCGTGTCCTTCGAAGATTTGTTCGGTGGCAAATTGCATGCGGCCTTGGATCGTCAGCATCCACGTGATCTCTATGACGTTAGACAACTCTACGAGAACGAGGGCCTGACGGAAGATCTGTTTCGCACCTTTCTGGTTCATATTGCGGGGTCGTCGAGGCCTATCCATGAGCTTCTGAACCCCAACCTGCTCAATCTCGATCAGCCTTATTCGCAGGAGTTCACAGGCATGACCCGGATGCCGGTGAGTCTTGGTGAGCTGCTAAATACCCGCGAACGGCTGGTGGGTGATATCCAGTCCCGCTTGGATGAAAGTACCAAGCAGTTCCTATTAAGCCTGCACGACGGCATGCCCGACTTCTCTGCAATAGACCGTCCTCTTGCTTCGGATTTACCCGCCGTGCGCTGGAAGCTCTTCAATCTCAAGAAGTTGAAGAACGACAACACGACCAAGCACGCTGAGCAACGCACTGCACTGGAAGCGTTGTTCGGTAGTGGGATAGCCCGGTGACATCTTTCTTGGTGTGTCGTTAGCGCTCAGGTAGTAAGCCGCCGGCGATAATTGAGTGGGAGCGATCGCGTAAGGCGTGCCAGTAACGCTTGATTCGACTGCTTCGCGTCAAAGCCTGCCCTGACCGGCAGGCTTTTTTATTGCCAAGTGCTTGTTAGTTAAGGCTAACTCAAGGGTGGCCTAGGTAGAGGGACTCTCCTGAGGCCATACGCCTGACCAATCAACAACCTGATAGAGATGCAATGAAGCGCAATATACTCGCCGTGTTGGTTACGCTATCCAGTTTGCCTGTCTGTGTGAGTGCCAAGGATGCGCCCGCCAGCCCCCCCCGATGTGGCCGACCGCGTCATCGAACAGCAGCGTGAGATGCTCAAAGAGAGCACCGAGGGCGCTGGGTTCGGCCCGCAGTCACCCCGTGATATCGACTCGAGCGCCGGAAACAACCCGGTGGCTTTCAGCGCTGCTCCTCCCGCCCAGGCGATGAATCTGTGCAACATTCACTTCCACAAGAATGCCGAGCACAAGGGCGGGGAGTTTACCGAGTACGCCGGCAATGGCGATGGTCATGGTTATCACAGTGGCTATCGCTATGCGGGCGACTTCAGTGAGTCAGAGCTTAGGCCTGTCAGCGAGGCGGTGTGTCCAAGCGAGCATGGCAACCTCGTGCCGGGTGACACCATCGAAGTGCATTACGTTTACTCGACGGCCCAGGTCGAGCCGGGTCCGACGCTGGGCGCGTGCATGAATGCAGCCAACAAGAACCCGCAGTTACGCGTAGAGACGCAGGTGTACGCGCTGGTCAGCGACAACGCCGCCCGGAACTTCGGCGAACTGACCGAACACGGAATGCAAGACGGCCTGCACCAGGCGTTGAATATCCCCGCCGACACCGGCGAGCCGGTGCAATATGCGGGCTCGACGACGGGGCCGGCATATAATGAGATCGGGTCGCCCTTTCAGGTCACCTGGAACGTTCGCCCCGAGGTCACCAAGGTGAATATCCACTCCGTGGGACAATGGTGCCAAGGCAATGTCTTCGCGGAAGATCATGCTCACGGGGTGAGGAACCTGGTGGTTAACCCGGACCTGCTGTCACCGCTTTCAAGATAGTTGCATGAATCAGCGTTGCTGGTGAAACGCTTTGCCGGGCATGTTGCGTCAGCGCTTCGTTGATTCGAGAGCGTATTCCTTTATATCGCCGCTGAGCCAGGCTGGCCGCGGGCATAGGTGGGTATCCCATCGCACAGGATAAGGCGCGTATGAAGACAAAGGGTCTATGGCGACGGTGGCTAGTGGCCGTGGTGGCGCTGACGTTATCCAGCGTGGCGATCGCTCAAACGTCCAGCGAAGACAGCGAGGAAACCCGCTGGTTCGTCGTCGATTCGCTCAACGTGGGACTGGATGCGCCACCCGAGGCGGTGGAGCGCGTCACGCCTCGGCAGTCGATCCGGAGTTTTCAGGCGTTGACCGAAAAGGAAGACTTCGCGGCGGCGGCCCATGTCCTTAACCTTTCTGATGTGCCCCCAGCGGAGCAACAGCAGCAGGGGGCCCAGTTGGCCCGACAGCTGGCCGAAGTGCTCAAGCGTGGCGAGTTGCTGCAGGTGTCCGACCTCTCCGGGCGCCAGGATGCCGCCATTGAAGACGCATCGGGGAAGAACACCCAGGCCGGCAAGCCGCGTCGCAACCTGAAGCTGGCATCGCTGAAGGCCAATGGCGAAACCTATGACATTCGCTTGGGCCGGTACCGGGTAGACGACGAGGAACCGGTGTGGCTGGTCATGCCGGAGAGCGTGTCATCGGTTCCGGTGCTCTATGAGCGATACGGCCCTTCCTGGGTCGAAGCCTATATCCCGAAGCGCTTCAAGGCCTCGTTCGGGGTGCTCAAGATTTGGGAGTGGATCGCCATCCCGGTGTTTCTGATGACCGTGGGGCTGGTGGGGTACGGCATCTTCGGCCTGGCCGGGATCGCGACACGCTGGCTACCGTCCGGTGCGCCCAGCATTTTCGTCAGCCGCATCAAGGTGCCCCTGGCGCTCATCGCCATGTCGCTGATCACCCAGGTGCTGCTCAACTATGTGGTCTCGTTCTCGGCCGTGGCCACCACCTCCTTCCGGGTGCTGCTGATCGCCATACTGGCCTGGGGAGCCGGCACGGTGGCGATTCGCCTCGTCGATACCCTGATGCTGAAGATGATTCGTCGTCTGACGGGGCAGATCGATGACACCAAACCCAAGGATGAACGCAAATTCCTGACCACGCTCTATGCCCTGCGCCGGATCATCATCCTGATCTCGGTCACCGCCGTTACCATCTATGTTCTCAGTCAGATCCAGCTCTTCGAGACGCTAGGGCTGTCCCTGCTGGCGTCGGCCAGTGTGCTGACGGTGCTGGTGGGTATCGCCGGCCAGGCGGTGCTTGGCAATATCATCTCCTCGTTCCAGCTGTCGCTGGCCAAGTCCATCCGCATCGGCGACCTGGTGCAATTCGAGGGTGAGTGGTGCTATGTGGAAGGCATCTTCTACACCTTCATTCGCCTGCGGGCCTGGAACGAGCGGCGCTTGATCGTGCCGGTCACCTACTTCATCTCCCGGCCCTTCGAGAACCTCTCGGTCAAGAGCACCAAGGAATACAGGTGTCTGGAAATCCCCCTGCACCTAAGCGCCGATATCGAGTGTCTGAGAGAAAAATTCCTGGAGTTCGCGCAAGCGGAAGACAACGTCATCGAGCATCACAAGCTATCGTGTTACGTGACGGGACAAGTCGAGATGGTCCAGACGATCACCTGCTTCCTGATGACCTCAGACCCCCACAGTGGCTGGGTCGCGGAAATGAATGTGCGCGAGAAGATGATGGCCTTCATTCGCGATCGCCACCCCGAGTGGTGGCCGAGATCGGCGATGGTCATCAGCCGTCACGATATCGCGGGCGATGACAAGCCCGAGCCTGCGGCCGACAAGGACGCCGAACCGCCTCGCTGAGGGCTAGTGGCATGATGCTCTAGCCCTGGGTGCCACCCGGAATGCTGGCCGAGAAGCTGGCCGTTACACAGTGCGAGGTGTTCAAGCGTGCGCGCGGCGCGCCCTGGCCAGGTGGCGAAGAAAGCAGCAGGCGGCGCCAGGGGCGTGAGGGTGGCAGGTCGCTGCCGGTGCCGTGGTGGGGAATGTTATCATCGCCGCCGTAGAGCATGACTGAGCGCTCGAGCATCGCTCGCCGCTGGCCGACAGGAGCCCGCCATTCGGCGGGTTCTTTGTGTTCGCGGGGCCGGTCAGCTCCGCCAGCAAGCCACAAGCAAGCGTGACTCAGCTTGCGTAAGGCATTCATCATCAGTCGGTGAGGCAAGACATGAACACCATCCCCTTTCAGGCGCTGGCCTGCCCGCTGGACGGCGACTTGTTGCACAGGAGCGGCAGCACCTGGCGCTGCGGCGTCGGCCACAGTTTCGATATCGCCAAGCAGGGCTATGTGCACCTGCTGCCGGTGCAGAAGAAGCGCTCCCACGATCCCGGCGACAGCAAGGAGATGGTGGCGGCGCGTCAGCGTTTCCTGAATGCCGGCCACTACCGGCCGATTGCCGAGGCCGTCAGCCGGGTCGCGCTGAGCCACTTGGAGAACGATGTGCCTCGCGATGATGCTGGCATTGCCTCCCCAAGCTGCCTGGATGCCGGCTGCGGTGAAGGCTATTACCTGCGCGAGCTGGCCAAGGCCTGGGGTGAGGCAACAGGCGAAACGACAGGTGATGGGCAAAGCCTGGCGCAACTGGGTGTGGATATCTCCAAGTGGGCGGTGCTCGCCGCCGCCAAGCAAGGCAAGCAGGCAGGCCAGCAAGCCAGCTGGGTGGTGGGCAGCAACGCTAACCTGCCGGTGCAGCCCGGCACGCTGGATGTCGTGCTGTGCATGTTCGGCTTTCCTGTGTACCCGGAGTTCGCTCGCGTGCTGAAGCCAGGCGGCGCGCTGCTGATGGTCGAGGCCGGGCCGGATCACCTGCGCGAGCTGCGCGAGATCATCTACCCGAGCCTGAAACCCGAGCGCGAGGAAGGTACTCAGGCGCCGGAAGGGTTCACGGCCTTGGCCACAGAGAGTATTCGCTATTCGCTCGAGCTTGAGGGCGTCGATGCCATCGCCGATCTGCTGGCAATGACCCCGCACCTGCACCGCGCCAGCGCGGAGGGCCGCGAGAAGGCCGCGGCGCTGGAGGCGCTGACCGTTACGGTGGATGTGCGGTTGTCTCGGCTGGGGCGCGCTGGTGAGGGCTGAGGTAGATTCCGGCGCGAAACTATCGCACGCTATATTTTTGTCACAGGTTGATAGCAAGCTAACGTGCCCCCACCTAGGTGGGTAAACCAAATCATTTGATACCGTCATTTGATATCGTCATCCGATACCGAGGAGCGCTTCATGAGCCAAGGCAACGAGTACGTTCCACCGAAGGTTTGGACCTGGGAAAAGGCTAGCGGCGGTACCTTTGCCAGCACCAACCGGCCCATCGCCGGGCCGACTCATGACAAGGAGCTGCCGGTCGGCAAGCACCCCTTCCAGCTCTATTCCATGGGCACGCCCAACGGTGTGAAGGCCACGGTGATGTTCGAGGAGCTGCTGGCGCTTGGCCACAAGGATGCCGAGTACGATGCCTGGCTGATCCGCATCGGTGATGGCGATCAGTTCGGCAGCGGCTTCGTGGAGATCAACCCGAACTCGAAGATTCCGGCGCTGCTGGATCACAGCACCGCGCCCGCGACCCGGGTCTTCGAATCCGGCGCCATCCTTTTGTATCTCGCCGAGCGCTTCGGTGAGTTCCTGCCGGATAGCCTGACGGCTCGCACCGAGACCTTGAACTGGCTGTTCTGGCAGATGGGCAGCGCGCCCTTCCTGGGCGGCGGCTTCGGTCACTTCTACGCCTATGCGCCGGAGAAGCTCGAGTACCCGATCAACCGCTATGCCATGGAGACCAAGCGTCAGCTCGACGTGCTGGACCGTCGCCTGGCGGAGTCCGAGTACCTGGCCGGGGATGAGTACACCATCGCCGATATCGCCAACTGGGCCTGGTACGGCCAGCTGGTGCTGGGTCGGCTGTATGACGCCGCTGAGTTCCTGCAGGTGCAGGAATACACCCACGTGCTGCGCTGGGCCAAGCAGATCGATGAGCGCCCGGCGGTCACTCGCGGGCGGATGGTCAACCGCACCTTCGGCGAGCCGGAGATGCAGCTCCACGAGCGCCACGACCCAAGCGATTTCGAGTTGAAGACCCAGGACAAGCTCGAAAGCCAAGGCTAGGACTAGGACTAGGGGCCAGCGCTGCCGGCCGCGATGATCGCGCGGCAGCCAAATGGCCTTTGAATCATCCAGCGCCCATGAGGAATGCCTTGTGGGCGCTGTCCTGTTGGTGGCTTTGCCAATTTTCACCCCTGGGCGAGGTTAACCGTTAACAATACCGACCACCGCCGCCGGCAGTGAGCATCACGGCTGGTTGAGGGCTCGGGAGGAACGTCATGATGGGAGCTAGGTTATGAAAGCGCTGCTGCGCACCTATATGGAGGCATCGCTGATTCTTCGCGTCAGCATCGCGCTGGTGCTGGGTGTGGTCGTTGGCCTGCTGGGTGGTCAGGACGCCGCCCAGTGGCTGGCGCCCTTTGGTGAGCTGCTGCTGCGGCTCTTGAAGTTTCTGATCGTGCCGATCGTGCTGTTCACGCTGATGGTCGGCATCAACCAGGCGCCGCTTGGCAGTACGGGGCGTTTGGGTCGTAAGCTGTTCGGCTACTACGTGGTGACCTCGGCGCTGGCGATCATGGTCGGGCTGGCGGTGGCGACCTTCTTTGCCCCCGGCAGCGGCATGACGCTGGATGAAAGCGCCCAGGTCAGCGTGCCCGATAACCCGGGTATCGCCAACGTGCTGCTGAACATCGTGCCGGATAACATCGTCGCGGCGTTCGTCGATGGCAACCTGCTGGGCATCATCTTCACGGCGATGGCATTCGGCATCGCGCTGTTGATGCTGCGCAACTCCGATAGCCACGCCGCGCTCGGCGAGCGGCTGTATGGCGTGATCGAGGCACTGAACGAAGTGACCCTCAAGGTCATGTCCGGCGTGCTCCATTATGTGCCGATCGGCGTGTTTGCGATCGTTGCCAAGACGGTCGGCCAGCAGGGCATGGAAACGCTGCTGTCGCTGGGTGACATGGTGGCGGTGCTCTACATCGCGCTGGCGGCGCAGCTGGTCGTCTACGGGGTGTTGATGAAGCTGTTCGGCGTTCGGTTGCGCGCCTTCTTCCGCGAGGCCCGCACGCCGATGGCCACGGCCTTCGCCACCCAGAGCAGCTCCGGCACGTTGCCGTTGACGCTGAATGCCTCACGTCGCCTCGGCCATGCGCGCAGCCTGTACGGCTTCAGCCTGCCGCTGGGGGCGACCATCAACATGGATGGCGCGGCGATTCGCATCGCGATTTCGGCGGTGTTCGCGGCCAATGTGATCGGCGCGCCGCTGGATCTGATCAGCATGGCCCAGATCGTGCTGATCGGTACCCTGACCTCGATCGGGACCGCCGGGGTGCCGGGGGCCGGTATCGTGATGATCGCGACGGTCTTCGCTCAGGTGGGGCTGCCGATCGAAACAGTGGCGCTGTTGGCCTCCATCGATGCCCTGGTGGGCATGGGCTGCACCGCGCTCAACGTCACGGGGGATCTGGTCGGCACCTCGATCATTTCCCGGACGGAAGACAAGCATACTGCCCAGCCCGAGGCGTCGGCCTCAACGGCCTAAGGGCGGGCTATTCGGCTCCTGGCCTCTAGATAGACGCTGGGAGCCCCCGTCACCCGGTGGAACTGCCGCCTGGCGGAGGGAACTGGCGGAGGGAAGAAGCGCCGATACAGGGCGCTTACTTCCAGCCCATCCGCCAGGTCTCGTCATCCTTGAGCGCCTGCCAGGGCAGGGTGAATTCCCGGCGGGTGAGCACGGCTTCCAGTACCACCTGCACCACCTTTTCTTCCTCGTCGCGCACCAGCTTGGTCACCATGAAGTGCTTTTCCTTGTGCTTGGGCGCAACGGCGGTCCACTTGCTTTGCTGAAGCTTTTCGGGGTTGATCCTGTGCATCGGTGCTGCACTCCTGCGTTTTTCTGTCTTGAACAGGCGGTTTCGCCGTATCCAAAAACGCCCCCTGACGCTGTGGTCGGGGGGCGTAATGTCTCAATTGATAGAAAGGCATGGCCTCACGTAGACAGGCCGTCATCCTGCGGCTGCTGGTTCAGCGGCCGGGCGGGGAAGTGGCGATTCAACTTGCCGATCTGATAGAGGTCACTCAGATAATTGTCGGCTCTGGCAATCAAGTGCGTGAACAGGATCAGCGCGTAGATCAGCAGCATCAGGATCGATTCATCATGCATCCAGGCTGCCGGTACATCGTAGCCGATGGAGTAGACGCTAAGGCCCCCCAGGAACAGGGCCAGCAGGCAGTTGATGATGATGAGGGCGATAGCAACGCCCCGTGAGTCCTTCGTCGGCGGGTTGGTCGTGATGCCGAAGGGATGACGAATACGGATCTTGCCGTTGCAGGTGATGTTGCTTTTCCGGCGCAGCAGCGGTTCCACGTTGGGGAGCTTGTCGCCTTGAGAGAAGGCGGCCAGCGCTATCCGCGGGTCGAAGTCGCTACCGAAGAAGGCCTTCACACCTTTGATGAATCCCGTTGATGAGCCGGTTTCGCGGTATTCCTTGGCCTGATGCGCCAGGTCTTCAATTTCCTGCCCGCCGATGCGTGCCCGTTTCTCTTCGTCAGCGAAGTTCTGGCTATGATAGATGTCATACAGCTGATAAACGGCAATCGAAACGCCGGCATAAATCAGGAAGAAGATCAGAATACTCAGCATGTCACTAGGCTCCTTATGCGCTGACACATCACTGTGATGAAAACTGACTGCCCTGGTGTCCTTGAAGCTTTCTTAACAACCTTTCGTCACGTTGGTCGGCGACAGGACCGCGAGCCGGATACCGAAAAATGTCGAAATGAATGACGGCGAAACTGGCTATCAGCGCGGTAATTAGCGGGCAGCTCATGCGAAGGAATGTTGCTCCCGCGCTTGATCTGAATCAACCGTCAAGGGCTTGAGTGCGCTCTTTTACCGCACCCATGACATGGCCTGCCGCACATTTTGTTGACGCCGGCTCGTCCACTCGCCAGCTTACAGATGGTGATCGGCCAGATCATTTTCAGCCATTTCATGGGCTCCACTCGAGCGGGGGAAGTGGTGAGCCAGCTTGCCGAGCGCCTGGGCACCTGGCTGCATATCGGGACGGGATTGCTGCTGGTCCCAACACGGCGGCGGTTGCAAGGGCCAGAACGAAAACACCCCATCCAGCGTGGCTGAATGGGGTGTCGTGGCGGTCTAGCTTGCTTCGATTAACTCTCTATCGGCTATCGCTTTCGCAGCTTCCCTGCTCACGTGCAATGGCTAACGTACAGTGTAACAAGTGTGGAGAACCCGGTGCGGAGACCCCGGTACTGAGGGCCTTGTGCGATCAAACAGATGCTCTGCTTCACTTGCGAACGAGCAACTTGCATTCTTGCCAGGTTCTGTCACACCAGCTCTTTCAGGCCAGTGCGTTCACGCCAGTCGCTTCCCTCAATGCTGCGTGTTTTCCTCGTAAAGCTCTGCCTTGGCGTCACGCATGACGTCTTCGCAGGCGGCTTGATGAGCAAGCTGGGTGAGCAGGCTATGCGTCACCTCGAAGCCTTTGCCCAGGCAAACATCGACGTCTTCCTGGCTCACCCGAGGGGTCACATCGCAGTCAATCTGGATCGTACGTCCGCCACCATCCAGCCTGTTGGCAAGCGCCCTGATGCTCCAGGCGATGCGTTCCTTCCAACCGGCTGTTTCTTCCACGCCTTCGTTTACGTTAAACGTGCACTGCCATTCAGGTCGATATACCTTCATGAAAACCTCCGTGCTGGCTTGGTAAGAATGATCGATCGTGATGCCTACTCCATTGACTGTCGGTGGTGCACGGTCAGCATACAGGGTTTTGGCTGCTGATCCAGCACTGTGTTGTTGTGCCGAGGCGTCGATGTCTTTAATGACGTGCTCTGAGAAGTGAGCAACTGCTCTCAGTTCGTCCGTGCCTACTATTCGTCCGCGCTTCGCAGCGCCGATAGTTTGTCCAGGTACTGGCTGCCCCAGGCTTCCAGTTCCTTGAGGATCGGCTCGAGGGTCTCGCCGAAGGCGGTCAGGCGGTATTCGACCCTGGGCGGCACTTCGGCATAGACGTGCCGGTGGACGATGCCGTCGCGCTCCAGCTCGCGTAGCTGTTTGGTCAGCATGCGCTGGGTCACCGACGGCATCAGCCGGCGCAATTCGTTGAAGCGCTTGGTGCCATCCGTCAGGTGGAAGAGAATCACGCCCTTCCACTTGCCGCCGATGGCTTCGATGGCGGCTTCCACGGAGCAGCCGAAGCTGCAGGCGTAGCTCTGATGCCGCATGTTTTTATGATCCATGTTCGGGTATCGCCTGTTCGAGTGTCGCCTGGTCGAGTGTTACGGGGCGGGGCCTTGCCCGTTGCTTGCAGTATACAAAAGTGTACCCAGGGGTTTCAGGGGAACTAAGGCACGGAAAGGTCACTACCGCACAGGAATGTGCATACTTGTTCGTCACCATGGTACCCCTATACTCGGTCGGCAATACACCTGCCGATAGGAGCCCGATATGAAAGCCGTTGGTTACAAGCAGTCGCTGCCGGTTACTGCCGCCGGAGCGCTCGAGGATATCGAGCTGCCGACCCCCGAGGCCCAGGGGCGCGATCTTCTGGTGCGCGTCGAGGCCGTCTCGGTCAATCCGGTCGATACCAAGATTCGTCAGAACGTGTCGCCCGAGGGCGGCGAGTACAAGGTGCTGGGCTGGGATGCCGCCGGCGTGGTCGAGGCCGTCGGTGAGGATGTGAGCCTGTTCCAGCCCGGCGACAAGGTCTGGTACGCCGGCGCCGTCGATCGCAGCGGCACCAATGCGCAGTTCCATCAGGTCGATGAGCGCATCGTCTCCAGGATGCCGACATCGTTAGGTTTTGCCGAGGCGGCGGCGTTGCCGCTGACCACGATCACCGCCTGGGAGATGCTCTTCGATCGCCTGCAGGTGCCCAAGGAAAACGCCGGCTCGCTGCTGATCATCGGCGCGTCGGGCGGCGTGGGCTCGATCATGATCCAGCTCGCCAAGCAGCTTACCGACCTGACCGTGATCGCGACTGCGTCAAGGCCGGAAACCCGTGCCTGGGCTCAGGAACTGGGCGCAGACCATGTCATTGACCACCATCAGTCGCTGGTCGACGAGCTGAAAGCCGCCAACCTTCCTCCCGTGAACTATGTGGCGAGCCTGACCCATACCGACCAGCACCTGGCCGCGGTCGCCGAGCTGATCGCACCTCAGGGCCGACTCGCGGTGATCGATGATCCTGCGTCCTTCGACATCATGCCGTTCAAGCGCAAGAGCGTATCGGTGCATTGGGAGTTCATGTTCACTCGTTCACTCTTCCAGACGGCGGATATGATCGAACAGCACCGGCTGCTCGAGCGAGTCGCCGATATGGTCGACCGCGGCGAGCTGACCACCACCCTTGCCGAAGAGTTCGGCACCATCAACGCCGAGAACCTGCTGCGCGCCCATGCGCTGCTGGAGTCCGGCAAGGGGCGCGGCAAGATCGTACTGCGCGGCTTCTGATGCCTTCTTCAGCCGTCCTGCGATGCTCTGGGGGCTTGTGAGGCATCCTCGGACAGCGCCTGTGCCGCCTGCGTGTCGGCCTCGGCAAGCTCATACGGGTCGATGGCAGGGGCGATGATGTCCATGTAGTTGCGGATGCGCTTGACGTAGTGAACCGGCTCGTAGCCGCGGGCATAGCCGTAGCGCGTCTGCGGGTAGTAGCGCTTGTCGGCCTTGAGCGGGAGTATCTCTTTCATGTCTTCCCAGGAATCCGGATTCTTGCCCAGGCTGCGAGCCAGTTCGCGGGCATCCAGCAAGTGGCCGCGGCCAATGTTGTAGCTGGCAAGCGCCAGATAGGTGCGGTCCGGTTCGGGAATATCCTCGGGCAGTCGCGCATGGCGGTCGGCCAGATAGCGGGCGCCGCCGTCGATGGCGGCCTTGGGATCCAGGCGATTGGCGACGCCCAGCGACTCGGCGGTGTTGCGGGTCAGCATCATGATGCCGCGCACGCCGGTAGGGGAGACGGCGCTGGGGTCCCAGTGGGACTCTTGATAGGCCAGGGCGGCCAGCAGGTCGGCCGACATGCCGGTGCTTCTCTCTGCCTCGAGAAACAGGTCGATGAAGTTCGGCAATCGGTCGTCGATGCGACGGTTCAGGGCTCGCAGGTCAACGAAATCGAACTCGCCGATATAGTCGTAGTAGCGCTCGTTCATTGCCTCGATGGCAGCGTGGCCGGCGTCGCTATCCATCCAGTCTGTTGCCTGGTCGGCCAGCGCCTCCAGTCCGTTAGGCAGGTACCAGCCCAGGGTGCTGCCGGCGGTCAGGTTCATGGCGACTTCCAGGTGCGGGAAGTGGCGACGCACCACTCTGACGATATTGGAGTCGGCGACGGTACAGTCCAGCGTTCGGTTGGCCACGGCTTCCAGCAGCACCTCGGTGGAGCGCGGGTCTTCCTCGAAGCTGATGCCGGTCTGTTCATTGACCAGCGAGGTGAGCTGCTGGGAGTAGCTTGACGCTGCGGTGACGCGAATCTCCACGCCGGTCAACTCCTCGATTTGGCGGGGCAGGGGTCGCATGTCCCGGTGGCAGACCAGCTGTTCGACGATACCGGTATGGCCGGGTCCCGGCGTGAAGCGCTGATCCCGGCTGGGCAACTGGGTCAGCCCCGCGGCGGCCAAATGCACCCTGCCGGCCTCGAGGGCCTCGAGCACCTGGGAGGTGGAATCAAAGACCGACCATTCGATCTCCCAGCCTCGATCTTCGGCGAAGCGACGTGTCAGGTCGAATTCAGGGCCGGCGGGATTTTCGTGGCGGTTGAAATAGTAGGTAGTGGCGCCGTTGCGCGTGGCTACCTTGAGGATGCCCGTCTCGTCGGGAGCGGCCAGTTGTGCTGTGGGAGCTGATGATTCGCCACAGCCCACGAGCATGAACAGGGCCGCTGCCAGCAGGGTGCCCAGCGCGGATCGGGTCATTAGGTTGCTCCTTAGCCGATGATATTCGTATGGAAAACGCACAATCATTCGAATACCTGGGAGAAGTCTTTTACATTAACAGCCTAACGCCGCTGCCTTCTCAACGGCGGCTTGCCTGAGTGCCGTGCAACGAATCGTGACTGCTCAAGCCTGCCTTGCTGACCTAGGATTGAGACGATATGAATTCAGAGCTGCTTCTCGACAAACTGCTGGATCTATTGCCTGACGCAGTCTGTGCGGTCGATGTCGAGGGGCGTTTCGTTTTCATCAGCTCCGCCTGCGAGCGCATTCTTGGCTACTCCCAGCAGGAATTGATTGGCACGGCCATGATCGACCTGGTTCATCCGGACGACCGGCAACGCACGCTGGCGACCGCCGCCGAGGTGATGGAAGGCCAGCTCAAGATGCATTTCGAGAACCGCTACATCCACAGGGATGGGCATGCCGTCGATATCATGTGGACGGCGCGTTGGCTGGAGGAAGAGCGCATTCGTTTGGCGGTGGCGCGAGACATCACCGAGATCAAGCGAGCGGAGCGCGTGCAGCAGGCGATCTACCGGATTTCCGAAGCGGCGTATCAGACCGATGGCCTGGTCGATCTCTACCGGCAGATTCACCGGGTGATTGGCGAACTGCTGCCGGCAGACAACTTCCAGGTGGTTCTGTTCGATGCGGCAAAGGGCTGGCTGAGCTTCCCTTATTACATCGATGAGCGTGTGCCTTTGCCAGCATCGCAGCCGCTCGCACCCGGCACCCCTCTCTATGACGTCATTCACCTTGGCCAGGCGTTATTGATCACCGCTGAGCAGGCCGAGGCGCAGGGCCAGGAATGGGTCGACTGGCTGGGCGTGCCGCTGATTTCTCAGGCGGGGGTGATCGGTGCCGTGGTCATGCAGAGCTATACCGATGGCATTCGCTACACTGAAGAGGGAAAAGCGCTCTTGCAGTTCGTGTCCACTCAGGTCGCCGCCGCTATCTCGCGCAAGCAGACAGAGGCCCGCCTTGAACACATGGCGCGTCATGATCCGCTGACCGAGCTGCCCAACCGCATGCTTTTCAATCAGCATTTCGACATGTGCTTGAAGCGTGCCTATCGCTCGCGCGAGCATTTGGCGCTCCTTTATTTGGATCTGAATGGCTTCAAGGGCATCAATGACACCCTGGGTCACGAGGCGGGCGATGAACTGCTTTGCGAGGTGGCTCGCCGCCTCGAAGGTGCCGTGCGCGAGTCGGACATGGTGGGGCGCATGGGCGGTGATGAGTTCACGGTGCTGCTGACCGGTATCGCAGACCAGGCCGCCGTCATCGTCGTGGCGGACAAGATTCGTGCGGCGCTTGCTGAGCCTTTTTGCCTGGGCGGTCAACTGCTCGAGGTCGATATAACGGTGAGCATTGGCACCGCGCTCTACCCCGAGCAGGGGAGTGATCGCCGGCAGCTGTTCCGTCATGCCGATACCGATATGTACGCCGTCAAGAGATGCGTAAGTTGAGCGCAGCTTCGCCAAACAATCGTGCTCGGCGCTGAGGGGTTCTGTCTTGCTTGAGGTGGGTAGAGACGTACACCCTCAATAGCTGTGCACTAGGCCACCGCACGATTTCATGTCGCTACCTAGCAGGCTCGCATGTCACTCATTTACTACAGGAATCGTGGCGCGCGCTGCGCGGTGTCTCCCGAGGTACTCAGGTATTTCGCACGCCCGGCGTTTCGCCTTAGCAACGGCGATGACGCCGTGGCGAGCGAGCATGCCGCAGGAGCCCCCGAGTGAGGACCTGGCGTTTCTCGCGGCTGTTGCTGGCGCTGGTGCTGGCGATGCTTGCGGGTGTGTCGCTGACCTTGCTGGCGACCGCTTATCTGGGAGCGGAGCGCGCGCTGCAGCATGAGGCGGAGCATGCGCATGCTAGCGACCAGCGCATGCTGGATAGCGTTGTCGAGGGTCATTTCCGCAATATCCGTCAGTACAGCGAGAAGGTCAGCCAGTCCGCGGCGCTTGAGCGGGCCCTGATGCTTGACGATAACGCGCTGCTGGGCCAAGCCTTGCAGGGACTGATGCAGGACAGCTCTTCGCGCTATATCGATGCCATGGTGGTAGAACACGATGGCCAATTTCAGGTAGCCCCCAACGCCAGCCTGCAGAACCTGAAACTGCCGCTTGAGGCGCTGAGTCGTTCAGAGTCGAGGATGGGCAGTTGGGTCACCGTCGACGCCGATATCGGGGCTAATGCTCAACAGAAGCACTATAGCCTGCTGCGGCTCACGCTGCCGGTGGTCGAGCCACTGCTTGGCGAGGTGGTTGGCCGCTTGCATACCTTCGTGCTGCTCAACGACAACTTCTGGATTCTCAACGAACTACAGTCGATGTTCGGCGCCCGTGCGATTGCGTTGAGTCACAAGGGCACGGTCCTCGATTCGCTGGAGAGTGGTGCGAATGCCTTGCAGCAGCTCAAGGCCCTGAAAGCCTCCGATGATGAGGTGCTTATCACCCCGGCGGGCATTTTGCGCGAGCATGTACTGAAGGTCGGCAGGAGTGGGGACTACCGGCTCCTCACGGTGCTGCCCAGCGATAGCTACCATGCCTTGCGCGACCTTTATAGCGCCAATCTGGTATATGCCACCCTGATGGTGGTAGCGCTCGGCGTCATCATGATGTTGGTGGTCAACCGGCTGACGTCCAGCGCGCTGGGCAGTCTGACCCGCTACGCTGAGCAGGTGCCTGATAGCGGGGCGCCCAAGCCCTTCAAGGACGGCCACTTCGAGGAGGTTAACCGAGTCGGTCGGGCCTTCGAGGAGATCCTGCGGCGTATCCACGAGCGCGACAAGTATCTGGCCGGCATCATCGAGCATTCCCCCGACCTGATCTTTCTCAAAGACCTGGACCACAGCTATTGCCTGGTTAACCAGCAATATGCCAAGGCCTTGAACACTACGCCGCAACAGCTGTTGGGGCGGCCGATGTGGGAAGTGCTCGACCACGAGATCATGGAATATGCGCTGGCGATGGATCGTCACGTGCTGCTTAGCTGTGAGCCGGTCAAATACAAGCAGGTGCTCACCACACCTTCGGGTATACGGAGCTTTCTGTTCAGCAAGTACCCGATCATCGATGATCACGGCGCGCCTTACCTGATCGGCGGCATCGCCACCGATATCACCGACCTCGAACAGATCGAGACGGAGCTTGACCTGACCAAGGAGGCGCTTGCCGAGACCCGCGCTGCGGCCATCGTGCTCGACGAGCAGCAGCGGGTGCTGATCGCCAACAGCGCCTTTGCTGAGATGAGCGGCTTCCCGGAGGAAGAGGCCCGTTCGGCCATGCGGCTGTTTCTGATGGTGCATCCCGATCTGGTCGCCACGCTAGATCAGGACAAGCGCTGGGAAAAGGCGTGTCAGTTTGAGCGGCGTGATGGGGAGTTGCGGTCGGTGCGGGTCACGGCGAATGGCGTCATTCGTGACCAAAGGAGGCGCTACGTGATCCTGTTTCGCGAGATTGCCTAGCTCTCAATATTGACTAGCTCTCAATATTGACTAGTTCAGCATGCTGGCTGGCCGGCGTCATGCCCGCTGGGTGCCAAAGGAACAGGCGGAGATAGGGGCGTGCGCCGGGCTGTGAGTGAGCCCGGCGCGGTAGGCTTACAGCTCGGCGTTGTGGTAGACGTTCTGTACGTCGTCCAGGTCGTTGAGCATATCGAGAAGTTTCTCGAACGGTGCCACGTCATCGCCCTCGACCGGGGTATGGGTCTGGGGCAGGAACTGAATTTCGTCGACTTCGAAGTCCAGCTCGCCGTAAGCGTCGATCAGCGCCTGCTTGGCCTTGGCATACTCGGTATGCGGCGCAAAAACGGTGATGTGGCCGTCCTCGTTCTCGATGTCGGTGACATCGACATCGGCTCCCATCAGTGACTCCAGCACGTCCTCTTCGTCCTCGCCGACAAAGCGCAGGATCGCACAGTGGTCGAACATATGGCTGACGCTGCCCGGCGTGCCGATCTTGCCCTTGCCCTTGTTGAAGGCGTTGCGCACGTCGCCGAAGGTGCGGTTGGGGTTATCGGTCAGGCACTCGACAATGATCATGCAACTGGCCGGGCCGAAGCCTTCGTAACGGGCCGGCGAGAAGTCCTCGCCACCGGCGCCGGCGGCCTTGTCCAGCGCCTTGTCGATCACGTGCGAAGGCACCTGATCCTTCTTGGCACGCTCGATCAGGCCGCGCAGCGTCAGGTTGCTGCTGGGGTCGGTGCCGCCCGACTTGGCCACCACGTAAATCTCACGGCCGTACTTGCTGTAGACCTTGGTTTTCGCATCGGCCGTCTTGGCCATGGATTCCTTGCGGTTCTGGAAGGCCCTGCCCATCGTGTCATCCTGTTGCGTCGTGATCGAAGCGGAAATCTTACTGAACAACCGAAATCGGTAACAGGGGTATTTGTTAGCGTAAGATGCCGCGCGGTTTCCAGACGATCACGCCAAGGGTCTGGTATCCTGCCCGTCCTCGCTTTTTCCCGCTGCCAAGGATCCCCCACCGTGTCTGATGCTACCTCCTTCGCGTGCCTGCCACTGGCCGATGCGCTGCTGACCAATCTCGACGCGCTGGGCTACCACTCCATGACGCCGATTCAGGCCCAGAGCCTGCCGCCGATGCTCGATGGCCGCGACGTGATCGGGCGCGGCAAGACCGGCTCGGGGAAGACCGCGGCCTTCGGTCTGGGGCTTTTATCGAGACTCGATCTCACGCGTCTGGATGTCCAGGGACTGGTGCTGTGCCCGACCCGTGAGCTTGCCGACCAGGTGGCCGGCGAGCTGCGCCGCCTGGCCCGCGCGCTGCCTAACGTCAAGGTGCTGACCCTGTGCGGGGGGGCTCCCTTCGGCCCGCAGCGAGGCTCGCTGGAACACGGCGCCCATCTGGTCGTCGGCACGCCCGGCCGGGTCGAAGAACATCTGCGCAAGGGCACCCTGTCCCTCGATGCGCTCTCGACCCTGGTGCTCGATGAAGCCGATCGCATGCTTGACATGGGCTTCAAGGAAGCCCTGGAGGCGATCATCGGCGTCACGCCTGAGGAGCGCCAGACGCTGCTGTTCAGCGCCACCTATACCGATGCCATTCGCCCGATCGCCGAGTCGCTGATGCGCGGGCCGGTCACCGTTGAGGTCGAGTCGACCCACGATAGCGCCAGTATCCGGCAGCACTTCTTCCAGGTAGCCGACGAGAATGCACGCTTCGAGGCCCTGCGTCTCTTGCTGCTGACTCACCGACCCGCCACCAGCGTGGTGTTCTGCAACACCAAGCGCGAGACGCGTGAAGTGGCCGAAGCGCTTTGCGAGCACGGCTTCAGCGCCCTGGCCTTGCACGGGGATCTCGAGCAGCGCGACCGGGATCGCACCCTGGTGCTGTTCGCCAACCAGAGCGCCTCGATCCTGGTTGCTACCGACGTGGCCGCTCGCGGCCTGGATATCGATGCCCTGGATGCGGTCTTCAACTACGGTATCGCCCGCGAACTCGAGGTGCACGTGCACCGTATCGGCCGAACGGGCCGGGCCGGGAGCAGCGGCATGGCCTGCACCCTCTATGGCCCGAAGGAGGCCTTTCGCCTCGAGAAGCTTGGCGAGCGCCTGGGTGAGGCCTTTGCGCCTGAGGCGCTGCCGTCTCGCCAGGCGCTTGCTGAGACGCCCCCAGCGCCGCCGATGGTCACGTTGCAGATCGACGGCGGGCGCAAGCAGAAGGTGCGCCCCGGCGATATCCTCGGTGCCCTGACCGGCGAGGGCGGTTTGTCCGGGGATGCGGTCGGCAAGATCAAGGTGCTGGATCGCAGCACTTTCGTTGCCGTTCGCCGCGAACAGGCCCAGGCGGCTCTCGACCAGCTCGCCAATGGCAAGCTCAAGGGGCGTTCTTTCCGCGCTCGGCGGGTCAGCCGTTAGGCACGGAACCCTCAGTCGATTGTCAGTACCTTCACACACGGTTTGATGACGATTACACGATAGTTATCAGGAGGCGCGCATGGCCCAGCAACGACCCGAAAACTCGCTTACCCTGCATCTGGGCCATGAGGAACTGATTATCCGCCAGCGCTACGAGGCGTTGAGCATCTTCAACGACGTGTTGATTGCGCTGTGGTTTCTGGCGGGCAGCATTCTGTTCCTGTATCCCGAGCAGGAGCATCTGGCGATCTGGATGTTCATCATCGGCAGTTTTCAGTTCCTGGTGCGCCCGGCGATTCGTCTGGCGCGCCATCTGCATTTGCAGCGTATTCCCGACATCCACGAGGATGGGTAGCCAGCGGCGCGTTAAGTCGGGTTTGGCTCACTCCGCATGGGTGGGGGCGGTGTCTGTGGCCGAGCCCCGCCCTCGGAATCGTGCTTGGAATCGTTCCCGGTACCATGCTCGTAACCGTTAGGAGAGCCCTCGCTTAGCCTTCCGGGGCAGTGGTCTTGCCAACGTCCTTGCCAACGTCGGAGCCGTCGTCTGCGCCGTGATCGAGCTTGAGCAGGATGGTCACCGAGTCGGTTCCGGGGTCCAACGTCTGTTCCTTGAAGCCGAGCTCCCTGGCCATGCTGCGCATGGCTGCGTTTTCCAGCATTACCTCGCCCTCTACCCAGCTGATACCCATGCGTTTTGCGTGGTCGAGCATCGCCTGCATCAGGCAGTAGCCCAGCCCCGACTGCTTCATGTCGCTTCTGACCATTACCGCGAATTCGGCGCGCTCCTGATTGGGCTCGGCGATCAGATGAACGGCGCCGAGAATGCTATCGGCGTTTTGAGGCTGGGCGATGAAGGCCATTTCGCGCTCGTAGTCGAGCTGCGTCAGGCGGGCGGCGAAGGCATGGTCGAAGCGCTTGATCGCGGCGAAGAAGCGAAGCCGGATATCGCTGCGGTCGGAGCGCCTGAGCATCTCCACCAGGGCGTCTTCGTCCTCGGGGCGGATCGGTCGCAGGCGGTAGTGCTGGCCGGTCTGGGTGACGATGTCGTGTGCGAGCTCCCGTGGATAGGGGCGAATGGTCATTGGTACCCGGGGCTTGCTGGCATTGCGCACCACGACCCGGGCATCCAGGGCGATCACGCCGCTGGCATCGGCCAGCAGCGGGTTGATGTCCAGCGACACCACCCGCGGCAGGCAGGCGACGAGCTGAGATAGCTTGACCAGCGCCAACACGATGGCCTCGATATCCACGGCGGGGCGATCGCGATAGCCCTCGAGCAGCCGCGATACCCGGGTGCGCTGGATCATGTCTCGTGCCAGCAAGGGATTCAGCGGCGGCAGACCGATAACCCGGTCGCCGATCACTTCCACGCCTGTGCCTCCCTGGCCAAACAGCATCACCGGGCCGAAGATCGGGTCTTCGGCGACGCCCAGGATCAACTCGAAGGCACCGGGACGGCGGATCATCGGCTGCACGTTGACCCCGTCGATGCGTGCCTCGGGGTGTGACTGACGTACCCGGCCCAGCATATCGTCGGTGGCCTGGCGCACGGCCTCTCGGGAGGTCAGGTCTATTTTTACGCCGCCCACATCGGACTTGTGGCTGATGTCCTGCGACAGAATCTTCACCACCGCGGGGACGCCCAGCTCGGCGGCGAAGCGGGCGGCCTCTTCGCCGTCCCGGGCTTGGCGGGCGGGCACCACCGGCACCCCGAACGCGGCCAGCAGGGCGCTGGCTTCGGGTTCGGTAAGCACCTCGCGGCCCTCGACGAGTACCCTGTCGATGATCGCATTGGCCTTGGTCGGCGCGTCCTCGGGTAGGTCCGTCACCGCCGGGGGCGTTTCCATCAGCAGTTCTTGGTTGCGATGGTGCTGCCACAGGTGGCCGAAGGCCTGCACCGCCTGCTCGGGCGTGTCATAGAAGGGCAGGTGCCGGTCGGCGAAGAGCCGGCGTGCCTTGGCGCCAGCGGCTTCGCCCAACCAGCAATTGAGTACCGGTAGGTGACGGGCATCCAGGGTGTTGATCACCGCCTGGGCGGCCTCAAAACTGTCGGCTACCGCGGTCGGGCAGTTGATGATCAGGATGGCGTCGGCGTCATCGGCCTCGATCAGCGCCTCCAGCGCCACCACATAGCGCTCACCCGGAGCGTCGCCAAGGATATCCACCGGGTTGCCGTGGGACCAGGTGGCCGGCAGGCGAGTGTCCAGGTGGGCGAGGGTCGCCGGGGACAGCGTGGCTAACCGGCCGTTGTCCTCGGCAAGCTCGTCCACTGCCAGTACGCCGATGCCGCCGCCATTGGTCAGTACCGCCAGCCGGTCACCCTTGACCCGCGTGCCGGAGGCCAGGGTGCCCACCGCCTGGAACAGCTCATCGAGTGTCTTGACTCTCAACATGCCGGCGCGACGGAAGGCGGCATCATAGACCGCATCGGCGCCGGCCATGGCGCCGGTATGCGATAACGCCGCCCGGGCGCCGTCGTCGCTGCGACCGGCCTTGACCACCACGACCGGCTTGTTGCGCGAGGCCATGCGCGCCGCCGAGAGGAACTTGCGGGCTTCGCTAACCGCCTCGACATAGAGCAGGATCGCGTGGGTGTGCGGATCGAGTGCCAGGTAATAGAGCATGTCGCCGAAGTCGACATCGCTCATCGCGCCTAGTGACGACATGTGCGAAAAGCCGATGCCGCGGTTCACGGCCCAGTCGAGTACCGAGGTGGCCACCGCGCCGGACTGGGTGACGAAGGCCAGGTTGCCGGGGGGCGCTGCGATATGGGCGAAGCTGGCATTGATGCCGGCATGGGGCGCCATGATCCCCAGGCAGTTGGGACCGATGATGCGCATCTGGTGAGGCCGTGCGGCGTCCAGCACCGCTTGCTTGAGTGCCTGGCCCTCGGCATGGTTGCCTTCACCAAAGCCTGCCGTGATCACCACCGCGGCGCGACAGCCTCGCTCGCCAAGTTCACTGACCAGTTCCACCACCGTGTGCGGCGGGGTGCAGATCACGGCGAGGTCCGGGGCGATCGGCAGTTCGGCCACCGAGCGGTAGTTGAGGGTCGAGCGGATTGCGGTCTCATGCGGGTTGACGGTCATCACCGGCCCTTTGAAGCCGCCCTCATAGAGGTTCTTGGCCAGCACCGCACCCACCGAGTTTTGGTGGTTGCTGGCGCCGATCAGGGCGATGGAAGAGGGGGTGAACAGGGCATCCAGATTGCGGATCGACACGTCGGCGCTCACTTTTTGGCATTAGCCTGGGACGGCATAACTGGGACGGCATAACTGGGGCGGTATAAATAGTCACCAGGTCTCAGCCTAGCCGATGCGCTCGGCGCTGACCCTGACCGGGATCAAGTCAGACCCGGTCACCTCAGGTCGAGCCAGGATAGGGCCGGTGGATAGGGCTGGTGGACAGGGCCGGTGGACAGGGCCGGCGCCTGCCGCCGTGAGCGATCAGCTGGCGTCGGCATCGGTCAGGCTGCGGTTCTGGCGGCGATCCTGCAGGGGGCTGGCGCCGAAGGTGCGTTTGTAGTCGCGGCTGAACTGGGCAACGCTGCGATAGCCCACCGCATCGGCGGTCTGGTTGACGTTCAGGTCGTCATGGCTCAGTAGCTGGCGCGCCTTGATCAGGCGCAGTCGCTTCAGGTATTGCAGCGGCGTGGCGCGGGTCACCTGCTTGAAGTGTTGATGGAACGACGAGACGCTCATGTGGGCGTCCCGGGCCAGCACCTCGACCGAGGCATTCTGGGTGACGTCGGCATGCATCTGGGTCAGTGCCTGGATGATCTGAGAATAGTGACCCTGATGATTCACCAGCGCGCGCAGCGCCGCGCCCTGTTCGCCCTTCAAGGCCTCGAAGATGACTTCCCGCACCCGGGCTTCGCCCATCACGCGTGCATCCAGCGGGTCGTTCAGGGCACGCAGCAGCCGCACGACCGCTTCCTGCATGCTGGCGGTCATCGCCACCGAGGCCATCGGCAGTGGTTCGTTTGAGGGCGATATGGCGTCGACCCCGGTGTCGAGCCCTGTTTCAATGCCGGTCATCTCGAGTACCAGCTCGCTGAGCAGCGCCGGATCGATGCGCACGGAGAGCCCCAGCAGCGGTGCGTCGGGTGAGGCAAAGGTCTCGCACTCGAAGGGCAGTGGCAGAGTCTGTACCAGGTACTGGCCCGGGTCGTAGTGAATCTCGCGGTCACCGAGATAGCCGATCTTGCGGCCCTGGATCACGATCACCAGGCTAGGTTCGTACACCAGTGGGGTGCGCGGTACCTGGTGGTGGCAGGCCATCAGCGAGACCGCAGGCACTTCGCTTTGGGTGAAGCCATCGCGATCGATCAGTGGTTTGATCAGCGTCATCAGGCGGGAAGAGAGCGACATGGGCGATTCCTGTCGAAAGTGGGCCATCAAAGGCGGTTCGCCTGAGCTGCTGGGCTACAGATAGGCGACACAACCCCATGATGACTGAATCATGCCGTTTTTGGCGAGAAAACCCGCTACTGGGCGTCCTGATTTGTAGGAATAGGCAAAAATGGCGCAGGATCGTTTGTCGTAGTGATGTGGTCACAGGGCCACAATGATGACCTCTCATCATTTGCATGAGCCCAACTCTCTCAGGAGGACACGCAACTCATGAGCCATCAAGCCAACGCTTATGCCGCCCATTCGGCCGAGTCGGACCTCGCCCCGTTCAGCTTCGAGCGCCGTACGCCGCGCCCGGACGACGTGTCCATCGAGATCGACTACTGCGGGGTCTGCCACTCTGACCTGCACTTCGCCCGCAACGACTGGGGCATGAGCCAGTATCCGCTGGTGCCGGGCCACGAGATCGTCGGTCGCGTCACCGCGGTGGGTAGCGATGTCACCCAATACAAGGTCGGCGATGTGGTCGGTGTGGGCTGCATGGTGGATTCCTGCCGCCACTGCAATGCCTGCAAGGACGATCTGGAGCAGTATTGCCTGGAAGGCATGACCATGACCTATGGCAGCCCGGATCGCCACGACGGCACCATGACCCAGGGCGGCTACTCCGACTCAGTCGTTGTCAGCGAGCGCTTCGTGGTCTCGATTCCCGATAAGCTCGATCCTGCTGTGGCGGCCCCGATGCTGTGTGCCGGCATCACCACCTATTCGCCGCTGCGCCACTATGGCGTCAAGGCCGGTGATCGGGTCGGCATCATCGGCATGGGCGGTCTTGGCCACATGGGCGTCAAGTTTGCCAAGGCGCTGGGCTGCGAGGTCACCCTGTTCACCCGCTCGGAGTCCAAGGTAGGCGAGGCCAAGAAGCAGGGCGCCGATCATGTCATCGTCTCCACCGACGAGGAGCAGATGGCGGCCGCGGCCGAGCACTTCGACTTCCTGCTCGACACCGTGCCGGTGCCCCACGACCTCAATCCCTACCTGGCGACGCTGAAGTACGACGGCACTCACATCCTGGTCGGCCTGATCCAGGAAGTGGACCCGGCGCTGGTGGGCGGTAACCTGGTGATGAAGCGCCGTGTGCTGGCCGGTTCGCTGATCGGCGGCATGGCGGAAACCCAGGAAGTGCTGAATTTCTGCGCCGAGCATGACATTAGCTGTGATATCGAGATGGTCGATATCCAGAACATCAATGAGGCCTTCGAGCGCATGCAGAAGGGCGACGTGAAGTATCGCTTCGTCATCGACATGGCCAGCCTCAAGGATGCTTCAGCGGCCTGATCCGTTCGCTGATAAGCCCTCTGCGCCCGCCTCGGCTTTGCCGTGGCGGGCGTTTTCGTGTAGAGGCGTAAAACCGCTGTGAGTCCCTGAGCGCGTAGCGCTGCCATGGCGCCGACCACATTTTGCCTGTGCGGGTTTACCCACTGGCCCCGTGAACATGCGATGATGCACGCAGCGCCTGACTCATGGGCGCGCAACCGGTAAGGCAGGGCCCGTGAAGGCGTTATGAAGATACCCAAGAGACTGCAACCGCTCGTCGACGATGGCATGATCGACGCCGTGGAAGGTCAGCTGATGAGCGGCAAGGAAGCCAATGTCTATGTGGTGCGCTGCGGCGACACCCTGCGCTGTGCCAAGGTGTTCAAGGAAGCCCGCCAGCGTAGTTTCAAGCAGGCGGTGCAATATCAGGAAGGTCGCAAGGTGCGTAACAGTCGTCGCGCCCGGGCGATGGCGAAGAAGACCCGTTACGGTCAGCAGGAGCAGGAATCCGCCTGGTTGAATGCCGAGGTCGATGCCCTCTATCGCCTGGCGTCGGCCGGGGTGCGTGTCCCTGAGCCCCATGGCTTCATCGACGGCGTGCTGCTGATGGAGCTGGTCGCCGACGCCGAAGGCAGCGCCGCGCCGCGCCTGGACGACTGCGAGCTGAGCGAGGCCGAGGCACTGGCCTACCATGACCAGGTGATCCGCGAGGTGGTGCGCATGCTGTGTGCGGGCCTGGTGCACGGTGACCTTTCGGAATTCAACGTGCTGCTCGATGCCGCTGGGCCGGTGATCATCGACCTGCCTCAGGCGGTGGATGCCGCCGGCAACAATAGCGCGGCGATGATGCTGCGCCGGGACGTGGATCGCATGCGCGCCTATTTCGGCCGCTTCGCCCCGGCGCTGCTGGAAACCGAGTACGGCCACGAAATCTGGGCCCGCTTCGAGGCCGGCGAGCTGACGCCGGACAGTCAACTGACCGGTCGCTTCGTCCACGATACTCACGAGGTCGATGTCGATGACCTGATGGCGGTCATCGATGACGTCATCGAAGAGGAAAGCGATCGTCGGGACCGTGTCGCCGCCGATGACGAAGAGAACCGCTGAGCCCGCCCCTTGGGCCTCGGTCCGTCTCATACGGCCAACCCCTTTCCCGCGCCCAGGCGGTTGGTCGGCGGCCTAGATCAGCCAGGCCACCGCCAGCCCCGCTATCAGCGACGCGATCATCGGCAGGGCCACTCGCCAACCCAGTTGACGGCTGCCGATGGCACTCGCCAGCCCCGCCTTGACTAGGTTGTTGACCGATGCCGCCAGCACGATGCCGAGCACGGCGGTGGGCAGTGTCAGGCTGTGTTCGGCCATGCGGGTCAACGACAGGGTGATGGCATCCACATCGGCAATGCCCGAGACCGCTGCCAGCAGATAGATCCCGGCATCCCCGAGCCATTCGCGCAGCCATTCGCCCAGCAGCATCACCGCTGTCAGCAGGGCGCCGAACAGCAGTGCCGACTTGAGCTCCAGCGGGTTCTGAGTAGGTGTCGGTTCCTCCAGCGCTGCGCCGTCATGGTGGTGGTGCCATAGCCAGAGTGCCGGCAGCCACAGCAGCGCCGCCATCACCGCGACCGGCATGAACAATGGGCCCAGCAGGGCCGGGTGGATCACCAGGCAATAGAGCAGAATGCGCGGGAACATGGTGCCGCAGGCGATCAGGATGCCGGCGGCCAGCAGCGGGCCCAGCCCGTCCGTGCGTCGCGACAGGCGGGCGAAATGCAGCGTCAGGGCGGTCGAGGAACTCAGCCCGGCAAACAGGCTGGTGAAGAGGATGCCTCGACGGGTGCCGCCCAGGCGCATGGCGAAATAGCCGACGAAGGAGATCGCGGCGATCATTACCACCAGCCACCAGAGGGTGGTGGGGTTGATCGCGCCGCCTGGCCCCAGGTCTTGATTGGGTAGCAGTGGCAGGATAACCACCGTGATCAGCAGCAGCTTGAAGCCCGCATCCAGTTCGTGGCGCTGCAGCTTTTGCAGCAGACCATGGATTTCGTGCTTGTTATCGAGAATCAAGGCAGTGATCACGGCCGCGGCGGCGGCCAGGGTCGGGTCGACGGCCATCGCGAGGGCGCCGTAGCAAAAGGTCAGCAGCATGCCGACCATGCCAGTGATACTGTAGTTGGGGACTTCGCGGACCCGGGCCTGATAGGCGATCAGGCTGGTCACCGCGACGCCGAGGAAGATCGCCGGGAAGGCCCAGGCCGTGATGCGTTCGGCGAGCAGGGCGGCGATGCCGCCAAGCAGGCCCACCAGGGCGAAGGTACGAATGCCGGCGATTCGCCGGCCTGCGGCTTCGTCGCGGGCCTCCCAGCCGCGTTCCAGGCCGATCAACGCGCCCAGCAGCAGCGCTATCCCCAGTCGTATGGCCAGATGGTGGCTGGTCAGGAACTGATGGGTGACCTCGTCCATGGGCATCGCTCCTTGCCCGCCCGACGTCGACGGGATTGGCACCAATGATGTCAGTATGGCCCCCAGTCTGCATCGCTGTCGTCAGCACAGCCTGCCGATTGCGACCAGGCTCCATGCGATCTGTATGGCCTTACGCGCTCAATCGGGCGGCATGCTCATGTGGTCAAGTGCCCTGCGCCACCCTTACCATCGCGGGCCTGGGTCTGACGTATGTCCTTCGACTATCGGTCCCCGCCCCTCGATACGGAGCCCTCATGACGCGATCCGAGACACGACTCAAGCAGGGCCTTTCCCTGGCAGCCCGCGCCGGCTACGTCGCCAAGGGGATCGTCTATCTGCTGATTGGCGGCCTGGCCTCACTGGCGGCGGTTGGGCTTGGCGGGGACAATGTGGGCTCCAAAGAGGCGATCAACCAACTGGTCACTCGACCCTTTGGAGATGTCATGCTCGGCCTGCTTGGCATCGGGTTGTTCGCTTACGCCTTGTGGCGCCTGTTGCAGGCCCTGTTGGATACCGAGGAGGTGGGGCTTGGCTTCAAGGGAGGCGGGACACGGCTAGGTTTTCTCGTCAGCAGTCTCACCCACGCCAGCCTGGGCGTCTACTGCTTTGACTTGCTGCGTAACGTGGCAACGGCGTCGGGAGAAGCCGCCGCTCAGGATCGAACCGCTCTACTGATGAGCCACCGGGGAGGCGTGGTCATGGTCTTCGCGGTCGGTTTGGTGTTCCTGGGCGTCGGCCTGCGACAGCTGTGGCGGGCCATCACCCGTTCCTACCTCGACAATTGGCACCATCAGCACATGTCCACGGCGCAGCGCCGCTTCTTCGAGGGAATCACCCGCTGGGGGCTCTCGGCTCGCGGGGTGGTCTTCATGATCATCGGGCTCTTTCTTTGCATCGCCGCATGGCGGACCGACCCGAGCCAGGCCCAGGGGCTTGGTGGCGCGCTGAACGTTCTGGCCGCCCAGCCCTTCGGCCCCTGGCTATTGGGCGTGGTAGCGCTCGGCCTGTTCGGCTATGGGCTCTATTGCCTCATCAACTCTGCCTTCCGGGATACCAGCGTCGACTGAGTGGCACGCGACTGGCCGTGAGGTTAGCCGCCCCGAGACCTGCTCTGAGACCGGCTCTGAGACCTGCACTGAGACCTAGCCGAGCGAGATCAACCACGAAGAGGTCAACGACAGCGTGCCTCTTGGCTCGTGACTGCTTACACTCGGAACATTTCAAGTTATGGGCTTGTCGATACTGGCAAGCAGGCTCATGGCCATCAATACAAGGAGTTATCTCATGGACGTTATTCGCATTGTGTTCGCGATTCTGCTGCCCCCGGTGGGTGTCTTTCTTCAAGTCGGCCTCGGCCTGCAGTTCTGGGTCAACATCCTGCTGACGCTGCTGGGCTATATCCCCGGCATCGTGCATGCGGTGTGGATCATCGCACGGCGGTGAGGCGGCAGCATGGCCCGGGAGATGCCTGCTTTGGGGGACGGTGTCTTCTTGGTGCCGATGAGTGGATTCGAACCACCGACCTGCGCATTACGAATGCGCTGCTCTGCCAACTGAGCTACACCGGCATGGCGAAGGCGGGAGGGCCTGAGCCGAGGCATACGCTGAGAATAGGGGCAACGCGAGTTGCCCGCTAGCTTATCCTGTCGGGTGTCCGTCCTTGGGTGCCGGTGGTTGCTGGCTTGTCATCAACCTTCGAAATCGCGAATCCGGGTCAGGCCTTCCTGGGCGGACGAGGCGACTAGCCTGCCCTGACGGTCGTAGATGCTGCCGCGAGCGAAGCCCCGGGCGCCGCCGGCCCAGGGGCTATCCATGTCGTAGCGTAGCCAGTCGTTGATGGTGACGTCCTGATGGAACCATAGCGAATGATCGAGGCTCGCTATCTGCAGCTGCGGGTCACCGAAGGCAACGCCGTGGGAAACCAGCGAGGTGGTCAGCAGATTGAAATCCGAGCTGTAGGCCAGCAGATAGCGATGCAGGGCAGGGTCGTCGGGGAGCTCACCCGCCAGGCGGAACCATAGGCGCTTGCGTGGTGCGCCATCGCTGCCGTGAGGCTCGTCTTTCAGGTGCAGGAATTCGATGGGGTGGCCGTTGAAGCGCTGGACCTCGGCGCCTTCCTGAATCAGCGCTTCCGGGTCGTTGACGTCGGACATGGTGAGCTGATGATGAAAGCCGCGCTCCTCGCCCTGAAAGGACGCGCTGCAGAAGAAGATTGGCTTGCCCTTTTGAATTGCGGTAATCCGGCGGGTGGTGAAGCTGCCGCCATCGCGGACCCGGTCGACCTGGTAGACCACTGGCAGCAGGGGGTCGCCCGGCCTCAGGAAATAGCCGTGCAGGGAATGCACGCGACGCTCGGCAGGCACCGTGCGGGTGGCGGCCGAGAGCGCCTGCCCGAGTACCTGGCCGCCGAACAGCTGGGGGAAGCCCAGGTCCTGGCTATGGCCTCGGAAGAGATTTTCCTCGATCATCTCCAGCCCCAGCAGGGCCACCAGATTGTTCAACGCTGACATGATGTGATCCTCTGATGTGGCGCTGCGGGCGCCATACGCTTGTTTCAATCATCACAGCATACCCGAGAGGCTCGCCGATGCGCAGCGATGAATTCTACATGCACCGAGCCCTGGATCAGGCGCGCCTTGGCCTGGCAGCGGGTGAGGTGCCGGTGGGCGCCGTGGTGGTGGATGACGCCGGCGACATCATTGGCGAGGGCTTCAATGCACCGGTAGGTAGCCATGACCCCAGTGCCCATGCCGAGGTGCGGGCGTTGCGCGATGCGGCTGAAAGGCTTGGCAACTATCGCCTCGACGGCTGCACTCTCTACGTCACGCTGGAGCCCTGCCTGATGTGTACCGGGGCGATCATCCACGCGCGCCTGGCGCGCGTCGTCTACGGCGCCGCCGAGCCCAAGACGGGCATGGTGGAATCCCGCGCCAACCTCTTCGCCCAGCCTTGGTACAACCATCGGGTCGAGGTGGAAGGTGGGCTGTTGGCCGCCCAGGCCAAGCGGCTGCTGAAGGCATTCTTCGCCGGTCGCCGTTAATGGCAGGTGGGGCTATCAGCGGTAGCGCACGGCCCGGAGAGTGGGGCAAGCGATCGGCGAGGTCGTGTATGCGGTGTAGTCAGCTCGGCATCGGAGCTCTGACGATCCGATTACGCCCCTGTTCCTTGGCCTGATAGAGAGCCATGTCGGCGACCTGCATCAGCGTGGCGATATCCAGAGGCCCTCGTTCGAGGGCGGTCAGGCCGATGCTCATGGTCAAGGCTGCGCCGTCATGGTGCTTTAGGTCGGCGGACTGGAGTGAGGCCTTGAGCTCCTCGGCCACCTGCAGGCCCCGCGCGGTATCGCAGCCGGGCAGCAGGAGTATGAATTCCTCTCCGCCGTAGCGAGCAAACAGGCCGCCGGCCTGGGTTGCCACGGCCTCGCCTAGCGCGCCCAGGCGTTTCAAGTACTCGTCGCCTGTCAGATGGCCGAGACTGTCGTTGATGCGCTTGAAGTGATCAAGGTCACAGATCATCACGCACAGCGGGCGAGCGTTATGTTGTGCCTTGAGTGTTTCCATCAACATCCGCCGATTGGCCAGATTGGTCAGTTCGTCATGACGAGCCAGCCATTCGATCTCCTGCTGGAGGCGACCACGGGCTTCAATTTCGAGGCGCAGTTGGGCATGGGAGTCATGCAATAGGCTGTGTTGGATGGCCAGGTGTCGGTGAGAAAAAAGCACCAGGAACAGTAAATAGGCAAGGCCCAGGCCGGTGGTCAGACTGACCGCTGGTAGCCTGGCGTGGTATTCCAGCAGTCGCAGTCGGGAGGGCTGGGTCGTCAGCGTCAGCGGGTGATCACCGATATGGATCTGCGCGGTATTGGCCCAGGCGCGATTGCCGTCGTCGGGCCCCAGGATGGCCAAGGACTTCGTGCCCTGACGCAGTTCGAGCCGGGTGCGCCGCGTGTCGATGGCTTCTGTTAGCGTGTCGGTCAGGGCTTGCAGGCTGAGCACCATGGCGCTGGCGCCGATAAAGCGGCCGGTGGCGATGCGGGTCGGCAGGTAGTAGATGATGCCGTATTGCCCCTGCAGCAGTGGGATCACGTCGGTGATCGCTTCCTGATGGTCGATCAGCGCTCGTCGCTGAGCCGCGCGCCCGGCCGGTTGGCTTTCGGAGAGCTTGATGCCCAGGAGACGCCGGTTGGCCGCGTCCATGGGGTAAACATAGCGAATGCGCGAGCCGGGCTCGACCAGGGCAATATTCACGAAGTAGCCGAAGTCGCGATACAGCGGCTCGGCCATCAGGGCCCAGCTGTCGACATCCGGTGGGGATTCCATGAGTCGCCAGCCGTTGACGAAGCGGCGCATGGCGCTCAGGTGATCGCCTATCTCCCCGGAGAGGTGGTCGGCTAGCCGGTGGTTTTCCTGCTTCAGTACATCATGCAGACGACGGTCCTCGAGGTATTGCAGATGCTGGGAAAACGCCAGGGCCAGGCAGCCAAGCAATAGGGCCATCGACATGGGGCGAATCAGCAATTGGCGCTCGGCTATGAGTGTGCTGACAAGGCGCACTGCATGGGCGGCCAAGAGGCAGCCCATAGCCATCAGCGCGGCGGGATCTGCAGCATAGTCAACGACCCACTGCGTGGTTGGCATGAGGCCAACGTCCAACTGAGCGAGCCACATCAGCAGTGCCAGGCCAATCAGCATGGGGCTGCCCAGCGCGGCCCGGCGCCCCGTCAGTTGAGCACCGCCGAGCAGCATCAGGCAAAGTGTCGCGTGCAGGGGGGCTCGCCAGTCCTCCAGGTTCGCGCCCGGCTGAAGCCAGGCGGCGATAGTCTGCCAGTGCGAGGTCGTGACCCAATATTCGGGCAGCAGATAGCTCAAGAGCCCGAGCGTCAGGCATGCAAGCGTGACGGTGGCAATGCTTCGCGCCAGGTATGGCCAGTGGCAGAGCCAGGCGAGCTTGGCCAGTGTGAGTGCCAGAGTGGGCACTAGGCTGGGGTCTGTGAAACCGATGTCCTGCGACAGGCCAGCTATCACGATCGTGGCAAGAGCCAGGCAGCACAGCAGCAGAGAGGCGGGGGTGAGAAGGCGCAGGCTCATAGGATTGGCGGGATGCGGTCATACTGTGGGCCGTCGTCAGCCGTGTCGCTTTCGGCCCGCTCGTTGAGCTGAAAGAACTGCTGTTGGCTGCGGTCGACGTAGTTGAGGATCTCGTAATAACGTCGAATATTGCGTACGTAGATCACCGGCTCGCCGCCGCGGGCATAGCCGTGGCGGACCTTGGAATACCAGGCGCGATTCTGCAACAGGGGCAGGGCCTCGCGTACGTCCGGCCAGGCGTAGGGGTCACCGCCGCGCATCTCGGCGATCTTCTGGGCGTCATAGAGATGGCCAAGGCCCACATTGTAGGCAGCGAGCGCCATCCATAGCCGGTCATCGCCGGTGATCTCTTCCTGCAGACGATCCATCATCTCGCGTAGGTAGCGGGCACCGCCGTCGATGCTTTGCGCCGGGTCGAGACGATTGCTGACGTCCATCTCGGAGGCGGTCGCGTTGGTCAGCATCATCAGTCCTCGTACCCCAGTGGGCGAGGTCGCGCGTGGCTCCCAGTGGGACTCCTGATAGCCGAGCGCCGCTAGCAGTTTCCAGTCGAAGCCGGTTTCTCTTGCGGCCTTGCGAAACAGGTCATCATAGTCGTCGAGCTTCTCCTGAAGCTGGCGAATGAAGGTGCGTGCGCCGACATATTCGAGATAGTCCTCCTGGCCGAAGTAGCGCTGGATCAGGGCATTGAGCGTGCCGTCGCGCCGCAGCGAGGTGAGGAAGGCATTGGCTTCGCGCTGCAGACCAAGGCCGTAGTCGGCGGGAAATGCCCAGACCATGCTCAGGGGGTCACCGAGGGTGACGCCATCATCGACGCCGGGGAAGAACAGGCGGTTGAGGGTAAACTGGTGGGTAAAGATCACGGCGGCATCCAGTTTGCCCTCCTCAACGCGTTGTAACAGATCGGCCACCTCGAGATCGGCGGCTTCGCGCCAGCTGAGTTCGGGGAGTCGCTCCTGCAGGCCTCGCAGCACGCCACCGATCCCGGAGTCGCGAATGGTGGCGATGTCGAGACCCACGAGATCGTCGACACTGTCGACCGGAGGCAGCCCGCGGCGATAGACCACCTGTGGCTGCAGCTCGAGGATGGCCGTACTGAAGTTAAGGTCGGTTCTGGACGGCGCCAGGGTCAGCGCCGCGGCCCCCACGTCGCCCTCGCCACTGGCCACGCTCTGAAGTACGCCGGCAATGTCGCTCTTGGTTTCCATCGACAGGCTGACGCCCAGGTGGTCGGCGAAACGGCGCGCCAGTTCGTACTCGAAGCCGGTCGGTCCGCGGCGGCCTTCGTAGTAGCTGGTTGGGGTATTGCGGCTGATAACGGTCAGAAAGTCGCGGTCGCGAACCTCCTCCAAGTGGCGGTTTGGAGCCTGGTTCTGACGATGCGGCAGCAGGGCGAGGGTGACGGCCACGCCCAGCGACAGGTACCAGCGGTGGTAGTGCAGCAGATGTCGGGCGACGGCCTTGAGCATTAGTAAATTCAGTCGCAATAAGTAAGGCTCACCTTAAACTACCCTTTTGCCGGCTTCCACCTCGCGGATTTCGGTAGCGCGGCCTTTGCAGTATCATGGGGCATTCGTTGCCGCAGGCCGCGGCCCCCATTTCATGCTTTGTTCCCGAGGCTCGAACGACATGCTCGAACTGCGAGGTGCGCCCGCCCTCTCTGATTTCCGTCATGCCAAGCTGATGGCCGCCCTGCGTACCCAGGTACCGGAAGTCGCCTCCCTCACGGCCGACTACGTCCATTTCATCGACCATGACGGCGATCTGTCCGCCGAAGAAACCGCGACCCTCGAACGTCTGCTGGACTACGGGGCCACTGCCTCGACCGGCGCGCGCGACGGCCATCTGTTTTTGGTGGTACCGCGTATCGGCACCCAGTCGCCCTGGTCTTCGAAGGCGACCGATATCGTGCGCAACTGTGGCCTGGCCAAGATCCAGCGCCTGGAGCGCGGTATCGCCTATCGCGTGCAGCTCGACGGCACCCTCTCCGAGGAAGCCTTCGAGGCGATCGTGGCGGCGATTCATGACCGCATGACCGAGTCGGTGCTGACCCATGCCTCCGATGCGGCCAAGCTGTTCTCCCATCAGTCGCCGGCCCCGCTTGGCCAGGTCGACGTGCTGGGCAAGGGCCGCGGGGCCCTGGTCGAGGCCAACCAGGCGCTCGGCCTGGCGCTGGCCGAGGACGAGATCGACTACCTGCTCGAGTCCTTCGAGGGCTTGGGGCGTAACCCGGCCGACGTCGAACTGATGATGTTCGCCCAGGCCAACTCCGAGCACTGCCGTCACAAGATCTTCAACGCCGACTGGGTGATCGACGGCGAGGCGCAGCCGCGCTCGCTGTTCAAGATGATCAAGAATACCCATGAACAGTCGCCGGAGGATACGCTTTCGGCCTACAGCGACAACGCCGCGGTGATTCGCGGCAGCGAAGCGGGGCGCTTTTTCGCTGCGCCGCTGACCGGCCAGGCCGGTGAGCGGGCCACCTACGCAAGCCATCAGGAGCCGATCCAGATCCTGATGAAGGTCGAGACCCACAACCACCCGACCGCCATCGCCCCACATCCCGGCGCGGCCACCGGCGCCGGCGGCGAGATCCGCGACGAGGGCGCCACCGGTCTCGGCGGCAAGCCCAAGGCCGGCCTCACCGGCTTTTCGGTCTCGAATCTGCGCATCCCCGAGTTCGTACAACCCTGGGAAGCCTTCGACTATGGCAAGCCCGAGCGTATCCAGTCGGCACTTTCCATCATGCTCGAAGGGCCGATCGGCGGGGCCGCCTTCAATAACGAGTTCGGTCGCCCGAACCTCGCCGGCTACTTCCGCACCTACGAGCAGGATGCCCTGGGCGCCGGCGGCATCGAGCGCCGCGGCTATCACAAGCCGATCATGCTGGCTGGCGGCTACGGCAACGTCCGCGACGGCCATGTCGACAAGGGCGCGATCCCGGTCGGCGCCAAGCTGATCGTGATGGGCGGCCCGGCGATGCTGATCGGCCTGGGCGGCGGCGCGGCCTCCTCGATGGCCTCGGGCAGCTCGAGCGAGGATCTCGACTTCGCCTCGGTACAGCGCGACAACCCCGAGATCGAGCGTCGCTCTCAGGAGGTCATCGACCGCTGCTGGGCCCTGGGCGATGAGAATCCGATCTGCTTTATCCACGACGTCGGTGCCGGCGGCCTGTCCAACGCTCTGCCGGAGCTGGTGAAGGACGGCGAACGTGGCGGCGTCTTCGAGCTGCGCGCGGTGCCCAACGCCGAGCCGGGCATGAGCCCGCTGGAGATCTGGTGCAACGAGGCTCAGGAGCGCTACGTGCTGGCGGTGCCGCCCGAGCAGCTCGCCACCTTCGAGGCGCTTTGTGAACGTGAGCGCTGCCCCTTCGCGGTGGTCGGCGAGGCCACCGAGGCGCATCACCTCGAAGTCCGCGACGGTCACTTCGACACCAAACCGGTCGATTTGCCGATGAGCGTGCTGTTCGGCAAGCCGCCCAGGATGCAGCGCGAGTTCAGCCGCGAAAGTCGCGAGATGCCCGGTGTGGCGCTCGATAACCTGGACCTGCGCGAGGCGCTGGACCGGGTGCTGCGTCTGCCTGCCGTGGCTTCCAAGAGCTTTTTGATCACCATCGGCGACCGCTCGATCACCGGCCAGGTCGCCCGCGACCAGATGGTCGGTCCCTGGCAGGTACCGGTGGCGGATGTTGCCGTGACCACGGCGAGCTTCGACACCCATCGGGGTGAAGCCATGGCCATGGGCGAGCGGCCGCCGGTGGCGCTGATCGACCCGGCGGCCAGCGCCCGTCTGGCGGTGGCCGAGTCGATCACCAACCTGGCCGCGGCACCGATCGAGAAGCTCTCCGACATCAAGCTGTCCGCCAACTGGATGAGCGCCGCCGACCATACCGGCGAGAACCAGGCGCTGTATGACGCCGTGCATGCGGTGGGCATGGAGCTGTGCCCGGCGCTGGGCATCGCCATCCCGGTAGGCAAGGACTCCATGTCCATGCGCACCGCCTGGCAGGACGAGGAAGGCGAGGACAAGAGCGTTACCGCGCCGCTGTCGCTGGCGATCACCGGCTTCGCGCCGGTCAGCGATGCGCTCGCTACCCTGACGCCGCAGATCAACCTGGAGCAGGACGAGTCCGACCTGATCCTGATCGATCTCGGCGCCGGCCGGAATCGCCTCGGCGGCTCGGCGCTGGCCCAGGTCTATGGCCAGGTCGGCCATGACTGCCCGGACGTCGACGATCCAGAAGACCTGAAGGCCTTCTTCAGCGTCATTCAGGGCTTGAATGCCGACGGCCAGCTGCTGGCCTACCACGACCGCAGCGACGGTGGCCTGATCACCACCCTGTTGGAAATGGCCTTCGCCGCCCACACCGGCCTCGAGATCAAGCTCGACTGGCTGGTCGACGAGCCGGTCGAAGCGGTCGACGCCCTGTTCGCGGAAGAGCTGGGGGCGGTCATTCAGGTCAACCGCCGCGACACCGAGGCAGTGCTGGCGCAGTTCGCCGCCGCCGGTATCGATACCTGTGGCGTCATCGCCCGTCCGCGCTACGACGATCAGGTGCGTGTGACGCTGTTCGAGGAACCGCTGCTCGAGACCACTCGTCAGCTGACCCAGCGTACCTGGAGCGAGACCAGCTACCGGATGCAGGCGCTGCGCGACAATCCTGAGTGCGCCAAGAACGAATTCGACGGCCTGCTCGACGCCCGTGATCCGGGCCTCTCGGCGACCCCGAGCTTCGACGTCGACGAGGACATCACTGCACCGTTCGTCAATCTGGCCCGTCCGCCGATGGCTATCCTGCGTGAGCAGGGCGTCAACGGCCACGTCGAGATGGCCGCGGCCTTCGATCGCGCCGGCTTCGAGGCGGTGGACGTGCATATGAGCGATATCCTCGCCGGCCGCGTCAGCCTCGATGAGTTCAAGGGGCTGGTCGCCTGCGGCGGCTTCTCCTACGGCGACGTGCTGGGTGCCGGCGGTGGCTGGGCCAAGTCGGTGCTGTTCAACGAGCGTGCCCGGGAGCAGTTCGCGGCCTTCTTTGCCCGCGAGGACAGTTTCTCGCTGGGCGTGTGCAACGGCTGCCAGATGCTCTCCCAGCTCAAGGAGCTGATTCCCGGCGCCGAGAACTGGCCCCGCTTCGTGCGCAACGAGTCCGAGCAGTTCGAGGCGCGGGTGTCGATGGTGCAGGTCGAGAAGAGCCCCTCCATCCTGCTCGCTGGCATGGAAGGCTCGCGGCTGCCGATCGCCGTGGCCCATGGCGAGGGTCGCGCCGAGTTCCGCGACGCGGGCCACCTGCGTGCCATGCAGGGCAGCGATCAGATCGCCCTGCGCTACGTCGACAACTATGGTCAGGTTACCAGCCGCTATCCGGCCAACCCCAACGGCTCCGCCTCGGGGATCACCGGCCTGACCACCCCGGACGGGCGCGTCACCATCATGATGCCGCACCCGGAGCGGGTGGCACGTGCGGTGACCAACTCCTGGCGTCCGGCCGAGTGGACAAAGGACGGCGCCTGGCTGCGGCTGTTCCGCAACGCTCGCGCCTGGCTGGGCTGAGGGCCGGGCCGAGTCGAAGGGTACGGCCAGTCAGGCTCGGTCTATCCGTCAGGGTCCCGCAACGGGACCGGTCCACAGCCAAAAGCGCCGCCCCTCGGGGCGGCGCTGTTCGTTTGGCACTCGCCGCTGTCTTTTGTCAGCGACGCACTGGCTCTGGCGCTATGGCTATCTGCGCTGGCGCAACGCTAGGGTAGAATGCTCGGCATGACGCAAACCGCTCCTCCCGCGACTTATTCCAGCACTGGCTCCGCGACAACCACCGGGGCTTCCAGCTCGGCAGGTCCAGCAGCCGACGTGCCGACTCTGCGCCCCTATCAGCACGAGGCGGTGGCACGCACCGTCGCCCATTTCCGCGGCAGCGACGACCCCGCCGTGGTGGTGCTGCCCACGGGCAGCGGCAAGTCGCTGGTGATCGCCGAGTTGGCCCGTATCGCTCGTGGGCGAGTGCTGGTGCTCGCCCATGTGCGCGAGCTGGTCGAGCAGAACCACGCCAAGTACGAGGCCTATGGCCTCTCGGCGGATATCTTCAGCGCTGGGCTCAAGCGCAAGGAGGCGGCCCGGCAGGTGGTGTTTGGTTCGGTGCAGTCGGTGATCAACGGCCTGGAGGCCTTCTCGGCCGGCGACTTCACCCTGGTGGTGATCGACGAGTGCCATCGGGTCTCGCTGGAGAAGGACGCCAGCTACCGGCGCGTGACCCAGGCGATGGGCGAGGCCAACCCACGTCTCAAGGTGTTGGGGCTGACCGCCACGCCCTATCGCCTCGGGCAGGGCTTCATCTTTCATCGTCATTACCACGGCATGGTGCGCGGCGACGAGGACTGCTTCTTCAAGGACTGCGTCTTCGAGCAGCCGCTGCGACTGATGGTGCGCCAGGGCTACCTGAGCGAGCCCCGGCGCATCGACGTGGCCATCGAAGGCTATGATTTCTCGGCGCTGGCGCCGGGCATCGGCGGCAGCTTCAACGAGCAGGAGATGAACCAGGTGGTCAAGGGCGCTCGCGCCACGCCGGGCATCGTCGCCGATGTCATGGCCCGCGCCGAGGACCGCCAGGGCGTGATGCTGTTCTGCTCCACCGTCGCGCACGCCGAGGAAGTGACCGGCCTGCTGCCCGCCGCCGAGACGGCGCTGATCACCGGCGCCACGGCCTCGGAGGAGCGCGAGAGGCTGATCGCGGCCTTCAAGGCCCGCACGCTCAAGTACCTGGTCAACGTCTCGGTGCTGACCACCGGCTTCGATGCGCCGCATGTGGATCTGATCGCCATCCTGCGCCCCACCGAATCGGTGAGTCTCTATCAGCAGATCATCGGTCGCGGCCTGCGGCTGGCGCCGGGCAAGCGCGATTGCCTGATCCTCGATTACGCCGGCAACCCCTGGGATATCTATGCCCCTGAAGTCGCCGCACCGCGCCCGGCCGGCGACACCGAGCCGGTGCAGGTGGAATGTCCCGAGTGCGGCCATGCCAACCTGTTCTGGGGGCGCATGGACGGTGAAGTAGTGATCGAGCACTTCGGGCGGCGTTGTCAGGGGCTTGTTGAACGCGCCCACCCCCGCGCGAATAGCGAAAACGCTAGGGCGCGTGGCGCGGGGGCCAGTGAACAGTGCACCTTCCGCTTTCGCTTCAAGGCCTGCGAACGCTGCGGTGCAGAGAATGATATTGCCGCGCGTGCCTGCCACGGCTGTGGTGAGCGGCTGGTCGACCCCGACGACAAGCTGCGCGAAGCCCTCAAGCTGCGCGATGCCCGGGTGCTGAGGGTCAGTGGCATGCAGCTCGAGGCCACGCGCAATGGTCGCGGCCTGGAGCGACTCAAGATCAGCTATTACGATGAAGACGGCACGGCGCTGGCTGAATGGTTCGCCCTGGAAACGCCGGCCCAGCGCCACGCCTTCCAGCGGGCCTTCCTCGCCCGGCATCTGCGAGCGCCGGGCACCGACTGGCGGCCCACCAGCATTCAGGACGTGCTCGATGGCGAAGCCCGGCTCAAGGCCCCCGACTTCGTGGTAGGTCGCAAGGTAGGGCGCTTCTGGCAGATACGCGACAAGCTCTTCGACTACCAGGGGCGCTACCGCAAGGCCGAGGCGGCGGGCCCGGATGGCTGATATCGCCCCTGGGCGCCCTTGAACGAGATAGCCAAGGTCGCGGTCGGCTTACGTCCGGGGCACGACTCTTGGTAGACTGCGCGACTTTGCCGGTCATGCGGGCCGGCGCCACGATGGCAGGAGACCCCCCAGGGTGTGAGCGAGCAATCCGATACGGTGCGTGACGATGAGCCGGCTGCCGCCGAGCAGGCCGATATCCTCGCGCGGCTGTTCGACCAGCCGATCACCGAGCTACCCGAGGATCTGTACATTCCTCCCGAGGCGCTCAGGGTCTTTCTCGAAACCTTCGAGGGCCCGCTGGATTTGCTGCTGTATCTGATTCGCCGCCAGAATCTGGACATCCTGGCCATCGACGTGGCCGCGATCACTCGGCAGTACATCGAATACGTCGAGCTGATGAAGGCGATGCAGATCGAGCTTGCCGGCGAGTACCTGCTGATGGCGGCGATGCTCGCCGAGATCAAGTCGCGCACCTTGTTGCCGCGCCCGCCCAAGGGCGACGACGAGGATGACGAAGGCGACCCCCGGGCCGAGCTGATCCGTCGCCTGCAGGAGTACGAGCGCCTCAAGGAGGCCGCGGAGTCCCTTGGCGAACTGCCCCGGGTCGGCCGCGACTGGTTTCCGGCCACCGCCGCCTTGCCCGATCTCGAGACGCGGGTGGTGCATCCTGACGTGGAGCTCGAGGAATTGCTCGGCGCCCTGGCAGGCATCATGAAGCGTGCCGAGCTGACCCAGGAGCACCACATCAGCCGCGAGGTGCTGTCGACCCGCGAGCGCATGCTCAAGATCATGGCGGCGCTTGATCATCAGCGCTATACCCCCTTCGAGGCGCTATTTACGCTGGAGGAGGGCAAGGCCGGCGTGGTGGTGACCTTCATGGCGCTGCTCGAACTTGCCAAGGAAGCGCTGATCGAGATCGTGCAGAACGCGCCGCTGTCGCCGATTCACGTTCGCGCGCGGCTGGCCGAGCCGGAACAGGTCTATCGGCCTGGCCAGACTGGCGAGGCGGAAAGGGGCGAAGAAGGAGGAGGTGAAGGCCCCTTCGAGACCGCCGATGACACGCAAGACCCCGAGCGGCGCTCACCGCCGCTCATCGATGCCGAGCAGGAGTAAGCCCGCGACATGAACGAGCGCCACCATCTCGACCAGATTCTCGAAGCGGCCCTGCTGGCCGCCGGCGAGCCGCTGTCGACGGAGCGTCTCGAGAGTCTGTTCGACGACCATGAACGGCCGGCGCGGCGCGACATGAAAGAGGCGCTGACCCGGCTCGGCGAGCGTCTGGAGTCCGGCGCCCTGGAGCTGATCGAGACTGCCTCGGGCTTTCAGCTGCGCATTCGCCAGCGCCTGTCGCCCTGGGTGTCGCGGCTGTGGGACGAGCGGCCGCAGCGCTATTCCCGGGCGTTGCTGGAAACCCTGGCGCTGATTGCCTATCGTCAGCCGGTGACCCGTGGCGATATCGAAGAGGTGCGCGGTGTGGCGGTATCGAGTTCGATCATGCGCACCCTGAGCGAGCGCGGCTGGATTCGCGTGGTGGGGCAGCGGGATGTGCCCGGGCGACCCGCGGTGTACGCCACTACTCGTGCCTTCCTCGACGACTTCGGCCTCAAGACCCTGGATGGGCTGCCACCGATGCACGAGCTGAAGGACTTCGAGGCGCGCTTCAACGAACTCGAGCAGTCTGCTGACGCCTCAGCGGCGGCGGGCGAGAAAGCCGCAGGCAATGAGCCATCGTCACAAGACGACGCGAGCCGCGAGGCTCCACCAGCAGGGAATGACCAAACAAATGCTGGCGACACTGCCGCAGAAGAGGCAGCATCGCCAGCACAGCAGGGCGGGGCCCTGGCTCCGCAAACGGGCGCTGAGGCGCCCGCCGATGAACGCGCGACGGCCGGGACGGCCGACGCGGACCCACACGCCGGGAAGGCGTCCACGCAGGCCGGGCTCAGCTTCGCCGATCTCGAAGCACGCCTGGCCGACCGCGCCCGCCAAGCGCCGACCGTCGATGATGACGGCCGCGCGGGAACGGATCACTCATCTGACGAGACACCCTCAGAGTCATGAACACCACAAGCGAAAAACTGCAGAAAGTGCTGGCCCGTGCCGGCTTCGGCTCGCGCCGCGAGATGGAAACCGCCATCAGCGCCGGGCGCGTCAAGGTCAACGGCCAGGTGGCGAGTCTCGGCGATCGCGTCGAGCCCCGCGACCGGGTCAGCCTCGACGACCGGCCGGTCAGCTTGAAGACCGCCGCCGAGAGTACCCGGCGGGTCATCATGTACAACAAGCCCGAGGGCGAGCTGTGCACCCGCAAGGACCCGGAAGGGCGTCGCACCGTCTTCGAGCGCCTGCCGCGGCTCAAGGGCGAGCGCTGGGTGGCCGTCGGCCGTCTGGATATCAACACCAGTGGTCTTCTGCTGTTCACCACCGATGGCGAGCTGGCCAACCGGCTGATGCACCCCTCCACCGAGGTCGAGCGCGAATATGCGGTGCGGGTCATGGGCGACGTGACCCAGGCCCACATCAAGGCCATGGTCGAGGGCGTGATGCTCGACGACGGCCCCGCGCATTTCACCGATGTGCAGGAGTTCGGTGGCGAAGGCATCAACACCTGGTTCCATGTGGTGATCATGGAGGGTCGTAACCGCGAGGTGCGCCGTCTGTGGGAATCCCAGGGGCTGACCGTGAGCCGCCTCAAGCGCGTGCGCTACGGCAATATCTTCCTCGATAAGCGGGCCAAGGCCGGCGAATGGACCGAGCTGACCCAGGCCGAAGTCGATGACCTCTCGACCCTTGCTGGCCTCGAGTCGCGCAAGGTGCCGGAGCTGACCCCGGACGAGAAGAACCGCTGGAGCCGCGACAAGCGCAAGCGTCGCCCGGTGCAAGGCATGCGCAAGCCGACCGGACAGCGCAAACGCTGAAAAACTGCGTAAAAAGACTTGCGAAGACAGGGTGATACGAGTAACCTATGCGCCCTGTCGAGCGGGTCGTTAGCTCAGTTGGTAGAGCAGTTGGCTTTTAACCAATTGGTCGTAGGTTCGAATCCTACACGACCCACCATTATCTCGACGGCCCGGCGGCGGGTCGTTAGCTCAGTTGGTAGAGCAGTTGGCTTTTAACCAATTGGTCGTAGGTTCGAATCCTACACGACCCACCATTATCTCGACGGCCCCGGCGGGTCGTTAGCTCAGTTGGTAGAGCAGTTGGCTTTTAACCAATTGGTCGTAGGTTCGAATCCTACACGACCCACCATCACCGCCGCTGCATGTCCCCGTTCGGGACATGACTGCGGGTCGTTAGCTCAGTTGGTAGAGCAGTTGGCTTTTAACCAATTGGTCGTAGGTTCGAATCCTACACGACCCACCAGATTATGCCGAAACGCCCTGGCCTCCCTGAGGTCGGGGCGTTTTGCTGTGTGGGCGTGCACAATCAGCGATATGCGAGGCGTAATAAAGCGGGGCAGTGGCTAATGGCAATGCGTGCGCATGCCAGAACGATTGGCGAGGCGACGCTTATTCGAGCTGGCAATATCATTCCGCTGTGGCGCATGCTAGGAGCCTTACGCCGTATTGAACGTTCTGGCGACGACAAGCGCGCCGATTCGAGCTAAAATATCCGTTGGGCAGACGGTGCGGGAGCCGTACCGTCAACGCCCTCTGGAGCCTCGGCGCGTGCAGAGAGCGCAGCCGCCGATGCATCTGGTGCCATGCAGGGGGAGCCCCTGCCAGTCACAGTGGTAGACACGATGACGATCATGACTTCCCGAGCCGAGGTGCGCGAGCATCTGGCCCGCGCCTACTGCCCGACGCGGATTCCCGCCGAGGATGAGGCGCGCATTGATGAAATCAAACGCCTGCTGCACGAGCGTAATGCCGTGCTGGTAGCGCATTATTATACCGACGACGCCATTCAGCAGCTTGCCGAGGAAACCGGGGGCTGTGTGGCTGACTCCCTGGAAATGGCCCGCTTCGGTGCCCGCCATGAGGCTTCGACCCTGGTGGTGGCCGGCGTGCGCTTCATGGGCGAGACCGCCAAGATTCTGTCGCCGGAAAAGCGTGTGCTGATGCCGACCCTCGAGGCGACCTGTTCGCTGGACATCGGCTGCCCGGCCGATGAGTTCGCAGCCTTCTGCGATGCCCACCCCGATCGCACCGTAGTGGTCTATGCCAACACCTCGGCGGCGGTGAAGGCGCGCGCCGATTGGGTGGTGACCTCCTCGATCGCCGTCGACGTGATCGAGCACCTGCAGGCGCGGGGCGAGAAGATTCTGTGGGCGCCGGACAAGCACCTGGGTGGCTACATCCAGCAGCAAACCGGTGCCGACATGCTGCTTTGGGACGGTGCCTGCATCGTTCATGAGGAGTTCAAGGCCAAAGGCATCGAGGATCTGAAGGCCCTCTATCCTGATGCTGCGGTGCTGGTGCACCCGGAGTCACCGGCGGCGGTGGTCGAGCTCGCCGACGTGGCAGGCTCCACCTCGCAGCTGATCAAGGCGGCCAAGGAACTGCCCCAGGACAAGCTGATCGTGGCCACCGATCGCGGCATCTTCTTCAAGATGCAGCAGGCGGTGCCGGCGAAAACCCTCTTCGAGGCGCCGACAGCCGGGCGTGGCGCGACTTGCAAGAGCTGCGCTCACTGCCCGTGGATGGCCATGAACGCGCTCGATAACCTGGCTGGCGCCCTACGCGAGCTGAGCGGCGAGATTCAGGTGGATGACAGCGTCCGCGTCAAGGCGTTGAAGCCCCTGGAGAGGATGCTCAACTTCCAGCGCTAGTCCACCGGCCTTGAGCTGATCTGGTAGATGCGGCGCGCTTGTCGCTTGAGTCGAACGGGCGATGAGCGGGTCGCTAAGTGAGCCGGTCTAATTCCCGAGCCGAGCGATTAGGAAAGCGACCCGCCCCTGCATAGGGGTGGGCCGCTTTTTTGCATTGAATGGCAGCGAGAAGGCCCACCGATAGCGAAGCGTTGCCGGCTACTGAAAGTCCTTGAGGTCCTCGCGGTATGTCTCGAAGGCCTCGCGGCGCTCTTCGACACGACCGATAGTGCCGACGTCATTTTCCTGCTTGGCCACGTCCTCGGCGATGTCCAGCTGGCGAATTGCCTGAGTGATGTGTCCGGTCAGTTGCAGGTGTTCGGCGCGAGCCAGGTGGCTCCAGGCCTCGCGGTCGCTGCGCCCGGCGGCCTCGGAGAGCAGGTTGAAGACCTGAGGGTCTTCGGGGCGCTTCTCGGCAAGGTCTCGCAGCGTGCGGAAGGCGGCCTTGGGGTCCTGCTGCAGCAAGGCTTCCGCTTCGATCAGGCGAGCTGGGAAATAGTCTGGCATCAGCCGCAACACGTGTTGACTCCGGGACAGGGCCTCGCCGTGCTGGCCGGCATCCAGGGCCAGCTCGGCGGCGCTGGTCGGAATCAGTGGCAGGTCTGGCCATTCGCGTGCCAGAGTATCGAGAGCCGAGAGCGCACCGGCCAAGTCTCCCTGGCGCGCGCGGACCAAGGCCGCCAGGTAGCGCTTGGCGGCGGGCGACGGGTCGCTCTGGGCGAGCAGGCTGGTGGCCTGGACGGGAGCGTCCTGGTGGATCCTCAGCAGCGCGCGGGCGCGTACCATGTCGTATTGCGGTCCCGGATCGCGGACCGTGCCGGTTCCCAGGCCCATGGCTCTGGCCTGAATATCGCTGATGCGCGACTCGGTGAGCGGGTGGGTGAGCAGGAATTCCGGTGGGTTGCCACCCTGCAAGGCTGCTTGGCGCTGCATGGCGCGGAACATCTCGACCATGGCCTGAGGGTCGTAGCCGGCCTCGCGCATCACCTGCAGGCCCTGGCGGTCGGCCTCCTGCTCGTAACGGCGCGAATAGGCCAGCTGATCCTGGAAGAAGGCGGCCTGCGAGCCCATCGCCGCGGCAATCCCCGCATCCCCACCGCCGCCGGCGGCGATCAGCATGCCGGCAAGCATCGCGGCCATGGTCGGCAGCTGGGTCTCTTCGGCCCTGGCCTGCTGGCGAGCGTAGTGGCGTAGCGACAGGTGACCCAATTCATGGGCCAGCACCGAGGCGAGGGCGGCCTCGTCCTTGGCGAAGGCAAAGAGGCCAGCGTTGACCCCGACCACCCCTCCTGGCACCGCGAAGGCATTGAGCACCCGGCTATCGACCAGGGTCACCAGCAGGTGGTTGCGCCGAATGCCGCTGTCGGGCAGCAGACGGGCGATCAGGGTATCGACGTAGTCCTGGCTGATCGGGTCCTGCCATAGCGGTGCTCGGGCACGAAATTGCCGTAGCCAGGTGCGCCCCAGGCGGTATTCCTCGCTCGGGTTGACGCCGCTGGTGGCCGAGCCCAACTGCGGCAGGTCGAACTCAACGGCCTGAGCCGGCGCCGTGGTCAGGGTGCCGGCCAGGGCCAGTGCAATGGTGGCGTGTCGCCAAGCCTTTCGGGGTAATGGCATGATGTTCCTCGTACATGAGCGCCCGGGCGAGGCGCGCCTTCTTCTCCGACCGTTGCCGATCCGCTAAAGTGCCGTGTACTGAGGGCCGCCTGGCGGTTCGATCTTCATCCCCATTCTTCATCCCCATTGTTTCGGGAGACGGCATGACCTTGCAACCAGACGATGTACTCGATGCCCGGGACCTGCCCTGCCCGTTGCCGCTGCTCAAGGCCAAGCAGGCACTGTCGCGGCTGGCGGTAGGGCAGGTACTCGAGGTGATGGCCACCGATGCCGGCTCCTGGCGGGACTTCGAGTCCTACATTGCCCAGAGCGGCCACGAGATGCCGGCGCGGGAGACGCGCGGCGAGGTGTATCATTATTGGCTGCGCAAGGGCGATAAGGAGCGTTCGGCATGACGCTGAAGGCGCTGTTTTCGGGCTGGCTGGAGCGCTACTTCTCGGACGAAGAAGCGGTCATCCTGCTGCTGCTGCTGATTGTCGGTACCGCGGCGGTGGTGCTGCTGGGGGGCATGCTCGCGCCTTTCCTCACCGCGCTGGTGATCGCCTTCCTGCTCCAGGGGGCGGTGAACTGGCTTACCCGACGCCATGTGCCGAATTTGATGGCGGTGCTGCTGGTGTTCTTGGGCTTTATCGGCATCCTGCTGGCCATGGCGCTGATCGTCATGCCGCTGATCTGGAATCAGATGGTCAGTCTGGTGCAGGAGATTCCGCGCATGTTCGCCAGCGGCCAGCGCTTCCTCGATGAAGTTCAGCTGCGTTATCCCAATCTGGTCACCCCGGATCAGATTCAGGCCTGGATAGACGCCGCCGGTCGCGAGCTGACCCAGGTCGGGCAACGAGCCCTGACTCTGTCGCTGGCCTCGCTTGGCAACCTCATGGATCTGATCATCTATCTGGTGCTGGTACCGATCCTGGTGTTCTTCATGCTCAAGGATCGGGAACGGCTGGTCGGTTTCACGCTATGGCTGATGCCGCGCAAGCGCGACCTGATGACCCGTATCTGGCACGAGATGGATGCCCAGATCGCCAATTACGTACGCGGCAAGTTCATCGAGATCGTGATCGTCGGCAGCGCCGGCTTCCTGACTTTCGCCTATTTCGGCCTGCCGTACTCGGCGCTGCTGGGCATGCTGGTGGGACTGTCGGTGCTGATCCCCTTTATTGGGGCCGCGGTGGCCACGCTGCCGGTGGCAGCGGTGGCGGGCTTCCACTTCGGCATCGGTGAGCAGTTCCTGTACGTGATCCTGGCCTACGGCGTGCTGCAGGCGCTGGATGGCAACGTGCTGGTGCCGATTCTGTTCTCAGAGGCGGTCAACCTGCACCCGGTGTCGATCATATTGGCGGTGCTGTTCTTCGGCGGCATCTGGGGCTTCTGGGGCATCTTCTTCGCGATTCCGCTGGCGACGCTGCTCAAGGCGCTGGTCTATGCCTGGCCACGAGGGATTCAGGAGCTCGCCGAACAGCCGGTGAGGGGCGAGCTGCCTAATTCCTGAAACACCCACCCACGCCGGCCCTATCGGTCGGCGTGGGCGGGCCTGGTCGTCACCCGGCGTTAAGGGCCTGGGCCGCGTCGAGTACCTCCTCGACATGGCCCTTGACCTTGACGCCGCGCCATTCGCGGGCGAGCTTGCCTTCGCTATCGATCAGAAAGGTGCTGCGTTCTATCCCCAGGTGCTCCTTGCCGTAAAGCTTCTTGAGCTTGATGACGTCGAATAGCTTGCAGACCGCTTCGTCCTTGTCGGAGATCAGCTCGAAGTTGAAGTCCTGCTTGGCCTTGAAATTTTCCTGGGCGCGGATGCCGTCGCGAGAAACGCCGAGAATCACGGTGTTGGCGTCATCGAAGGCGTCCTTGTGGTCGCGAAAGTCACCGCCTTCGGTGGTGCAGCCCGGAGTGCTGGCCTTGGGGTAGAAGTAGATCACCACCTGTTTGCCCTTGAGTTCTGACAGGGTCACGGTGGTGTCGCTGGTCGCCGTGGCAGTGAAGTCGGGGACGGGGTTGCCGAGGCTAACGCTCATGGAAGGCTCCTTAGGTAGTCGCTGAATTCATCGTTTGTGAATTCACAGTTTTTGAGCTCACAGTTCTGGGTTCATCATGGAGATGAATGACCTGCCGGCATTCGAGTGCCGAGCATCTAGGTTGTGCAAGGATTACACGTCAGCGCCGCGGCGCTGTAAAGGCCGTGTCGAAGACGGCGAGGCCTGGACAAAAGTCCTTGCCTTGGGTTCTGTACAGGCTCTGGCGGCCTGAGTACCATCTAGGCCCTGGCTTCATATACGGCTTCATATCCCGGTTGAACCATCAGCGCCACCTTCTGCGGCGGCTGATGCACAGGCGTTTGTAGAGGAAAGAAGATGATCACAGGCAGTATCGTCGCCCTGGCGACGCCGATGAAGGCGAACGGAGAGATCGACTGGGAGGCGCTGCGCCGCCTGGTGAGCTTTCATCTCGAGCATGGCACCGATGGCATCGTTGCCGCTGGTACGACCGGCGAGCCGACCACCATGTCCTTCGCCGAGCACTTCGACGTCATTCGCACCGTGGTGGAAGAGGTCGATGGTCGCATTCCGGTCATCGCCGGTACCGGATCGAACAACACCACCGAGGCGGTGGAGCTGACCCGTTACGCCAAGGAAGTCGGCGCCGATTACTGCCTGACGGTGGCGCCCTACTACAATAAGCCGACCCAGGAAGGCTTGTTCCAGCACTTCAAGGCCATTGCCGACGCCAGCGACCTGCCGGTGATTCTTTACAATGTGCCTGGCCGTACTTGCTCGGATATCTATAACGAGACCGTGTTGCGCTTGGCCGAGGTCGACAACATCATCGGCCTCAAGGATGCTACCGGTAACTTGGAGCGCGCCGAGGATCTGATCGAGCGCCTCAAGGGCTCCGGTTTCATGCTCTACTCAGGCGATGACGCCACCGCCTGTGACTTCATGTTGATGGGCGGTCACGGCGACATTTCGGTGACCGCCAATGTGGTGCCCCGCGCCATGCACGAGCTGTGTGCGGCTGCCGTGGCCGGCGATGCCGACAAGGCACACCAGATCAACACCCGGCTGATGCCGCTGCATACGCAACTGGGTATCGAGGCCAACCCGATTCCGGTCAAGTGGGCGCTGAATCACATGGGCTACGCCGAGCAGGGCATTCGTCTGCCGCTGACCTGGCTGTCCGAGAAATATCACTCAACGGTCAGCGAGGCGCTGCAACTGGCAGGCGTCAGCGACGACTGAACGCCCCTCGCTTGTCCGATAATCAAGGTGGATGCATGAAAGCTGCCACGAACTGGATGCCGCTGGTAGCGGCCGTTGCCCTGGCAATGGCCGGCTGTTCCAGCGGCGGCTACTACGATGACCGGAGTGACGCCTACACGCAGGCCAAGAGCGCCGAGCCGTTGGTCCTGCCGGCCGGCAGCCAGCTCTATGAGACCCGCGAAGCGATGCCGGTGCCCAAAGCCAACCGGCCTTTCCGGAAGACGGGGGACGAATTTACCGCCCCCAGGCCTCAGCCGTCGGTTGCGGAGCGCGACTACGTCGAACGCCGCAGCATGGGGGATGCCCGCTGGCTTACGGTCAACGACCCGCCGGAAGCGGTCTGGCCGCGTGTCGTCGAGTTCGGCGAGCGCCAACGGCTGACCGTGACTGACCGCAATGACACGGCACGTCGCCTGACGACGTCCGACGGCATGATTGCCGTAAATGATGGCCTGGGCGCGACCAGTGAGGTGCGCTGCGAGCAAAACACCCGCGCCCTCGACGGTTGCCTGAATGCCCTGGCCGGCTATCTCGATGCCCGTGGCCAGACCGCCATGGCGTCGAACCTGTCTCGCCGAGAGGCCGCTGGTTCCGCGGTGGCGCGTTTGGTCGGCGGTGAGAGCAATCGAGCCTTGCTGATCGATGCCGACGCCGAGCAGGCCTGGGCGGAGCTCAGCCACTTGCTCGAGCGTGACTTCGACCAGCCGGAGCAGCAACTGCTTGACCAGGACGCCGCGGGCGGCGACTTCCAGGTCGCGTATCTGCCGTTGGCCGAGCGCCATGTGGGAATGATCGACCGGTTGCTCGGCGACCAGACGCCTCGTCGCGTGCGGCTCAGTGTAGTGCCGGCGGGAGAGCAGCAGGCGCGCCTGACAGTGACGAGTGTCGGCGAGCCGGCGCTGGACGATGACGGCGTGCGTGACCTGCTGGGCCGGCTGTCCTCGCTGTTGCGTTGATGCCGCCGGCGTCACGTGCCCTGCACTTCGCGTCGCTGGGCAGCGGAAGCAAGGGCAATGCGACCCTGGTCAGCGATGGCGAGACTCACCTGCTGATCGATTGCGGCTTCGGGCTGCGCGAAACCGAGCGGCGACTCGCCCGGCTGGGGTTGCACCCGAAGCAGCTTGCTGCGGTGCTGGTGACCCATGAACACGGCGATCATATCGGCGGCGTCGGCGCCCTGGCGCGGCGCCATGGTACGCCGGTCTATCTGACGCCGGGGACCTGGCTGTCCGGTCGCCTCAAGGAAGTGCCGCGCCATGAGTGGATCACCCCCCAGGCGACGTTGGCCATTGGTGGGATTGAGATCATGCCGGTGACCGTGCCCCATGACGCCCGGGAACCGGTACAATTCCACTTGAGCGCCCATGGTCGGCGGTTGGGTGTCGTGACCGATCTTGGCCATCCCAGCGCCCATGTGATCCAAGCCTTTGCCGGCTGCGATGCCCTGATCCTCGAGTGCAACCATGACCGGCAGATGCTGGCCGATGGGCCTTATCCGCCGCGTCTCAAGCGCCGCGTGGGTGGCGATTGGGGGCACCTGTCCAACCCCCAGGCAGCGACGCTGCTGGCAGGGGTGGGGCTCGACCGGCTGCAGCGGATCGTCTGCTCGCATTTGTCGGAACATAACAACCGCCCCGAGCTCGCGCTGGAAGCCCTGGTGCCGCTGCTCGACGGCGATGAGTCACGGCTGGTGGTCGCCGCCCAGGATCAGGGCCTGGACTGGCAGACTATCCGCTAGGCATTGCCGGGTAACCGCTTGTCGCGTTGGTTACGTCACCCGTTTACAACACCTGCTTACACGACCCTGTTACCACCTCTGTCCGTTACCTCCCCATTCGGAGACCCCTCATGGAAAAGCGTCAAGAGCTCTATGCCGGCAAGGCCAAGTCGGTCTATCACACTGACGACCCGGATCGCCTGATCCTCGAATTCCGCGACGATACCAGTGCCTTCGACGGCGAGCGGATGGAATCCCTGGCGCGCAAGGGCATGGTCAACAACAAGTTCAATGCCTTCATCATGGGCAAGCTTCAAGAAGCGGGGATTCCGACGCACTTCGACGGCCTGCTTTCGGATACCGAATGCGTGGTCAAGAAGCTCGATATGCTGCCGGTGGAGTGCGTGGTGCGTAACATCGCCGCCGGCAGCCTGTGCCGGCGCCTTGGTGTCGAGGAGGGCCAGGCGCTGACGCCTTCGACCTTCGAACTGTTCCTGAAGAACGATGCCCAGCACGACCCGATGATCAACGAGTCGCTGGCGGAGACCTTCGGCTGGGCGACGCCCGAGCAGCTCAAGGAAATGAAGGCGCTGACCTACAAGGTCAACGATGTGCTCAAGGCGCTGTTCGAAGAAGGCGGCATGCTGCTGGTCGACTACAAGCTCGAGTTTGGCGTCTTCAAGGGCCAGATCGTGCTCGGCGACGAGTTCTCACCGGACGGTTGCCGCCTGTGGGATGCCAAGACCCGCGAGAAGCTCGACAAGGACCGCTTCCGTCAGGGCCTTGGCGGTGTGATCGAGGCCTATGAGGAAGTGGGCCGTCGCATCGGTATCAGCTTCGACTGAGATGGCTAACACGCCATGCCGAACGAAGGGCCTTACGGGGCCCTTCGTCGTTTCTCTCGTCATGCCGGGATGTCTTCGTGGCTTGGGGCCGAGGGGCTGTCCATCGGCAGGTCTACGAGGGGCGCTTTGAACCCTTCCCTGGGCGCTAACGATTCCATCCCTGGAATCGAACCCCTCTACGACCTGCCCCTGGCGCCCCTCCCGGTAGCCGATGTTTACACCGCCACGATCTCGACGACATCCAGGTGCGTCTCGCCTGCCGCATTGGCCAGGGCGCGAAAGCGCACATCGACATCGCGCAGCCTTACCCCGTAGAGACGTGACTCGGCGCCCTTGCGATAGGCGGGGCGGGGGTCCTGGGCCAGTACCTGGCCGATCAGGGCGCGCAGCGAGGCGGCGTCTTCTCGTTGGGCAAGGGTCGCCTCAGCCTCCGCGGAAAAGTCCACCGGGCGCTGGGGCGGCGCGTCGGGGGCGAAACCGGCCCTGGCGTCGGGGCGCGCCTCTGCCCAAGGCAGATAAGGCTTGATGTCGAGTATCGGAGTGCCGTCGAGCAGGTCATGGCCGGAAAGCTCGAGTGCCACGCCGTTGTCGGTGTCGATGCCCTTGAGTTCGACCAGCGACAGCCCCAGACGGTTGGGGCGGTGGGTGCTGCGGCTGGCAAAGACCCCGACCTTGGCGTTGCCTCCCAGGCGCGGCGGACGCACCAGCGGTGACCAGCGCTCGGGGCTATGGTGAAAGACGAAGGTCAGCCACAGGTGACTGAAGGCCTCGAGGCCGCGCACGCTGAGCGGGTCGTCGTAGGGCGGCAGCAGCACCAGGCGAGCGCGGGCGGCCGGCGCCAGTCCTGGCTGACGAGGAATGCCGAACTTGTCCGGGTAATCGCTCTCGATGCGCCCGATGGGCGTAAGGGCGAAGGCGTCGGCGTTGGATGCAGAAGGAGGATTCATGGACGCCATTATGCCGTGCCTGTGCAGCTGGCGCACGGCGCCCTGTTTTGAGCCGAGATGAGGATTGGCGCCGACGCGAGCCTTAGGTAGGCTGGCGGCATCATTCACGGGAGACACAGCGGTGATCGATCTCGAGCAACTGGCCCGCGCCCAGCAGGCCATCGTGGCCGCCGGTGACGAGCTGTACCGCGCTGGTCAGGTACCGGCCACCGGCGGCAATTTTTCGATGCGCCTGGATGCGGCTCACATGGCGGTGACGGCGTCGGGTCGCCACAAGGGACGGCTGACACCGGCCGACGTCATGGTCACCGACTTCGCCGTCACGCCGCTTGGCAGCCCCCAGAAGCCATCGGACGAAGCGCGTCTGCATGGCCAGCTCTACCAGGACAGGCCCGAGGCCGGCGCCGTGCTGCATACCCATTCCCGAGCCGCCACCGTGCTGTCGCGCCTGATCGAGGGCGATACCCTGTGGCTCGAGGGCTTCGAACTGCAGAAGGCGATCGAGGGGGTGACACGCCACGATACGACCCTGGCGGTACCCATCGTCGATAATGACCAGGACATCGCCGCGCTGGCCGAGGTGGTGCGCGAGCGACTGCAAGGTCTCGATACTCGTGCCTACCTGATCCGCGGCCACGGCCTCTATACCTGGGCGCGGGACATGAGCGGCTGCCTGCGTCAGGTCGAGGCGCTGGATTTCCTCTTCGATTGTGAACTGATGATGCGTCGTACCCGCTGAGCGGGGCGGCCCACGATACGGCGGGTCGCGGCCTGCCCGCTCGCCTTGCCCGATGGAGTATTGCCATGAGCTTTCTCAACGTCTACCACGACCATGACCCGGACCAGCCGCTGCTGACCAGCTACGACGGTGAGCGCATCGCCACCGAGCTTGCGGCTCACGGCATTCGGTTCGAGCGCTGGGCCACCAAGGCCGACCTGGCCCCCGACGCTGACCCCGAGGTGGTGCTGACGGCCTACGCCGAGGAGATCGAGCGCCTCAAGACCGACAATGGCTTTGCCACCGCCGACGTGATCGGTTTGACGCCGGAGCACCCGGACAAGGATGCGCTACGCGCCAAGTTCCTCGATGAGCATCGCCACAGCGAAGACGAGGTGCGCTTCTTCGTGCGCGGCGAAGGCGTCTTCTACCTGCACTTGGGCGCTCGGGTCTATGCGGTGGGCTGTGCCCAGGGCGACTTGATGTCGGTGCCGGCGGGTACGCCGCACTGGTTCGATATGGGACCCGCGCCTCACTTTACCGCCATCCGCTTGTTCACCAATCCCGAGGGCTGGGTGGCGAACTTCACCGGCGAGGGCATCGCCGCACGCTTCCCGCGCTTCGAGGCCTTGCCGACCGGCGGGGGAGACGCCGCTCAGCCGGGACCGGGAGGCGCAGCATGATTCGCGCCATCGTTACCGATATCGAGGGCACCACCGGCTCGATCGCCTTCGTGCATGAGGTGCTCTTTCCCTATGCCCGCCGGCATCTTGGCGCTTTCCTGCGCCGTCACCACCAGCAGGCCAAGGTCGCCAGGCAGCTCGAGGCGACCCGCGAGGAGGCCGCTGAACCCGAAGCGGACCTCGAACGGCTGATCGCTATTCTCGAGGGCTGGATCCAAGAGGACCGCAAGGCCACGCCCCTCAAGGCCTTGCAGGGCATGGTCTGGGAGGCCGGGTATCAGGCCGGGGACTTCACCGGCCACGTCTATCCCGACGCCGCCGAGGCCCTGAAGCGCTGGCAGGAGCAGGGCTACGCCCTCTACGTCTATTCTTCGGGGTCGATACAGGCCCAGCGGCTGCTGTTTGGCCATAGCGATGTGGGAGATCTTACGCCGCTGTTCGCCGGCTACTTCGACACTACGACCGGCCCCAAGCGTGAGGCCGAGAGCTATAGGCGCATCGTCGAGGCGATCGGCCATGCGCCGCAGGAGACGCTCTTTCTGTCGGACGCCGTCGCCGAACTCGACGCCGCTCGCGCGGCCGGCCTCGCGACCTGCCAGCTGGTGCGTGAGCCGGGCATGACCACCGGCGAACATCCATTGGCAGCGCACTTCGATGAAGTCAGCCTTGATGAAGCGAGCGACGACGCGCCAGGTCTCGCCGACGCCCGTTGCCAATCAGGAGGAAGCGATGTCCGCCGCTGATAGCAGCCCCCGCGCCGGCAAGGCGCGCATCGTCTATCGCGACGCCCTGCCCGATGACGGCGCCGATCAGGCCGAGGTCTTCCACCATGCGGTGATGCAGGGCGCGGCCGAGCACTACAGCGTCGAGCAGCGCCGTGCCTGGGCTGCGGTGCTGCCTCGGGAAGGCAGTGCCTGGGTGGCCCGCCAACTGCTTCACCCGACCCTGGTGGCGGCCTGCGACGGGCGCTGCGTGGGCTTTCTGGAGATCGGGCAGGGCGGTGACGGCGAGGGGCGCATCGAAACGCTCTATGTCTGGCCGTCGCTTGCTCGCCGCGGTATCGGCAGTACCCTGCTGGTCCATGCGGAGCGCATGTTTCTGGAACAGGGACTGGCGCGGGTGCGTATCGAGGCAAGCCTGATGCTGGCGCCGCATTTGATCCAGCGCGGCTGGTGCCAAGAAGGGGAAGAGTGGGTAGAGCGTGGCGGTGAGCGACTGCCACGGGTGCGTCTGGTCAAACGGCTTGATCTGGTCGAGACCTAGACAAGCACTACGTCTTCCTCGTCGGCCTTTCAGATAAAGCCTGGGATACACGGAATACATGGCATAAATGCCCGCCCGGCGGCGCCATGAGCGCTTTCGGGCGGGGCTCGTGCTGCCCTTGGTGGGCGCTTTAACGGGTCTCGGTTTTCAGGATGCGCATCGACAGGTCGATGGACTGCACGTCCTTGGTCAGGGCGCCGCTGGAGATGCAGTCGACGCCGGTCTCGGCGATCGCTCGCAGGGTGGCGTCACTGACGTTGCCCGAGGCTTCCAGGGTGGCGCGGCCGCTGCCACGGCGTACCGCCTCGCGCAGATCATCCAACGAGAAGTTGTCGAGCATCACCACGTCGGCCGAAGCCGCCAGCGCCTGGTCGAGCTCCTCGAAGGTTTCGACTTCGACCTCGACCGGCAGGTCCTTGGCAATATCTCGAGCTTCCTTGACCGCCGCCGCAATGCCACCACAGGCGGCGATATGGTTCTCCTTGATCAGGAAGGCGTCATAGAGGCCGACCCGGTGGTTGTAACCGCCGCCGCAGGTCACCGCGTACTTCTGGGCCAGGCGCAGGCCGGGCAGGGTCTTGCGGGTATCCAGCAGGCGCACGCCGGTGTCCTCGATCAGGTCGACGTAGGCGCGAGTGCGGGTGGCGGTGCCGGAGAGCGTCTGCAGGAGATTCAGGGCGGCGCGCTCGCCGGTCAGCAGGCTGCGGGCCGGGCCCTCGAGTTCGAGCAGGGTGTCGCCGGCCGCCAGCCGGTCGCCGTCGGCATGCTGCCAGTTAAGCGTGACGCGGGAATCCAGGCGTCGGAACAGCTCGTCGACAAAGGCCACGCCGCACAGCACGGCGTCTTCGCGGGTGATGACCCGGGCGGTGGCCCACTGGCGCTCGGGAATCAGCTGGGCGGTGATGTCGCCAGGGCCGACGTCTTCTGCCAACAGCCGGGCGGCGCTGGTACGGATCTCTTCGGCGAGGGCTTCGTGATAATGCATGGCGTGCCTGGGCTCCCTGGCGTGGGCAGCACCGGCGCGGGGCAGCGGTGCCTGAAGGGTGAATCGATGCGACAATGCTTCATTATAGGGAATCCACGCCTGGTGCGTCACATGGCGCAAGCCGTGGCCAGGCCATGAGCGGAGAGAAGTCGAATGAGGCATGACGCATGAGCATCGAACAGGGCCTCTGGCCACCGGCTCGCTACAAGCCGTCACCCAACCACAATGCGCGTCCCGAAGGCGAGGTGTCGGCGCTGGTGCTGCACTCGATCAGCCTGCCGCCGGGCGTCTTCGCGGGCGATGCCATCGAGCGGCTGTTTACCAACCGCCTTGACCCTGAAGCCCATCCCTACTTTGCCCAGATTGCCGCGCTTCGCGTTTCCGCCCATCTGCTGATTCGTCGCGATGGCGAAGCCGTGCAGTTCGTGCCCTTCGAGCGACGAGCCTGGCACGCCGGTCGCTCCTGCTGGTTCGATGGCGTTTCCTGGCGTGGCGAGCTCAACGACTTCGCGATTGGCATCGAGCTTGAAGGCGATGAGCAAAGCCCTTACCGCGCCGCCCAGTACGCGACGCTGGCGCGCGTGGTCAAGGACCTGCTGGCACACTATCCCGCCCTGACTCCCGAGCGCATCACCAGCCATGCCCGCATTGCGCCGCTGCGCAAGACCGACCCTGGCCCGGCCTTCGATTGGGCCTATTTTCGCCAGTGCCTGGCGGTCGGTTCGTGAGCTGACGGTGTATGAGACACGGATAGCTGCATTCCCCTCCGCTGAGTCGCCGATAAGCGGACGTTTCAGCGGAGGGAAATGCAGCTAGGCGTGCCGCTGAGGTGAGAGCGTTGGACGGCCCGTTTGTAGCTCGGTTACAGCGTGCTGGCTTTCGGCTAGGCTTTATGGGAGTGGTACGCTAGGTCCTTGTGCTGCAATGCAATATTTTAGTTGGAAAAGCTTTCCATTTTTGCCGGAATTGGCAGGGGCTGGTCTTTGCGGTATCTTCGTGGCCTGATTCCGGGCATTGCGCGTATCATTCTGTAACGACACTACATGCCCACTATTCTGGAGACGTGATCCATAGAAGATCACGCCCGCACTGAAGAGCGCCACACGCCCCTCCCTCCTCCCGGGTGAGGGCAGACCGACACAATATCTTCATTCGGAGAGACGTCTATGAGTCTGGAGGCAAGAGAAGATTTCGATCCGACCGAAACCAAGGAATGGATGGAATCCCTGGCATCGGTCGTTGATCGGGAAGGCGAGGAGCGTGCTCAGTACTTATTGAGTCGTCTGGCTGATCGCCTGCGTCGCGATGGCCGCATTCCGCCGTTCTCTGTCAATACGCCACATCGCAACACCATTCCGGTGCATCGCGAGGCGAAGATCCCCGGTGACATGTTCATCGAGCGCAAGCTGCGCTCGGCGATTCGCTGGAATGCCATGGCGCAGGTGCTGCGCGCCAACAAGAAGCACAAGGGACTTGGCGGGCACATCGCCAGTTTTCAGTCCTGCGCGACGCTGTATGAAGTGGGCTTCAACCACTTCTTCCGCGCCGACGATGGCGAACACAAGGGCGATCTGATCTATATCCAGGGCCACGTGACCCCGGGTATCTATGCGCGTTCCTTCATGGAAGGCCGGCTTACCGAAGAGCAGATGGACAGCTTCCGTCAGGAAGCCGAGGGTGGCGGTCTGCCGTCTTATCCTCACCCCTATCTGATGCCGGATTACTGGCAGTTCCCGACCGTTTCCATGGGACTGGGGCCGATCCAGGCGATCTACCAGGCCCACGTCATGAAGTACCTGGACTCCCGTGAACTGACCGACATGCGCGACCGCAAGGTCTGGGCATTCCTCGGCGACGGCGAGTGTGACGAGCCGGAATCCCTGGGTGCCCTGCACCTGGCGAGCCGAGAGAATCTCGACAACCTGATCTTCGTGATCAACTGCAACCTGCAGCGCCTCGACGGCCCGGTACGCGGTAACTCGCGGATCATGGACGAACTCGAAGGCGTCTTCCGCGGTGCCGGTTGGAACGTCATCAAGGTGGTCTGGGGCGGTCAGTGGGACCCGCTGTTCGAACGCGACAAGCACGACATGCTGCAAAAGCGCATGGACGAGGCGGTCGACGGCGAATACCAGAACTACAAGGCCAACGGCGGCGCCTATACCCGCGAGCACTTCTTCGGCAAGTACCCGGAGACGGCCAAGCTGGTCGAGGACTACTCCGACGACGATATCTTCCGTCTCAACCGGGGTGGTCACGACCCGCAGAAGGTCTACGCGGCCTACCACGAGGCGGTCAACAACGCCGACGGTCGTCCGACCGTGGTGCTGGCGCACACCGTCAAGGGCTATGGCATGGGCGGCGGCAGCGGTGAAGCCGACATGGAAGCCCACCAGATCAAGTCCATGGAACACGAGGCGCTGAAGAAATTCCGCGATCGTTTCGGGGTGCCGATCACCGACAAGCAGCTCGAGAACGGCGAGGTTCCGTATTATCGTCCGGATGAAGACAGCCCGGAGATGAAGTACCTGTTCCTGCAGCGCGAGAAGCTGGGTGGTTTCCTGCCCAAGCGCCGCACCGAGTACGAAGCCCTCGAGATTCCCGGCCTCGACGACAAGATGTTCGCCTCCCAGACCAAGGGCTCTGGCGGCCGTGAAGTGTCGACCACCATGTCGTTCGTGCGAGTGCTCAATGGCCTGGTCAAGCACAAGCAGCTGGGCTCTCGCGTGGTGCCGATCATCCCCGATGAGGCACGCACCTTCGGCATGGAAGGCATGTTCCGCCAGTTGGGCATCTATGCCTCGGGCGGTCAGAAGTACGATCCGGTCGATGCCGGCCAGATCATGTACTACCGCGAGGACAAGAAAGGTCAGATCCTCGAGGAAGGTATCACCGAGGCCGGTTCCATGGCCGCCTGGATCGCGGCGGCAACCGCCTACGCCAACCATGACATGACGCTGATTCCGTTCTACGTCTACTACTCTATGTTCGGCTATCAGCGTGTCGGCGACCTGGTCTGGGCAGCCGGCGACCAGCAGGCTCGCGGCTTCATGATCGGCGGCACCGCCGGTCGCACCACCATCAACGGTGAGGGTCTGCAGCACCAGGACGGCCACAGCCATATCCTGATGTCGACCGTGCCGACCTGCCGCTCCTACGACCCCTGCTATGGCCACGAAGTCGCGGTCATCTTGCAGGACGGCATGAAGCGGATGTACCAGGACCGTGAGAACTGCTTCTACTACATCACGGTGATGAACGAGAACTATGCACATCCCGAGATGCCGAAGGGCAGCGAAGAGGGCATCGTGCGTGGCATGTATCTGCTGCAGGAAGGCAAGGCCAGCAGCAAGAAGGCGCCGCGCGTTCAACTGATGGGCAGCGGCACCATCCTGCGCGAGGTCGAGGCCGCCGCCGAGATGCTGGCCGACGAGCATGGTGTCGTCGCTGACGTCTGGAGCGTGACCAGCTTCAACGAACTGCGTCGCGAAGCGCTCGACTATGATCGCCACCAGTTCCTCGAGCCGGACGACAAGCGCGAAAAGCCCTGGATCACTCAGCAGCTGGAAGGTTGCGAAGGGCCGGTGATCGCGTCGACCGACTACATGAAGCTTTACGCCGATCAGGTCCGTGCCTGGGTGCCCAGCGACTTCCATGTCCTGGGGACCGACGGTTACGGGCGCTCGGATACCCGCGAGCAACTGCGTCGCTTCTTCGAGGTGGACCGTTATTACGTCACCGTGGCCGCACTGCGCGCGCTGTCCGAGCGTGGTGAGATCGACCGCAAGGTCGTTGCGGATGCCATGAAGAAGTATGGCATCGATCCGACAAAGCCGAATCCGGTGGATTCCTGAGACGCAGGTAAGGGTTGATCAGATGAAGGGCGAGCAACGACGGCCAGGCAGCATTTCCGCTCGTTGGCTCGCCCGCCTGAGCCATTTTACGCCTGCGGCGAGCATGATTAGGAAAGGAGCGCGACCTTGAGTAGCGAAATCATCAAAGTCCCCGATATCGGTGGCAGCACCGATGTCGAAATCATCGAGATCGCGGTGTCGGTAGGCGATGTAATCGCCGCTGAGGACACCATGATCACTCTCGAGTCCGATAAGGCCAGCATGGATGTCCCGGCGCCCAAGGGCGGTAAGGTCGTCAAGGTGCTGGTCAAGGAAGGCGATACCGTCTCCGAAGGCGACGACATCCTCGAGCTCGAAGCCGAGGGCGGTGGCGACGCCGACCAGGGCGAGGCATCCGCCGAAGCGTCCTCCAAGGCTGAGGACGAGCCGGCCGAGAAAGCCGAGCAGAAGCAAAGCGGCGGCCAGGCGGCGAAGAAATCTTCCGGCGGCGGCAAGCGTACCGTCGAGATCAAGGTGCCGGACATCGGCGGCAGCGAAAACGTGCCGATCATCGAGCTGGCCGTGGCCGAGGGCGACGAGGTCAGCGAGGAAGATGCGCTGATCACGCTGGAGTCCGATAAGGCCTCGATGGACGTGCCGAGCCCTTACAGTGGCAAGCTGGTCTCATTGGCGGTCAAGGAAGGCGACACCGTCTCCGAAGGCGACGTGATCGGCACCATGGAAATCGCTGGTGACGATGGCGACGCCGAAGAAGACGCGTCCAGCGAGCCGGCCTCTGCCTCTGAAGAGAGCGCCGAGCAGTCGAGCGCGGACGAAGAGCCGGAAGCCGCCGAGGAAGGCGAGTCTCAGCGCAAGGAGATTCGCGTTCCCGATATCGGTGGCAGCGAGGACGTGCCGATCATCGAGGTCTCTGTCGCTGAAGGTGACGAGATCAACGAAGAAGACGCCTTGATCACCCTGGAGTCCGACAAGGCGTCGATGGACGTGCCGAGCCCCTTCAAGGGCAAGCTGGTCGAGCTTGCCGTGAAGGAAGGTGACACCGTCTCCGAAGGCGATCTGATCGGCTATATCGAGGTGGTTGGTGCCAAGCCTGCTGCCAAGAAGTCGTCAGCGCCCAAGCAGGAGGCGTCGGCTCCGGCAAAAGAGCCCGCAGCAGCCAAGCAGGACGCGGCGCCCTCCAAGTCGCAGAGTGCTCCCCAAGCGGCAGAGCCGGTAAGCGACGGCAAGAGTGTGCACGCTGGACCCGCAGTGCGCATGCTGGCCCGCGAGCTGGGCGTTGACCTGACCCAGGTCAAGGCCACCGGTCCCAAGGGCCGGGTGCTGAAGGAAGACGTGCACGGCTTCGTCAAGCAGGTGATGAGCCAATCCCAGGGCAAGGCGGCTCCCGCTGCGGCACCGGCGGCAGCCGGCGGCGCAGGCATTCCGCCGATCCCGGATCAGGACTTCAGCCAGTTCGGCGAGGTGGAAGAGAAGCCGATGGGTCGCCTGATGAAGATGGGCGCCACCAACCTGCATCGCAGCTGGCTCAACGTGCCGCACGTGACCCAGTTCGACGAGGCTGACATCACCGAGCTCGAGGCCTTCCGCAAGTCGATGAAGGCTGAGGCCGAGGCGCAGGGTGCCAAGCTGACCCCGCTGCCCTTCATGATCAAGGCCTGCGCCTTTGCGCTGAAGAAGTTCCCGCAGTTCAACGTCAGCCTGAAAAGCGACGGCGAGACCCTGGTGCACAAGAAGTATGTGCACATCGGCGTGGCCGTGGATACACCGGACGGCCTGATGGTGCCGGTGATTCGCAACGCCGACCAGAAGTCGCTGATCGAGCTGGCGAAGGAGTCCGTGGAACTGGCCAAGAAGGCCCAGACCAAGAAGCTCAAGCGCGACGAGATGACCGGTGGTTGCTTCACCATCTCGAGCCTGGGGTCGATTGGTGGCACCGCCTTCACGCCGATCGTCAACGCGCCGGAAGTCGCCATCCTCGGCGTTTCCAAGTCGCAGACGAAGCCGGTATGGGACGGCAACGCCTTCCAGCCGCGTCTGATGATGCCGCTGTCGCTGTCCTACGATCACCGTGCGGTCAACGGTGCCGATGCGGCGCGCTTCACGGCCTTCCTGGCTCAGGCGCTGACTGACATCCGCCGGATGCTGCTGTGATCCGGTCTTGATGCTGCCGGCGTTTGCCGGCTACCGAAACGGCGCCTACGGGCGCCGTTTTTTTATGCTGTGACAGGCAGCGTCTTGGGCAACCCCGACCAAAGTGCTATTGGGAAAGTTGAGGCCTGGCGGTGAGGATGAACTTGGTCAGCATTAGGACGGCCCTGATCCGGCGTTGCTTGTTTCACGAGCTTGGCCCCGGTATTGTCTGCGGTCATCACAATTTAACCTTCACTCTATAACGCGAAGTCATTCAAGGAGTCATTCTGATGCGTTTGATCCTGTTGGGCGCCCCCGGGGCCGGCAAGGGCACCCAGGCCCAGTTCATCTGCGAGCGCTTCGGCATTCCGCAGATCTCTACCGGCGACATGCTGCGCGCCGCCGTCAAGGAAGGCAGCGAGCTGGGCATCAAGGTCAAGGAAATCATGACCACCGGTGGCCTGGTGTCCGACGACATCATCATCGCCCTGGTCAAGGAGCGTATCAGCCAGCCCGACTGCGCCAACGGCTTCCTGTTCGACGGCTTTCCGCGCACCCTGCCGCAGGCCGATGCCATGAAAGACGCCGGCGTGAAGATCGATCACGTGCTGGAAATCGCCGTCGACGACGAGGAAATCGTCAAGCGCCTGGCGGGTCGTCGTGTGCACCCGGGCTCTGGTCGGGTCTATCACGTCGAATACAATCCGCCCAAGGAAATCGGCAAGGATGACGTCACCGGCGAAGCGCTGATCCAGCGTGAGGATGACCAGGAGTCCACAGTGCGCAACCGTCTGTCGGTCTATCACGACCAGACCGCGCCGCTGGTGGATTATTACCAGCAGTGGGCCAAGGAGGACGCCGACGTCGCCCCGGCCTACCACCGAGTCGAGGGCGTGGGCAGCGTCGACGACATCACCCGTCAGGTGATCGATGCGCTTGAAGGCTGATCGTCTTTCGCTGCTTCCCCCGAGGGCTCGCCATGGCGGGCCCTCGGCCGTTTGGGTGGCCGTTAGCTAAGCGCGGCCCGAGCACTACCCCTTATCTTTCCTCGCCCTCACGCCGCGGCGTATAATGCCGCCCACATCTCCTGACCCCGATACCGCTATGCCGACCCTGCTGGCCCTGGATGCCTCCTCGAGCGCCTGTTCTGCGGCGCTGCTTCGCCGCCGCGACGGACATGACGACCAATTGCTGACTCGCTTCGTGCAGGCGCCCCGCGAACACACGCGCCGGCTGATGCCGATGATCGACGAGCTGCTCGACGAGGCCGGTCTGACCCTCGCCGATGTGGATGCCCTGGCCTATGGGCGCGGCCCCGGCTCCTTCACCGGCCTGCGCATCGCCGCAGGCGTCGCTCAGGGGTTGGCCTTCGGCCTCGAGATCCCATTGATCGGCGTCTCTACCCTGGAAGCGCTGGCGCTGGCCGGCCACCGTCGGCTTCACCTGCGTCATGTACTGCCGGTCATCGACGCCCGCATGGGCGAGCTCTACACCGCCGCCTATCGCTGCCATGCCGGTCAACTGACCCGGCTCGCCGACGAAGCTCTGCTATCGCCCGAGCGACTGACGTTGCCCGTGGGTCACGAGGAGGCCGACTGGGTCGGAGTAGGATCGGGATGGGAGCAATGGGAGACGCTGCCAGTGACGGTGCAGGCCGGCGTTAGCCAGCATCTGCCCGACATGCAGCCGGCGGCCGAGGAGATGGTACTGCTGGCGGCTCAGACCCTGGAGGCGGGCGGCGGCGAGGCCCCGCATCTTGCCCAGCCGGTCTACTTGCGCGATCAGGTGGCCTGGCAGAAGAGCCGGTGAGCGGGGAAAGGCCGGCAGAAGTGGAGCAGGAACCCTCGGTAGTCATCTGCGGCGACGGCCTTGCCGGGCTTGCCGCACGCCTGGGTTTGCCGCTGGCAGCCGCGCCTGGGCCTCGGCTGACGCTCATGCAGCTCGATGGCCAGCTGGTGCTGGCCGGCGACGAGCGATTGTACGGCAAGCCGCTGGCCGCCGACTTCGTGGCCGGCAAGGCCGCTCATCGCCGCCGCTTTGGCGGTGGGCGCGGCCAGCTCATCGCCAAGGCCTGCGGTTTGGGAACAGGCAAGGGCCAGGCTGCGATCCCGCCTAGCATCGTCGATGCCACGGCGGGGCTTGGCCGCGACGCCTTCGTGCTGGCAAGCCTTGGCGCCGAGGTGCTGATGCTCGAACGAGTGCCGGCGATCTATGCGCTGCTGGAAGACGCTCTGACGCGGGCCCGGCACGATGCAGAGACCGCGCCCATCGCCGCCCGGCTGTTGCTCGACCGTGTCGATGCCAGCCGGGACCTCGCCGAGGCCATCGCCGCGACCCGCCACGCGCCCCAGGTGATCCATCTGGATCCGATGTTTCCCCACCGCGACAAGTCGGCGCTGGTGAAAAAGGAGATGCGGCTCTTTCGTGAGCTGGCCGGCGATGATGAGGATGCGCCAAGGCTGCTCGAAGCCGCCCTGGACGTCGCCAGCCACCGGGTGGTGGTCAAGCGCCCGCGCAAGGCGCCGCCGATCGACGGCCCCGCTCCGCATCATGTCCTCGAGGGCAAGACCAGCCGCTACGATCTATATGTGCGCCGCTCGCTGCGCGATATCTAGCCCTAGCCGCTTGCTAGGCATCCAAGTCCCTTTCAAGCGTTTGGTTGATGGGCGTCTAGGCATCATCTTGCGGCGGCTTCGCCGTACTTGCCTCGGCCGGGGTTGAGGACGAAGCGGCGCTAGTCGGCGCGGCAAGCTGCTGCAGGCGGTGGCGCAATGCCGGGTCGAAGAGGGTGTGGATATGCCCTGCGGTCGCCGTCAGTTTGGCGCCATAGCAGAGCCGCTGGTCTTCGTCCTGCCATGTCCAGCCGTCGGCTTCCAGACTCGTGACCAGCCCGGCGAACAGCCGCCGATCAAAGAACTCAGGTGCGTCCAGTCCCGACAGCAGCGCCAGGCGTTCGGCCAGCAGTCCGCTCTGCTTGGCGAGCTGTTCCCGGGTCAGACTGCCGCTCGGCAGGCGCAGCAGGCTCGCCAGCAGCAGATAGCCCCGCTCCAGCGAGGGCTGGATCAGCCGCCCCAGCAGGTGCAGCTGTTCGCGGCCCGCATGCCCCGCCGAGGGGCGCTGCCAGCGTGGCACGCGGGTCTGCTCAGCTCCCGTCGGTGTGTCACGTTCGAGTAGTCCCTCGTGGGTCAACTGGTCCAGCGTGGCGCCTATCGCCGCGGACAGGTCATTGGGCGGGGTGATATGCAGCTCACGCACCAGTACCGGCCAGCTCGGTGCCAGCAGGCCATGCAGTTGCTCCTCATTGAAGCGGGCGTTGTTGCGAAAGGCGAAGGCCACCAGGCTTGCCAGTGCGAAATGATGCAGCACATTGTTGCGATACCAGCTCAATAGGCTCGTCTGCTCGGGGCTTGCCAGCACCAGTTCGCCAAGCACCTGATTACGTCGTTCGATGAAGCCCAGCGACTCGGTGTGGAGAATCCACTCCGCGGGTGAGCCAGTGAGTGCTTGGGCGGGATTCGAACTGTTGAGGCCATCGGTTCCCGTTGACCTCTTGGCCAAGTCGACCAGAAGCTCGAGCTGGCGCTGTAGCAGGTCCCGTTCGATGGCCCGGTGCGGGGTGGCCAATAGCACCAGAGCGATCAGGTTCACTGCATTGAGGGGCACGGCGGCGTTGATGCGTCGCGCCAGTTCTTCGCCCAGTCGCGGTACCGCGCGCTGCTGCCAGTCCTCGTTGCTGGCATGGCGCCATTCGGGCGTTTCGGCATCGAGAAAGGAGCTCAGCGGCAGCGGTGTGCCGATGGTCACGCTGACCCGGCCGAAGGGTTGTCGCAGTCGGCCAAGCACGCGAAATAGCTCAAGCGGTGTCTCCCGTCGCTTGGGTTTGCCGGCAAGCTCGGCCCGATAGCTGTCGCTCTCGATGACGCGCTCGTAGCCAATCGCCACCGGGATAAACGCCAGTTTCCCGGAGTGTCCGCGAGTTCTTACTCCCCAGGCATGGGAGCGCAGCGTCATCGCCAGCATGCCCGGGCGCGGGTCGAGCAGACGCCCGCTGCGCGAGCGCCCGCCTTCGATGAAGTACTCGAGAGGATGACCGCGGGATAGCAGACGCGCCAGGTACTCCTGGAAGACCGCCCGGTAGAGACGATTGCCCTTGAAACTACGGCGCAGGAAAAAAGCACCACCGCGTCGCAGCAGCGGGCCAACGACCGGCATGTTGAGATTGCGACCGGCGGCGATATGCGGCGGCATCAGTCCCTCATGGAAGAGCACGTAGGACAGCAGCAGGTAGTCGACATGGCTGCGGTGGCAGGGTACATAGACCAGGGTATGGTCACCGGCCAGTGCCTTGACCGATTCGATACCCGCTACGTCGACGCCGTCGTAGAGCCGTGTCCATAGTCGTTCGAGCAGGCCATCGAGCAGTCTCAGTACCGGATAGGTCATGTTGGAGGCGATCTCGCGGCCGTAGCGGCGGGCTCGCGCCTTCACACGGGGCGCTTGCCGACCTTCGGACTGAGCGGTCTCGGCGATGGCCTGGCGCACCGTCGGGCTTGCCACCACGCCGTCAATCAGGGTGCGCCGATGGGACAGGTCGGGTCCCAGCACCCGGGTGCGCTGGCGCCGGAAGTGCACTCTCAATAGCCTTGCCACTTTGCGGTTGGTGAGGGCATCGGGGCGTCTTTCGATCAGCGTGCGTAGCGATAGCGGCGCTCCGAAGTGCACCTCGACGCTGCGCCCGTGTATCAGCACCGCCAGGGCACGCCTGAGACGGCCGGTCAGCCCCCAGTCATCGGCGGTGAGCAGCGACCAGAACCCGAAGCGCTTGCCCGGCGCGCGTCCCCAGAAGACACTGACCGGTAGCAGCTCGAGATCCTGTTCGGGATGGTCATGCAGCCACTCGAGATAACCAAGGAAGGGCGCCTGAGCCTTTCGGCGCCGTCCCGGCAGGGACACGCAGCGTGATGGCGCCGGGTGCTGTTCGTCCAAGGGTGGATTCGGTGCGGGCAGCTTGCTTCGCGCACACAGGGTCTCGAGCAGCAAGCGATCCGAGAGTGCCGGATGAGGCAGTACATAGATCGTCGTGGCCGTCGCTGACAGACCGAGCGATGCCGGGTCAGGTTCGGTCAGACGCACCTCGACCCAGACACGAATAAGGGCCCGAATGGGGCGACGCAGCAGGCTGGCAAGGGCTGATATCCAGGGCATTCCCTTACCTTATGCAATATGAGAGGACCTAGTATAGCGCCGGTGGCACCGATCTGAGCGTCCGTATCGCCTCAGGGCCGTCCCGCTTGCAGTCGGTACGCAGGGGCGTGACAGGGGCGCAAAGCGGTGGACAAATAAGCGAGGCCCTCGAGCACGACCCCCGCTGGCTGACCGCTAAGCAAGCACAGGTGTGACACGACACAGGCGACAAGGATGCAAGCATGCAAGGCAACTGGCGCGACGGCAATCGCTTCACGCTGCTGGCAGAGGCCCAGCAGTTTCTTCCCGAGATGTTCAAGGCCATCGAATCGGCTCGGAAGTCGGTGATCCTCGAGCTCTACCTGATGGAGTCAGGCGAGCTCTCCCATTCCTTGATCGAGCTGCTGGGAGAGGCCGTGGAGCGCGGTGTGACGGTGCTGCTGCTGCTCGACGACTACGGTGCCATGGGGCTCGAGACCGCCGATCGTGAGCGACTCGCCGAACGCGGCGTGGCGATACGTTACTTCAACCCTCTCGCCTGGCAATCGCTTACCCGCAACCTGACCCGTGATCATCGCAAGCTGTTGGTGATCGACGGCGAGGTAGCCTTTACCGGGGGCTTCGGAGCGGTAGATGCCTTCCTCGGCGCCTGGTACGAAGTGGCTGTGCGTATTGAAGGCCCCGTGGTCGCCGACTGGGTACGGCTTTTCTCGAAGCTGTGGGATTCGTCGATGAGTCGCGGTGAGGGAGACGCTGCCCTGGTACGAGGGTTGCGCGTGGCACCGCAGGAAGACCGCCGAATGAGCGGTATGCTGGGACGGGTGGTGTGGGGGCAGGGCTATCGCTATCAGGCCATTCGCCGCTCACTGCAGGCACAGTTGGAGTCGGCGCAGGATAGGGTCTGGATCTGCACGCCCTATTTCGTGCCTACCCTGAGCCTGCGTAACCGACTGGTACGGGCGGCGCGTCGGGGGGTGGACGTGCGCCTGCTGCTACCGGGAGTGGATCATGATCACCCCGGCGTGCGTTATGCCGGCCAGCGTTTCTATGGCCGTATGCTGCGTGCCGGGGTGCGCATCTTCGAGTTCCAGCCAAGCTTCATCCATGCCAAGTTTTCGCTGGCGGACAACTGGAGCGCGATCGGTTCCTGTAATTTCGATCACTGGAACCTGCAGTGGAATCTGGAGGCCAATCAGGAAGTGCGCGACGTCCGTTTTGCCGGCGAGGTGCAGGCGCTTTTCGAGCGCAACTTTCGGGCAAGCCAGGAGGTCGATCCACAGCGCTGGGCAGGCCGCCCGAGGCTGCAGCGGCTGCGCGAATGGCTTTGGGGCCTGGTGGATTCGCTACTTACCCGGCTGCGCTGAGCCGCGTTGCCTACCTACTAGCGCCGGCGCCCCTTGCCGCTCTTGCCGGCCGGCTTCTTCTTGCGTGGGGTCGGCTTGGCGGTTTCTGGTGGTACTCGATAGTTGAGGTAGAGGTCCAGCACCAGCTCAGGCAGTTGGCGTACCAGCGACTCGAGACGGGCCTCGTCGCCGGCAAGTTCCGCCATGTCTGGCTCGTCGTCGAACAGCCCCGACAGTGCCATGAAGGGCAGCAGCAGGGTGGCGGCACTCTCTTCGTCACCTTCGAACCAGGCGGCCTCGTCGAGGAAAACCGCCTCCATGAAGGCCGCGCACCAGTCGCCGACCGGCGTTTCCGCCGGCGCTATGCCGCCCAGCTCCAGGTCGAAGGGCAGCTCTGGAAGACCGCCTTGCTCCATGGTCGAGATGGCATTCGCCTTAAGGGCCTCGAAGAGCCCGAGGATTTCGTCGCGCTCGGCGCTATCCGTGAAGTCCGGTTCGCCGTGGAAGAGCTCGCCGACCCAGGTGGTGGCGGGCGTTTCCCGGGGGGCGACGGCCAGGGCCACCAGGAAGCCGTGGGCGCCAATCACATCCAGGGCATCGGCGTCGACGCGCTCGGATTCGAGGAAATCATCGAGGCGGTCGAGCGCCTCGTCGTCGATCAGGGGCGTGGGAACGGGGGTCTCGGACATCGGAAGTCTCGTCGTCGGTCTCGCCAGGGAGAATGAAGAGGCACTTTACGCGCCTGCCATGGCGCGCCATTCTAGCATCCCATGACCACCCCATCTTCTTCCGCTCCCGTCCTGCCAACGCCGGCCCTTGAGGAGCTCGAGTCGCTGAACGCCACGGCGCTGAAAGCGCGCCTTCATCGGCGGGTCGAAGATGCCTTCCAGCTTTGCCGGGAGGTCCACCCTGCCCTGCCTCGGCCAACGGTGTGGCTCGACCTGCGTGGCAAGAGTGCCGGCCAGGCGCATTTCGGCCGGGGTGGCCTGCGCTTCAATGCCCAGCTTTACGCCGAGAACCGTCAGGCGTTTCTCGTCGAGGTGGTGCCCCACGAGATGGCGCACTGGCTGGTCTGGCACCTCGATGAAGGGCCTCGGCTGCGCCCCCATGGCCATGAGTGGAAGACCGTAATGCGCCAGCTGTTCGGGCTCGCGCCCAGCACCACCCATCGCTTCGATGTGACCCGGGCGAGCCCTGCGCCTTATCGCTATGCTTGTGGCTGTCAGGAGCACTTCTTCAGCCTGCGCCGGCACCGCCGAGCCACGCAAGGCCAGGCGTATCGCTGTCGACAATGCGGCGAGACCTTGGTCTATCAATCCGCGCAGGCATCCGAGAAAACCCAGTAAGCCTTTGTTATGCAATAAGATTGGGGGTCTACCAATGTCTAAAAGGCGCGGCCGCGAGCAGGGGTATATGCTGGACTAGCTTTCCGGGTCGGCGGCGACAGGTGAACCGCGGCCGGCGACACTCCATTTCTGGCACTCTTCTGGACGAGGTTCCTCAATGACCGAACAGCCACATGTCCATCCGGTGCGCGATGATATCGCCGCCAACGCCTGGATCGATAACGCCAAATACCTGGCCATGTATCAGCAATCGGTAGACGATCCGGAAGGGTTCTGGGCCGAGCAGGCCAAACGGCTCGACTGGATCAAGGCGCCGACCCGGGCCAAGAACACGTCGTTCGCCAGAGACAATGTCGACATTCGCTGGTACGAGGATGGCACGCTCAACGTCAGTAGTAACTGCCTGGACCGTCATCTTGAGACCCGCGGCGATAAGCCGGCGATCATCTGGGAAGGCGATGACCCCAGCGAGTCCAAGACCCTGACCTACCGTGAGCTGCATGCCCGCACCTGTCAGCTGGCCAACGCCATGAAGGAGATGGGCGTGAAGAAGGGGGATGTGGTCACCCTCTACATGCCGATGATTCCCGAAGCGGCGATGGCCATGCTGGCCTGTGCGCGTCTTGGTGCCATTCACTCGGTGGTGTTCGGCGGCTTCTCCCCGGATGCCCTGGCCCAGCGCGTCATCGACGCCGAGTCGAAGCTGATCATTACCGCCGATGAGTCGGTGCGCGGTGGCAAGCAGGTGCCGCTCAAGGACAACGTCGATGCGGCCCTGACCCGCAAGGGCGCCGAAGTGGCCGAGTCGGTGCTGGTGGTCAAGCGTACCGGCGGCGACATCGACTGGCACGAGGGGCGCGACGTCTGGTTTCACGAGCGCGTCGATGGTCAGTCCACCGACTGTCCGGCAGAGGAGATGAACGCCGAAGACCCGCTGTTCATCCTCTATACCTCAGGCTCCACCGGTACGCCCAAGGGCCTGAAGCATACCACTGGCGGCTACCTGACCTACGCGGCCATGACCCATCAGTACGTCTTCGATTATCACGAGGGCGAGGTCTACTGGTGCACCGCCGATGTGGGCTGGGTGACCGGCCACAGCTATATCGTCTATGGCCCGTTGGCCAATGGCGCCATCACCCTGATGTTCGAGGGCGTGCCGAGCTACCCGACCCACGGGCGCATGGGCGAAATCGTCGACAAGCACAACGTTAGCATTCTCTATACCGCGCCTACCGCCGTGCGGGCGCTGATGGCGCACGGTGACGACGTGATGGCTTCCAGCAAGCGCGATAGCCTGCGCCTGCTTGGGTCAGTGGGCGAGCCGATCAACCCCGAGGCCTGGGAATGGTTCTACCGGGTGATCGGTAACTCCCAGTGTCCGATCGTCGACACCTGGTGGCAGACCGAGACCGGCGGCATCATGATCTCGCCGCTGCCCGGGGCCACTGACCTCAAGCCTGGCTCCGCCACGCGGCCCTTCTTCGGCGTGCGGCCGGCGCTGGTCGACAACGAAGGCCATCTGCTGGAAGGCGCGACCGATGGCAACCTGGTGATCCTCGACTCCTGGCCGGGGCAGGCGCGCTCGATTTGGGGCAATCACGAGCGCTTCGTGCAGACCTATTTCTCGACCTACGACAACATGTATTTCACCGGTGACGGCTGTCGTCGTGACGAGGACGGCTACTACTGGATCACCGGTCGTGTCGATGACGTGCTCAACGTGTCCGGGCATCGCATGGGCACCGCCGAGATCGAGTCCTCGCTGGTGGCCCACGATGCGGTGGCCGAGGCCGCAGTGGTCGGCTTCCCCCACGATATCAAGGGCCAGGGTATCTACATCTATGTGACCCTGAACGACGGCATCGACCCAAGCGATGATCTGAAGAAGGAGCTCACTCAGTGGGTGCGCAAGGACATCGGGCCGATCGCCTCGCCGGACGTGATCCAGTGGGCGCCGGGGCTGCCCAAGACCCGGTCTGGCAAGATCATGCGCCGCATCCTGCGCAAGATCGCCGCCAACGAGACCGATGGTCTGGGTGATACCTCTACGCTTGCCGATCCTTCGGTAGTCGAAGAGTTGATCGCCAATCGCGCGGCCAATTGACGTCTTCTGAACCGACGTATCAGGGAGGAGCACCGACCCGTCGTCGGAGCTTGGCAGGCGCCACTGCCTGCCAGGATCTGTGGGGTCAGGGGACACGCCAGCCCGGGGCTCTTTCCTGTCTTGTACCGGCCTTCGGGCCGGTTTTTTGTGCTGTGGCAAGTAAATGTCGACAATTCCCCGGTAAGCTTGGGAATACCCGCTACCATGGGGTAACATGCCGTAAAACAACGGCGAACTCACCAGCGTCTACCGGTACGTTGGTCGCTGACAAGAGGATCCGGAGGAGTCTCAATGGCCTTTGCCCAGAAATTCATCGTCGCCGATGATCATCCGCTGTTCCGCGCTGCCCTCACCCAAGCGCTGAGGCAGCTGGCGCCCCAGGCCGAGATCGTGGAAGCCGACACCATGGAAGCCACCACCGAGGTGGTGACTCGCCACCCGGATGCCGATCTGATCCTGCTGGACCTGCACATGCCGGGTGCGCATGGCTTCTCCGGGCTGATTCAGCTGCGTGGCCAGAATCCCGATGTGCCGGTGGCGGTCGTTTCCGGCAGCGATGAACCCTATGTGGTGCGTCGCGCTATCGACTACGGCGCATCCGGTTTCATTCCTAAGTCTTCTTCGCTGTCGCTAATCGCCGAGGCGGTGGGCGAAATTCTCGACGGTGAGGTGTGGCTGCCCGCCGAGCTTGCCGATGTGCTCGGCGAGGCCAACGAGGAAGAATCGCGTTTCGCTGAGGCCATTGCTTCGCTGACGCCGCAGCAGTTTCGGGTTCTCAACATGCTCACCGAGGGGCTGCTCAATAAGCAGATTGCCTATGAGCTGAATGTCTCCGAAGCGACCATCAAGGCCCACGTCACCGCGATTCTTCGCAAGCTGGGCGTGCACTCCCGCACCCAGGCGGTGATCGCTGCGCAAAAACTCGAGGTCGAGCCGCCCAAGGTGGAGTCCTGACCCTCGGTCAGGAGCCATAAGAGCGGCGCTGCTCGCCTGGAAGCCTGAAGCTGACAGAAAAACCGCCCCCATGGCCTCGCCGTGGGGGCGGTTTTATTTAGGCTGCTTCGGGCTTCGGGCTTCGGGCTTCGGGCTTCGGGCTTCGGGCTTCGGGCTAGGCGCTAGGCGCCCGGCTGGCCTGAAGCGTACGGGTCAGCAGCGCGCGAAGGGCGGCGGGACGCACCGGCTTGAGCAGCAGCTGGTAGCCCGCTCGCTTGACCTCCTCGGCGACTTCTTCGGTGCGATCGGCGGTGATCACGATGCCCGGCACCGGTCCCTCGCTGCGTTCGGCCAGGGCATCCAGGGCCATCAGGCCGGTGACCTCATTGTCCAGATGATAGTCGGCAAGTATCGCGTCCGGGTCGCTTTCCAGGTGGCGCAGGATCGACTTGGCGCCACCGATCGAGGTGGCGGTGAAGACCTCGCAGCCCCAGCCGGTGAGCATGGCCTTCATGCCCTCGAGGATCAGCGTCTCATTGTCGATACAGACCACGCGCGTGCCGGCGAGCTTGTTGCCAGCGCGCCGCGGAGTGGGCTCTTCCTGAGTGCTTGCCTGCCGGGCGGCCACCGTCGGTACGGCCACCGAGAAGACGGTGCCGACGCCTTCCCAGGAGCGGACCCGGATCGGATGGTCCAGCACCCGGCTCATGCGATCGGCGATCGACAGCCCGAGGCCGAGTCCCTTTTCGCTTTCCTTGTGCCGCGAGGCCTGGTCGAGGCGGCGGAACTCCTGAAAGATTTCGGCCTGTTTGGCCTCGGGAATGCCGGGGCCGGTATCCCAGACCTCGATGATCAGCTGTTCCTTGTGGCGACGACATCCCAGCAGCACTCGACCCTGTTGGGTGTAACGGATGGCGTTGGAGAGGAAGTTCTGCACGATGCGCCTGAGCATCTGGGCGTCGCTGTCGACCCACTGGCTGGTCGCAACAACCACGAGGTCCAGGCCGCGCTCCTCGGCCATTACCTCAAACTCGGCGCGCAGCGGACGAAAGACATCGGCCAGCGCGAAGTGACTACGGCGCGGGGTCAGGGCCCCAGCATCCAGCTTGGAGATGTCGAGCAGGGTGCTGAGCAGCTCCTCGGCGGCCTGCAGTGAGTTATCGATATGACCAATGGTGCGGGAGAGGTCTTCGGCGTCGTCCTGCTGGGCCAGTGCCGAAGTGAACAGGCGCGCGGCGTTAAGGGGCTGCAGCAGGTCATGGCTGGCGGCGGCCAGGAAGCGGGTCTTGGAAGCATTGGCATCCTCGGCGACCTGCTTGGCCTGGCGCAGCGCCTGCTCGGCCTCTGCGCGTACCCGGTTCTCCTGACGCAGGGCGGCGTTGGCATCCGAAAGGGCGAGCGTGCGCTCGCGCACCCGCTCCTCGAGATTCTCGTTGGTCTCCTTGAGGGCAATCTCGGCCAGCCGGCGTTCGGTGATGTCCTGATAGAGGGCGAAGAAACCGAGGATGGTGCCGCTGTCGCCGAAGTGCGGTGTATAGGTGACCAGCAGGTAACGGGTGCCGCCCTCGTCGTCACGCTGGGAAATCTCGAAGCTGACCCGCTCGCCGGACAGTGACCGGCGCATCCAGGGCAGCCCCTCGTCGGCGACGTGCCGCGGCATGACCTCCTCGAAGCGCTTGCCGATCACCGCATTGCGATCGATGCCGAAGACCTGTTCGTAGGCGCGGTTGGTGAAGAGGTAGCGGCATTCCTTGTCGAAATAGGCAATCAACGCCGGCACGTTGTCGGTGTAGATGCGGATGTTGTTCTCCGAGCGAATCAACGCCTCTTCGGTGCGCTTCTGGCGGGTGATGTCCTGGTAGGTATAGACGAAGCCGCCCCCCGGCATCGGCATGCCCTGCACTTCGAGCACGGTGCTGTCCTGGCGATAGCGCACGTAGCGATGGGGTTGGCCCTCGCGGATGTTGTCGACCAGCAACTCGACGTGCTCCTCGGGATCGCCTGGGCCGTACTCGCCGTTGTGGGCGTTGTAGCGCAGCACCTTGTCGAAGGGGGCGCCGACCCTAATCAGATGGTCGGGAAAGCGGAACAGCTCCAGATAGCGCTGGTTCCACACCACCAGACGCAGGTTCTGGTCGACCACGCTGATGCCCTGGTTGATATTCTCGATGGTGGCCTGCAGTAGGGCGCGGTTGAACTCGAGCACCTGGGAGGCCTCATCGACGATCGAGATCACATCCGAAATGCCGATACCGCGTCCCTGCAGCGCCGAGTTGACGACGATGCGCGCCGAGGAGGCGCCGAGCACCGAGGCCAGGAAGCGCTCGGTAAACTGAATGATATCGATAGAGGCGCGTTGCGGGTCCTCGAGGTTCTTGCCGTTGCGCCGGGCGTAGTCGTCGAAGGCGCGGCTTACCTGATCGGCGCTGAGGAAGCGTTCACACAGCACCTTGAGATCGCCCACCGTGGTGGCGCCCGCCCAGGGGCGGTTGACCGGCGTCTGGCGGGTCTCGACGCTGTCCACGAACAGCGATGCCTGGATGCGCTCGACCACGCGTTGCGGGGTCATCTGTGAGACGAAGATATAGCCGAACAGGTTGAGGCCGAGTGACAGCATCACGCCGTGGGTGAAGTTATCGCTGACATTGAGGCCAAACAGGTCTGTGGGCGATAGCCAGCCGACTCCCAGCGGTCCGCCGGCGAGCCAATCGCCGGGCAGCACCCCCGCCTGGATCAAGGCAGGCGTGAGCAGCGTGTAGGCCCAGATGGCGAAGCCAATATTCATGCCCACGATCACGCCCAGACGATTGCCGCGCTTCCAGTACAGGCCACCGAGCAGGGCCGGGGCGAACTGGGCGGCGGCGGCGAACGACAGCATGCCGGTCGAGGCCAGGGTGCTGAATTCGGCGGTCAGCTGATAGAAACCGTAGGCAAGCCCCAGGATGATCACGATGGTGACGCGGCGAGCACGCAGCACCAGGCGACCATAGTCCCGGGCCTTGGTATCGAACCAGCGCAGGCGGAACAGCAGCGGAATGACGATCTCATTGGAGATCATGATCGAGATGGCCACGGTGGCGACGATCACCATGCCGGTGGCCGCCGAAAACCCGCCGATGAAGGTCAGAAGCGTCAGCGGCACATTGTCGGCCGCCATGGGAATGGCCAGCACATAGGTGTCGGGCTCGATGTTGGTGCCGGAGAACATCGTCAGGCCGGCGGCGGCTAGCGGCAGCACGAAGATCCCGAAGGCGACCAGGTAGAGCGGGAACAGCCAGCGGGCGCGCCGGGCATCGTCGCGATGGGTGTTCTCGACCACGGCCACGTGGAACTGGCGTGGCAGGCAGAACACCGCCAGCATCGCCAGCAGGGTTTGCGCCCAGAAGCCGTTGCCAAAGTCCTGTTCGGCCAGCTGGCGTTGCAGCTCGAGCTGGACATCGGCCCGTGCCAGCAGGTCGCCTAAGCCGTCAAAGAGTCCCCAGGTGACATAGGCGCCGAGCATCAAGAAGGCCGCCAGCTTGACCAGTGACTCGAAGGCAATGGCCTGGATGAGGCCCTCGTGATGCTCGGTGGCATCGGTATGGCGGGTGCCGAAGAGGATCGCGAACAGCGCCATGACCGCCGCCACGTAGAAGGCGGTGTCGGCGAACAGCGGTGCACGGGTCACATCGGTACTGTCCGTGAGCACCTGGAAGGCGGCGGCTACCGCCTTCAGCTGCAGGGCGATATAGGGCAGGGTGCCGATCAGTGCCACCAGGCTTGCGAAGGCGGCAAGCGACTGGGTCTTGCCGTAACGGGAGGCGATGAAGTCGGCGATCGAGGTGACGTTTTGATGCTTGGCGACGCGGATCATCTTGGCCAGCACCGGCCAGAACAGTAGGAAAGTAAGGATCGGGCCGACGAAGATGCTGGCGAACGACCAGCCCGACGTGGCGGCCTCGCCCACTGCACCATAGAAGGTCCAGGAGGTGCAGTAGATGGCCAGCGCCAGACTGTAGATGATGGGGCGCCGTTGGCTTGGCCCATGCTGCTGGGCATGACGGTCTCCCCGCCAGGCGATGGCGAAGAGGACGACGATATACAGAAGCGATATGGCGATCAGTAGCCAGCCGTGGAACATGCCTGCTCTCCCTCGAATGTCGACCCATTTTAGGGCAATGCTGCCGCAGAGGGCAGCCGGTGCTGGGCATTGGATCAGGCCAATGGCCCAGTGGCCAGGTTCGCCATCCAGGAGACGTCATGATGAGACTTTCCGGGCCGGTAGCTCGCGAGATATGGGGCCTTGGGAGGGGGGCGGACCCTCAGCGCAGCAAAGGCCCCGGTGGGGCCTGAACGATGGAATGGCGTGGGCGGGCGGTAGGGCGCTCAAGACGCATTGCATACCGCCTTGAAGACCGGGTCGCCGGCGTCGAGGCGTACGAGCTCGTCAAGCTTCGGTTCGCCGGTCGACTCGTCAAGCGGTAGCCGTTCGCGGGTGGTGCAGTTCATCAGGTAGGGCCGCGTAGTGACATGGTCAATGGCCTGTTTCTCGAAGCGATAACGAATGTACTCGACGAGCCGGTCATTGCCCGCCTCACGGCTGATCAGATTCTCCCGATCGATGACCTGGAAGGCGGTCGTCATTGGGAAGAGGTAGGTCCAGGGACGCCAGAACATCTCGCTCTTTTCGCTCGAGACGACCTGGGCCGAGGGCGGCAACTGCTGCTGCTTGTGTTCGAACCAGGTGTATTCGGCATGGATTTGATAGGCCAGCATGCCAAGTCCGCCAAAGGCCGGGATGATCCAGCGCGGCAGCCGCTTGCCGCTGAGCTTTCTCAGTAGCAGGGCGATGCCTGCCGCACCGAGGCCGGCGAAGACCGCCGCGATCAGGTGCCACATCATATTCGGGTTTCCTCAAAGCAATCGGGCTTCCTGCTGGAAGCCCGATTGGGTGATGCCGTGGCGCCGGTTGGCGCTGTCAGGCGAGTATTATGGCTTAGTGATCCACTGCCATGCCAGCACCCTTGGGATAGCGGACGCTTTCCACCAGGTCCTGGATTTCCTGCGGCGGCTCCTTGGTGACACGGGAGACGCTGAAGGCTACGGCGAAGTTGATCATCGCGCCAACGGCACCGAAAGACAGCGGCGAGATGCCCAGGATCCAGTTATCCGGCGTGTTGGCCAAGGTATTGGTGCCCGGAATGAAGAACCAGCCGAGGTAAGTGAAGATGTACAGCAGGGTGGCGACCAAGCCCGAAAGCATGCCGGCCACGGCACCCACGTTGTTCATCCGCTTGGAGAAGATGCCCATCATCAGCACCGGGAACAGCGAGGCACCAGCGATGCCGAAGGCTAGAGCCACCGTCTGGGCGGCGAAGCCCGGCGGGTTGAGGCCCAGGTAAGTGGCCAACAGGATGGCACCGGCCATCGAGATACGCGCGGCCAGCATCTCGCCCTTCTCGGTGATCCGCGGGTTGATCATGGTCTTGATCAAGTCGTGACTGACCGCCGACGAGATGGCCAGCAGTAGGCCGGCGGCGGTAGACAACGCAGCTGCGATGCCGCCAGCGGCGATCAGGCCGATGACCCAGCTTGGCAGGTTGGCGATCTCGGGGTTGGCGAGGACCAGGATGTCGTTGTTGACGTTGAGTTCGCTGCCGTTCCAGCCGCGCTGCTCGGCGGTGTCGGCGAAGGCCTCGTTGCCGTCGTTGTAGACCTGGATACGACCGTCGTTGTTCTTGTCCTCGTACTGGATCAGGCCGGTCTCTTCCCAGGTCCGCACCCACTCGGGACGTTCCTCGTAGCGGATCGGGTTGTTGGCGGCTTCCTCGTAGTTCTCGACCTGGCCGGCCATGTCCGGATAGACGGTCGTCATCAGGTTCAGGCGTGCCATGGAGCCCACGGCCGGCGCGGTCAGGTAGAGCAGGGCGATGAATACCAGCGCCCAACCGGCGGACCAGCGTGCGTCAGCGACCTTGGGTACGGTGAAGAAGCGGATGATGACGTGGGGTAGGCCAGCGGTACCGACCATCAGCGACATGGTGAACAGCACCATGTTCAGCTTGTTGTCGACATCGGCGGTGTAGTCGCGAAAGCCCAACGCGTTGACCACATCATCCAGCTTCTCGAGCAGTGGCACACCGGATGCGGTGTGGGTGCTGAACATGCCGAGCCCCGGAATGGGGTTGCCGGTCAGCTCCAGCGCAATGAATACCGCCGGGATGGTGTAGGCGATGATCAACACTACGTACTGGGCCACCTGGGTATAGGTTATGCCCTTCATGCCGCCGAAAACCGCGTACAGGAACACGATGAAGGCGGCGATCCAGATGCCCCAGGTGTTGCTGACCTCGAGGAAGCGCGAGAAGGCGACACCGGCACCGGTCATCTGGCCGATGACGTAGGTGATTGAGGCCACGATCAAGCAGATGACCGCTACCAGGCGCGCGGTGTTGCTGTAGAAGCGGTCACCGATGAAGTCCGGCACGGTGAACTTGCCGAACTTGCGCAGGTAGGGGGCCAGTAGCATCGCCAGGATGACGTAGCCGCCGGTCCAGCCCATCAGGAAGGTGGAGTTGGCGTAGCCGCCAGATGCCAGCAGGCCGGCCATTGAGATGAAGGATGCCGCCGACATCCAGTCGGCGGCCGTGGCCATGCCGTTGGTGATCGGATGTACCCCACCGCCGGCGACGTAGAAGTCCTTGGTGGAGCCCGCTCGGGCCCAGATCGCGATCCCGATATACAGGGCGAAAGAGGCGCCCACGAATAGCAGGTTAATGGCAAATTGACTCATGCGATTACTCCCCGAGACCGAACTTTTTGTCGAGGCGGTTCATCTTCCATGAGTAGAAGAAGATGATGCCAATGAAGGTGAGGATCGATCCTTGCTGAGCGAACCAGAAGCCCAGGTCAGTCCCCCCCACGGGGATACCCGCCAGCAGCGGGCGCAGCAGAATGGCGCAGCCATAGGACACCAGCGCCCAGACGATCAGGCAGCCGGTGATCAGGCGCACGTTGGCCGACCAGTAAGCAGCAGCATTGGATTTGTCATCTGCCATAGTCATGCTCTCCGGATGTTCCAGGGTTGAGTTGTTGTACCGACATTAAGCGCGATGTATCAGGTCGATCATTCTTCGGGCATCATCACGAGTCGCGCTTCCAGTCATTGATGAAATGGCGACCTTAGATCGAGATGTCATCAGAATCGGCCTCATCATCGGCTTTCTCTCGGTGCCTCGATAAGACGTTGGTTTATTGTTTCTTTGTCTTTGGTGGAATGCGCGCTGATGTCACTGCATTCATCAGCCCTGATACTGGTCAATAACCCTGGAAAAACAATCCCAGACTTTGGTATCAAGGCTCGTAGGCATTGTGAAAGGGTTTTCTAAAATCCTTTATATTCAATATTTTATGTATGGTTGCGATTTTTTCCTGGCTGTTTTTAGTCGTATGGTTAGGACGATGGTATAGCCCGGTTTTGACCGACATCATACAAAAGAGAAAAGGTTGAACGATGGTCTAGGTGTCGGTCCGTGAGAAGCTGTTGCTATGCTGCCTGACAGTTAAATGATGTTTGGCGGGCGCCGCCAGGTCAGCCATCACTGTCGTGACGTGAAAAGGCGCTGGCAACCTCTCTCGATAGAGATAAGACGAAGGTCGCGCCATGCGGCCGGTGAGCTGAGTCGTTATCCGCGGTGACATGGCCGCCGCACAATGAGGTCATCGCCATGGTCGATGTCGATCTCTCCCAACCGCCTTTCTCGCTGCTCGATGATGACGGGCGTGATCTGGTGCGGCGTGGCGTGGATCTGGCTTATTACGAAAGCGACGAAGTATTGCTCGATGCGGGCCAGGCCGGCGAATATGTCTACCTGATTCACAAGGGCGAGGTCGCGGAGTTGGATACCTCCGAACCCAGTGCTACGGCCCGCATTGGCCACTACACGGCGGGGGATCTGTTCGGCGCAATCAGCATCCTCAATGGCAAGAGCCGCTACCGCTTCAAGGCCGAACAGGAATGCCTTTGCTACCTGCTGCCGCGCACGCTCTTCGAACGACTATGCGAGCGCTACCCCGCGTTCGCCGAGTTCTTCCGCCAGCGCCTTTCCGACAAGACGCGGCTGATGACCGAGCGACGTGCCGAGGGCGGCGTGAGCATGGCCGGTTTCATGCTGGCGCGTATTGCCGAATGCATGCGACCGCCGCTACTCGTCGAGGCCGACACCAGCATCGCCACGGCAGTGCGCACCCTCAACGACAGCCGTGCCGACAGCCTTTTGGTTCGCCAGGGGGCGCGCCTGGGGGTAGTGACCAAGACCGACCTGCTCAATGCCCTGGTGATCGACGGTGAAGATCAGCAGAGCCTGGTAGTCGAGATCGCCCATTTCTCGCTGGTCAGTGCCCGTCCCGATCAGTATCTGTTCGAAGCGCTGGTCAACATGACGCGTCACGAGGTGGCAAGAGTGGTGGTGATCGAGGGCACTCAGGCGGTGGGAGTGGTCGAGCTCACCGACGTGCTGAGCTACTTCTCGAGCCGTAGCTATGTGGTCAGCCTGCAGGTCGAGCAGGCGGACAGTCTTGAGGAGCTTGCAGCGGCCAGCGCTCGCACCCCTGAGCTGGTCAAGGCGCTGATGGTGCAGGGCGTCAAGCTGCGTTTCGCCATGGACCTGTTGGCGGCGCTGAACGGCCGCATCATGCACAAAGCATGGGGATTTCGGGTCGACGAGACACACCAGCATCAAAGCTGCCTGATGGTGATGGGCAGCGAAGGACGTGGCGAGCAGATTCTCAAAACGGATCAGGACAATGGCCTGATCCTGGCCGACGACGCCGACTGGCCCGACTGCAGCGTCGAGATGGCGAGCTTCACCGAGACCCTGGTGGCGCTGGGCTACCCGCGTTGCCCGGGCGACATCATGGTCTCCAACCCGGCCTGGGTGGGGCGGGTCAGGGACTGGCGCAGACGGATCACCCGCTGGGTCGAGAAGCGCGATGGCGAGAGCCTCATGAAGCTGGCGATCCTTCTCGACGCCCATGCGGTGGCCGGCAATACGGCCCTGCTCGACGAGGTGCGTGATGCGCTGTTCGAGGCTTGTGAGGGCAATGAGCTGTTGCTGACATATTTCGCGCGAGCGGCGCTACAGTTCTCCACGCCGCTGAGTCTGTTTGGCACCCTGAAGAAACCCCAGCATGGCATTGATATCAAGAAGGGCGGCATCTTCCCTATCGTGCATGGGGTGCGCACCCTGGCGTTGGAGCGCGGCATTCGTTCTACCTCGACGCTGGAGCGGCTGGATGCTCTGGTAGCCGATGGTCGCCTGGAGGCGCGCTTCGCAGAGGACCTGGGTGAAGCCCTGTCGCTGTTCACCGAGCTGCGCCTCAAACAGCAGCTCGAACACCTGGACGGCATCAATGCCGAGCGCGACGCCAATCGGGTAGTCGTGCAACAGCTCTCGTCACTGGAGCGTGACCTGCTGCGCGAGGCGCTGCATATCGTCAAAGACTTCAAACAGCGTCTGACCCAGCGTTTTCATCTGGAATATTGACGGCAGGAGGCAGGATGTTAAAAGCGTGGCGCCGTGTGACTGATCGTCGCCGCCAGGCCGGTGGCGATTATGGTTGGCTGTTCAATCCCTATACCGGCGACGAGATGGTAGCCATCGACTGCGAGACCACCGGCCTCGATACGCGTCGTGACGAATTGGTCTCGATCGCTGCGGTCAAGGTGCGCGGCGACCGAGTGCTGACCAGCGAATCGCTGGACCTGCGTTTGTCGCGTCCGGCCCGCCTGACGGGTGACTCGATCTGCATCCACGGCCTGCGGGGCGTCGACCTCGAGGGCGGCGCGAGCGTCGAAGATGCCCTTGCGCAGTTTCTCGATTTCGTCGGCAACCGGCCGCTGGTTGGCTGGTGTATAGCCTTCGATATTGCCATGCTCAACCGCCAGCTGCGTCCTCGCTTCGGCTTCGACTTGCCCAATGCCACCGTCGATATCGCCCAGCGCTATGCCCGGGCAGTGCGTCGCGCAAGCCCGGAAATCGAGCCTAGCCTGCGCTTCGAGACCATGGCCGAGTCACTCGGCGTGCCGGTCATGGGCCGCCATACGGCACTCGGCGATGCCGTTACCACGGCCTTGATGTACGTGCGTCTGAACAAGTCCCGCCGCATCACGGCCTGATCAGGTAGCCGGCGCAGGCCAGTTCGCGGTGGCGGATGCTCATCCCAAGGGGCCGGTCGCTAGCCTCTGGCGCGAGTGGTAGTATGGTGCCTCATTTCCGTCCCCTTTTGTTGCGATCATGACCGATACTGCCGTGACTTCCCCTTCGAGCGTTTCTGATATCTCTGCTAACGATGCAGCCGATACTGCGGCAGCCGACGCTGCGGCATCCGACGCTGCCGCCAAGGACAAACGCGACTTCAACAAGTTGCAGAAGCGGCTGCGGCGCCAGGTCGGCAACGCCATCATCGATTACGGCATGATCGAGGAGGGCGACAAGGTCATGGTCTGTCTCTCCGGGGGCAAGGACTCCTACACCATGCTTGAGATCCTTAGGAGCCTTCAGCGCAATGCGCCAGTGAGTTTCTCGTTGGTAGCGGTCAATCTGGACCAGAAACAGCCGGGCTTCCCCGAGCATGTGCTGCCGGAATACCTGGACAAGCTCGGCGTCGATTATCATATCCTCGAGCGCGATACCTATTCGGTGGTCAAGGAGAAGACCCCGGAGGGCAAGACCACCTGTGCGCTTTGCTCGCGCTTGCGGCGCGGCTCGCTGTACGGTTTCGCCGAAGAGATCGGTGCTACCAAGGTGGCGCTTGGTCACCATCGCGAAGACATCCTCGAGACGCTGTTTTTGAACATGTTCTTTGGCGGCAGCCTCAAGTCGATGCCGCCGAAGCTGCTTTCCGATGACGGCAAGAACATCGTGATTCGTCCGCTGGCCTACTGTCGCGAGGCGGATATCGAGGAATTTTCCCAGCGCATGGCGTTTCCGATCATTCCCTGCAATCTTTGCGGCTCGCAGCCCAACCTGCAGCGTCAGGTGGTCAAGGAGATGCTGGCCGAATGGGAGGTCAAGCATCCCGGGCGCCTCGAGAGCATGTTCAAGGCGGTGACCAATGTGGCGCCGTCGCAGTTGGCGGATCGCGAACTTTTCGACTTCAAGGGGCTTGAAGCCGAGCAGGCACGCCGCCGCCAGAATCGTATCGATGCGCTGGATCTTGGCGGTGAGGCCTAGGCCAGCCGGCTCGCCACGACTGAGCGCACCGTGCAGATGCATTGCCCTTATGAATTGGCCAGAAAAGCTCCATAAAAAACGCCAAGCCTCAGGGCTTGGCGTTTTTGCGTTGCATCGATGCGCTGGCGTGCTAGCCGTCGTAAGGGCAGCCATCATTGGCCAGTTCGGAAAGGTTCTTGAGATCGAGGATATTGACCTCGCGACCCGATACGGCCAGTAGTTGCTGCTGCTGAAAGCGGCCCAGGATCCGGCTGACGGTTTCCACGGCCAGCCCCAGGTAGTTGCCGATGTCCGCGCGGGACATCGATAGCCGGAAACTGTAGGCCGAGTAACCGCGGCGGCGAAAGCGCGATGATAGGTTGACCAAAAAGCTCGCCAGCCGCTCGTCGGCGGTCATGCGTGACAGCAGGCGCAGCATGCGCCGGTCGTCGCGCAGTTCCTTGCTCAGGCTGCGGTAGAGCTGGGCACGCAATTCCGGCAGGTGCTCCGACAGCCCGTCAAGCCGGTCGAAAGGAATCTCGCAGACGGTGGTGGTCTCCAGCGCCACCACCGTGCCCGGATAGCGCTCCTCGTCGATGCCGTCGAGGCCGACCAGCTCGCTCGGTAGATAGAAGTTGCTCAGTTGTTCATCGCCGCTGCCGGCACTGATGATCTGCTTGAGGCTGCCCGAGCGTACCGCGAATACGCTTGAGAATGGCGCTTGCTGACGGACCAGCGTCTCGCCCTTCTTGAGAGGTGCGCGACGACGAATGATGGCATCGAAGCGATCCATGTCCTCCACTGCCAGCGCTAGCGGCAGGCACAGTGAACTGAGACTGCAAGTCTGGCAGCGGGTTTCGTTGAGGCGGGCTCGGTGACCGAGCGCATTGGCGGGCATGTCCTTCTCCTTGGCAGCATCCTGATACATGTTAGTCCATCCGCGGGGCCCATTATGGAAGAGAGGGCGGAGGAGACAAAGTTTCCTTGCTCCTCGAACTCGGGCAGTGGCGCTGTGAGCACCGCTGCTGGGATATAGACATGAGTCTAGAGGATCTGGGCTCATAGGATGCGCGAATAGCGCTCCTTGGCCTGCCCGGGCAGCCGTGCATCGAAGGCCATGGCAAGCTGCCGGATCAGCAGGCGTCCGCGCGGCGTCACGGTTAGCCGGCTGCCGTGCTTCTCGATCAGGCCATCCTCGATGCCGGACGTCAGGTGGGTCAGCGCATCGCCGAGCCAGAGTGTCGCGTCGAGGTCGAATTCTTGCCCCAGTGTCTCAAGATCGAGCGCCATGTCGCACATCAGCCGTTCGATGGCGCGGCGGCGCAGGCGATCGTCGAGGCTCAGTCGGATGCCCTTGGCAGTGGCCAGCCTCCCGGCGTCCAGTGCCACCTCGTAGTCGCCGAGCGTCGTGGGGTTCTGTGCATAGCAGTCATCCACCCGGCTAATGGCCGAAACACCCAGCCCCACCAGATCGCTACTGCCATGGGTTGAATACCCCTGAAAGTTGCGGGTCATGTTGCCCTGGCGCTGAGCGCGGGCCAGGCTGTCGTCGGGGAGCGCGAAGTGATCCATGCCGATGTGCACATAGCCCGCGTCTTCGAGCATTTCGATGCTTGTCTGCAGCATGGCGAGCTTGGCGTCACTGTCCGGCAGGTCGGTCTCACGAATGCGACGCTGAGGGGCGAACCGGTTGGGCAGATGGGCGTAGTTGAACACCGAGAGCCGCGGCGGGGCCATTTCGATGACCTGGGCGAGCGTCGCAGCGAAGCTCGACGGCGTCTGGTGTGGCAGGCCATAGATCAGATCGAGATTCAGCGAACGAAATCCCAGCCGGCGGGCTTCGTCGATCAGCGTTTCGGTCAGTACCCGGGGCTGGACCCGGTTGATGGCCTGCTGAACCTTGGGGTCCAGGTCCTGAACGCCGAGGCTCAGCCGATTGAAGCCCAGTGCCTGAAGGTGGCGCAGGGTCAGTACGTTCGCCTCCCGAGGGTCGATCTCGATGGAGTAGTCGCGATCGGGCGCGTTGCTGAGGCCGAAGCGCGCATCCAGCCGATCGAATAGATCGCCCATCTGGCCAAGCGTCAGGAAGGTGGGGGTGCCGCCGCCCCAGTGCAGCTGGGAGACCTCGCGGGAAGTGTCCAACTGGCGGCTGGTGAGCACCATCTCGCGATCGAGCCGGGACAGGTAGGGCTCGGCCAGCCGGGTGTTCTTGGTGGCAATCTTGTTGCAGGCGCAGTAGAAGCAGATGCGCCGACAGAAGGGGACATGCACGTAGAGTGACAGCGGACGGGGCCTTGAGTTGCTGCGCGCCAGCGCCGCCTCGAAGTCCTCGGCGCCGAAGCCCTGGTGAAAGGAAGGCGCGGTTGGATAGGACGTGTAGCGCGGCCCGCTGATGTCATAACGCTTGAGCAGCGCCGGATCCCAGGCATGGGTAGACGAGGGGGCGGGCACGGGGCTGAACATCACGGTACACTCCTTTGGATGCGAATGCCTCCAGTCTAGTGCCGCCAGGGGCCTGGCCCCTTGCGCCAGGTCAATTCCCGTGAAAATGACGGCCCGCCAGTCTTATATCAGCCGCCAGGCGCTGGCCAGCTGCCAGAGTGCGAAGGCGATGATCAGCGTGGCCGCCAGGGTCCGCGTCGCCGGGTGGCGGATCAGTTGGCCGAGCGAACGTGCTGCGAAACCGGTGGCCAGCAGGGCGGGCAGGGTACCGAGGCCGAAGGCCGCCATCAGGGCGGTGCCCGCGAGCGGCTCGGCGGTGGCCAGGCTCCAGGCCAACATCGAATACACCAGCCCGCAGGGCAGCCAGCCCCAGACGGCCCCCAGGGCGACGGCCTGGGGCAGGGTAACCACCGGCATCAGGCGTCGGCCAAGCGGTTCCAGGTGGCGCCACAGGCGCCGCCCCACGGCCTCGACCCTGAGCAGCCCCTTCCACCAGTTGGCGATATACAGCGCCATCAGAATCAGCATGACGGCGGACAGTGTCGACAGCGCCAGGCGCACCCCGCTGTCGAGCCCGCCGATCAGGGTGCCGAGCCCGGCCACCAGGGCGCCGGCGAGCATGTAGCTGGCAATGCGTCCCAGATTGTAGCCGAGCAACAGGCCGGTGAGCCTTGCCGGATGGCGCATGCTGGGCGGTACGGCGAAACTCAACGCGCTCATGATGCCACCGCACATGCCGATGCAGTGGGCACCCCCCAGCAGGCCGAAGACGAAGGCGGCAGCTAGTGGCGGCAGGTCGAGGCCGGTCGGATTCATCGCGGCCCACCTTCACGACCATCGTCTTTTTTCCTCTCTTCTTGCCTGTTGCCTTCCCTCTCTCCTTGCCCTTTTGGCTTGGCGCTACTGTCGTCCTCTGTGGCCTGTGGGGTCGTCGCTTCATTAGACCGGGCATCACCGGGTTGGGCTTGGCGCGCGTTCGTGGGCGAGGTTTTCGCCTGTTCGCGGCGCTGACGGGCAGCCGGCGAGAGGTCATTGTCGTCATCGTCGAAGAGAATGCGATGCGCTGGACCTTCGAGGTCATCGAACTGGTCGTTCTTGACCGCCCAGAAGAAGGCCCAGACGGCCAGCGACAGCAGGAGCAGAGACAAGGGGATCAGCAGGTAGAGAATGCTCATAGGGGCTCTGTTCGGGCGTTAGGCCGCGGTGTGGCATCGGTGAGTGCGCTTCGATGGGGGCGGCTCAGCCGCAGGGCGTTGCCGACCACCACCAGCGAGCTTGCCGACATGCCGATGGCGGCGAGCCAGGGGGGTACCAGGCCGCAGGCGGCCAGTGGCAGCGCGGTCAGGTTGTAGCACAGCGCCCAGCCCAGGTTCTGGCGAATGATGCGGCGAGTTGAGCGGCTGACCTCAATGGCTTCGACGATACGCGACAGGTGCGGGCTGAGCAGCACGGCATCGGCACGGGTGCGGGCCAGGTCGGTGGCGCCGTTCATGGCGATCGACACCTCGGCGCCGGCCAGCACCGGCACGTCATTGATGCCGTCGCCGACCATCACCACCGACTCTCCCTGTGCCTGCAGGGCCTCGACATGGGCAAGCTTGTCCTCGGGGCTGGCGCTGGCGCTCCAGTTATCAATGCCCAGCCGCTCAGCGAGGTCCTCAACCGATGCCCTCTGATCGCCGGAGAGCAGCTCGACCGATAGCCCCAGCTGCTTGAGAGCCGACACGGTGGCCGGGGCGTCGTCGCGCAGGTCATCCTTGAGCGCGAACCAGGCACTCGGCTTGCCGTCGCAGGCGAGCAGCAGCCATTGGCCTTGATCGGGGGGTGCCGGGGTGTCGCTGCCGGCGGCGAAAGCCGGTTTGCCAATCCGCCAGCAGCGCCCTTCGAGGCGGCCTTCCAGTCCTTGTCCGGGGCGGTTGATGACGGCCTCGGCGTGGATGGTGATATCCCGGTGAGGGGTGAAGGCCCGGGCGATGGGATGCTCGGAGTGCGCTTCCAAGGCGGCGGCCAGGGCGCGTGCCCGCTGCGGATCGATCCCGGCGATGGGCCGTGTCTCGACCAGCGTCATCTGGCCGGTGGTCAGGGTGCCGGTCTTGTCGAAGATGACCCGGCTGGCCTGGGCGAGTCCCTCGAGGGCGTGGGCGCGGGTGATCAGGAATCCGCGGCGGCGCAGCCGGCCGTGGCTGGCGGTCAGCGCCGTGGGCGTGGCCAGTGCCAGGGCGCAGGGGCAGGTCACCACCAGCACCGAGAGCGTGACCCACAGCGCCCGAGACGGGTCGATGTAGGCCCAGGCGATGGCCACGCCGAGGCTGACCACCAGCAGGCGCAGCACGAAGACATGCGCCCAGCGGCTGGCCAGTTCGGCGATGCGCGGGCGCTTGGCGAAGGCCCTATCGGTAAGATCCAGAATCGCCGACGCACGCGCCTCGCGGCCGACATGGGTGACGCGCACCACCAGCGGGCTGTCGACGTTGTGGCTGCCGCCGGTCACGGCGTCTCCAGGGCAGCGGGTGACCGGGCGGGACTCGCCGGTGAGCATCGATTCATCCAGGCTCGCGGTGCCGTCTTCGATCACCCCGTCGGCGGGCACGCCATGGCCGGGCCGCACCAGCACCCGGTCGCCGGCCACCAGGCGGTTGGCGGGTAGTACGCGCTCGCTGCCATCGGCCTCAAGACGCGTCGCCGAGGCGGGCAGCACCCCGGCCAGCGCATTGCCGCTGTGGCCGCTGCGGCGTCGGGCGCGCATCTCTACATAGCGCCCGAACAGCAGAAAGAAGGTGAACATCGACACCGAGTCGAAGTAGACCTCGCCATGACCGACGATCACCGCGTAGCCGCTGGCCAGATAGGCACCGCCGATCGCCAGCGAGACTGGCACGTCCATGCCCAGGGTGCGGTTGCGCAGATCGCGCAGAGCATTCTGGAAGAAGGGCACCGCCGAAAAAAACACCACCGGGGTGGCCAGAGCGAAGGACAGCCAGTGGAAGAGTGCCAGGAAGTCCCCGGATATCTCGCCGGGGCCGCTCAAGTAGATCGGCACGGAGAACATCATCACCTGCATCATCGCCACCGCGGCGACGATCAGCCGCCGCACGCCCATGCGCTCGTCATGCTTGAGCCGCTGATGTGCCTGGTCGGGCGCGTAGGGTTGGGCGGGATAGCCGATGGCGGCGAGCTCGGCGAGCAGCGCAGAGAGCTTGAGGCGCGACGGGTCCCAGCTAACGCTTAGCCGGTGATGGCTCAGATTCACTGCGCTCGAGGTAACGCCATCGAGGGCGTTCAGGCGGTGTTCGATCAGCCAGGCGCAGGCCGCGCAGGTGATGCCGTCTACCGCTAGGGTAGCGGTCAGGCTATCGCCGTCGGCATGCACGAATTCGCCTTGCAGTGCCGGGTCGTCGAATACCTGCCAGGTCTCGGCCTGGGCGCGACGGGTGTTGGCGTCGTTCGAGGGCCTTTCGGGCAGTTCGGTACGAAAGCGGTAGTAGCTCGAGAGTCCGCTCGCGATGATGGCGCGGGCTACCGCCTCGCAGCCGGGACAGCACAGCGAGTGGGGCCGGTCATCTACCACTAACTGCCAGGGAGCGCCTTTGGGCACCGGGTTGCCGCAGTGATAGCAGCGGCTATCGACACCCTGCGAGGCCGTCTCGACACTCATAGGACGGCAAGCCTGATCTCAAGGGTGATCTGAAAGGGGCGCTTATCGATCATGGACCTCACTGGCTTTCGTCGGGCGCCCGAGCCTTCAGGCGGAAGGCCTCTGCACTGGGGAAGGTCGCTTCACCCTGCAGGCGCCATTCGGGGGCCTGAACGTCGGGCTCCAGCTGCAGGTACCAGCGATACTCGAGCTGACTTGGTGCCTGGCCGACGTAGTGGCTGCCATGAACGTGCTCGAGGATCAGCTGCTGGTCGCGATCGTCGCGGGTGGGAAAGATCAGCGTCAGCAGCAGTCGCTGGGGCCGGGCCTCGCCACTGAGATCGACATTGATGTCACCGGTCAGGTCATCGACGCGGATCCTGGCGGCCATGCCCATCTCGGTGGCGCGGTGATCCTGCTCGATCACCTGGTTGATGGCCAGCCCCGTCTTGTAATAGTTGTCCTCGACCATACCGTCGTAGCTGGTGATCGACAGCACCAGGAAGGTGGTGCCGGCGATGATCGAAGAGCCTAGCACGGCCAGGATCATCCAGGGCCAGAACTCCTTGTACCAGGGGTTAGTCGGCTGAGAGTTCAAGGTTATCTCCTGATCTGTCCGATGAAGCGGGTCTCATGTGCCTGGCGGATGTTGTCATCGCTGGCCTCGAGAATTACCTGCAGCTCGTGACTGGGGCGGCTGATGGCATCGGCGTCGACGACGGCCTGCAGAGTGACTAGACGGCTATCGCCCGCGCCAATGGTGACCGCTTCGCTGCCGATCAGTTCGATGCCCGGTAGGCCCTGCATGCTGATGCGGTAGGTATGTTCGCGGTCATCCAGGTTGCGGATGGTCAGGGTGTAGGCATTGCTGATGCGACCGTCCGACGTCATCTGGTAGAGCTGGTTACGGTCTCGCTCGATATCGAATGCCAGGCTGGCGCGGTCGCTCACCGCCCAGGCGAACAGGCCGATCATCACCAGCAGGGCCGCCAGGTAGCCGATCAGCCGTGGGCGCAGGATATGGGTCGTGCCGCCTTCCAGCGCATGCTCGGTGGTATAGCGAATCAGGCCACGGGGATAGCCCATCTTGTCCATTACGCTATCGCAGGCATCGATACAGGCCGCACAGCTGATGCATTCGTACTGCAGGCCATCACGGATATCGATGCCGGTGGGACATACCTGCACGCACAGGTCGCAGTCGATGCAGTCGCCGAGCCCGGCTGCGCGGTGGTCGGCGGACTTCTTGCGGGCGCCACGCGGCTCGCCGCGAGCGCTGTCGTAAGACACGACAAGGGTATCCTGATCGAACATTACCGACTGGAAGCGGGCATAGGGGCACATGTAAATGCACACCTGTTCGCGCAGCCAGCCGGCGTTCAAGTAGGTGAATACCGTGAAGAACCCAGTCCAGAACAGCGCCCAGCCGCCCAGCTCGAAGTGGACGAGATCGGCGATCAACCCTTCGATGGGTGTGAAGTAGCCGACGAAGGCCAGTCCGGTGGCCAGGGCGATGACGAGCCACAGCAGGTGCTTGGCCCCCTTGCGCCAGGCCTTGTCGAGGCTCATGGGCTGCCGGTCGAGCTTGATGCGTCGGTTGCGGCGGCCTTCGGTGACTTTTTCGACCCAGATGTAGAGCCAGGTCCAGACGCTCTGCGGGCAGGTATAGCCGCACCACACTCGCCCGGCGAAAACGGTGATGAAGAAGAGTCCGAAGGCGCAGATGATCAATAGCCAGGACACCAGCATGAACTCCTGGGGATAGAAGGTGCCGCCGAAGATGTGGAACTGGCGGGCGGGCAGGTCGAACAGAATCAGTGGTCGACCGCCCCAGGAAAGCCAGGGCAGACCGAAGAACAGGCCCATCAGCACCCAGTTGGCGGCGCGTCTCAGGCGCTGGAAGACGCCCTTGATCTCGCGCACGTAGATATGACGCCGGCTTTGGTACATGGCGGTGGACGTCGCTGGCGCCGGATCATGATGGCCGACGCTTGCGTCTGTCGTTACGTCTTGAGTGGGAATCCTGTCGGACATGACATCACCGCGTCGGGGCTCTTGGAGGCCCGGCGGATGTCGGGCACATCGCTATTGTAGCGGTCGGTTAACTGGCAGGCGGTCGGGTGCGACGGCGAGACGCACCCGGCCAGCGATGACTCAGTGCGAGAGGCTGTAAACGTAAGCGGTGACCAGGTGCACCTTGTCTTCGCCGATGTAGGGAGCCTGAGCGGGCATATGACCGTTACGGCCATTGCGCAGGGTCTGACGGATGGCGTCGCCCAGTGGCTGGCCGGGCTGTCGGTAGAGCCAGATGTCATCGGTCAGATTGGGTGCGCCCAGCGCCTGATTGCCCTTGGCTTGCGGCCCGTGGCAGGCCACGCAGGAGGCGGCGAAGATCGGCTGGCCAAGGGCTGCGGCGTCGGCGTCATGCTCGGCGCCGGAGAGCGACATCACGTAGTTGGCCACATTGTCGATGTTGGTCTCGCCGAGCTGCTGCCAAGCGGGCATCAGGCCGTTGCGACCGTTGCGCAATGTGGTCTTGATGTCCTCCGGCGCGCCGCCATACAGCCAGTCGTCGTCGGTCAGATTGGGGAAGCCGTAGCCGCCCTGGGCATTGGAGCCGTGGCAGACCGCGCAGTTATTGAGGAAGATGCGCTCGCCGACGCGCATGGCCTCGCTGTCTTTGGCAAGTTCGGGCACCGGTACGCTGTTGTACTGAGCGAAGATGGGCGCATAGCGCTCCTCGGCGCGTGCCACTTCCTGGTCCCACTGACTTTCCTGAGTCCAGCCGAGCAGGCCGCCATAGTTGCCAAGCCCGGGATAGAGGGCGAGATAACCGAGCGCGAAGATGATGGTGCCGGCGAACAGCATGAACCACCAGCGCGGCAGCGGGTTATCATATTCCTCGATGCCATCGGCCTGGTGGCCGGTGGTGCCCACGTTGCCCTCGGCGTCCGGGACCTTGTCGGTCTTGCGGTTGGCGAACAGGATCCACCAGCAGAAGGCGATGGTGCCCAGCGTGATGACGATGATCCAACCACTCCAGAAGCCTGAAAGGGAGTCGCCCCATAGGTTGTTCATGTGTTCCTGTCTCCCCTGTCCTGTCGGGCATCCACGTCCGGCGAGGCACGGTCGTCATGCCCCGCGTCGTCCTGTTCGTCGGCGAAGGGCAGATTGGCTGCCTCATCGAAGTCCTTGCGGCGACGCTTCGAGTAGGCCCAGGCCACGATGCCGAGAAAGGCGATCAGGATCAGCAGGGTGGTGATGCCGCGAAAGGTGCCCATGTCCATGATCAACGCGCACCCTTGAGAACGGTACCCAACTGCTGCAGGTAGGCGACCAGCGCGGTGATTTCCTGTTCGCCACGAATCCTGTCCCCGGCGCCAGCGATCTGCTCATCGGTGTAGGGCACGCCCATGCTTTGCAGGGCGCGCATCTTGGTCTCGGTGGCCTCGCCGTCGAGGGTGTTGTCGAATAGCCAGGGGTAGGCGGGCATCTTGGATTCCGGCACCACGTCCCGCGGGTTGTACAGGTGCGCCCGGTGCCAGTCGTCCGAGTAGCGACCGCCGACCCGCGCCAGGTCCGGGCCGGTACGCTTGGATCCCCACAGGAAGGGGTGATCGTAGACGAACTCGCCGGCCACGCTGTAGTGCCCGTAGCGCTCGGTCTCGGCGCGGAAGGGGCGGATCATCTGCGAGTGACAGCCCACACAGCCTTCGCGGATGTAGATATCGCGACCCTCGAGCTCCAGCGGGCTCAGTGGTTCGAGGCCCGCCACCGGCTGGGTCGTCTCCTTCTGGAAGAACAGCGGGACGATCTCGGCGAGGCCGCCGAAACTGATCACCAGCAGAATCAGCACGGCGAGCAGCCCCACGTTCTTTTCGACTATCTCGTGTCTCATCGGTGCAGGTCCCTTAGGCGGTCTGAGGAAGCGGCTGAGGCTCAGCGTTGCTGCGCTTGACCGTCATGTAGACGTTCAAGGCCATGAGCAGCATGCCGGTGACCCAGAACAGGCCGCCGATCCAGCGCACCACATAGCCGGGATGGCTGGCCTCTAAGGCTTCAACGAAGGTGTACATCAAGGTGCCGTCGGCGTTGACCGCTCGCCACATCAGGCCCTGCAGGATGCCGTTGACCCACATCGCGGCGATATAGAGCACGGTCCCGATGGTGGCCAGCCAGAAATGCACGGCGATGAGTTTGACCGAGTACATGTCGGTGTCGCCGTAAAGCCGTGGGATCAGGTGATACATGGAGCCGATGGTGATCATGGCCACCCAGCCCAGCGCCCCCGAATGCACGTGACCGATGGTCCAGTCGGTGTAGTGGGACAGCGCATTGACGGTCTTCACCGCCATCATTGGCCCCTCGAAGGTCGACATGCCGTAGAACGACAGCGCCACCACCAGGAATCGCAGGGTCGGGTCGGTGCGCAGCTTATGCCAGGCACCGGACAGGGTCATCATGCCGTTGATCATGCCGCCCCAGGAGGGGGCCAGCAGGATGATCGACATGATCATGCCCAGCGACTGAGCCCAGTCGGGCAGGGCAGTGTAGTGCAGGTGGTGCGCGCCGGCCCACATGTAGGTGGTGATCAGCGCCCAGAAGTGCACGATCGACAGACGATAGGAATAGATCGGACGCTCGGCCTGCTTGGGCACGAAATAGTACATCATGCCGAGGAAGCCCGCCGTCAGGAAGAAGCCCACGGCGTTGTGGCCCCACCACCACTGCACCATGGCGTCCACGGCCCCGGGGTAGATCGAGTATGACTTGAAGGCCCCGACCGGGATGGCGGCGTTGTTGACGATGTGCAGCACGGCCACCGTCAGGATGAAGGCGGCATAGAACCAGTTCGCCACATAGATATGCGCAGTCTTGCGCTGCTTGATCGTGCCCAGGAACACGATGGCATAGCTGATCCAGACCACCGCGATCAGAATGTTGATCGGCCACTCGAGCTCGGCATATTCCTTGGAGGTGGTGAAGCCCAACGGCAGGGTGATGACTGCCGACACGATCACCGCCTGCCAGCCCCAGAACGTGAAGGCGGCGAGCTTGTCGGAGATGAGGCGAACCTGGCAGGTGCGCTGCACCACATAGTAAGACGTCGCCATCAGCGCAGAACCGCCGAAAGCGAAGATCACCGCGTTGGTGTGCAGTGGGCGCAGGCGGCCGAAGCTTGTCCACGGCAATCCCAGATTGAGTTCCGGCCAGACCAGCTGCGCGGCAATGATCACCCCCAGGAGCATGCCGATGATGCCCCATACCACCGTCATGATCGCGAACTGCCGAACTACCTTGTAGTTGTAGACCGGGTGCTCGAATGCTGTTTTCATGTCAGGTTCCCATTGAACGCGGTGTCGGGGAGACGTCCAAAACCGGAGTGTGCCCGAGGCATGCCGCCGCCATAATGATGCAGATCAAGAGTCTGGAAGCGATTCTAGTCCAGCGCTCGCGGTACCCGCACCAGAAGCTCATGCACATGTTCGTTATTACTTCTTGGTTATTTATAGGAGAGTAAGTGGCATACCTCATTGACGCCAGCGAGTCGCTGCAAACTCCGGCTGAGCTCGGGCAGCGACTCGCCCAGGGGCAGGCGGGCACCTGGTGGATTCCAGAGCGAGGGCCAATCGAGGTCAGCGGCGAGGCGATTCATGGCCGACTGCTGTTGACCCATGGGGCCGGCGCCGGCCAGGAATCGACCTTTCTGGTCGCGCTGCGCGAGGCACTTGTCCAGGAGGGGGTGCAGGTGCTGGCGATCGAGTTTGCCTACCTGCAGCAGATGCGACAGGAAGGCCGTCGGCGACCGCCACCCAAGGTCGAGCGGCTGGTAGAAGAGCTGGCCGGTTGGTGCGACTTCTTGTCGCAGGCTGGTTTGCCCGCGCCCTGGCTGGGCGGCAAGTCGATGGGCGGACGTGTGGCCAGCCTACTGGCCGCCGTACGGGGTGAAGCGCCACGGGCCGCTCCGGGGGGCGAGGGGGTGAATCAGACAGGTGTGGCGGGCCTGGCGCTGTGTGGTTATCCCTTTCATCCGCCGGGCAAGCCCGAGCGAACCCGCCTGGCGCATTGGCCGGCGCTTGCCTGTCCGACGCTGGTGCTGCAAGGCACTCGTGATCCCTTCGGCCGTCGTGAGGAAGTGGAAGGCTATGCGCTGCCCGACTGCGCTGAGGTTCACTTTCTGGAGGCGGGAGATCATGACTGGACGCCGACCCGCCGCAGTGGGCTGCGTCAGTCTGACCTGATCGCTGAGGCGGCAGCGATGATCGCCGCCCGCATGGCCCTCGCCAAAGCCAATGCATAAGCATCTTCATTTTTAGGCGAGTTGCCGATAGGTGAAATCCTTGGTGCGTTCGGGCCGAATTCGCTGGATGGTGTCGGCGGAATCAGGCGAATCTGTCGATAGCGCAAGGCGGGCAGAATGGGCGCGGAAATGCCCACCGCCCGCGCATGGCGCGGCTTTGCGCACATTAAGAGCGCAAGTTGATGAATGCCCTGTGAAATTCGTGCTGCTCTGTGACGAATTATTTGCGTCAATGGCGTTGACTTTGAACCGTCGCCCTGTAGAATGCAGCGCCACGTCCCCAAGGGTGGTTAGCTCAGTTGGAAGAGCACCAGCCTTACAAGCTGGGGGTCACTGGTTCGAGCCCAGTACCACCCACCATCTCTTAGAGATGCCCTGGAGGCGTAGAGGAAAAATGTGGACTGGTAGTTCAGTTGGTTAGAATGCCGGCCTGTCACGCCGGAGGTCGCGGGTTCGAGTCCCGTCCAGTCCGCCACTTTTCTCATGCAGTATCTATTTGCAGTAGCAATAGCAGTACCCAGGCAAGTGTCGTCTTGTTGTTCGATGGACTGGTAGTTCAGTTGGTTAGAATGCCGGCCTGTCACGCCGGAGGTCGCGGGTTCGAGTCCCGTCCAGTCCGCCATCGATCATCCAAACACACGCCGCCTATCGAATATGTGGGTGATTAGCTCAGCTGGTTAGAGCACCAGCTTCACATGCTGGGGGTCACTGGTTCGAGTCCAGTATCACCCACCACGCGGACCGGTAGTTCAGTTGGTTAGAATGCCGGCCTGTCACGCCGGAGGTCGCGGGTTCGAGTCCCGTCCGGTCCGCCATTTCGATACCCGATATTAACCCTGAGCCTTGCTGCTTGGGGTTTTGTCGTTTTAGCCCTCGCGTTTTTCCTCGCCCCTCGCGATTTCCTGGTGTCCGCTCTTGCTGATGCCCCCTTTCTGATTTCAGTGTCATGGGGCTCGCGGCGTCGATGGTCGACCTTGGCCGTCTTGCGGCCCCGGCCGGTCTGTCATACGGTTGTTTGAAACCAAGCCGTGCCACCGTGCGAGGACTCGCCGTGACGACCTACCCGCATCTCTTCCAGCCGCTGACGCTGGGTAATCTGACCCTGCCCAACCGCGTGCTGATGGGCTCGATGCACACCAACCTCGAGGAAGCCCCCGGCGGTTTCGCCCGGCTGGCGGCCTTCTATGCCGAGCGTGCCCGGGCCGGCGTGGGCCTGATCGTGACCGGCGGCATCGCCCCCAACCCGGAAGGCGCCGTTTTCCAAGGCGCCGCCAAGCTCACCGACGACCAGGAGGCTGTCGCCCACCGTCCAGTCAGCGAGGCGGTGCACGGCGAGGGCGGGCGCATCTGCCTGCAGATTCTGCATGCCGGTCGCTACGCCTACTCGCCGGAGCTGGTGGCGCCTTCGGCGATTCGCGCACCGATCAACGCCTTCACGCCCCGCGCACTGGAAAGCGATGAGGTCGAGCAGCAGATCGAGGACTATGTACGCTGCGCCCGCCTGGCCCTGGAGGCCGGCTATGACGGCGTCGAGGTGATGGGCTCAGAGGGTTATCTGATCAACCAGTTTCTGTGCCGGCGCACCAACCAGCGCGAGGATGCCTGGGGCGGAGACTTCGCTGCCCGCATGCGCTTTCCGGTGGAGATCGTGCGACGCATTCGCGCCGCTCTGGGGCCGGACTTCCTGATCATCTTTCGCCTGTCGATGCTGGATCTGGTCGATGACGGCAGCAGCTGGCAGGAAGTGGTCGCCCTGGGTCGTGCCCTCGAGGAGGCCGGGGTCGATCTGATCAATACGGGGATCGGCTGGCACGAAGCGCGGGTGCCCACCATCGTCACCAGCGTGCCGCGGGCCGCCTTCACCGAGGTGACGCGGCGCATGAAAGCCGAGCTCTCGGTACCCTTGATCACCACCAATCGCATCAATATGCCAGAGGTCGCCGAACGGGTGCTGGCCGAGGGGCACGCCGACCTGGTGTCCATGGCGCGACCCTTTCTCGCCGACCCCGAGTGGATGGCGAAGGCACATGAGGGGCGCAGCGACGAGATAAACACCTGTATCGCCTGCAACCAGGCCTGCCTCGATCATACCTTTCAGGGCAAGCTGACCTCCTGTCTGGTCAATCCGCGCGCCTGTCACGAGACCGAACTTTCAATCACGCCGGCCGAATCGCCTCAGGACATCGCCGTGGTCGGCGCCGGGCCGGCGGGGCTGGCGACCGCGGTCACCGCCGCTGGCCGCGGTCATCGGGTGGTGCTCTTCGAGCGCGAAGGCGAAGTGGGTGGGCAGTTCAACTACGCCCGGCGAATTCCCGGCAAGGAGGAGTTCAATGAGACGCTGCGCTACTACAAGGTGATGCTCGAAAAATACGCTGTCGAGGTGCGCCTGAACACCCAGGCGAGTCTGGAGACCCTCAAGGGCTTCGCGGCCGTGGTGCTGGCCAGTGGCGTGCGCCCCCGTCATCTCGAACTCCCGGGCAGCGATCATCCCAAGGTGCTTGGGTACCCAGAGGCGATTCGCCACCCCGAGCGGGTCGGTTCTCGGGTTGCGATCATCGGTGCCGGTGGCATCGGCTTCGATGTGGCGGAGCTGCTGACTCATCCAGGGCAGGAAGGCGCGCCGGGACAACCACTCAACGGTCAGGCGCTGGACGCCTGGTGTCGGGAGTGGGGCGTCGATCTTTCGGCCCGTGAGGGCGCGGGGCTGACCGCTGCCCAGCGTCCAAGGGTGAGGCGCCGCGTGACCCTGCTGCAGCGCAAGACCAGTAAGCCCGGCAAGGGGCTCGGCACCAGCACCGGCTGGGTGCATCGGGCCTCGCTGCGTCATCGTGGCGTCGAGACGCTGGCCGGCTGTGAGTATCTGTCTATCGACGATGCCGGGCTACATCTGCGCGTGGCGGGGGAGGCGCGGCTGCTCGAGGTCGACAGTATCGTGGTCTGTGCCGGCCAGGAGCCGGTGCGCGAACTCTTCGCCCCGCTTGAGGGCGCCGGGGTGGCGGTGCACCTGATCGGCGGTGCCGATGAGGCCGCCGAGCTCGACGCCAAGCGGGCCATCGACCAAGGCACACGGCTGGCGGCGCGCTTATAGCACTGCGGATCGCCGTGTAATGGAGGGTGAGGGCAAGCAGGTGCAGCCTCTCACGAGGGTGGTAGACTGGTCTAAGCGTGTAATCCACGCCGACTGTCAGGGTGTTGCGATGAACCCGTCGCAATGCGCCTTCGTGAACACTGTGTGTAAGGACACCTCAGATGGAACCCGACTGCACTCCGCGCTACTTGGCCAGTGACAACACCTCCGGGATCTGTCCAGAGGCCATGGAATACCTGCTCGAGGCCAATCGCTGCGATGATCTCGCCTATGGCAACGACAGTTGGACCGAGCGGGCGACCGACCGCTTCCGTGAACTCTTCGATTACGACTGCGACGTCTTCTTCGTCTTCAATGGCACGGCCGCCAACTCGTTGACGTTGGCCGCCATGGGCCGCAGCTATCACAGCGTGATCTGCCACGAGCTCGCCCATATCGAGACCGATGAATGCGGAGGGCCGGAATTCTTCTCCAACGGTGCCAAGCTGCTGACCTCGCCGGGCGAGCACGGCAAGCTGACGCCAGAGGGCATAGAGGCGCTGGTCACCAAGCGCAGCGATATCCACTATCCCAAGCCCCGCGTGATCTCTCTGACGCAGGCCACCGAGGTCGGGACCCTCTACAGCCTCGATGAGCTGCGGGCGATTCGCGCCATGGCCGACAAGCATGACCTGCGTCTGCACATGGACGGCGCGCGCTTTGCCAACGCCTGTGCGGCGTTGAATGTGTCGCCCGCCGAGTTGACCTGGCAGGTCGGCATCGATGCGCTGTGCTTTTCGGGCACCAAGAACGGCATGGCGATGGGCGAAGCGATTCTGTTCTTCAACCGTGAGCTGTCCGAGGATTTCGCTTACCGCTGCAAGCAGGCCGGCCAGTTGGCTTCGAAGATGCGCTTCATTGCCGCCCCTTGGTTGGGGCTCCTGGAGAGCGGCGCCTGGCGCACTAACGCCGAACACGCCAATGCCATGGCCCGTTATTTGGCCGATGGCCTGACCGGGTTGCCCGGCGTCGAAGCGATGTTCCCGACCCAGGCCAACAGCGTCTTCGTCAGCCTGCCGCCGACGGCGATCACGGCGCTCAAGGCCCGCGGTTGGACCTTCTATACGTTTATCGGCGCCGGCGGGGTGCGTTTCGTGTGTTCCTGGAACACCACCACCGAGCTGCTCGATGCGCTGCTCGATGATATGCGTGACGCCCTGGGCCAGGCGTGAGCCCCCTTCCCCGTACGTCTGGCCTTCTCTCTGCCGGCCGCCACTCACTGGCGGTCGGCGGCTTTTTCGCCTAGCGTTCAAAATCTCGGTGACTTTCAACGAACGATCCTTGCGCTTCTGAGCTCTTATAGGTCAGTGGCGTCAGACAGTCGTTGCGTTGAAGTGCGAGCAAGCCCCTGGCAACCGAATCTGTCTACGCTGATAGATGTGCCCGCCTCGAACTGACAGTTCCCGTCATCGTCGAGGAATCGTGCTTAAGGAGGCTTCGATGAGCATCTTCGATCATGTCCAGAATCGCTACGAACGCGTTCAACAGGAGGAACTCAGCCTCAAGGAGTACCTGGAACTTTGCCGTAGCGATCCCACTGCCTACGCCTCGGCCGCCGAGCGCATGCTGGTGGCGATCGGGGAGCCCGAGGTGATCGATACTGCCAAGGATTCCCGGCTATCGCGCATTTTTTCCAATAAGGTGATCCGCCGCTACCCTGCGTTCTCCGAGTTCTACGGCATGGAGGAGGCGATCGAGCAGATCGTCGCCTACTTCCGTCATGCCGCTCAGGGCCTGGAAGAGCGCAAGCAGATCCTCTATCTGCTGGGCCCGGTGGGGGGCGGTAAATCGTCCCTGGCCGAACGCCTGAAACTGCTGATGGAGCGTGTGCCTTTCTATGCCATCAAGGGCTCGCCAGTATTCGAGTCGCCCTTGGGGCTGTTCTCCCCAGAGGAGGATGGTGAACTGCTCGAGAAGGAGTACGGCATTCCCAGGCGCTGCCTGAAGAGCGTGATGTCGCCCTGGGCATCCAAGCGCCTCAAGGAGTATGGCGGTGACATCTCAGAGTTCCGGGTGGTGCGTCTCTTCCCGTCACGTCTCAATCAGATCGCTATCTCCAAGACCGAGCCCGGTGACGAGAACAATCAGGACATTTCCTCGCTGGTTGGCAAGGTCGATATTCGCCAACTCGAGCTTTATTCCCAGGACGATCCGGATGCCTACAGCTTCTCTGGCGGACTGTGCAAGGCCAACCAGGGCCTGATGGAGTTCGTGGAGATGTTCAAGGCGCCGATCAAGGTGCTGCATCCACTGCTGACAGCCACCCAGGAGGGAAATTACAACCCCACTGAAGGCATGGGGGCTATTCCCTTCGATGGCGTGGTGCTGGCGCACTCCAACGAAAGCGAGTGGCAGACCTTCCGTAACAATCGCAACAACGAGGCCTTTCTCGACCGGGTCTACATGGTCAAGGTGCCTTACTGCCTGCGGGTGACCGAAGAGGTCAAGATCTATCAGAAGCTGCTCGAGCACTCATCGCTCGCTCAGGCGCCCTGCGCGCCGGATACGCTGCGCATGCTGGCTCAGTTCACGGTGCTCTCGCGGCTCAAGGAGCCTGAAAATTCCAGCATCTATTCGAAGATGCGGGTGTATGACGGCAAGAACCTCAAGGACACCGACCCCAAGGCCAAGTCGATTCAGGAGTACCGCGACGGAGCCGGAGTCGATGAGGGGATGAACGGACTCTCGACCCGCTTTGCCTTCAAGATCCTCTCCAAGGTGTTCAACTTCGATACCCATGAGATCGCCGCCAATCCGGTCCATCTGCTTTATGTGCTGGAACAGCGACTGGAGCAGGAGCAACTGCCCAAGGAAGTCTTCGAGCGCTATCTGCGCTTCATCAAGGAGTTCCTGGCGCCGCGCTACGTCGATTTCATTGGCAAGGAGATTCAGACCGCCTATCTCGAATCCTACTCCGAGTATGGCCAGAACATCTTCGATCGCTATGTGACCTACGCGGATTTCTGGATTCAGGATCAGGAATACCGCGACCCGGAGACCGGCGAGCTGTTCAATCGCCAGTCGCTCAACGAGGAGCTCGAGAAGATCGAGAAGCCGGCGGGCATCTCCAATCCCAAGGACTTCCGTCATGAGGTGGTCAATTTCGTGCTGCGGGCAAGGGCGCAGAACAACGGCATGAACCCCAGCTGGGGCTCCTACGAGAAGCTGCGCGGCGTGATCGAGAAGAAGATGTTTGCCAACACCGAGGAGCTGCTGCCGGTCATCTCCTTCAATGCCAAGGCGTCCCAGTCGGATCAGAGAAAGCACGAAGACTTCGTCGCGCGGATGGTCGACCGCGGTTACACCGAGAAGCAGGTGCGGCTGTTGTCGGAATGGTACCTGCGCGTGCGCAAGTCCCAGTGATGCTTCAGGTCCCAGTGACACTCCAGGCCTCAGATGCGTGCGACTGAGGCCTGGATGGGGGCGCCGTGAGGCGCATCACCGGGCCGGGTAACCGGCCCGGTCAGCGGCGCGAGGCGCCGGGAGGGCAGCATGAGTTATTTCATCGATCGACGGGCCAATGCCAAGCACAAGAGCGCGGTCAATCGGCAGCGTTTCCTCGATCGCTATCGCACTCATATCAAGCGCTCGGTGGAGGAAGCCGTCAATCGCCGTTCAATCACCGACATGCAGCACGGCGAAAAGGTCTCTATCCCGACGCGGGATATCTCCGAACCGGTCTTTCAGCACGGTCAGGGCGGGCATCGCTCCATCGTCAGCCCAGGCAACCGCGAATTCGATGAGGGCGATAGGCTGCGTCGCCCCAGCGGTGGCGGTGGCGGGGATGGTAGCGGCGAGGGTGGGGCGTCCAATCAGGGCGAGGGCATGGATGAATTCGCCTTCAGTCTGACGCGCGACGAGTTTCTCGATTTCGTCTTCGATGGCCTGGAGTTACCGCATCTCGAGCGCAAGCAGCTGATGGATCTCGAAGAGGTCAAGCCGGTGCGGTCCGGCATCACCCGTGACGGGGTGCCGTCGCGGATCAACATCGTGCGCTCGATGCGCGAGGCTCAGGCCCGGCGCATTGCCATGCGTGCGCCTATCCGGCGCGCTTTGCGTGAGGCCATGGACGCCCTCGAAGAGGAGGAACGCAAGGACCCGGTGCTGCGCAACCCGTCACGCGTCCAGGAGCTCAAGGCCGAGATCGAGCGGTTAGAAAAGCGTCTGGAGGCGGTGCCCTTCATCGATACCTATGACCTTCGCTACAATAATCTGGTCAACCAGCCCACGCCTTCCAACAAGGCGGTGATGTTCTGTGTGATGGACGTCTCAGGCTCGATGACCCAATCCCACAAGGACATCGCCAAGCGCTTCTTTCTGCTGCTGTACCTGTTCCTCGAGCGAAACTACGAGAAGGTCGAGCTGGTCTTTGTGCGCCACCATACTGCCGCCAAGGAAGTCGACGAGGAAGAGTTCTTCTATTCGAGGGAGACCGGCGGCACCATCGTGTCCAGCGCCCTGACCCTGGTCGACGAGATCATCAGTGATCGTTACCCACCCGCCGATTGGAACCTCTACGTTGCCCAAGCCTCCGACGGTGACAACTGGGACGACGATTCCACGACCTGCCGTGAAGTGCTGTCGAAGTCGCTGATGCGAAAACTCGCCTATTTCACCTATGTCGAGATTACGCCCCATGCCCACCAGGCGCTTTGGGAGGAATACGAGGCCGTCGAGGCGGATTTCCCCTCACGCTTCGCCATGCGCCAGATTATCGAGCCGGGGGATATCTACCCGGTGTTTCGCGAGCTGTTTCGTAAAGTCGAGGCCTGAGCGGCTCCAGGAGGCAGCATGACCCGACAGACCCCCATCGCCACCGGCTCGGACTGGAATTTCGAGGTGCTTGCCGAGTTCGAGCGCGAGATTGCCCGGCTCGCCGATGAATACCGCCTCGATACCTACCCCAATCAGATCGAGGTGATCACCTCCGAGCAGATGATGGATGCCTACGCCAGCGTCGGCATGCCGGTGGGTTACCATCACTGGTCCTTCGGCAAGCAGTTTCTGTCCGTCGAGCAGGCCTATCGCCGCGGTCAGATGGGGCTGGCCTACGAGCTCGTCATCAACTCGGACCCCTGCATTGCCTATTTGATGGAAGAAAACACCCTGATGATGCAGGTATTGGTCATGGCTCACGCCTGCTATGGCCATAACTCCTTCTTCAAGGGCAACTACCTGTTTCGCACCTGGACCGACGCCGGCTCGATCATCGATTACCTGGTATTCGCGCGGAAATACGTCGCCGAGTGTGAAGAGCGTTATGGAGTGGTAGCGGTCGAGCAGTTGCTGGATGCCTGTCATGCGCTGCAGAACTACGGCGTGGATCGCTATAAGCGTCCTTCGCCGATCTCCGCCGAGGAAGAGGCGCTGCGGCAAGCAGAGCGCGAGGAATACCTGCAGGCGCAGGTGAATACGCTGTGGCGCACCATTCCCCAGGCTGGCCAGGACCTGGAGGAGAACGCGCAGGACTATGGCGATGACCCGCTAGGGCTGCACCAGGCCGGTCGCTATCCGCCCGAGCCCCAGGAGAACCTTTTGTATTTCATTGAGAAGAACGCCCCCTTGCTGGCGCCCTGGCAGCGGGAGATCGTGCGCATCGTGCGCAAGCTGGCGCAGTATTTCTACCCGCAACGCCAGACGCAGGTGATGAACGAGGGTTGGGCAACCTTCTGGCACTACACCCTGATGAACCGAATGTTCGACGAAGGGCTGGTCGATGAGGGGCTGATCCTCGAGTTCCTGCAGTCGCACACCGCCGTCGTTCATCAGCAGCCTTTCGATAGTCCTTACTACAACGGCATCAACCCTTACGCGCTGGGGTTTGCGATGTTTACCGACATTCGCCGCATTTGCGAGGCGCCAACCGACGAGGATCGCGAATGGTTCCCCGACATCGCCGGCAGCAACTGGCTCGAGACGCTGCATTTTGCGATGCGCAACTTCAAGGATGAGTCGTTTATCCAGCAGTTCCTGTCGCCCAAGGTGATTCGTGACCTCAAGCTGTTCAATGTCATCGACGACGATCAAGATGAAATGCTCACGGTGGCGGCGATCCACGATGAGCGTGGCTATCGACGGCTACGCGAGGCACTGTCGGTGCAGTACGCGCTGTCGGTGCGGGAGCCGAATATCCAGATCTATGCCGCCGACATTCGCGGCGATCGCTCCTTGACGCTGCGTCACGTCCAGGATCGTCGTCGGCCGTTGGCCAAGAGCGTCTATCCGGTGATGCGCCACTTGCACCAGCTGTGGGGCTTCACGGTCCGGCTCGAATCGGTCGAAGACGATGAAGTGGTGCGTCGCTATCAATGGCCGCTGCCCAACGAAGGCGGGCAGGAGTAAGAGGCAAGAGCGAAGAGGTAAGAGCGAAGAGGCGGGCGGATGTTCAAGCTGCTAGCCAAGCGACGATTGGGAAAAGCATTCGGATAAGCCCCGATCGAGAAAAGCCCGTTTTCAGGAAAGCCAGCATCGAGCACACCAGAATAGACGTCAGCCAGAATGGCGCTCGGACTGAACCGACAAGACCCGCCAATTGGCGGGTCTTGTCGTCGTGCTTTGGCGCTATAGCGAGGCTGTAAGCCGGATCCTGGATCTCAGGATATGGGCCTTAGGCGGTGGTCCAGGATTGGCACCAGCCGTCCGCCGCCACGCTGTTCTGCGGGAACAGCTGACAGCCTTGGGTGTCGGCGTTATAGAACATGCAGTTGGAACACTTCTCGCCATCGGCATAGACCGGATGATCGCTGGCATCGCTTGCTTGGGTGACGTAGTTCAGTGCCTTTGCTTGCGGGTTGTCGGGATCCAGAGGGGGAAGGTCCTGAGCCAGGGCCTGGCGTGACAGGATACCCGCACCCAATGGCAGGGCGGCAAGGCCCAGCAGGCTGTTACGCATAAAGTCGCGACGACTCTGATTAGCCATGGTGTCTCCTTGGAGTTGGTCTTTTCCGGGTCCTTGGATGCCTTGCCAGGGGCGGGACCCGCTTCACGGTCATAGGGGCGGCTCGGGCCGCCTCTGATTTAGGCGAGGCTGCCTGGCCTCGCTTCCTGCCTCTTGCTTCTTCCGGTGCCTCGTTAGCGCGGCACCTGTCGACTATTGCACCTCATTGCCGCGCGGTCTCGTTATCGTTTCGAACGGCAGCGTTCCTGCCAATGCAATGCAGTGTATGCCGCCTACTGCGCAGTATGGCCTATGCGGCGTTGCGTCTGGCCATTTCGGTCAACGTAGTTTAGTGCATGACGCTGGAAGCAGGGAGCCTGCGGCGTGCGATACCGGCCCTGGGCCCCTCTAGGCTGCCTGATGCTGCCTGTGCGCATCAGGTGGCGCTGGTATACTCCCCGCTAATGCGGAAACCACAGCCGGGGACGTGAATGGGGATGTTGTTGTCGATGGGGCGTGCCGGACTACGTCGTCTGCTGATCGCGGGGCTGTTCGTGGCGGTGGCCACTGGGCTCTGGTATAGCCAGGAGGCCGAATATCGCGACAGCCTGAGCTGGAAGGGGGTCACGACCTGGGAGACTCCCACGCCACTGAGCCTGCACCGCGTGCTGCGCAACGATGGGTATCTGGTGGGCTGGTCCGACCTGAGGGTCAACCCGCTGTGGGTCAGCTACTGGTTGAATGATGCAGGGGCATCGCGAATCGGCGAGCGTCCCGACTTTCAGCGTGACTGGCGAACCCTCTGGCCGGTGAGCGCCGATAGCTATCGCGGCAGCGGCTATGATCGGGGGCATCTGGCCCCCAACTATGCCATTGCCAGTGTCTACGGTCGCGAGGCCCAACGCCAGACCTTTCTGATGAGCAATATGTCGCCCCAGCGGCCGCGCCTCAATCGTCAGCTTTGGCAGCGGCTGGAAGAGGTGGTGATGGATGATTTCGTGCCGCGCTTCGGTACCCTGCAGGTGATTACCGGGCCCATCTATCCTCAAGATTTTCTCGATGGTGCTTTTCGTCGGGTAGGCTTCACGCAGGTCCCTGAGGCCTTTTACAAGATCCTGGTAGTGCCCTCCGAGACGCCTCGTGTGCTGGCCTTCATCATGCCTCAGGAGGTCAGCGGCAATGAGCCGCTGGACCGCTTCCTGGTCAGCGTCGATGAGATAGAGGCCCGCACCGGCCTGGACTTCTTCCCGAACCTGCCTCAGGCAGCACAGACGCGCCTCGAGGGCGGCGTCAACCAGCGTGGCTGGGCGCTACAGGCGGTCGCGCGTCGTCCCGGGCGCTTTCAGTAAACATTATCTGGGTGCATGCAAGGTGTAGGCGTGCGAATACGCATCCGATAGGCGATATCTAGTGACAGATGCCGGGCACAAGCAGAACGCAAGGCGTGTGGCAAGGGGAGCGGGATAGCCAATACGGGGGTGACACAAGCGAGGCGCAAGCAGGCCGTTGCGAGGACGGCGAGATAAAACTAGAGGGGGATGATTAGTTGGTGCCCAGAAGAGGACTTGAACCTCCACATCCGTAAGGATACTAGCACCTGAAGCTAGCGCGTCTACCAATTCCGCCATCTGGGCAGCGGGGTCGCCGGGACCGGCGTTTCGGGAAGGTGTTACTGCATGATGCGAATTGGTGCCCGGGAGAGGACTTGAACCTCCACGTCCATAAGGACACTAGCACCTGAAGCTAGCGCGTCTACCAATTCCGCCACCCGGGCGCATCATGCTGGCCGGTGTTCGCGTGTCTGGGCATCGAGATCCTCGTCAAGAGTGATCAGGATGGTGCCCAGGAGAGGACTTGAACCTCCACGTCCATACGGACACTAGCACCTGAAGCTAGCGCGTCTACCAATTCCGCCACCTGGGCGAACACAAGCCATGTTGTGCCGTTGAATGATCAACGGGTCATGCCGATACTGCTAACTGCCATTACTGCCGGTGGGATTTTCATCCCGTGATGATCGAGCCTGAGCCTTGAGATCATCGATGGTGCCCGGGAGAGGACTTGAACCTCCACGTCCATACGGACACTAGCACCTGAAGCTAGCGCGTCTACCAATTCCGCCACCCGGGCAAGTGGGCGGTATAATACCGATTCCATGTGACAATGCAAGACGTGGGCCGGGGCGCCAGGAAGATTTTTCTGCGCAGGGCCAGCCGGTACCTGGCCGCCGAATGCTTGAGGCGCCGTCACGGTTATGGTTGGGTCGGGCTCGCTGCAACGCTATACTGGCGCCATGTTAATGAACACACGAATTCTTGCCTCACGCCCGTGGTGCATCGTTATTCCCTTATCAAGGACGCCTTGCGTATGACTCAGTGGACGCTCAGCGACGATCCCCACGCGGAACGTGAAGCCCACAAGTACGACAATCCGGTACCCAGCCGCGAATACCTCCTGCGCCGCCTCGAAGAGGCCGGCAAGCCCCTGACTCACGAGAACATGAGCCGGCTGCTGGGCCTCGAGGACGACGACCAGCAGGAAGCCGTGCGCCGCCGCCTGGCGGCCATGGAGCGCGATGGCCAGGTGCTGCGCAACCGCCGCGGCGCCTATGCGCTGATCGACAAGCTCGATCTGATCAAGGGCAAGGTGCTTGGACACCGCGACGGCTTCGGCTTCATTCTCCGCGACGACGGTAAAAAGCCCGACCTGGTGTTGCCGCCGCGCCAGATGCGCCGTGTCTTCCACGGTGATCACGTGCTGGTGCGCGTCAGCGGCCGTGACCGGCGCGGCCGTGACGAGGCGACCATCGCCGAAGTCATCGCCCGTAACACCCAGACCGTGGTGGGTATCTATCGTCAGAACAACGACGAGTTCGCGGTGCTGATCCCCGAGAACAGCCGCATCTCTCAGGAAGTGCTGATTCCCCATAGCGCCAGCGGTGGCGCTCAGGATGGACAGGTCGTCTCGGCGCGGATCGTCCAACAGCCCGAAACCCGCAAGCAGCCGGTGGGCGAAGTCATCGAGGTGCTCGGCGAGCGGATGGATCCGGGCATGGAGATCGGCATTGCCATCCGCAGCTACAACATCCCGGACGAGTTCCCGCCTGCGGTGGATGAGCAGATCGGCTCGATGTCCGCCGAGGTGGCCGAAGACGACAAGGCGCATCGTATCGACCTGCGTCACCTGCCGCTGGTGACCATCGATGATGAAAGCGCCAAGGACTTCGACGACGCCATTTGTGCCTACCAGACCAAGTCCGGTAGCTGGAAACTGCTCGTCGCCATCGCCGACGTCTCGCACTATGTGCGGCCGGGCAGTGCGCTGGATGAAGAGGCGCTGGTGCGCGGCAACTCGGTGTACTTCCCGGGCCAGGTCGTGCCGATGCTGCCCGAGTTGCTTTCCAACGGCCTGTGCTCGTTGAACCCGGCAGTCGATCGGCTGGCCCTGGTCTGCGAGATGAATATCTCCAAGACCGGTGCGATCAGCCGCTATCGCTTCTACGAGGCGGTCTTCCAGTCTCATGCGCGGCTGACCTACAATAAGGTCGGCAAGATGCTGCAGGAGCCCAATAGCCCCGAAGGTCAGGCGCTGCGCGAGGAGTACGCCTCCCTGGTGCCGTCGATCGAGCAACTGCACGAACTCTATCGGCTGTTGCGCACTGCGCGCAGCGAGCGCGGGGCCATCGACTTCGAGACCACCGAGACGGCGATCATCTTCAACGAAGAGCGCAAGATCGACTCCATCGTGCCGCGCTCGCGCAACGACGCTCACAAGATAGTCGAAGAGTGTATGCTGGCGGCCAACGTCGCCACCGCGCGCTTCCTCGACAAGCACGATCTTCCGGCGTTGTATCGCATTCACCAGCCGCCGACGCCTGAGCGCCTGGATCGCCTGCGCCTGTTCCTCAACGAGCTGGGCCTTTCCCTGGGGGGCGGCGACGAGCCGACGCCGCAGGACTACCAGGCGCTGCGCGAAGTCATCAAGGATCGCCCGGATGCCGATATCATCCAGACGGTGATGCTGCGTTCGATGAACCAGGCCGTGTATTCGCCCCAGAACGAGGGGCACTTCGGCCTGGCCTATCCGGCCTATGCTCACTTCACTTCGCCGATCCGTCGCTATCCGGACCTGCTGGTGCACCGGGCCATTCGCTCGGTCATCCGTGGGCCGCGCCAGACCACGACCGTGCTGCGGGCCGATGGCGCCTCGGTGGAGCCACCCAGCCGCTGGGCGCCTTACTCCTTCGAGCAGATGGTGCACTTCGGTGAGCACTGCTCGATGACCGAGCGGCGCGCCGACGACGCCACCCGCGACGTCGAAGACTGGCTCAAGTGTGAGTTCATGTCCGACAAGGTCGGCGATGTCTTCGAGGGCACCATCGCCTCGGTGACCCAGTTCGGTATCTTCGTGCGCCTCGATGATGTCTATGTCGAAGGGCTGGTACACGTTACCTCGCTGCCTTCCGACTACTATCACTACGAGGCCGAGAAGCATCGCCTCAAGGGCGAGCGCTCCGGCGTCAGCTATCGGCTGGGCGATGGTGTCACCGTGCAGGTCGCAAGGGTCGATCTCGACGACCGCAAGATCGACTTCGATCTGGTCGATGACAAGCCGCGTCAAAAGCGTGCGCCGCGTCGCAAGCCGGGCACCGAGCCACAGGCAGGCAGCGACAAGTCGCAGTCTGAAAAGCCCAAGAGCGACAAGCCCAAGTCGGGTCGTCGCCGCGGGCCGCGCAAGCCGCGGGGCGGCGGCGGTAAGCGCTGAGCTTAGGCGTAAGGCTAGGCGCTTAAAACCAGGCTAGGTGCTTACACTATGCACCTTGGCCAGACACTTGGCGCGGGCATGCTACGAACTATCAGGAAAAGCCGATCATGAAACGACGTCCCGGCCAGCGTGGGCCCAAGGCCCCCGCTGGCCTCGATGCGGTATATGGTGTGCATGCGGTGCGCGCCCTGCTGGCGAGGGGCGAAGCCCCGCGCGAACTCTGGGTGCAGGACGGCAGTGCGGGGGCTCGCCTGGCCGATCTGCTCGACGAGGCTCGCCGCCTCGGTACTCGCGTCCAGCTTCAGCCCCGCGATGCCCTCGATGCACTGGCCCAGGGTGCGGCGCACCAGGGCATCGTGGCGTTCTGTCCGCCGCTGTCGGCCGAGGGCGAAGAGTCTCTGTGGCTTCGACTCAATGGCTGGACCAAGGATACGCCGCCGCTACTGCTGATCCTCGATGGTGTCACCGACGTGCACAACTTCGGTGCCTGCCTGCGCAGCGCCGATGCCGCCGGCGTGGATGGCGTCATCGTACCCAAGGATAAAGCCGCGCCGCTCAACGCCACCGTGCGCAAGGTGGCCTGCGGGGCCGCTGAGAGCGTGCCCGTCTATCAGGTCACCAACCTGGCGCGGGCCATGGGCAAGCTGAAGGATCACGGCGTATGGATCACCGGCACCGCCGGCGAGGCCGAGGCCAGCGTCTTCGACGGCGATTTCAGCGGTCCTTGCGCGCTGGTGATGGGCGCCGAAGGCAAGGGCATGCGGCGGCTGACCCGCGAAGCCTGCGATAACCTGGTCAAGTTGCCGATGGTGGGCAGTGTATCGAGTCTCAACGTCTCGGTGGCCACTGGTATCTGCCTGTTCGAGGCGCTGCGACAGCGTCAGCTTGCAAGCTAGCCGGGCGGTCACTACAATTGTCCGGCTTGGTCGGACTGCGGCCAGACAACACACCCGTTAAATCACTCCTTGCTTCCCCTGGTGCTGCGAAGGCTTTCCTTCGACATGCCCTATGGAAGCTGTCAAACCGAAAGGAGACACTATGCGTCATTACGAAATCGTGTTCATGGTCCACCCGGACCAGAGCGAACAGGTTCCGGCGATGGTCGAACGTTACACCAGCCTCGTTACCGAGAGCGGCGGCAGCGTTCATCGTCTGGAAGATTGGGGCCGTCGTCACCTGGCGTATCCGATCAACAAGATCCACAAGGCTCACTACGTGCTGATGAACGTCGAGTGCAGCGGCGAGACCCTCGAAGAAATCGAGAATATCTTCCGCTTCAACGATGCGATCATCCGTAGCCTGGTCGTGCGTTGCAAGGAAGCCATCACCGAAGCTTCACCGATGATGAAGCCGGCGGAAGAAAAGCGTCCGCGTCGCGAAGACAAGCCGCGCGAACGTACCGAAACCGCTGAAGCTAACTGATACGCACCGCCAGGAGGATTTTTACATGGCACGCTTTTTCCGTCGCCGCAAGTTTTGCCGTTTTACCGCCGAAGGCGTGAAGCAGATCGACTATAAAGATCTGGACACTCTCAAGGCCTACGTCACCGAGACCGGCAAGATCGTTCCGAGCCGCATCACCGGTACCAAGGCACGCTACCAGCGCCAGCTGTCCAGCGCTATCAAGCGCGCGCGCTACCTGGCTCTGCTGCCGTACTCCGATAGCCACCAGTAAGCCGTTCGCGTGATGCTTACGATTGCCCGCTGGATGATGCGGGGGTTGCCCTACGCTGCCGGAGGGGCGGCGATTGCAGGGCTGGTACCTTGGCTGTTCTGGATGAGCGCCGCCATCGCTGGCTTGGTGACTCTGCGCCAGGGCATGGCCTCGGCGCTGCCGGTGATCCTGGCGGCGGGCTTGCCCGCCGGCTGGTGGTGGGTTCAGGGGGACGTGATCCCGCTGGCAACCCTGTTGCTGGTGACCCTGATGGGCGTGGTGCTCAGAGAGCGCCTGCGTTGGTCAGAGGCGCTGATCAGCGGTTCGCTGGCCGGAGCCGCCATGGTCCAGCTAGGCGTCTTTCTGCCACCAGGTGGCAGTCAGGCACTGCTCGACCAGCTCCGCGAGAGTTCAACGGAGGCTCAGCGAATCCTGGAGGATTTGACCCAACAGGGCATCTCCACCGAGGCACTCGCGACCCTCGTCGTCGGTGGTGTCAGCGGCATCATCGTGCTGCTGCTCGCCGTGGCCTGCCTGGCCTTGGCGCGTGGCTGGCAAGCCGGGCTCTATAATCCCGGCGGCTTTCGCGAAGAGTTTCACTCTTTGCGGTTGGCGCCGCGGGAGCTGGTGACCCTGGTGGTGTTGGGGATCCTCGGCTCGCTGCTGGCATTGCCGGGACTGGCGATTCTCGCTTGGGTACCCCTGCTGATCGCGGGCATTGCGCTGATTCACGGAATTATTGGTCTCAAGGGGATGAAGGGGCTCTGGTTGGTGATCTTCTACGTACTGCTGATCACGACTTGGCCCACGATTCTGATTGTGCTGCTGTTGGCTCTGATCGATACGTTTGCGGACTTCCGCACGCGTCTGGCCCGCAGCGTCTGACAAGAGGTTCACGAGATGGAAGTCATTCTGCTCGACAACATTGGCAAGCTGGGCGGCCTGGGTGACAAGGTCACCGTCAAGCCTGGTTACGGCCGTAACTACCTGATGCCTTACGGCCTGGCCGTTCCGGCAACCAAAGAAAACCTGGAAGCCTTCCAAGCCCAGCGTGCCGAGCTCGAAGCTCAGGCCGCCGAGCGCAAGGCCGAAGCCGAAGCCCGCGCTGCACAGCTGGCCGAAATCGAGCTGTCGCTGGTCGCCAAGTCTGGCGAAGACGGCAAGCTGTTCGGTTCCATCGGTCCGCGCGATCTGGCCGAAGCTATCGCCCAGGCCGGCATCGACCTCGCCAAGAGCGAAGTTCGCATGCCGGAAGGTCCGCTGCGTCGGACTGGCGAATACGATATCGACCTGCAACTGCATGCCGAAGTGGCATCCAGCGTGCGCGTCGTCATCGTCGCCGAGTAAGTCGTCGCCTAGCGCGTCAGCCCGCATCTTCGATGGTGCGCGCATGACGTGACGAAGGACACGCAGAGACACACGGGGATTTCCCCGTGTGTCTTTTTTTTGCGCGCTCGTTGACCCTCGGCCTTCTTGCTATGGCAGTCCGCCGCCTGATGGCAGTGCCCACGCAGATGACGGTGAGGCGGGTGAATCTCCCTTATCTTGTTTAGACATTGGTCGGAAAAGGGTCGATTTCCTTTTGCGAGGCTGGGCTTAAACGATTAAGTTCTGCCTTGAACGATGATTCCTGTTTTGCGGAAGGGGTCGTTCAGGGGCTATTCGATGGTATCGGCAATATCCGTTCACGCCGACCATCTTAAACGATAAAGATCACAAGCCCCGGTGTTTTACACAACAAGCATAAAAGGACTCGCCCCCATGAATGCAGCCATGCTGAGAACCCCGCTCGTTGCCGCCGTTGCCGTCGCCAGCTTCACCATGAGCGGCCTGGCCAGCGCCCAGCAAAGTGATATCGAACAGCGCCTGGCCGACCTCGAAGCCCGCGTTGCCGCCGCCGAGGCCCGCGCCGATGCCGCCGAAGCACGTGCCGCGTCGGTCGAAGAGAGCGTTGATGCTGGCCAGGAGCGCCTGGATAAGGTGGCCCGCCAAGCCAGCGGTGAGGAAGGCTTATCCTTCAACGCCTACGCGCGCTCTGGTCTGTTGATCGGTGATGACGGCAAAAGCATTTCGGGTGGCCCCTATATCACACCCGCCGGTGGGCTGGGTGGGGCCGTGGGCCGGTTGGGCAATGAGCCGGATACCTATGTCGAGACGGTGCTTAACTACCGCCAGACCTACGACAACGGTACCAAGGCCCTCTACCGCACCATGCTTGCCGATGGCGTGACCACCAGCAACGACTGGACCGCCGATGAATCCGATCTCAATGTGCGCCAGGTCTTCGTCGAGCTCAGTGACCTGCCAAGCTTTACCGGTGCCTTCGAGAATGCCTCGATCTGGGCCGGTAAGCGCTTCGATCGCGACAACTTCGACATCCATTGGCTGGACTCGGATTTCATCTTTCTCGCCGGCACCGGCGGCGGTATCTATGATGTCCAGCTCGCCGACGACTGGAAGGCCAACTTCTCGGTCTATGGCCGCAGTTACACGGACTTCAATGTCGTATCCGAGGTGGATCCCAATGATAACGACACCGACAGCTTCATCTATACGGTCAACAACTACTTCGGCAATCTGCAGTGGATGGTCAACGGCCTGAGCGCGGCCGACAATGACACCCGTGATCTCGGCAATGGCTCTACCGCCGCCGACAGCGGTGTTCACACCATGCTGGCCTACCACGGCGACAGCTTCTTCGGCCTTGGCGAGGGCAGTTTCAAGGCGGCGTTACTGCACGGCCAGGGCTTGGGCGCCGAGGTCAAGGGGCTGGGTTCCGACGGCGATTTAACCGAGGATGCAACCGCAACGCGCCTCGCCGTCTATGGCACCACCTACCTGGCGCCCAAGTGGCGCATCGCGCCCTCGGTGTTCGCGGAGACCAGTCAAGACCGATACGATGACGGTGACGAGTATCAGTGGGCTGGACTTAATGTGCGTCTCGCTAATGAGTTGACCGAAAACTTCGAGATGCAGTACGAGGCCAGCTACCAGTATATGGACCTTGATCAGGGGCCGACGGGTAATGCCGCCGACGGCAACTACACCAAGTACACCATCGCGCCGACCTTCAAGCCTCAGGTGGGCGGTTTCTGGCAGCGTCCCGAGATTCGCGTGTTTACCTCCTACACCGACTGGGACGAAGAACTGAACGACTATTCGAGCGACGATGCCTTCGGCGATGACGGCTTTACCGGCGGTCAGTGGAGCTTCGGCGTGCAAACAGAAGTCTGGTTCTAATCTAAAACTCACCCATACTGCATCTAACGGCAGGGCGGGCGTGTCGCGACGCCCGCCCTGGTCTTAAGCTCGGTGTCTCGATCCTTTCCCGCATGCCTAACGGCCTGCGGGTTTTTTCATTGTCGGTAAGCCTGGTCAAGAATGGGGTGCGCCGCAGGGATGGGGTAGAATGAGCGCCGCTTACCGAATCACCGAAGGTGCCCGACTCCATGAACGAACCCGTCGAGCTCGATCAGGAAACTGCTGCGCTCAAGGTGCCGCCCCATTCGCTGGAAGCCGAGCAGTCCGTGCTGGGCGGTCTGATGCTGGACAATTCGGCTTGGGATGCGGTCTCCGAGCAGCTGGTGGCCGGCGACTTCTACCGCTACGAGCACCGGCTGATCTTCAATGCCATGGCGGGTCTGGCCGAAGGGTCGCACCCGTTGGATGTGGTGACGCTCTCCGAGGCGTTGGAGAACCGCGACCAGTTGGATACCGTGGGCGGGCTTGCCTATCTGGCCGAGCTTGCCCGCAACACCCCGTCGGCGAGCAATATCCGCGCTTACGCCGAGATCGTGCGCGAGCGGGCCACGCTGCGCAAACTGATCCAGGCCGCCAGTCAGGTCGCCGAGAGTGCCTTCGCGCCCCAGGGACGGCCGGCCGATGAGCTGGTCAACGAGGCCGAGCGACTGGTCTTCCAGATCAGCGAGGATCGGCCCAAGACCGGTGGCCCCATCGGCATGAGCGACCTGCTGGCCAAGGCAGTGGATCGCATCGACGAGATGTTCAACATGGAAGGCGAGATGACCGGGCTGTCGACCGGTTTTCGCGATCTCGACGACATGACCTCGGGCCTGCAGCCCTCGGATCTGGTGATCATTGCCGGGCGCCCCTCGATGGGTAAGACCACCTTTGCCATGAACCTGGTTGAACATGCGGTGATCTCGAGCGACAAGCCGGTGATGGTGTTCTCCATGGAGATGCCCGCCGAGGCGCTGATGCTGCGTATGCTGTCGTCGCTTGGCCGCATCGACCAGACTCGGGTGCGCACCGGTCAGCTCGAGGACGAGGACTGGCCGCGTCTGACATCGGCCGTCAACCTACTGAAGGACAAGCAGCTTTTTATTGACGATACCGCCGCGCTGTCGCCCAACGAGATGCGTTCGCGGATTCGCCGGGTGGTGCGTGAGCACGGCAATATCGGCCTGGTGATGATCGACTACCTTCAGTTGATGCAGATTCCCGGTTTTTCCGAGAACCGTACCGGCGAGATTTCCGAGATTTCTCGCTCCCTGAAGGGGCTCGCCAAGGAATTCGGTTGCCCGGTGGTGTCGCTGTCGCAGCTCAACCGCTCCCTGGAGCAGCGTCCCAACAAACGCCCGGTGATGTCGGATCTACGCGAGTCCGGCGCCATCGAGCAGGACGCCGACGTCATTGCCTTCGTCTATCGTGACGAGGTCTACAATCCAGATAATCCCGATAACCAGGGGCTTGCCGAGCTGATCATCGGCAAGCAGCGTAACGGCCCTATCGGCACGGTGCACATGGCCTTCATCGGCAAGTACACCCGCTTCGAAGATCTGGCGCCGGACAGCTACGGTCAGCATTTCGGCGAGTGATCGCCCCGGTCCAGGCGCGGAGTCATGGTTGAGACTGCAATGGCCCCCCGTATAATGCGCGGCTTAGTTTAGTGAAGCAGTCAGATGAATCAGTCAGGTGAACGAGGATAGCTTATGGCAGGCGGATTTCGACGCGGCAACCGCAAGCGGACCCCAAAACTCGAGGGGCGTGGCGAACTTCAAGAAGTCGAGCGCGAGGGGCCCTTCAAGGAGTGGCTCGGCATGCCCGACCTCTATCGCTACCGGTTGGTGGTGGACGGCGAGACTTACAGCTATCAGACCGAGGACTCCGAGATTCCAGTGGCGGTCGGCGATAAGGTGGTTTTCCGCTACAAGGAAACCAAGGCCGGCAACTGGGTCGACCGCAACTCCCTTGGCAAGGCCATCGATCCCGCCGACTATCAGTGATGGCGTCGGCGCTTTTTGACGTGCTGTCTGCACGGAACATGGCGTAGCGGCCAGGGTCATAGCGGTGAGGGCGACATGTCATATTGTCGTCATGGGGCACAGCCAAGCTGTGCCCCAGGTATATCTGGAGCACGCCTATCGGGCGCTGATATATCGACAACCGCAATGACCGAACGTCATGGCAAGCTGCCACGCGTTCGGCCACTATCCCGCTATCCAGGAGGACGGCATGGAACTGCAAGACTTCAAGGCCTTTGCCAAGCGACACGACAATTTCGAAATTCGCGTCATCAGCCACGCCGGCAGCCGTTTCTACCAAGTGGAACTGGAAGATATCGAGGGCGCACGCCATCTATTGACCCAGTCCGGCAAGCCGATGCTCTTTCGTGCCCTCGATGATATCTATCTCGAGCTCAAGCGGGTCGGCATCCATCGGGCCTACCTGGTGCAGTATGTGGCCCACGACGAGGTGATCGGCCGCGACGCCCACTACCATGATGCGCTCAGCTCGCGTATGCCGCTGGTCTTCTAGGCGGCAGAGATAGGCTCCGCATCATCTTTGCGGACCTGCCGCTTCATACCGTGAGCTTCGCATCGCGCGCTTCATTTTTCGCCTCAATCAGCACTTCCGGCATATTGCCGGTTTCACTGACTTACCCTGCTATTAACTTACCACCTCGCTTCCTGAAAGAGCGCTTATGCCAACGGTGGTGGGTTATCCCGCACTCGCCAGCCTCACCGACAGGGCTGGACTTTCCCTCTTGTCATGCGCTCATAACCCGCTCGCTCTCGAGCCCCTGACTTCAAGCCCCTGACTTCAAGCCCCTGACTTCAAGCCCCTGACTTCAAGCCTCTGATCTCAAGCCTTGATTGAGTCAGTTTCTGGTGTGCCGGCGTTGCCTTGCTTGCCACCAATTCCCCAGCCTGACTCGATGGCGGGCGAAGCAGGCGTAGCTCTGGTCGAAGCACCAGGCCAGGCCCGGCAACATCGTCAGACCCACCAGCCGTCGATAGCCCAGCACGGCATACAGCGCCCGACTGGCATCCATACCCACGAACCAGGCACCCTTGGCATCCGCGAGATGCAGGCGGCCCATCATGGCCTCGAACGAGCACCCCCAGGCGGCGGCATCGAAGTCATCGGCTTGTATATCGACCAGCCTGATACGCTCGCGGCGCGGATGCTGCTCGAGCCAGGCGACTTCGCGTTGGCAGAAGGGGCAGTGGCCGTCGTGAAAGAGCGTCACGGGGGAAGCGGCATGCCGTGGTGACGTAGCGGTCGGAGACATCAGGAAGACTCCTGGGAGGAGGTGAGGGGCCAGCTGCCGGTATCACGATAGCCTGTCAGGTGCTGGCCTTGCCCATAGGCCGGCGCCGTGTCCAGGCGCGCCAGGAAGGCGTCGGCCTGCTGGCGCATGGCCTCCCGCTTGTCGTCTTTCATGCGGTCAAGCGAGCCATAGATCAGCTTCATGCGCGGGTTGTCGGCCAGTACGTCGCGGTGTTCTTCGATGAAGTGCCAGTAAAGGCTATTGAAGGGGCAGGCATGAGTACCGGTGACCTGCTTGGGGTCATAGCGACAGTGCTTGCAGTGATCGCCCATGCGGTCGATGTACTTTCCCGAGGCGCAGTAGGGTTTGGAGCCCATCAGCCCGCCGTCGGCATGCAGCACCATGCCCAGGGTATTGGGCAGCTCGACCCACTCGCAGGCATCGGCATAGACCGCCAGATACCAGTCGCAGAGGGCTTCTGGCTTGACGCCGCACAGCAGGGCGAAGTTACCCGTGACCATCAGTCGCTGGATATGGTGGGCATAGGCGTGATCGCGGGTCATCTCGATGGCCCGCTTGAGGCAGCGCATTTCGGTGTCGCCGGTCCAGAAGAATGCCGGCAGATCTCGCGTGGCGGAAAGGCCGTTGCCACGCTTGTAGCCGGGCATGCGGGTCCAGTACAGCCCGCGCACGTATTCCCGCCAACCAAGGATCTGGCGGATGAAGCCCTCCACCGAGTTAAGAGGCGCACGACCCTTGCGATACGCCTCTTCGGCGGCCTCACAGACCTCGAGGGGCGACAGCAGGCCCAGGTTTAGCGCCGCCGACAGGCGCGAGTGAAAGAGAAAAGGTGACTGATCACTCAGCGCGTCCTGGTAGCGGCCGAAGTCCGGCAGACAGTTGCCGAGAAAATGCTCGAGCTCGACAAGCGCCTGTGTCCGGGTCACCGGCCAGTGAAAGGCCTCGAGTGAGCCGAAATGCTCCCCGAACCGGGACGCCACCAGCGCCAGTGCCGCCTTGGTGGTGGCATCCTGCTCGTGGGTCGGCGGCGTGGGGAAGGCAAGATGATCGGGCAGTGGCTCGCGGTTATCGTGATCGAAGTTCCACTGGCCGCCGACCGGCTGGCCGTCGTCCATCAAGAGCCCGCTGCGCTTGCGAAGATGCCGGTAGAAGTGTTCGAGACGATAGGTCTTGCGGCCCTTGGCCCAGGCGGCGAAGTCGTCCGGAGTGGTAAAGAAGCGATCGTCTTCGACGAGTCGCCAGGGCAGGGCTGCGTTCTCGGCGCCAGCCGTGCGCGCCTTGATTGCCTCGTAGAGCCGCCACTCCCCGGGGCGAACCACGCGAATTTCGTCGCAGTCATGCAGCCGGGCCAGGCGTTCGGCCTCTTTGAGCAGTTGCTGACGGTTGTCGTCATCGTCGAGGCGGCTGTAATGCACCGAATAGCCGGATGCCTCGAGTTCGCGGGCGAAGTGACGCATGGCAGCGAACATCATCGCGATCTTCTGCGGGTGGTGGGGCACGTAGCGGCCTTCTTCATCGACCTCGCAAAGCGCCACCACGGCGCCTTCTGGCAGGTCTTGAAGGCTTGCCAGCGATAAACTGAGCTGATCACCCAGCACCAGGATCAACGGCTTCGACATAAATTGACCTGAAGTTATACAAATATGGATGATAGTATAACTGCATTCTTCTCGATGGCATCCCTTTGATAAGCTGTCGATCCATCAGTCGGTTAGGTCACAAGGATTCCATGATGTCCGCAGCCAGTCCCCGTTCGTCCGCCACCCTCGAGCAGCCCGGCGAAGGGCGTCTCGCTCATGCCGGTGCCGATCATCCGCCGGTGCCGCGCAAGAAAGTGGGCGTGGTATTGGCCAACCTGGGCACCCCGGATGCCACCGACTACTGGTCGATGCGCCGCTATCTGTCGGAGTTTCTCTCCGATCAGCGGGTAGTCGATTATTCGCGTTGGCTATGGCAGCCGCTGCTGCAGGGCGTCATCCTGACTCGCCGTCCCTTTATTTCCGGCAAAGCCTATCGAAGCATCTGGAACACCGAGCGTGACGAGAGCCCGCTGTTGACCATCACCCGCGAACAGACCGAAAAGGTCGCGACGCGCCTCGAGGCGGCCTTCGGCGATGAGGTGGTGGTCGACTTCTGCATGCGTTATGGCAATCCCTCGACCGACAGCGTGATTCGCCGGCTGCGTGAGCAGGGCTGCGAGCGGTTGCTGTTCTTTCCGCTTTACCCGCAATACGGCTCGCCGACGACCGCCACGGCCAACGATGAGGTCTTTCGTACCCTGATGACGCTGAAGTGGCAGCCGGCGCTGCGAACCGTGCCGGCCTACTTCGATCGCCCGGATTACATTGCGGCCCTGAGTGGCTCGATCCAGGTGGCCTATGACCGGGCCCAGGCCGATCAGGGCGGCCGCCCTGAGGTGCTGGTGGCGTCCTATCATGGGGTGCCCGAGCGCTACCTGCTCGATGGCGATCCCTACCATTGCCAATGCCACAAGACGACGCGGCTGGTAAAGGAGCATCTGGAGATGGCAGACGATGAGATAGTGACTGCCTTCCAGTCCAAGTTCGGCCCTGAGAAATGGGTGGGACCGGCGACCGTGGACAAGGTGGCTGAGCTTGCCCGGGCGGGCAAGAAGCACATCGCGGTAATCTCCCCGGCCTTCGCCTCGGACTGCGTCGAGACCCTCGAGGAGGTGCAGCAGGAAATCCGCGAGGCCTTCCTCGCTGCTGGCGGTGAAACCTTCACCTATGTGCCCTGCCTGAACGCCGACGAGGCGCATATCGATGTGCTGACGGCGATCGTCAAGCAGGAACTCGGCGGCTGGCTCTAGGCATTTCGCTAACGACGCTGTGCCGCATGATCTCGCCGCACACGAACAGGCCCCGGACGTTCGCCCAGGGCCTGTTCGTTGCTGGTCGGCTGGCGGTGCTAGTCGTGCCCCCTGTCCGGGTGCGGTACCGGTTTCTCGCCGACTTCCTCTCGGTAGAGTTCCACCGGCTTGCCGCGGGTCTTCTCGACATGCTTGAGCTTCAGGTGCAGACCGGTCTTGGCCAACAGGTGGGCCGACACCGGGGCGGTAATGAACAGGAACAAGGTGATCAGCATCTCCTGCACTACCGGCTGGCCCGCCGTGACCCCGAAATAGAGCATCGAGGCGATGAGGATACAGCCGATACCCAGGGTGGTGGCCTTGGTCGGGCCATGCAGGCGCATATAGAAGTCTCGCAGGTGGGCCATACCCAGCGAGCCGATGAAGGCGAAGGCGCCACCGGCGATCAGCAGCACCGAGATCACGCCCTCCAGAAACACGTACCAGTTCATGGGGTTCTCCTTGCCTATTCGATGATGTCGCCGCGCAGCAAGTACTTGCATACCGCCACGGTGCTGATGAAACCGAGCATAGCGATCAGCAGCGCCGCCTCGAAGTAGGTCTTGGTGTTTAACCAAAGCCCCATCATCACGATCAGGGCGATGGAGTTGACATACATGGTGTCCAGCGCCAACAGCCGGTCGGGCATTGAGGGGCCCACGATCATGCGATAGACGTTGAGGGACAGGGCCATCAGGATCAGCGCCTGACTGATCCACAGCGCGGTATCTAGCATTCGTAGATCTCCTTGAGCGGCTGTTCGTAGCGCTCGCGTATCTCGTCGATCAGTGCCTGTTCGTCGCCGACATCCAGGGCGTGGATCAGCAGGGAGCGACCGTCCATGCGCAGATTGGCCGATACCGTGCCCGGGGTCAGGGTGATGGTGTTGGCGAGTAGGGTGATGGTGAAGCGCTCTTCGAGCATCAGCGGATATTCGATGAACGTCGGACGCATGCGCCGCCGCGGATTGAGGATCAGCCAGGACACTTCAAGGTTGGCGCGGATGATGTCGCCCAGCACGCGTAGAGCATAGCGCAGCAACATCCCGGGCTTCTTGACGTTGGGCTGCACATCCCAGAAACGCTGACTGATCAGCGGAATGACGATGGCCAGCACGCCCCCCAGCAGCACATGGCCGAAGGAGATGCTGGTCACCAGCAGTAGCCAGACCACCAGCAGCAGGAGCGACAGCAGCGGCGTGGGCAGCCAGGAGCGGGGCGTGATCATGCGTCACCTCCATTGGCATGAGCGGCATGGTCGGGCAGTAGCGCCCGGATCTGTGGCGCGGGTGAGCTCAGCTGCTCGGCGGTGGCCTGAGTGTAGTCACTGACCGGCCCCGCCAGGAGCACCAGCAGTGGGGAAGCCCCCAGCAGCCAAGTCACGCCGAACAGCTGGCGCCGACCTAGTGGCAGATCACTGGGCTCGCCCTCGTGGCTACGCCAGAACAGGGTCGAGCCGGCCCGAGACAGGGCCACCAGCGAGCAGAGCCCGGCGATCAGCAGCAGCGGCCATAACCAGGGCTGCTGGGCCGGGGTGGCGGCGACCATCAAGAAGGCCTTGCCGATGCCACCGGACAGCGGCGGGAGTCCGGCCACGGCGGCAGCACCGACCAGAAACAGGATGGCCAGCAGTCCACCGTTGCGCAGCGGACGGCCCTTGACCAGGCGGGTGCCGGCCTTGCCGCGTTGCAGCCCGATCAGCTCGGCGAGCAGGAAGAGACCGCCGGTGACGAGCGTGGTATGGATTAGGTAGAAGAGCAGGGCGCTGGTGGCCTCGGGGGTGCCCATGCCGATGCCCGCCAGCAAGGTGCCGACCGAGACTAGCACCAGGTAGGCCACCAGCAGGCGCAGATCACGGGCAGCCAGCACGCCGACCGCGGAGACCGCCAGGGTGCCCAGTGCCAGCCACCATACCCAGGGCTGTTCGAGGGCCATCAAGGGGCCGGCCTGATCGCCGAAAATCAGCGAGTAGACGCGAAGAATCGCGTAGATACCGACCTTGGTCATGATCGCGAATAGCGCGGCTACCGGCGCTGGCGCCGAGGCATAGGCCCGCGGCAGCCAGAAATAAAGTGGCAGGATGGCGGCCTTGAGGCCGAAGACTACCAGCAGCAAGAGGGCGCCGGCGCTGACCAGCCCCGCGCGTTCGCTTTCGAGCTCGGCCAGGCGCACCGACATGTGGGTCATGTTGAGGGTGCCGGTAGCGCCATAGAGCACGCCCACCGCGATCAGGAACAGCGCCGAGCCGGCCAGATTGAGCACCACATAGTGCAGGCCTGCCTGAATGCGCGCCTTGCCGCCGCCGTGCATCAGCAGGGCGTAGGAGGCCAGCAGCAGGACTTCAAAGAACACGAAGAGGTTGAACAGGTCGCCGGTCAGAAAGGCGCCGTTGATGCCCATCAGCTGTAGCTGGAAGAGGCCATGGAAATTGCTGCCCTGCTCGTCATCGCCGGCGCTGGCAAAGACCACGCAGCCCAGCGCCAGCACTGCGGTGAGCAGAATCATCAGCGCCGAGAGGCGATCGAGCACCATGACGATGCCGAAGGGTGGCTGCCAGTCCCCCAGAGCATAGTAGGCCACCTCGCCACCGGCTGCCTGACCAAGCAGGGCAATAGCGACGAGCAGCAGCAATACGGTGCTGCCGACGCCCAGCAGACGCTTGGCGAAGGTGCTGCCGTGGCGGCTGATCAGCAGCAGGATGCCGCTGATCAGCGGCAGGACGACGGGCAGTACGATCAGGTGATCCAGCATCAGCGGCGCTCCTCTCGCGACTCGTCCATCTGACGGCCGTCCACATGGTCGTTGCCCATGTCACCGCGTGCCCGCATGGCCAGAATGACCGCGAAGGCGGTCATGGCGAAGCCGATGACGATGGCCGTTAGCACCAGGGCCTGGGGTAGCGGGTCGGCATAGCTGCCGTTGCCATCGAGGATGACCGCGCCATTGCTGGTCAGCCCGCCCATCGAGAACAGGAACAGGTTAACCGCGTAGGACAGCAGCGTCAGGCCGACCACCACCGGGAAACTGCGCCCGCGCAGCGTCAGGAACAGGCCGCAGGCGGCCAGGATACCGGTGGTAATGGCATATAGGCTTTCCATCAGCTTTTCTCCTTGCTGGGGGCGGGCTGGGTATCCTTGCTAGGGCGATGGGGGGTCGTCACCTTGCCCAGGTTGGCCAGTATCATCAGGGTCGCACCGACCACGGCCAGATAGACGCCGAGGTCGAACAGCATGGCGGTGGCCAGTTCGAACTCGCCAATCAGCGGCAGCTTGAAGTGGCCAAAGGCCGAGGTCAGGAAGGGGCGGCCGAACAGCCAGCTGCCAAGCCCGGTGAGGGTCGCCACGGCGACACCGCCGATGGCCACCGGCTGGTAGGGGAAGTCCAGTCGATTCTGGGTCCACTCCACGCCTCGGGCCATATAGACCAGGATCAGTGCCACCGCGGTCACCAGGCCGGCGATGAAGCCGCCGCCGGGCTGGTTGTGGCCGCGCAGGAAGATGAAGACCGAGACCAGCAGTGCCAGCGGCAACAGCCACTGGGAAACGCTGGTCAGGATCATTGGGTAGCGGTCCGGTGACCAGATCCGGCCCTCACCGTCGCTGTGCGGCATGAACAGTCGCAGGCGATTGAGCAGCTTGAAGATGGCAAGGCCCGCGATCGCCAGCACGGTGATTTCGCCCAGGGTATCGAAACCACGGAAGTCGACCAGGATGACGTTGACCACATTGTGGCCGCCGCCGCCGGGCACGCTATTGTCGAGGAAAAAGCGCGAGATGCTCTCGGTCTCGCGGGTCAGTACGGCGTAGTTGAGGCTCGCCACCACCATGCCCAGGGCACCGGCCAGAGCGATGTCGCGAATGGTGCGGTGGGCAGAGGACTCTCTGGGCGTCTTCTGGGGCAGGAAGAACAGCGCCAGCATCAGCAGGATCATGGTGACCACCTCGACCGAGAGCTGGGTCAGCGCCAGATCGGGGGCCGAGAAGCGGGCAAAGGTCAATGAGACCACCAGGCCCACCACCGACAGCATCAGCAGCGAGATCAGGCGATAGCGGTGTGTCACCACGGTACCGACGGCGCCGAAGATCAGCAGCGCCGCCCCGAAGATCAGCACCCCGTCCAGTTCAGCCTCGGGTCGGCTGCCGGCCAGCTGTGGCAGTTCGATCAGGCCCAGAGTGGCCAGCACCAGCGCCGAGCCGAGCAGCAGGCCCATGTAGCGTTGTAGCGAACCGTTCTCCAGGCGGCCGGTGAGCGCTTGGCTGCGCGCCACCAGACGCTGGACGCTGCCCTCGAAGATCAGTCGCGCATCGGTGGTGCCAAACTGACGGACGAAGCGCCGGACCGGTGCGTGGAACATATAGAGCGTGATACCGGCCGCCAGCGCGAACATGCTCATCAGCAGGGGAGCGTTGACGCCATGCCAGATAGCCAGGTGGAAATCGAGTGATTCGCCCAGCACCGCCCGGGTGGCGAGATCCATGAGGCCAGTGGCCAGCACCGCGGGAAACAGCCCCACGGCCACGCAGAGCGCGACCAAGAGTTCCACCGGCGCGCGCATCAGTCGCGGCGGCTCATGGGGATGCTTGGGAGGGGCGGCCTTCGCCGGTTTGAAGAAGACGGCGTGCACCAGTCGCAGCGAGTAGGCCACCGAGAGCACCCCGCCGAGAGTCGCGAGCAGCGGCAGTAGCCAGCCCAGACCGCCAAATAGGCCGGTCTCCAGCGTCTCGGTGAAGAACATCTCCTTGGAGAGGAAGCCGTTGAGCAGCGGCACCCCGGCCATCGAGGCCGCGGCCAGGGTCATCAGCAGGGCGGTGACCGGCATGGCCCGACGCAGCCCGCCGAGCTTGTCCAGCTCTCGTGTGCCCGTCTCGTGATCGATGATCCCTGCGCTCATGAATAGCGCCCCCTTGAAGGTGGCGTGATTAATGATATGGAAGAGCGCGGCGAGGATCGCCATGGGGCTGCCGATGCCCAGCAGCGCAGTGATCAGTCCCAGGTGGCTGACGGTCGAAAACGCCAGGATGCCCTTTAGATCTGTCTTGAGCAGGGCGAACCAGGCGCCGTAGATCATGGTGGCCATGCCGACCAGCGTGACAGTCACCGACCACATCTCACTGCCGGCGATGGCCGGGTGCAGGCGGGCCATCAAGAAGATGCCGGCCTTGACCATGGTCGCCGAGTGCAGGTAGGCGGAGACCGGCGTTGGTGCGGCCATGGCGTGGGGCAGCCAGAATTGGAAGGGGAGCTGCGCCGACTTAGTGAAGGCACCGATCAGTACCAGACCAAGCATGACCGGATAGCGCGGGTCGGCGAGGATCACATCGGCGCTATCAAGCACCACATTCATGTCGAAACTGCCGACCATGTCGCCGAGCAGCAGCAGACCCGCGAGCAGCGCCAGGCCACCTGCGCCGGTAACGGTCAGCGCCATGCGCGCCCCCTTGCGGGCGTCGCTTTGCCGTGACCAGAAACCGATCAGCAGGAAGGACGAGAGGCTGGTCATTTCCCAGAACAGCCACAGCAGCAGCAGGTTGTCGGCCATCACGATCCCGACCATGGAGGCCATGAATAGGATCAGGTAGGCATAGAAGCGCCCAAAGGGCTCGTCTGGCGACAGATAGTAGTGGGCATAGAGCAGGATCAGCAGCCCGATCCCCAGGATCAGCAGGTTGAACAGCACCGACAGGCCATCCAGCCGAAAGGCGAGGTCGAGCCCCAGGGCGGGAATCCAGTCAACGGCGAAGCGCAGCGTCTCGCCATCCGCCAGTGCAGGCAGATGGCTCAGGGTTAACCACAGGGCGAGGGCGGGTAACAGCCCCGTCGCCAAGGAGCAGAAACGTCGGCCGCGTCGCTCGGTGAGCGCGGGCACCAGCACCCCCAGCAGGGGCAACAGGGCTATCCACAGCAATGTCATCGATCGGTCTTCCTGCACGGGACGTGAGATAGGAGCGACATGCGCGCCCAAGTGACGCCCGTGATCCGTGATCATGGCCGCCCCGGGGCGAATGCCGTCCCATGGCTAGGGTGCCACTCTACCTCAAAGCAAGCTCGCTCGCTGCCTCCTTGCCTTTCAGTGTGTTACCTCTATAGACTCAGCCGAGCGAACCGGTGGGTCTATCACGCCGGATTCCGCCATGGGCGAAGGAGGTGGACCTGCATGCAACTGGCTGTGCTGGGAGGTTTCGCGGTGGCGGCCATGGCCCCGCTGCTTCATCGCTGGTTTGGCGCTCGGACGCCCATGGTGATGGCCCTGTTGCCTGCCTTTCTGGCGGCCTGGCTGATCGGTCAATGGCCCGTGATCGCTGCGGGCGAGGTCTTATTGCTTGAATGGGCCTGGGTGCCCGGCCTCGATATTTCTCTGACCTTCCTGATCGATGGCCTCGCCTGGTTGTTTGCCATGTTGATCACGGTTATCGGCGCCCTGGTGTTGGTCTATTCGGGGGAGTATCTGCGCGGCCACCGGGATCTGCCGCGCTTCCTGGTAGTGATCACCGCCTTCATGATGTCGATGCTTGGCTTGGTGCTGGCCGACAACCTGATCACGCTCTTCGTGTTCTGGGAACTCACCAGCGTTACCTCCTACCTGTTGATCGGCTTTAATCACACCGACCTCGCCGCGCGCAAAGCCGCTCTTCAGGGACTGCTCGTCACCGTCGGCGGTGGTTTGGCGCTGCTCGCCGGCTTCGTGCTGTTAGCCCTGGCCGGCGACAGCTGGTCGTTGCACGAACTCGCCCAGCGCGGCGATCTCCTGCGTGGCCACGACCTCTATACCCCTCTGCTGATCTGCGTGCTGCTGGGCGCCTTCACCAAGTCGGCACAGTTTCCCTTCCACTTCTGGCTACCGAATGCCATGGCGGCACCCACGCCGGTCTCCGCCTACCTGCACTCGGCAACCATGGTCAAGGCGGGGGTCTACCTGCTCGCCCGGTTGCACCCGGCCCTGGGGGGCACGGAGGGCTGGGTGATCACGCTGTCGCTGGTCGGGGCTGTGACCATGGTCACGGGCGCCTTCCTGGCGATGCAGCACACCAACGTGAAGAAGCTTTTGGCCTACTCCACCGTGATGGGGCTTGGCACCCTGACCATGCTGCTCGGCATCGGTACCGAGAAAGCTCTGGTGGCCTTCGCGGTCTTCTTGCTGGCGCACTCGCTCTACAAGGGGGCGCTGTTCATGGTGGCCGGTATCCTCGATCACGAGACCGGCACCAAGGACGTCACAGCAATGGGCGGGCTGCGCCACCTCATGCCAGTGACCGCCATCGTTGCCGGGGTCGCCGGGCTATCGTTGGCCGGCCTGCCGCCCCTGTTGGGCTTTGTGGGCAAGGAGCTGATGCTGACGTCGGTGCTTGAGGCGCCTTCTTGGCGTCTCCTGATTCTGCTGCTGGCCTTCACGGCGGCTTTCCTGACTCTGGCGGTGGCGGCGATCATTGTTCTGCGGCCCTTCTTCGGCAAGCGGCAAGAGACCCCCCGCCCCCCTCATGATCCCTCTCGTGTCATGCTGGCAGGCCCCGGTCTGCTGGCCGCCTTGTCGCTACTGTTCGGTCTGGCGCCGGGGCTGCTCGATCCGGTGGTGGGGGCTGTCGTGGCAGGCATCGGCGCGCCGGAGGCCAAGGTTCATCTGGCGCTATGGCACGGTCTCAATCTGCCGCTTGCGCTATCGCTGGCAAGCCTCGCGCTGGGGCTTACAGCCTATCGCTTCTGGGACCGGTTGCGCGGTGGGCTGGCCCGCCTCGCGCCTCTGACACGCCGCGGTCCCGAAGCTGGATACGACGCGTTGATGGCGGGTCTGGTGGCCCTGGCGGACGGCCAGACCCGCTTTCTGCAGAACGGCTATATCCGCAACTACCTGGTGATGACCCTTCTGGTGCTGGTGGGGCTGGTCGGGCATGCGCTGTTCTTTCGGCACGGCCTTGCTCCCGATGTGGCGCTGTCGGTCTACTTTCACGAGGCCGTCACTGCCGGCCTTATGATCGCCGGTGCCTTGGCCGCCTGCGTGATGCGCTCGCGCCTGGCGGCGGTGGCTGCGCTCGGCGTCATGGGGTTCTCCATTGCCCTGACCTTCGTGCTCTTCAGCGCGCCGGATCTGGCCATTACTCAGCTGCTGGTCGAGACGCTGACGGTGATCCTGCTGGTGCTGGTGCTGTTTCGCCTGCCACGTTTCGCCACCCTGTCCACGCCGATCGAGCGTCTGCGCGACCTGGTAGTGGCGAGCCTCACCGGGGGACTGATCACGCTGCTGATGCTTGCGGTGCTCTCCGGCGAGCGACTGCCACGGATCTCGGATTACATGGTCGCCAATAGCCAGCCGCTGGGGCATGGTCACAATATCGTCAACGTCATTCTGGTGGATTTCCGGGCGCTGGATACGCTGGGGGAGATGTTTGTGCTGGCCCTGGCCGCCATCGGGGTCTTTGCGATGCTGCGTTTCCATGCCGCGCCGGGCGAAGGCGTTGACCGTGAGGGACGACGCAATCTTGCGTCGACGGAGGACGACCATGGTTAGATCGGGCACCCTGATCCTCAATGCGGCGGCACGCTTGCTGCTGCCGCTGCAACTGCTGTTTTCGGTGTTTCTGCTGCTGCGGGGACACGACGAGCCGGGGGGTGGCTTCATCGCCGGGCTGGTGGCATCGGGCGCCTTCGCGCTCTACCTCTTTTCCCAGGGACGGCATGCGTTGGGGGAAATGCTGAAGGTGTCGCCCCGGGACCTGATCGGCATGGGGCTCTTATTCGGTGTGGTCTCGACGCTGCCGGGCTGGTGGGCTGGTGAACCCTTCTTCACCGCCCAGTGGTGGACGATTCCGATCATCGACTTCAAGGCCTCGACGCCCCTGATCTTCGATATTGGCGTCTACCTGGTGGTGGTGGGGTCGGTATTGACCGCCATTACCGCGCTGGTCGATACCGACCAGACCGAACATGACCCGACCGGTCACAGTAAGACCGACCACGACCAGCCCCATCAGGACGTTTAAGGAGACCCCATGGAACCCTTGATGGCCATTACCATCGGCATCCTGTTTGCCGCTGCCATCTACATGATGCTGCGACGCTCGATCGTCAAACTGGTGATCGGGCTGATCCTGCTCTCGAATGCGGCCAACCTCTTGATCTTCGCTACGGCGGGAATGGTGCGGGGCGCTCCGCCCCTGGTACCGAAAGGAATGACCGCCCCCGAAGCGGCGGTGGCCGACCCCTTGCCTCAGGCGCTGGTGCTCACGGCGATTGTCATCGCCTTCGGAGTGCTGTCCTTCGCTGTGGTGCTGGTGCGTCGTGCCTGGGAAATCGTGGGCGCCGATGATCTGGATCAGATGAAGGATACGGACACATGATGCCCCAGGTCGCACTGCCCATTCTCATTCCGCTGTTCGCGGGCGCCGTGTCACTGGTGTTCTGGCGCTCCCGCAGCATGCAGCGATTCATCGCAGTGGCTGGAACGGCTGGCCTGCTGGTCACCAGCCTGTGGTTGCTGGCCACAGTGCGAGGCGACGACATCCAGGTTATGCACATGGGCGGCTGGGCGGCTCCCTTCGGTATCAGCCTGGTGGCCGACCTGCTGGGCGCGATCATGGTCGTGCTTACCGGCATCATCGGTTTCGCGGTGGCGCTCTTTTCGCTGGCAACGATCGGCCGCGGTCACGAGGCCTATGGCTACTTTCCTCTATTGCATTTGCTGCTGGCCGGTGTGGCCGGTGCCTTTCTCACCGGTGATATCTTCAACCTCTATGTCTGGTTTGAAGTGATGCTGGTCGCGTCCTTTGCGTTGCTGATTCTCGGTAGCGAGAAGGCGCAGATGGAAGGGGCGATCAAGTACGTCACGCTTAACCTGGTGTCTTCTGTGATCTTCCTGGTCGCAGTGGGCCTGCTCTACGGTATGGTGGGGACGCTCAACATGGCCGACATCGCCCGCCGGCTCGCGACCCTCGAGGACGACGGCATGGCCGATGTTCTGGCGATGATGTTCATGGTGGCTTTTGGCATCAAGGCCGCTGCCTTTCCCCTGTTTTTCTGGCTGCCGGCTTCCTACCATACCCCGCCGGTGGCCGTCTCGGCGCTGTTTGCCGCCCTGCTGACCAAGGTAGGGGTCTATGCGCTATTTCGGGTCTTCACCCTGATCTTTCATCACAGCCCGGGCTATACCCACGAGATTCTGCTGTGGGGCGCCGGCCTGACCATGCTGTCAGGCGTGCTGGGGGCGGCGGCGCAGTTCGAATTTCGGCGCATCCTGTCGTTCCATATCGTCAGCCAGATCGGCTACATGCTCCTGGGTCTGGCCCTATTCACGCCTCTGGCCATCATCGGGGGGGTGTTCTACATCGTCCATCACATCATCGTGAAAACAACGCTCTTCCTGATCAGTGGCATTGTTCACCGAGTGAGCGGAAGCTATCAGCTCGCGGCACTCGGCGGCTTCTATCGCAGCCATCCCTGGTTGGCCGTGCTGTTTCTGATTCCGGCACTGTCGCTTGCCGGTATGCCGCCCCTGTCCGGTTTCTTTGCCAAGTTCATCGTTATCCGGGCCGGCATCGAAGCCGAGGCCTATGGTGTCACCTTCATCGCACTGCTCGTGGGACTTCTCACGCTGTATTCGATGATCAAGATCTGGGCCGAGGTGTTCTGGAAGGCCCCACCCGACGAAGAGGGCGATGGCGCCCCCAAGGCGGTCAGCCAGCGGGAGATGTGGTTGATGGCCACGCCGGTGGTGGGACTGGCGCTCTGTACGCTGTTCATCGGCCTCAACGCCGAGCCTCTCTATAATCTGGCTGAGGCCTCTGCCGGGCAGCTGCTGGCGCCCGAGCGCTATATTCAGGCCGTGCTCGGCACGAACGGGGAGGAAATGCCATGACGGGAGCCGCCTGGAACCTGCTGCTCGGCCTAGCCTGGGTGGTGCTGACCGGCGACTTCAGCGGGGGCAGTCTGCTGGCCGGTCTGGTCTTTGGCTATCTGGCGCTGGCGCTTATCCAGCCCCAGGTGCCGGCGCTGGCCGGCTATGCTCAGCGGCTGCCACGCCTGATCCGTTTTATCGGGTTTTTCCTCAAGGAACTGGTGGTCGCCAACCTCAAGGTTGCCTACGACATCGTGACGCCGCCCTGGTACATGACGCCGGGAGTGATCGCCATGCCCCTGAAAGCCAAGACCGAGTTCGAGATTGCCTTCGTCGCCAACCTGATTTCGCTGACACCGGGGACTCTGAGCCTGGACGTGTCCGACGATCGGCAAGTGCTCTATATCCATGCCATGTTCCTGGACGATGAGCCGGCACTTCGGCGCAGTCTGGCCGAGCTGGAGCGCCGCACCCTAGCCCTGTTTCACTAGCGACGGGAGGAGAGTCCCTTGTCGAGCATCATCCTTGTGAGTCTTGCCATGATGGCGCTGGCGCTTTGCTTGGCCTTCGCCCGTCTCTATCGCGGCCCCAGTCTGCCTGACCGGGTGGTGGCGCTGGAACTCTTCTCGGCGATCCTGGTCGGCATGATCGGTCTGATCGCTATCGCCACTGACGTCCCGAGCCTGCTCGATGTTGCCATCGTCATGGCACTGATGGCCTTCATGGCTACCATCGGCTTCGCCCGTTTCCTGGAGCGAGGAGGGCCGCGAGATGATTGAGCTGCTCAAGAGCATTCTGATCCTGGCCGGGTCCGCTTTCATGCTGGTAGCCGCCCTCGGGGTATTGCGACTGCCCGACCTGCTGACCCGCATGCACGCCACCACCAAGGCCGCAACCCTTGGCGTCTCGCTGATCATGCTGGCGGTGGCACTGCATTTTGCCGTCGAGGCTGTGGTGGCCAGAGCCTTCGGCGTCATTCTCTTCATCCTGCTGACCGCGCCGGTGGCCGCCCATGTGATCGGGCGGGCAGGCTACTTCGTCGGCACGCGTCTATGGAGCGGTACGGTCAAGGATGAGCTCAGGCCCAATTATGACTCGGTCACGCATCGGCTCAGCAGCCATCGGGAGACTGAGGCCAATGCTGCTCCTGCCTCCGGCGAGTCCGATAAAGCCGGCTGAGACGGTTTCTTATTGCATCCTGCCCTGATGAAGGCCGCCCTCGGGCGGCCTTCTTGGTAATGCCTTTCTGCCGGGCGATTATCATGTACAATATCTTTACTTGTTAATTTTTTTGTCTAACTCTTAGGGCCTGTCGCCGGGCAAGGACAAGGTAATGGCATGCGACGCAAAGCTGCGCTTCCCGTCAAGACCTGTCGCCAGTGTGAACGTCCCTTTCGCTGGCGGCGCAAGTGGGCCCGCTGCTGGGATGAGGTGCAACATTGCAGCGAGCGCTGCCGCCGAGAGGCGCGTCGCGCCAGGCGGTCGGCATGAATCCTGAATTGGTGTGGTTGCGTGACGACCTGCGCCTGGCCGATAACCCGCTGTTCCACTTTTCCTCGCCGCCCGCTTCCCTGATGTGCGTCTACGTGCTCGACGAACGTTGGCTTTCGCCCCTTGCGTCGGGTGTGTCGTCGCGGCGCATCGGTGCGGCTCGGCTGTGCTTTCTGTGGCAGAGCTTGATCGCTCTACGTGGCGAGCTGCTGAAAAGGGGAGGGGATCTACTGGTGCGTGTCGGTGACCCGCCAGAGGTGATCGCCGAACTTGTGGCGTCAGTGGGCGTCTTGTGTGTTCACGTGCGCGATACCGCAGGGCACGATGAAGCGGACGATTTGGCAAGGCTCATCGAAGAACTGCCCGCAAGCTGCAAACTGCGCCGCTACCAGGGCGGCACCCTGTTCGACGAGCAGGCGCTGCCCTTTGCCTTGGAGGAGTTGCCGGGCAGTTTCTCGGCCTTTCGACGGCGCATGGAAGCCCAAGGCAGCGTACCGCCAGCGCAGCCCGCGCCGATTACGCTACCGCTATGGCCGGAGAAAGCGCCTAGAGGTCTGCCGCCTCTCAAGCACGTCTGCGATGAGGCTGCCGCTTGGCGCCCCGGTGCGGGCGGTGACTTCCGTTTTCAGGGCGGTGAAGAAGCCGCTCAGATGCGACTCGATCACTATCTCTGGCACAGCGGCGCCATCGCTCGCTATAAAAAGACACGGAATGGTCTGCTGGGCGCCGAGTTCTCGACTCGGCTGTCGCCCTGGCTGGCGACCGGCTGTCTGTCGGCACGCCAGGTCCACGACCAAGTGCGATCCTGGGAGCTGGACCATGGCGCCTGTGAGTCGAGCTACTGGGTGATCTTCGAACTCATGTGGCGCGAGTACTTTCACTGGGTCGCTCGAAAGGAAAAGGGGGCTCTCTTTGGCCTCCGGGCGTTGCCCGAACCGCCGCCCGCCTTCCACGACTGGTGTCGCGGCGAGACCGGCGTGCCCTTCATCGATGCCGGCATGCGCGAACTCGCGGCCACCGGCTGGCAGTCCAATCGGGTGCGCCAGAATGTGGCCAGTTTCCTGGTACATGACCTGGGCGTCGACTGGCGTCTGGGGGCGGCTTGGTTCGAGCACTGCCTGATCGATTTCGACGTCGCCAGCAACTGGGGCAATTGGGGGTATGTGGCTGGCGTCGGTCGAGAGGCGAGACGCGGGCGTTATTTCAATGTGCTCTGGCAGGCGCAGCACTACGATCCGGCCGGCGACTATGTCAGCCACTGGCTACCCGAGCTTGAGTATTTGGCCGAAGGCGATGCTCGCCATCAGCCCTGGCGTGCGGCCCCCGACGCCTTCCCCATACCTTGCGTCAGCCCCGACGCCTGGGACGACATCTTGATGTCGCTGCCATCCGCGACTGACGACTCGCCGCTCGTTGATTCCTCCGCTGTCGACTCCCCTCATGTCGATCCCACCAAGGAGGTGTGATGCCCTTACTGTCCCTTGCTGATGATCGTCGTTTGCCCTTTCTGCTGGGGCTGGCCGGCCTGCTTCCCTTTTTGGCCGCGGCCCTGGGCGTCTGGTGGACGCCACCGGCCTGGCAGGCCTTCGCGCTGGATGCCTTCATTTATTACAGCGCGGTGATACTGTCCTTTCTTGGCGGCATCCACTGGGGGTTCGCCATGGGCCGTGATGCGCCAAAGAGCCCGGCATTTCGCGGGCGGGTTCTGCTGAGCATGGCGCCCAGCCTGATGGCCTGGCCGGCATTGCTATGGGGCGGGGCGCCGGGGGCTTTGTTGCTGATGTTAGGTTTCATCGCGGTGCGCGGCTATGAGGCTAGTGCAACGGGAATGGCCGGGCTGCCCGACTGGTATCGTGGGCTGCGCAACATCCTGACCGTGGTGGTGGTGGCCTGCCACCTGGCGGTGATCGTGCGGCTTTGGTAGCTGTTCTAGTGCTACCAAGGCTGGTTGGACGGCAAGGCTGGTGGCGTGGGTCGATCTGCGCGATGATGCTTGCCTTTATCCGTGATGATGGAGTATCACCCCGCCATGCGCAGGATCCTCATATGCTCGCTGTTGTTGAGCACCCTGGTCGGCTGCCAGAGCAGCCAGGTCAGCAAGGCCCAGCCTCAAGATCCGGCACAACCCTCGTCCCAGGCGAGTGATCGGGCAACGGCGCCAGCCGCCGATACCGGACAGGACGTCAACGCGCAGGCCGAGTCGCCGGCATCTTTCGAGGCCTGGCTCGCTGGTTTCCGCCGCGAGGCACGGGCCAAGGGCATTGCCGAGTCGACACTCGAACGGGCCCTGGCCGATGTGCGCTACCAACCCAAGGTTCTCGAGTACGATCGTTCCCAGCCCGAGTTCGTGCGCCCCATCTGGCAGTATCTGGATACGGCCGTATCATCGAGCCGTGTGACCAATGGCCGCCAGCGCCTGGCCGAGCACCGTGTCACGGCGGAGCGCATGGCCAATCGCTATGGTGTGCCGGCGGAGGTGCTGGTGGCGATCTGGGGGGTGGAAAGCAACTACGGCAGCAACTTCGGCAGTTTTTCGACGCTGGACTCCCTGGCGACCCTGGCCTTCGATGGCCGTCGTCGCGACTTCGCCCATGACGAGCTGATCGCTGCGCTCAAGATCATCCAGGATGGCGATATTGCCCCGGACCGCATGATCGGCAGTTGGGCCGGCGCCATGGGGCACACCCAGTTCCTGCCGTCGAGCTTCCTTGCTTATGCCGAAGACGGCGATGGTGATGGCCGTCGCGATATCTGGGGCAGCATCCCCGACGTGATGGCGTCCACTGCCAACTACCTGGCGCGAGCCGGTTGGCAGGCCGGCGAGCCCTGGGGCGTCGAGGTGACGCTGCCTGCGGATTTCGATTATTCCCAGACAGAACTGGCCACTCGGCGCTCGAGCGAGGCCTGGGCGGCACAGGGCGTTCGTGCGGCGGATGGCGAGGTGCTGCCGGCACTTGCCAAGGCATCGGTGCTCGCCCCCGCCGGTGCGCGTGGTCCCGCCTTTCTGGTCGGCGGCAACTATCGCGCCATCCTTCGCTACAACAATGCCACCAGCTATGCGCTGGCCGTTGGCACCTTGGCGCGCCGGGTGGCGGGAGAGCCTGGCATTAGCGCCGACTGGCCGCGCCAGGAAACGCCGCTCTCCAGGTCGCAGGTCCGAGAGTTGCAGCGCGCGCTCAACGCTCGGGGCTTCGCCACGGGGACCCCGGACGGTATCATGGGCCCCAACACCCGCGCCGGGCTGCGGGCCTATCAGGCGGCTCAGGGGCTGACGCCCGACGGTTTCGCCACGGTATCCTTGCTCGAGCGTTTGCAGCAGTGAGGTCGGCTAGCCGAGTCGCGCCAGCAGAGCGATGACGGCTGTTTCGACCCGCAGGATTCGGCTGCCCAGGTGAATCCCCTGGCAGCCGGCCGCCAATAGCGCCTCTACCTCATAGGGAATGAACCCGCCCTCGGGGCCCACCACCAGGGTCGCCGGGGCGTCAAGGCCGCGAGGGCAGGCGGCTTGCATGCCCGGGTGGGCCAGCAGCCCGCTGCGCTCCCTGAGCCTTCCCGCTAGGCGGTCCTCGACGAAGGGCTTGAAGTGGGTTTCCAGTTCCACGTCCGGCATCACGGTGTCGCGGGCCTGCTCCAGGCCCAGCACCAGGTGCTGGTGAATCTTCTCGGCGGATAGCTCGGGGGATTGCCAGTAGCTTTTCTCGACGCGCCGGGTGTGCAGCAGGGTGATGCGCTTCACCCCCAGGGCCGTGACGTGCTCCAGGGAGCGCGCCAGCATGCGCGGTCGCGGCAGGGCCAGCACGAGTTCGATATCCAAGGCTGGTGGCGGGGCCTGGTCGAGGGCATCGAGGGCGAAGCGGGCGCCATCGTCGTCGAGGCTTACCAGCTGGCCGCGACCGATGGCCCCGCCTCTCACGCCAAGCGTCAGTTCATCGCCGGGGCGAGCCCGGTGCACCTCTCGCAGATGGCGCAGTCGCCTTGGATCACGCACCCAGGCGTGGTGGTCGTCGGTGAGGTCGGCAGGGTCGAGCAGGATCAGGTTCATGAGGCCTCGGCGGCGCGCAACGGATGACAGGGGACGGCGACGGTGGCTAGAACGCCAGACGCGGTGCACAATACCAGCAAAGCCGATAATAGGAGCACCGTCCGTGCGCGTGATTCGCAAGTATGCCAACCGCAGGCTCTATGATACCGAACAGAGCCGCTATGTGACGCTCGAAGACCTGCGCAGCCTGATTCTCGAGGAAGTGCCGTTTCGCGTCGAGGATGCCAAGTCCGGAGAAGACCTGACGCGCACCATCCTGCTGTCGATCATCATCGAACAGGAGCAGTCCGGCGGTGACTCAGAGGTCTTCTCCAACGATCTGCTGGCCCAGTTCATTCGTGTCTATGATATGGCCCAGCCGTTGCCGCTAGCCCGCTACCTCGAGCAGGGCACCCAGCTGATGATGGAGCAGCAGCAGCGCATGCAGGACCAGTGGAAGGAAGCCATGCGGCACACGCCAATGGAAATGATGCGCGAGATGGCCGAAGAGAACATGCGCTTCTGGCAGAAGACCTTTCAACAGGGCCCCGGTGACAGCCAAAAAGACGACATGGGCGGCGACAAAAGTCGCGACAAGGACTGAGCCCTCCCGACACGGCCGTCGGCTTTCTGGCATAATGCGCGCCCAATTGCGCATTCCCCCTTACCCAATAGTCGAGCAAGGTTGCAGATGAAGGTTTTGATCATCGGCGGCGGCGGCCGCGAACATGCCCTGGCCTGGAAGGTCGCTCAGTCTCCTCAGGTCGAGACGATCTACGTGGCGCCCGGCAACGCCGGCACGCTGGTCGAGCCGAAGGTCTCCAACGTCGACATCGCGGCTACCGACCTGGCGGCCCTCGAAGCCTTCGCCCGTGACCATGCGATTGACCTGACCATCGTCGGCCCCGAGGCGCCGCTGGTCGAGGGCGTTGTCGATCGCTTCCAGGCCGCAGGGCTTGCGATCTTCGGGCCGACCCAGGCTGCCGCCCAGCTCGAAGGCTCGAAATCCTTCACCAAGGACTTTCTGGCCCGCCACGCGATTCCCAGCGCGGACTACCAGACCTTTACCGACGTGGAGCCAGCGCTTGCCTACCTGGCCGAGAAGGGCGCACCGATCGTCATCAAGGCCGACGGCCTGGCCGCCGGCAAGGGGGTGATCGTGGCCATGACCGCAGCGGAGGCCGAGGCGGCGATCCGCGACATGCTCGAGGCCAACGCCTTCGGTGATGCCGGCGCACGGGTGGTGATCGAGGAATTCCTCGACGGCGAGGAAGCCAGCTTCATCGTTATGGTCGACGGCGAGCACGTGCTGCCCATGGCCACCAGTCAGGACCATAAGCGCGCGGGAGACGGCGATACCGGTCCCAATACCGGCGGTATGGGCGCCTATTCGCCAGCGCCGGTGGTTACTGATGTCGTCTATCAGCGCATCATGGACGAGGTGATCCTGCCAACGGTCAAGGGCATGGCGGCCGAGGGGCATCCCTATACCGGTTTCCTCTACGCGGGCCTGATGATCGACAAGAGCGGCGCGCCCAAGGTAATCGAATACAACTGCCGTTTTGGCGACCCGGAAACCCAGCCGATCATGATGCGTCTCGAGTCCGATCTCGCCGCCCTGTGCCTGGCCGGCAGCCAGGGCACACTCGACCGTGAGACCATCGAATGGGACAAGCGACCGGCGGTCGGCGTGGTCCTGGCCGCTGGCGGCTATCCCGGCAGCTACCGCAAGGGCGACGTGATCGATGGTATCGAAGCCGCTGAGGACACCGGCTGTCGGGTGTTTCATGCCGGTACCACCCAGGATGACCAAGGTCGTGTCGCGACCAGCGGTGGTCGCGTGTTATGTGTAACCGCCTTGGGAGACACGGTGGCCAACGCCCAGGCCCTGGCCTACGAAGGGGTGGCCGCCATCGACTGGCAGGACATGAGCTACCGTCGCGATATCGGCTTTCGCGCCATCGCCCGGGAGAGCTGATTGTCGAGCGCGCTGCCTCATGGATTGTCTTGATTGCCCCAGTGCCACGCGCTAGCGGCCAAACCTTTGAACCGGCGTGATCAGGGGCAGGCCCTGAATCGTGGCGCAGGGACGGGATACGACGGGGAGTTGATATGTCACGAGTACGCTTGGAATTTCCGACGGATGCCATTCTGCACCGCCACTCCCTGTCGGTACGTATCACCGACATGAACTACGGCCGCCACCTGGGCCACGATGCCCTGGTGTCGCTGCTGCATGAAGCGAGAACCGAGGCTTTGGCCTCCCGCGGGCTCAGGGAGTGGGATCTCGGTGGCTATCCCAGCGTGGTCGCGGACCTCGCTATCCGGTATCAGGGCGAGGCCGCCTGGCCCGACATGCTGATCGTCGAGACCGCGATCCCCCCCGTCGACGGCAAGTCGCTGTGCGCCTATCAGCGAGTGGTGCGTGAGCATGACCAGCGGCCTGTGGCCACTGCCCGGCTCAACCTGGTATTGCTTGACCCCGCCTCGGGCAAGCCGGTGCCGGTGCCCGCTGGCGTGCAGGACGCTCTATTGCCCGCAGTGGCCTCTCATCAAGAGGGTGGCGCCTGATGTCCCGGGAGTATCCGATCATCGCCGTGACCGGTTCCAGCGGCGCGGGAACCACCACGGTGCGGCGTACCTTCGAGCGCATGTTCGCCCGCGAAGACGTGCATGCCGCGACTGTGGATGGCGATGCCTTCCATCGCTACACCAAGGACGAGCTGGCGCGGATCTTCCGCGAAGAGCCCGAGCGCACCGACGAGCTGTCCCACTTCGCGGTGGAAGCCAACCTGCTCGAGCATCTCGAGGCGCTGTTCCAGGAATATGGTGATCAGGGGTCCGGCACCTTCCGTCACTACATCCACGCCGAAGACAAGCGGATGATCGAGCTCGGCCACCAGGTCGGCACCTTCACCGACTGGCAGCCGCTGCCTAGCGGTACCGACCTGCTGTTCTATGAAGGGCTGCATGGCGGCCTGGTCACCGCCGAGCACGACATCGCTCGCCATGTCGATCTGCTGGTGGGCGTGGCGCCGACCATGAACCTCGAGTGGATACAGAAGATCGACCGCGACACCAAGCTGCGTGGCTACTCCCAGGAAGCGGTGATCGACACCATCCTTGGCCGCATGCACGACTACGTTCGCTATATCCAGCCGCAGTTTTCGCGCACCCATATCAACTTCCAGCGGGTGCCGACGGTGGATACCTCCAACCCCTTCGAGGTGCAGGATATCCCCACCGACGCCGAGTCCTTCGTGGTGATTCGCTTTCGCGACCCCTCCACGGTGGACTTCCCGTATCTGCTGGCGATGATTCAGGATGCCTTCATGAGCCGCCCCCATACCCTGGTGGTGCCCGGGGCGCGTATGCCGCTGGCCATGGAGTTGATTCTGGGCCCGCTGGTTCGCCACCTGTTGGCCCAGCGCCGTTTCCGCTAGCCTGCGCCTGTCGCTGCGACCATCACCGATTGACCCATACCGACCGTTATCTAGGGAGAGGCGCCATGGATTGCCTGTTCTGCAAGATCATCAACCGCGAGATTCCCGCCGACATCGTCTATGAGGATGATGACGTGCTGGCCTTCAATGATATCAACCCCCAGGCACCGACCCACCAGTTGGTGATTCCCAAACGCCATATCCCGACCCTCAACGACATTGCCGAGCAGGACCTGGCGCTGATCGGTCGGTTGCAGTATACCGCGGCGACCCTGACCAGGCAGGCGGGCTTCGCCGATGAGGGCTACCGGGTGGTGATGAATTGCAATGAGCGGGGTGGGCAGACGGTTTATCATGTCCACATGCACCTGATGGGCGGTCGCGACTTCACTTGGCCGGCGGGGTAATCGCCTCAGGGCATCGAGCTGAACACCCTTATATCCCCCGCCTGCATCCCCGCCAGTGCCCCTTGGCACCGCTAGCTGCTTGATAGGCCGCGGGGTTCTGGCCGTGTGAGGAAGCTGGCGCGTCAGAATGTCGCCACAGTTTCTGGATGCGTCGCGGCTCGGGTAGACTAGAGATAACATCCACGGGGGCCTCATGAATCGCCAGTTTTCCCGCAATGACCACTTGATCCAGCAGTTCGACACCATTCTGCGCACCCTGGTGCCACATGTCGCCCAGCCGTCGCGGCCTAGCCCGTCCGCCGGCGTACAGGACGGCGAGCTCGATGAGGTCGAGCGCACCCACGCCGTGGGTTTGATGCGCATCAATCACACCGGCGAGGTCTGCGCACAGGCGCTTTATCAGGGGCAGGGGCTGACCGCCAAGCTGCCCGATATCCGCAGCCAGATGGAGCAGGCCGCTCAGGAAGAGATCGATCACCTAGCCTGGTGCGATGCCCGCCTCGAGGAGCTCGATGGTCGCACCAGCCTGCTCAACCCGCTCTTCTATGGGGCGTCCTTCGGCCTCGGTGCGGTGGCCGGCGCGGTGGGCGACCGGGTCAGCCTGGGCTTCGTCGCCGCCACCGAGGAGCAGGTCGGCAAGCATCTGGACGAGCATCTCGAGGCATTGCCGCCGGGCGACCGCCGTTCACGGGCGGTGCTCGAGAAGATGCGCGAAGACGAGGCCCACCACGAACGCTGGGCGCTCGAAGCCGGCGGCGCCCAGTTTCCGGCGCCGGTCAAGGCCGGCATGCGGTTGATGTCCAAGCTGATGACCAAATCCGTCTACAAGCTTTGAACTCGAAGCCGAAAGCTTGAAGCAACCCCACAAAGCGAACCCCACCTCGGTCTTGCCAAGGTGGGGTTCGCGTTGTCTTCCCGCTTCAGGCTTACCGCTCAAGGCTCCCGCGCTGCGCGCGGGTCAGTCCATATTGCGCGAGTAGAAGATCTCGAGCATCTCCTTGCGCAGGCGACTCTCGATGTTGCGGGCCTCCTCGAAGGTCAGGTCGCGGCGTGAGGTGCCGAACAGATAGTTGTCGAGCTCGAAGTCCTTCAGCAACATCTTGGTGTGGAACATGTTTTCCTGATAGACGTTGACGTCGACCATCTGATAGGCGTTCTTGGTGTCCTCGGCCAGGTAGTCCTGGATCGAGGTGATATCGTGGTCGATGAACAGCTTCTTGCCGTCGACGTCGCGGGTGAAACCGCGCACCCGGTAGTCCATGGTGACGATGTCGGAATCGAAGCTGTGGATCAGGTAGTTCAGCGCCTTGAGCGGGCTGATCATGCCGCAGGTCGAGACGTCGATGTCCAGACGGAAGGTGCTGATGCCGTTGTCCGGATGGGATTCCGGATAGCTGTGCACCGTGACGTGACTCTTGTCCAGGTGACCGACCACGGTTTCGGGTAGCGGGCCCGGGCCCGGTGCGGTCTGCTCCGGCGCGGGGTCCTCGAGCTCGTGCTCGGCGATCAGGATGGTCACGCTGGCACCGTGGGGCTCGTAGTCCTGACGCGAGATGTTGAGCACATGGGCGCCGATGATGTTGGTGACATCCTTGAGGATCTGCGTCAGCCGTTCGGCGTTGTAGAGCTCATCGATGTAGTCGATGTAGGCCCGACGCTGCTCTTCGGTCTTGGCGTAGCAGATGTCGTAGATGTTGAAGCTCAACGAACTGGTCAGGTTGTTGAAGCCGTGGAGTCGGAGATTGTTGCTCACGTCCGAGCCTCCCTCAGGTGCTTGAGTGCGTGGTATGCCTGTCGGTCTAGGGGGTGCGCGAAAAGTCAGCGAGCGCAGGTGGTTTTCGAACAGAGCCTAGGCCGGGGCTGCATGAAAGGCGCGTATTATGCACACCCCGGGGCACGGGCGCACCCGCTCCGGGGAGTTTTCTGCTGGGTCACGCTTCTACGATAGTCACGGAGTGTGTCACTTCGACGCCGCCGTTGGTGAGCATGATGGAGGCGCTGCAGTATTTTTCCGCCGATAGCGCCACTGCCCGCTCGACCTGCTTTTCCTTGAGGCCTTTGCCGGTCACCGTGAAATGCACATGGATCTTGGTGAAGACGCTGGGCACGCTGTCGGCGCGTTCGGCCTCGACGCTGGCCACGCAGTCGCTGACCGGGGCGCGTGACTTCTCGAGAATCTGCAGCACATCGAAGGACGTGCAGGCGCCGAGCCCCATCAGCATCATCTCCATGGGGCGGGGGCCGGTGTCGCGGCCGCCGTGGTCGGGGGGACCATCGATCACCACGCTATGGCCGCTGCCCGATTCGGCGACGAACTGACGACCGTCGGTCCACTTGACGCTGGCTTTCATGAGGCATCTTCTCCGTCTGGCATCGATATAAAGAGGGGATGAACACGTCACCCATGGGGTGGTGCGCGGTCATTGGCGCTAACGAGGCGTTCGGCGCTGCGTCTTGCGCTACACAAGAAAAACGAGGCATTCACTCTGCCATGGCACGCAGCCGGGTATCCAGTTCGGCTAGGCGCTCAGGCGTGCCTACATCGACCCAGGGGCCGCGATGGTGATGGCCCGACACCCGTCCCTCGGCCATGGCGTCCCGCAACAGCGGCGCCAGGGCGAAGGCGCCGGGTGCCTGGTTGGCCAGCAGCGCCGGGTCGATCAGACTGAGGCCGGCGAAGGTCAGGCGCGGCGTGCCGCTGGCATCTACCCGACCCGCCTCGTCCAGGTGGAAGTCGCCGTCCGGGTGCTGGTGGGGATTGTCGACCAGCCACAGATGGGCGAGGTCCCCGTCCAGGTTAGGCAGCCTGGTGAGATCCGGCGTGCACCAAACGTCGCCGTTGACCAGCAGAAAGGGCGCTTCGCCAAGCAGCGGCAGCGCCTTCTGTATGCCGCCACCGGTCTCCAGCGGGCTATCTTCACGGCTCCAGGCGATGCTGACACCGTGAGCCGCTCCATCACCCAGCGCCGCGATGATCTGCTCGGCCCGGTAGCTTACGTTGATCACCACCTCGCTGATGCCGGCGGCGGCAAGGCGCTCCAGGTGGTGAACGATCAGCGGTTTGCCGGCCACCGGCAGCAGCGGTTTGGGGCAGTGGTCGGTCAGCGGGCGCATGCGCTTGCCGAGCCCGGCCGCCAGGATCATCGCCTTCATGCCGTCGTCTCCCGCGTCATCACCTCGCTTGCCGGCGTCTCGATACCTTGCGCCGCCAAGGTTTCCTCGAGTGCCGGGGTGAAGGTCGCATGCAGCCAGTGGCGCAGGTCGGCGAAGGCGGGCCAGGGAGCCAGACTGTCATCCAGGTGCGACAAAAAGTGGGGCAGCCGCGCGAGATAGCCGTTCTTGCCGTCGCGCAGGGTCAGGCGACAGAAGATGCCGAGTACCTTGAGGCTGCGCTGGGCCGCCATGGCATCGCACCAGAAGTGGAAACGTTCGGCGTCGATGGCTGGATCCAGGCGGCCGTCGGCGATGGCACGCTCGCGAAAGGCCGCCTGCCAGTGGCGAAGGGTCGCAGCGTCGAAGCGCCGATAGCGCCCGCGTGTCAGAGAGATCAGATCATAGCTCAGGGGGCCTGCCACGGCGTCCTGAAAGTCGATCATCACCAGGGCGTTATCTTCGCGCATCAGGTTCATGGCATCGAAGTCGCGATGCACGACGAAGCGAGGCTGCTCGAGGGCGCTGTCGACGAGTTGGGTGACCAGCTCCGCCCAGCCGGGCGGCGGGGCGATGCCTAGAAGGCCCTCCAGGCACCACTCGGGAAACAGGTCGAGCTCGCGGGTGAGCAGCGCCGCATCATAGAGTGGCAGGGCATCACGAGGGGCCTTGGCCTGGAGCTCGTGGATCAGGGCGATGGCCTTGTCGAAGCCGTCGATAGTGGCCTCGTGCGAGGTGAAGCTATTCTGTAGCGGGGTGTCGCCTAGGTCATCGAGCATCAGAAAGCCCAGGTCCAGATCCGCGTGATGCACTCGCGGTACCGGCAGCCCAGCGGCCAGCCAGTCGCTGGCGATGGCCAGAAAAGGCCGGCTGTCTTCCTGTGCCGGTGGGGCGTCCATCAGGATGCGGGTGGCGCCATCGGGCAGCGTCAGACGATAATAGCGGCGAAAGCTGGCGTCGCCGGCGGCCAGGGTCAGCTTGAGCGCGTCGGGGGCAAGGCCGTATTGTTCGGCCGCCCAGTCGGTGAGGCGGCCAAGGCGCGCGGGGTCTGCCGAGGTCATGGGCTCTCCTGTGGTGATGCGTGTCGCGGCGTTGTTGTTGACGCTCATCGGGGCGCAACGCATGCTGAAATCCGTGCTCGTCAATGGCCGGATCATCGATAGACAAGCGGCGCCGGCCGAGCGGTGGCAGACAGCCGGGACTCGGCCTGTATAATACCGATTTCACCCGTCAAGGACAGCGAGGAAGATGGGCAAGCGACTCTACTGGACTGCCCTGGCCGGCATTACCGCCGTTGCCGGCGGTAATGCCCTGGCAGCGCCGCCGGCGCCCCTGCCAGCGGAACAGCTCGACTGGCAACCCTGGGGCGATGATGCGCCGTCAGATGCGCTGTGCCGCGGCCGCTACGTGATGCCGGCCTACCGGCTGCCCGCCGCCGATACTCCCGGTGACGTCCGTTCTTCCTCGGACCGAGCCCGCTATGGCGAAGACGGCTCGGTGAGTCTGGCCGGCGAGGTGCTGCTGCGCCGCGATAACAGCCAGGTCGAGGCGCCCGAGGTGCGGGTTGGACCCGCGCGGGAGCGAGCCCAGGTAACGGGGCCGCTGGCCCTGCGTGATCAGGGGCTGCTGGTGCGCGGCGATTCCGCCGAGGTGGCACTGCAAAGCGATGCGGCCTCGGTGGATGTCGCTCACTATGTGGCCCACGAGGCGCGCCTGCGTGGCGACGCCCAGCGGTTGGCCCGTCTCGAGGATGGCCGCTATCAGCTGACCGATGCCAGTTTCACGACCTGTGAGCCGGGCAGTCAGGCGTGGCGGCTGGTGGGCAGCGATATCCTGCTGGATCGCGAGGCAGGGTTCGGGACCGCCACCCATGCTCGCCTCGAGGTCCAAGATGTACCGGTCTTCTACTGGCCCTGGGTACGCTTCCCGATCGATGACCGACGCCAGAGTGGCTTCCTGTGGCCGGTGCTCAGTGCCTCCGGCGATGGCCTCGACTATGCCCAGCCCTATTACTTCAACCTGGCGCCGAATTACGACGCGACCCTGACGCCGCGCTTTATCAGTGATCGTGGCTTGCTGCTGGGCGGCGAGTTCCGCTATTTGCAGCAGGGCCCTTCGCAACAGGGCTATGCCGGCACGATCGAGGGCGCCTATCTGGCCAATGATCAGGGTAAGAGTTCATCCAACCCCAATGATCCGCCCGATGCCTTCGAGGGCGAGGATCGCTGGTATGTGGACTATCGCCATCAAGGCCGGTTGAACCAGCGCATGGATTACCGGCTCGCCTATGGTGCCGCCAGCGACGGGCGTTACTTCGATGATTTCGGTCGCGATTTTGGCGAATCCGATACCGCCTATTTGCCGCGACTGGCACTGTTCGACTACAGCGGCGAGACCTGGCAGCTCGAGGCCCGTGCCCAGGGGTATCAGCGGCTCGACTACCCGCTGGCCGAGCGTGACAAGCCGTTCTACCGGTTGCCGAGCCTGACCGCCAATGCTCGCTGGGATCAGGACAGCGGCTTCTATCAGCAGTGGCGCTCCAACGCGACCTACTTCTGGCGTGATGTCATCGAGCAGCAAGTGCCGTTGCGCGAGGCCGCGACCGGTAGCCGTGTGCATCTGGCGCCGGCGCTGGGGTGGCGAGCCGATCCCAGCTGGGGCTTCCTGGAGCCCAAGGTGGAGCTGCTGCATACCGCCTACGAGCTCGACTACGGCAACCTGAACACCGATCGCGACACTACCCTATCGCGTACCGTGCCGGTCAGTTCGCTGGATGGCGGCCTGGTCTTCGAGCGTGATCTCTCGGCCTTCGGTGATGACTACCGACAGACCCTGGAGCCGCGCCTCAACTACGCCTATGTACCAGCGGAGGATCAGCAGGACTTCCCGGACTTCGATACCAACGAGCAGGCCTTCTCCTGGGGGCAGCTGTGGTCGCCCTATCGCTTCTCCGGGGTGGACCGGGTGGGCGATCTCAACCGCCTGTCGGCCGGTCTCAGCTCCCGGTTCCTCGAGGATGACAGCGGCCGCCAACGCCTCGATATCGGTGTCGGCCAGGGCTTTTACTTCGAAGATCGCTACATCGACATGAACGGCGATCCGGATACGCTGCCGAATCGCGACACCAACTACGCGGCCTGGTATCGCGCGACCCGCGATCGCACCCCGCTGGTGACGAAGATCGACTGGCAGATCAGCGATCACTGGAGCACTCGCTACGCCTGGCTCTATGACACCGAGCGGGAAGTGACCGAACGCAACGGGATCGACCTGGCCTACCGGGATCCCCGCGGCCATGTGCTGAACCTCGGGTATCGCTGGGAGCTGCAGGGCTTTGACCCCTCTGCCGACGACCCCGAGGATAGGCTCGGTTACAACCGCGAAGAGTTCGATGTGTCCTTTGCGCTGCGAGCCAGCAATCAAGTCGACCTGATCGGCCGCTATCTGTATGACAACACCAATGGCCGCTCACTGGAGCGCCTGGCGGGTGTGCAATGGAACGACTGCTGCTATGGTCTGCAGCTGGTATGGCGCGACTGGGTCGAGGACAACGACACCGCCAACACCATCGCCGACGACTACACCGATCGCGGCATCTTCCTGCGCTTCATCTTCAAGGGCCTCGGCGGAGTGGGCCAGGAAGCCGACAGTTACTTCGAGCAGGCCATTCCAGGCTATCGCTCCACCGCCTTTTGAGCGCCTCGGCGCGAAGGCATCGACACATGAGACGAGTCAATGAGGTATATATGCGTAGTCGACTGATCGCCCCGCTGGCCATGGCCCTGATGATGGCCCTGCCCTTGGGCGTGGCCCCGCTGACGGCAACGGCCCAGCAGTTAAAACCGCTCGATCATATCGTGGCGGTCGTCAACGAGGGCGCGATCATGTATAGCGAGCTCGAGAGCCGAGTCGCCCGGGCACGTGATCAGCTCTCCCAGCGCGGTGTTACACCGCCAAGCGATGCGGCGCTCGAGCAGCAGGTGCTGGATCGCATGATCGTCGAGGAAATCCAGCTGCAGATGGCCCGTGATGCCAACCTGAGCGTCGACGACACCGAACTCAATCGCACGGTTCGCGGTATCGCCGAGAATAACGGCATGAGCCTCGAGCAGTTCGCCGATACCCTCGAGGCCGATGGCTTGACGTTGGCTGCGGTGCGCGAGGACGTGCGCCGTGAGCTCCTGATGCGCCAGCTTCAGCAGCGCCGGGTGGCCAGTCGGGTCACCGTCAGCGAGCGCGAGGTGGACCGCTATCTGGAGCAGCAGGGCGGCAACGACGACGTGCGCTATCGCCTGTCGCACATCATGGTCGCGCTGCCCCAGTCGCCCAGCCAGGCGCAGATCGACGACGCTCGCGCCAAGATTGAGGACTTGCATCGCCAGCTCGAGAATGGCGCCGATTTCGCCAGTCTGGCGGCCGCCGAGTCCGACGGCGGCCAGGCGCTCGACGGCGGCGATCTGGGTTGGCGTGCGGCTGCCGAGATACCCAGCATCTTCACCGATGCGGTGCCGTCTCTGGATGTGGGCGAGGTCTCAGCGCCGATCAGAAGCCCCAGCGGCTTCCACCTGGTCAAACTTGCCGACCGCGAAGGCGGCCAGGGCCGCAATCTGACCCAGCGCGACCAGGTCCGCCAGACCCTCTTCCAGCGCAAGGCCAATGATGAGATGGAGGTCTGGCTGCAGGAGATTCGCGCCGGTGCCTACATCGATAATCGCTTGAATGAGTCCGGCGCATCATGAATCCGCCGGTACTGGCGCTGACCACCGGCGAGCCCGCCGGGGTCGGCCCCGAACTGGCGCTGATGCTGGCCGCCGAGGGCGTCGCGATGGGCGCACCAGGCGCCGGCGATGCCTCAGGTTTCAGCGTCGTGGCGGTGGGGGATCCCTCGCTGCTCCAGGAGCGAGCGCGCAAGCTGGGGCTTGGCGTAACCGTCAAGGTGCTGGAGCCTGGCGAGTCGCTGCCGGCGCCGCACACCGGCGTGCTACCGGTGTGGCCGGTGGCCCTCAAGGCGCCGTGCCGTGTCGGCGAGCTCGATCCTGCCAACGGCGCCTATGTACTCGAAACGCTGGACCTGGCCGTCGCCGCCTGTCGCGAGGGAAAGGCCCAGGGCATGGTGACCGCGCCTCTGCACAAGGGCGTGATCATCGAGGGTGGCCAGACCGGCTTTACCGGCCATACCGAGTACCTGCGCGATGCCTGCGGGGTCGAGGAGGTGGTGATGATGCTCGCCACCGACCAGGCGCTCCACGGGCAGCTCGGTGGTCCGGTGCGTTGCCCCCTGCGGGTAGCACTGGCTACGACGCACCTGCCACTGCGCGAGGTCGCCGATGCCATTACCGCCGAGGGGCTGAGCCGGGTGCTGCGCATTCTCGATGCCGACCTGAAACGCTATTTCGGCCTCGCCGCGCCGCGGCTCAAGGTCTGTGGGTTGAATCCCCATGCCGGCGAGGATGGTCATCTCGGCCGCGAGGAACTCGAGACCATCACCCCGACGCTTGAGCGCCTGGCAGCCGAAGGGCTCGACGTGCGTGGTCCCTATCCCGCCGATACCCTCTTCACTCCGCGCCATCTCGATGACGCCGATGCGGTGCTGGCGATGTATCATGACCAGGGACTCGCCGTGCTCAAGTACGCAGGCTTCGGGCGTGCCGCTAACATTACGCTGGGGCTGCCTCTGGTACGCACCTCGGTGGACCACGGCACCGCCCTGGATCTTGCCGGGCGTGGCATCGCGGATGCCGGCAGCCTGCGCGTCGCCTTGAATCTGGCGGCCGAGATGGCCGCCTGCGGTACCCTGTCCTAGCCGGCCTTAACCGAGCGTTTATTCCCGCAAGCGTGCTGGGCTGCCATCGAAAATCGGTGTTGGACTCGCTGTCGGTAAGCGCCAACTCCTGTCAGAACCAAAGGATCATCCATCGCATGTCTTCACGCCCACCCATGCACCGGGCCCGCAAGCGCTTCGGCCAGAACTTCCTGCGCGATACGGGCATCATCTCGCGCATCGTGCGGGCCATCGACCCGCGTGCCGGCGAGCGCCTGGTCGAAATCGGCCCCGGCCAGGGGGCGCTGACCGAGCCGCTGATCGAGGCTGCCGGCGGCGTCCTGGAGGTCATCGAGCTCGATCGCGACTTGATTCCCGGCCTGCGTGTGCAGTTCTTCCAGTATCCTGATTTCGTGATTCATGAGGGCGATGCCCTGGCCTTCGACTTCGCCGACCTGCGCGGCGACGGCCCGGCGTTGCGAGTGGTGGGCAATCTGCCCTACAACATATCCACGCCGCTGATCGTGCACCTGCTCGAGGCCACTGGGGCGGTTGCCGACATGCACTTCATGCTGCAGAAGGAAGTGGTCGAGCGACTGGCCGCCGAGCCTGGCAGCACTCACTGGGGACGGCTGTCGGTGCTGGCGCAATACCATTGTCAGGTCGAATCGCTGTTCGTGGTGCCGCCGGAGGCCTTCGTGCCGCAGCCCAAGGTCGAGTCGGCCATCGTGCGGCTGACACCTCACGGGACCTTGCCGCATCCGGCCAAGGATTCGGCCCTGCTGTTCGATTTGGTCCGCGAGGCCTTTGGTCAGCGCCGCAAGACCCTGCGCAACAACCTCAAGGGACGCGTCTCCGCCGAGGCCCTGGAAGCCCTGGGCATCGATCCGACCCGGCGCCCGCAGACCCTCTCCGTCGAGGAGTTCGTTCGCATCGCCGACCACCTGGCCGAGGAAGTCGCATGACTGACAGTTCCCTCAAGGCGACGATGGCGGCGCTCTCCGTCGATGTCGAGCCGGCCTTTCGCGCCGAGGAATCCGACGAAGCCGAGTCCCGCTACGTGTTCAGTTACACCGTTACCGTGCATAACCACTCGTCCCACAGCGTTCAGCTGCTGGCACGGCATTGGAAAATCACCCAGAGCAGCGGCAAGGTGCAGGAAGTGCGTGGCAAGGGGGTGGTGGGCAGGCAGCCCATGATCGGCCCCGGCCAGACCTTTTCCTATACCAGCCGCGCGGTGCTGGATGGGCCTGTGGGCGTTATGGAAGGTGACTATACCTGCGTCGATGCCGCGACTCAGCAGCATATCGAGGTGCCCATCGCCCCCTTTCGCCTCGCCGGCCCCCATCAGGTGCATTGAACGCGGCGTTATTACTCGTTTTATTCGCTACCTAACCAGGAGATGCCATGACCACCTATGCGATCGGCGATCTGCAGGGCTGCCACCGGGAGTTCGTGGCGCTGCTCGAGCGGCTCGACTTCGCGCCGGGCCGCGATCGGCTGTGGCTGGCCGGCGATCTGGTCAACCGTGGACCAGGTTCGTTGGAATGCCTGCGCGAGGTGATGGCGCTTGGGGATTCGGTACAGGTGGTACTCGGCAATCATGACCTGCATTTGCTGGCGGTTGCCCGGGGGGGAGCCTCTACCAAGCGCTCAGACACCCTGGCACCGATTCTCGAGGCGCCGGACCGGGAGGTGCTGCTCGACTGGTTGCAGCAGCAGCCGCTGATGGTGCGTGAGCCGCGCCAGGATGGCGACAGGGTGATGTGCCATGCCGGGCTGCTCCCCGAATGGTCGGCCGCCAAGGCCCAGGCGCTCGCCGCCGAGGTCGAGGCCCGGCTCGCCGCCGACGCTGGCGACTTCCTTGCCCAGATGTATGGCAATCGCCCCAACCGCTGGCAGGATGATCTCGACGGTATCGAGCGTGCGCGCTTCATCGTCAACGCCTTCACCCGCATGCGCTTTGTCGACCCCGGCGGGCATCTCGACTTCTCGGCCAAGGAGGGGCTCGACTCGGCGCCTGATGGCTTCGCCCCCTGGTTCAGCTATGCCCGCGAGGACGACCCCCATATCCTGTTCGGCCATTGGGCGGCCCTGGAAGGGGCGACCCCGGGCAGTCGAGTGCGCGCCGAGGCACTGGATACCGGATGCGTGTGGGGGGGCAGCCTGACCGCGCTGGACCTAACCACTGGCAAGCGTATCCGTCAAATGAGCCTGGCCCGGGGCTGACTGCCCCGCGTTCTTCCTTCTTGCCGTTTTTATCCTCTATTCCCCTGGAGTTACCATGAGCGCGACGCCCTTCGAGCACCTGGACATTGCCACCCTGAAAGCCTGGCTGGACGAGGGTGAGCCGCTGACGCTGGTCGATATTCGTGATCCGATGAGCTTTGCCCGCGGCCATATCCCGGCGAGCCGACACCTGGACAACACCAGCGTTGGGGCTCTGCTTGACGAGACGCCCAAGGACGCCGCCCTGGTGGTGGTCTGCTACCACGGGCATTCCAGCCAGCAGGCGGCTACCTGGCTCGCCGGTCAGGGCTATTCCCAGGTCTACAGCCTGGACGGCGGCTTTACCGCCTGGGCCGGCCAGCATCCCACCCGCGTGGCCACGGCGCCGGCATGAGCGACGATCGTTTCCTTGACGGTCTAGAGGTCTATTGCGTGGGGGGAGCGGTGCGCGATGAGCGCCTGGGGTGGCCGGTCTATGACCATGATTGGGTGGTAGTGGGCGCAAGTGTCGAGGACATGACCCGGCGCGGTTTCACGCCAGTGGGGCGCGACTTTCCGGTCTTCCTGCACCCCGTCACCCACGAGGAATACGCGCTGGCGCGCACCGAGCGCAAGCGCGGCCACGGCTATACCGGCTTCGTGGTGCACGCGAGCCCCGATGTCAGTCTCGAGGAGGATCTGGCGCGGCGTGATCTGACCATCAACGCCATGGCCGAGTCGGTCGACGGCACCCTGGTTGATCCTTATCACGGCCAGCGGGACCTCGCCGCCAGGCGGCTGCGTCACGTCTCGCCGGCCTTCGTCGAGGACCCGCTGAGGGTGCTGCGCACTGCACGTTTTCTGGCCCGCTATCGGGGTCTAGGCTTCGAGATCGCCGAGGATACACTGGCGCTGATGCGCGAACTCGCCCATAGCGGTGAGCTTGGCCACTTGGTTGCCGAGCGGGTCTGGACCGAAACCGAAAAGGCGCTGGGCGAGCCATCCCCCGAGGCCTACTTCACGTCCCTCGATGACTGCGGGGCACTGGCGGTGCTGATGCCGGAGCTGGTCGAAGACCGTGAGGCAATGGCCGCCGCCCTGGAGCGGCTGCATTGCCTGCCGTCGCCACAGGCTGATGGGACGACCGAGGCCGAAGGTGATGCTGACAGCATGACGGTCGGCCGGCGCCGCTGGCGCTGGGCGCGGCTCCTCGAGCACCTCGACGACGACGCCAGGGCCGCGCTCGCCGAGCGGCTCAAGTTGCCCAAGGCCTACGCTGACCTGGCACGCCAGGCTGCCCGCACCCGAGCGCTGCGCCTGGACAGTGAGGCCGCCCCGCTCACTGCGCGCCGGGTGCTGGGCTGGTATGACAGTATCGATGCCTGGCGGCGCGGCGAGCGTCTGGCTCCCCAGTTGGCCTTGTTGGCGCTGGACGCGCCCAGGCTCGCCCGCACGCTGGGCGCGGCCTATCGGGCAGCCCAGGCGATTGCACCCAAGGTGTTGCTCGAGGAAGGCTTCAAGGGCAAGGCGTTGGGCGAGGAGCTCGATCGGCGGCGCCAGGCGGCGATCGCCGAGGTGCTGGCCGCCGGTACCTGACCGGGGGCTGGGGGCAGCCCCTGGATAAAGGCAAGGGAAGTGAGAGGGCGGCGGGTGAGGCCGCGCTCGTGGCAGGCCGAGATAAGGGGTCAGTCGTCGGCGCGGGAGATCCACTGCTGTCGCCAGTGGAAATCCACCGGCCACAGGCGCTGGTCGCCGGCATCGAAGGCTTGCCACAGGCGGTCATAGCGCTCGCCGTTGAGCGGGTGGGTGGCCTCGGGCAGCAGTTCGGCCAGCGGCTTGAGAACGAAGGCATGCTCGGTGATTTCGTCGCGAGGCAGTTCGATGCCGTCATGCTCGCCGGTGAGTGTGCCCACCGTCAGCAGGTCGATATCGAGGGTGCGTGGGCTGAACTTGGCGCTGTTCTTCACTCGGCCATTGGCGAATTCCAGGCGCTTGCACCAGGCCTGCAGCTCGCCCACCGAGGCGTTGCTGTCAAAGGCCGCCACCAGGTTGTAGAAGTTGCGCCCGTCTTCGAAACCCACCGGCTCGCTTTCGAAGACCCGCGACACGGCAAGCTCACCGAAGGAGGCGTGAAGGGCGTCGAGGCAGACCCGGACATGCTGCTCGCGCTCGATATTGCTGCCGATACTGACCGTAACGCGGTTCATGACGCCTCGCCCCGGGTGATGCGCACGCCAACGGCGCTGGCATTGGCCACGGCGCCGGGCTTGCGCACCGTGAGGGTCAGCCAGGCGATGTCGAATTCTTCCCGCAGGGTGGCGGCCAGGCGCTCGGCAAAGGTCTCCACCAGGGCGAAGTCATGCTCGCCGGCGAAGGTCGCGATGCGCTCGCTGATGGCCGCATAGTCGAGTGTCTTGGCGATATCGTCATCGGCCGCGGCAGGGCGAATGTCGGTAGCCAGCTCCAGGTCGAGGACCAGGCGCTGGAGTATGTCGCGCTCCCAGTCGTAGACTCCGATCACGGTGTCTACTTCGAGCGCCTCGATCAGCACGCAATCCATCAATGCATCCCCCACCTGTCGGTCTGTAAGAATTGCCGGCGCTCGATTGTACGTGAGTCCGCGGGCAGAATCATGACTGACCGCGACCTTCAGGAGGACCCACATGTCGCCAAGTCATCTGGCCCTTGTGCTGGGACCGCTGCTGGCGCTGGGCTATCTTAGCGGCAGCGCCTTGGGCGCGCTGGCCGTATGCCGGCTGGCCGGGTTGCGCGACCCGCGCCTGGCCGGCTCGCGCAACCCGGGGTTTTCCAATGTCTTGCGTCTCTATGGACCCCGGCTGGCGCTGGCGACATTGATGCTGGATGCCGCCAAGGGCATGCCGGTGCTGTTCGCCGCCCAGGCGCTGGGACTAACGCCCTGGGCCCAGGGCATGGTGGGGCTTGCCGTGCTGCTGGGCCACAGCTATCCGCCCTGGCACCACTTTCGCGGCGGCAAGGCGGTGGCCAGCGCCTTTGGGGTGTTGCTGGTGCTGGCGCCCGGAGTGGCATTGGTCAGTGCCGTCTGCTGGGTACTGCTTGCCTGGCGGGGGCGTACCGCCTCGGTGGCGTCGCTGGCCAGTGCGACCCTCGCACCGCTGGTCAGCCTGTGGCTGGCGCCGGAGTATGGCGGTGTGATCGTCGTCTTCGCGCTGCTGGTGCTGGTGCGTCACGTGTGGAATATTCAGCGCCTTGGTCGTGGCGGTGAACAGGCGCTATCGGCGGATAGCGCCCGTGACGAGGATTAGAGCCGGTCAGGCTGGGGTGTGCCCGGCCGGCATCAACTGATCCAGCGGCCAGCGCGGCACGGCGCGCATGGCGCTGTCGTCCCGTTCACCGGCCAACAGCCGTTGAGCGCTGGAACCTTAGAGAGCGCGATCATGGCTGTGAGCCGTGATCAGTGCCCGGCTGGCGTCAACTGATCCAGCGGCCAGCGTGGCACCGCCCGCATGGCGCTGTCGTCTCGCTCGCCGGCCAGCAGCCGTTGCGCGCCGGAACCGTTAAGAGCGCAATCATGGAGCTGAATCGTGGTCAGTGCCCGGCCGGCATCAACTGATCCAGCGGCCAGCGCGGCACGGCGCGCATGGCACGGTCGTCCCGTTCACCGGCCAGCAGCCGTTGGGCGCCGGAACCGTTAAGAGCGCAATCATGGAGCTGAATCGTGGTCAGTGCCCGGCCGGCATCAACTGATCCAGCGGCCAGCGCGGCACGGCACGCATGGCACGGTCGTCCCGTTCACCGGCCAGCAGCCGTTGGGCGCCCACATAAGCAATCATCGCGCCGTTATCGGTGCAGAAGCGCCCGCGGGGATAGAAGGCCTTGGCGCCGCGCTTGTCGGTCTCCACGGCCAGGCGCTCGCGAAGCCGAGTGTTGGCGCTGACGCCCCCCGCGACCACCAGGCGCTTCAAGCCGGTGGCATCCAGAGCGCGTCGGCACTTGATCACCAGTGTATCGACCACGGCCTCCTCGAAGGCTCGGGCGACATCGGCGCGGGCCTGATCATCGAGCTGGTCGGCTTCCCTGAGCGAGCGAATCGCGGTCAGGGTATGGGTCTTGAGCCCGGAGAAGCTGAAGTCGAGTCCCGGCCGATCGGTCATCGGGCGCGGAAAGCGAAAGCGCGTCGGGTCACCCAGTTCGGCCAGGCGCGCCACGTTGGGTCCGCCGGGGTACTCGAGGTCCAGCATCTTGGCGGCCTTGTCGAAGGCTTCGCCGGCGGCATCGTCCACCGATTCGCCCAGTAGTTTATAGTCGCCGAGTCCGCGCACCTCGACCAGTTGGGTGTGGCCGCCCGACACCAGCAGAGCAACGAAGGGAAACGCCGGCGGCTCATCTTCGAGCATGGGGGCCAGCAGGTGGCCTTCCATATGATGTACGCCGAGCACCGGGATATTCAGTGCCCGGGCCAGGCCATGGGCCGTGGAGGCACCGACCATCAGGGCGCCAACCAGTCCCGGGCCCGCGGTATAGGCGATGCCGTCGAGCTCGGCACGCGTCATGCCGGCGTCGTTCAGGACGTCCTCGATCAGCGGCAGCAGCTTGCGGGTGTGGTCGCGGGAGGCGAGTTCCGGCACCACGCCGCCGTAATCGGCGTGCATGGCGATCTGGCTGTAGAGAGCGTCGGCGACCAGGCCGCGCTCGGTGTCAAAGAGGGCAACGCCGGTCTCGTCGCAGGATGTCTCGATCCCTAATACGCGCATGGTAAGGCCCCAGGCTCATGGTATCTGGCTAACAGTAAACCACGCATTATACGTGCTTTGGGCGGCATCGGGCACTGGCTGGGCATCAAGGTTTGCAATGTCGTCTGGCCACGACTAGAATACTGTGCGCTGTATGACTGGGTCGTGCGCCCGGGTTCCACCCCGCATCTTGCTTCTTCCTCATGATTCCCTGCGTCGCCCCAAGGCGGCTCGGACGTTATGTTTCAAGCGATGCGATGAGGCTCGAGGCGTGCGTTCAAACCGAACTCATGATTCCAAGGTAGGTGAGTGCTTAATGCCTTCTGTCAAAGTACGTGATAACGAGCCGTTCGACGTCGCGCTGCGTCGCTTCAAGCGTTCCTGCGAAAAAGCCGGTGTTCTGTCCGAAGTGCGTCGTCGCGAGCACTACGAGAAGCCGACCGCCGAGCGCAAGCGCAAGGCTGCTGCCGCCGTCAAGCGTCACGCCAAGAAGCTCCAGCGCGAGCGCAAGCGTTTCGAACGGCTGTATTAATCCGTACTAAGGGCGGCCATGCCGTCCTAGAGGGATGCCAAGCGGCCGCCATACGGTGGCCGTTTGTTTTTCTAGTGGTCGCTTCGGGACGCCCCGTCGCGGGCACTTATCGTCGTTTTTCAGGATGACTCGCGATGGCCATGGGCCAGATCCCGCAACGCTTCATCGATGACCTGCTCGCCCGTGTGGACGTGGTCGAGGTCGTTGGTGAGCGGGTAACGCTCAAGAAGAATGGGCGCAACCACGCGGGGTTATGTCCCTTCCATCAGGAAAAGTCACCCTCTTTCACCGTCAGCCAGGATAAGCAGTTCTATCACTGCTTCGGCTGCGGGGCGCACGGCAACGCGCTGCGCTTCCTGATGGAGTACGACAACCTGCGCTTTCCCGAGGCCGTCGAGCAGTTGGCCGCGCGCCAGGGGTTGGAGGTGCCTCGGGAAGGTGCCGACGACCCTCGTGCTCAGGCTCGGGAACAGAAGCGCAAGGAAGGCGTCAATCTTCTGGAGCTGGCGGCGAGTTTCTTCCGTGAGCGGCTGAAGATGCCCGAGGCCGAGCAGGCCAGGGGATATCTGGAAAGGCGCGACTTATCGCCCGAAGTGCAGGCGGAGTTCGCCATCGGCTATGCCCCCGATGACTGGGAGGCGCTCAAGCGGCACCTCTCCAGCCAGGGTGTCTCGGAGGCGGTGCAGGTCGAGTATGGTCTGCTCGTTCATCGCGAGGATAGCGGCCGCACTTATGATCGCTTTCGTGATCGGGTCGTGTTCCCGATTCGCGATTTCAAGGGGCGTACCATTGCCTTTGGCGGCCGGGTGCTCGGCGACGCCAAGCCCAAGTATCTGAACTCGCCGGAAAGCCCGGTGTTTCACAAGGGCCGCGAGCTCTACGGGCTTTATGAAGCCCGCCAGGCGAATCGCAACCTTGAGCGGGTGCTGATCGTCGAAGGCTATATGGACGTGGTGGCGCTTGCCCAGTTCGGCATTCGCAACGCCGTGGCCACGCTTGGCACCTCGACCAGTGAGGAGCACCTGACACGGCTGTTTCGCATGGTCGGCGAAGTGGTGTTCTGCTTCGATGGTGACCAGGCCGGTCGCCAGGCCGCCAGCCGAGCGCTGGCCACTGTGCTGCCGTTGATGATCGATGGGCGTCAGGCTCGATTCCTGTTCCTGCCCGAGGGCGAGGATCCGGATAGTCTGGTGCGCCGGGAAGGCCCCGACGCTTTTCAGGATAGAGTGACCTGCGCCAGCCCGCTGTCGGAGTTCCTGTTCGAACAGGCCGGCCGCGGACGCGACCTGGCAAGCGTCGAGGATCGTGAGCGTTATGCCAGTCAGGTGCTCAGGGCCATCGAACAGCTGCCGGAGGGTGTGCTGAAGTCGCTGATGTTAAGCGAACTGTCCTCGCGCACCGGCGTCGACCAGGCGCGCTTTACGGCGCTGCTGGCCGCCAAGGCGCCGGCAGAGCCCAATGGCCTGGAGGCGCAGGACGATATGCCCGCCGACGCCTGGAACAGCTCCGATGGGCAGGTAGCCCGAGGGCGCGCGCCCGTCGCTGCAAAGCGCAGCGGCGCCATGAGCCTGATAGCCCGGGCGCTGCAGCTCTTGGTGCATGAACCGACCCTGGTCGACAGACTGCCTGAGTCACTGGATTGGTGTCCCGAGGAAGACGGCGATGGGGCGTTGCTCAAGGCGTTGGTCAAGCTGCTGCGAGCCGGGCGCTATCGCAGCGTGCAAGTGCTACTGGCGCACTTTCATGGCACTCAGGAGGGCGAGCGCCTGGCGCAACTGGCGCGGCGCGAGCTCTTGATGCCGCCGGCGGCGCGGGCGACCGAGCTGGATGGACTGGTGCAGCACTTTTGTCGGGCCCAGTCGCGTCAGACGCCGGAAAGCGAGTACGCGGCCTTGTTGGCCAAGGAAAAGGGCGGGCAGCGGCTGTCGCGGGAAGAGAAGCAGCGCCTGATGGAGTTGCTTATGTCACTCAACCGCTGACGAGCGTCGACACAAATGTGGGGCGGGGTTGAATTGTTGCGTACCAACACCATCTAAGGCTGTATCGCAATGCTCAATCCCGAGCACAACCCAACAACCTAACACACCTGAACGGCACCGCAAACGCAATACTGGCGGAATAGCCCATCTTACCGCTATACTGATCGGCTTTATGGATTTTTTCATGCCTGATCGTTCGGGTGCTTCATTCTTCTTCGTCGAGATAGGGTTTCTATGGCTGGAAATGCGCAGCAGCAGTCACGTCTGAAGGAGTTGATCGCGCGCGGCAAGGAACAGGGTTACCTGACCTATGCCGAGGTCAACGACCACCTTCCTGAGGATATCGCCGACCCGGATCAAGTGGAAGACATCATCGGCATGATCAACGACATGGGTATCAATGTCGTTGAAGAAGCCCCCGATGAAGACACTTTGATGATGGCGGACCACTCCACCGATGAGCACGCGGCCGAAGAGGCAGTGGCGGCATTGGCGGCAGTGGAAAGCGATGTCGGCCGCACCACCGACCCCGTGCGCATGTACATGCGCGAGATGGGCACTGTCGAACTGCTGACCCGCGAAGGCGAGATCAAGATCGCCAAGCGCATCGAGGAAGGCACTCGTGAGGTGATGTCGGCCCTGGCCTACTTGCCGGGTGCGGTCGAGTCCGTCCTCGAGGTCTATGACGGCACGCAGGACGAAGAGGCGCCCGGTCGCCTATCAGACCTGTTCTCCGGCTTCATCGATCCCGATGAGGGCATCCCGGGCGTTGCCGAAGCGGAAGTCGTCGAGGAGCCGGTGAGCGATTCCGCCGACGGCGACGGCGACGAAGATGATGAGGACGCCGAGGAAGAGGAGACCACCAGCGGTCCCGATCCCGAGGAAGCCAAGGCACGCTTCGAGCAGATTCGTGAGCAGAACGCGGCCGTTCAGGCAGCCCTCGAGAAACACGGCCGTGGCTCCAAGCAGGCCAATGCCGAACAGGCGCGTCTCGCCGAGCTGTTCTCGCCGATCAAGCTGGTGCCCAAGCATTTCGAGCGCCTGGTCGGTCAGGTGCGGATCAGCGTCGAGCAGGTCCGTAATCAGGAGAAGGCAATCCTGCAGCTCTTCGTCAAGAAGGGTAAGGTGCCGCGCAAGACCTTCATCAAGTCATTCCCCGGCAATGAGTCGCGCAGCGAATGGCTAGATGAGTTCTTCGAGGCCAATGCGCGCTTCAAGGATCGTCTTGAACCGTTCCGGGGCGACGTCGCCCGCGCGCAGCGCAAGATCGCCTTCGAAGAGGACATGGTCCAGCTGCAGGTGCCGGAACTGAAAGAGGTCAATCGTCGCCTGTCGATCGGTGAGGCCAAGGCACGCCGGGCCAAGAAGGAAATGGTCGAGGCCAACCTGCGTCTGGTGATCTCGATTGCCAAGAAGTATACCAATCGTGGCCTGCAGTTCCTCGACTTGATTCAGGAAGGCAACATCGGCCTGATGAAGGCGGTCGACAAGTTCGAATATCGTCGCGGTTACAAGTTCTCGACCTACGCCACCTGGTGGATTCGTCAGGCGATCACTCGTTCGATCGCTGATCAGGCGCGAACCATCCGTATTCCGGTGCACATGATCGAGACCATCAACAAGCTCAACCGCGTATCGCGGCAGATGCTGCAGGAGATGGGCCGCGAACCGACGCCGGAAGAGCTTGGCGAACGCCTGGAGATGCCCGAGGACAAGGTCCGCAAGGTGCTCAAGATCGCCAAGGAACCGATCTCCATGGAGACGCCGATCGGTGACGATGACGATTCGCACCTGGGTGACTTCATCGAGGACGGCACCATGCTGCTGCCCATCGACTTGGCCACCGGCGAGGGGCTGATCGAGGCAACCCGCAACGTGCTGGGTGGTTTGACCGCTCGCGAGGCCAAGGTACTGCGTATGCGCTTCGGCATCGACATGAACACCGACCACACCCTCGAGGAGGTCGGCAAGCAGTTCGATGTGACCCGTGAGCGTATCCGTCAGATCGAGGCCAAGGCGCTGCGCAAGCTGCGCCACCCCTCGCGCTCCGAGTCGCTGCGCTCCTTCCTCGACGAGTAAGACCCGGGCTGGACGCCGCAGGCGGCCATCTCGCTGCTGGACATGAAAGCGCCCGCAAGCCTCGCTTGCGGGCGCTTTTGCGTGTCTAGCTGGACGTGATCCCGTCCTTGTCCGCGCCCGGTCAGTCGGCGTTGCAGTCCTGTGCGGCCAGCACTCGACGCCGTACCAGTAGGACGAGTTCGATCACCGCAAACAGCAGCAGTGCATAGCCGAGCAGTTCGGTGATTTCCTCCGCGGCATCCTTGAAATGCCGCGTATAGGCGTCGCCAAGGATCGCCATCCACATCTCGCTGCGGCCATAGAGGCGCGAGAACACATAGGTGACCAGGAAACCGGCGGCAAACAGGCCGAACGAGAAGCTATTGGCATAGCCTTCGAACTCGACGAGGAAGGCTGCTCGGCGGCGGATCACCACGAACAGGCTGGGCACTACGATCAGGCTGACGATCACCTGCCAGGCGCCATCGAAGACGTGGGTATCGAGCAGGGCATCCTGCTCGCGGACCAGTGAGGCGCCGAGAAAGGCCATCATCAGCAGGCTGACGGTCGGCAGCTGGCGCCGCCCGAGACGGACGTAGGCCAGCAAGGCGACGCTGGTGGCGAGGAGGGCCGATTGGGCATATTCGGTGAAGCCTTGCTCGGAGAGCCGGATATCCGGCAGATAAAGGACTTCCAGATAGACCCCCTGCACAAGGGCGGCGGTCAGTAGGATATAGAGCAATGCGCGAAGGCAGGTGGCGCCGAAGCCGATGGTATCAGGGGTCATGCGAGCAGCCGATCCTTTGTAGGCGGTACGGAAATACAGCGATTTAGTTAGTTCGCTATTTTATCTCACACAATACTGTCGTGACCACTCGATCTGCGTCCTAGTGGGCTGTCGGCCGCTGCGCCTCCTCGACCAGCCAGTCGTGTACCGCTTTTACCCGCCGGTCATCCAGGGCTCCGGGAACATGGACGATGCCGTAGCGCTTGCCGGTGGCCACCCGTTGGGCGAAGGGGGCGATCAGTGCGCCGGTCTTCAATTCGTTGGTGATCAGGGTCTGGCGGGCGATGGCGACCCCCATGCCGGCGATGGCCGCATCCATGGTCAACTGGTTGCGGTTGAAAGTGTAGCCCCGCCGCACGCTGACGTGGGGGGCGTCGATCTCACGCAGGAAATGCTCCCATTCCGCATAGTCGCTGCTGCCGCGCCAGGCGGTGACGTCATGCAGCAGCGGGTACCAGGCCAGGTCGTCCGGCTTGCGTAGCGGGGGCTTGCCGCGCAACAGGCTCGGTGCGCAGACGGGGAAGATCACCTCGTCCATCAGCGGCGTGATGGCGAGGCCGGGATACTGGCCGTCGTTGAGGTCCAGCGCCAGGTCGAAGTCGCCCTCGCGCAGCGAGATGTTGCTGTCCTCGGCGACCACCTGAAGTTCGATGTCCGGAAAGCGGGCCTGCAGTCGCGGCAGTCGTGGCATCAACCACTTGGCGAGGAAAGATGGCACCGAACGCAGCCTGAGAATGCCGCTCATCACGCCGCTGCGCAGTCGGCGGACCTCGAGCCCCACGGCCTGATAGGCGTCGTCGACCACCAGTGACAGTCGCAGGCCCTCGTCGGTGAGTTCCAGGCGTCGCGGCAGGCGCCGGAACAGCTTGAAGCCGAGCCGTTCTTCGAGCTGCTTGATCTGCTGGCTGACCGCGCCGGTGGTGACGTGCAGTTCCTCGGCGGCACGGGTGAAAGACAGGTGACGGGCGCTGACCGAAAAGACCTTCAGCCAGGCATGGGTCTGCGAGTTGAGTGAGCGGCTCATGGTTTAGTTATTCTAAAGTCGTGGCGAGTATTTCTGGATTGTATCGGGGTCTGCGCCGGCCCACTATAGGTTCATCTGGTCAGGCCGGGAATCGGCTTTAGCCATATTGATCCTAACAGGGCTCCGGCCCCGCGCCATGTTCCACTGCGATGAGGTAAACCATGTCCATCAGCGTCTTCGACCTGTTCAAGATCGGCATCGGGCCGTCGAGCTCCCACACCGTGGGTCCGATGCAGGCCGCTCATGATTTCGTCGAGGAACTGCGGGCCCATGACCTGCTGGAGCGGGTGGCGCGTATCGAAGTACGCTTGTACGGCTCGCTGTCGGCCACCGGCATCGGTCACGGCACCGATCGGGCGGTGATCATGGGGCTGATGGGGGAGCTGCCGAGTAAGATTGACACGACGATTATCGGCCCCTGCATCGAAGAGCTGCTGGAATCTCATACCCTGCTGCTCGACAACCGCTTGGCCATCCCCTTCCTGTGGGGCCGCGACATGCAGCTATTGGATGAATGCCTGCCGCATCACCCCAACGCCATGCGCCTGATCGCTTACGGCCACAGCGACGAGCTGTACTGCAATACTTACTACTCGGTGGGCGGCGGCTTCGTGATCGACGAGGCCCAGGCTCAGGGTGGTTCGCTGGACACCGATATCACGCCGCTGCCCTACGATTTTAATAGTGCCGGTGAACTGCTGGCGCTGTGTCGCATGCATGACATGCGCATCTCGGAGTTGATGCTCGAGAACGAGAAGGCCTGGCGCAGTGAGCAGGATATCCGCGATGGCCTATGGACGATCTGGCAGGCGATGTGCGAGTGCGTGGAGACCGGCTTCGCCAACGAAGGCGTATTGCCCGGTGGGCTCAACGTCAAGCGGCGGGCCGCCTCGTTGCATCGTCGTCTGGTGGCCATGGAGGGCAGTCACAGCCTGATCACCTCGACCTTCTCGGCGATGGACTGGGTCAACGTTTTCGCCCTGGCGGTCAACGAGGAGAACGCCGCCGGCGGGCGCATGGTGACCGCACCCACCAACGGGGCTGCGGGCATCATTCCGGCGGTACTGCACTACTACATGAAGTTTCAGCCCGACGCCTGCGAACGCGACGTGGTCGATTTCCTGCTGGTCGCCGGTGCCGTGGGCATTCTGTGCAAGAAGAATGCCTCGATTTCCGGCGCCGAGGTGGGCTGTCAGGGCGAGGTCGGCTCGGCCTGTGCGATGGCCGCTGCGGGGCTCGCCGAGGTCATGGGCGGCAGCATCGGCCAGGTGGAAAACGCCGCCGAGATCGGCCTCGAGCACAACCTGGGACTGACCTGCGACCCGGTCGGCGGCTTGGTGCAGGTACCCTGCATCGAGCGCAACGCCATCGCCTCGGTGAAGGCCATCAACGCCGCCCAGATGGCCTTGCGCGGCGACGGCGAGCACTTCATCTCGCTGGACAAGGCGATCCGCACCATGCGCGACACCGGCCGCGACATGCAGGACAAGTACAAGGAAACCTCACGCGGCGGCTTGGCCGTCAACGCCATCGAATGCTGAAGCCGGCGGGCTTTGCCCGCTGACGATCAACCCTTTGGGCGCCCGGTGGGGCGCCTTTTTTTGTGTTGCTGCCCGCGCGTTTTCTCGGCCAGCTTGCCACCAGTGCTCCGCTCAGCGGCGCACCGGCATCACCTCATGGATATGCGCGACCAGGTAGTCGACGAACTGGCGTACCTTGGGTGAAAGGTGACGATGGCGCGGATAGACCGCCCACACGGCGGTGTCGCTATGACGAAAGTGGTCGAGTACCGAGACCAGCGTACCGCTGGCGAGGTGCTTGTCGACGTAGTAGTCCGGCAGTTGAGCAAGCCCCAAGCCCTTGAGGCTGGCATCGAGCAGGGCAGGTCCTGAATTGGCCTGCCAGCGGCCGCCGACGCGGACCTCGCGGCGGACGCCGTCGACCTCGAACAGCCATTGGTCCCGGGAGCCGAGCAGGCAGGCATGATTGGCAAGCTCGGCCAATGAGTGCGGCCGGGAGACCTGGGCGAAGTAATCCCGCGAGCCGACCACATACTCGCGGCGCTCGCACAGGCGTCTCGCGATCAGCGTCGAGTCCTTGAGCACGCCCATGCGAATCGCTACGTCAAAGCCCTCATCGATCAGCTCGACCCGGCGATTGGTGAAGTGGAGGTTCACTTCGAGCTGCGGGTGCTGACGCTGAAAGTCGTTGACCAACGGGGCGATGAAACGCTCGCCAAAGGTGGTCGATGAGGTCAGCTTGAGCACGCCCTTGGGGCGGGCGTGAAAGTCATGCACCGCCGCTTCGGCTTCCTGAAAGCCGTCGAACAGGTGGCGGCAGTGCTCGAAGTAGAGGGTTCCCGCATCGGTCAGGTGCAGTTGTCGTGTGGTGCGATAGAGCAGGGTGGTGCCGAGCTGATTCTCGAGCTGGCCGACCAACCGACTGACGTGCGAGGTCGACACCTTGAGCGCTCGCGCCGCGGCGGAAAAACTGCCCAGGCGAACTACCTCGACGAAGGCTTCGATGCGATCCCAGCGTTGCATGTGGTAAACGGCGCTCCCTGATCATTGCTGTGTGACAACAATCTTATGCGGCTTACCCCGTTTATCGCCAGCGGTGCTGTCGCCTAGACTGGTGCCAATCTCCTCGGGCAGGCGTTTTCTGCCCGGCCGTCGAATCTTCCTACATCCTACCGTCAGGAGTCGCCATGAAATCTCGTGCCGCTATCGCACTGGAAGCCGGCAAGCCGCTGGAACTCACCGAAATCGACGTCGAAGGTCCGAAGGCCGGCGAGGTGCTGGTGCGCATGGTCGCTACCAGCGTCTGCCACACCGATGCCTATACGCTGTCCGGCGCCGACCCGGAAGGGCTCTTTCCTTCGGTGCTCGGTCATGAAGGGGCGGGTATCGTCGAGGAAGTCGGTGAGGGCGTGACGGGCCTTGCGCCGGGCGACCACGTCATTCCGCTCTATACCGCCGAGTGCGGCAAGTGCAAGTTCTGCCTCTCCGGCAAGACCAACCTGTGCAGTTCGGTGCGTGCCACCCAGGGCAAGGGCCTGATGCCGGACGGTACCTCGCGCTTCTCCGTGGACGGCAAGTCCCTGCATCATTACATGGGCTGCTCGACCTTTTCCGAGTACACCGTGGTGCCCGAGGTCTCGCTGGCGAAGGTGTCCAAGGAAGCCCCGCTGGACAAGATTTGTCTGCTGGGCTGTGGCGTGACCACCGGCATCGGTGCGGTCATAAACACCGCCAAGGTCGAACCGGGGTCCACCATCGCCGTGTTTGGCCTCGGCGCCATCGGCCTCGCGGTTATCCAGGGCGCTCAGATGGCCAAGGCCAGCCGGATCATCGCCATCGACATCAACCCGGACAAGTTCGAGCTGGCACGCCAGTTCGGCGCGACCGAGTTCATCAACCCGAAGGACTACAGCGATTCCATCCAGCAGGTCATCGTCGAGCTGACCGATGGCGGCGTCGACTACTCCTTCGAGTGTATCGGTAACGTCAACGTCATGCGCTCGGCGCTGGAGTGCTGCCACAAGGGGTGGGGCGAGTCGATCATCATCGGTGTCGCCGGGGCTGGGGAAGAGATCTCCACTCGGCCGTTCCAGTTGGTCACTGGGCGGGTCTGGAAAGGTTCCGCGTTCGGCGGCGTCAAGGGCCGCAGCGAGCTGCCGGGCTATGTCGACCGTTACATGAAGGGGGAGCTCAAGATCGACGAGTTCATCACCCAGGACATGCCGTTCGAGAAGATCAATGAGGCCTTCGAGCTGCTGCATGCCGGCAAGAGCATTCGCAGCGTTCTGCACTATTGAGCGAAGGAGACGCACTCATGAGCATGTCCGAATCCCTGGAACTGGTATCGGCCACCAAGAGCTTCGGCGGCTGGCTAAAGCGCTACAAGCATCACGCGCGGGCCTTGGACTGCGAGATGGTGTTTTCCATCTACCTGCCGCCTCAGGCCGAGAGCGAGCGGGTGCCCTTGATGTGGTGGCTGTCGGGGCTGACCTGTACCGACGAGAACTTCATGCAGAAGGCCGGCGCTCAGCGTTTCGCCGCTGAGCTCGGCATCGCCATCGTCTGCCCGGATACCAGCCCGAGGGGGCTGGATCTGCCCGGCGAGCATGACAGCTACGACTTCGGCAGCGGCGCCGGCTTCTACGTGAACGCTACCCAGGAGCCCTGGGCCAAGCACTATCGCATGTACGACTACGTGGCCGAGGAACTGCCGTCGGTGGTGCGTCAGCACTTCCCGGTCAACGGCCGCGAGTCGATCAGCGGGCACTCCATGGGCGGCCACGGGGCCCTGGTGTTGGCGCTGCGTCGCCCCGGTCAGTACGCGGCCGTGTCGGCATTCGCGCCGGTGGTCAATCCTATCGAATGTTCCTGGGGGCAAAAGGCCTTTAGCCACTATCTGGGCGAGGACAAGCGCGCCTGGACCCAGTATGACGCCTGCGAACTGGTCGCCAAGGGGGCTTCTCGGCAGCCGTTGTTCATCGACCAGGGCGAGGCCGACAACTTCCTCGAGGAACAGCTGATGCCCGAGCGGTTGGAGGCGGCGTGCGAAAAGCGCGACCACCCGCTGACCCTGCGTCGGCATGCTGGCTATGATCACAGCTACTACTTCATCGCCAGCTTTATCGAGGATCACCTGCGCTATCACGCCGAGCGGCTTTACAAGAAACGCTGAGCCTGAGGCGACCGACCACGCCGTCACCTAGGCGGCGTGGGTTCTTTGCAAGTAAGGGCGGAGTGGCATGCATATACTCATGAACGACCCGATTATTGCACTGCACCGGTAGATGTCGCGCGATAGCTAAATTTGACATGCCAGAAAACGACACGCGGGGTACATTTGTAATGTGCATGCCGGATAACGACGCTTTGTCTGTTCTCCCGGCATGCTCGACGCCCTGAATCACACAAGCAAAGACAAGACAGTCAGGGTTCAAGACACAAGCGCCGGAGTACCCAATGACAACCGCTCCCGAGGCCTCACGCACTGCCGCTACTTCTCAAGCTATCGGCTTTTTGTTGCTGGACAATTTCACCCTGATCTCGCTGGCATCTGCCATCGAGCCCTTACGCATGGCTAACCAACTGGCCGGACGTGAGCTTTACCGTTGGTACACCATTAGTCTGGATGGGGCAGTGGTCAAGGCTAGCGACGGTCTATGTGTGACGCCTGATGTGGGCACCCAAACGGCGCTGACGCTGGATACGGTGATCGTATGCGGCGGGGTAGGTCCTCAACGGGCGGTCAAACGCGAGCACCTGAGCTGGCTGCAAGCCCAGGCACGGCTGTCGCGGCGCCTGGCGGCGGTCTGCACCGGTAGCTGGGCGCTGGCCAAGGCGGGCCTGCTCGACGGCTACGAAACCAGCACCCACTGGGAGTGCTTGGCGGCCATGCAAGAAGCCTTTCCCAAGGTCGCGCTCTCCACGCGCTTGTTCTCTATCGACCGCGACCGTGCCACCTCCTCCGGTGGCACCGCGCCCATGGACATGATGCTGACCCTGATCGGCCGCGACCACGGTCGCGAACTGGCGGCGGGTATTTCCGAGATGTTCATTTACGACCGGGTCCGTAATGAGCAGGATCTGCAGCGGGTGCCGCTCAAGCATGTGTTGGGCACCACCCAGCCGAAGCTCTTGGAGATCGTGGCGCTGATGGAGTCCAACCTCGAGGAGCCGATCACCCTTGATGAGCTGGCCAACTACGTGGATGTGTCACGCCGCCAGCTCGAGCGTCTTTTCCAGAAGAACCTTCACTGCTCACCCTCGCGCTACTATCTCAAGCTGCGCCTGACGCGGGCCCGTCAGCTGCTCAAGCAGACACCGATGTCGATCATCGAGGTGGCGTCGGCCTGTGGCTTTGTCTCCACTCCGCACTTCTCCAAATGCTATCGGGAATACTTCGGCATTCCGCCTCGGGACGAGCGCCTGGAGAAGAATAGCGTAGAGATGTTGCCGGTGACCCTGGGTAAGGAGCCGGCGGCCCTGCTGCAGTCGGCTACCTATGAGGAGCGGTCTCTCGAGCCGCCGTCGGCGGCCATGGGCGCCTTGGCCCAGGCTCAGGGCGAGCCCACTTATGCCAGCGTGCGCTTAAAATCATGAGTGAGGCCTGATGCCTGAGTGGGTGCGTCGCACAGCGCGGGTTCTGGGGTTTGCGCTGCTGGGCTGGGTCGGCTTGTCGATCCTGCTGGTGCTGTTGTTCCGGGTGGTGCCGGTGTTCGGCTCCATGGTGATGGTCGAGCGCAAGCTGGAGTCCTGGGTCAGCGGTGAGCCGATCGATATCGACCAGCAATGGCGTCCCTGGGCGGAACTCTCCGACAACGCCAAGGTCGCGGTGATAGCCGCCGAGGACCAACGTTTTCCTGAGCATCACGGTTTCGATTTCCATCAGATCCGCCAAGCCATCGAGTCCAGCCTCAACGGGGGCGGGCTGCGTGGTGCCAGCACCATCAGCCAGCAGACCGCCAAGAACCTCTTTCTGTGGACCGGCCGCAACTGGCTTCGCAAGGGGCTAGAGGCTTGGTTTACCTTGCTCATCGAGACGCTGTGGCCCAAACAGCGCATTCTCGAGGTCTATCTCAACATCGTCGAGTGGGATCGGGGGGTCTTCGGTCTGGAGGCCGCCGCCCAGCACTACTTCGGCGTCAGCGCCGCTCGACTGAATGTCGATCAGGCCAGCCGCCTGGCGGCGATCCTCCCCAATCCCCGCGAGTGGAGCGCCTCGCGCCCTGGCCCCCACACCCAGCGCCGCAGCGCCTGGATTCGTGGTCAGATGCGCAACCTTGGCGGTTCCGCCTACCTCGATCGGCTTTGAGTCGACGCCAATTTCCTGCCATGTCGCGATCGCGACGGTCATGACGCTTTTGGAATTTTCTCGGTCGCTTCCAGGCGCCGAACCCGGTGTGCCGGGGGATATGCTGCCGGCAAGTTCACGCATTATTCCGGAGCCTCGTCATGACCCCCCAAGAGCTGCATCAGGACGCCATCGTCATCGATGGTCTCGTTATCGCCAAATGGAACCGTGAGCTGTTCGAGGACATGCGCAAGGGCGGACTCACCGCGGCCAACTGCACCGTGTCCGTTTGGGAAGGCTTCCAGGCCACCGTCGATAACATCGTCAAGTCCAATGCCCTGATGGCCGAGTGCTCGGATCTGGTGCTTCCGGTACGCACTACCGCCGACATCGCACGGGCCAAGGAGGAAGGCAAGACCGGCGTCATCTATGGCTTCCAGAACGCCCATGCCTTCGAGGACCAGCTTGGCTATGTCGAGATCTTCAAGCAGCTCGGCGTCGGCATCGTGCAGATGTGCTACAACACCCAGAACCTGGTGGGTACCGGCTGCTACGAGCGCGATGGTGGCCTGTCCGGCTTCGGCCGCGAGGTGGTCGCCGAGATGAATCGGGTCGGCATCATGTGCGACCTTTCTCACGTCGGCGAGAACACCTCCCGCGAAGTCATCGAGGCCTCTGAAAAGCCGGTCTGCTACTCGCATTGCCTGCCGTCGGGGCTCAAGGAGCACCCGCGCAACAAGTCTGACGCCGAACTGCGCTTCATCGCCGAGCACGGCGGTTTCGTCGGCGTGACCATGTTTACTCCCTTCCTGCGTGCCGGCGTCGACGCCACCGTCGACGACTATGTCGAGGCCATCGAGTACGTGATGAACATCGTCGGCGAAGATGCCATCGGCATCGGCACCGACTTCACCCAGGGCCAGGGTCACGACTTCTTCGAGTGGCTGACCCACGACAAGGGCTATGCCCGTCGCCTGACTCGCTTCGGCAAGATCATCAATCCCGAGGGTATCCGCACCATCGGCGAGTTCCCGAACCTCACTGAGGCGCTTTTGCGGCGCGGCATGAGCGAGCATCAGGTGCGCAAGATCATGGGCGAGAACTGGGTGCGCACCCTCAAGGACGTCTGGGGCGCCTGACGGCCAGCTACGAGCCGTGGGCTAAGCGCTGCGAGCCATTATGCCGCCCGCAGCCCGCAGCCCGCAGCCCGCAGCCCGCAGCCCGCAGCCCGCAGCCCGCAGCCCGCAGCCCGCAGCCCGCAGCCCGCAGCCCGAAGCCCGAAGCCCGAAGCCCGAAGCCCGAAGCCCGAAGCCCGAAGCCCGAAGCCCGAAGCCCGAAGCCCCATAACAATCAACAAGATTCTAGGAATACGATCGTGACCAAGATGGCCCCCGCACTGCCCATTGAAGTGGATGCCGACACCGGTGTCTGGACCACCGACGCTTTGCCCATGCTGTATGTGCCGCGTCACTTCTTTATCAACAACCACATCGCCGTGGAAGAGGCGCTGGGCGCGGAGAAGTACGCCGAGATTCTTTACGCTGCCGGCTACAAGAGCGCCTGGCACTGGTGCGAGAAAGAGGCCGAGTGCCACGGTCTCGAGGGTGTGGACGTCTTCGAACACTACATGAAGCGCCTCTCTCAGCGTGGCTGGGGACTCTTCATCGTGGATGCCATCGACCTCGACGCCGGTACCTGCCGCGTTCGCCTGGAGCACAGCGCCTTCGTTTACCAGATGGGCAAGGTCGGCCGGAAGATCGAATACATGTTCACCGGCTGGTTCGCCGGTGCCATGGATCAGATTCTTGCCGCGCGTGGCAGCGACTTGCGCACCGTCGCCGAACAAACCCAGAGCGGCGCCGAGGAAGGATGCGACGTCGGGATCTTCGTGACCCGTCCGCTCGACTCTCTCGACGACAATCCGCAGGGCTGAGGAGGTTCTCCCATGGCATTCGACGCGATCTTCCAACCGATCCAGATCGGCAACCTGACCATCCGCAACCGCGTGGTCAGCACCGCCCACGCCGAGGTGCATGCCACCGATGGCGGCATGACCACCGACCGCTACGTCAAGTACTACGAGGAAAAGGCCAAGGGTGGTTGCGGCCTGTGTATCTGTGGCGGCTCCTCGGTGGTTTCCATCGACAGCCCCCAGGGCTGGTGGAGTTCGGTGAACCTGTCCACCGACCGGATCATCCCGCACTTCCAGAATCTCGCCGACGCGGTGCACAAGCACGGCGGCAAGATCATGATCCAGATTACCCATATGGGCCGCCGCTCGCGCTGGGACGGCTTCGACTGGCCGACCCTGGTCTCACCCTCCGGCATTCGCGAGCCCGTCCACCGCTCGACCTGCAAGACCATCGAGGAAGAGGAAATCTGGCGCATCATCGGCGACTTCGCCCAGGCCGCGCGCCGGGCGAAGGCAGGCGGCCTGGATGGCGTCGAGCTGTCTGCCGTGCACCAGCACCTGATCGACCAGTTCTGGAGCCCGCGCGTCAACAAGCGGACCGACCAGTGGGGTGGCAGCTTCGAGAACCGTATGCGCTTCGGTATGGAAGTGCTCAAGGCCGTGCGCGCCGAAGTCGGCGACGACTTCGTGGTCGGCATGCGTATCTGCGGCGACGAGTTTCACCCGGACGGCCTGTCGCATGACGACATGAAGCAGATCGCCGCCTACTACGATGCCACCGGCAAGGTGGACTTCTTCGGCGTGGTGGGGTCGGGCTGCGATACCCACGACACCCTGGCCAACGTCATCCCCAACATGGCCTATCCGCCGGAGCCCTTCCTGCACCTGGCAGCGGGCATCAAGGAAGTGGTCAAGGCGCCGGTCATCCACGCCCAGAACATCAAGGATCCCAACCAGGCCGAGCGTATCCTCGAGGGCGGCTATGTGGACCTGGTCGGCATGACCCGAGCCCATATCGCCGATCCGCACCTGATCGCCAAGATCAAGATGGACCAGGTCGATCAGATCAAGCAGTGCGTCGGCGCCAACTACTGCATCGATCGTCAGTATCAGGGGCTCGACGTGCTGTGCATCCAGAACGCTGCCACCTCGCGCGAGTACCTGGGGCTGCCGCATATCATCGAGCAGACCGAAGGCAAGCAGCGCAAGGTCGTGGTGGTCGGCGGTGGCCCCGGCGGCATGGAAGCGGCCCGTGTAGCCGCCGAGCGGGGCCATGAGGTGATCCTGTTCGAGGCGGCAGATCAGCTTGGCGGGCAGATCACCATCGCTTCCAAGGCGCCCCAGCGCGACCAGATTGCCGGCATCACTCGCTGGTTCCAGCTCGAGTTGGACCGTCTCAAGGTCGATCAGCGCCTGGGCACCCGTGCCGACGAGGCGACTATCCTCGATTTGCGTCCCGACATCGTGGTGCTGGCCACGGGAGGGCGGCCCTACCTCGAACAGCACGAGGAGTGGGGCTATGCGGAAAACGCCGAGGAGAGCCTGGTGGTCAGCACCTGGGACATCCTCAACGGCAAGGTCGAGCCGGGCAAGAACGTGTTGATTTACGATGCGCTGTGCGAGTTTTCGGGCATGTCGGCGGCGGACTACCTGGCCGATAAAGGGGCCAAGGTCGAGATCGTCACCGACGACATCAAACCCGGAGCGGCGGTGGGCGGTACCACCTTCCCGACCTATTACCGCAGCCTCTATCAGAAGGAGGTGATCATGACCTCCGACATGATGCTCCACAAGGTCTACCGGGAGGGCGATTCGCTGGTTGCGGTGCTCGAGAACGAGTACACCGGCACCCAGGAGGAGCGCGTGGTCGACCAGGTGGTGGTCGAGAACGGCGTACGCCCCGACGAGGCGCTCTACTACGCGCTCAAGGATCGGTCCCGCAACAAGGGGCAGGTGGATCTCGAGGCCCTCTACGCCATCAAGCCGCAGCCTTGCCTGATTGAAGATAACGCTCAGCAAGGTGAGGGGCCGCTGCTGTTCCGGCTCGGTGACTGCACCGCACCGCGTAACACCCATGCGGCGATCTACGACGCGCTACGTCTCTGCAAGGACTTTTAACCCCTAGCTGGAAGCCTGAAGCTTGAAGCTGGAAGGAAAACCCGCGCTTTTCGCCCTTTCTTCCAGCTTCCGGCTTTCAGCTTCCAGCTCGCCGATGAGGTGAGCGAGATGCTCGATACCTTACTTCCGATCCTGATCTTCGCCTCCCTGGCGCTGGCGGTGATTGGCGCCTGGCGGCGTGTGCGTCTGTGGCGCCAGGGGCGCTCCGCCCCGGTCGACCTGCTCAAGGGACTCGCCGCCATGCCGCGGCGCTATCTGGTGGATCTTCACCATGTGGTCGCCCGCGACAAGGTGATGTCTAACACTCACGTGGCCACCGCCGGCGGCTTCGTCGCCGCCGCCGTGCTGATGGTGCTGGTACACGGGCTTGGCCTGGCCGAAGGCGTGCTCGGCTGGGTGCTGCTCGCCGCCAGTGCCACCATGTTCGTTGGCAGCTGCTTCGTGGCTCGCCGCCGTCGCAATCCGCCGGCCCGGCTCTCCAAGGGTCCGTGGATGCGCCTGCCCAAGAGCCTGATGGCCTTCTCGCTGAGCATCTTCGCCATTACCCTGCCCGCCGTGGGGCTGCTGCCTGACGGCTTTGTCGAAGGGAGCGGTAGCTGGGTCCTGGCGCTGGCGCTCTGCGCCGTGCTGGTCTGGGGCCTGGGTGAGATGGTGTTCGGCATGACCTGGGGCGGGCCGATGAAGCATGCCTTCGCCGGGGCTCTGCATCTGGCCTTCCACCGCCGCCCCGAACGGTTTTCCACGAAAGGCGGCGAAGGCAATCGGTCCACCGGGCTCAAGGCCTTGAACCTCGATGATCGGCAGGCCCCGCTCGGGGTGGAAACGCCTAGCGATTTCACCTGGAATCAGCTGCTCGGCTTCGATGCCTGCGTGCAGTGCGGTCGCTGCGAAGCCGTGTGTCCTGCCTTCGCCGCTGGCCAGCCGCTCAATCCCAAGAAGCTGATTCAGGACATGGTCGTCGGCATGGCCGGCGGCAGCGACGCCCACTATGCCGGCAGCCCCCACCCCTCACAAGCGCTTGGGGGCAAGCCGGTGGGCGAGCATCGCGGCAGTCCCGATGGGCCCATCGTGGCTCGCGAGGGCAAGGCCCTGGTGGATGCCGACACCCTGTGGTCCTGCACCACCTGTCGCGCCTGTGTCGAGGAGTGCCCGATGATGATCGAGCATGTCGATGCCATCGTCGATATGCGCCGCTTCTTGACGCTGGAGCATGGCAATACCCCCAACAAGGGGGCCGAGGTGCTCGATAACCTGATCGCCACCGACAATCCCGGCGGCTTCGACCCTGGCGCACGGATGCATTGGGCCGCCGATCTGGAATTGCCGTTGATGCGGGACCGCCAGCAGGCAGACGTGCTGCTTTGGCTGGGCGACGGTGCCTATGACATGCGCAACCAGCGCACCCTGCGCGCCTTGGTCAAGGTGCTGCGCGCCGCCGACGTCGACTTCGCGGTGCTCGGCAACGAGGAGCGCGATAGCGGCGATGTGGCCCGTCGCCTGGGCGACGAAGCCACCTTCCAGAGCCTGGCCAAGCGCAACATCGCTACCCTGTCGCAGTACCGCTTCCAGCGCATCCTGACCTGCGACCCGCACAGCTTCCACGTGCTCGGCAACGAGTACGGTGAGTTGGGCGGGCACTATGCGGTATGTCACCACAGCACCTATATCGCCGAGCTGTACGATGCCGGTCGTCTGCACTTCAAGCCCTGGAAGGGCGGTAGCGTGACCTATCATGATCCCTGCTATCTCGGCCGCTACAACGGCGAGTTCGAAGCGCCGCGCAACGTGCTGCGCGCCTTGGGCATCGAGGTCGCCGAGATGGAGCGCTCCGGATTCCGCTCGCGCTGCTGCGGCGGTGGCGGCGGGGCGCCGATCACCGACATTCCCGGCAAGCAGCGGATTCCCGATATGCGCATGGGCGACGTCCGCGAGACGGGGGCCGAGCTGGTGGCGGTGGGTTGCCCGCAATGTACCGCCATGCTCGAAGGCGTGGTTGACGCCAGCGCCGAGGTCCGCGATATCGCTGAGCTCGTGGCCGATGCGCTGATCGCGGCGCCGGCGAGCACCGGCGAGCGCTCCCAGACACAAGAGGCTCAGGCCGCGGAGGTGTTGTGATGAGCGAGATATTGCGTCGAGACCCCCGCAAGGAATGGATTGCCCGTAACCGGCTGCATCCGCAGCACCTCGAAGTGCTGGCTGAACTGGGCAGAAGTGCCGGCCAAGGAGCGGCCAGCGAGTGGGTCGGCCCCCATGGCCTGGTGCGCAGGAATCCTCATGTCGTGGGTTTCATGGGCCCCAATGGCCTCAAGCGCATCGACCGCAGCGGCGTCCAGCAGGGCGCCGGTGGCGGCCGGGCCGCCAAGGCGGCCGCCCAGAGCAAGCCGCTGGTCGAGATCGAGTCGCCGGCCTTCCTGGTGACGGTGGTGCCGGATATGGCCGGCGGACGCCTGACCGGGCATGACCGAGACTTGTTGGGCCTGGCTCGTCAGCTGGCCGATGCCGATCCGGCCGCCCCCGGTGCGGTGCTGGCGGTGATCTTTGGTGATCACAAGGAAGACGGCTTCGCCGAGGCGGGCATCGACCGCCTGCTGCATCTGGACGGTCCCGAGGTCGAAGGCTTTGCCCCGGAGGCTCGGCTCGGCGCCCTGGTCGCCGTGGAGAACGCCTGGACCCCGCGCCACTGGCTGATACCGGATTCCAAACTGGGTGGTGCCGATCTGGGGCGCCGTCTGGCGGCACGCCTTGGCGAGCGTCCGGCCACAGGCGTGTGGCAGTTAGAGGCCAGCGACGAGGCCGATCTCGGCTGGAGCTGTACCGCCCGGGGCGCAGCCGGCAGTCTGGACATTCAGCGACCGCTGCCGCGCTTCGCGCTGGCACTGGCCGAGTGTGCCGAGCCGGTCAGCGACACGCGCCATGCGGCCAGCGAGCTGACACTGCCCCAGGCGCTGCCTGCCCGGCTTTCGCGCATCGAGGATCTTGGCCAGGTGGCGGTGGATCCGGCGGGTGTGGCGCTGTCCGAGGCCGAGTTTATTCTCTCGGCCGGCAACGGCGTGCGTGACTGGGACGGTTTCCATCATGCCGCCGAGGTGCTGGGCGCCACCGAAGGGGCTTCCCGGGTGGCGGTGGACGACGGCTTCATGGCCCGCAACCGCCAGGTCGGCGCCACCGGCACCTGGGTCACCGCGCGGGTCTACGTGGCGGTGGGCATCAGCGGGGCCATTCAGCATCTCCAGGGCATTCAGAGCTGCGACAAGGTGGTGGCCATCAACATGGATCCCGGCTGCGATATGATCAAGCGCGCCGATCTGGCGGTCATCGGCGACTCGGCGAAGGTGCTCGAAGCCCTGGTGGCGCTGGTGGAGCAGGCAAGGGAGGAGAAGCGCAATGCAGCCTGATACTCACGCAATAGAGGGGCTCGCGGTAACCGTACTGGTCTCCGTGGGGCGCCATCCGGTGACCGGCCGAAGCCGGCGCGCCGACCAGGATGCCCGTGGGGTAGAGTTGGCGCGTAGCTTGCCCGGTGCCGATATCGGATTGCTCCACGCCGGCAGGCTGGATGCAGGCAACGAGGCAGCGCTGCGCGGCTATCTCGGCATGGGCTTCGATGCCCTGACCCTGATCGAGCAGCCCGAGAACAGCGATGCACTGCCTGCCTTGGCCGAGGCCCTGAAGGCAGCACCGCCGCAGTTGGTGATCACTGGTGAGCGGGCCGAGCAGGGCGAGGGTTCGGGTCTCTTGCCTTACTTGCTGGCCGAGCGCCTGGGCTGGCCGTTGGTCAGTGGCCTGGCGGCCGTCGAAGACGTCTCAGCTGGCGTCGCCACGGTGTTGCAGGCGCTGCCGAGAGGCCAGCGCCGGCGTCTCAAGGTGCGCCTGCCGGCTATCCTGACCGTCGATGCCGCCGCACCGGCGCCGCGCCAGAGCGCCTTTGGTCCCGCGCAACGGGGCCGACTGGAGGTTAACGAGGCGCCGGTAGCGGCCGACGTCGAGTTGGCCGAGTGGCAGTTCAATCCCGCTCGCAAGCGGCCCAAGCGGTTGAAGATCGTCAAGGCCGCCTCGGCCCGCGACCGCTTCAAGGCCGCCGCCGCCAAGGCCGAAGGAGGTGGTGGCCAGGTACTCACCGACGTCACCGCGGAGCAGGGCGCCGAGGCGGTCTATAAGCTGCTGAAGGAAGAAGGCGTGCTGCGCTAGGTAGGCGCCTCTGTCTAGCCGCACCCTATGCGCAGCGGGCAGGCGCTGGCAGACGTCACACGACCGCCGGTGCCGCCTTCGCCACATGAGCGGGCGAAGGTTCCATCCTGTAGCGACGTTTTCTCAAGGCGTCACTGTGTCTAAGCCCCGGCCTTGTGTGCCGGGGTTTTTGCTTGCTGCTGGAGGCGACCGGCCGTCAGGGGGCGATGCGTTGGCTGGCATCGGTGAAGCCCATCAGGGAAATATCCAGGTCCATGCGGTTACCGCGGGGGCCGACCAGGCTCAGGGTCGCGCTGCTGCCGGAGCGCAGCGCCTGGAACATCGCCGGTTCGAGCGGTAGGTCGGCGCGGCAGCCCTGCTCCAGGCACACCTGGTAGGGGAACTTGGCGGGTTGGCTGCTTCCCGCACTCAACTGTAGGCCGGGAGCCAGGCGCACGCCTAGCGGCGTCAGAAAGGTCATCGCTGGGCTGCCCTCGAGCTGCGGCGGGTAAGCGACCACGACGCGCATCAAGGGCTGGCTGCTATCCGCATTACTGATCACCTGGTTCATGGTGCAATTGCCCTGGCTGCTGTCGCTAGGACATACCACCTCCCAGTCATTGAATTGCTCGGTGGTGATATCGGTGCGGGCTTGGTTCGATGACGTTTGCTGGGCGAAAGCGTTGGGCGCCAGGGCCAGAAGCGACAGCAGGCCTGTCATGCACAGGCGGCGGGTGAAAAAGGACGACATGGGGGGTACCTCCTTGGTGTCGGTGATCATGAGGATGAGTATTTAGCAGCTAGCGGCGTCCGACGTGTTCGGCGGCTAACCGAGTTTGCGCTCGGCGCTGTGCTTACCACCATGCCCAGTTGGTCCTTTGAGGTCGAGTCCCTGACGTATTTTCCCTGACATTCAGCCGCCACACCGCGGGGAAATGGAGAAAGCGACGCTGCCCCCGGCACCGGCCGGGGGCAGCATGTCACTGGGCGAGACGAGGGTCAGGCGGTGGCTGCGCGCGACAGGCTGCGATGCTCTTCTCTCAGGCTCTTGACCAGGCCCACACACATCACCAGCAGGATGAAGGTAAAGGGAAGGCCGGTGGTCACGGCGCCGGCCTGAAGGGCGCCCAGGGCCTTGTCACCACCGCCGTAGAGCAGGATGCCGGCAATGACCCCTTCCAGGGTGGCCCAGAAGACTCGCTGGCTGCGCGGCGCGTCGATCTTGCCCCCGGCGGTGATGCTGTCGATCACCAGCGATCCGGAGTCGGACGAGGTGATGAAGAACACCAGTACCAGAATGATGGCCATGGTCGAGGTAAGGGTCGTCAGCGGCAGCTGCTCGAGCATCTGGAACATCGCCAGTGAGACCTCGCCGATGCCGTTGGCCAACTCTCCGACGCCATTCGCGGACTGGGCGAGGGCGTTGCCGCCGAAGGCGGTCATCCAGACGCCGGTGACCAGTGTCGGCACCAGCAGCACCGCCATCAGGAACTCGCGCACGGTGCGTCCCCGAGAGACCCGGGCAATGAACATGCCGACGAAGGGTGACCAGGAGATCCACCAGGCCCAGTAGAACACCGTCCAGCCGTGGAACCAGGTCTGGTCATCGCGGCCCACCCAGTTGGACAGCGGAAGGATATGCGTCAGGTAGGCCACGCTGGTGTCCCACAGGCCGTTGACGAACAGCAGCGTGGAACCGGTGAAGATCACGAATAGCAACAGCACTAGCGCGATCACCATGTTGATGTTGGAGAACAGCTTCACTCCGCCGTCGATCCCGCGCCATACCGAGTACAGCGCCACGGCGGTGACACCGACGATGATGGCGAGCTGCGTGCCTAGCGTGTTGGGGATGTCGAACAGGTAGTTGAGGCCGCCAGCGGCTTGGGTAGCGCCGAAGCCCAGCGAGGTGGCCAGGCCGAAGATGGTCGACAGCACCGCGACAATGTCGATCACGTGGCCGAGCCATCCACGCACATGCTGGCCCAACAAGGGGGTGAAGGCCGAGCGCAGGGTCAGCGGCAGTCCCCGGTTGTAGGCGAAGAAAGCCAGCGACAGGCCGACCACCGCATAGATCGCCCAGGGATGCAGGCCCCAGTGGAACATGGTGGCGCCCATGGCGGCACTGGCCCCTTGCGGGGTGCCTGGGGCGGCATTCAGCGGTGTGCCGTACCAGTCGGTGTAGTAGGCCACCGGTTCGGCCACGCTCCAGAACATCAGGCCGATGCCCATACCCGCGGCGAACAGCATGCTGAACCAGGAGATCGTGGAATGCTCGGGACGGGCGGATGGGCCACCCAGGCGGATACGCCCGAGGGGCATGACGATCAGTGCCAGGCACAGGATCACGAAGACATTGCCGGCGATCATGAATAGCCAGTCGAAGTGCTCGATGGCAAAGCCGCGGGCCGCTGTCATTTGGCTGTTGGACTGATCGGGGTAGATCAAGGCATAGAGAATAAAGGCCAGGATGGCCAGAGCGGAAACGGGAAAGACGGGGTTGTGGAAATCCAGCCCAAGTAGCTGCTTGTTGTCCTGCCCGGGGGTCAGGATGGGGTCGTCGTCATGCGTCATGCGAGGTCCTCTATTGTTGTTGTCACATCGCCCAGCGGCGACGGCGAACATTCTTGGCATGACTGGCACGGGGGATTGTCGCGAAAACGACCTCGAGATATGGCATGGCCACTTCGTTGGCCGAGATGTCTCGAATAGGCATGGCAGTGACTCGCTGGGAACATTCCGGCCGAGTGAAGGGGCTATCGTCGAGTAGCGGCGGTATCGCCGCTTCAATTAAAAATAACGTTGAAGGAAGCCAGCCATGAGTGCAGCCAACCGCGGAGTCGTCTATAAGGGCCCGGGTGAAGTCGCCGTCGAATCCATCGCCTACCCGGAGCTTGCTCTTGGCAATCGCAAGTGCGAGCACGGCGTTATCCTCAAGGTCGTCACCACCAATATCTGCGGCAGCGACCAGCATATGGTGCGGGGCCGCACCACCGCCGCGCCGGGCCTGGTGTTGGGTCACGAGATCACCGGCATCGTGGTCGAGTGCGGCCGGGACGTCGAATTCATCAATCAGGGCGACCTGGTCTCGGTACCGTTCAATATCGCCTGTGGCCGTTGCCGTAACTGCAAGTCCGGCAAGACCGGCATCTGCCTGAACGTCAATCCGGCACGTCCGGGCGCGGCCTATGGCTACGTCGACATGGGCGGTTGGGTCGGTGGCCAGACGGAATACGTCATGGTGCCCTATGCCGACTTCAACCTGCTGAAGTTCCCGGACGCCGATCAGGCGATGGAGAAGATCAGGGACCTGACCCTGTTGTCCGACATCTTCCCGACGGGCTTCCACGGCTGTGTGACCGCGGGTGTTGGTCCTGGCTCTACCGTCTATATCGCCGGCGCAGGTCCGGTGGGTCTGGCGGCGGCCGTGTCTGCCCAGCTGCTGGGTGCGGCATGCGTCATCGTCGGCGACATGATCGAGGATCGCCTGGCCCAGGCACGCAGCTTTGGCTGCGAGACCATCGATCTGACCCAGGACGGCGATATGGCCGACAAGGTCGAAGTCATTCTGGGCGAGCGTGAAGTCGATGCCTTCGTCGACTGTGTCGGTTTCGAGGCCCATGCCTGTGGCTGCAACCACGGCAAGGAAGCCCCGGCGACCGTGCTTAACTCGGCCATGTCGCTGACCCGTGCCGGCGGTGAAATCGGCATTCCGGGTCTGTACGTCACCGAGGATCCGGGTGCCGAAGACGAGGCCGCCAAGCAGGGCTCCCTGAGCATGCGCTTTGGCCTTGGTTGGGCCAAGTCGCACAGTTTCCACACCGGCCAGTGTCCGGTGATGAAGTATCACCGTCCGCTGATGCAGGCGATCCTGTTCGGCAAGGTCAACATCGCGGATGCGATCAATGTTCAGGTGATCACGCTGGACGAGGCGCCCAAGGGCTACGCCGACTTCGATGGCGGCGCGGCGAAGAAATTCGTTATCGACCCCCATGGCAGCGTTGCTGCCTGAGCACGCTAGCCGGTTAGCCAGCCCAACGACGACGGCGCTCCGCGGGGCGCCGTCGTTTTTTGTGCCCTGGTTCTTCGATGACAAGCTGGTGCTTCGCTGACAAGGTTGTTGGCGAAGCGGCTAGGGTGCCGTTGGTGCAGGAAGGGAGGCAGGACGTTCGCGACAATCGCCTGGTCCACCAATTGACGTCCCAATGCGAAGGCCCGGCCGGTAGCGGGGCCTTCGCCAGGACGTTCGTGGCAAGGGCGAAAGCTTAGCTCTGGGCCAGACGCAGATGAGAGGCGCTATGGTCCAGGTTGTCGAGCATGCGCTCGCTGTACCAATCGACGAAGTCGATCACGCCAAACTCGAATGTCTCGGAGTAGGGGCCCGGCTCATAGCTCTTGGAGTTGATGCCTCGCTGGTTTTCCTCGGCGAGCCTGCGGTCCTGATCGTTGGTGGCATCCCATACGCGACGCATCTCGGCCGGATCGTAGTCGATGCCTTCTGCGGCATCCTTGTGTACCAGCCATTTGGTGGTGACGAGGGTTTGCTGCGGGCCCAGTGGCAGGACGCGGAAAACGACGGCGTGATCACCCATGAAGTGATTCCAGGAGTTGGGCAGGTGCAGGATGCGCAGCGATCCCAGATCGGCGCTCTGCAGATTACCCATCAGCTTCTTGCTGGCCCGCTTGCCGTTCATGGTCATTGATTCGACACCATTGAGCAGCGGTGTACGGGTCAAGCGGTTACGACGACCGAGTCGGGTGAGCTTGTAAGGCACGCCCTGGGCTTCCCAGTCGGCCTGCTTGCGTGCGACCAGGTCCTTGTAAGCCTGTGTGGCGCGGGGGTCGTCGGTGTCGTCGAACTCCTGCAAGGAATTGAGCAGTTCCGGGTGCGCGCCATTGCAGTGGTAGCACTCGCGGTTGTTCTCGATCACCAGCTTCCAGTTGCACGCTTCAATGATGCTGGACTCCACGGCGACCTTGAGGTTCTCCATGTCGTAGGGAGCCAGGTAGTGATCGAGACTCTCGAGGAAGCCATCGATCTCCGGTGCGTCGTCGGCCAGGCTGATGAAGATGTAACCACCACCGGTGCGCACGTGAACCGGCTTCAGGCCGTGGGCGGTGAGGTCAAAGTCCTTGCCCATGTCGCTGCCGGCGAACAGCAGACGGCCATCGAGCTCGTAGGTCCACTGATGATAGGGACAGACCAGCTTTGCTACCTTGCCCTTGCTGGTGACGCACAGGCGCGAACCACGGTGACGGCAGACGTTGTGGAAGGCGTGCACTTCCCCGTTGTTGCCACGCACGATCACGACCGGGTTGTCGCCGACTTCAAGGGTCATGTAGTTACCCTTGCTGGGAATTTCGCAGGTCATGCCCGCAAATAGCCATTCCTTCTCGAAGATTTCCTGCATGTCCAGTTGGAACAGTCGCGCGTCGTTGTAGAACGGTTGCGGCAGCGAGTACTGGGCACGTCGCTGCTGCAGCATCTCTACGGTAGCCTCGCGGGCCGGGGCCAGGGGGTCATCCAGACGAGCGTGAAACCTAGGATCCATGAATATACATCCTCTTGCAGGGCCGCTAGGGCGGCTTTGAGATTGTTAGGAATAGGGGCCGGGCGGGCTGTTGTGGGCTGAAGCGAGTGTGGATCAGTGCTGCGGGGGGCAGTTGTCTGCCGGCGACGTGATGTGATGCGACGGCGACGCGGGGTGAAACGAAAATGGGTAGTGCTGGATGCCATGAGCATGCCCATGTCGTAGACAGGCAAGTCGAGCCGGTCGGCGCTGCGCAGAATTCGTGCAACGGCAGGCGGTGGCACCGCGGTCGGAGACCTTCATGCTGCAGCCTAGGCGACACAACAATGACTATGTCCTTTCTCAACCCAGTCACTACCCAGACCTGGACCAATGGCCGCCATGCGGTGCGCTGCGTCAAGGTGATTCAGGAAACCTGGGACACGCGAACATTCTGCTTTATGGCCGAGCAGCCGGTGATGTTCTTCTTCAAGCCGGGACAGTTCGTGACCCTGGAGCTTGAGATCGATGATCAGCCCGTCATGCGCTCTTACACCATCTCGAGTTCACCGTCGGTTCCCTACAGTTTCTCCATCACCGTCAAGCGCATGCCGGGTGGCGTCGTCTCCAACTGGCTGCATGACAACCTCAAGGTCAATGACGAGCTGGCGGTGCACGGTCCGGTTGGCAACTTCAATATCATCGACTACCCGGCCGACAAGGTGCTGATGCTCTCCGGTGGCGTGGGTATCACCCCTCTGATGTCCATGGTGCGCTGGCTGTTTGACACCAATGCCTCCGTGGACCTGCAATTCGTGCATAGTTCCCGCACACCACGTGATGTCATCTATCATCGTGAGCTTGAGCATATCTTCTCGCGGATCCCCGAGTTCAAACTGCATATCGTCTGCGAGCGCAGTGATGAGCTGGGCGACGCCTGGGCAGGCTTCCGTGGCTACCTGAGTCAGCCGATGCTCGAGCTGATGGCCCCGGACTTCATGGATCGCGAGATCTTCTGCTGCGGCCCGACCCCCTACATGAATGCGGTGAAGCGTCTGCTGCAGGAAAACGGCTTCGACATGAATCACTATCATGAGGAGTCATTCGGTGCCACGCCGCTGGACGTCCAGGAAGATGTGATCGAGAACGTCGAGATGGCCGAAGCCGAGGCCGAGGAGCTCGATGCCGCCGACATGCTCAGCGTCGAGTTCAGCACCACCGGCAAGAGCGTGCGTATTCAGCCCGGTGAGACGGTCCATTCGGCCGCCGCCAAGCTGGGGCTGCACATTCCCAAGGCGTGCGGTATGGGCATCTGCGGCACCTGCCGGGTGCCGCTCAGTTCTGGTGAGGTCGAAATGGACCATAACGGCGGCATCACCGACGAAGACGTCGCCGAGGGATATATTCTCTCCTGCTGCAGCAAGCCGGTGGGCGATGTGGTGGTCGAATACTGATACGGGCGGCTACCGCCCTAGCCCGCGGTGCGCATCACTTTCTCGGTGATCGGTATGGCATGGCGATCAAGTGTATCCTCACGACCAAGGCTTTGCGTACAAACCCTAATCCCCACGTCACCGCTAGTGAAGAGCACCGCTTCCATGAGCCTTTCCCACGCTGGCGAGCCGCTGTCCGTCGGCTTCGTCCTGCTGCGCCGCTTTACCATGCTGCCCTTCGCGGCCTTCGTCGATTGCCTGCGTCTGGCCGCCGATGAGGGCGATCGCAGTCGTCAACTGCGCTGTCACTGGGTCTTCATGACCAGCGCCGGGCAAGATGCCATCTCCAGCTGCGGGGCGGCCGTCACGCCCTGCACGGCCTTTCGCGATCCGGCGGAGTTCGACTATATCGTGGTCATCGGCGGGGTCCAGGATGAGCATGACGTCATCGATGAGACGGCGATTGCCTACCTGCAGCGCACGGCCAAGGCGGGTGTGCCGCTGGTGGGTGTCTGCACGGGCGTCTTTGCGCTGATCCAGGCCGGGCTGATGAACGGCCGGCGCTGTTGCGTCAGCTGGTATCACCATGGCGATCTGACGCGGCGATTCCCCGACATCGAGCCGGTCGCCGACCGCCTGTTCATCGATGACGGCTGCCTACTCACCTGTGCCGGGGGCATCGCCTCCGCCGATCTTGCCGCCTACCTGGTGGAACGTCACTTGGGCAAGGCCTGGGCCATGAAGAGCCTGCATATCATGCTCATTGACGAGGCCCGCCGCGGCGAGCATCCCCAGCCCCAGCCGGTGGTCTTCGATAAGGTCGAGGATCGGCTGGTACGTCGCGCCATTGCCATTCTCGAGCAGCACCTCGGCGAGCCGCTAGGTGTGGATGCGCTGGCCGAGCGGCTGGGCACCTCGCGCCGCAACCTGGAACGGCGCTTCCGCGAGGCGCTGGGCGTAGGCCCCCGCAAGTTCGCCCGGGACCTGCGCCTGCGCTACGGCCTGTGGCTGCTGCACTATACGGCGAAAAGTGTCACCGACATCGGCGAACGCTGCGGGTTCTCCGATAGCGCCCACTTCTCGCGGCACTTCCGTGAGGCTTTTGGTGTTACGCCGTCGGCGGCGCGCAAGGCCGCAGGAGAGGGCAATGGTGCCGTGGTCGATCCCTTCTTCCTGCATATCGAGTCGCGGACGACGCCCCCTTAGGCAACGAAGCCGAAGGAGCATGGGCCGACGCCGGAGCGTCGGCTTTTTTATGCGCACATGCCGAGGAATATACAAATGGCCCGTTAAACTAAACATGTTTATAAACAATTATTTATGATTATTTGTCGCGAACATCATGGGAAAGATGTCGCAAACGTTCAATCTTTCGAGCACGTGATTGGCTATCAATGACAGCCAGAGTGAGAACACGGCGTCTAGGACGAGTCAGCGCTTCGAGGGCTTGTCTGTCGCGACGATGTCAGTGTCGTTTCCAGAATGCCGCGCGTTCTACTTTTTTTTAACGTTGTGAAGCCAATCCCCAGGGTGACGAGATGAACGCCAATAACCTTACAACGACCGATCCCCAAATCGCCGCCGCCATTGCCGATGAAGTGGTTCGCCAGGAAGCCCATATCGAGCTGATCGCCTCGGAGAACTACGCGAGTCCACAGGTCATGGAGGCCCAGGGGAGCCAGCTGACCAACAAATATGCCGAGGGCTACCCTGGCAAGCGCTACTATGGCGGCTGCGAGCACGTCGACGTGGTCGAGCGTCTGGCCATCGAGCGTGCCTGCGCGCTGTTCAGCGCCAACTATGCCAACGTCCAGCCCCACTCCGGCGCTCAGGCCAATGCGGCGGCCTTCATGGCCCTGGTATCGCCTGGCGACACCGTGCTGGGCATGAGCCTGGCCCACGGTGGGCACCTGACCCACGGTGCGGCGCCGAACTTCTCCGGTAAGTACTATAACGCCGTCCAGTACGGCCTGAACCCGGACACCGGCGAGATCGACTACGACGAGGTAGAGCGTCTCGCCCACGAGTATCGGCCCAAACTGATCATCGCCGGCTTTTCGGCGTACTCCCGGGTGATCAACTGGCGTCGTTTCCGCAGCATCGCCGACGCCGTGGGTGCCTGGTTGATGGTCGACATGGCCCATGTCGCCGGCCTGGTGGCCGCCGGCCACTACCCGAGCCCGCTGCCGCATGCCCATGTGGTGACCACCACCACCCACAAGACCCTGCGCGGTCCGCGCGGTGGCCTGATTCTCTCCGCCAGCGGCGACGAGACGCTCTACAAGAAGCTCAACGGGGCAGTCTTCCCGGGCCAGCAGGGCGGTCCGCTGATGCATGTCATCGCCGCCAAGGCGGTGGCCTTCCGCGAGGCCATGAGCCAGGACTTCGTGCGCTACCAGGCACAGGTGATCGACAACGCCCGGGCCATGGCCAAGGTCTTCGTCGAGCGCGGCTTCGACGTGGTCTCCGGCGGCACCGACGATCACCTCTTCCTGGTGTCGCTGATCAAGCAGGGGGTGACGGGCAAGGACGCGGATGCCGCGCTGGGCCGCGCCCACATCACGGTCAACAAGAACGTCGTACCCAATGACCCCCAGAGTCCCTTCGTGACCTCGGGCCTGCGCATCGGCACCCCGGCGGTGACCACCCGCGGCTTCGACCAGACCGACTGCGAAGCCCTGGCCGGCTGGATTTGCGATCTGCTCGACGCCCTGGCCGAAGGAGACGATACCACCGAGGCCGAGTCCGAGGTTCGTGGCAAGGTGGCCGAGCTTTGCGCTCGCCACCCGGTCTATGGTCAAGCCGTCGACGCAGCCGAAACCGCTTAAGCGTGAGCCCGATTCCCGCCGCTTTAGCGGCGGGGCCCCTTTGAGGAGAAGATTGCATGCAACGATATTCAGGCTTCGGGCTGGTCAAGCACGCGCTGAGCCACCACGAGAACTGGGAACGCCAGTGGCGAAACCCCACGCCCAAGAAGGCGTATGACGTCATCATCGTCGGTGGCGGTGGTCACGGGCTGGCCACTGCCTACTACCTGGCCAAGGAATTCGGCGTTACCAACGTCGCGGTGATCGAGAAAGGCTGGCTGGGTGGCGGCAATACGGCCCGTAACACCACCATCGTGCGCTCCAACTACCTGTGGGACGAGTCGGCGGCGCTCTATGAGCACGCCATGAAGCTCTGGGAAGGGCTCTCCCAGGACATCAACTACAACGTGATGTTCTCCCAGCGTGGCGTGTTGAACGTGGGCCACACCCTGCAAGACATGCGTGACATCCAGCGTCGGGTCAACGCCAACCGACTCAACGGCATCGACGGCGAGGTGCTCGACGCCAAGGGCGTGCAGGAGCTGGTGCCGATCATGGACTGCTCCAAGAATGCGCGCTATCCGGTCATGGGTGCCTCCTGGCAGCCGCGGGCTGGCGTGGCCCGCCATGACGCCGTGGCCTGGGGCTATGCGCGTGCCGCCGATGCCCTGGGGGTCGATCTTTTACAGAACACCGAGGTCACCGGCTTCAAGATTCGCGATGGCCAAGTCTATGGGGTGCACACCAATCGCGGTGACATCGAAGCCAAGACCGTCGGCTGCGTCACTGCCGGCAACTCCGGGGTGATGGCGAAGATGGCCGGCATCAAGCTGCCACTGGAATCACACCCGCTTCAGGCGCTGGTCTCCGAGCCGATCAAGCCGGTCCTCGATACCGTGGTGATGTCGAACCACGTTCATGGCTATATCAGCCAGTCCGACAAGGGCGACCTGGTCATCGGTGCCGGCATCGACGGCTACAACGGCTATGGGCAGCGCGGCAGCTACCCGACCGTGGAGCACACCCTGCAGGCGATCGTCGAGATGTTCCCGATCTTCTCGCGGGTGCGCATGAACCGTCAGTGGGGCGGTATCGTCGATACCTGCCCCGATGCCTGCCCGATCCTCTCGAAGACCAAGGTCAAGGGGCTGTACTTCAACTGCGGCTGGGGCACCGGGGGCTTCAAGGCGACGCCGGGCTCGGGGCACGTATTCGCGGCCAGTCTCGCCAAGGGCGAGATGCATCCGATCGCCAAGCCCTTCTCCATCGACCGCTTCAATACCGGCGCGTTGATCGACGAGCACGGCGCCGCCGGCGTCGCCCACTGATCCACCGCAGAGGAGACCTGCCATGTTCTATATCTTCTGTCCCTACTGCGGTGAGCACCGCGAGGAAGAGGAATTCCACCCGAAGGGCCAGGCGCATATCTCTCGCCCGGCGGACCCGGAGGCCACCAGCGACGAAGAATGGGGGGATTACCTGTTCTTCCGCGACAATCCGCGCGGTGTTCATCATGAGCTGTGGGTGCACGCGGTGGGCTGTCGCAAGTTCTTCAACATCACGCGCCACACCGTGAGTTACGAGATCCTCGAGGTCTACAAGATGGGTGAGCAGCCGTCGATCACCGCAGAGCACTATGCGGCCCAGCAAGGCGCTGCATCCGCCGATAAAGAGCGCAACGCGTCTCAGGCCAAGCATCAAGAAGGAGTCCGGGCATGAGCCAGCCGAACCGACTCAAGACCGGCGGTCGCGTTGACCGCTCACGACAGCTGACCTTCACCTTCAATGGCCAGCGCTACCAGGGGCATCCCGGCGATACGCTTGCCTCGGCGCTGCTTGCCAACGGTGTCGATATCGTCAATCGCAGCTTCAAGTACTCGCGTCCCCGCGGCATCGTGGCCGCCGGTGCCGAAGAGCCGAATGGCATCGTCCAGCTGGGTAGCAGCGAGGCGGGTCAGGTCCCCAATGTGCGGGCCACTCAGCAGGCGCTCTATCAAAACCTATCGGCTCGCAGCACTAACGGCTGGCCCAACGTTCAGCGTGATCTGATGGGCCTGGTCGGTAAGCTGGGGGGCCAGTTCATGCCGCCGGGCTTCTACTACAAGACCTTCATGGCGCCGGCTTCCATGTGGCTGACCTATGAGAAGTACATTCGCAAGGCCGCGGGCCTGGGGCGCAGTCCCACCGAGAATGACGCAGACATCTATGATCACCGTCATCAGCACTGTGACGTGCTGGTGGTGGGCGCGGGCCCTGCTGGCCTGTCTGCCGCGTTAGCTGCGGGTCGTGCCGGTGCCCGCGTGATCCTGGTCGATGAGCAGGAAGAAATGGGTGGCTCGCTGCTGTCGTCCCGCGAAAGCATCGACGATGCCCCGGCGACCACCTGGGCCGAGAAAGTGCTCAAGGAGCTGTCCGCGCTCGAAGACGTGACCCTAATGCCGCGCACCACCGCCAACGGCTATCACGACCATAACTTCGTGACGCTGCATGAGCGCTGCACCGAGCACCTGGCGGATATCGCGCCGCACGTCGGTGGTCGTCGCCAGGTCCGTTCGCGCATGCACCGGGTCCGTGCCGGCCAGGTCGTCCTGGCCAGCGGTGCCCATGAGCGTCCGCTGGTCTATGCCGGTAACGATGTGCCCGGCAACATGCTGGCCGGTGCGGTGTCGACCTATATCCGCCGTTATGGCGTGGTGCCGGGCAATCGCCTGGTGCTCGCCACCAGCAATGACGATGGTTATCGCGCGGCGCTTGACTGGTCCGAGGCCGGCCGCGAAGTGGTAGCGATTGCCGATGCGCGCCAGAACCCGGACGGTGAACTGGTCGAACAGGCGCGTGCCAAGGGCATTCGGGTCATCGCCGGTAGCGCCGTGATCGAAGCGCGTGGCGACAAGCGTGTCGCCGTCGCCAAGGTGGCAAAGATCGATATCGAAGGCTTCAAGGTCTCAGGTCCGGTCGAAGAGCTTGCCTGCGACACCATCGCCAGCTCCGGCGGTTTCAGCCCGGTGGTACATCTGGCGTCGCATACCGGCAGCCGGCCGACCTGGAATGAAGAGCTTCTTGGCTTCGTGCCGTCTCCGGTGAAGGGCATGACGCCGACGGGCGGAGCGCACGGTGTCTATGCGCTCGGCAAGGTAATCGCAGACGGCTTCAAGGCCGGCAGCGCCGCGGGCGAGGCCTGTGGTTTCGAGCGCCAGGATGCGAGCCTACCCAAGGTCGATGAGCGCCGTGAAGGCGCTGCCGTGGCCCTCTATCAGGTGCCGCACCAGAAGGCGACCCTGCGCGGACCCAAGCAGTTCGTCGATATGCAGAACGATGTCACGGCGGCGGCGATCGAGCTTGCGACCCGCGAGGGCTTCGAGTCCATCGAACACGTCAAGCGCTATACCGCGCTGGGCTTCGGCACCGATCAAGGCAAGCTTGGCAATATCAACGGCATGGCCATCGCTGCGCGCTGCCTGGGACGCACGATTCCCGAGGTCGGCACCACGGTGTTCCGTCCCAATTACACGCCGGTCAGCTTTGGCGCCATCGTCGGTCGTCACTGCGGCGAGCTGTTCGATCCCGAGCGCTATACCGCCATGCACCAGTGGCATGTCGAGAATGGCGCCGAGTTCGAGGACGTGGGCCAGTGGAAGCGTCCCTGGTACTTTCCACAAAAGCGCCGCGCAGAGAACGGCGAACGCCTCGAGACCATGCACGAGGCGGTGGCTCGTGAGTGCAGCGCCGTGCGCGAGAAGGTCGGCATCCTGGATGCCTCGACGCTTGGCAAGATCGACATCCAGGGACCGGATGCGCGTGAGTTCCTGGGGCGCGTCTACACCAACAAGTGGGCCAAGCTGGCGCCTGGCCGCGTCCGCTATGGCCTGATGTGCAAGGACGACGGCATGGTGTTCGATGACGGCACCACCAGCTGCCTGGGCGAGAACCACTTCCTGATGACCACCAGCACCGGCGGCGCCGCCACCGTGCTGGAGTGGCTCGAAATCTGGCACCAGACCGAGTGGCCGGAGCTGGACGTCTACTTCAACTCCGTGACCGATCACTGGGCGACCATGACCGTCACAGGACCCGAAGCGCGCAAGCTGATGGCCGAGCTGACCGACATCGACCTGGACAAGGACAGCTTCAAGTTCATGGATTGGCATGAAGGCAACGTGGCCGGCGTGCCGGCGCGGGTCTTCCGCATCTCGTTCACCGGCGAGCTGGCTTACGAGATCAACGTCCAGGCCAACTACGCGATGCATGTCTGGAAAAAGCTGTTCGCCCACGGCGACAAGTATGGCCTGACGCCCTACGGCACCGAGACCATGCATGTGCTGCGTGCCGAGAAGGGCTTCATCATCGCCGGTCAGGACACCGACGGTTCGGTGACCCCGGAAGACTTGGGCATGCACTGGGCGATCGGCTACGACAAGCCCAATTCCTGGATCGGCAAGCGGGCCCTCACGCGGCCTGACACCAAGCGCACCGACCGTAAACAGATGGTGGGCCTCAAGCCCAAGGATCCGTCGGTGGTGCTGGAAGAAGGCGCACAGGTCGTGTTTGACCCCAATCACGCGATTCCCATGCCGATGAAGGGTCACGTGACCTCCAGCTACTACAGCCCGACCCTGCAGTCAGGCTTCGCCCTGGCCGTGGTAAAGGGTGGCCACCAGAAGATGGGCGAGACCGTCTATCTGCCCATGGTCGACGGCCAGGTCCACGAGGCCGAAATCGTCAGCCCCATCTTCCTCGATCCCAAGGGAGAGCGTCAGAATGTCTAACGCACAACAGTTCGATACGCGCCCCGCCGGTGAACATGCAAGCGAGATCGCCGTCGAGTCGCCGCTGGCTTACAGCATGCATCGCTCGGGGGCGCCGAAGGTCAAGGCCGACACCAGGGTAACGCTGCGCGAGCGTGCCTTTCTCGGGCACTTGACGCTGCGTGGCGGTGCCATCGTCCTCGATGAGGCCCTGCGCGACGTGCTCGGCATGAGCCTACCCGGAGAGCCCCTGGGGCTTGTCCAGGCTTCATTCGACGGGCCAGCCGGTGAGTGTTCGATTCAGTGGCTGTCCCCGGACGAGTGGCTGCTGATCGTGCCGGGCGGCGAGGAATTCGACGTCGAGCGTCGTCTGCGCGAAGCGCTGGGGGATGCCCATTTCGCCATCAGCAACGTTAGCGGCGGCCAGACCCTGCTGGAACTCAAGGGCGAGGCGGCACGCGAGGTATTGATGAAGTCGGTGGCCTATGATGTCCACCCGCGTCATTTCCCGGTGGGCAAGGCCGTCACCACGGTATTTGCCAAGGCCTCGGTGATCCTGCGCCGGCCTTCTGAAGAGCGCTGGGAGTTGGTGGTGCGCCGTAGCTTCGCCGATTACACCTATCGCTGGCTGCTCGACGCTGGTGAGGAGTTCGGCATCGGCGTCGAGCGCTGAGCCCGGCTTCCTTCTCGATTGCTTTTCCAGGCCGGGTTCGTCCCGGCCTGCTTTGTATGGAGACATCCCGTGAGCCACATGAATCGCAGTGTCGACAAGAGCGCCGATACTTGGGTCCTCACCGCCCAGTGTCCCAGCCGGCTGGGTACCGTGGACGTGGTGACCCGCTTCCTCAAGGAAAACCGCTGCTACATTACCGAGCAGCAGTCCTTTGATGACCGCCATGCCGAGCGGTTCTTCATCCGCACCGAGTTCCGTCCCATGGATCCCGAGTTCGACGCCGGGGCTTTTCAAGCCAACTTCGCTTCGCGGGCCAGGGAGTTCGAGATGGCCTTCGAACTGACCGCCCCCGACGCGCGGCTGCCGGTGGTGATCATGGTGTCCAAGGCCGACCATTGCCTGAATGACCTGCTGTATCGCTATCGCACCGGCCAGCTGTCCATCGACATCCGGGCGGTGGTGTCCAACCACCCGGATCTCGAGCCGTTGGCTGCCTGGCATGACCTGCCGTATTACCACTTCCCGATCACGCCCGAGACCAAGGCCGAACAGGAAGCCCAGGTATGGCAGGTGGTGCAGGACACCGGCGCCGAACTGGTCATCCTGGCCCGCTATATGCAAGTGCTATCCAGTGAGATGTGCGAGAAACTCAGCGGTCGGGCGATCAATATCCACCATTCACTGCTGCCCGGCTTCAAGGGGGCCAAGCCCTACCATCAGGCCTATGAAAAGGGCGTCAAGCTGGTCGGGGCCACTGCCCACTATATCAACGACGACCTCGATGAAGGGCCGATCATCACCCAGGGGGTGGACCCGGTAAGCCATGCCGACTACCCGGAGGATCTGGTGGCCAAGGGGCGCGATGTCGAGTGTCTGACGCTGGCGCGAGCCGTGTCCTACCACGTGGAACGACGCGTTTTCCTGCATAAGCGCCGCACGGTGGTGTTCACCCGCTAGTGGGGGCGGCGTGCTGAGTTAGCCTTGCTGTGCAAGGCCTCAAGGTTTCCATCACGTCGCCGGCACTGTAGCGCCATCAAGACCCGACTATCGGCTTCAAAACAAGGGTATCAGCGGCTCGAGGTCTTGCGCCGTAAGGCCTGGAGGGAGTTGGCGAGCTCCGGGTTCAACGCTTCGAGCGCCGGGCGGGCAAAGAAGAAGCCCTGCTGAAGATGGATACCGTGATCGCAAAGCCATAGCGCTTCCTCTTCACGTTCGATGCCCTCAGCCACTAGCTTGACCTCGAGTTCGCCGGCCAATCCGATCACTGCCTTTAGCAGCACCTGCCGGCGGCGGTCATGATCGCACTCACGCACCAGCTCACGGTCGATCTTCAAGATATCGGGTCGCAGGTCAGTGAGCAGGTCGAGGTTGGCATAGCCGTTGCCGAAGTCATCCAGCGCTGTAGTGAACCCCATCGCCCGGTAGGCATCGATGATGCCGCGCAGGTGCTGGCGGTCCTGGACCAGCTCGGTCTCGGTGATCTCGAAGTTGATACGCTCGGTAGGCCACCCCACTCGCTCGCAGGCTTCCAGCGTGGCCTGAATGCAGGCTTCCGGCTCATAGACGGCATTGGGCATGAAGTTGATCGATAGCGGCTCGCGCATCTCCAGCCGGCTGGCAATCTCAATGGCCTTGACCCGACAGGTCTGATCGAAGCGATACATGAGCTCGTCGGTGACCTGACCGATCACGCTACCCGCCGACTCCCCTGTCAGGCCGCGTACCAGGGCCTCGTAGGAGTGAATGCGGCCCGCCTTCAGATCGACGATTGGCTGGAAGGCCATCGTGAAGTCGAAGGGCAGGGGCCCTTCACAGCGGCCACAGGAGTGGTCATGTCTCGCACATCCCGCCATGTTGTCATCCATTTCGGCATTATTCGGCTTGTTAAAACTATACATGAACGCAGTATTCGTCATGAGGCCTTCAAGTCCATCTGCGGCTTCACCCATCCGGCGTGACCGACTACTGAAAGACATATCGGCTTTCTGGCCCTCAGCTTTATGCTCAGCCGAGATGTTTCGCCGCAGTACTCCCAGGCACTTTATCTCTACCGTACGTTTCTGCACATGGTCATACCGACTCTTTGGACCGCCAGTGGTTGGAAATTGGCTAGGGAATGCGTGGCTTCGCCGCGTTTGACTTCGTTCTTTGGTCGTAAAAAGGACCTGATGCGTTTAAAGATTTTCAGCGGAAAAGATTTCCAAAAGCCCGTGCTGGCAATGCCTGGGCGTTGGTCAGACCAATTTTGTTATCTGTAAGCGTTGATGTGATGCTTTGGGAGGGGTATGGCGCTCACGACTTTTTTCGCTAGCTTGTAAGCGTGAATGATCGACGACGGCATCAGTGCTCTGGCGTGCTGGCCTTGCCGATCGGCGCGACTTGTCTGCGGACGAGTACAACGGGTATTCAAAAAACAATAGCCTCATCTCGCCCCGACCGAGGCGAGATGCCACCCCAGGAGTTCATGTCATGCAAGATAACCAGCATCCCCCTCGCTTGACCACCGATCTCGCTTCAGCGAGCGACACGTTAACCAAGACTCCAGCCAGTCGCCGTAGCTTCCTCAAGACCGCCGCCATAGGCTCAGCGGCCGCCGTGGCGGCTCCCTGGATCGGCAATGCTCAGGCGCAGGAGGGCATCCGCATTCGCATGCAGTCTTCCTGGCAGCCAGGCACCACCGGCTACAGCATCTTCGAAACTTGGTGCAAGCGTGTGGCCGAGGAGACCGGCGGTGAAGTCACCATCGAGCCATTCCCGGCAGGTGCGGTTGCAGGTGCTTTTGAGGTGGCCGATGCCGTTCGCAACGGCGTGCTGGATGGCCAGAACTGGTTCACCGTTTACTGGCCCGGCAAGATGCCAGCCGGCGTCTTCCTGACGGCCTATCCGATGGGCCTGTCGATGCCCCATCAGTGGGATATCATGTTCGGTGCTTACGGTGGCTTCGGCCTCGCCAAGGACCTGTATCGCAAGCAGGGGCTCGAGCTGCTGGGCTACGTCCACCACGACATGAACCTGATCCACTCCAAGAAGCCGCTGCGAAGCTTTGATGACTTCAAGGGCGTCAAGCTGCGCATGCCGGGCGGTATCGTCGCCGAGACCTTCGCCGCTGCCGGCGCTCGTACCACCCTGCTGCCGGGCTCCGAAGTGTATCCGGCGCTGGAGAAGGGCACCATCGACGCCGCCGACTATGTAGGTGCGGCGGTCAACTATGAGTTGGGGTTCTGGCAGGTTGCCGACTACATCATCATGGGGCCACCCTCCACGCCCTGCCTGCATCAGGCCGTCGATCTCATGGATGTCGCGGTCAACCGTCGCGTGTTCGAGCGCATGTCGCCGAAGACTCAGGATCTGATGCATGACCTGGTGGCAGCCTATTCCCGCGAGCACTATGCAGCGATCCAGAAGGCTAACGCCGAGGCTTGGCCGAAGTACAAGGAGAAGGGCGTCGAGATCATCCATCTTACCGAGAACGATGCCGACCGTTTCCGCGAGGTCGCCGTGCCGCTGTGGTTCAAGTGGGCCAACAAGGACAAGGATGCGGCTCGTCTGTTCAAGGCCCATCTGGATACCATGATGGATCCGGCGGTGGCGCTGCTGACCCCTGAAGACATCAAGGGCTACGAACTCAACCTATAAGTCTGACCTGCCCCTCTATGTCGGGGCTGTGGTCCACGGACTGCAGCCCCGGCATGAGCCGCATGATCACTGCCTATCCTACATCCCCTTGACTCGATGTTCCGTTGCCATCGCCGGGAGCTGGTGGTATCGCGGAGGAGTACCCATGAATCTTGAGATCAATTTTGTTCTGCCGCACTGGCTTTATTGGTCAGTGCTGCTGTTGCTACCCCTGGTGGTGATGTTTTTCGTCGACCGCAGCTTCCGCCGTGGTGCCAGCGTTGATGGCGGCGACACCGCTGAAATTCCCGCTGGCGGTGATGTCGAGGTCGGCTATCAGCCTCCCGGCAATCTGTTCACCGCCATCGTCGACCGTATTTCCGGATTTTCCGGTCGCTACGTGGCCTACTGGGCATTGGTTGCTCCCTTCGCCTTCGCCTACGAAGTGCTGATGCGCTATGCCTTCAACTCGCCGACCAACTGGGTTCACGAGTCGATGACGCTGATGTTCGGCATGCAGTACCTGGTCGCTGGCGCCTTCGCCCTGCGCGAGGGCGGACATGTGCGTGTCGATATCCTCTATCAGCGTGCCAAGCCGGTGAACAAGGCGGCGCTGGACGTGCTGACATCGGTGTTTTTCTTCATCTTCACGATCGCGCTGATGGTCACCGGCTGGACGTTCTTCTCCCAGTCGGTGAGCGATGAGTTCTTCTTCGGCTCGAGCTATGCCAATGAGACGTCCTTTACCGAATGGGCCATTCAGTTCTATCCGGTGAAGTTCATGCTCTTCTTCGGTGCTCTACTGTTGCTGCTGCAGGGCTTTGGCCAACTGATTCGTGACATCCAATCATGCCGCCATCACTGGTGTCTGCATGAAGGCAGCCGGACCTTCGCTCTCGTGCTGCTGATCATCGCCGTGGTGCTAGGCGCCTGGACACTGTTCGAGATGATCAATGTCGCGGTGACCGACTATGAGAGCCTCCCGTTCAGCATCGAAAATAGCCTGGGCTCGGTCGGCATTGGGGGTCTGACCCTGGTGATGTTCGGCTCGCTGATGGTGGTACTGGTGGCGGGCCTGCCGCTGGCCTTCGTCACCGGTGGCCTGGGCGTGGTCTTTCTCTACCTGGTCGGTGACCAGGCCATGCTGAATCTGATGCCGTCGCGCATCTTCCCGATGATGACCAACTATCAGTTGTCGGCCATCCCGCTGTTCATCTTCATGGCCTCGGTGCTGGAGAAGGCCGGCATCATCGAGGAGCTGTTCGACGTTGTCTACAAGTGGATGGGCGGTCTCAAGGCGGGCCTGGCCATCGCCACCGTCATCGCCTCGACCCTGCTGGCCGCCATGGTGGGCGTCATCGGCGCCGCGGTGGTGACCATGGGGCTGATCGCCCTGCCGGCGATGCTCAAGCGCAACTACAGCCCGGAAATTGCCATCGGCTCGATCATGGCCGGCGGGACCCTGGGGATTCTGATTCCACCATCGATCCTCGCGATCATTTATGGCGTCATCGCCCAGCAGTCGGTGGGTGAGCTCTATCTCGGCTCGCTGATCCCCGGCCTGATGCTGGCCTTCATGTACGGCTTCTACTGCTGGATGCGCGGTACGCTGAATATCAACATCGCGCCGCCGATGCCGATCGAGGACCGGGTCGATATGAAGGAGAAGCTGCGCCTGCTGCGCAATATGCTGGCGCCGATCATCTTGGTGATGCTGGTGCTCGGCATCATCTTCACCGGCATCGCGACACCCGTTGAAGCGGCCGGCATCGGCACCTTTGGTGCCCTGGTCGTGGCTGCCATGCACCGGCGTCTGACCTGGCCGAACCTGCATGCTGCCTGCATGACGACCCTGGTCGCATCGGCGATGGTGATGTGGATCATCTTCGGCGCCAGCATCTTCGTCGGCTTCTACATCCTTCAGGGCGGCCAGACCTTCGTGCAGGAGTTGATCTCCGGTGCCGGCCTCGGCCCCTATGCGGTGCTGGCGCTGATGATGGTGCTACTGGTGGCGCTGGGCATGTTCCTCGACTGGGTGGGCATCCTGCTGCTGGCCGTGCCGATCTTCGTGCCGCTGATCCAGGGTCTGAGCTTCGACGGTGTGTTCGGGCTACCCGGGGTCGCGCCGGCTGATGTGTCACTGTGGTTCGGCGTCATCTATCTGGTCAACATGCAGATGTCGTTCCTGAGTCCGCCGTTTGGCTATGCGCTGTTCTATATCAAGGGCGTGTGTCCGCCGCATATCACCATGGCCCAGATCTTCAAGGCGTCCTTCCCGTTCCTGGGAATCCAGGCGCTGGGTCTGCTGCTGGTCATCCTCTTCCCGGCACTGGTGACCTGGCTGCCTGGCCTGGCCTATGGCTAAGGGCTGTGGCTAAGGGCTGTGGCTGGTTCGTCCAAAAAAGCCGCCCGAAAAGGTCGCCCGAAAAGGTCGCCAGGCGTCTGTCTGGGGCCTGCAGCACTCAGGGCCGGGCATTGCGCCAGGCCCTATCCTGGTCGGAATTCGTTGCGGCAGCCTTCATTGTTACAATTTTTCACATGACGCAGTTGAACGCCAGCGGCTCTCTGTCGTCCCATGATAGCTACATACACTGTATTTCCCCTGGAGGTATTTTTTAGATGCAACGCCTGACTGCCCTGTTTACGGCTGCGCTGCTGAGCGCCGGTATCATGTCCGCGCCTACCATGGCGCAGGAAAACGCCGCTTCTTCCGAGGCTGCACAAGCCCAGGCGGCCGCACCGGCCACTGACTTCTCCGACGAGACACTCCAGAAGTTCGCCGACGCCTCCAAGGAAATCGCCAGCGTGTCTCGTGAGTACACCGAGCGCCTGCAGAACGCCGAGGACGAAGCCGCCAAACAGGAAGTTCGTATGGAGGCCAACAAGGATATGGTCAGCATCGTCGAGGACAGTGGTCTCGAGGTCAGTACCTTCAACGCCATTGGTCAGGCTATCCAGCAGGATCCTGAACTGATGAAACGGGTCCAGGCCATGGTCGAACCGCAAGCCGAGTGATGCCGGAATGCGGCCATATCTGGGCCGATTGCATCAGAACAAAGGCCACCTTCGGGTGGTCTTTTTCATGCCTGAGCGTTTCTGCGTGGGGTAGCTCTTTACAGGCCATGGCGGGCGTTGGAGACTTGAGCCCTCGAGGTACCCTGATGCAGGACGAACTGATTCAAATTCTCCTCACACTCTAGAGGCCGACTAGACACCCAAGGCGAGGCGGTGAGCATGGAAGTGGAACTGTTGGAAATTCGCCAGCACATCGCGGGCAATCCGCCCTTCGATACGCTCAGCGACGATCTGCTCGACGAGGTAGCCGGTGCCGTCGAGATCACGTATTTCCGCGCCGGTACCATGATCTGTGAGGACGGCCAGCCAACGCAGGATTTGTACTATATCCGCAGCGGCGCCGTGGAGGTCTATCGGCGCAACGGGGAATTGTTCAACCGCTTCGGCGAGGGCGATATCTTTGGCTACTTCGACCTGCTCAGAAACCAGCAGGTTCGCTTTCCGGTCAAGGCGATCGAAGACACCCTGGTCTATTTCATCCCCGGCGAGCTGTTCCGTCGCCTCTGCGATGCCGATGAGACATTTGCTGACTTCGTCGAGGTAGGCCGCCCGCGCCTCGAGACGACGGTGGATCATCAGCACCACGATAACACCATGATGACGACCCGGGTGCGCAAGTTGATCACGCGCCTACCGGTGATGATCGAGGCTGATTCCACCATCCAGGCCGCCGCCGCGAAAATGTGTGAGCAGAACGTGTCCTCGGTGCTGGTGCTGAGAGCCGAGGACGAGGTCTCGGCACGGACCTTCGTGCTGGGCGATGGCAAACAGTGGCGCACTCTAGGGATTCTCACCGACCAGGACCTGCGCACCCGAGTGCTGGCAGCAGGGCTCGATGCGGCGACTGCCGTATCCGAGGTGGTGAGCCCTCACCTGATAGCTATCCAGTCCGATGAGTCGGTGCATGAGGCGATGCTATGCATGCTGCGCAACAATATCCACCATCTGCCGGTGCTGCATCGTCGCCGCCCGGTGGGGATGCTGCATCTCTCCGATATCATCCGCTACGAGACCAACAGCAGCCTGTACCTGGTCAACAATATCTTCAACCAGACCAGCCACAAGGGCCTAGCGCGGCTGGGGTCCGATGTGCGGCGCACCTTCGTCGGCCTGGTCGCCGACGGTGCGAGCTCGCAGATGGTGGGCAGTGCCCTATCGACCATCGGCCGCAGTTTCACCCGGCGACTGATTGAGCTGGCCGAGGAGGAACTGGGTCCACCGCCGGTACCCTATTGCTTCATGGTGATGGGATCGATGGCCCGCAACGAGCAGGCCATCGTCACCGACCAGGACAACGCCCTGGTCCTCGATGACAGCTTTGATCCAGAACAACATGACGCCTACTTCCTGACCCTGGCTCAGAGAGTCAGCGATGGGCTGGATGCCTGCGGCTATACCTATTGCAAAGGCGATATCATGGCCACCAATCCACGGTGGCGACAGCCGCTGCGGGTTTGGAGACAGTACTTCAATGACTGGATCGATGATCCCAATCCTGAGCGTCTGCTGCACAGCTCGATCTTCTTTGATCTGGATCATGTCTATGGCGAGGAAGACTTCGTCGAACAGCTTCAGGATTTGGTCGCCGACAAGGCCTCGAAGAGCCCGCGTTTTCTGGCGGCCATGGCGCGCAACGCGCTCAATCGCACGCCGCCGCTGGGGTTTTTCCGCACCTTCGTGATGGAGAAGGACGGCAAGCAGAACAACTCGATCAATCTGAAGCGCCGGGGGACCGCACCGATGGTCGACCTGATTCGCGTCCATGCGCTGGCCTGCGGGTCTCGGGCTCAGAATTCCTTTGACCGGCTCGATGCCATCGCCCAGACCCAGCTACTGGTGGGGCGTTCCAGTGAACGCATCCGTTATGCCATGGAGTTCATCTCCATCGTGCGTATTCGCCATCAGGTCATCGATATCGAGGAAGAACGCGAGCCGGACAATAATATCGAGCCCGAAAACGTGTCTGATACCGAGCGGCACAACCTCAAGGATGCCTTTCAGGTGTTGAGCAATGCCCAGAAGTTCCTGAAGTTCCGCTACCCCTTGCCCTAGGGGGCTAACTACCGTCGCGAAGGTCTATGCTCAAGTTTCCGTTTCGTCACGCCAAGGTCGATCAGCATGCCTGGCCCGAGTATCTGGCTAGTCGGGCTAGCCAAGTCCGTGATCCTGCACTGCGGCGTTTTTTCGCCGCTTACGATCTCGATCCGAACATGCCGATCGGCGAGGTGCCGCTGGTGGCGCTGGACATGGAAACCACCGGTCTCGACGAACGGCGCCATGCCATCGTCAGCGTCGGCCTGGTTCCCTTTTCCCAGCAGCGTATCCACTTGCCCAGGCGGCGTTACTGGGTGGTCAAGCCTCAGCGCCCGTTGAACCAGCGCTCGATCACCTTTCACCGCATCACTCACTCGGAAATAGCCGAGGCGCCGGATCTGGACGACATTCTGGATGAGTTGCTCGAAGCCCTGGCCGGGCGTTTGGTCGTGGTGCACTTTCGTCATATCGAACGCCCCTTTCTGGATGCGGCCGTGAAGGCGCGTCGCGGGGAGGGCGTGCGCTTTCCGGTGATCGATACCATGTCGCTGGAGGCCAGGCTGCATCGTCAGTCGCGGTGGGCGCGCTTCAAGCGATGGATGGGCCGGCCGCCGGAGTCGATACGTCTGCATGATAGTCGGCTGCGCTATGGCCTGCCGCCCTACCAGGGTCACCATGCGCTGGTCGATGCCCTGGCTACCGCCGAGCTTCTTCAGGCTCAACTGGCGACGCACTTCGATCCCGAAACGCCGCTTTACCAACTGTGGCACTGAGCGGGTGACACGGCGTGTCGAACCTGGGAGAGGGGACGGGGTGGACGATATCCGCTGACCCAAAACGATCAAGGGCGGCCTAAATAGGCCGCCCTTGATGCGTCTAGCGGGTCGTCATCAGGCCCGTAGCCCGATGACATGGTTCAGCTTCGTGGTTCGGACATCAAGCCCTTGACGATCGCATAGCAGCCCACCAGCAATACAATGGTGAAGGGAAGGCCGGTGGTCAGGGCGGCCGTCTGTAGGGCGCTCAGCCCACCGCCGAGCAGCAGCGCGATCGCCAGGGCCCCTTCGATCAATGCCCAGAAGATGCGCTGCGGCTTCGGTGCATCGACTTTGCCACCCGCCGTGATCGAGTCGATGACCAGTGAGCCGGAGTCGGAGGACGTCACGAAGAACACGATGACCAGCACGATCCCCACGAAAGAAGTGATGCTGGAAAGCGGCAGGGTCTCAAGCATCGTGAAAAGCTGCAGCTCCAATGCGGCATCCTGAACTTTGGTGATGCCCTGGTTGATCACCTGATCGATGGCAGTGGTGCCGAAAGCGGTCATCCATACCACCGAAGCCAGTGACGGCACCAATAGCACGGCGGTCAGGAATTCGCGCACCGTGCGGCCGCGGCTGACCCGGGCGATGAACATGCCGACGAACGGCGACCAGGCAATCCACCAGGCCCAGTAGAAGGCGGTCCAGCCCTGGCTGAAGTTGGCATCTTCGCGGCCGAAGGGCATCGACAGCGCCGGTAGGTTCTGGACGTAGCCCAGTAGGTTATCGAACACGCCGATGGCGATCATCAACGTCGGGCCGACGGCGATGACGAAGGCCAGCAGCAGGAAGGCCAGCGCCATATTGAGCTGCGACAGGCGCTGCACACCCTTGTCCACCCCCAACATGATCGAGCCCAGTGCCACCACGGTGATGCCCATGATCAGCAGAATCAGGGTGGTGTTGGTGTCGGGGACGCCGAACAGGTAGTGGAGACCCGCGGACGCCTGGGTGGCGCCGATCCCCAGCGAGGTGGTCAGGCCGAACAGGGTGGCGAAGACTGCCAGGATATCGATCGCATGCCCCGGCCAGCCCCAGACGCGCTCCCCGAGGATCGGGTAGAAGATCGAGCGCATGGTCAGCGGCAGGCCCTTGTTGTAGGCGAATATCGCCAGCGACAGGCCGACGATGGCATAGGCGCCCCAAGGGTGCAGGCCCCAGTGGAAGATGGTGGCAGCCATGGAGAGGTCGATGGCGGCGGTCTGGTCGCCCGCAGCGGCGCCCAGCGGCGCCCAGTCGGTACGCACGCCGTTCTCCATGCTGATGCCATCGATCGCGGTGCCGAAGTGCGTCAGTGGCTCCGATACGCCGTAGAACATCAGGCCGATGCCCATGCCGGCGGCGAACAGCATCGCGAACCAGCCCAGGTAGCCGAAGTCAGGTCTGGCATTGGCACCCCCGATCCTGACTCTGCCCATTGGTGTGAAGATCAACACTATCGCCAGCAGCACGAAGACGTTGGCACCCAGCAGGAAGACCCAGCTCAGGTTGGTGGTCAGGAAGCTGAACATCGCATTGAAGATCGGCTCCATCTGATCCTGAAGGGCCAGCGTGGCGATCACGAATAACAGAATCACCAGCGACGAGAAGAGGAAGACCTTGCCGTGCAGGTCCACATCAATCCCCAGGGGAGAAGCGGTGATGTTGTCCTGGCCGATCACATAGTCGGTATCGATCAGGTTGGCCGGGCCTTCGGGCGCTGGAATACCTTCGGTGCCGGTATCATCCGGCTCCCTGGGCTTGCCATCGTTGGGTTTATCGTCGTTGGGTTGCTTAGTCACTAGACGTCTCCCTTGCGATTATCGATAGGTGTAAGTCTCAACGCGGTTATTCGCCGGCTTCCGGACGCACCAGGAAGACCGAGGCTTTGGTGTGGGTCGCCACCTTACCCCCATGAGAGGGCATGATCACATCCACATGCTTGGGCGGGTGGGTCGGCATCACCACTAGGTCGGCGCCTACTTCGTCGATGGCTTTAATGAGGTCATCATCGAGATCCGAGATGGGATCGGGGCTGACGATGGTGTGGGTGCTGACCGGCTGGCCGTGGACCTTGGCGCGCTCTTGGGCGAAAGCCTCTAGCTTCAGGGTGTATTCCTCCGGCGTGCGGGCCACGGCGCCGGGCGTGGCGGCGGTGATGCCGACGTAACAGACTTCCGCGTCGTAATGCTTCGCCTGGTCAGCGACAATCTTCAGCGATGGCTCGATCACATCGAGGTGGGCGAGATCCACGGGGACCATGATCTTCTTGAACATCTTGGTGTCTCCGGCGGGTTGTAATTGGCTGTAGTTCCTTGATGTTGCTTTAGGTGCCTCACAGTCTGGGCATGTGCCCGGCGAAATTCCAGCTCCGCTTCCATGCTCGGCTTTCTGCTGGCCCTTGGTCGCTAAAAAACTAAGCGACCAAGGCGTTATCAACAAAGCCGGTTGGTTGCGAGACACAGCGGGGGTTAAGGACACATGCTGATGGAAAAGGCTAACAGAACAAGCGGAGGGCTCGCTTGCGGGTAGTGGCGCCGCTTTAGCACCTGCAAGGCGCTTTTGCACGTCATCTGCACCACCAGCCGAGGCCTCGCATGATCAGAACAAAACGCCACAGACCGTCCAATGGACCGCCTGTGGCATTGTGGCGCATAGCATCATCCGGCCAAGGCCGGATGATGCCGGGATTTAGCCCTTGGGTTCCGAGAGCAGTCCCTTGATGATGGCATAGCAGGCCACCAGCAGTACCAGCGTGAACGGCAGGCCGGTGGTGATGACCGCCGTCTGCAGTGCGGTCAGGCCGCCACCCAGCAACAGGGCGATGGCAATCACACCCTCAATGATGGCCCAGAACATGCGCTGCGGCTTGGGCGCATCGACCTTGCCGCCGGCGGTGATGGAGTCGATCACCAGTGAACCGGAATCCGAGGAAGTGACGAAGAACACCATCACCAGCACGATCCCCACGAAGGACGTGATGGACGTCAGCGGCAGCTGACCCAGCATCGTGAACAGCTGCAGTTCGAGGGCCGCGTCCTTGACGCCCTGGAAGTTGTCGGTGATCACCTGGTCGATGGCGGTACCGCCGAAGGCGGTCATCCATAGCACCGAAACCAGTGACGGTACCAGCAGCACGGCGATCAGGAATTCACGCACGGAACGGCCACGGCTGACGCGGGCGATGAACATGCCGACGAACGGTGACCAGGAAATCCACCAGGCCCAGTAGAAGGCGGTCCAGCCCTGGCTGAAGTTGGCATCTTCACGGCCAAAGGGCATTGAGAGTGCCGGCAGGTCCACCAGGTAGGCGCCCAGGTTCTTGAAGAAGCCGGTGGCGATCGCCATGGTCGGGCCGACGGCAATCACGAAGGCCAGCAGCAGGAAGGCCAACACCATGTTGAGCTGTGAAAGGCGCTGTACACCCTTGTCGACGCCTGCAAGGACAGATAGCAGCGCCACCGCGCTGATGCCCACGATCAGCAGCACCATGGTGACGTCGTTGTTGGGGATATCGAACAGATAGGCAAGACCGGCAGACGCCTGTGAGGCACCCAGGCCCAAGGAGGTCGCCAGGCCGAACAGAGTGGCAAACACGGCCAGGATGTCGATCACATGGCCCGGCCAGCCCCAGATCCGCTCACCCAGGATCGGGTAGAAGACCGAGCGCATGGTCAGCGGCAGGCCCTTGTTGAAGGAGAACAGCGCCAGTGCCAAGGCCACAACCGCATAGATACCCCAGGGGTGCAGGCCCCAGTGGAAGATGGTAGCGGCCATGGCCAGCGACATCGCGCCGTCCTGGTCGCCGGCAGCGGCGCCCAACGGTGCCCAGTCGGTCCTGACACCATCCTCCATGCTGGTGCCGCCGATGGCAGTACCGAAGTGAGTCAGGGGCTCTGAAACACCGTAGAACATCAGGCCAATGCCCATGCCGGCGGCGAATAGCATCGCGAACCAGCCGAGATAGCTGAAGTCCGGTGTGGCGTGCGCACCGCCAATCCTGATTTTGCCCATGGGCGTGAAGATAAGGACCACGGCAAGCAGCACGAAGATATTGGCCGCCAGCAGGAAGAACCAAGACATGTTACCGGTCAGGAACGCGAAGATCGCATTGAAGATCGGCTCAACTTGGTCCTGGAGCGCCAAGGTGAGGAACACGAAGAACAGGATCAGCAATGACGAGATGGTGAAAACCTTGCCATGCAGGTCGACATCGAGGCCGAAACGGCGAGTGGTGACGTTATCCTGGCCGATCACGTAATCGGTATCGATCAGGTTCGCCGGTCCTTCCGGCGCTGGCACGCCATCAGAGACAGGGGCGTCCTTGTCACTGCTCGCGTTAGGGGAGTTTTTTTCCACAGGGAAGTCTCCGTTTGGTGAAACGAAAGGGTGTCGTCTTGTGCAGGCCGTCAGTCGCTATGCCGGACCAGGAATACAGATACGTCGGTATGAGAGGCGACCTTGCCGCCAGTGGACGGCATGACGATGTCCAGCCGCCTAGGCAGATGCGTGGTCATGATGACCAGATCTGCGTTCGTGTCATGAATAGCCTGAATGATGGCGTCATCCATGTCGGCAACCGGGTCGGGAGAGGTGATGACCTTGGAGCTGACCACTTGTCCATGCAGCTGCCCCTGCTCCTTGGCGAAGGCCTCGAGCTTTTGTGCATACTCTTCAGGGGTCTTGGCCAGAGCGCCTGGCGTGTTCGCCGTTACGCTTATGTAGCAGGTATCGGCCTGATACAGCTTGGCGATATCCGCCGCCAGGTCGAGAGAAGGCTTCAAGAGTTCTTTATGTGCCAGGTCCACGGGGACCATGATTTTCTTGAACATATTTGAGACCCCTCGAGGGTTTTGTTAGCTGATGTACCTCTACGTCACGATCTGTTGGCCTGAATGACCTCGCTAGTTTGAGGATTTGCCAGGAGAATTGCCAGTGCCGGCTTACTTACAGGCATCAACTGCCCTGTCAACGCTGGGCCCAAGGATTGAGCGGCAGGCAATGACGAAGGATTCGGCCAGCTACCGTGGAGGGGGGGGAGTGAACCGCTGGAATAAGGGAGACGGCGTCAGGGCCTACATAGCCGAGAGCGACACCCGCATAGCTACCCGCTCTTGAGCGTGAATGCGGTTATTGTCGGCGTTTGTGGCCGGTGCCACCATGACAGCAAAGCGCCGCAAGCAAGAGCGCGACCATCACAATAATGAGCCCGCCATGACCGTTCATACCCTGACGCCTAAGCGCCGCTTTCGCGGCCAGCCCCGCGGCCGCGAGCTTGAGGCCGATCATCTAGTAGCGCTTCGCCAGCGTCTTGGCGATGAGCGCGAGCACCCCGAGCTTGCTCGTCGCGACCGCCTCATCGAGCACCTGCATGTGCTCCAGGACACCCACGGCCATCTGGCGCTGCCTGTGCTGCGCGCCCTGTCGGCCTACATGAACCTGCCGATGGCGGCCGTCTATGAAACCGCCACCTTCTATGCCCACTTCGACGTGGTGCACGACGATGAGGCACCCCCCCCGGCAGTGACGGTGCGGGTCTGCGATTCGCTGTCGTGTCAGCTGGCCGGAGCCGACGCCTTGAAGCAGGCGCTGACGGATGGTGCCGATCCAGAAGAGGTCCGCGTGCTGCGGGCGCCCTGCATGGGTCGCTGTGAGATGGCGCCGGTGGTCGAAGTCGGCCATCGTCACGTCAATTACGCGACCCGGCAGGCCGTCGAGGCCATCATCGACACTGGCCATTTCCACCCCGAAGCGCTCGACTGGCAGCGACTCGAGGATTACCGCTGCGAAGGCGGCTATGAGCTGCTCGCCCAGTGTCGAGCCGGTGCGGTGAGCGTCGAGGCGCTGATGGGGGAGCTCGAGCGCGCCAACCTGCGCGGGCTCGGCGGCGCAGGCTTCCCGACCTTCAAGAAATGGTACTTCGTGCGCCAGGAGCCCGGCCCGCGCTACTGCGCGATCAACGCCGACGAGGGCGAGCCCGGCACCTTCAAGGACCGACACTACCTGGAACATGCCCCACACCGTTTCCTCGAGGGCGCCCTGGTCAGTGCCTGGGCGGTGGAGGCCTGCGCGCTCTATATCTATCTGCGTGACGAATACCCGGGCCTGCATCGGGTGCTGCATGAGGCGATCGCCGAGCTCGAGGCCGCCGGCCTCGTCGCGCCCGGTTATGTGGTGATGCGCCGCGGCGCCGGGGCCTATATCTGCGGCGAGGAGTCGGCGATGATCGAGTCGCTGGAGGGCAAACCGGGCAAGCCCCGCCATCGCCCGCCCTTCGTCGCGCAGCGAGGCCTGTTCGATCGACCGACCCTGGTCAACAATGTCGAGACCGTCTACTGGATTCCGCTGATTTACCAGCGCGGTGCTGACTGGTTCGCCGGCCATGGGCGCCATGGACGCAAGGGGCTGCGCAGCTTTTCCGTTTCCGGGCGGGTCAAGCGCCCGGGCGTCCACCTGGCGCCGGCGGGGATTACGTTGGCCGAGCTGATCGAGGAATATTGCGATGGCATGGCCGAGGGCCACACCCTGGCCGGCTATCTGCCCGGTGGCGCCTCCGGTGGCATCCTGCCGGCAAGCAAGGCGGACATCCCTCTGGACTTCGACACCCTGCAGGCCGAAGGCTGCTTTATCGGCTCTGCGGCGGTGGTGGTGCTCTCGGACCAGGATGACCTGCGTGCGGTGGCCACCAACCTGCTGGCCTTCTTCGCCGACGAGTCCTGCGGTCAGTGCACGCCCTGCCGGGTCGGCACCGAAAAGATGCTGACCCTGCTCGAGCGCGAGAGCTGGGACGCCGCGGCCCTGCAGCGCCTCGCCACGGTGATGATGGATGCCTCGATCTGCGGGCTCGGCCAGGCCGCTCCCAATCCCGTCCTGGGTTTGCTCAAGGACTTCCGCGCGCCGCTCGCGGCCCAGCAGATCATCATCAAGGGCTGAGGCCAGGAGAGCGAAGATGACGCATAACCAGAGCCAGAACCAGACGCAGGTCGCAGCCGACGCCTTCACCCTGACCCTCGACGGTGCCGAGGTAACCGCTTACCCCGGCGAGAGCCTGTGGCAGGTGGCCAAGCGGGCCGGCGAGACGATTCCCCACCTGTGCTTCAAGGACGCCGCCGGCTACCGCGCCGACGGCAACTGCCGCGCCTGCATGGTCGAGATCGAGGGGGAGCGGGCACTGGCCGCCAGCTGCCTGCGCGAGGCCCGGTCTGGCATGGTGGTGCATAGTGCCGGCTCCGAGCGTGCGCGCATCGCCCGTGAAGGCGTGTTGGAGCTCTTGGCCGTCGATCAGCCCGACCGCGACGCCGGTCCCGACCGTTCCAGTCACTTCTGGGCCATGGCCGATCAGCTGGCCGTCGACGCCACGGCGGTGCGCGAGTGGCTACCCCGGCGTGAGGAGCGCAAGGCGCCCACCGTGCACCATGTAGAGTCCCGCGAGGGTACGCTGGACGGCGCTCGCAACCACGATGCTTCGCACAGCGCGATGGCCGTCAAGCTCGACGCCTGCATCGAGTGCAACCTCTGCGTGCGCGCCTGTCGCGAGGTTCAGGTCAATGACGTCATCGGCCTGGCGAACCGCGGGGCGGCCGCGAAGATCGTCTTCGACTTCGATGACCCCATGGGCGAGAGCACCTGCGTGGCCTGCGGCGAGTGCGTCCAGGCCTGTCCGACCGGTGCGCTGATGCCGGCGACCCTGATCGACGAGGCTGGTCGCGGCGACTCGGCGGCCGCCGATCGTCAGGTCGATTCGGTATGCCCCTACTGCGGGGTGGGCTGTCAGCTCACCTATCACATCAAGGATGAAGAGATCCTCTTCGTCGAGGGGCGCGACGGGCCGTCCAACCACAATCGGCTGTGCGTGAAGGGCCGCTTCGGCTTCGACTACCCGCGCCATCCTGCGCGGCTGACGCGCCCGTTGATCCGCAAGCCCGGGGCGCCCAAGGGCGTCGATCCCGCCTTCGATCCGGCCGACCCGGCCACGCATTTCCGCGAAGCCAGCTGGGACGAGGCGCTCGACGCCGCTGCCGGCGGCCTCAAGGGGCTCAAGGATGCCCACGGCCCCGGCGCCCTGGCCGGTTTCGGCAGCGCCAAGTGCTCCAACGAAGAAGCCTGGCTGTTTCAGAAGCTGGTGCGCACCGGTTTTGGCTCCAACCACGTCGACCACTGCACCCGCCTGTGTCATGCAAGCTCGGTCGCGGCACTGATGGAATGTATCGGCTCCGGGGCGGTGACGGCATCGTTCATGCAGGCCGCCGAGGCCGATGTGGTGATCCTTACCGGCTGCAACCCGGCGGTGAACCACCCGGTGGCGGCAACCTTTTTCAAGCAGGCGGCCAAGCGCGGCACCAAGATCATCATCATCGATCCCAAGGGCCAGGCGCTGGGCGCCTATGCCCACCAGACCCTGCGCTTCACCCCGGGCAGCGACGTCGCGTTGTTCAACGCCATGCTCAACGTCATCGTCACCGAAGAGCTCTATGACGCGGACTACATCCGCGAGCATACCGAGGGCTTCGAAGCGCTCAAGGAACACGTTCGCCACTTGACGCCGGAGGCCATGGCCGAGAGCTGCGGCGTGCCCGCCGAAGACATTCGCGCCGTGGCCCGGGAGTACGCCACCGCCGAACGGGCGATGATCTTCTGGGGCATGGGTATTTCCCAGCACGTGCATGGCACCGACAACGCCCGCTGCCTGATTTCCTTGGCGCTGGCCTGCGGCCACACCGGCCGCCCTGGCACCGGCCTGCATCCGCTGCGCGGCCAGAACAACGTTCAGGGCGCCTCGGACGCCGGCCTGATCCCGATGGTGCTGCCCGACTACCAGCCGGTGGGCGACGCCCAGGTGCGTGCGGCCTTCGAAGAACTGTGGAACAGCGAGCTCGACGAGACGCCCGGGCTCACCGTGGTCGAGATCATGGACGCCATCGCAGCGGGCACCATCAAGGGCATGTACATCCAGGGTGAGAACCCGGCGATGTCCGACCCGGACCTCGACCACGCTCGCGCGGCGCTGGCCAAGCTCGAGCATCTCGTCGTGCAGGATCTGTTCGTTACCGAGACCGCCCAGTTCGCCGACGTCATCCTGCCGGCCTCGGCCTGGCCGGAGAAGGAGGGCAGCGTGACCAATACCAACCGGCAGGTGCAATTGGGCCGCGCTGCCGTTCCGCTGCCCGGCGCTGCCCGGCCCGACTGGTGGATCATTCAGGAGATCGCCAAGCGCTTTGGGCTAGCCTGGGACTACGCGCACCCCCGCGAGGTCTTCGCTGAGATGGAGCGAGGCATGCCGTCGCTGAATCACATCACTTGGGAGCGCCTGGAACGCGAGGGCTCGGTGACCTACCCCTGCCCGGCGGACGACGCCCCAGGGGCGGACGTGGTGTTCGGTGATGCCTTCCCTACCGCCTCGGGCAAGGCGAAGTTCTCGCCGACTCTGCCGCTGCCGCCGGATGAGCCCATCGATGCCGACTATCCCACGGTGCTGACCACCGGCCGCCAGCTCGAGCACTGGCACACCGGCTCGATGACCCGGCGTTCCCGGGTGCTCGATGCCCTGGAGCCGGAGGCGGTGGCCAGCGTTGCCCCGGGCGAGCTGCGCCGCCTCGGCCTGGCGCCGGGGGAGTGGCTGTCCATCACCACTCGGCGTGGCCGAATCGCCCTGCGGGTGAGGGTCGACCCGCAGATGGCCGAGGGCATGGTGTTCGTGCCTTTCTGCTACGCCGAGGCGGCCGCCAACATCCTGACCAATCCGGCGCTGGATCCGTTCGGCAAGATTCCCGAGTTCAAGTACGCCGCCTGTCGGCTGGTACCGGCCGAGGCGCCGGTGGCGATGCCTTGAGTCGGCCACCGAGCCAGTGCGAGTCTTTACACAGCGACAGATTGCAGCGACTGGCCGATAACAACGACACGACATGAGACTGGAGGAAACCGCCATGATGATCGTCGAGCTGATCGATGGGGATGATTTCCGCAACAAACTGGTGGGGCTTGGGGTGCTGATTCCGGAGGGCGCCTGTCCGGAGACCTGCGCGCGGATGGCGCGTCGCAAGTACCTGGAGACCGATGTGCCAGACCTCGAGTCTACGATCGCCGAACTGATGGCCCACACCGATGTGATGCTGCCCTCGGTGCGCCGGGCTATCGAAGCCCACCTGCTGCCGGCATTCGAACTGCCACGCTCGTCCTGAGCGGGCTCTTGTCGTTTAACAAGGCAGCGGGAGCCTGCTTTTCAGGCACCCGCTGCCGGCGCTTATAGCGAGGCGGCGGCGCCATCGCTGCGGGGGTCGTGGGCGCCCTCCAGCAGCCCATCCGGGTGGCGCACGATGGCGCCGGCATGGCCCATGGTGTCGCTGAAACCCTCGTCGAGCATCGTGACCTCGTGGCCGGCAGCCTTGAGCGCCTCTACCAGGGGTGCCGGGAAGCGATTCTCGAGCTTTAGCCCGGTGCTGGCTTCTCCCCAGGTGCGGCCCAGCAGCCAGCGCGGTGCGCTGATTGCCTGCTGCAGGTCCTCGCCGAAGTGCGCGTAGCGGCTGTAGATCGCGGCTTGAGTCTGGGGTTGGCCTTCGCCGCCCATGGTACCGAAGCTCATCACCCGGCCGTCATCGAAGCGAGCAAGCGATGGGTTCAGGGTGTGGAAGGGCTGGCGATAGGGCTCCAGCGTCTGCAGCGCCTGCGGGTCCAGCGAAAAGCTGATGCCGCGGTTCTGCCACATCACCCCGCTCTGCGGCAGCACCACGCCGCTGCCGAACTCCCAATAAACGCTCTGGATGAAGCTGACCATCCGTCCCTGCCTATCGGCGGCAGCCATCCAGATGGTGTCGCCTTCGGCGGGTTCGTAGGGCCAGGGTAGAGCGCGCTCCGCCTCGATCCGTGCAGCTTCTCGATCCAGGGCCTCGGGTGCCAGCCAGCTCGTCGGATCCTTGGGCAGCCGGGCGGGGTCGGTGACCGTGGCGTCGCGGGCCATGAAGGCTCGCTTGGTGGCTTCTATCAGGCCGTGCAGGTGTGCAAAGCCCTCACCCTCGCTAACGCCCAGGCGCTCGAAGATGCCCAGCGTCATCAGCGTGGCCAACCCCTGGGTAGGCGGCGGCAGATTGAAGACGCGCGCATCCTTGAGCCTGACTTCGAGTGGGGTAACGGCCCGGGCATGGTAGCGCGTGAAGTCAGCGCGGCGCAGCGGGCTGCCCAGCGCCTCGAGATCCGCGGCCATGCTGGCGGCGAGCTCTCCCCGGTAGGCGTCGTCGAGCCCGGCGCGGGTCAGGTGCTCGAGGGTGTCGGCAAGCCTTGGCTGACGCAGCCGCGAGCCGCTCGCAGGTGCCTGGCCGGCGTTCAGGTAGGTTGCGGCGAAACCCGGCGTCGCCCCGAGCGCTGCCAGGTGCTTGGCGGTGAGCGCCGTCTGACTGTCGCTCACCGCCACGCCCTCCCGGCCATGGCCGATGGCCGCCTCTAACAGGCGTGACAGCGGCAGGGTAGGGCCCCAGGCGGCGGCCTGATCGAGCGCTACCTGCCAGCCACCCAGGGTGCCGGCCACGGTCAGGGCGGCGAGCGGTCCACGGCTGGGAATGCCTTGCGCTGCGCCATAGCCCTGCTCGGCGTAGAAGGCGCGGGTGGCAAGGCCTGCCGACGGCCCGCTGGCATCGATGGCCAGGGGTGGTTTGCCGGGTTCATGAATCAGCCAGAAGCCGTCGCCGCCGATGCCGTTCATGTGGGGGTAGGCAACGGCGATGGTCGACGCCATGGCGACCATCGCCTCGACGGCATTACCGCCCTCGTTGAGGATGTCGCGGCCGGCCTGAGCCGCCAGGTGGTGGGGAGCGACGGTCATGCCGCCATAAGCACGGGTGGTATGTTGCATGGGGCGCCTCAGGAGAAAAGGTCGATATACATGCGCACCGCGGTGGCGAGCAGGAAGAGGGCGAACAGCCGCTTGAGCATGGCCGGGTCGATGGCGTGGGCGAGCCTGGCCCCCAGCGGAGCGCAGAGCATGGTCATCGGCACGATAGCGGCGAAGCCCAGCAAATTGACGTAGCCGATCGAGCCCGGAAGCCGGCCGGGCTCTCCCAGACCGCTGAGCATGAAGCTCAGGGTGCCGGGAATGCTGATCACCAGACCCAGCGCGGCGCCGGTGCCCACCGCGATACGGATCGGGGTGTTAAGGGCGCTCAGGATTGGCACGCTCAGGGTGCCGCCGCCGATGCCCATCAGCGAGGAGATGCCGCCGATCACCGCGCCGATCAGGCCACTGCCCAGTGGGCCCGGCATGCCGTCACGGATGATGCGGGTGTTGCGCCTAAACATGTTGGCGGCGACCAGCAGCGCGATGGTGGCGAAGAGCCCGGTGAGTGCCTCGCCGCTCAGGTAGCGGCTGGCGACGCCCCCCAGCAGCACGCCGATCACCACGCCGGGCACCAGGCGCCTGAGCACGCCCGCATCCAGGCCGCCCTTCTGGCGATGGGCCCGGGCCGACATGATCGAGGTGGGGATGATGGTGGCAAGCGAGGTGCCTACCGCCAGGTGCATGCGCACCGCTTCGTCGATGCCGAGCAGGCTGAACAGGTGGAAGAGTACCGGCACGATGACGATGCCACCGCCGACCCCGAGCAGTCCGGCCATTATCCCGGCAACGACGCCTGTCGCGAGCAGGGCCGCGATCAGTCCGAGGATCCCGGTCAGCGATGACGAATCCAGCAGTTCCATGGCGTGGTTTCCTAATTCAGTGATTGTCGATGTGTCATGGCGCGGGTAGCCATGGCGCCCCGCGTTTATGGATGACGGCTACCAGCCGATCGCCTGGGGTAGCCAAGTGGCAATGCCTGGGAACAAGAATACCAGCGCAACGGCAAGGACTTGCAGCCCGACGAAAGGCACAACCCCTACCGCAGAATGAAGTAGACCATGGCGGCGATGATCAGAGTGCCGTGTAGGGTCGCCTTGAGGGTTGCGAGGTTCCGGCAGCGCGATCAGCAGGCTGCCCAGTGCCCCCACCGATTCGCCGACGATCTGCGACAAGAGAATCGGCATCAGGCCCGGCAGCCCGGGATTTTTCGAGCATCACGCCCAAGCGGTATGACCATAGGGGGGAGTCGGACACCACGATGCGGTCGACCACCATATCCTTGCATCGCGGCAGGCCTTGGCATCCTGTTGGCGACATCTTGTGATGCGAAGGCGACAAGAACCGCCGTCAGCGGCATGCCGGCTGGAGGCCATGGATATGCCGGGGTCGCCGGCAGACAAGTTGGCACGCCTGGTGGTAGCGCAGAATTCAGGCAAGGCTCCACGGCCTCATAACCTCAGGCATGGGGCACCATCGAGGCGCCTGTCGGCACGTCCAAGCGAGAAACCATCATGATGTCAGACTTTCTCAATCCGGTAACCACGCAGACTTGGATCAACGGGCGCCATCAGGTGCGCTGCGTGAAGGTCATACAGGAGACCTGGGACGTGCGCACCTTCTGCTTCATGGCCGAGCAGCCGGTGCTGTACTTCTTCAAGCCGGGGCAGTTCGTGACCCTGGAACTCGAGATCGACGGCGAGCAGGTGATGCGTTCTTACACCATCTCCAGTTCCCCGTCGGTGCCCTATAGCTTCTCGATCAGCGTCAAGCGGCTGCCGGGCGGCGTGGTCTCCAACTGGTTACACGACAACCTTAAGGCCGGTGACGAGCTGGCGGTGCACGGGCCGGTTGGCAACTTCAATATCATCGATCATGCCGCCGACAAGGTGCTGATGCTCTCCGGTGGTGTCGGCATCACGCCGCTGATGTCGATGACCCGCTGGTTGTTCGATACCAACGCCGCGGTTGACCTGGCCTTCGTGCACAGTGCCCGCTCGCCGCAGGACATCATCTTCCACCGCGAGCTGGCGCACATCTTCTCGCGGATTCCCGAATTCAAGTTGCATATCGTCTGTGAGCGCAGCGACGAACTCTGCGAGGCCTGGGCCGGCTTTCGCGGTTACCTGAGCCAAGCCATGCTCGAGCTGATGGCGCCGGACTTCATGGAGCGTGAGATCTTCTGCTGCGGCCCGACACCCTATATGAACGCGGTCAAGCGTATCCTGCGCGACAATGGCTTCGATATGAGCCGCTACCACGAGGAGTCCTTCGGTGCCACACCGCTGGACGTGCAGGAAGAGGTGCTGGAACTGGCCGAGCAGGCCGAGGCGCAGGCCGAAGAGCTCGACGTCGCCGACATGTACAGCGTCGAGTTCAGTGCCACCGGCAAGAGCGTGCGGGTGCAGCCCGGCGAAACCGTGCATGCCGCTGCCGCCAAACTCGGCCTGCACATTCCCAAGGCCTGCGGCATGGGTATCTGCGGTACCTGTCGGGTACCGCTGAGCTCAGGGCAGGTCGAGATGGACCACAACGGTGGCATTACCGATGACGACATCGCCGAGGGTTATATTCTTTCCTGTTGCAGCAAGCCCACCGGCAATGTCGTCGTCGACTTCTGAGGCAGGCTGTCGCTAACCGGCGGATTGTTCGCCTGGTGCTGGGATGCTCGACCGACGTGTATCAAGCCGACCCTTCAGCGTGTCTCAGGTGTCAGGCGAAAGAGCCCGCCGTTGGGCTGGTCATTGAGCAGATAGATCAGCCCGTCCGGCCCCTGGCGCACATCGCGGATGCGTCCGATCTGGCCGTCGAGCAGTACCTCGGCGCGAGACACTTTCCCGTTGTCGATCGTCAGCCGTGTCAGCGCCTCGCTGGCAAGGCCCCCTGCCAACAGGTCCCCTTGCCAGCCCGGGAAGTGCGGGCTATCCACCCAGGCGAGTCCCGACGGGGCATAGCGCCCCTCGAACACATAGGCGGGGTCGCGCATGCCCGGCGCATGGTTGCGACCCATTGGCAGGTTGGTCGCGTAATCGCGCCCCAGCGTCACTTCCGGCCAGCCGTAGTTCACCCCCGCCTCGATGCGGTTGATCTCATCGCCGGTACGCGGCCCATGCTCGCTTGACCACACGGTGCCGTTGCTCGTCACCGTCATGCCCTGGATATTGCGATTGCCCTGGGTATAGAGCGCGGTAGCCATTCCTGGATCATTGACGAAAGGGTTGTCGGCAGGTGCCTCGCCGGTTGCGGTCAGTCGCAGCACGCTACCGGCATGATCGGCGCCGTCCTGTGCCCGATCGCCGTGGCCACGATCGCCGATGCTCAACAGCAGCGTGGTATCGGGTAGCCACACCAGCCGCCCGCTATAGTGATGGTTGGGCATCGAGAAGCGGTTTTGTTCGAAGATCGTCTCTACGCCCTCGAGCCGAGGGCCGCTCGATGCATTCAGGGCCAGCCGCGCCCGGGCCACGGCGGTGCCACTGCCATCGGGACCGGCCTTGGCATAGCTGAAGTAGAGCCAGTCGTGCTCACCGTCGTCGCCTTTGCCCCCGCTGCTATTGCCAAAGTCCGGGTGCAGGGCCAGATCCAGAAGCCCGCCCTGGCCGCGGGCTACCACTCGCGGTATCCCCGCGACGTGCGTGATGGCGCCGCCGGGTTCGATCAGTGCCAGCCGCCCCGGGCGCTCACTGACCAGGAAGCGGCCATCGGGCAGGAAAGCCAGCGACCAGGGGCGTTCGAGGCCTTCGGCCAGACGCTCGAGACGGAACGCATGGGGAGTGCCGGGCAGTCGCTCGGCGATGGTCGTCGCCCCATGGGCCAATGGCGATGACAATAGGGTCGTTGCCAGGAGCGTCGCGCCAAGCAGCGTCATCAGTAGCAGCGTCGCTGGTCGCGAGTACGCGGCATGCCAAATCAGTCGTCGCATGGATAGAGCTCCCTTCCTCGGTATGAGCCTTTTCACCCTAGCAGGCCTCTCCGTTATTGGCTCAAAGACCTATGCTTGATAGGCGCCGAATAGAGGCAATGCCGCGTTGAACCTGGTGCTCATGAGGTAATTTGAATGATTAAATAAAATATCTGATAATCCTTTTTCTTGAATTCGATAACGCTGTGGAATAATAAAGGACCATGCCCATTATGATGCATTCGCGACGCGCTTGGCTGGCGGCAGGACTGGCGCTAGGACTTGCCGGTCCCGCTCAGGCCGATGTCAGCCTGACCCGGGGCGCTACCTCGATTCCTGACGGGGAGGCCACCGCCGACGAAGACCTGACCATCGCCAATGAGCATCTGGCCTTTGCCCTGGCGGTAGAGTCCCGCCCGCCCTGGGGCGTGCCTCGCGGCACCCTCGTGGATCTAGCGGCGGTCAAGGACGGTGAGCTGGACCTGGATCGCGTCGCCTTTGCTGACTTCATTCCCAACAACTGGTCGGCCTGGCCGAACAGCGAAAAGGAAGTCATGATCCTCGAAGACAGCCCCGAGCGTGCCGTGGTGCAGGTACGCCGTAACTGGGGCGATGCCTGGGTGATCACCACCTACACTCTCGAGGCCGGCAGCGACCGCATCGAGCTTGAGACCGAGCTCGAGAACGCCGGCGAAGAGGCCCTGACGGCAATCCGTTCCGGCTTCACCCTGTGGCCGGACACCGGCTTCCTGTTTGGCGTGCCGGGCCTTGGCGATGCCAAGGAAACCGTCGCCGACCAGGCGCTGACCGATCGCATGGTCGCCTATGACCGGGATTGGGTGATCGCGCTGCATGCGCCGTACTTCGACCGCGTCAACTACGAAGGCCAGGACATGTACCTCGAGCATGACTTGGCACCGGGAGAAAGCCGCACCTTCAAAGGTGCGCTGCAGGTAGTGCCCACCGGCGACCTGGCGCCGGTGGTGGCCAACGAGATCGAACGCAAGGATCAGGAGGCTGGCCGGATCAGCGGCACCCTGAGCAACGATGACGGTGAGGCACCGCAGGATGGCCTGGTGATGGTCGAGAAGCAGGGCCACCCCTATGCCTGGACCCTTGCTGAAGATGGCAAGTTCGCGATGGACTTGCCGGCGGGCGATTACCAGATCTATGCCACCGGACTTGGCCATGCCAACAGCGCGCCCCGCGATATCAGCGTGACTGTCGACGGTGAGCAGACGCTGACCTTCGAGGGCCTCAAGGGTCCGGGTACTCTGTCGATGGATATCGTCGAGGCCGGTAGCGGTGTGGCACGGGATGCACGCCTGACCATCCTCGAAGGCCAGCAGCCGCCGGTGGAGTTCCTCGGCAAGCAGACCTTCTTCACCTCGCTGGACCCGGCCGGCAGTGCCGAGCTTTCGCTGGCGCCGGGCGACTACCGCCTGGCCGTGAACGCCGGCGCGGGCTTTACCGCTGAGGGCGAAACCCTCGACGTGAGCCTTGATTCCGGTGAGCAGGTGTCGCGTACCATCGAGATCGATCGCTTGGCCGAGCCCAACGACCGTGGCTGGTACGGCGCCGACCTGCACCACCACGCCAACGTGTTGGAGGGCACCACGCCCCCCGAGACGGTAGTCAGCGCCCAGCTCGCTACCGACTTGGATCTTACCTTCGTCAGCGACCATGACTCCACGGCCAATCATCAGCGCTTCCAGGAGCTCTCCGATCGCCGCGGCGTGCCCTTCATTCCGTCGATCGAAATCTCGCCGTCCTGGGGTCACATGAATCCCTTCCCCATTGCCCTGGGCGGTGAGTTGATGGTCGATCCGGGCACCGACGAAGTGCAGGACATCATCCAGGATGCCCGCCGTTTGGGCGCCGAAGTGATTCCGATGAACCATCCGTACAACGACTATGGCTATCTGAACAATCTGTCCAACGACAAGGTGCCGGGCGGCTTTACGCCGAACTTCGACCTGCTCGAGCTCAACGCCGAGGTCGATAACGCCAAGACCCTCGAGACCGCTCATGCGCTGTGGGATGAAGGCACAGCGATCTACTTTACCGCCGGTACTGACACCCACGACGCCTGGAACGACCTGACCGGCCGCATCCGCATGATGGCGCGGGTGCCCGGCGAGCTGTCGCCGCGTGCTTTTGCTCGTGCCCTCAAAGATGGTCACGGCTATGCGACCCAGGGCCCGTTGCTGTATCCGCAGAACGCGTTGTTCGGCGATACCCTGCGCCTGGCAGGTGATGAGTCGGCCACCTGGCATGTCGATGTCGAGGCGGTGGACGGTCTGGCCGAGGCACGCCTGATTGGCCGCGGTGGTGAGGTTATCGCCACCCGTGAGCTCGACGGCAAGGAGGCGAGTCTGGCGTTCCCGCTGGATGCCGAGATCGACGGCTGGATTGCCCTGGAAGTCGAGGACGCCGATGGCGACCAAGCCTGGAGCAATCCGGTATGGGTCAAGCGTCAGGGCAGCACGGCTTATCTGTCGGCTGCCGGCGAATGATCGCCAGCGCCTGATATAAAAGCCGGGGTATCTGTTACGCAAGAGGCCGCGCTCAGGCGCGGCCTCTTACTGTCTGGCCGAAGCGTTTCAGGGTCTCCCCTGATTGGGCAGAAGGTATATGCAATCTTGCGCTAGTCGACTGACGTTACGATGCCCAGTGCTTCATTCACCGAATCTCGCACTTCACGATAGCGATCTGCATCGTTGATCAGCGTGTCCAGATTGTCTTCCGGGAAGATCTCCTTCTTCCGTTTATCGCCATCGCCTTTGGTGAAAATCGCCGGGAGGAGTTGCTCCAGACACCTCAACATGACTTCCGGGGAGACCGACGCGCCCGGTGACGCCCCCAACAAGGTGCCGTAGGTCTTATCCTCAGACACGACAATTTCGGTACCCATCTGAAGATCCCCATCCTTGATGATCTGAACACGCTGGCCAGCATGGATGGGCTCCCAGTCGAATTTTTTGCTTAGACCTGGGGCAAAATCTTCCAGCTGTGCCAACATGCTTTTTTCGCCCGTAAAGGTCTCCGATACCAGATATTTGACCAGAGGGAAGTGTTCAAACGCGACGTTTAGCAGGTTGGGAATATCATGCAGACGGATAGCCTTCATGTAGTCGAACACGCCCCGTCCTCTTTCGAGCACAGGATTGAATGAGGCAAATGGCCCGAATAACAGGTAGTGCTGACCATTGACCACCCGCAAATCCAGGTGCGGCACAGACATGGGGGGAGCGCCCACTTTGGCTTTGCCATAGGTCTTGGCGTGATAGTTCTCTGCCTCTTCCGGGCTTATCGATGCTTTTAGAAAGCGGCCGCCAACGGGAAAGCCGGCGTATCGACTCCGGAATGGCAGGTGACTTTTCTTTAGCAATGGGAAGGCACCACCACCGGCACCAACAAACAGCACATCTGCTCGGTGCTGAGTAGCACCCTCTTTATTTTGGGTTTCAATTACCCATTGCCCCGATGGGCTTTTGTGCACGCGTTTTACATGAGTGCCGTATTCGATGTTTACGCCCAGGTCATTCTCTGCGTGAGCGGCCAGCTGTTCCGTCAAGGCGCCAAAGTTGACGTCGGTTCCCGTTTCGATGACGGTCGCGGCCATCTTTTCGTCGCGGGAACGCCCCTCCATGGTGTAGGGAATCCAGCTTTTGATTTCGTCAAAATCTTCTGAAAACTGCATTTTTTCGAAGAAATGATGGCTGGACATCTCGCGGAATCGAAGCTTCAGTTCTTCGATGGCCGGCTCAGGCACGATGGTGCAATGCTTGGTCTGGTTAATGAAGGTTTTTGGGTCTTCGATGACGCCATTCTTCAGCAGGTGCGCCCAGAACTGCTTGGCGACGTTGAATTGCGCATGGATTTTTAGCGCTTTCTCAACGGCAATAACCTCTCCGTCCACCGGTGTGTAGTTGAGCTCACAGTTCGCCTCATGGCCGGTGCCTGCGTTCCAGAACGCAGAGGAGTTACCGGCTCCAGCGCGTTCCAGCCTTTCAAGAATGGTGATTTCAAGCTCGGGAGCGATCTTTTTGGCCAGCGTTGCAAGGGTGGTGCCCATAATGCCCGCCCCAATGATAAACACCTTCATGACGCTCTCCCGTCCGTTTGGATGACTTGATGTCAGTTAAAAGAGTGGATAAACCAGAAAATACCATGCTTTGCGCTTGCGCCGGAAATTCGCGGTGTGCCGATGAGAATCTTTTAAGATCCTTGATTATAAAGGAATGACGGCGTTTCCAAGCTCATTCTGGCGCAGCGGCAAGACCGGCGGTCAATGTCGTTTTTTCGAGGAAGATTGGTATCTGGCTCACCATGCAAGCACACATGAGTCGGCTCTAGTGCGTTTCTCGTGGGATATCACAAGCACTCTGCGCTGTGCCACGCCGTTATGTCCGGTGCTGCCTGAGCTCGCTTGTGCGCTGAACTCGGTGTGGGAGAATGACTATTATGAACGAAACTCGACGCAAAACGCTGATTCTTCAGGAACAAGAATTTAGCGACCGGCTTTTAGGGCCAGAGTCACTCCCGCTCTTATGTGGCGCTACCATTCCAGCCCCCATTCTGTCTCGAGCATCCTGTCGCGAGCCTCCTTTCCCGAACCTCAAGGGTCTGGGGGCAACGTCCAAGTCTTCCATGGTCTGGTTGTCTTGCTGGCCTTGCTGCATAGCAACACTGTAGCACTTTAGAGCGCGAGATAGAGGGGGTAGGGGGCATCGCCTGACGCAACGGGCGGCACATCTGTACAGCAAGAGGCCGCGACTGGGCGCGGCCTCTTGCTGTTTGCTTGCTGGCTGTGGTGTTTCAGGGACGCTGCCGGCCAGCGATCAAGCCGGCATCAGCACCTTGGAATAGAGCGCGTCGCCCTGAATATCCTTGAGCGTGACGGTAAGCGCTTCGCTCTGTGGGTCGAGATCCACTTGACCGAAGAACTGGAAGCCTTCCCTGGGGGACATGTTGGCGCGACCTTCCGGCGGCGCTTTCACGAACTCGAGTTTCGGGCCGAAGGTGTTGTCCAGCTCGCCCGGTCCATAGGTGCCGGCATGAATCGGGCCGCTGACGAACTCCCAGAACGGCGTGAATTCCTTGAACACGGCGCGCTCCGGCGAGTAGTGATGCGCTGCGGTGTAGTGCACATCGGCGGTTAGCCACACCAGGTTCTCGATGCCTTCGTCACGTACGAACTTGAGCAGTTCGGCGATATCCTGCTCCCGGCCCAGCACCGGGCCGTCGCCGTTCGACGAGTTCTCGAAGTTATCCCCGTCGCGCACCATGATGCCCAATGGCATATCCGAGGCGATCACTTTCCAGGTGGCATTGCTGGCCTTGAGGGACTGCTTTAGCCAGGTCAACTGATCCCGGCCGAGAAAGTCGGTCTCTGGCCCTTGCTGTGACTGGCGGTTGGCGGAGTTGGGGCCCCGGAAGCTGCGCATGTCGAGCATGAACATCTCCAGGCTCGGCCCGAAGCTGAACTTGCGATAAACGCGCTCTGGTGCCGCCAGTGAGGTGCGCAGCGGCATGTACTCGAGGAAGGCCTGGCGGGCATTGGCCGACAGCACATCGACGTTTTTCTCGGCATAGCGCGCGTCGTCGAGAATCTCTCCCGGGTACCAGTTGTTCAGCGTCTCGTGGTCATCCCACTGGGCGAACATCGGCACCTCGGCATTTAAACGGCGCAGGTGGTCGTCCATCAGGTTGTAGGCGTACTGACCGCGGTATTCGTCGAGGGTCTCGGCGACCTTGGACTTGGCCGGGGTGACGATGTTGTGCCAGATGCTGCCGTCATGTTCGGTCACAGTCTCCTGCAGGGGGCCATCGGCATAAATGGTGTCGCCGGAGTGGAGAAAGAAATCCGGTCGCACCCGTCGCATGGTCTCGTACAGGCGCAGGCCGCCGAAATCCGGGTTGATCCCCCAGCCTTGCCCCACGGTATCGCCGGACCAGACGAAACGCAGCGCTCGAGGCTTCTGCGCATTGGGTGGCAGTACCAGGCGCCCATCCAGCGGCTCGCTGATGGCGCGGTGGTCGCTTAGATCGGCAAAGCGGACGCGGTAGAAGACTTCGCCCTCTGCGTTGGCATGGCGGCCGATGCCGGCCAAGTCGAGGCGCGCCGTCAGGTCATCGGTGGGCAGGGCGGTCGGGCCTCGCACGGCGAAAGCGCCGCGCATCTCAGGGTTATCGGCCAGTTCGATCATCATGCGCGATGGGCGGTCCGTCTGACTCCAAAGCATGGCGCGGTCGGCCGTGACATCGCCGCTCATCACGCCGGAAGGCATGCTTGGGCGACGGCCTTCGGCCATGACAATCGCTGGTGCGCCCAGCAGGCCGCTAGCCGCAAGCAGTCCGGCCCCTGCGCCTTGCAGGCTTCGCGAGAGCAGCTGACGGCGGCCTAGGTTCAATGGCGAAGACGGAGCTGCTTTTTCTGCCGGCGCAGGGCAGGTCTCATCAGTCGATTGGCCGTTGCCTGAAAGGGGCTGGCGACGGAGTAGATGGAATAGATGCGTGGACATGGACAGACTCCTGGGGCGTTGCCCGATGCGAAAGCCGGGAACAGCCACTGTCCGCAGTGATGATGACCGAACCATGTCCATTTGTTGAAGAGTGCATATTGCCGGGACGCGCATGCGCCTCGTCAGGCCTGGGCCGAGCCGCAATGCCCCCAGGGCGCTGCTCTGGCATGACCCCGCCTAAAGCAGAAAGGCCAGCAGCAGCGGTAGATAGAGGAAGGCCAGCAGCGTCGAGCAGAACACCAGGCTCGCCACGTATTCGGGCTCACGGCCCGAGCGCTGGGCGAACAAATAGTTGAACACCGCGACGGGCATGCTCATCTGCATGACCAGAATGCTCTGTGCGAGCGGCGGCAGGCCGAGCAGGTGCCCGACGACGAAGGCCAATAGGGCGGCAAGTGGAATGCGAATCACGCTGAAGCCGATGCCGGCAGAGAGGTTGCTGGCGCGGATATGGGCCAGCGACACCCCGAGGGTGATCAGCATCAGCGGCACGGTGAAGCCCGATATCAACTCCAGCGTGTTGTCGAGCCACAGTGGCAGATCGGTGTCGGTCAGCAGCAGGGTCAGTGCGATTGCGATCGCATAGAGGGCGGGAGTGCGAGCCAGGGTGCGTAGCGGCCGGCCGCTGCGGCTCGACATGGCAATGCCAAAGGTGAATTGCACCAGCGATACCGTAACCATCACCGCAATCGCAAAGGCGAAGGCCGACTGGCCGAACGCATAGAGCACCACTGGCAGGCCCATGTTCCCGGTGTTGGGGTACATCATCGGCGATAGCAGCACCTGCCAGGACTTGCCGAGCAGCGGGGCCACCAGAAAGGTCGCCAGGGCCATGACGGCGAGCACCAGCAGGGTGCCGAGCATGGTCAGAGTGAAGCTCTGAGCATCGACTTCGGCTCCCGCCAGCGAGGCCAGAATCAGCGCCGGAGTGCCAATATTGAAGACCAGCTTGGTGACGAAGGGAACCGGAAAGTCATGTCCGAGCCTCACCCAGGTGAAGCCAAGACCGGCACCGATCAACACGGGGGCCATCACGGCGAAGAGTTGGGCAAACATCAGCAATCCTTGTCGGCGGTGGAGTCGGTCAGCGTATTGTCATGACCTTGTTCACAACTTTGCAACTTCCATGCAACGCCGGCCTGAGGGCGAGCGTATCTGAGAAATGTGCCCTATTTGTCAGACAAATTATATATCAAGTGAGACAAATGGGTAATGGTGTCGGTTACTTGACTCGTTAGACTGGCTATCAGCTCCATCGCGAGTACTTGCCTGCGTCCACAAAAAGGACAATTCATGAATTCACTGACACTACTTTCCTTCGTTTTTTTCACCGGCTTGGTGGCTTTCATCACCTGGCGAATGACCCGACATGATGATCACCGGCACTCCAAAGGCTATTTTCTGGCGGGGCGCAGCCTGACCTTCCCGGTCATCGCCGGTTCACTTTTGATGACCAATCTCTCCACCGAGCAGATGGTGGGTCTTAACGGTGCTGCCTTCACCGATGGGCTCTCGGTCATGGCCTGGGAGGTAGTCGCAGTGGTTTCGCTGGTGGCGATGGCCATGTTCTTTCTGCCGCGTTTCCTGAAGAGCGGTATCACCACGTTGCCAGAGCTTTTAGCGCTGCGGTTTGATCGAACGACGCAGCTATTGGCCAACATCATATTCATGGTCGCCTACGCGGTGATTCTGCTACCGAGTATTTTGTACTCGGGGGCGCTAGGCCTGATGGGGCTGCTGGATCTCAAGGCACTCACCGGTATCGAGTCCACGTATACACTGTTGATCGGAACAGTCGTCGCGGTAGGGCTTGGTGGTGCAATTTATGCACTGTTCGGCGGGCTACGTTCTATCGCCATTTCTGACACCCTGAACGGCATTGGCCTGCTGATTGGCGGGCTGCTGATCGTCTATTTCGGTCTCAATGCGGTGAGCGATGGTCAGGGGGTGATGGCCGGCTGGGAAGAACTGAAGGCGACTAACCCCGAAAAGCTGCGCTCGCTGGGTAACGAGGACCAGTCGGTGCCCTTCTCGACGTTGTTCACCGGGGTGCTTTTGCTCAACATGTTCTACTGGTGCACCAACCAGCAGATCATTCAGCGTACCTTTGCCGCCAAGACTCTGGCCGAAGGCCAGAAGGGCGTGCTGCTGACCGGGCTGCTCAAGCTGCTTGGTCCACTCTATCTTGTGTTGCCAGGGATCATTGCTTTTCAGCTCTACGCTGGGGAGGGCATCAAGGCCGATGCCGCTTATGGTCGTCTGGTATACGATGTATTGCCGGCGCCGCTGACCGGCTTCTTCGCCGCCGCCATGGTCGGCGCCATCCTGTCGTCCTTCAACTCGGCGCTGAACTCAACCGCTACCTTGTTCAGCCTGGATGTCTACAAGGCACGCCTTAACCGTGAGGCGAGTGACGAGCAGGTAGTGAGGATCTCGAAGTGGGCTGGCTGGATCATGGCCGCCGCGGCCATGACCATCGCTCCATTGATGGCCAGCCAAGAAAGCCTGTTCGTCTATGTGCAGAAAGTGAACTCCATTTATTACATTCCGCTGCTGTCGGTGATCGTGGTGGGGCTGGTATCCAAGCGTGTGCCAGCCATCGCTGCTAACTTGGCACTGGTGTTGGGCTGCGCCCTGATTGGCCTGTTCTACTTCGTGCCGCCGTTGGCCAAGCTGGTGGATGCGGTTCACAACTTCCACTTCATCGCCATCGTGCTAGTGGTGCTCGTGTCGATGATGCTGATCATCGGTAAGGTGGCGCCTCGAGAAGAACCATGGATTCAGAAAGACGTTGGCGCTATCGACATGACGCCTTGGGCAGGCACTAAGATAGCCAGCGTCGTGCTGCTGATGCTGGTATTGGGTATCTATATCGCTTTCATTTAGAGCCTCGTCCCAGCGTTGCCCCCTCAATGACAATGCCCAGGCCAAGTGCCTGGGCATTGTCGTTACGCTCTCCGCATGCGCTACAGCAAGTGACTTACGCGTCGCGCCAGATGCTGACTCCTGCCGGGGGCAGTCGCGTGGCGCCCACAAGGTAACCATCGCTTGGCACCAGGCTCTCGGGCAGTCGACGCGCCTCGGGCGCATAATTGAAGGCGAAGCAAAGCGGTCCGCGACGCCGCAGCCGAACGCCACTCGGCATCGGGTTGACGGCTATACCCACCTTGCGACATTCGCCCTCGAACAGTGCGACCATGCTGTCCTCATTCAGCCAACCTGTCAGATAGGTCACCGAGTGATGCTCGGTGACGGCGGGCTCACCATCATCGAAGACGCTGATGATCTTGGCTTGCTGACGCTCCGAGTCGAGCAGGTCTCGCCATCGAAGGGCATGACCTCTATGGCCGTTTGCCAGGGTAAGTGCTGGCTCTGCACCAGGACGCAGGCCATCGACACGATCCACCGTTACGCCGGTCAGCCCCGTCAGTGCACCGGGTGACAACTGTTCGGGGACACGAAAGTCCACCGTTCTCGAGCCGGAGCGCGCACCGATGATGATGCGGCTACCACTATCACGTGCTTCTTCCAGCCGCTTCGCCAAGGCATCATCGGCGATCACCTGGCAAGGCAGTGCGATCAGTGAATAGCCTTTTAAGTCGTCTTGTGAAGAGACGATATCCACATCCAGGCCGAGTCGCCGCAGTGCGCTGTACCAGAGCAGATGAAGCTCGAGAGCGTCGAAATGCTCGGCATGCGGCTGAATCTGGCAGGCCCAGATGGCCGTGTAGTCGAACATCAATGCGACCGGGGACTGCGTGCTGGCGGCTAGGTCAAGTGCGGCATCTGCCATTACGTTGATTTCGTCGCGCACCGCAATGACTTCCTGCCAAGCTGCGGCCTGACTGCCGTCGGGCCGTAGAAGGCCAGCGTGCATTTGCTCCTGCGCGAAGGGCGCTTGTCGCCACCGGAAGTAGGAGACCAGTTCGGCTCCATGGGCAAAGGCTTCATGGCTCCAAAGTCGCACCATTCCATCGAGTGGCGCGGCATTGCTTAGCGCCCAGTTGACCGGCCCCGGCTGCTGCTCCATGACCCACCAGCGACCTTTGCACATGGCGCGGTAGAGATCGTGATGGAAGCCGGCAAAGTCCGGATGGCCCTGTTGCCTGTACAAGGCCTTGGTCGAATCATCGTGGGCACCCCGCTCGAGGAAGCCGAGGGGATAGCTATCCCAACTGGCGATATCGAGATCCTTGGATACATCGAAATGGTCGAACTCGGTAAAGAGGCCCATGAAGTTGTGCACGATATCCACGTTCACGCCCGCTGCGCGAAGTGTATTGACCTGCAGACGATTGTATTCCGCTACCATATCGGAGCAGAAACGGCGGTAATCGAGCACGATAGCCGGGTGCGGCTCAGTGACGGTTCCCACCGGGGCCTCGACCTGGTCGAAAGCCGTGACCTCCATGCTCCAGAATACTGTGCCCCAGGCGTCGTTGAGCGCATCGACGGTGCCATAACGGGCTTCGAGCCACTCTGGAAAACGTGAGCGAGCAGCAGCCGAGTAGCTGAGGATGGTGTCATGGCAGCCGTATTCATTGTCGGTCTGCCAAGCCGTGATAGCCGGGTTGCCTGCGTAGCGCTCAGCCATCAGGCGCACGATGCGCTCACTAAGCTCCCGGTAGACCGGTGAGGCGAAACAATAGTGCCGACGAGATCCGAAGCCGCGGACGTCGCCGTTTTCATCGACGGCGAGAATCTCTGGGTGCGCATCTACCAGCCACTTCGGAGGCGTGGCAGTTGGTGTGCCCATGACGATCTTAAGGCCAGCGCTTGCCAGCACCTCCACGGCATCGTCCAGCCAGCTAAAGTCCAATTGACCCGGGCGGGGTTCCAGCCGGCTCCAGGCAAATTCACCAATGCGCACGGTGCTTATGCCCGCGGCGAGCATGTCTCGTGCATCTTGTGCCCAGCGCTCGCGGGGCCAATGCTCGGGGTAATAGCAAACGCCTAGCTGCATGACGTTACTCCTTAGTTATAAATGGGCGGCTACATAAGAAAGTCTGTTGGTCCAAATAGTTGTCTTGGCCTAGCCGCAGGCCCGCAGGTGCAGCAGCAAGGCCTGGTCGGGGTCAAGCACCGGCAGGGCCAGCCCGAGCATCATCAGCTGCTCGCCACTCGCTTCCAGTGTTTCCCCTCGGTTGAGCTGGGCATCGATCCAGGCCGGCAGGGCCTTCATGCGCCGCTCGGGGTGTTCGGGGAGCTCGAGCAGTTCGACCCGGTAGCGCCGCGTTGGGTCGAGTCCCGCCAGTGGCTGAGATGCCGGCAAGGCGTGGCGTGGCATGGCGAGCTGGCTGACGTTGAAGAGCGCCTCATCAGCGGCGGGGCTAACCACGCCATGCGCCTGCTGGTGCGGGTCGAGGCAATCCAGGCGCCAGCTAATGCCACCATGCAGCAGGCCGCGCAGTGCCTTGTGGCGCTCGGTCCAGCCTCTCAACACGGCGCGTTCGTCGTGGTCGAGCCGACTGACATCCAGCTCAAGCCCTAGGTGCCCGAACAGGGCGGTGCTGGCACGGAAGGCCAGGCTGGTGCGGCGTGAAGTGGTATGAGCATGCGCGGGCCCGATGTGGGCGCCCAACAGCTCCGGTGGCAAGAAGCGCCCGGCGCCGCGCTGGATATGCACGCGCTCGTGAGGGTCGTTGCAGTCCGAGGTCCAGACCCGATGGGTGTGGCGCAGGATGCCATGATCGGTGCGGGCACCACCCGAGGCGCAGCTCTCGATCTCGACCTCGGGATGCGCGGCGCGCAGCCGGGCCAGCAGGGCATAGAGCGCCTCGACCTGGGCATGAGCCGCCGGGCGACCGGCGTGCTCGCCGGCCTGGCTGGCCGCATGGGTCAGGTCGCGGTTCATGTCCCACTTGAGATAGCGGATAGGGTACTCGGCGAGCAACGCATCGAGGCGCTCGAACAGGTAGTCGCCGACCTCGGGACGCGTCAGATCCAGTACGCACTGGTAGCGGCCCAGCGGCTGGTCGCGGCCGGGCAGGCCGAGGATCCAGTCCGGGTGGCGGCGATAGAGCTCGCTGTCCGGGTTGACCATCTCGGGTTCGACCCACAGGCCGAACTCCATGCCTTGGGCGTGGACCGCCGCGATCAGCGGATCGAGGCCGTTGGGGTACTTGTCCTCGTCGAGATACCAATCGCCCAGGGCGGCACGCTCTCCGTCGCGACCGACGAACCAGCCGTCATCCAGCACGAAGCGTTCCGCGCCCACGTCCCCAGCGGCCACCACCAGCTCATCGAGACGGGCGGCGTCGTGGTCGAAGTAGAGCGCTTCCCAGGTGTTGACGTGCACCGGGCGCGGCTTGTGCGATTGCGGCCAGTCGAGGCGTGCGCGCAGGGCGGCATGCTGGCGCTGACTGGCGCCGTTGATGCCGCTGTCGGACCAGGCCAGCACCACCTCCGGGGTGGTGATCGATTCGCCGGCCGCCAGGGTCTGTTCGCCCGGCAGCAGCAGGGCGCCCAGCTGCAGCTGGGTGCTGCCGTCGAACTGACGCTCGACCAGCACGCGATGGTTGCCGCTCCAGGCCAGGTGAGCGCTGATGACCTCGCCACGCTGCTCGCTGAACCCCCGAGTGCCGACGATCACCGACGGTACACGCTGGTGCGAGCCGCGGCCGCGGCGGTTTTCCAGGGCGAACATGCCCTCGCCGATGGCATGACGGGTCTCGGTGAATTCCTGCACCCAGCGGCCGCCGAAGGTCAGGCATTCCTCGTAGCGCACCGGCAGCGGCAGGCAGGCGGCGGCCAGCCACTCGAGGCGATAAGCGCGGCTGTCCTGGTTACGTAGGGTGCTCTGCTGGCGTAGCACGCCCTCGGCGGTCAGCTGAAGCGAGAGGCGCACCTCCAACTGGCTGAGCTCGTCGCGCAGGGTCAGATGGGCGTGGGCGGCCTGCGCATCGTGGTGACAGGCGATGTCGACGACTCGCAGGTCGCTGAGCCAGTCCTGGCCGTCGCGATCGCCACTCAATGCCGGCTGGCCAGCGAAACCGCTTCCTGCGTCATTGAAGAGCGTATTGGTCGGCAGTTGGTCGAGGCTCGCTTGGGGAGTCGCGGCACTGGCCATCAATCGCTGTGTCGCGGGATCGACCGCCAGCGTATGCCCGAAATGCGCGATGCGCGGCCTGTCCTGGTCAAGGTCTAGCTGCAGCTGAACGCCGGCGGCGGTCAGGGTCAGCCACCGCGCCTCCTGCAGGTGCTGGCTGTGAGGCGCTGAGGTCGAAGCGGTGGTGGTCATGCGTTCTCTCTCTCGGGCTTGAGTCCTGCGTCGGTCTCGTAAAACGGGTCGCTTGCTCAGCGCTGACTAAAAGGATGGGCGAACAGTGCTGGCCAGCAGTTCTGGCACGGCTTGGACAGAATTCCGTCAAGGTTTAGGCAAGGCGCAGGGCAGGCTCGGCAGCACCGTGACAGCCGGGCAGATGGGTGGCGAGGTCGATGACGCAGAGAGCGCCATCCTGGGGCTGTGGGTCAGCCATGCCTTCTCGTGCCGTGGTCACATAGAGGGTGGTTAGTCCTGGCCCGCCGAAGACGGGGCAAGAAGGCTGGCTCGCCGGAAGCGACACATGGGCGATCTCCTGGCCCTGGGGGTCGAGCCTGGCCACTCGGCCAGCGCCCCACAGGGCGATCCACATACAGCCCTCGGCATCCATCACGGCGCCATCCGGTCCGCCGCCCGACAGGCGCAGGTCGGACCAGGGCTCGGGCTCGATGAAGGCGCCGGCGCGGTTGCGCTGAGGGAAGCCTTCGGCGTCCAGTGCCCAACGCATCACCCAGCCGGTCGCGGTATCGCTGAAATAGGCGTGGCGGCCATCCGCCGAGAAGCACAGTGCGTTGGGGATGGTCACTCCCCGGCGCAGGCAGGTGAGCTCGCCGCGATGCAGGCGATAGAGACTCCCGGCACCTGGCTCGGCACCAAGCCCCATGCTGGAAAGCCACAGGCTGCCATGCGTATCGACCCGGGCATCATTGCTGCGGGTGACGGGGTTGTCGGCCTCGAAGGGCATGAAGGCGCTGATCTCGCCGGTTTGCGGATCGAAGCGCGACAGTTGGTGTTCCGCGACCAGCAGGTAGTCGTCATCAGTGGTCAGCGCCGCGTAAGAGGTTCGCCGGTCGAGCTGGCTGACACGGTGATCGAGGCCATCAGGCCCGGCGCGGTGTAGCTCGCCGGCTAGAATATTCAGCCAGCGCAGCTCGCCGCGCTCGGCGTCCCAGCCTGGGCCTTCGCCAAGCTCGCAGCCGCTGGCGACGCAGACCCTGGCATGACCTAGGCAGGGGGATGACGGTGTCGGGACATCACTCATGCGGGGGCTCCTTGTTTAGATGCGAGCTAGGTACGAGATGCGCCAGGTCGGCTGGTGTGAATCAGTCGGCCGCCTGCCAGGCGGCGACCAGGGCGCGGGCCCGTTCGCCGACCTGCTCGGCGCTCAGCCCCGGGGTGTAAATGGCGGTGCCAAGCCCGGCGCCATGCACGCCGGCCGCCCGCCACTCGGCGAAGTTGTCGGTGCCGATGCCGCCGACGGCATAGAGTTCGGTGCCCGCAGGCAGCACGGTCTGCATGGCCTTCATGTTGGCGATGCCGACCTGAGTGGCGGGGAACAGCTTGAGCCCGGAGGCGCCGGCCTCGAGCGCCGCGAATGCCTCGGTTGGAGTGACGATGCCGGGCATGGAGACCATGTCCAGGCGGCGGCTTTCGCGAATCACCTCGACGTTGCAGTTGGGCGAGACGACTAGCCGGCCCCCCACCGCATGCACGTCGCGGACCTGTTCGGGCGTCAGCACGGTGCCGGCCCCGACGAGAATGCGCTCGCCATGATACTCGGCGCAGTGGCGTACCAGCTTCTCCACGCTCTCGAGAGGCTGGGGCGAATTGAGGGGAATCTCGATACGCGTGATGCCGGCGGCGATGATGGCCTCGGCGATATCGATGATCTCGGCGGGGGTGACACCGCGCAGAATGGCGACCAGTGGCAGGCTCATGGGCTTTCCTTAGGTAGCATGATGTGTATAGCGTGATGTGACTCGCACGACATGGATCGCTCAGACAGCCGCGTCGCGCGCTCTGGGTCATCATTGATGAATCACAAGATGACGGATCTTGGATTGGGGCTTATTCAGCCGCTGGCGGCGAGGCTTGCTTGATGGATACGCCCGAGACCGGCCAGGATCATGTCGGCATTGGCCTCGATGTCGACCGAGAAGCCTCGGTGCTCAAGCGCAAGCCGGTAACGCTGGCACAGCGCTGTATCGCCGATCAGCACCACACGGCTGCCAGGCGCCAGGTTTGCCGTGGCGCCCGCCAGTTCCAGGCCCAACACCAGGCCTGACAGGCGGGCGCTCAAGCGAGTGCCTCGGGCCTCGCCTGCGGGTAGCCGGCTGTCGAGCAGGTCCCGGGCGCGGATGCCGAACAGCTCGGCGCTGAGGCGTTCCGGGGCCGCCATGGCCGTATCGATGCCGTCCAGGTAGGCCGTCCGCTGGTCCTCGTCGCCGAGGTTGCCGGCACGGTCATCGGTTGCCAGCGAATGCTTGAGCACCGAGTGCTGGCTCAGCAGCTTGAAGAGCTCGCCGCTCATGAAGGTCGTGAAGCCGCTGATGCGGCCGTTCTCGAGCCGGGCCCATTTGGCATGGGTGCCCGGCAGGCAGACGGCGCCATCGAATGCCGGGTGACGATTCATCAGCCCGGCGAGCTGGGTCTCTTCGCCGCGCATCACATCGAAACCTCCTGCATCGAGACGCTGTGGCGCCTCGGCGCTCGGGCGCTGACACAGGCCCGGTACGATCCGCACCTGCAAGCGCGGGTCCTTAGTGGGGACCGGCGTCAAGCGACTGCCGAGCTCGGCGAGGACATCACTGTCATCGGTCAGCGGCAGATAGGCCGCTTCTACCCAGCCCTGACGAGCACCGGCCATGCCGCACACCAGTACCTCGATGGCCTCGTCGTGTGCCATTGAGGCCAGCCAGTCGCCGACCGTCTCGAGCAGGGCGCCCTCGAACTCATCCGGGGCCAGCCCCAGCATGCCGCGCGGGCCGCTGGCGTCGGCGATGATGGTACCGGCGTCGTCCAGGGCCCAGGCACGCAGGTTGCTGGAGCCCCAGTCGACAGCGATCCAGGAAAGGCGGTCGGCGAGGGGGGCGGCTTGATCAGCGGTCATCGTGGCGTTCTCCATTGCTGGGCGCCCTGGCAAGGGCGCCTGCATCATCGGCAAGTGCTGTAGGGCAAGGCGTTTACCGCTCGTTTACCATTCGGCCACCGAGCCGTCCTCGTGCTGCCACACCGGGTTGCGCCAGCGGTGGCCGACCTTGGCACGCTCCTCGACGAAGGCCTCGTCGATCTCGACGCCCAGCCCCGGCCCCTGAGGGATGGCGCAGAAGCCGTCCTTGATCTCGAGGGCCGACTTGTCGGTGAGGTAGTCGAGCACGTCGTTGTCCTTGTTGTAGTGGATGCCCATGCTCTGTTCCTGGATGAAGGCGTTGTGACAGACCGCATCCAGCTGCAGCGAGGCGGCCAGCGTCAGCGGCCCGAGCGGGCAGTGCGGGGCCAGCGCCACATCGTAGGCGGAGGCCAGGGTGGCGATCTTGAGCCCCTCACTGATGCCGCCGCAGTGGGAAATATCCGGCTGGATGATGTCGACCATGCCGTCGGCCAGCAGGTCGCGGAACTGGAAGCGGGTATGCAGGCGCTCGCCGGTGGCGATCGGCGTGGCGATGCCTTCGGCGATGTGCTTGAGGGCCGGCAGATGTTCGGGGGCGACCGGCTCTTCGATGAACATCGGATGGAACTGTTCGAGCTCGCGAATCAGCGCCTTGGCCATCGGCCGGTGCACGCGGCCATGGAAGTCGATGCCGATGCCCACATCCGGGCCTACGGCTTCACGGGCCTCGGCGACACGAGCCACGGCATCGTCGATCTTCTTATGGGAGTCGACGATCTGCATTTCCGGTGTGCCGTTCATCTTGAAGGCGGTGAAGCCCTGATCGACCAGGGCACGGGCGCCGGTGCCGACGTCGCTGGGACGGTCGCCGCCGGTCCAGGCGTACATGCGCATCTTGTCGCGCACCGGGCCGCCCAGCAGTTGGTGTACGGGCACGCCCAGCTCACGACCCTTGAGGTCCCACAGCGCCTGGTCGATGCCGGCGATGGCCGACATCAGAATCGGGCCGCCACGATAGAAGCCGGCCCGATACATGACGTTCCATAGGTGCTCGATATGGCGCGGGTCCTGGCCGACCAAGTAATCGGAAAGCTCATGGACGGCCGCTTCGACGGTGGCGGCGCGGCCTTCGACGACCGGTTCGCCCCAGCCGTAGCAGCCTTCATCGGTCTCGATCTTGAGAAACAGCCAGCGCGGCGGCACCTGCCAGGTCTTGAGTCGAGTGATTTTCATGCGATGCATCCTTTTATGTTGGGCGAAGTGTCGGGCTAAGAGCCGGGCCTGACGTTGGTCTTGGCGTCGGGTGTGGCGCAGCAGCGGGCGGCGCGAGGCCGCTATCGGTCAGCTAGCGTTCATTCGTTCGTAAAGGCGACCGGGTGCCTTAGTTGGCGACCGCCGCTGTCGACGCCCAGGTCGGCGGCGGTGCGGGCCAGTACCTGCTCGGTAGCCTCGCGGGCTGCGTCCGGCTGGCGCAGGCGGATCGCCTCGAGCACCCGACGATGGCGCGCCAGGCTGTCGTCGAGCGAGTCAGCCTGATGGTGGGAGTGTTGGATCAGCGCGACGATCGAGGGCCGCAGTAACAGGCCCATCTGCCGCCAGACCAGGTTATGGCTGGCCCGATAGATGGCGTCATGGAAGGCCACGTCATGTTCGGCATGTTCCACGCGGCGAGCCGGATCATCGGCGCTTTCGCACATGCCGTCGAAGGCGGTCTCGATGCGCGCCAGGTCCTGGGCCGTGGCGGCAAGGGCTGCGAGTTCCGCGACGAAGGGTTCGGCGGAAAGTCGGAAGGCGAAGACCTCGCGCACCAATTGCGGATGTGGTGACTCCAGCCCCGCCATCCATTCGCTCATCTGCGGGTCGAGCAGGTGCCACTCGACGATGTCGCGAACCACGGTGCCGCGGCCGGCGGTGCGCTCGATCAGCCCGCTGGCGCTAAGCGCGGCCAGGGCGTTACGTATGCGGTTACGGCTGGCCGCGAAGTGCTGGCACAGGTCCAGCTCGCGGGGGAAGGTGTCACCGCTCGCCCAGTGTCCGGACAGAATGGCATGCGCCAGCACCGTTGCCAGCGCATTGGCGCCACCGGGTTCGGCGGGCTGGGGCAGCTGAGAAAGTTGCGAGGGCTTGGCGTGTGATGAGAGTGCGGTCACGGCGGTCTCCAAAATATCTGATTTAAATATATTAATGTCAGACATTTTTGGCAATCACTTTGCCGTCGACCTCGCTTAGACATTGGTCGCGATGGGGCTGGCCGATGAGGGGCATATAGCCGTCAGGCCAAGCGAGAGACCCAGGTGTGGCAGGTACTGCAGAACGGCGGCCGAGTGGGGAGCATACGGGCCTGCTAGGCGCTGCCGATCTTGAACAACATAGGCCAGGCGCAACGCGGCCCGGTCGATGACCGGGCCGCGTGTCTTTGAAGCTACTTGCTGGAGCCAGCGTCAAGCCGGCTCAGCAGAGGCTTACTGATTGCCGTCGACGGCTTGCTGAGCCTTGTCGCCGGCGGATTCGAGGGCGTTACCGGCACTGGTCAGCGCATCGGCGGTCGCGGACTTGGTGGTTTCCCAGGCGCTGCTGGCGCCTTCCTTGGTATTGGCCCAGGCCTTGCTCGTGGCCTCCTTGGTCTCAGCCCACCAGGTGCTGGTGTATTCGGGCTGCTGGCTGATCTCTTCACTCGTCATGTCGAGATGCACGACATAGCTGACCTCATCGAGATTGTTGCCATTGAGTGTTTCAACAGTGAAGTCGCCGGTGTTGACCACGTAGGCCTTTTCGGCCAGGCCAAACTGATCGTCGGTCTCGACGACCAAGCCGCGAACCTTCATGTCGTCATCTAGCAGGATATCCTCGACTTCGCCGACTTGCTGGCTGGGGGTCGCCTTCAGGACGACGTCGGCATCGTTGAGTTCATTGGCGGAATAAAGTCCCTGAGGGGCGGCGAGGGCCGAGCCTGCGACGCTCATGCCACCGATGAGCATGGCGCCGAACAGGGCACCTTTCAGGTTGCTTGTGCGATCGGTCTTGAGCGAATTCCGTGCTGTCATGAACGAGTACTCCTGATTGAGATTCCTTTTCATGGCCGGATGCTGCGCCATACCCTCATATCTTGAGGGCATTGGGGGAATTTCAAGGGCGTGACGCTTGCGTTACACCGGGTCTTGCGCTGGTTGGGCCTATGTCGACGAAAGCGGGGCCCGAGCCAGACAGCAGCCGGTTGGTGCGACGTCATGCGGTCAGCGGGCGCTGGCATTGTGACGGCGCGAGGTTTCGGTAAAATTGCAAATGCAATTAATAATGCTTTTCATTTTTGTGTCAGTGGCATCGTCATCGACGGGGTCGAAGGCCCACTGACTCAGGACAAGGACCCGCCGTGGATCTGCTTCGCGTTATCTTTCGCCACTATCGCTGGCACTTTCTTGCCGTCATGTTGCTTAGTCTGGCCAGCGCCGGGCTCGGCATCGGCGCCATTGCCTTTATCAACCGTCGGCTGATCGAGGCGGTGGGTGATCCCTCAAACGTTTTACCCGCTTTTCTCGGGGTGATCGTCGCACTGCTGGTGGTGACCCTGGCCTCTCAGCTGGCGTTGACCACGCTTGGGCACCATTTCGTCTATGGACTGCGAGGCCGTCTGGTCAAGCAGATTCTGGATACCGATGTGGAGCGGCTCGAGCGGCTGGGCAGCGCTGAGCTGCTGGCGAGCCTGTCCAGCGATGTGCGTAACGTCACCATCGCCTTCGTGCGCCTGCCCGAGCTGGTGCAGGGCGTCGTGCTGACCATTGGATCGGCGGTCTATCTGGGCTGGCTGTCGCCCAGTCTCCTGCTGGTCACGGCCCTGTGGCTGGTGGTCACGATTGCCGGCGGTTCCTGGTTGGTGGCGCGGGTATATCGCCATCTGGCCAAGGTGCGTGAAAGCGAGGACAGGCTTTATCAGGACTACGAGGCCGTCATCCAGGGGTGCAAGGAACTGGCACTCAACCGCAGCCGGGCGCGGCGCCTCTTCGAGGGACCCTATACCGATGACGCGTGCGCTTATCGTGACCATATCATCCGGGCTGACACCTACCATTTAAGCGCCGTTAACTGGTCGAACATCATGATGCTCGGCGCCATTGGCGTGGTGTTCTATCTGGCCAATGGCTTGGGCTGGGCAAGCACCGCCGTCGCCGCGACCTATTCGCTGACGCTGCTGTTCCTGCGCACACCGCTGATTCAGGCGGTGGGAGCCTTGCCAACGCTGCTGAGCGCTCAGGTCGCCTTCGACAAGATTGCGGCATTGGAGCTGGCCGAACCGCAAGCGGATTTCGCGGTGGCCGAGCCGGCGACGGCGGACTGGCAAACCCTGACGCTGCGCGGCGTGAGCTTTACCTATACCGGCAGCGATGCTCTGCCAGGCTTCCGGGTCGGCCCTCTGGATTTGACCCTGAGGCGCGGCGAGCTGGTGTTTCTGATCGGCGGCAATGGCAGCGGCAAGTCGACTCTGGCCAAGCTGCTGACAGGCCTCTACCAGCCCCAGGAAGGGGAGCTGCTGCTGGACCATAAGCCGCTGAACGATGCCCTGATACCGGCCTATCGGCAGCGCTTTTCTGCGGTCTTCACCGACTTTCATCAGTTCACGGACTTGGTCGGCCCTGAAGGGGGCCAAGCCGATCCGGCGCTCGTCGAAGTGTGGCTCGACTATCTGGCGATGCGCGACAAGCTGATGTTCGAGGGCCAGCGGGTGACCAATCCCGAGCTTTCCCAAGGGCAGCGCAAGCGGCTGGCGCTACTGATGGCGATCGCCGAGGAACGTGACCTGCTGTTGCTGGACGAGTGGGCCGCCGACCAGGACCCGCAGTTTCGCCGGGTCTTCTACCGCGACCTGTTGCCCCAGTTGAAGGCGATGGGCAAGACGGTGTTCGCCATCAGCCACGACGACCACTACTTCGACCATGCCGATCGGCTGTTGGAGATGCACGGCGGCCGGCTGAGCGAGTTGACCGGTGACCAGCGGGAGCGAGTCAGTCGCGATGCGGTGGCGAGACTGGATCAGGGGGAGGGCTGAACGGCATCAGGGGTTGGCATTGTTAATCTAAATAAAAAAAATTATCATTTAATTTCTTGATATGTCACAACCGTCATCCCCTGACGCATCCCGCCTCCCACTATCAGGTAAGATCCATGCACTCACCTCTTCACCACTCGCAACACCACTCGCAACAGCACCTGCAGCTATCGCCACTGACCGTCGCCGTTCGCTATGGTCTGACGTTATCCCTGCTCTGTGCGCCACAGCTGGCGATGGCTCAGGACGAGCAGGCCGCCAGCACCGAGGCCGATCCTATGGTCGTGACCGCCACCGCGCTGAAGGTCAACGCCCCAACGATCGAAACACCGCGGGCGGTATCCACGGTCGGACGCGAAGAGCTCGACGAGCGCAATGTCCAGAGTCTTGACGAGACCTTCCGCTACCGTTCAGGCGTGCTGTCCGGACATTATGGCGCCGACAACGACACTGACTGGTTCAAGGTGCGGGGCTTCGATCAGGCCACCTACCAGGACGGTCTGCGCATTTATCGAACCGGTTACTATCAATGGTTGCCTGAGCCTTATGGCCTGCAGAGCGTTGATGTATTCAAGGGGCCGGCGTCGATTCTCTACGGCGAGGCGCCGGCCGGTGGCCTGGTCAATGCCGTCAGCAAACGACCGACGGCCGAGCGGCGGGGTGAAGTCAATCTTCAGGTCGGGAACCGGCATCATCGCCAGCTGGGCATCGATACCTCCGGTCCGCTGACCGAGACTGGAGATGTGCGGTATCGCGTGGTCGGCATGGCCAAGCAGCGCGATGGCGATCTCGACAATACCGAGAACGAGCGCTATTACTTCGCGCCGAGTCTTGAGGTGGATGTCAACGACGATACCAGCATCACCTTCCTGGCCAGCGTCCAGAAAGACGATGCGGTCCCCACCAACCCCTTCAAACTGACTTATGGCACCGTCGAGGACACGCCCTTTGGCAAGGTCGATCCTCAGACGAGTTACGGTGAGCCGGACTACGACACCAACGAGCGCACCCAGGCGTCTCTGGGCTATGAGCTTCGTCATCGGTTGAACGACACCTGGCGCTTCGAACAGAACCTGCGCTATAGCCATCTGGATCTGAAACTTCGCAGCACCTACATTTCCGCTCGCCAAGCTGGCAGCGAGCGCCTGGCATCCCGCGGGTTGGTGTATCGCGATGGCGATATCGAGAGCTGGATGCTGGACAATCGCTTGATCGGGACCTGGTATGGTGACCGCACCGAAAATACCCTGATGATCGGCCTTGGCTATCAGGATCTTGGCCTGGAAGGTCAGGAGGCAGACCTCTTCAGCTTCGGCGACCCCATCGACATCTTCGACCCCCAGTATGGCAACTACACGCCGGTGAGCGGCGATCAGCTGACCGAGCGTGAGATCGACAAACGGCAGACCGGCCTGTATCTGCAGGATCAGCTGCGTATCGACGACCGCTGGGTGCTGTTGGGCAGCGTGCGCTATGACCAGGCGAAAACCGATAACTTCAACCGCACCGACGGCACTACCCAGCGTGCCGATGATGACCAGGTCTCCTGGTCCGGTGGGGTGATGTATCTAGGCGATCATGGCATCAACCCTTACCTTAGCTACACCGAGTCGTTCGAGCCGCAAGCCAGCGCCGATAGCAACGGGCGCCTCTACGAGCCTCTCGAAGGTGAGCAGTGGGAAGCCGGCGTCAAGGTGGCGCCCCGTAGCTGGGATGGTTATGTCACCGCAGCGGTCTTCGACCTCGAGCAGCGCAACAGCCTGGTCACCACGGGGGGTGGGCGTCAGGAGCAGGTGGGCAAGCAGCGCTCCAAGGGCTTCGAGCTCGAGAGCGTTGGCTACCTCACCGATCAGCTGCAGCTCACCACCGCCTATACCTATACGGATGCCCAGCGCGAAGGCGACGAGCGCAAGAGCTTGATTCCGCGTCACCAGGCATCGGCCTGGCTGGATTACCGCTTCCAGGAAGGCGCTATGGCAGGGCTCAAGCTGGGCGGCGGCGTGCGTTATGTTGGCGAAAGCGTCTACGACCAGATCACCGTGCCGGACTATACCCTGGTCGATGCCATGGCCAGCTACGACTTCGCCGACAGCTGGCGGGCGCAGGTCAACGTCAATAACGTGACCGACAAGGAATACATCGCCAGCTGTGATTACTGGTGCTACTACGGCGAGTCGCGCAGCGTGATCGGCAGCCTGAGCTACCGTTTCTGATTCGACTCTTGGTTAGGTGTCTTCATCGACCGCGTCTGGCGTCATGCCGGGCGCGGTCTTTTCGATGGCGGGCGGCGGTTTTCTCGAGGGCCGGGCGAGGTCTTGCCAGTAGCCTTTGCGTGCTTCGCCGCCCTGGTCTGGTTGGACCGGGGCGGCGTGACAGCAACGTCAGCGGCGGCCAAGCCCCCACATGAAGTAGGCGCCGCCCAGCAGCGAGGCAACCAGGCCGGCGGGAATCTCCTGTGGGAACAGCAGTTGGCGGCCCAGCCAGTCGGCCAGCACCATCAGCAGTGCGCCGGTAAGTGCCGCGCCTGCAAGGTGTGCCCTGGCGCGGCTAAAGCCCATCAGCCTTGCCATGTGGGGCGCCAGCAGGCCGACGAACGAGAGCGGACCGACCACCAGCGTGGCGGTGGCAGTCAGCAGGGCGACCAGCGCCAGCAGGGCGAGCCGGGCCCGGACCACCGGTAAGCCGAGTGCCGCGGCAGAGGGCGCCCCCAGCGGCAGGATATCCAGCCAGCGGGTCAGCGGTGCAGCGGCCAGCGCCAGCACTAGAGCCGCCCCGGTTACCGTCAGGGCGCTGGTCAGGTCGACGTAGTAGGTGGAGCCGGACAGCCAGGCGATGATCTGTTGGCCGCGAGGGTCGCCGCCGGCCAGCACCAGGGACTTGATCGCCTCGAACAGAGCGGTAATCGCCACCCCGGTAAGCAGCAGCCGCTGGGGCTGGAAGCCGCTGTTGCGGTTGACCAGCACCAGCACCGCCAGCGAGACCAGTGCCCCCAGCACGCCAGCGCCAACCAGCGTCAGGTTGCTCGGTGCCGGCAAGAGAAATATCGCGCCGATCAGGGCGATGGCGCTGCCGCCGCTGATGCCGAGGATCTCGGGGCTGGCCATCGGGTTGGCGGTGAGGCGTTGAATCAGCGTGCCGGCAATGGCCAGCATCACGCCGCTGCCGGCGGCGGCCAGCAGCCGCGGTAGCCGCCACTGTAGCAGGTCTCCATCGCCGATCGAGGCCCATTGCCAGCCACCTACGCCCTGACCGGCCAGCAGCGCGATCACGGCCAGCGCCATTAGCGCGGCGGCAAGCTTGGTGGCGAGTCGGCGAGGGGCGGGATGCCGGCTGCCGACCGCTCGGGCCTCGCGGGGCGGCGCGTTGCCGCCGAAGCGAAGGCGTGGAATCAGCCACAGCAGTAGCGGTGCGCCCAGCGCGGCAGTGAAGGCCCCGGTGGGGATCATGGTGGGCAGTAGCCCGCTGAAGCGCTGCAGCAGCAGGTCGGTAACCGCCAGCAGTAGTGCGCCGAGCAGCGTCGACCAGATCAGCCTGGGCCCGAGCCGGCGGGCACCGGCCAGGCGCACGATGTTGGGGGCGGCCAGGCCGATAAAGCCAATGATGCCCACCACGCTGACCACGCAACCGGTGATGAAGACCGCCAGGCCCAGCCCCGCCAGGCGCAGATGCTTGAGCGAGATGCCGAGGCTTCGCGCGCCGGCTTCGTCCAGCTCCAGCAGGGCGAGCGGACGCACTAGCCAAGTGGCCAATAGGCCAGCCAGTGCCAGGCGCGGGGCCAGAAAGGCGGCGTCCTGCCAGCCATTCTGGGCAAGCGACCCGGCTCCCCAGATCAGCAGTCCCTTGAGGGCCTCCTGATGGAAAAGCAGCAACACCATGCCTAGTGCCCCCAGATAGAGGTTGATCACCAGGCCGGCCAGGACCACCACAATCGGCGACAGGCCGCGCCGCCAGGCCAGCAGGAAGACCAGCCCCATGGCAAGACCGCCGCCGGCCAGTGCCACCCATTCACGACCCAGCGCCAGCAACCCCGGAGCCATCAGGCTCGCAGCCATCAGCGCCAGGTTGGCGCCGCTGGTGACGCCCAGGGTGGTGGGGGCGGCGAGCGGGTTCCTGAGTACCTGCTGCATCAGTACCCCCGCCAGTGCCAGGCCGCCGCCGGCCAATAGCGCCATGGCCAGCCGAGGCCACCAGGCAACGTGCAGCACCAGGCTGTCCGCACTGGCGTCCGGCACGCTGAACAGAGCCAGCAGACCGCCTGTCAGCCCCAGGCTTGCTTGCAGGTGCATGACGGCAAGCGTGGCTGCCAGCAGGCCAAGCAGCAGGCAGGCATGGCCGGGGGTCAACCGAAACCGTGGCAGAGGCGGGCGAGGCAAAGACTCAGCGGGCATTGGCGTTCTCCATGGCGGTCACCAGTAGGTCGGCGAAGCGCCGGGCGGAAGGCAGGGCGCCGAAGCTCCACACGGGCTCCAGGATCAAGGGGGCGCCCTGGCGACGCACGAGTTCCTGCCACAGGCCGCTGTCGGCGAGCGATGCGCGCACGCCGGCCGGGTAGGGTTTGACGACCACCAGTCGGGCATCGATTCCCACCAGTGCTTCGAGAGGCACCAGCGAGAAGCCCCAGGCGTTGGTGTTGCCGGTCCAGGCATTGGTCAGCCCCAGGCGTTCGAGGACCGCCTGATAAAGGCCGTTTTCACCGAATACCCGTACGTGGCGAGCATCCATGAATTGCACGATCAGCAGCGGGGTGGCGTCATCGTCCAGCCGCGACGTCAGATCAGCGAGTTCGGCCTCCGTGGCCTCGATCAGCCGCGTGGCCGCCTGGGGGCGGTCGATTAGAGCGGCCACCGAGCGGGTCAGTTCGCACATCTCGTCCCAGGTGTCGCGACCGGGGCTGAAGAGCGTCAGAGTATCGACGGGGGCGATGCGTTCGAGCCGGGGGGCGAGGTTGGCAAACATGGGCGAAATCAGAATGCGGTCTGGATCGATGCTCGCCAGCAGTTCGAGGTTGGGCTGGGTCCGCAACCCGAGGTCACTGACCGAACTGGGCATCTTGGGCTCACGGACCCAGGCATGATAGGCATCGACCTGGGCGGCCGCCACTGGCGGATGATCCAGGGCGATGAGGGTCTCGGCGAGCGTCCAGTCGAGAGTGGCCAGTCGCGTTGGAGCCGCTGTCGCCGTTGTCGCCGCGGCGAAGGCGAACAGCAGGGCCAATGGCCCAATGAGCCTGGCAAGCAGGTGGCTTGGATGAAACATGGAGAGTCCTGCGCTTAGTGAGCGACGGCGACGCGATGCTCACCGCTTGGGTGTGAGATGACATGCATGGGGATGCCGTAGATGGCCTTGAGGGTGTCGCCGGTCATGATGGTCTCCGGCGTGCCCTCGGCCAGCAGGCGACCCGCATGCAGCGCCACGAGTCGGTCGCAGTAGCGGGCGGCCAGATTGATGTCATGCAGTACGATGACGACCCCAAGTTCCAGCTCCTGGCACAGCCGGCGCACCAGCTCCAGCACCTCTATCTGGTGGGCGATGTCCAGCGCCGCCAGCGGCTCGTCGAGCATCAGGTACTGGCTGCCCTGAGCCAGCAGCATGGCCAGCCAGATCCGCTGGCGCTCGCCGCCCGACAGAGTGTCGACCATACGATCGGCGAAGGCCTGAGTGCCGGTCAGGTTCATGGCGCGCGCAACCTGCGCCTTGTCTTCGCGGCTTGGCCGACCGAGCAGGCCTTGCCAGGGATAGCGCCCGAAGCCCACCAGTTCGCGGCCGGTGAGGTCCTCGGCGGGCGGCAGCTGCTGGGGCAGGTAGGCCACCCGGCGGGCGAAGGCGCGGCTTTTCCATTCGCCAAGTGTCGTGCCGTCCAGGCGGATCTCACCTCGACTCGGCGCCTGCTGTCGAGCCAGCAGCTTGAGCAGGGTCGACTTGCCGGAACCGTTGTGGCCGATCAGCCCCACCACCTGACCGGGAGCCAGGGCGAGATCGGTGGGGTGTAGCAAGGGCGTGCCATTGACCTCGAAAGTGGCGGCGCTGACATCAAACATGACGGGTCCAGAGGTGAGTGGTGTAAGTGGATATTAAAGCAAATCATTATTGTTCGTAATGTCTTTCCTTGCAACGATACCTGCCGGCACTCCTTGGAGCACCGGCAGGTTCAACCGCTCGTTTTCGTCGCCTCGGCGGTTAGATGACCTGGGCCCATTCGGCGGCTGCCGCGGGCTGCCAATCGATGGGACCCTCGTATTCTCTCAAGTCGAATGCTTGCCGGCCGGCGGCATGGTTGAGGATGGTCGCCGAGCGCCAGGGCATCAACGACAGCTGGGGTTCGGCAATGCCATGGCTGTGTCGGCCGGCATTGACCGCATAGAGACGGTGTGCGGCAGGTCCGTCCCAGCGGACCTCGAAGTGTGGCCCTAACACCAGTTCGCCATGCTCGTCGCGTTCGAGGCGGTCCGCCAGGGGCGTCAGATAGTCCGGCAGCGGGGAGTGGAAGCCGGTGGCGAAGATAATGATGTCGGCGGCGAAGTCCTCACGCTGGCCGGTGAGCCCATGGGAGGTGGTCAGCTCGAACCCCAGGCCATGACGCTTGAGGTCGATGGCTTCGCGATGGGGGTGGAGTCGCGCCCAGCGGGGCTCGCCGAGCACGTCGAAGCGGTGGTACAGCTCCCGATACAGGGCCTGGAGGGCGGCAGGAGTGATGCCGTCGCTGGCCAGTTTCTGGGCTGACACTTCGCGCTCTCGGACATCACGGGGAAGGCCGTGGAACAGCCGAGTGTAGTCCGGAGTGAAGTACTCGTTGGTGAAAGCCGTCTCGTCCAGAGGCTCGAAGTTGCGTCGCCGCGATACCCAGCTCAGTTCCCTGGGCTGCCCCCAGTGACCGCGCAGGGCATTGAGGAAAACGTCGGCGCCGCTCTGCCCGCCACCGACGATCACCACGCGTCGTCCGCTGAAGTCGCGGCGATGGTGGGCGATATCGGCGGCATGCAGGCAATGGGGACCCAGGCAGGCACTGGCGAAGTCCGGCAGCCAGGGCCGCTTGCCGGTGCCCAGGCTGAGATGGCGGGCCCGGTAGTCGCCGTGGTCGGTGCGTAGCCGGAAGCCGGCCCTGTCCAGGGTGACCTCGCGCACTGCCTCGCCCAGGCTGACGTTGTCCAGGCGCCGGGCGGCCCAGCCCAGGTAGTCGGAGAACTCGGCGCGACTTACGGTGCCGGTATCGGTGTTGAGGAAGCGATAGAAGCGACGATGAGCGACCAGGTAGCTGAGGAAAGAGTGCCGGTTGTCCGGGGCCACCGCCGTGACCAGGTCCTTTAGGAAACCGGTTTGCAGGTGGGTGTCGGGCAGCATTAGCCCGGGGTGCCAGGTGGGGTCGCGGCGGCGCTCGAAGAAGCGGGTGGACAGCTCTGGTAGATGCGAGTCGGCCAGGGCAGCGATGCTCAGGTTGAAGGGGCCGGCCCCCAGGCCGGCCAGGTCGATAACGCGAGAATCAGTCATCGGACATCTCCTTGGCGAGGGGCTTATCGGCGGCCTTCGGCCGCGCGGCGAGATGCAGCGGATTGTCGACCCACAGTTCCATCTCCGCCAGCATGCGCTCGGCGGCACTGTCGGTAGGGTGCAGGAATTTAGCGCGATTGAGGGTCAGTCGCAGGATGCGTGGCGCGAACAGGTCGAAGCGGGCGAAGCGCTCGGCCAGTGCTGGGTGACGAGCCCGGTAGGCGTCGAGCACTTCGCCGCACAGTCGATAGAAACGGGATTCCGAGACGCCGGCGTGAGCCGCGAGTGGGGCGATAAAGCGCAGGGTGGTGACGAAGTGTCCCGTCTGCAGGTCGTGGATCAGCTTCTCTGCGGGCAGGCGCACCGTGACGGCCTTGAGCTCGGCGGGGAGGTCGGTGGCCTCGGGAAAATCCTCGTCGACCAAGCGCAGGTCGCCCTGAAAGTCCTTCAGCGCCAGCCGGTGCGGCCAGCCGTCGCGCAGGATCAGGGTCAGGTTCTGGCCATGGGCGATCAGCGACATCCCATAGCGACACATCAGGTGCCAGAGAGGCACCACGGTGACCTCGAACATTCGTCGCAGCCAGGCCTCGGCCGCCTCGCCTTGCGTGGCACCGGCCGCCGCCAGGTAGGCGGCAAGCCAAGGGCGCCCTGCCTCATCGCTCTGCATCAGCTCGGCCATCAGCAGCGCCTGCTCGTTGGCAGCCAGGCGTGGGGCCAAGGCCTCTCGCCAGATCACCCCGAAGAGCTCCCGATAGCGGTACGGCGCCTGATCCAGGTGGGTGTACTGAGCATGTGGCAGCACGGCGCCGGCGGGCTCGGCGAGCACCTCCAGCTGGACCCGGGTGAACTCCTCGTCGTCCCGGCTCCTGGCCTTGAGCCAGGCCGAGGCGGCCGGTCCGGCGAGCAAGAAGCGGCCGGGGATGCCGCGGTAGCAGGAGGTGTTCATGATGGTCAGCGGCAGCTTGATGTCGTAGGCCGCCGGCCGGCTGACGTTGGTCAGGGTCCGCAACGATTGTTGGGGAGCGTAGGCATCACCGAACTCGCCGAGGTAGTGCAGACGCCCCAGCGCGATATCGGCAACGTGCAGGGGGGCGAGCCATTGCTGCCATTGCCAGGGGTGGACCGGCAGCAGGCGGAAGGCGTCGGGGTCGGCGACTCGGGTCGCCAGGGTCCGCTCCAGCCGGGAGTACTCGGCGGCGTCCAGGGCCGAGTCGAGCAGGGCCGCGGCATCCACTGGCCCGCCGCCAGTCGCCAGCGCCTCGGCGGCCACGGCTACCCAGCCGAGGCGGAAGCTGGCGCCGTGTTCGGGGGCGAAGCGCGTCAGCGCCTCCAGCCCCCAGCCGCGACGGCCCTTGTTAAACAGGAACTTGGGGTGGCCATCGAGGAGGCGCTGGCGCTCGGGCTCGGCCAGTCGAATGGCGTCGTCGGCACTCAGTTCGCGGCGGGCTTCGCGTAGCCGGCAGTCGGCTCGCAGGGTGGCGAAGAGGTCTTCCAGGTGTTCGGCCACCTGGGCGTCGCTCATGCCCAGCACCGGGGCCAACTGAAGCAGGAAATCGGCGGCCTCGAGGCCGGCATCGGGCGTGGGACTGAGGCTGTCCGGGAGTACCTGCAGTTGACCCCACAAGTTGGGGGTGGCCCGAAAGCGCCAGGCGGTGCTGCCAAGGTCGAGACGCCAGCCCTCGCTGTCGGTGTCTGGGGCGGGGGTGATGACCTGCTCGTAGCTCAGTTCGCCGATCATCTTGGCGATCAGTGCGCGGTTGGCCGCTGCCCAGTGGGGCGTCAGGCTGTGGTCGAGATGCGCCATTACATCACCTCTGCAAAGAAGCGTTCACGAAGGCCCATCACCAGGCTGGAGCGCTTGTGAGGGAAGTCGAAGTCGCGCAGCCGCAACAGGCCCAGCCGCGCCAGGTGCCGGAAGAGACGCTGGTTGTCGTGACGCGGCTCCAGCACCAGGCGCCGGGTGCGTGGCTCGGCCAGGTAGGCATAGTGGGATAGCCCGCCTAGCCAGGCGTCGACGAAGGCGGGACCGCGTACGTCTTCCTCGCCCACCAGCAGATGCAGGCCGCGATCGAAGGGAGCCCAGGGGTAATGGGGGGCCAGGCGATCCTCTGCGGCCCAGTAGACCTCGAAGTAGCCGAAGGGCTGGCCGTCGAACTCACCGATCAGTGGCAGGGTGTGTGGGTCGGCGAGCCGTTCGGCGATGAAGGCGGCGAGCTCGGCCTCGGGCCAGGCCTGCTCCCAGAACTCGGCGACCCGCGGCTGGTGCATCCAGCGCACGAAACGCGCCAGGTCCCGTTCGGGCTCGATGAGCCGCAGCGAGAAGGTGCGTCCCAGGCGGGGGTCGAAGCGCCGGTAGAGGGTCCCCTTTGGTTGCGCAGGACGCTGCGGGTGGCCGGCCTCGGCATCGAAGGGAGTGTCCTGCGGGGCCGCCGGTGGGTGCTGGAGCCAGTGCCAGGGCTGCTGATAGAAGGCACAGCGCAGGATACGTCCGCCGCCGAGCGTGTCGCACAGGCGGGACCAGTCGGGGTGAGAGCGCCAAGCGTCGTCCAGTACCAGCAGCGATAGTCCCGGATGCATGGCGAAGACGCCGTCGAGCCGATCGATCAGGGTGTTCGGTTGATCACCGTCGACATCGCGACGCGCCAGGCGGGCGGCGTCGTCCGGCAGCGGCGACAGGGCGATTTCCGGGGCTTGGGCGGGAGTGTCCAGGGTGAGGGTCATGCGGGGACTCCTGTGTCGCGGTGTAGCGAGGTGAGGTTGGTGGCCGCCAGGGGATTATCCAGCGGCAGGTAGAGGCGGGCCGGTTCGGCCAGGGTTGCCTCGTTGACGCCGCTCAAGTAGCAGAAGAAGTTGCCCTTTGCGTCGAGGCGTGGCGCGTTCAGGGCGTGATCCAGGCAATCCAGGTCGCCCTCCAGGCGTTCGCGCAGCGCTGCCAAGTGAGCGCGCAGGTCGCCGAGCAGCAGGTCTTCCTCAATCAGGCCATCGGCGGCCAGGGCGCTAGTGACGGCGAAGGTCGAGTTGATCAGCAGGTAATAGTGGAAGTAGCGGCGCACGGTGGCCGGTGGCCAGTGGTTCTCGGGCGTCGTCGTCAGGGCGGGGTGCTGGGTGAGGAAACGGTCGCTGACGCCGCTGCCTTGGCAGTCGCGGTAGAACATACCGACCGGCCAGCCGTCGTCGAGGCGCACCACGATGTTTTGCTGATGGGCCAGCAGCACGATGCCGTCTTCTACCGCCAGCCCCAGCAGCGGGGTCAGCACGCGCTCGCAGAAGGCGGCGAACCAGCGACGAGTCAGCTCGGCCGGCGACTCGTTACGGGCCTCGGTGATGGCGCGAAGGCGGGCGGCGAGCAGGGTCTGGCCGTTGGGCGTCAGGGGTTGCTGGGTCAGGGTGGCGAGGATCACGGTCTCGCTGTCCGGGGCCTCGGCGAGCGGGTTCTCGCGCAGGGTGACCAGGCTTTCCGGGTCCACCTCGCCGTCATCACCGCGCCAGCCCAGCCAGGCCGGTTCCTGCATCACGGCGAACCCCGGGAAGCGGCGTTCCACCGCTAGGTCGCGCATCCAGGTATCCAGGTTCAGGCCGCGCTGGACCTCCTTGACGCTGAGCAAGCGCAGCGAATTGGTCAGCCTGGCCGACAGCGAGCCCTTGATCATCCAGGGGGCACCGGGGGCGTAGAGTGAGCGGTGTGACGAGGTCGGCAGCCACTGGGCGTCACTGAGGCCCAGCCATTGCAGGCGGCCTTGCCGTTCCTGCTCCGCCACCCAGGGCCGTTGGCGCAGTCGCTGAGCCTGCCAGGGGTGCATCGGCAGGGCCATGAAGTCGCTCGGCAGGTGCTCGGTGAGGGCGTCCGGCAGCAGCTCGCGGGCCAGCTCGTCGGCCCCGGCGGGACGGCTGGAGTCGCCTGCCGCCAGTTCCGGGGCCACGGCCCACCAGGCCAGCCCGAAGCGGGCGCGATGCTCGGGGCAGAACTCCCTGGCCTCGGCCTCGCTGAAGGGCGCCCGTGACTTGGGCGCCGGGTGGAAGGCGTGTCCCGCCAGCAGGCCTTGTTCTGCCTCGGCGAAGGTCAGGGGACCTCGCTGCAAGTGCTCGATGTCGTCGCGTTCCGCCAGGCTGGCTCGGGTGTTGGCCCGGCTCTCCAGCACACGCGCCTGGAAGAGCGCGCGGCTTTCGGCGTCGAGTTCGCCGACCAGGGCGGGTGTGGCCAGGATTCGGCACAGGGCCTGGTCGAAATCGACAGGGCGTGCCTGGCCCTGATGATGCCAGAGGATGGGCCAGGCGAAGCGGCATTCGTTGCTGGCGCTGCGATGCAGCAGGCTCAGGTGCAGCTCGCCGGCATCGACGGTCAGGCGGATGTATTCGCCTTGCCGCGTGGTAGCGAGCCGCCAGGTATCGGTCTCGCGCAGCAGGGCATTGAAGAAGCAGCTAGCAGCCGGGTCGGTCTCGGCGGCGGAGCAGGGGTTGGGTGTCGTCATCGAGCAACCTCGTAAATCTTAATCTAAAAGCGAATGATAATAATGCACATTTAATTTTAAGGACGGAGTCTCTTCCGGTGAGGCACCTCGGGTCAGTCGTTCGACGCAGTGGGAGATGTGGCCGTGATCGGCCGTGCGAAGCGTGCCCTGGCCGCGGGGACGAGCAGCAGCAAGAGTAGGGCCGCGACCAGGGTCAGGAGGAGCAGGTGTGGGGGGGCTACCAGGCTGACCACCAGGGTGGCCGCCCCATAGCCCAGGGTATGGGACATGGCAAGCATGCCGGCGCTGGCGCCCGACGCGCCGCCGCGGGTGGCGGCATCGGTATAGCCGGGAACGGCCAGTGCGGCGCCGATGCTGGCAACCAGCACACCCGCGGCGAAGCCCGGTGCGCCATCCGCCTTAACCAGAACGGCGTAGCCGGCCACCAGGCACAGGGCGCCGAGCAGCAGCAGAGCGTACCCGCCAAGCCGCTGATGGCGCGTTACGCCGAGCTGGATGGCTAGGGCGCCCAGGGCACCGATCGACAGCAGCCCACCCATCAGGTGGCCGGCGCGGGTGGCCCCGATGTCGAGCCGGGTCTGTAAGGCATCGGGAAGTCCCAACTGCATCAGGGAGACCGACATCGCCAGCAACAGGGCCATGACCAGGCAAGGCAGACGCTCGAGAAAGCGTTGGGTAGGCAGCGTCGGCTGGTGGTCGGGGGCCGGCACCTGGGGGCAGGGTACGCCGCTCACCAGCCACAGAGCCAGCAGGCCGCCGCCCAGCATGACGCCGAAGGGGGCATAGGCGGAGAGACTCAGGCTGGCGGCAGCGAGTAGCGGGCCCAGCAGGCGACCGCCGCTGAGACCGGCGCTGATGGCCGCCAGAGCGCGCAGGCGCTCCTCCCCGCCGTGCAGTGTCAGGGACCATTGCTGGCAAGCCGGTACCATGCCCGACACGGTCAAGCCGTAGAGGATCCGGGCAATGACCAGCAATGGCAGCAACATGCCCTCGGCGAGCGCGCCCCGAGTCTCTGCCCAGAGGGCGATGGCGATCAGGGTGAAGCTGGCCAGGTAGCCCGAGAGGGCTTGGATGACCACCAGGCGCGGTCCGTGACGATCGGTGACGCGCCCCCAGAAGGGGCTGCCGACCAGAAACAGCATCGAGCCCAGCAGAATCAGGCCGGCCCACTGTGACAGCGGCAGGCCGAAGCGCTCCACCAGTACCGGCAGCGCGACCAGCAGGCCGTTCTGGCCGAGCCCGAGCAATGCCGTGCAGGCACTGATTCGCCACAGGGAGGGGAAGCGCATAGCTGATCTCTTGTTTAATGATATTGAGAATTATTCTCACAAAGGTGGGCGTTGTCAATATCCGTCGATATCGGCTCGCGGTGTGCTCGCCCCTTGGTGAGCGGTCTGGGGCAGCCGTCTAGCAGGAGCGCTTGGGCTAAATGGGCGTGGCGGCGCTAAGAGGCGCATAAAAAAACGCCCACCGGGATGGTGGGCGTAAAACGATCTAAGCCTGTGTGAAGCTTATGCGTCGGTCGATCAGCCGTTCATAGACCAATCGTCCATAGATCAGTAACTCATCGACCAGTTCATGGTGTAGGTGCGACCGCGGCCCTGATAGTCATAGAGGTATTCCGGCCCATAGTAGGGAGAATAGAACATCGCTGCGCGCTGGCCCCAGACGGTGGAATATTGCTCGTTCAGCAGGTTGGCAACACCGAGGCTGAGCTCCCCGACCGGCAGGGCCTGGCTGACGTTCAGGTCCAGAGTGGTGAAGCCGTCGATCTGGCGGTCGTCGTCGTCTTTCAGGTCGAAGTTGTGGTTGGCCTGCAGGCGCGCCGAGCGCTCACCGCTGGGGTCCTTCCAGCCAAGGAAGGCGGTGGCGGAGGACAGCGAGGCGTAACGGGCGTCGCGTTTCTCCCATTCGCCGTCGTCGTTCTTCTGTTCGGAGCGCACCAGGTGCAGAGTCGTGCCGGCCTCGAGTCCGCTGTCGAAGTAGCGGGTCACGGCGCCTTCGAAGCCGTAGTCGCGCTTCTTCTCATCGACGACGGTGACGCTAAGATCCTCGGCGTTCTCCACGGCCTTGTCGGACCAAGCGTAATAGAGCGCTGCCTGAGTCATCCAGGCGCCGCTGTTGTAGCGCCAGCCGAGCTCGACCTGGTCGGTCTTGATGGCGGACAGTGGGTTCTGATCGACGCTGACCTGGGCGCTCTTGCCATAGTACTTGGCCGGGTCAGGTAGCTCGAACCCCTGGCTGAACTGCAGCCAGTTCTGGTGGCCATTGCCGTAGTCGTAGAGGGCGCCGGCGTTGAGCAGGGTGGCGTCATAGTCGTTCTCGCCGCCGGGAATACCCTTGAAATCCTCGACCTCGACGTCCATGTGCTGGCGGCGCACGCCGGTGGACAGGCGCAGCCCCTCGGTGGCCTGCCATTCCCCTTGGGCGAAGGCCGAGATGCCGTCGACCTGATAGCTGGGATAGCGCGGCTCGATGCTTGCCGTTTCCTGGACCAGGCCACCGGTGGCATCCGAAACGGCCTTGTCGAAGATCATCTGATTGGCGTCGAAGGACTCGCGATCCAGGTCCAGGCCGTAAGTCAACGACAGGGTGTTGGTGAGGTCGGCATCGAACAGGGCCTTCAGACCCGAGAGGTCGGTGTTCTGCTGAGAAGCGCGGAACTCCGAGCCGCCGGATACCGGATAGGGGAAGGCCTGAAAGTTGGCTTCCTCCTCGCGGTGGAAGGCCTGCAGATAGAAGTCCTGGCCGAGCAGGTCAGCGTGGTGATACTGCAGGTTGACCATCTTGCGGTCGGTGGCCGGGTCGCGGTCGGAGTCATAGCCGTCGCTGACCTCGGCGTCGTCCAGGTCCGGGGTTGAGGCATCGAGGTTCGGGAAGTAGACGCCGCGCTCACCCTCGTAGCCGGAGCGGTACAGCTGAGCGCCAAGCTGCAGACTCTGTTGCCCGGTCAGCTGGATATCCAGGCTGCCCATGACGTCGATGCTGCGGTTGTCCTGCAGGTCGGTCTGGGCGATGTCGGGGAATATCTCATCACCATTGGCGTCGAAATGGCGGCCGTTGTCCTGGTAGGCCACGGCGAGCCGCCCCTTGACGAACTCATTGCCGCCGCTCACCGACTGGGCCAGACGATAGTCCAGGTCATCACCATCACTGAAGCCGGTGGTCATCCCGACCTCGCTGGAAAACGCAAGGTCGCTCCCTTCGGGCCGCTTGGTGATGATGTTGATGAGGCCGCCGGTGGCGCCACCGCCATACAGGCTAGTGGCGCCTGAGAGTACCTCGACGCGCTCGATGTTGAAGGGATCGATGGCATCGAACTGGCGAGAGAGGCCGCGAGAGCTGTTCAGGGAGACGCCATCGATGAGCACCTGGACACTGCGCCCACGCATGTTCTGACCGTAGTTGGTGCGTCCCTGGGGCGCCAGATCCAGAGAGGGGACCAGCTTGCCCAGCGCGGTCTTCAGGTCGGCACCGGTACGGATCTGCTCTTGCAACTGCTCGCGATCGATGACCCAGACCGCGCCGGGAATCTGGCTGATCTCGGTGGGGGTCCGGGAGCCGACCACCACCATGGTGTCCTGGGTCTCCGGCGCCTGGGTTTCCTGGGCGAGCGCCGGACCGGCGAGGGCGCCGGCCAGCACCGAGAAGCTGACGGTAAGATAGCGTGAGTGCATGAGTTCCCTCTATGAATGATGCGTTATTGAGTGTGTTGTGTTGTCAGCGACCGATTATAGTGAATGATGAATATAATGAGAAGTATTGTTATTTAGAATTGTATTGTCGTGTCGGTTGGATAATTGGCCTGCCCCGGCCGCCATCCGGGGCGGTGATGTGGATGTCAGGCGGCCGGGGTGAGGCGCGGCCGGGTTAGAAGTCGTAGCTGACGGTGGCTTTCACGCTGCGCTCGGCCCCGAAGTAGCAGTACTGCAGCGAGTTGCAGGACGCCACGTACTCCTTGTCGAGCAGGTTGTTGACGTTGAGCCGGCCGGTGACGCCATTCATGCCGAGCTGGCCGAAGTCGTAGCTCAGAGCGGCATCGACCAGGGTGTAGTCCGGTACCTGTTCGGTGTTGGCCCGGTCTGCCTGGATGTCGGCGTTATAGCGCACGCCAAGTCCGGCGCCGACGCCTGCCAGGGCGCCGTCTCTTAGCGCATAGGAACCCCACACCGATGCCATGTGGCGTGGCGCATAAATGGCGCGGTTGCCTTCTTCGCTGCTGTCGTCGCTCTTGGCGTAGGTGATATCCGTGAAGCTGTAGCTGGCCTGCAGGCGCAGGTTGTCGGTCAGTTGGGTACGAGCCTCGAGCTCGACGCCTTGCGACTCGATCTCGCCGATCGCCCGGTAAGGGTCGGTGGGTTGCTCCTTGGTGGCGACGTTAGTCTGCTCGATGTGGTAAAGCGCCAGGCTGTAGCGATCCTGAGTGCCGTTCGGCTGGTATTTCAGCCCGGTCTCGATCTGCTCGCCCTCCATCGGTTCGAGCAGGTCGCCGTTGGCGTCGACGAAGCTGGTCGGCGTGAAGGCCGTGGAGTAGCTGACATAGGGGGCCAGGCCGTTGTCGAACAGGTAGAGGGCGCCGGCGCGACCGCTGAACTGGGTATCGTTCAGCTCGCTCGAGCTGCCGGTGCCTTCATTGGTGTTCTCGATATCGACCCAGTCGTAGCGTCCGCCGAGGGAGAGACGCCACCTGCCCAGTGCCAGCTGATCCTGGGCATAGACGCCCGTCTGGTGAATGTCGTGTTGCTCTTCGGTGGCCGCGTACATCGCGGTGGGCTCGGCGCCATATTCGGGGTCGAAGGCATCGATGTTCGGGAAGGCGCCTGAAGGCCAGCTGACCTCGTTCTCGCGGCGCTGATAGTCGGCGCCGAACAGCAGGGTATGGTCCACCTCGCCGGTGCTCAGCTGCGCCTCGAGCTGGTTGTCGACGGTCCAGGCCTGCATGGACTCTTCGCCACCTGAGTAGTAGCGATTGAGCTCGGTATCGTTGGCCCAGCCATAGCCGTAAACCTGGTTGAGGGTCACGTCGGTGTCGAGATAGAGCAGCTTCTGACGTGCCGTCCAGGCGTCGTTGAAGCGGTGCTCGAGGTCGTAGCCGACCAGGCGTTGAGTGCGCTCGAACTTGTCGTAGTCGTCTTCGCCATCGAAGAAGGTATTGTCGATTTTGCGGCCATTATGGCGTTCGACGGCACCTTCATAAGGAACGCCGGAGTGGTAGCCGCCCTCCGGGTCCTTCTGCAGGTAGGCATGCAGCGTCAGGCTGGTGTCATCCGTCATGTCCCAGGTCAGTTGTGGCGCGAAGGCATAGCGCTTGTCCTCGACGGGGCCAAACTGGGTATCGGCGCTCTCGGCCAGGCCGGTCACGCGGTAGGCCAGGCGGCGTTCGTCATCCAGCGGCCCGGTCAGGTCGAAGGCGGCGCTGCGCTGGGCGTTGTTGCCGACGCCGAGGCGGACCTGGCCCGATTGCTCGAACTCGGGACGCTTGCTGGTCAGCGATACCAGACCGCCCGGCGAGGCGCGGCCATAGAGCACCGAGGCGGGCCCCTTGACCACTTCGATGCTCTCGAGGAAGTAAGGGTCGATGACCAGCGAGCTGTAGGAGTTGGCATCGCCCATCAACTTCAGGCCATCGAGGAAGGTATTGCTCAGGCTGCCGTCCGAGAAGCCGCGCAGCACGATGTAGTCGTAGCGGTTGGAGGCACCGACCTGGTTGGTGTAGGCACCTGCCGAATAGTTGAGGGCCCGCTGCACTGACTCTGCGCCTTTTTCTTCCCACTCATCGCGTTCGACCCGCGTGGTCGCCTGGGGCGTTTCGTTGAACGGCGTCTCGGTCTTGGTGGCGGCGCTGGTGACGGTGAGCGTATCGAGTGTGCTGGCGTTACCGGACGAGGCAGCGTCTTGTGCCCAGGCCGGGGACAGAGCGGCGGCGCTGGCGATAGCAACGGCGAGGGTGAGGGGGTGTCGAGCAGTCATGGCAGTCTTTCCTTGAATAGGAGATCAACTCTCTTTCGGTAATGAGAATTATTCCATTTCAGGCCCCGGCGGATGTATGCGCAACGCCAGCACTGCTTTGCCCAGTGACAGAACAATGGAGAAAAGTGCCATGACGGCTAGGCAAAGCGCTCAAGCGGTGAACTTGTGGTACAGCGGATTGTCGCAGGCGGTTTTTTTGGGGTGGCTTTGGCAGAACGGGGTCAGGCGGCGTTGCGATACGCGCGAGGACTCATGCCGAAGTGGCGGCGGAAAGCCGTGGTGAAGTTGCTGGCGTGGCCGTAGCCCACGGCGTGGGCCGTCTGCTGGACATCCAGGCCCTGCTCGAGTAGCCGGGCGGCCTTCGTCAGGCGGCATCCGCGCAGATAGGCGAATACCGACTGGCCATGGGCGGCGGCGAACTTGGCACGCAGGCTGCTGGGGCTCATCGCCGCCAGGCGAGCTAGGTCGGCCAGCCGGTGGTCGGCCTCGGGATGCATATCCAGCACCTTGCGCACTCGTGCGAGGCGCTCGCGCTCGCTGTTGGAGAGGCCGGGAATCGTGGCGGTGGGCGGGTGATACCTGTCGTCGGATGTCGCCTCATCCACGTTCGTCAGCACCCGGGCCAGTAGCTGCAGCATCACCGCATCGAGCAGCAGTCGCGGGTCGCCACAGCCGCTGTCTGACGCCAACGCTTCCTCAAGGGTATCGAGCAGGTGGTTCGGCAGTGTTTGCCGGCGCAGGACGGGTGGGCCGTCTTGCAGGGCCTTGAGCGGTGGGTACTGGTGCGCCAGTGCGGCGAGGGCATCGGCCCGAAAGGCCAGGTTCAAGGTGCGCAGGCGCTGGCCGGCATCCTGCCAGGCGTCTAACGCTTGGCGGTCATCGAAGCGCGAGCACAGGGCCTGCCCCGGGGATAGCCACAGGGATTTCTCGCCCAGGCGCAGGCGTACCCTGCCGTCCAGTATCACGGTGATGAACAGCGGCGCGGCGGCCAGCGAGCGAGAGGCGTAGGGCTCGAGCACCGTCAGGTCCGAACGGGTCAGGTAGATGCCGCGGCGCAGCTCGAGCTCATCGACGCGACCGCGCAGAATCGGCGTCTGGGCACCCTGTGCACGATCGGCAAGAGCGGGGAAGCGATAGGCGATGCCGCAGCGGGCGCCGAGCCGTTCAAGGTCACCGGCCGAGAGCTGGCGTGGCAGCCTTGTGCTGACGGAGGTGGCCATCGGCTAACCGGCCGCCCTGTTCGACAGCGGACAGTTGCCGCAGTAGCCAAGCTCGGGCAGCAAGTAGCGCAGGCAGCAAAGCCGGCGCACGCGTTTGGTGGCAGACACGTTCGCCTCCTCGCCTTGGCATTCAGGCTGGAAATAGCGCACCGGTTGGTACAGCGGGTTGCGCTGGCCGTTGACGGTGGTGCGGCTGGTAAGCAGGCGATGGCCTTCTTCGGCGACGCCCGGGGCCGCCATCGGATGCGCCTCGAAAGCGCTCAGGAAGTGTTCGAAGGTGTTGCCGGCATTGCTCCAGAATACCTTCGCCGAGGCCCCGGATAAGGCCGCCAGTCGGCCAATCAGCGGTGTCAGGTGGTCATCGATCAGGGTCGAGAAGCGCGCAAAGGCATCCAATGAGGCCAGGGGACGGCCGGCATGGGCAAGTTGCAGGCGTTCGGTGCGCCCCTCGGTCGTCAGGCATACCCCCATTTCATCGAGGCCCACCGGCAGGTCGCGCTCGAGCAACAGGTTGGCGGCCAGGTAGGGGACGAGCAGGGCCCCGAAATGCCATTTCGACCATAGTGACACCAGGGCGCGACGATCCCCTTGCTCCGACTGATAGCCATAGCCTGCCTTGAAGCGCACAAGCTCGGCCTCGAATCGCGCCGGTGTCAGCAGGTCACGCATCGGCACCGCCGGGGGTCGGATAGGCCCGACCTGGGGTGGCGTCAGGCCGTCCATCGGGCCTGTGTAGAGCGCATCGAGCAGCAGAGGCATGGCAGTGGTCTCATCAAAGCGGCCGGTATCCCATCAATACTATGATGAATGAAAATCATTATCAAATATAGCCGACCAGGCGTCAGCCGATGTGGGTGGCTCGCCAGACGCGGCTGGGCTGGGCGCCGTCGCGCTCATAGTCGGCACAGGTATCGTGGCGGATCAGCTCGCTCTCGAGGCAGCTCACCATCAACCGCCCCTCGCGTTCTCCGGCCTGCCAGCGGACCGGCAACGTCAGGCGCGGGCCGTCGTGCTGCTCGAGGGCGTCTTCGACCCGCACCCAGGCGTAGAGGTCGCGGGCCGCGAGCCACTCAAGGGCCGCGACCTGGGCGCATTGCGCAACCGGCGTTAGTCGCGAGTCGCCGCGGTAACAGGGCAGGTAGGGGCGGTCGTCCTGCTCGGCCGCGAGCAGCCCCGGCACATCATCTGGGGTGATACGGCCGTATTTGCGCAGGGCGGGTAGCACCAGAGCGCTGGTCGCCAGCCGGCAGCCGCCGAGGTGGGTGCTTTCCCAGACAGCGAAGGGCAGGTCATCGCGTGCCACGGCTGCGGCGAGCGCGCGATAGCTTTGATAGCCGAACTTGGCGCAGCACTTGTCCTTCTTGCCGTGGGTGCAGCATAGGATCATCGGTAGGGTCACGTCGTCGCCGCCCCAGGCGGCCAGCGAGTCGCCGCGGGAGAAGGCGGCGAGAAAAGCCGCCAGCTCGTCCCGCGCTACGCGATATTCGCGCTGCTCCGGCATCAGGAACAGGCGATGGAGCTCGGCGTCCTCGCCACGGCGGTGGATCAGGTTGACCCGCCGTCCGGCCTCGGCAATGGCCTCGAGTTGTGTGGCCACGGCATCGGGCATGTCGCTGGCTCTTCGCAGGCTGCGTTGCCACTTGGGCCTAGGCCAACTGATCAGCAGGCTTTGCTCGGCATGGGCGGCACTGCCCACCAGGGGATCGCCGATCGCCTGGCTGTCCAACGCGCAGAAGCGCCGGGCCTGACGGGGCGAGGCGACCGCCTGGTGGTTGGGACGGTGGGGGGCGGTCATGGCAGCTGTCCCTCCGGGTGACGCTGCGGCGTCTTGGCACCTGAGCGCCGTGGCACACAAACCGGTTGCCCGCTGTGCGGATCGCGGATCACGTGGGCGTCGAGGTCGAACACCGTCTTCAGGTTGGCGGCGGTGAACACCTCGGCCGGCGAACCGCGTCGCTCGATGCGGCCGTCGCGCATCATGACCAGTTGATCCGCGTAGGCCGCCGCCAGGTTCAGGTCATGCAGCACCAGCAGCAGGGTGCGACCGTGCTCGTGGGCCAGGCGCGAGAGCAGCTCCAGCAGATCCACCTGCACCTTGAGATCCAGGAAGGTAGTGGGTTCGTCGAGCAGGATCAGATCCGTCTGCTGGGCCAGCACCATGGCGATCCAGCAACGCTGCCGTTGGCCGCCGGAGAGCGCGTCGACGCTGCGCTCGGCGAGGTCCGTGACATCGGCATAGGCCATCGCCTCGCGGATGGCGCGGGCATCCTGCTCGGCATCCTGCCGCCATAACCGCTGGTGAGGGAAGCGCCCCATGCCGACCAGTTGCCGGACCGTCAGTCCCTCCGGGGCGGTAGGCCCTTGGGGCAGGATGCCCAGACGCTGTGCCACCTCTCGCGTATTGCGGTGATGGATATCCTCGCCATCGAGACAGACGCGACCGGCGCTTGGCGCATGAGTGCGCGCCAGAGTCTTTAGCAGCGTCGACTTCCCGCTACCGTTCGGGCCCAGCAACACCGTCAGCTTGCCCTCGGCCACCGCCAGATCGACGCCGTCCAGTACGCGTCGGGATTCATACCCGGCGTGCAGGCGTTCGCCTGTCAGGCGAGGTGGCTTGGTGGATGTCGAGGGCATGGGATGGCTCGTCGGTAGGATTCCTGGATCGGGACCGTAATACAAAAAATTCTCATTATCAATTTATGGCGGTATGTCAGGGCCGTTGCCGTTGAGAGTGACGGGGCGCCGAGGATGGATCGAAGAGAGTGCACAGCGTCACATCATAGGTGCGGGGCTCCGGGGCCCGTCGGCGGATCAGCCCCGAGTGTCAGCGCGGGTCCGGTGCAACAAATAGACGAAGAAGGGCGCGCCCACCCCCGAGACGAAGATGCCGGCGGGCAGATCCTTGGGCAGGAAGGCCACCCGGCCGAGCAGATCGGCGTAGAGCACGATCAAGGCCCCCACCAGACCAGCGATGGGCGCTAGCCGGGTGAAGCTTCGCCCTACCAGGCGGGCGGCGATATGGGGCGCGATCAGGCCCACGAAGCTGAGCCCGCCGGCAAAGGCGACGGCCGCACCGGCCAGGGCCACGCTGCAGGCCATCAGCAAAAGCCGGCTGCGCAGCACGTTGACGCCAAGCCCCTGGGCTACCTGATCGCCGAGCGCCATGGCATCCATCTGCCGTGCCTGGGTGAGACACAGCGGAACGGCGACCAGCAGCCAGGGCATGATGCCCAGCACGTCCTGCCATTGGGCGGCGTAGAGGCTGCCGGTCAGCCACACATAGGCGACCATGGCGGAGGAATCGTCGCTGATCACGATCACTAGCGTGGTCACGGCGCTCATCGCCGCAGATAGCCCGATGCCGACCAGCACCATGCGCGTGGGTGTGATGCCGTGCCGCCAGGCCAGCAGGAAGACCAGCAGGGCCGACAGCAGTGCCCCGAGCAGTGCCGCCGCCGGCAGCCAATGGATGCTCAGGCTGGTGGTAAACAGCGCCAGAAATACCACTGCGGCCATGGCGGCACCGCTGGTGATGCCGATCACGTCCGGCGAGGCCAGCGGGTTGCGCACGATGCCCTGAAGGATGGCGCCGGCGATGGCCAGTGCCGCGCCGACTAGCACGGCCAGCAGGATACGCGGCAGGCGCAGTTCCCAGACGATGAAGGCGATGTCGCTGTTTTGCGGCGCGACCAGCGCGTGCACTACCTGGTCGATCGAGGTGGGGAAGCTGCCGAGACTCAGCGACAGAGTCATGCTGGCCAGCAGCAACAATCCGAGTAGCGTCGTGACTCTCCGGTAACGGGCCCGATCGGCATCGTCGCTGGTATTGCCCGATGATGTAAGGAAAGCGGCGTGGGTCATGGTCAGGCCTGCGTTCTGCGTGCCAGATAGATGAAGAAGGGCGTGCCGATCAAGGCGGTCATCACGCCCACCGGTACATCCTGCGGCGCCATCAGGAAGCGCGAAGCCACATCGGCCAGCAGTAACAGGCTGGCGCCCAGTAGCGCACAGGCCGGCAGCAGCCAGCGATGGTCGACGCCGAAGAGGCCCCGCGCCATGTGCGGCACGATGAGGCCGACGAAACCGATCATGCCGGCGAGCGCCACCGAACTGCCGGCGAGCAGGATCACCGCCAGGCCGAGCAGTAGCTTGATGGCGCTCGCCGGCATGCCCAGGCCCTTGACCATGTCATCGTCCAGGAGCAGGGCATTGGCGTGGCGAACCAGCAGCACGCAAAGCACAAGGGCGCTTGCGAAGAACGGCAGCAGCGGCACCACCAGCGACAGCTCGCGCCCGGAGACGGAACCGGCCAGCCAGTAGAGCACGCTTTCGAAGCTCTGTTGGTCGATGATCAGCAGGCCCTGGCTGAATGACACGAACATGGCGGTGATGGCCACTCCCGCCAGTACTACCCGCAACGAGGACAGTTCCCCCTGGCGGCCGCGGCTCAGCGCCACCACCAGGCCCGCTGCCACCAGTGCGCCCAGCAGCGCCGCCCACACATACTGTGCAGGGGTATGCAGGGGTAGCAACGAGACGGCGATCACCACGAAGAACATCGCTCCGGCGTTGATGCCCAGGATGCTCGGCGAGGCGAGAGGGTTACGGGTCACGGTCTGCATCAGGACGCCGGCCATGGCCAGGCTGGCGCCGACCAGCGCGGCGATCACCGCCCGCGGCAGACGTTCCTTGAGGATGATGATGTGTGCGACCCGGGAGGGGTCGTAATGCAGAAGCGCCTGGGCGAAGGTTGGCGGGGCGATCTTCGTGCTACCCAGCATGACGCTCGCCGCGAAGGCCAACGCGACCACCACCAGGCCCAGTAGCAGCCCTGCGATGCGTGAAAAACGACCGGTCAGCATGCGTCTGGCTCCTCGGCCTGGGCGTGGGGCTCGGCGGCGCTGTTGGGCAGGCAGGTGACAACTGCTGGGCCGGGCCGCTTGGCGTCGCTGGGGGCATCCAGCCCATAGTGGGCGTAGAGATCATCCAGCATGGCATTGGCGGCCAGGATGCCGCCGCCCATGATCCAGTTCACCGCATCCACCTCGTAGACTCGGCCGTGCTGTACGGCGTCGAGTCGCTGCCAGAGCGGGTGCGAGCGCCAGTGTCGGTAGTTTTCGGCAATGGCAGGATCGTCCGGCTCCAGGAGCACGAAGATCACATCGGCATTCATGACCGGGATATTTTCCTCGCTGGTCAGTTTCATGCCCCAGCCCTGGTCCTGCACCGAGGCGGGCTGCTCGAAGCCCAGCTCATCCAGAATGGAGCCGGCGAATCCGGTGGAGTAGATACGCACATGGTCGCTCTTGAAGCGCACGACGGCGGCCTTCTGCGGCCAGTCATCGCCCAGCGCCGCGGCGATCTGGCGGCGAAAGTCCGTCACTCGCTGGTCCCAGTCCTCTAGCAGCGCGCGGGCGCGTGGCGCTCGGCCGGTGGCTTTGGCCATCAGCGTCAGGCTGGCCTTGAAGTCGAAGACGCTCTCGGTGGCGACGGTCGGTGCGATCTTCTTAAGCAGCGGCCGGACCCGCTCGTGGCGAAAGCGCGTGGCGACGATCAGGTCCGGCTCCAGCCAGGCGATCTTCTCCAGGTTGGGCTGGGTCTCCAGGCCGACATGCTCCACGCCATCGAGCGCCTTGCGCAGATAGCGATACATGGGTTTTTCCAGCCAGGAGTCGACCACGCCGACCGGCCTGATGCCGAGTGCCACCGCGCTGTCGGTTGCTCCCTGGTAGAGGGTGATGACCCGCTGTGGGGCGGTGGCCAGGTACGTATCGCCGAACGCACTGGCGATGGTGCGCTCGTGGCGTGGATCGTCGGCACTGGCAGCTAGCGGCATGACAACCGCCAGCAGCGCCGTCAGCCACCAGCGCCGGGTCCGGGTACGCGTCTTCATTGCGACCTCCTGGAGGATGCGGTCGGCAGCGGAGCGCTGGAGAGATGGATGATCTTGCGCATGCCGGCATGCCACGACAAAGCGGCGCCATGGAGCGCCGCTTTGTCGTTAGACCATTGGTCGTTAAGCCCTTTCTGGCTGGAGCATGCGGACATTTGGGCTTAGAAATCGACCTGATAACCCAGAGTCAGCGTACGTCCGCGACCCTTGAAGTAGTAGTCGTCGCTGACGCGTGCAGCCTGGGAATAGTAGGTGAAGTAGTCCTCGTCGGTGACGTTCTCCACACCCAGGCTGGCGCGGCCCACCGGCAGGCGATAGGCCATGGAGGCATCGATCAGGCCGTAGCCGTCGAACTCGAGTTCCGGGTCGTCGACGCTGCGATCGAAGAAGTGGCTGTATTGCAGGTGGGAGGAGAGCTTGGCGTTCCAGGCCGCGCTCCAGCCGAGCTTCAGGGTATCCGGGGCGATATTGATGCCGGTCAGGTCGGTATCGACGCTGCCGTCGCCATCGGTGTCGGATTCACCCTCGGCGTGGGTGTAGGAGAGCCGCAGCTGGTGGGCATCGGTGATCCGTGCCTCGCCGGTGATCTCATAGCCTTGAATCTCGGTCTTCTCGCGGTTGCCGACCCAGGTGCCGTTCTCCTCGGTGAGGCGCTCACCATAGTCGGAGTTGGACTCGTAGTAGCTCAGCTCGAGGCCGTAGCGATCCCAGTCGAAGCGGGCGCCGATCTCGCGATTATCGGTGACGATGGGCTGCAGCGTTAGCAGACTGTCGACATCCTGGCCGCTGGTATCGATGCCGCGCAGCACTCGGCCGACGTCCGGCATGCCGAAGCCTTCCGAGTAGTTGGCATAGAGCTGGGCCCAGGGCGTGGCCTGATACACAAGCCCGGCGTTGAACAGCGTCTCCTCGAAATCCGGGCTGCCGCCGTCGACGGTGACCAGGTCCTGCGTGACGTTGCTGCGATCGATGGTCTGATAGGTATCGACATCCAGGGTCGCCAGCTCGTGACGCACGCCCCCTTGCACGGTGAGGCGGTCGGTGAGGTGGAGATCGCCCTGCAGGAAGGCCGCGTAGTTGCGGAATTGGCTCTCGGGAACGTAGGTCCGGTCGGTTTCGACCAGCACCTGGCTGGTCTCGTCCTGAAGGACATCGACGCCGGTGGTGACGTCGAGGTAGTCGTTGAACAATCCGCGACGGTTCAGGGTGATCTGAGCGCCGATCTTATCGGACTCGTTGCGGGTCTGGTCGTACTGGGTGTTGCCGGCCGCGTCCTCATAGGGGAAGTAGGGTGTGATGCCAAATTGCGCCCGGAAGCGTTGGGTATAGACCTGGGCATCCAGCTCATTGCCCAGCCAGTCACTGTTCGAGTAGGACAGCCGGGCGGTGGTGACCTTGTTGTAGCCTGGCTCACCATCCGGATCGCCCTTGCGCGCGGTGGTGGCGACCCCGTTGTCACGGTCGCCCGTGACCGGCACATAGTCCCCCTCGCCTTCGAGCTCGAAGCGGTTGACGGACAGCTCCAGGTTCTGGTCGTCATCGATCCAATAGCCCAGCTTGCCGAAGACGTCATAGCTCTCGGAGTTCTGGATTTCCCCCGGATAGGCCGTCCCGACGGGCTGATCGTTGCCATCGTAGAAAACGCCCCGCTGCTGCTGGGTTACGCCGGCGAGGAAGTCCCAGTCGCCCTGCTGGCCGTTGATCTGATAGTCCAGCTTGTGGCCCAGGCCATCGGCACTGACATCATCATCGCTGGTGAGGCTGATCCCGACATGCTGGTTCACCTCGCCGGCCTCGGCGCGCTTGGTGACATAGTTGATGATGCCGCCAGTGGCGCCCAGGCCATGCTCGGCGCTGGCGCCGTGAATCACCTCGATGCGCTCGACCATGGACAGATCGATGGTATAGCTGTCGCGACTGCTGTCGCGTAGCGGGTTGGACTGCGGCACGCCGTCGATCATGAACAGCGGCGAGCGGCCACGAAAGGTTTCGCCGGCGTTGGAGAGCTTCTGGCGGCTGGGCGAGTAGGAAGGGATCAGGTTACTGAGTACCTGCCCCGGGTCCTGGGTGATCGCCAGCTGCTGCTCGATCTGTTCGCGGGTGATGATGGTGACTTTCTGTGGCGACTCGCCGGCCCGGCTTTTGTTGCGGGTAGCGGTAACCACGACGGGGGCAAGTGCGTCATTGGCTTGCTGGTCGCCGGTAGAGGCTTGGCCGAGCGCCATGCTGGGCATGGCGGCACAGATGGCCAGTGCCAGCATGGTACGGGCGAAGGGAGGTCGGGGACGTGGTATAGCGAAAGGCATGGCGAGAGAGGTTCCTTGTTCGATCCTGTTTGGCCTCTGAGTGGGCCTCATGCTGTGTGGCCACAGTCTTTTTTGCGAACAATAATCCTTCTTATTTGTATTATCAATAACAAATGCCGCCTCATGGCCGCCTGGCCGGCAGCTAGATCGAATGGGACGTCAGCGCAGCAAGTGATTTGGTGCCAGCGGGGATCCGGGAATATGTGATGAGAGGCAGGGCCGCCAAAGCGTCTCAGCGGTCGATCAGGGTGGCATCCAGGGTGACCGGTACCTCATCGCCGATCTGCTCATAACCGAGCAGCAGGATCACGGTACGCAGGGTGGGGTTGGCCATCAGCTTGCGGCCATCCACCGCCACCCGCTCGGCGGTAGCGATCCGGATGCGGGATTGGCTCTCGCGGGTGAAGCGCAGCGCCAGGGGCTCCTGCTGAGCCACGCCCTCGGCATCGACCCGGAAGTTCAGGGTCTCGGTGAGAGAATCGCCCACTGCCAGACTGTTCAGTCGCTCCGGCGGCAGGCGGGTCACCAGGGTGGCCAGCGGCAGATCGGCCATGCCCTGGAGCCACACCGGCAGGCCGCCCAATCGATCCGGGATATCGGTCTGGCTCAGGCGCAGCGGCAGGCGCAGGGTGCCATCGTCACCGATGTTGCCCGAGAGCTCGCGCACCCGGTGCTGATGCGGCACCGGGCCCGAGGGCGTGATCTCGACCAACGTGGCCTCAATGGCCGAGCGGGCAGGGTCCAACTGCCAGGCCGCCTGGGCGGGCAGGGCGGTTAGCGCGACCAGCACAACAGAGGCGAGCAGTGAGAGGGCTCTTGTGGCCGCCATCGGCCTGCGGCGGTGGGAATGTGAAGCTGGTGTGAACACTGGCGGTGTCTCCCGGCAGGCGTGTTAGCGTGGTGGTACTGAGAGTAATCCACTGCGAAGGACATCGCGATGACCCGAGCCAGTATCCTGCAACAAGGCACCATTCATTGTTTCCCCGCCGGCCTGCGCGATGCCAAGGGCGAGCTGGTCAATGCCGAAGTCTCGGCGGTGGCCTTCGATGGCGAACGGCTGCTGATGGCAAGCGACAAGCCGATTCCTGGCGAAGAGCGTTCGGCCTGCTTCGCCCTGCCGATGACCGATGCCGGGCCGGATGATACTCGGCTTGCCTATTACACCCAGCCATTGATCAAGCAGGCGGTGAAGTATGAAGACTTCGCCCTGAGTGCCGACGGCCGCCATGTGCTGGCCACCACCGGCTTCGATCGCCTGGATGCCGACAGCAATGCACTCAACGACTACAACCACCTGCTGATCTGGCCGCTTGGTAAGCCCGACGACGTGCAGGTGGTCGACCCCGACCCCCGCGACGGCGTCGAGGGCTCGCTTGAACTGCGCGGCAAGCTCAATGGCGCCATAGGCTTTCCGTACTACAAGATCGAAGGGCTGGCGGCGATTCCCGGCGAGCGCGGCGACGGCCTGCTGCTGTTCGGCGTGCGTGAACAGGGCCAGGCCCACGACGACTTCGAGTATGTCAGCCGGGTAGTTGGCGCCCATTATCAGATCACCGCGAACGGCAACCTCGAGTTCCTCGACGAGATGCGCGAGTTTTACGCCTTCGACCCGGATAGCGTCGATGGCGTGCGCTTCGAGTGTGGCCTCTCGAGCCTCGAGTACGACCCCTACCACGCCAGACTCTACCTGCTGACCAGCTTCGAGAACGAAGTGGATGGCGAAGAGCATATCGGCGGCTACCTGTGGCAGATGAGCCTCGAGGACTTCCGCGCCCGCCGCGCGCCCGAGCTGGTGACCAACCCAGAAGGCCGGCCGCTGGAATTCGAGCACAAGGCCGAAGGCCTGGCCGTGCTGGACCACGACCGCCTGTTCGTCGCCTACGACAACGACCGCAACCTGGAGCTTGGCAGCGTCGACGAGCGAGGCGAGCGCCACGCCTGCGAAGCGCCCTACACGATATTGGAGATTAGCGCGTCTCCTGCCTCTTGAGCTGCTTGGTCCAGCGCTGGCGGGCGTACTTGCGTAGGTTGGCCACGTTGTCGGTCTCGTCGACGATGTCCTGGCCCAGGATCGTTTCGATGATGTCTTCCAGGGTGATGAGGCCGACCCAGGTGCCGAGGTCGTCGTAAACCACGCACAGGTGCTGACGGCCCAATACCATCATGGTGAACACCTGCTCTACGTTGTCCTCGGCCTGAATGGTCTGCACCGAGTGCATCAGCGTCTTGAGATCGGCATCGTCGTCGGCATGGTAGGTATCGGCCTTGTGGATGTAGCCCAGTGCCTGCTCGCCACCATCCATCACCGGGAAGCGCGTGAAGGGCGAGCGGCCGAGTTGATCGTCGAACTCTCTTACCGTCATGCCTGGCATCACCGTCACCGACACGGTGCGCGGCGTCATCACGTTCTTCACCTGGATATCGTGCAGGTTGAGGATGTTGGTGATGACGCGCGTCTCATCTGGATCTAGCGCCTTCTCCTCCTGACCGATCTGGGCCAGTGCCTTGATCTCACCGCGCATATCGGTATCCACGGCGTCCTTGCCGATACGCTTGGTGATCTGCTCGGACATCCAGATGAATGGCTTGAGGCACCAGATCATCGCGTCGAGCGTGGTGGCCAGCATGCCGGCGAGCTGCCGCCAATAAGTGGCGCCGATGGTCTTGGGGATGATCTCGGAGACGAACAGGATCAACAGTGTCATCAGCGCCGAGGCAATACCCAGCCACGCCTCGCCGAACACCACCGTGACCTGGGCGCCGACACCGGTGGCGCCCACCGTATGGGCGATGGTGTTCAGGGTGAGGATGGCGGCCAGCGGCTGGTCGATGTTCCGCTTCAGACGATTGAGTCGCTCGTGCAGCTTGGGATTCGTCTCGCGTAGCTGGGCCACGTAGCTCGGGGTCATCGAGAGCAGCGCCGCCTCGAGCAACGAGCAGAGGAAGGAAATGCCGATGGAAAGCACTGCAAAGCCGATCAGTAGGAACATAGGGTCTCTTCTAGTGGCCAGGGGAGGTCGGGCCTATGCATCCTCTTCTAAGCGATCGGTCCGTTGCAAGGCCAGTAGCTATGGCCTTGCCTCTCGGCATTCGCTATCATACGCCCGCGTTGATAAGGGCCTATAGCTCAGTTGGTTAGAGCAGGGGACTCATAATCCCTTGGTCGTAGGTTCAAGTCCTACTGGGCCCACCATTCAAATCAGCAGCTTACGATTTCTCTATGGTGAGTCCCATAGTCCAAGGGTACAGTTTCGGTACAGTGCCGATCCTTCAGCCCCCTGGAGACTTTCATGGCCACCATCGTCAAGACCCCCTCTGGTAGCTGGAAAGCCGTCATCCGCAAGACCGGCTGGCCCACTACCGCCAAGACCTTTCGTACCAAACGTGACGCCCAGGACTGGAGCCGTCGCACCGAAGATGAAATGGTGCGTGGCGTCTATATCCAGCGCAGTGCCTCGGAGCGCATGACGCTCGAAGCCGCGCTCAAGCGCTACCTGGCCGACGTTACCCCTACCAAAAAGCCCAGCACCCAAAAGAGCGAACGCCACAAGGCCAACACGCTGATTGAGCACCTGGGCAAGTACTCTCTCGCGGCCCTGACGCCGGAGCTGATTGCCAACTTCCGTGACACCCGCCTGAACAGCATTGGTCATCGTGGCCAACCGATCAGCGCTAATACCGTGCGCTTGGAGCTCGCCTTGCTTGGCCATCTCTACACCGTGGCCATCCAGGAATGGGGCCTCGGCCTGACCTACAACCCTGTCCAAAACATCCGCAAACCCAGCCCTGGAGAAGGGCGCGACCGGCGCCTGAGCGCCGACGAAGAGAAGCGCCTGTTCGCCGTGCTACGGCAGCACAGCAATCCCATGTTGGCCTGGATCGCCAGAATTGCCCTAGAGACGGGCATGCGCTCCTCAGAGATCCTGACCCTCACCCGAGCACAGGTCGACGTGAAACGCCGCGTGGTGCGTCTCACCGACACCAAGAACAACGAAGCTCGTCTGGTGCCGCTGACTCAGGCTGCCACGGAGGTGTTCAAGCAGGCGCTCGACAATCCCGTGCGCCCACTCGACTGCGATCTAGTGTTCTTCGGCGAGCCTGGAAAGGATGGCAAGCGGGGCCCCTACGCCTACACCAAGCTCTGGAACCAGGCGAAGAAACAAGCCAGGCTCGATGACTTCCGCTTTCATGACTTAAGACATGAAGCTGTCAGTCGATTAGTAGAAGCAGGGCTATCCGATCAGGAGGTCGCTGCGATCAGCGGCCACAAATCCATGCAGATGCTCCGGCGGTATACGCATCTTAGGGCGGAGGATTTGGTGGAGAAGCTGGATAGACTGAGCGATATCTAATGCATTAGATGATAGCTTGAGAGAATTAGCAGGAACACTGCGTCGGCTTTCGAAACAAAGCGGGAGTTCAGGTAAAGGCCGCAAGCTTGTTTATCGGTGTTATATAGCAGTGTCAATAAAAATTCGCATTAAAATCAGCTGGTTGAAGTCGCGATATAAAAACATCGAACGTGCACGCTCGTTCAAGTGGAAAAACGCACGTGCCATCTGATGCCTGTTACACCAAGGAGTAGTTTGTGACTGATGACGTAAGTTCAGAAGAGCGGGGCAAACCTAAATCACTATCTCTTACCCCAGCAATATCCGCTCTTATAATGCCAACCGCTGAATACCTTGGCACCGAGTTAAGAGATCTGGTCAAAGATTCTATTGAAGATTGGAAACGTGAAAGAAGAGAGAATAATCTCAATGCCCACGTACAAGCCGTTAAAGAACAGCTGAGTGATCAGCCACCGCCAGAGACTGCGAGTTCTCCCTCCTTGAAGCAGTTGTCATTTTTTGAGGAATGGATGTCCGGAGTACAAGATGTAGATCCGGAGGATGAGGAACTCAGCTCCATTTGGAGAGATCTACTCGCAAAAGCGGCTAGGGGGCAGTCGTGTTCTTCCGAAGTGATCGAAGCGCTAAAATCGTTGTCGCCTTCGGAAGCCAAGTTCCTAGTAGAAATGCGTTCACGAACTCCTACAGTTCCACTCTTTCGGGGAACAATTCGCTCTGAAGACAGGTTCCTGGCAAAAACTTTAGAAAGCAGGAATATTTTAGAGAAAGACTATGCTTTCGCAGGTTTTTTTGCATCCAGCCTAGGATTGTCAGTTGTCTTCCTTTACTACTTTACCGAGAAAATTGGAATGCCTACAGAGTTCCCGATCATTGGGGGTTTCCTTGCGACACTTGTCGCAGCAAGCGCTGTTTCTCTTCGTTCAGGCTTGGGCAGATGGAGATTAACTTGGCTCGGAAAGCAGTTGGTTTACACGTCCAAGCCTGCGCGCAAGGGTTCATAAGCAGCCTAGGTGTAACAAAGCGCGTAAAGCGGACGGCCCTGTCGGGCCGCCGTTTCGCTCCGCGTTAGCCAAAAGGAGGTTCCTGTTGATTTATCTGGAAAGGGAAGCATCTGAACTTTATTTTGAGCTGTCTCTATTTTACTTTCACGCTGAGAAACTCAGCTGGACTCATTACCTTGACAGAATGCTGGCACTAAAAAATATGTGTGAGCCAAGCGACCCTGTCTATGAGAAAGCGAGAAGAATTCTTCTTGTCGAAGAGTGGGATATCGAAGATGTCTGGCCTCTCGAAAACGATGAGCGTGATGGCGATTCATCTGTGTCAGGCTTGAAAAAATCTGGTGAAGAGGAAATCCAACCAGGCTTGAGAAGGGGAAAGAATGGTTGCTTTCAGTTTCTTTCGAGGAAGAAGGGTTTAAATGATTGGGTCTTTCATCAGTATGACCGCGATTTTCATCCATCCATACCACATGGACACTTCAAGGGTAAAAGCCAGCCTAAGTTAGACTCCTACTTGGGCTGGGTGTATCAAGGCTCCAAACAAGTTAAAAGACTAAGCAGAGGCCTAATAGTTGATTTATGGAATGATGAAGAATTTCGAGCTTTTGCGAAAGTCGCAATTGAATGGTATGTGTTCGAATTTCCAAGTTATAACTGGCGAGTAAGAAATCCACTCATGTTGCCGAGGCGCAGGTAATGACTAAAAATGTGCTGATAGAGACAGGCTTGCTCTGCGCTTAGGTTTGCCCTAGAGCACGGCGCTATGGAAATAATTAAGTAGGAGTAGTCAATATGAAAAGAGGGATGTTTGACAATATTGCGAATAACGCTGCCTACCAAGGCGCATCTAAGAACTGGTATGTAGAGCTTATAATATCAGAGATGGTTTGGTATGACATTTTAGTTAACCCTATAGATGGGTTTGATGTTAAAGACGCTATTACCAAAAAGCTGCGGAAAATGAAAAGAATTGTAGAGGAGCAATGCGATAAGCGCTTCGTATATTATATCGCAGCAAGAAAAAAAGTAAGGTTTTCTAGGAAGAATCCATATTATTCTCTGTTTGATAAAAAATTGGTTTTATATTTGGAGCTTGGTCGTAAAAGAAAGATAAAAAAGATAAGGCTGCTTATTAGAGATATAGAAACAGGGAGCTTGGTTAAGCCTGGTGTTAAATTAACTGATCGGGTGATTACCTTCGAATACTCAAGTGGTGGAACTGTTTCAATGACTGTTCATGACCTCTTGTCACAATGCAATATTGATTTGGGTGAGGCTACTGAGATTCACTATGTTGGGTATACTAACAGCCCTTGGGATAGACCATTAAATAGATCGCATAGAGGTTTGTCTGATACATTGTATAATGTCTCTACTGAAGAATTTGATATCTTTATTTTTTACAACCTTTTTAAAATTATATCTCTTGCGAAGAATTCTAAATATAATATAAACTTTGCTATTGCCAACTCTTTGATTGATGAGGTAAAAGTAGACGAAGAGGGTTCTATAATTGAGAAAGCGCTTATTTTTTATTTTGACACGGCAACCCAGGAACTAAATAAGAAGAGTGAGAGAGGCTCCCTAAAGAAAAATATGGCTAAAATGGCTGAGCTAAATAATATATCTTCAATTGGCTTTGGTCTGGAAGTTGACGATGATAGTGAATATTTTGACTTTTTCTCTAGGAAAGTTGGAGCAAAGCACCGGCATGAGTTTACCATAAATCTAGATGAAGGAGAGCCGAAAATCCTGCATGGTGAATCAGTTTGCAAGACCAAGTTTGGAGAAATGGAAGGCAGTGCTTGAAGTTTGTACGGTGCTGTTGAACAGCAGTCTCTTACTAGAAAGCAAAAACAAACCTAAAGTAGCTAGGTAAACTTTAGGTTTTTAAACATTTATTTTATTGTTTTTTTAAGCGGCGTGTTTTTAGTTCAGGTGATAAGCTTCATAGATCTCTGTAGTATGTTGTAGTAGCATACTACAACATACTACACCGAACCAAAAAAGTAGAATCGTGCTTAAGGCTGTAGAGATGCGGTTTTAGCAGCTAAATTTTTTCTCATATGGCGCGGCCTAACATGGCCGCACCACCCCTTCTTTTTACTGTCCAGTCTTCCCCCGTACACGGCGCACGTCTCTATGCTTCCAGAGGCCTGAGTAAAAAAGTGCCCCTCAAGTTTCAATGAAAAGAAGTGCATTGACCAAGCCCCGTGCGTGAGGCGATTTATCCAGGGTGGTTATTGACACTTGAGGGACGTGAGTGCCTAGGCTGCTGCTTAATTTTTATATGAAGATATCGTGCTTATTGAATCAATGTGAGTGCTTTTAGGAAAGTATAGGTGAACTTTTTTAAGGCAGGTATAGCTATACTTTTTCTTTTAAATCAATTGCTTGAAAATAACCGCAAGTTGGCGTAGATATTAAAAGCGTAATCTCGTTATGCGCTATCTTGAGGTGATTATGACAACCGAAGAACAGTTGCTTGAACGTTATGGGCCATTGCTCTCCCTGACCGATTTGTCGGAATTATTGAAGCGTAGTCCCGATGGTCTCCGAATATCTTTGCAGAGCCAGTCAGAGTTTGCTGTGAAATGGAATGCCGCCAAGAGGAAGGTTGGAAGGCGTGTCTATTTCCGTGCAACCGACGTTGCAGGGCTGATTGATGAAGCCTGAGCGGTTAGAGCGGCAAAGTGAAGCGGATACGAAGGGGTAAGGCGTGAGTATTGTCGCCATGAACTGGGCATGGGATGTCCAACTGAGCTACCTGAACGAGCGTGACAACAAGGCTGGGCGTCGCCTGCTGTTGGTAGCCTTGGGCGACAACGCCAACGAAGAAGGGGTGTGTTGGCCAGCCATCTCCACTCTGGCACGCCGCTGTGAGTCCAGTACCAAGAGCGTTCGCCGTTGGTTGCGTGAGTTCGAAGAGTATCAGTTACTCAGCATTCAGCCTCGTCGGAATGCGGCGGGGCAGACCAGCAACCTGTATCAACTGAGACTGGCAAATCGAGTCGCGGAGAGGACTTACACCCCCCTGGACACCGAGTCCACCCCCCATGGACATGGAGTCCGGGGCCCCCGGACACCTGGTGACCAGGGCCCCTGGACATCTGGTGTCCCCCTAACCACCAATGAACCATCAATGAACCTCTCTCACTCTCAGGCGGGAGAGCCGATGCTTGGTCGAGCGGATCAGAACAGTAACGCAGTTTCTCTTCAAGAATCTTCGTCAGCCATCTCAATGTGTCCGGATCGCTTTCCCATGACCCTCGAATGGAGGCCGGACTCTACTGAGCTGTCTATGGCTTGTTTGCGAGCAGGTCTCTCGGCTGACCTGGCTCCCGAGCAACACCAGCTCGCCAAGTTCACGGCCCACCATGCTGATACTGGCCGCACGGCCAGCACGGCTGCCTGGCATACCAAGCTTGCCGACTGGCTGCGCAAAGATGTGCTCGCAGCTCAGTCCACTACCGGAGGACTCGCTAATGGACATCGCCGCCAACGCACTCCATCTCGCCGTGTTACCGCTGCAGAAGCACGAGCACGCGCCAAAGCTCAACAGAGTGGGGGAATCATCGACGAAGACTAGCCCGCTGATCGGAGAAGCTGATGTGGATCAGTTGTTTGATGCTCTGGGTGTGCTGTACGGATGGAAGTTCACGAGCCAGTGGGGGGCCTTCGATGAATCAGGTGTCTGGATGGCTGAGCTGGCTTTCCTGACTCGTCGACACCTGGAGCTGGGGATCCAACGCTGTCGTGAGGGGGTGCAGGAAGCAACGCGGATGGGTAACGAATCCTGGCCACCGCAACCTGCTGCATTCGCGGTTCTCTGCGAGCCGCGCCCAGAGGACTTTGGTATGCCTGGTCTGGAGGAGGCGTGGCGTGAGGTATGCGCCCATGCTCATGAACCGACCCAATGGCACTGGAGCCATGAAGCCGTGAGGATGGCGGGTAGCGCCGTTGGCTGGTGGGAGCTTACGCATAACACGGCGTTGTCGGCTTGGTCACGTCTCGAACGTCACTTCACCCTGGAGTATGGAGCCTTGGTCAATCGGTTGATTAATGGAGAACAACTGGTGGCCTATGCACTGCTGGAGAATGACCGCAATCGTAGCCCCGCCGATCTGGCAGAGCGGGCCGGACACGAGGCTGCGAATCGAGCGGTCAAGGCTGCGGGTCTTCCTCATCGAATGAGTTCCGCGCATGGGCTTACGGCTCTACGCAACGCGGTCGGCAAGACTTGAGTGTTTCATTGACACTTGAGGGGCAGCGCTTCTGATTCATTGACATTTGAGGGGCAGTGCGGAAACCGCGTGGAAATCTGTGTATTTCAATGTGGAAAGCGCAAGGACACCGCTATGGGTAATTCACTGTTAGATCGCTGTTTTACCGCTTCTGGAGTGCTGCATTATCGCCGCAAGTATCGACTTCATCAGAGTTCGGGGCTGTTTTTCACGAATGCACAGGAAAAAACAGATCCGTGCAACGAAATGCAGAGAAATAGCGATGCTTTGCACATGGCGTACCTACAAAAATCAACGCTGAAGTGCGGGCAGGATGTGTGAAGTAGTCCCACCCCGCAAGCGTGGTGTTCCTCTTCACTGGTCCTTATTCGCACCTGCGGTGCTCAACGGAAATCCTGCTCTGCAAAGCATGGCATCTGAGATAGGAGCTGGCATGAGTGAGAAGCAAAGAGTGACACGGAAGAACAGCACTCCGCTCAAGGTGTACTGCCTTCCGGAAGAGAGAGAACTGATTGAGTCCAACGCCAGGCAGGCAGGGCTAAGCGTTGCTTGTTATCTGCGGGAAGTGGGGCAGGGCTATCAGGTCAGTGGCGTTATGGACTACGAGTATGTCCGCGAGCTGGTTCGTGTAAATGGTGACTTGGGGCGTTTAGGGGGCTTGCTCAAGCTCTGGCTGACAGATGACGTGAGAACGGCTCACTTCGGGGCGGCTACCATCCTTAGCCTGCTTGGAAGGATCGAAGCCACTCAGGAGGAAATGAGTCAGGTGTTGAAATCCGTGGTGCAGCCAAGGGCCAGGTCGTGATTTTTTTAGCTGCTAAAATGTGGGGCTGGCACTCATGATCGCCAAACACGTCCCCATGCGCTCCCTGGGCAAGTCAGACTTTGCTGGTCTGGTGAATTACATCACCGACGAGCAAAGCAAGGAGCACCGTCTTGGCGCGGTACGGCTGACCAACTGCGTGGCGTATTCGGTCCAGGATGCCGTCAGCGAGGTACTAGCGACCCAGTTCGGTAATACCCGAGCGAAGAGCGACAAGACCTATCACTTGATTGTCAGCTTCCGGGCTGGGGAACAGGTTGAGGCCGATATCCTGGTGGCCATCGAGGACCGTATTTGCAAGGGGCTGGGCTTTGGAGAGCATCAGCGCATTAGCGCCGTTCACAACGATACCGACAACCTGCACATCCATATCGCCGTCAACAAGATCCACCCCACGCGCAACATCATCCACGAACCCTACTACCCACACCAGACCCTGGCCGAGTTATGCGAGGTCATGGAACGGGATTACGGGTTGCAGCAGGACAACCACATGCCGCGCCGACGCGGAGCCGAGGCCCGAGCGGCCGACATGGAGCGTCATGCCGGTATTGAAAGTCTGATCGGCTGGATCAAGCGCGAGTGCCTGGAGGACATTAAAGCCGCGCAGTCTTGGTACGGACTGCACCAGGTCATGCGTGACAACGGCTTGGAACTCCGGGCGCGGGGGAATGGGCTGGTTATCGTGGCGGGTGATCACGCAGTGGTCAAGGCGAGCACCTTGGGGCGGGAATTCTCCAAACCGAAGCTGGAGGCCCGTTTCGGCCCGTTCGAGCATGACCAGGCGCAACAGGCCAAACCCCGCCGCCAGTACCGCAAAGACCCGGTACGGCTGCGCGTGAACACTACCGAGCTTTACGCCCGCTTCAAATCAGAACTGCAGAGCGCGGCGGCCAACAAGACGGCGGCCCTGGAAAAAGTCAGGCGGCAAAAAGACCGCCGGATTGAGAACGCCAAGAAGAAGGGCAAGGCCCGGCGGGCGGCCATCAAGCTCACCAGCGGCAGGCTGACCAAGAAGGTGCTGTATGCGCAGGCCAGCAGCGCCCTGAAAGCCGACATTGACGCGATCCAGAAGCAGTACCGGGAGGAACGCCAGGCGATTCATGAAGCCCACGGGCGCCGCACATGGGCCGACTGGCTCAAACGGGAAGCCCTGCAGGGCGATACCGAGGCCCTAGCCGCTTTGCGAGCCAGGGAGGCCGCCCAGGGCCTCAAGGGCAACACCTTGAAGGGTGAGGGACAGGCGAAGCCCGGCCATGCGCCGGTGATCGACAACATCACCAAGAAGGGCACCATCATTTACCGGGCCGGAGCCAGCGCCGTGCGCGACGATGGCGACCGGCTACAGGTGTCCAGGGAGTCCGACCAGGCAGGCATCCAGAACGCGCTAAGGATGGCGATGGAACGCTACGGCGAGCGCATCACCGTGAACGGTTCGCCGGAGTTCAAAGCGCGGGTGATCAAGGCGGCAGCGGATGGGCAGTTGCCTATACGGTTTGCGGACGCCGGGCTGGAACGTCGCCGACAAGCCTTGGCGAACGGCGAGAACACCGCCTCGGCCAAGACCCGAAGCAAACGGGCGGGAGTGCCGCCCATCGGTCAGCCGCCACCCCCGGTGCGCCGGAACCGGCTGCAATCGCTGTCCCAGGCCGATGTGCTTCACCTTGAGGGACAAGCGGGCAAGACTCCGACACCACCCCCACGGGGGCCGAGCGGGCAAGAGCGCCGCAAAGCCAAGTTACGGGCAGAGATGGACGCCAAGAGGGCAAAAAGACAGCAAAAGGGACGCTCACTATAGTGCTTTCCCTTTGGAAGGCGGCAACAAACAGTAGATGCGATTAACCCTTGGGAAGCCTAACCGTTCCCCAGGACAATGACACCGATGTTCAACAACCATTGGCCGCGCGTTCTGACGGTGTCGCGCAGGTCGGACGCCGGGATAGTAAGTGACGAGCTATCCCTGTAGAGGTCCACACTTCACCGCTGGGTTCTCCGGCAGGGGTAGTGGCTCGCAATCTTCATGAGCGAGCCGCTACAGGTTGGTGAGTGCAACTTAGTCACGATGAAGCTAAGAGCACTCAATCATGAGAAGAGAAAGAATTTTAGCGGCTAAAATTCCTGTCGCGGTCATGTCCTTGGCGTTAACCGCTTCCATGCCTGCCCAAGCGGGCATCCCTGTCGTCGACGGTACCAACCTGCAGCAAAACGTTATGACGGCGATGGAGTCCGTCTCTCAGACTCTCAAGCAGATCGAGCAGTACCAGACGCAGTTGCAGCAGTATGAAAACCAGTTGCAAAACACCATGGCTCCAGCGGCCTATATCTGGGACAGGGCACAATCCACGATTAATGATCTGATCCAAGCCACCAATACGCTTCAGCATTACCAGAACCAGCTCGGCAGCCTCGATGCCTACCTGGGCAAGTTCCAGGACGTAGCGTATTACCGGAGTTCCCCCTGCTTCAATGGCGGCGGTTGCACGGATGCCGAACGTGCAGCGATGGATGAAAACCGTCGCCTGGCGTCTGAATCGCAAAAAGCGGCCAACGATGCGCTCTTCCGAGGGCTGGATCAGCAACAGGATAACCTGGCGTCTGATGCTCGACAGCTTGAGCGTTTGCAATCCGCCGCCCAGGGCGCGGATGGCCAGCTTGCCGCCATTGGTTACGCCAACCAGCTCGCCAGTAACCAGGCTAACCAACTCCTGCAAATTCGCAGCTTGCTGATTGCTCAGCAGAACGCTGAAGCCGCCCGTCTCGCCGCCGAACTGGACGCTAACGCCAGAGGGGAAGCGCGGGAACGGCAGATGCGTACCTGGAATTACCAACCTAGCGCAGCAGATCGCTATTAAGGAGGCCGCGATGAAGAAGATCATCCCACTTGTGGCAGCTGTTGCCTTGGTAGGTTGTGAGCAGGAAATGGTACCAGAGGCGAGTGCGATCACGTGCGCGCCAGTTGCCTTTCAGCAGACTATCAGCGAGCTAAGCCGAGAATCGAACCGAAAAGCCTTTACTGAAGCCTGCCGGTCGTTCGAGAAGGCCCAACGCATGCGGGAATGGGAGTTTGAACCCAGCTCCCCCGATAGATATTGAGGGAGGGCGTCGCATGAAACGATTCGTTTTTGGTGGTTTGGGGGTGATGGCCGTCGTCATGCTGTCTGATACCGCAATGGCTCAGGAGCTATCCAGCAGCAATATCATGGATGATGTGCTGGACCGCTTTCACTCTGCGGCATCAACGTGGGGGCCTGCCATAGAAGCGGCCGCCAGTCGGTTGTTCTGGACCCTGGTAGTGATCTCGATGGTCTGGACGTTCGGCATGATGGCGCTGCGCAAGGCCGACATTGCTGAGTTCTTTGCCGAGCTTGTTCGTTTCACCATCTTTACAGGCTTTTTCTGGTGGTTGCTGACGAACGCAACTCAGGGCATGAACATCGCGGGAACCATCGTACAGTCATTGCAAGCCCTTGGGGCGCAAGCCGGTGGCCTCTCCAACGACAACTTGGGGCCTTCCAGCATCCTCGATATCGGTTTTGAACTGTACGACCAGACGGTGAAGGCCACGTCAGAGTTGAGCTGGAAACAGTTTGTCACTGCACTGGTGATGGAAGGTATGGCCTTGGCCGTATTACTGGTGTTGGCGATTATCTCCGTCAACCTGCTCCTGCTGCTAGCCGCCAGTTGGATACTGCTTTATGCGGGAGTGTTTTTCCTGGGGTTTGGCGGCTCCCGTTGGACATCAGATATGGCGATCAACTATTACAAGGCTATTCTCGGCATAGCGGCTCAGTTGATGGCAATGGTTCTCCTGGTCGCCATCGGTAGGGAGTTTATTACTCACTACTACTCGCAGATGAGCGAGAACATGGCGTCTCAGGAGTTGGTCGTGATGCTGGTCGTTTCGGTGATCCTGCTATTTCTGGTTAACAAGATTCCACCGATGATTTCCGGCCTGGTGTCGGGTGGCAGCGTGGGCGCAATGGGCATCGGGTCTTTTGGTGCCGGTGCGGCGGTAGGAGCAGCCATGACAGCGGCAGGTATGGCCCTCACGGCGGGAAAGATGGCTGGGAGCGCAATGTTGGGCGGTGCGGCGAATGCAGTAGGTGGCGGGTCCGCCATCAAGGCTGCCTTCGAGAAGGCCCAGTCCAATATGTCTGGGTCTGGAGCCGACATGCCGAGCTTTGGCACTGGAGGTGACAGCAGCGGTGGTGGGAGTGGCAGCAGCTCTACCGGAGATGGAGCTGACACTGGTGACACACCATTTGCGCAGGCGGCTGGTTTCGCTGGTTCTGGCTCCCGATCTGGTGGTAGTGGCGGATTCAAGCGAGCAGCATCCTTGGGTGCTGGAACGGCTGGCGAGCTAGCTAAAGGGGTTGGGTCGAAGATGGCTGGGAAGTTTCAGAGCAGGGTTAATCAAACCGCTGGTGGCCGCATGGCGTCCTCCATCCGCGCGAGCATGGAGCCGGAAGGGGATAGTGAGGTCGCGGAAGCGGATGATTCTGCTCCCTCATTCGACAGTGACAGCCTGGGTGGTAGTGAAAGTCAGCAGGAACGCGACGACGAGATCGCTAGCTTTGTGAACCGTGGCCAGCAGGACACCTAAGGAGACCCCACGATGAAACAACGTCATTTTATGGTAGCCCTGGATATGCTCGATGAAGGGAGGGAGGCCTACACCGAAGCCGCTTTCGTACCTGCCGTCGAGCTATCGGTCGAGGGAGAGAGGAACTTCGGGGCAGAGATTGCCGCTTTCGTGAACCGTCCGGCCCACTCGGGCCGCGAGGAGGCACCACGCAGCACGCATACTAGCAACGATGTAGGAACTGGAACCGGAAAAACCCCGTTTTCAGAGGCGGCGGGATTTTCTGATACGGGCTTCTGACATTATGGGAGCCATTGACCAGCGATAGCTCAGGCGGCCAATGGCCGCCTTTCCGTTAGGAGGAGCGCATGGACGAACAGATATGCCGACAACGGCGAAAAGAGCTGGAAACCAAAACCGACGAGCAGGCCGGCGAGACGCACCCAGAAAGCGGGGAGCCGGTGGTTCGGTGGCTGACTCCCGAGGAGATCGACGAATTGCGGCGGGATATGAAAGAAGCATCTGCTTGGGCGCGGGCTGAGCTGAAGAGGCGAAAAGCAGATAGATAGGCTGGTCGCCGAAGCCAGTTCTCACCGACCCAGGCCCTCTCAGCATTTTTAGCTCTGATCTGTGCTGTGGCAGCCGCCAGCGTGCATAATTGTTAAATGCATTCATGCGAAAAAACTATAACTAGCTGACGGAAAAGGGAACTTTTGAGGATATGCTGGTCTATAACGCCACCAAGCAGCAGTTCATCGACGATGTACGAGCCAACGTCATCACCGACGCCATCGAGAACGAGGTGGCACGCAGGCTGAACCGCAACTCGCCCCGTAGTGAGGTGGCGTCGTGGGAGAACTCTCTTCGCTTCATGATGAGCGCTCTGCTCGACGAGGGCATTCCTGCATCGGCGGGGGTCGCCATCGAGTACAACATCCCGCTGACCAATCGCCGGGTGGACTTCATCCTGACCGGCAAGAACCACCAGCGGGATGATGCGGCGGTTATCGTGGAACTGAAGCAGTGGCAGTCCGTCGAGGTGACGAATAAGGATGCCATCGTGCGCACCCAGCTGGGCGGCGGCGTGCGTGAGACCAACCATCCGTCGTATCAGGCGTGGTCCTATGGCGCGCTGATCGAGGACTACAACGAGACGGTACGCTCGGAGTCAATCCGCCTGGTGCCTTGCGCCTACCTGCACAACATGAAGCAGGGGCACGCCATCAATGATCCCTTCTACGAGCACCACACAAGCCGTGCGCCGGTCTTCATCTCGCAGGATGCCCTGAAGCTCTCGAAATTTCTGAGCCAGCACATCAAGTACGGCGACAGCAACGACATCATGTATCGCATCGAGCATGGTGTGATAAAGCCGAGCAAGAACCTGGCGGATGCCCTGGCCTCGATGATGCAAGGCAACGCCGAGTTCCTGATGATCGACGACCAGAAGCTGGTCTATGAAACCGCGCTTGACCTCGCTCACCGTGCAGGTAGCGACAACAAGCAGTGCCTGATCGTCAAGGGCGGGCCGGGCACCGGCAAGTCGGTGGTGGCCATCAACCTGCTGGTGGAGCTGACTAAGCGCGAGATGATGACGCAGTACGTCTCGCGCAACTCGGCCCCTCGTGAGGTCTTCAAGAAGAAGCTGACCGGTACTCGAAAGAAGACCCACATCGACAACCTGTTCAAGGGCTCGGGCAGCTACGTCAACGCCGAGCCGGATACCTTCCATGCGCTGATCGTCGATGAGGCACACCGCCTGAACGAGAAGTCCGGCATGTACCAGAACCTGGGCGAGAGCCAGATCAAGGAGGTGATCGGTGCGTCACGCTTCTCGATCTTTTTCATCGATGAAGCGCAGCGCGTAACGCTGAAGGACGTGGGCACGGTCGAGGAGATCCGGCGGCGAGCGGCGGAATGCGGCGCCGATGTCCACGAGCTCGAGCTGGCCTCTCAGTTTCGCTGCAACGGCTCGGACGGCTATCTGGCCTGGCTCGATCACGCCCTTCAGATTCGCACCACGGCCAACACCGACCTGGAGGACATCGACTACGACTTCCAGGTGTTCGATGACCCGAGTGCCATGCGCCGGGCGATTCTCGAGAAGAACCGCAAGGCCAACAAGGCGCGCATGGTGGCGGGCTACTGCTGGCCCTGGGCCAGCAAGAAGGACAAGCAGGCCATGGACATCGTGTTTCCCGAACATGGCTTCGCGGCCCAGTGGAACCTCGATGACGACGGCATGCTCTGGGCTATCGCCGATGGGTCAGCAGAGCAGGTAGGTTGCATCCACACTTGCCAGGGCCTGGAGTTCGACTACGTCGGCGTCATCATCGGCGACGACTTCGTGATTCGTGACGGCCGCGTGGTGACAGACGCGGCCAAGCGGGCAGGGCAGGACCGCTCGGTGCACGGCTACAAGAAGATGCTCAAGGAGCAGCCTGAGCATGCCCGTGCCTTGGCGGACCAGATCATCAAGAACACCTATCGCACGCTGATGACGCGGGGCCAGAAGGGCTGTTACGTCTATGCCACGGACCCTGAGACCCGTGAGTACTTCGCGGCCTTCGCTCGTTCACAGGCAGCCACCGAGCATACTGATCTGGCTGAAGAGGCCGAGACGCTAGATGGCTTGCACCTTCCCATCGTGACGCGTGATCAGGCCGCGCCGTTCGAGCGCCATGTGCCCGTGTACGATTTGAGCATCGCCGCCGGTGAGTTCAGCGAGATGCAAATCGCCGACGCCGAGCACTGGGTCGAGCTGCCGGACTTCATGCGTGCGAGCCCCGACCTGTTCGTCAGCCGGGTAGTGGGGGAGTCGATGAACCGGCGCATCCCCAACGGCGCCTGGTGCCTGTTCCGTGCCAACCCCGGCGGCACCCGGCAAGGCAAGGTCGTCGTGGTTCAGCATCGCGCCATCGAGGACCCGGACCACGGCGGCAGCTTCACGGTGAAGCTGTACCAGAGCGAGAAAGTCGAGGAGTATGGCGAGTTCGTGAACCAGCGCATCGTGCTGAAGCCCCAGACCAACGCCTTCGGGTACAAGGACATCGTGCTCGAGGACGAGCTTGAGGACCTGAAGGTCATCGGCGAATTCCTATCCGTGCTGTGAGCGAGTGGGCGGCCGGATAGCCGTCTATGCCGATGTAGGCTAGATAGCGAGCGGCAGAGCAGGCATGCTCACCGCTATCCGATACCGCAGAACCAGGTGAGCCCTAGATGTCAGATCCGTTCAAGCAGCTCCGCGACGCCATGGACCAGTTCGCCACCGAGCGCGACTGGGACCAGTTCCACTCGCCCAAGAACCTGGCCATGGCGCTGACGGTAGAGGCAGCTGAACTGCAGGAGTGCTTCCAGTGGCTGACCGAAGCGCAGTCCAGGGAGCTGGATGAGCAGCAACTGGCCGCCGTGCGCGATGAAATTGCCGATGTTCAGCTCTACCTGATCCGGCTGGCGGGCAAGCTGGACGTGGATATTGAAGCGGCATGCCGGGCGAAGATAGAGAAGAATGCGGAGAAATATCCCGCCGACCAAGTGAAGGGAAGTGCGAAAAAATACACGCACTATCAGGATTGACGTGATGTGTGGCCGCTTTGTCCTCTGCAGCGGCCTTCTCTGCCTGGCTTCGTCCCTCAAGCTTCCTCCCGCTGAATTCGGGCTCAAGCAGGGCCGGAGACTCAGCTTTCGGTTTAAAAGTTGCGCTAAAAGCGGCCATGAATGGCGATTTAGTACTTGAAGATAAACCAGTGTGGTTTATTCTTCACTCTGAAGACGGAATTTAAGGCCGCTTTTTGACGTGAAGATAAACCAGCTGCTGCACAAGATCCCGTATGGCGCCGTGGTGACGACAGCCTGGCTGGCGTCACACGGCGTCACCTCGGATCAGGCGCGTAAGCTGGCCAGCAGTGGCTGGCTGCAGCGCGTGGGGCACGGCGCCTACTGCCAAGCGGGGGAGCCTCTTACCTGGGAGAGCGCTGTCTTCGCCCTGCAGACGAACGACGACACGGGCTTACCACTGCTTTGGCCGGGTGGCCAGACGGCCCTGGCACTGCATGGCTTTGCCCACTATCTGCCCATGGGGGAGCGCACAACGCACCTATATGGCAAGGAGGCCGTTCGGCTGCCCCGGTGGTTGAATGATGCCGAGTGGGCAGGACGGATGGTGCTCCACTCTGAAAAGGGCCTGCCGGTGCAGATTCCCGGCAGCTTCACGGACTACGCGCCGGATGGCAGGGCCTTCAGCTTGCTGATATCGACACCCGAGCGAGCGGTCCTGGAGTGGATCGCCGTGACGCCGAATGAGCTGCTGTTCAGCAGTGAGCTGGTGGACACCTTCGGCGGGCTTAACACGCTGCGTCCGCGCCGGCTGCAGGCATTGCTGGAGGGGTGCCGTTCGGTGAGAACCAAGCGGGCCTTCCTGGTGCTGGCTCGCCACGCCGGGCATGCCTGGTACGCTCGCCTGGAACCACGTCGACTGGACCTCGGCAAAGGCAAGCGGCAGCTCTGCCAGGGCGGCAAGCTGGATAGGGAATATCACGTGACGGTGCCGGAGGCGTTCCTGCATGCCGATTGAAGCTCGCTACCACGAACAGGTCAGGCTGTTGGTCTCGCTGCTGCCTTTCCTCAATGACGAGCCGTGCTTCGCCCTGAAGGGCGGTACGGCCATCAACCTCTTCGTGCAGCCATTACCCCGCCTATCGGTCGATATCGACCTGGCCTACTTGCCGCTGGAGCCCCGTGACGAGGCACTGCGACGCTGTCGCGAGGCGCTGCAGCGCCTCACAGAGTCCTTCAGCGCTCGGCTGCCAGGCGTACGCGCCGAGCTTCAGGATAATCGCCGAGACGAGCTGAGAATCCTGGTGCGCCGAGGGCGTAGCCAGGTGAAGGTGGAGGTGTCGCCGGTACTACGTGGCACTCTGCACCCGACCCAGGAGCGCGATGTCGTTGAAGCCGTTGAGGACGAGTACGGCTTTGCGGCGGTGCAGGTGGTGTCGCTGCCGGACCTGTATGGCGGCAAGATCTGCGCCGCGCTGGACCGCCAGCACCCCCGGGACCTTTTCGATGTAAAGCTGCTGCTGAACCAGGGCGGCCTGGATCGAAGCGTATTCGAAGGCTTCCTGGTCTATCTGCTGGGGCATCCTAGGTGTTTGGTCCCGGGAAGTAGTGGTTCGGATTGTCATGGAACCGTTCGGGCTCTTTCTGCCATTGCTCCAGAATAAATGCAATCGGTGTCTTGCCCCTCAGCGCCCTGAGTGGCCGAGCACTGTTATAGGCCCACAGGTAATCATTCAGGTGGGATTGCAGTTGATCCAGCGAGGTGTAATGGAACGCTCGGGTCGTTGCCTCCTTGATGGTGCGGTTCATGCGTTCCACCTGCCCGTTGGTCCAGGGGTGGAAGGGTTTCGTCAGCCGGTGCTCGATGCCGTGGCGATAACAAACGGCGTCGAAGACATGGGGTTTGTAGGCTTCTGTCCCGGCTTTCTTCGCGAACTGCACCCCGTTATCCGTCAACACGGTGTGGGCGCGGTAAGGCAGCGCTCTCAGCGTATCTTCGAGGAAGTCAGCGGCGATCTGTCTCGTCATCTTCCGGTATAGCTGGGCATGGACGAACTTGGAGGTCCGATCCACGGCGACGAACAGGTAGGCCTTGCCCTCGCCGGTACGGATGTCGCTGATATCGATGTGCAGGTAGCCAATCGGATAGCGCTTGAAGTGCTGCTTCTCGCGCTTCTGATCGCCCACTTTGGGTAACTGACTGATGCCGTGGCGCTGGTAAAGGCGGTGCAGGCTCGATCGGGTCAGCGAAGGGATCTCTCGCTGAAGGGCATGCAGGCAGTCATCGAGGGGCAGCAGGGTCTTTTGTCGAAAGGTGATGGCCGCGGCTTCTTCCAGGGGTGTCAGCGACGTGGAGCGAGCCGCCTTGGGGCCCATCCGAGTGTCTTCGACGGTATCCCGGCTGCGCCACTTGCGTACCGTCTTGGGGTTGATGCCGTAGCGACGGCTCAACGCCGCGACCGAATCCGTCGATCGCTGTATCTCTGCTCGGATGGCGTGCGTGGTCGTGGCGCGTTGATGAAGAATCTGAGCCATGGGTCATCCTCCGATAGTGGCTCGTAAGATAGACCATTACTCCGCGGGACCGCACACCTAGGCCCTTGAATGAAGTGATCAATCCGCGACTGAAACCACTGGATGACGTCTACCGACAGGAGTTTGTCGGGATGGCCAGGGCTGACCTTCCTTTGCAGGAGCTGGAGGACGTCCGGCACGAACTCCTGACGCGGTTGGGCCAACTGATGATGGATGAGGATGTTCGCTTTCTGCTGTCGTTCAAGCAGGGAACGCCCGATTGGACGCTGCTTCCACTGTCAGGTGTTGATCGGCTGCCTGCTGTGCGCTGGAAGCTCGCCAATATCCAGAAGATGGGGGCTGACAAGCACCGTCAGTCACTTGAGCTCTTGGAGCAGGCTCTGGGTAGTCTTCGGAGCTAATGCCCAATAGCCCTGCAACGTACCGTCTTAAGTAGACTTCTCCTTATATCCTTTAAACGCTACGCTGTTACGCATAATTACGCTACGCGCAGGGGATGACATGGCGAACAGCAGGGAAGCTCTGTTCCAGTGGAACATCACCAAGGCCATGTCTGCCGGCGGCTGGGAGTACGTCAGCTGGCTGGAATTGCCCCACTATCGCCTCATCAAGCGTGAGGAGGAACGCCTGCTCCTGGAAGTGGCCGGGGAGGGCTACGGCCTTACCTCGGTCAACGATGCCCGCTATGGCAAGCTCCAAGATCCCGAGAAGCAGCGCCTGGCCGAGATCATCGACCGGATCAACGACCTCTACTGCGCCAAGGTCAGCGGCGATGACAAGCTGCATTTCGCCTACGAAATCGCCGACCGTATCGAACGCAACGAAGCGGTAATGGCCCAGGCGCGCAGCTACATCAAAGACAAGATGCTGCTTACTGAGAGTTCAATTATAACCACTAGCGACGCATAGGGACGTTGAGCAGCTACTTTTAATTGCATTAGAACTAGCGTGGACGAGCTGAAAGTTGTGTTCTAGCTTCAATTCTGTTTCAAGGAAGAGGGCGCTGTTCACATTAATTTTCTTTCTATAGGGGGCTAGAAAATGAGTGAAGGGTATTTCTCTAAAAATTATAAAAATCTTTTATGGCCAATAGCAGTAGGTGATGCTCAGCCTGGTTATAGGAATGCCCAGCTAGGAGCGTTGCATGCAATAGGCGCTCATTTTACCAATAGACTAGATCCTGGGATCGTAACAATGCCTACGGGGTCTGGAAAGACAGCGGTTCTTATGGCCGCTGCTTATCTCTTAAGAGCCAAAAGGATCCTTATAATAACCCCTAGTAGGCTAGTTCGGGAGCAAATAGCTGAGCAGTTTGAAACTTTAACGGTGCTAAAAAAAATTGAAGCTCTTCAAGATGATGTTCCTTCACCTAAAGTGTTTAGCACTAGGGAAAGGCTAGGCGCTGATGAAGAATGGGAGTTGATGAGAGACTTTGATGTCGTTGTTGGAACACTCCCAAGTATTAGCCCATCTTTTGATAACATCCCAAAGCCACCAGAAGACTTGTTTGATTTAGTGCTGGTTGATGAAGCACATCATAGCCCTGCCAAAACTTGGAAAAGTATTATTGATGCTTTTCCCGATGCAAAGAAAGTACTTTTCACTGCAACGCCTTTTAGGCGTGATAACAAAGAAATCAAGGGGCGGTTAATTTACTCGTATTCCTTGTCCAAGGCCTACCATGATGGTATTTTTGGTGAGATATCATATATACCAGTTGAGCTCAGTGAGGAAAATCAAATCGCAGACGTAGCAATCGCTAAGCAGGCTGAGTCTCAATATAAAAAAGATAAAATAGATGGCTTCAACCACCGTATAATGGTTAGAACTGACAGTAAGAAGAGAGCTTCAGAGCTCTCTAAAATTTATAAAGAGACTACTGAATTAAATCTTAAGCTTGTTAAAGGTGACCACTCTCTTAGATATGTAAAGTCAGTAATTGAAAAGTTAAAGCACGGAGACGTCGACGGGATTATATGTGTTGATATGCTGGGTGAAGGATTTGATTTACCAAATTTAAAGATTGCAGCAGTCCATAGTCCTCATAAATCACTCGCGGTAACTTTGCAGTTCGTTGGTAGGTTCGCAAGAACCTCTGGTCAGCACCTAGGTCCAGCTAAATTTATTGCGGTTCCTTCGGAAATTAAAATTGAGTCAGAGAGGCTTTATAGATCAGGTGCTGTTTGGCAGGAAATGATTGCCAACCTAAGTTCTGCAAGAGTTGAGAGAGAAACAGCTGTAAGAGAAGCTCTCGAATCCTTTGATAAAAATGAAAGATTCGAAGGGGATGAATACGACGATCTTTCTTTATACTCCCTGGAATTTTATCACCACATCAAGGTTTACAGCGTTCCTGGAGATGTGGATTTAGTGGGTCAAATTGATTGGCCGAAAGATATTGAAGTTATCCATGAAAGGATAAGTGAGACGTTAAATACTGCGATATATATAACGCGTGAAATTAAAAGGTCTGGTTTTAGTAAAGATGATCGGTTCAATAATGTTGAGCATGATGCTTTTGTTATTTATCACGATGAAGAGGCTAAGTTAGTCTTTCTCTGTTTTACTCGAAGAACACCTGGTTTTTACGACCTTATAATGGAGGGTGTTGCCTCAGGAGGTGGTAGTATCCTCCCGCTTGATCAAATTAATAAAGCGCTCAACGGATTAAAGAACCATGAGTTCTATAATGTCGGTATGCGAAATAGATCGAAGTCTAGCACCAGCGAATCATATCGTATTATCTCTGGGTCTGGAGCTGATAAGGCAATTCAACCCTCTGATGCTCGCTTGTATCATAGGGGACATTGCTTTGGAAGTGCTGAGGATGATGGTAAGGAAGTCACAATAGGTATTAGTAGTGCTTCAAAGATTTGGAGCAATAAGTCGTCCCAAATCCCTGAATTGATCGCTTGGTGCAAATCAATCGCCAAAAAGTTAACAAGCGATGCTAATGAAAACACTAAGTGTGGGTTAGATCTGCTTTCTGTTGGCGAGAAGCTAGAAGCCATACCTGAAGATGTGATGTTTGCGGATTGGGACAGAGAGATCTATAAAGGCATCTATACGGTGGAGTATCTGGGGGGCAATGGTTGGCGAACAGGTCATCTCTTAGACTGTGATATTGTAATAGATCATGAATCAATATCGGCTACTGGTTTAGAATTTAAGGTCCTTATAGATGAGGAGGTTTTTGTATACAAGTACGTTATAGATGGAGGTGATTTGTTTGTAGCAGAAGGTGAGAAAGTACTTTTTGTTAAGAAAGGTAGTGATAAGTCAACCCTTGAAGCCTTTCTTAATGAGTATCCTCTAGTTTTTTATACTGGGGGGTTATCCTCTTTTCATGGGTTAAGCTTTATGCCCGCACATGAGGGTGGGTTTAATTTTCGCAGGGAGAACATTATACCCGTTGATTGGGCAGGCAATAATGTCGATGTAACGAATGAGTGCAATCAAGATTCTGAAAAAGGGATTTCTATTCAATCCTATTTATCCAAACACCTCTCTAATGGTAATTATGATGTCGTATACTTTGATCATGGAACAGGAGAGGTTGCAGATTTCATTACAATAACCCAGAATAGCAAAGGCGTATTAATAGAATTCTATCACTGCAAAAGCACTAAAGGTGAAAATCCTGGTGATCGAGTAGACGACGTATATGAAGTCTGCGGGCAATCAGTGAAGTGTACAATTTATACGAGACCATCTAAGTTGTTTGAGCGAATTAACCGGAGGTTTACGGATAAGAAAGGTGCAAGTACTTTCTTGAAAGGTGATATTGGGTTGTTTAGAAGTCTTGTTTGCGAAGTTCCACCAGCGACAATTACCTTTAAGGTAGTTGCAGTGCAACCAGGCATATCTGCTGGCTCGATTACAGAAAAGCTTGGTAATGTATTGGGATCAGTTGATGATTATCTCATCAGGGAAAGACATGAACATTTTTATGTTATGGGTTCTTGAGTAAATTGACTAAGTGCAAAAGGTTGTTTGCTAAAAAAACTAGGAGAAAGTAGTGCTGACATTCCGTGAGGCGATTGAGTCGATAGATGAAGGAGAGAAACCTTCTATTTTGCTTGCAAATGGTTTTTCTCAGGCTTGGGATCCAGACATATTCAACTATCAGAATCTACTCGATGCGGCTGACTTTGGCGATAGAGAAGATGTTATTCGTCCTCTTTTTGGTGCCCTTGGAACTTACGATTTCGAAGTGGTTTCGCGTCAACTCACCTCTACGGAGACAATTTTGAGATATTACGATCCGGACAATGTACTGATCGGCCGTATTGTCTCAGATCGGCGAATACTAAAGGATGCCTTGATCAATGCCATTTCTCGTACGCACCCTGACCTGCCGCGTGAAATTACTGATGATCAATACATCGCCGTCAGGACTTTTCTCTCACAGTTCAAACAAATTTTTTCTATAAATTATGACCTACTTTTTTACTGGGCTAGAAATAAAAGCGGCCTTGCACCTGTCAACTATACTACCGACGATGGTTTTAGAAAGCCGCGGCAATGGAAAGGTTACGGAACTGACCAAGAAGTTCACTTTCTGCACGGTGGACTTCACATATACGATACAGGTGAAGTAATTAAGAAACATGCATGCACTGACGATGGTGATACAATTATTGAGCAAGTGAGGAAAAACTTAAGGGCTGGAAAATTCCCATTGTTCGTATCTGAGCCAACTTATCATAAAAAGCAGTATAAAATAACTCACAATCCATATTTGAACTTCTGCTATCGGAAGCTGGGGAGTCTAAGTGGCACATTGTTCATACATGGTCACTCTATGGATGAAAATGATAAGCATATTTTCGACCAAGTGAGATCAAGTCGTGTGAGTAAAGTTTTTGTCAGTATTCATGGTGACGAGCACTCTGACGCTAATACCAGAGCTAAAACCAACGCTAAAGCATACATGGAGAAGTTGGGTAAACATGTTGAGTTTTACCGGGCTGAATCGACGCCCGTTTGGGCATAACCATTATAGGCACGGCGACGCCCGTTATATTACCGTTTCGCCTATATTCCAAAGGCGCATATTCTTCAAGCATTATTGATTTTAGGAAAGGCATGTGATAGTTGATATCCCCACAAGCTCAGACTTTTTCGACTCAGCGACAGACTTGCTCCACTCTGCTTGGGATCAAGTTGCAGGGCTTCTCGTGGAGTTTGATGAAATTGGAGATTTCGCTTACGAGGCTCTTGATGAGGAATTTGATGATTCTGATTATGAACAGTATTGGAAAGCGGCGAAGCAAGTTTTAACAACCTCATTCACAATGGTTCAGCAGGGTGTGGAATTTTTTATAAAAGGAAGGATTGCTTCTGTTTCTCCTTACTTATTGCTAGCTGGCAATCCCTCGGTGTGGCCAAAAAAATGTGATAAAGAAGATATGTCATTTTCCTTTTTTAGGTCGATTGATGCGCAAGACTTAGTCAAACTCCATGATACTGTTTTTAACGAGCGTTTTTCTGATCAGTTTCGCACTAGGTATGAAGAAATGAGGGCCTCGCGAAACAAGATAATGCATACGGTAGACAAAAAAGTATCTCTCAATCCAGAAAGTGTCCTCGCAACAATTCTGTATGCTCATGAGTACTTTTGCGGTGAAAAGAATTGGCTCAGGTCTAGGTTTGAATATCTTGACAAAACACCGACAAACTCTATGCGCTACATAAGGCAACATGAGGGTCATAAGCCATATGTGTTACTTCAAGTGCATACAGAGCTTGGGGTTATAGTAGGGAAGTTGCAGCCCTCAAAAGTGGATAGGTATTTTGGATTCCAAAAGAGGCGGAAATCATACAATTGTCCTAGTTGCTACGAGGTGCTGACGGATCTCGATTACTTCGAGCCTGGATACCACAATGAGTATTTCAAACCTTACCAGAGAATTAATGAAAACGCCTTCTTTTGCTGCGTTTGCTCATACTCTGGAACGATTTCCGGAGAGCGGTGTATCGAAGAAAACTGTGATAGTAAATTGGTGGATAATGAAAAAGGCCTCTGCCTAGTTTGTGGAGCGGGATGAGACTTTATCACCAACGCGTCAATGGGCCAGTTCCCGTTAGCGCTCCAAATCGGAACGTTACGCCGCCGTTATATCAGAACCATCTTCACGATCGCTTTTGGTTGTAAACTGTCTTATGCCCCTCATAGGCATGCCGCTTGAGAGAGGGTGCCACAAACGGTACACGAGCGGTACACACACCCGCTTCGTATGCTATCCTCACCTTTCGCTAAGCTACTGATTACAAAGAACTGTACCTTTCGCTCGATTACGGTTACTTTTGCTTTCGTGTCAGTAACTTATTGTTTTAAAAGCGAACTCATAACCCCTTGGTCGTAGGTCCGAATCTGACTGTTCCCACCACTCAATCCCCTTCTTAATCGTCTCATGTAACTGTCTTGGTCGGCCTTATGTAGGCAGTCTCCATGTCCTCGAGGCTTCTATGAAGGGCCAGTAAGAAACCTACCACCCTGCACAGCCGACCTCGTTTGCCTAGTGCTATCATTGATATCAATGCAATCATTCGAGGAGTCTGGCATGGCTTCGATCACGATCCGCAACTTGGACGACCAGTTGAAGGCCCAGCTTCGCATGCAGGCGGCTAAGCATGGCCATTCCATGGAGGAGGAGGTTCGCATCATTCTGCGTACTGCCTTGAACCAGCCTCAAGCTAAGGGGCTAGGGAGTCGCATACGTGAGCGATTCGCAGAGGCGGGGGGTATCGAACTGGAGGTATCGCCCAGGGCTGATAAGCCTCGTGATACGGGCTTTGGTGCATGATTGTTCTTGATACCAATGTGATATCCGAGCTGATGCGGCCTGATCCCGATGCCCGAGTCGTCGACTGGCTGGATAGGCAAGATGCCATTTCCGTGACAATTTCCTCTATTACCGTCGCTGAAATTCTCTACGGCATCGAGCGCCTGCCCAACGGCAGGCGTAAACGTGATTTCGCCGCTATGGCGGCGGCCATGTTTGAGGAAGATTTTTCTGGGCGCATCCTTCCCTTCGATGGCGGGGCGGCTGTTAACTTCGCCGAGCAGGTCGAGAGTGTAGGAAGGCAGGTTCACATGGCCGATGCACAAATTGCGGCTATCTGCATTCAGCATGGCGCGATGTTAGCGACCCGCAACATTAAAGATTTCGAGACGTTGAGCCTTGAGACGATCAACCCTTGGGAAATAGGCTGATAGCGGCCCACTGACAGTACCTTGTAGGCACTTACTCCGCCTTTATCTTTATATGGTCCGGTTGCTTGGCTCAGTTAAGAGCGAAGTCAGCTTCGCCGCCCTCATGCGCCAATAGCCAATGCTTGCGGCCGATGCCGCCGGCGTAGCCGGTGAGGTGCCCGTCGCTGCCGATCACCCGGTGGCAGGGCACCACGATGGCCAGCGGGTTTCGACCGTTGGCCGCGCCCACTGCACGCTGCCCGCCCTTGCAACCAAGCTGCTCGGCGATTTCGGCGTAGCAGCGCGTCTCGCCGTAGGGAATGTCGGCCAGCGCCTGCCAGACCCGGCGCTGGAAGTCGGTGCCTTTCGGTGCCAGCGGCAGCGCGAAGGTCCGGCGGCGGCCCGCGAAGTATTCGGCGAGCTGGGCGCAGGCCTGCTGGGTGTGGGCGTTGGGCCGGGCCGGTTCGTCCTCTTCCATGACGAAGGCGATCTCGGTCAGCCCGGCGTCGGAGGCGCTCAGGCGAATCAAGCCGAGTGTCTCGGCCTGCGGTGGGCGGAAATAGTCCAGGGCGTCATCGTGCATTGTCTTGAATCCTCGTTGCTTCGGGGTCGTATGACCATAGCTGCAGGGTCAGGTAGCTGCGCCAAGGTGCCCCTCGGGCTGGGTCGGCGCCCGCCAGGCGGGGCAGGGCGCGGCGCACGCCGGTGTCGCCGTCCAGCCAGATATCGGGGGCGCTGGTGCCGCGCAGCGCCGCATAATGGGCCGTCCAGGGCCCGATGCCCTTGAGCGATGTCCAGGCCAACGGGTCCTCGTCGGCCTTGCCGTCGGCGAACCGGCTGGCGAGGCGTTTGAGGGTCGCCTTGCGGGCGCCGGGCATGCGCAGTTCGTTAAGTTCGCTAGCGGCGACGGCATTAGGCGTCGGGAAATGTCGGCCTAGTTCGCCGGCCGGCTCGCCTAGGGCCTCTACTAGCCGGGTGACCAGGCCCCGGGCGGCATCGGTCGAGACCTGCTGGCCGAGGATGGCGCGTACTCCGGCCTCGAAGGGTGACCAGAGGCCGGGCAGCCTGAGTCCCTCGATAAGCGCGAGATCAGGAAAGGCGTTGGCCAGGTGGGCCTCGATGGTTCCGGTGTCGGCGTCCAGGTCCAACACCCGGCGAATATGCCTCACTACCGGTGACAGCGCGCGCAGGTCGTCGAGCTCGAGCCGGACCCGGAAGGCGTGACGCTGCGGGACGTGCTCGGCGGTGAAGGAGCCCTTGGCGATGGCTTTCTCATCGCCCCAGCGAATATGCCGGCCATAGTGGTCGTCGCCCACCCACTCCAGGCCGGGAATGGCGCGGCTGGCATGGAAGTCGCGCATCGCCGACCAGGCATAGGGCGGGCGGTAGGCCAGCCACAGCGTCAGTGCTTCGTTGCACTGGCTGGCCTTGTCGCTGCCCTTGGCCGTGCGGCGTAGCGTCCGCGGCGCCAGGCCGATGCGGGTCACGAAAGCGTCGTTGAAGCGTCTCAGGCTGCGAAAGCCGCTGGCGTAGGCGATGTCGGTGATCGGCAGCGCGGTCTGGTGCAGCAGCTGCTTGGCGAACAGGCATTGGCGGTACTGGGCGTAGGCCTTGGGCGAGACACCGAATGCGTCTTGGAAAAGCCGCCGCAGGTGACGCTCGCCGACGCCGAGGCGCTCGCATAGATCGCCCAGCGAGCCATCGCGTAGGGCGCCGTCGTCGATCAGTCGCAGTGCGCGTTCCAGGGTGGTGCGGGTGCCGCGCCAGGCGGGGGAATCCGGTGCGCTGTCCGGCCGGCAGCGCAGGCAGGGCCTGAAGCCCGCCTCGGCAGCGGTCAGGGGGCCGTCGAAGTAGCGCACATTGGCTTCCTGCGGCAGCCTGGCGGGGCAGATCGGCCGGCAGTAGATGCCAGTGGTGGTCACCCCGACCACGAAGCGGCCGTCGAAGCGGGCATCACGCGCTAAGCGGGCCTGACGGCACTCGGCGGAATCCAGCATGTCGGTGCTCCTGTTTCCGACGTCTCACCGCCAGTGTAACGCGCCAGGGTCACGAGACTCGCCGGAATCGGACGTCTATGCCGCAAACGTCGGAGAGCCTACTCCGGCCGAGGTCGACGCGGCCGACAGCGACCAGGTCGCCATGCCGAGCACCTTTCGGATCTCAAGCGCTGGCGTTGGGAGCGGGGCAGGTCTTCGCCAAGAGAGACGCGCAGCCTAAGTCGCTATGCCCACCCGTCATTGGCTTCAAGCTCATGCATTGGTCAAGAGCGTTGCTTGGTGTCGGACCTCGTCGGTCAGTGCCTTCAGGGCGTTGTTGCGCTGAAGTAGGTCGATCGCGTCACGAACGGCGTGGCGAATCTCGTCGCGCTGTTCTTCCATTGTGGTCGTTCCCCGTAGCACCTCGAGTAGGGGCGTCTCCAGGTACAGGGGGTGATGGCGATTGGGCGAGGACGTCTCGAAGTGGTTATAGAAGTGCCAGCCTTTATGGGGCGTCAGTTCTTCTAGTTGTTGCACAAGTCGCCGGTAGCTCGGCAGTCCTGGGTAGATGTCGTGCAGCTCGAACGAAAAGTCGAGGATGACGCTTAGCATCATCTGGTCGGTATGCCGTTTATCCACGCGGTGGTCGCGGCCATCGAGAATCACGCCGACGAACAGGCCCGGCATCCAGTCGAGTGGGCCACCCGCAGGGATTAGCTCAAAACCCAGCCGGCCCCAACTAGAGCTAATACCGCGCCCATCATAACGCTCTACGAGCGGCCACGCTTCGTGGACCAGTGGCGTCAGCACGTTCTCCAACTGTTCTGGGAACTGCCACGCCACCGGGTAGAAAGCCACTGCCTGATGGCTGATCGGCGCCGCCGGATGCAAGCCTTCGTGCTTCAACAGGGCAAGGAAGCTTGCGATATGAAACTGCTCGGTGGGGGCCGTCAGCGTCTCGTGCTTCGCCTGTAGCAGCTGATAAACGTCTTCCCAACACAGGCAGCCATGGGCTTCCGGCCGATGCTGACCGGTATTGGCGGAGATCACGATCACCCGGGCGGCTCGGCCGGGAAATTCCGATGCCGCCAGGTCACGATATTTGTTGATCTGCTCGGCCGAGAGAGGGGCATGTACCTTGTGTTCGAAGAGCAGTGCGCCACCCGGCCATTGGGCAAGCATGTCGAGGCGCGCTCCGGGATAGGATGTTTGCGTGTCCCAGGTGACGTCCTGGTCGGCATTGGGTAGCTCGATGCGATTCGCTTCCGGCAAACGCGCCATGACCTTGTCGAGAAAGGCATCGGCGACTTCGCGGGAGTTGCGGAGCAGCCAAGCGAAAATCTCGGTGATGTAGTCCTCGAGGCTATCGCGGCCTTCTCGGGGCCGATAGCGGCGCAGACTGACCAGCAGGGAATCGTCCATCAATATAATCCTGAGAATAAGAGGCAGGCATGGGTAACAGCGAGTGGCCAGACCGCCATCCAGGCGGTATAGCGATAGCCATTAGACTTTTCCTTTAGTTACAAAAAAGTCTTGCGATGAAATCATGGCGATAGAGTTAGGTCCAACACGGCACTCGCCCATTGGCTCGGGAAATAAAAGACTGGGAACCAATATTAGATTATCCTTATGTTTTTGGCATCCCTGAAACGGCAAGTAAGCAGAACTCACTCACTTTGCTGAAGCACCATTCCCTCAAGGACGACAGCAATGAGCAACCCCGATATGCAGCTCATCGCCTTCTATCGCGGCGAAGGCGATGATCACCAAGGGCGGCGCATTCACGACATCTGGGTGCTGTCGCCGTTCTGGCTGGAACATACCCACGACTATATCCAATGGCTGTTTCCGATTCCCGAGGCAGGGCGCTTTAACAGCTTCGCTCCGCTGCTGGGAGAGATTGCGCGTGCCGCCTTTGCCGAGGATGAAACCCTGCGAGCCAATCAGCGGCGCTCACTGGATACCATGCTGGCATTCTTCGGATTGACGCGCAGGGAACTCGTCATCGAAGCGCTACCCGAGCTCAATATGCGGGAACATATCTGGCTGAAGCGCGGTGGCCATAACCACCTGAGGATCTCACGGATCATCCGCAGCCTGCATCTTTGCCACCAGCCCGAGCTGGCGGCCGCCTTCCAGCAGGCGGTGATCGAGATCGGTACCACGCAGGGTGTGGTCTCCGAGCAGTCCCTTGCTTACTGGCAAGCGGCCACGAACACCTGATGCTTTTCTCCTTGGAATGAGGCGTCATCAGGGCGCTTGGACGCTCGTCGCACCTGGCAGGCCTGCCGACGCCATCCGGCGAATCTTGGCCACGACTGAGTGGATATCGTTTCCGTGGTTGAGAGCCACAAGCTGAACTCAACAAGGAGAGCTCAACAGGGAGACTGCCGATGTATGGCGTATTGCTTCTCTGCGGCGGATTGGCAGGGGAGAGCGAAAGCTTGGGGTAACAGAGGGAATAAGCTAAAACGCAACGGGGCCGCTAAAGGCGGCCCCGAGATATCGCGATGAAACGATGGAATTATTCGGCGGTAATGACCTTCATCACCAGGTTGCCATCCATCTTGATCGGGCCGTCTTCTTTGGCGCCCAGGGTGTACTCAAAGGCGCCGGTCTTCATGCCGCCTTCTTCGCTGTGCACCATCAGCATCAGGTGATCGCCGGGCATGACGTCTTCGGTAAGTATTGCGGCCACGTCCATGTTTTCGCCTTCCTTGAGCGGCGCATAGCCAACCACCGGCCCCGGCTTCATGTCTTCGCCGGTGCGGTGGACGACCAGCCAACCGTTCTCGTTGGCCATGACTTTCTCTGCCGTCACGGTACCGCCTGAAACGGATTGATCATCGGCCCACACTGCTGGGTGCATGTCGCCGTGGTCGGCAGCCTGTGCGAAGCCGGCACCGGCGAGCAGAGAAACGGATACGAAGGCGCTTGCCATCAGTTTGTTGATCATTTTTCTCTCTCCTTGGTCTGTCGTCGCTATCGGGTCACAGCCCACTTGAGCCTGGTGGCTCAAGTGGGTGTGTAGGTAGTTACGCAAGGAGCGCATGCAGGGTTTCAGGCTCAGTGAAAAAAATTACAGCCGCTGAGCGCCGGCCTGGCCGGTGGGGTAGAGGTAGCCGTGAATAGCGGGGCCCGTGGGCTGGCCGGTGGGGGAGCCGCCGCTGGGTTCGATGCTGATGCCGAAGGTCGCGCGCTTCAGAAGCGCCGAGTCATAGTCGCTCAGGGCGTCGGCATCCAGGCTCAGGTCGTCGTTCAGCACCCCCACCGAGCGGGGATTGGGCCCGAGCGAGTCTTCCTTGATCCACAGCTGGTAGGACTTGTTGGCTAGCGGTTCGGCGGACACCGGCAATACATTCAATTGCTTATTGGAAAGGTCGACGGACAGCATGAACGCCGGCTGGCGGTCGTCTTCCTGGAACACGGCCACAAACGAAGGATCGCTTGGCGCCTTGTTCAGCGGCCCGGCCAGGATAACGGCGAGCACCAGGGCCGCGGCGGTGGCAAGGCCGGTACTCCATTGCCAGCGGACCAGCCGCCGCCGCAGGGTCGCGACCTGGGACTGGTCGCTCGCACTCGTCGCGGCCTGTTCTGGCTTCTGGGTCGGTGCCTGTTCGGCTTGCGGCCGCTGGGCCTCGGCTTCGATGGTTCGGATGCGCTGTTCGATTCTTTCCTTGAGCTCGGGGCCGGGAGCGACGGCGACGGCTTCGTCGCCCAGGGGCGCGAGGCGCGCTTCCCAGGCCTGAATCAGTGCCTCCAGTTCGGGCTCTTGCTGGCGCCGCCTGGCGACGTCGGCGCGGGTATCGGCGTCCAGGGTGCCCAGTGCGTACTCGGCGGCCAGCATGTCGAGATCGTCGTGTTGGGTCATGATGCCAGGCACCCCTTGAGCTGCTTAAGTGCGCGATGCAGCCATGTCTTGACGGTATTCACCGGCTGGTCGAAATGTGTGGCCAGGTCAGCCCGGGACCAGCCTTCCAGGTAGGCGAGCCTGACCATTTCCTGGCGGCCGTCCTCGAGGGTATCGAGGCAGTGATACAGGCGCCGGGCATCCTGCTCCTGGTGCAGCTCATCCTGAGCGGATGGCCCCTCGTCGGGCGTTTGCGCCAGGCTTTCCTCGGGTTCCCGATAGCCCTTGGGTTGGCGGCGTAGCTCGTCGATGGCCAGGTGGCGGGCGATGGTCACCATCCAGGTGATGGGCGAGGCGCGCCCTGCGTCGAAGACGGCGGCCTGCTGCCAGATCTTTACGTAGGCTTCCTGTAACACATCATCGGCGCTGCCTCTGTCTCGCAAGATACGCAGCACCGCGCCATAAAGTTTCGCCGAGGTAGCGTCATAGAGGTCCGCAAAGGCCTGGCGATCCTTCTGGGCCACGTGCTCGAGCAAGTCGCAGAGATGCGCAATGCCGGCCGATGAGGCAGGCGGCGAAGAAGCGGCGGCGGTCGAGGAAGGCCGCGAAGCATTGGGCATACAGGGGTCTCTAGTCGTGAAGCCAACAAGCCATTCAATCGCTACTGCCAAAGGCTGCTGAATATTGACGGTTACTCGGCAAGAGTGCTGCTTAGGCCTTGTGACGGTCAAGATGGCAATGCCGTTCGGCCGTAAGTGGTTAGTAGGCGGATGGCGCTGGGTGCTAGACGAGGCCTGCAAGGATCACGACCGCGCCGAAGGCCGCCACGCCTGCGGCGATGGGCCAGCCCAGCGAGCGGGTGAACCGCCAGGTGAGCAGGGTGGCGGCGACGCCGATCAAGGTGGCCAGCCAAGAAAGGGCATCGGGGTGGCGCGGCACCAGCGATACGCCGAAAAGCGCGGCGATCATCAGCGGACCCAGAATGCCAAGCCACTGGGGCAGGGCCTCGCCGCCACTCTCGCCGTCGTGTCTGCTGAGTCTGCGGCGCATCCACAGCAGAGGAATCATGCGCAGTAGCAGGGTACCGATGGCCGAGGCCAGCATGGCTAGCCAGAGGGCGTTACTCATTGTTGGCTCCCGCCGAAGCGGCATCGGCCTTCACCAGATAGAAGCATAAGGCCCCGCAGGCGGCGGCGAAGGGGATGCCGAGGTTGGTGTAGCCGGCCAGGGTGCACAGCAGGGCCACCAGGATGCTGCTGCCCAGTGCCAGGCTCCAGCGCCAGGAGGTGAAGCGGGGTATCACCAGCACCAGGAAGAGCGCCGGCAGGGCGAAGGGCATGATCTCGCCGAGCAGCGGCCAGCGGGCCATTAGCCAGTTACCGGCCACGGCGCCCAGGGCGGTGCCGGCGATCCAGCTCGCCCAGGCCAGCAAGGCGGCCCCGGTGAACCAGCCGAGGCGCTGCGCTGCGGGCAGTTGCGGCAGGCGGTGATGGGCCAAGGCGAAGACTTGGTCGGTCAGGCCGTGCATCAGCCAGGGCCACCAGCGGCTGGCGGTCAGCCAGGGCGCCAGGTTGGGGCCATAAACGACATGGCGTAGGTTGATCAGCAACGTCATGGCGATCACCAGCCACAGGGACGCGCCGCCAGCGACCATGCCGACGAAGAGGAACTGTGAAGCGCCGGCATAGATCAGTGTCGAGACGACGACCGCCTCCCAGGGGCTGAAACCGGCCTGCACACTGATCAGGCCGAAGGAGACGGCTACCGGCACATAGCCGCCCAGCAGTGGAATGGCCTCGCGTAGGCCGATCAGCCAGGGCCGGGGCGAGATGGCTTGCCGGCTCATGGGGCGGTTTCTCCAGCGGCGTAGACGATGGTGACCAGCAGCGTTGCCCAGTCCTCATGGGTGCGGTAGAGGTGCGGTCGGTCGGCCGCAAAGGCGAGGGTGTCGCCGGCCCGCAGCACGCGGGTCGCGTCTTCCGAGCCCGCCTCCAGCGTCCCGCTGATAAGGGTGAGGGTCTCCTGGGCACCCGGCGTATGCGCTTCGGCATGGCGCGAGGTGTGGGGCGCGCAGCGCATCCAGTAGACATCCACCTGGGGCCGGTCCTTGCCCTGGTCGATCAGCCGTACCTGTACGCCGTCTTCGCCCAGGGGCACGGCGATCGGCGCCACCAGGGTGCCGAAGGGCACATTTAACTGCACTGCCAGGCGCCAGATGGTGTCCAGAGTCGGGTTGCCGTTGCCCTGCTCGAGGCGTGACAGATTCGACTTGGCGATGCCGGCGGCAGCGGCTAGCTGCGACAGCGACAGTCCCTTTTCCTGGCGTAGCCGCTGCAGGTGCTGGCCCAGGGTGCCGAGCGAGAGACGGTCCATGTGGCGCGCTCCTTGAGTGTTCGTTCCACGCCTGCTCATGGCAGGCGATGTTCAATATAAAGAGTGTTCTATATAAAGAACGTTCTATAAAAGGAACGAAGCATTGTCAAGCCCAGGCTGGCGTGACTCAGTCGTTCAGGGCGTCAGCCGGCCGCCACGACGGGCACAGGCTTCTGGCCGGTCAGGGTGGTGCCGATGGAGGCGGCGATCACCAGGCCGATCGCCAGCCACTGGGTCAGGCTCAATGCCTGGCCGAGGAAGACGAGGCCGGAAAGCGCCGCGACGGCGGGTTCCAGGCTCATCAGGGTGCCGAAGGTGTGAGTCGGAAGCTTCGGCATGGCGATCATCTCGAGGGTGTAAGGCAAGGCGGTGGAGAGCACCGCCACCCCCAAGGCCAGCGGCAAGAGCGCCGGCGAGAACATCGCGGTGCCGACCTCGACGAGCCCGATCGGGAAGAAGATCAGCGCGGCGATGGTGATGCCGAGCGCGGCGGTCTGGGTGCCGTGATCGGTGCCGGCCTTCTGGCCGAACAGGATATACAGCGCCCAACAGACCCCGGCGCCCAGCGCATAGGCGGCGCCCACCGGGTCCACGTCCCAGCCGCTCTCGCCGCCGAGCAGCAGCAACAAGATCAGCCCGCTGATCGCCATCGCCACCCAGCACAGGTCGAGCCAGCGCCGGGAGTTGAGCAGGGCCACCGCCAACGGGCCGGTGAACTCCAGGGCCACGGCGATACCCAACGGAATGCGATTCAGCGCCTGATAGAAGAGCAGGTTCATCAGCCCAAGTGCGGCGCCGTAGATCGCGATGGTGCGCCAGCCGCGGGCATTGACCCGGCGCCGCCAGGGGCGCAGCACGGCCAGCAGGATGAGGGAGGCGATCAGCAGGCGCATGGCGGTGGTGCCGGTCGGGCCGATGGCCGGAAACAGCGAGGTGGCAAGCGAGGCGCCGCTCTGGATCGAGGTCATCGCCACGATCAGGATCGCCACCGGCCACAGCCGGGCCCGCATAGATGCACTCATGCTACGCTCCCCTTCTATTGAGTGTCAGTGAATCACGTTTCAGTGCCAGGAAGTGTAGCGATGAGCAGTATATTGCACAATGGGGGCGGCGAAGAAACATCGCGTCCAGACGTGCTGGTGCATGTGGCGGCCAATGTGCGCCGGCTGCGCCAGGACGCCGGGCTCAGCCAGCAGGCGCTGGCCGAGGCAGCCGGGGTTAGTCGGCGGATGCTGGTGAGCATCGAGCGCGGCGACGTCAATGTCAGCCTGACCACGCTCGATCGGCTGGCCGAGGCGCTGGGGGTGATCTTCCACGTGCTGGTGCAGCCGCCGGAAACCGAGGATTCCGCCTATATCGATGAGGTCGCCTGGGCCGGGCGTTCACCGCAAAGCTATGGTCGGCTACTGGCCAGCAAGGCGACGCGGGAAGTCGAACTGTGGCGTTGGCAGCTGGCGCCGGGTGAGCGCTATGCCTCCGAGCCTGACGCGGATGGCTGGCACGAGATGATCGTAGTGGTCGAGGGCACCCTGACGCTGCGTATCGGCGACGAGACGCGCACTCTCGTGGAGGGGGAGTTCCACGTCTTCCCGAGCGACCAGCCCTACGCCTACAGCAACGAGGGTGAAGACACGCTGCGCTTCATTCGCAACGTGCTGCATTGAGCCGGTTAGCGGAGTTAAATCCCAGCGGCCATAGAACCATGGCGCGATTTATTATACATTTGGGTAACAAGAGGCTGCTTGGCAGCCACTGCTCATCTGTAATGTGAATCGAAGGAAGCTGCATGACCAACGCGAACCCGATCCTGGGCGTCTATCTGAGTGATTCACTCGACCTGGATGCCGTCTATGGTGACGCTCTGCGCAGCGCTGCCGATGACGTCGTTCTGCGTCACCCGCACGACATCGACAACCCTGAAGATGTGCGCTTTGCGATCTGCTGGTTGCCCAGCGAGCAGGCCTTCGCGGCCTACCCCAACCTGACGCTGGCGATGTCGATCGGCGCCGGGGTCGATGCCCTGCTGGCGCACCCAGGTCTTGGCGATGAGGTGCAGATCGCCCGGGTGCGCGACCCGCATCAGGCCGACCTGATGGCAGGCTTTGCCGCGCACGAGGTGCTCCACCGCGAACGCGAGTTCGCAACGCTTGAGCGTAATGCCACCAAGGCCCACTGGGAGCCGCTGCCGATGCGGGCGCCGGCCTCCGCCAAGGTGGCAGTGCTGGGGCATGGCACCATGGGGCGCGCCGTGGTCGAGGCGGTGGCCGCGCTGGGTTTTTCCGTGCGCGTGGCCTGCCGCAGCCAGCCTGAGGCGCCGGTCAAGGGCGTGACCTACCTGACCGGCGAGCGTGCGGTGATGGAGGCATCAAATGGCGCCGATTATCTGATCAATGTGCTACCGCTGACGGCATCTACCGAGAACGTGCTCGGCAGGGCCCTGTTCACGACGCTCGCCAAGGGCGCTTGGCTGGTGCAGATCGGCCGCGGCGAGCATCTGGTCGAAGACGATCTGGTCGAGGCCCTCGAGAGTGGCCAACTGGCTGGAGCAAGCCTGGATGTCTTCCGGGAAGAGCCGCTGCCTGCCGATCATCCCTTCTGGCAGAATGAGCGCCTGCGCATCACGCCGCACATCGCCAGTGACTCCCTGCCGGAGGTGGTCGCGGGGCAGGTCATCGACACCGCCCGTGCCCTGCGCGACAACCAGCCGCTGGCGATGGGCGTCGACCGTGCCCGCGGTTACTGAGGCCAGCCCTTTCTTTTGGCCTAGAAGGGCGTTGGCTAATGAGCTCTCGTCAAGGAGCTCTTGCTAACTGGCTCTTGCCAAAGAGCTTTCGCTACGGAATTTTCGCTAAGGAGCGTCCGATGAGCCTCGATCAGCCCAAGCGTGCCACGATCAGCAACACCGAACGAGAGGCCCGCATCGCGCTGGCGGCCTGCTATCGACTGGCCGCTCACTACCGCATGACGGACCTGATCTACACCCATATCACCGCGCGGGTACCGGGTGAGAAAGGCCACTTTTTGATCAATCCCTATGGCTGGCGCTGGGAAGAGATCACCGCCTCCTCGCTGGTGAAGATCGACGTCGACGGCCGCAAGGTCGATGACAGCCCGGAGGCGGTGAACCCAGCCGGTTTCACCATCCATTCGGCGATCCATGGCGCCAGCCATGACGCGGCCTGGGTAATGCATACCCATACGCGGGCCGGGGTGGCGGTCTCATCGCTGGAAGACGGCCTCGAGACGCGGCTCAACCAGATCGCGCTGCAGTTCCATGAGCGGGTGTCCTACCACGACTACGAAGGCATCGCCCTGGACCTGGCCGAGCGCGAACGTATCGTGGCAAGCCTTGGCAACAACCCGGCGCTGATACTGCGCAACCACGGCCTGTTGACCACCGGGGCCTCGGCCGCCGAGATGTTCAACAATATGTTCTATCTCGAGCGCGCCTGCGAGCTGCAGGTGGCGGCGCAGTCCACCGGCCAGCCGCTGCGGCTGGTATCGGAAGACACCGCCCGCCATGTGGCCCGCCAGTACGATCAGACCATCCATGAAGATGGCGATCTCGAGCTCGAATGGGCGGCACATCTGCGCACCCTCGAGGCGCTGGACCCGAGCTACAGGGACTGAGTGGCATAGACGGGGCGCACGGCGAGACGCCAGCAGGACGCGCCTGGCAGTACGGGAAAAGGGGGTGGCCATTGGGCCGCCCCCTTTTTTGTGGTGCATCGTCGTGGTTCACCGGTTCTGGCTGCCAGTGAAGCCGGCAAGGCGGCCGCTAGTGCGGCACGCGGTTCTCGAGCCAGCGCAGGCCGACGATCAGGATGCCGCTCAGGCACAGATAGACGGCGACCAGGAACAGCAGCGGTTCGTAGGTCAGGTAGGTGGTCTGGCGCACTTGGGTGATCACCGCATAGAGATCCATCACCGTGATGGTGGCGACCAGCGGTGTGGACTTCAGCTGCAGGATGATCTCGCCGGTCAGCGTCGGCAGGGCGCGGTGCAGGGCACGCGGGAACCAGACGCGGGTGAAGACCTTGAGCCGAGACATGCCGAAGGCCTCGGCGGCTTCCAGCTCGCCGTGGGGCACGCCAGCAAAGGCGCCGCGCATGATCTCGCCCTGGTAGGCGGCGAACGACACGGTCAGGGCGATGAAGCCATAGGGCCAGGCTTGGCGCAGGTAGTCCCAGGCCCAGGAGTCGCGGATCTCGGGGAACTGACCGAACAGGGCGCCCAGGCCGAAATAGAACAGCCACAGCTGCAGAAGCAGCGGGGTGCCGCGAATCACGGTGCAGAAACCGGTGGCCAGCCAGCGCAGCGGCCAGACACCGCTGACCTGCGCAAGCCCTAGGGGCAGGGCAAACAGAAAGCCCACGACCACGCTCGAAAACAGCATGATCAGGGTTATCTGCAGGCCTTCCCAGAGCTTGGGCAGGTAGCGGGGCAGCCAGCTCCAGTCCATCAACAGGATCGCGGCCACCAGGCCTGCTATGAACAGCGCCAGCAGAATGAGGCGATGGGGCTCGAGCAGGCCCGACAGCTTGGTGATTGGGCTCGTTCGCGAGGGGCGCACGAGCGAGGCGAGAGAGTGGGGTTCAGACACAGGCATTCCTTGAAGTCAGCGTGCGGAGACAAGACCACGCCGTGCGTAGCGCTCGAAGCGGCGCAGGGCGAGGTTCGACACCAGCGTCAGCGCCAGGTAAAGCACGCCCGCGGCCAGGAAGAACATGATGTAGGACTGGGTGGCACCGGCGGCCTGGCGGGTCACCAGGGTCAGTTCACTGAAGCCGATCACGGCCAGCAGTGCCGTATCCTTGGTGGCGATCATCCACAGGTTGGCCATGCCGGGCAGGGCATGCGGCGTCATGGCCGGCAGCGTGACCCGGCGCAGCACCTTGCTGGGCGGCATGCCGAAGGCATGGGCCGCTTCGATCTGGCCGCGAGGAATGGCCAGAATGGCACCGCGAATGACCTCGGTCGCATAGCCGCCCTGTACCAGGCCGATGACCAGGATGCCGGCGGTCAGGCCGTCGATATTGACACTGCCGAAGCCCATGGCGGTCGAGGCCCGGCTCAGCAGGTCGGTGCCGACATAGTAGAACAGCAGCATCAGTACCAGTTCGGGCACGGCGCGGATCACCATGGTGTAGATTTCCAGCAGGTCGCGGACGACCTTGTTGCCGTAGAGCTTGCCGGTGGCGCCGAAGATGCCGATCAGGATGCCCAGCAGATAGCCACCTGCCGCCAGCTCGATCGAGCGCAGAAACCCGACCAGCAGCACCTTGCCCCAGCCGGGGGGCTCAAAGGCCAGCAGGCTTAAGTCGAAGATGGTCGTCATGGGTGGCGATTATCCTTGTGAGTAACGGATGTCCAACGGATGTCCAAGTAAACGCGGAAGGACGGAAAGGCAAAAAGACGAAGGCCGCCTCTGAGGGCGGCCTTCGCGGCGGGCATCAGCCGCCGTAGATGTCGAAATCGAAGTAGGGCGCGGTGATGTCCTCATAGGTACCATCGGCACGCATCGCGTCGATGGCGGCATTGACGCGCTCCTTGAGCTCGGTATCGCCCTGGCGCAGGCCCACCCCGATGCCCTCGCTCATCAGCTCGGCATCGCTTGCCACGGCACCGCGGTATTCACAGCAGGACTGGCCGGTCTCGGAGTGGATGAAGGTCTGCACGGCCAGGGTGTCGGCGACCACCCCGTCCAGACGGCCGGCAACCAGGTCCTGGAGCTCTTCGTTGAGGGTCTGATAGACCTTGAGGTTGGCCGTGTCGGCGAAATGCTTGCGCGCGTACTGTTCCTGGTTGGTGCCGGACTGAATACCCAGATAAGCGCCTTCAACGCCCTCGGCGGTGGGCTGCACGTCGCTTGATTTGAGCGCCACGATGCCGGTGGGGCTGGCGTAATACTTGTTGGAGAAGGCGATCTGCTCGGCGCGCTCCGGGGTGATCGACATCGAGCCGATGATCATGTCGATCTTACCGGTCTTGAGGGCCGGAATGATGCCTTCCCAAGCGACCGGCTTGAGCTCGCATTCGGCGTCCAGGCGGTCACAGAGCTCGTCGATGAAGTCGATTTCCCAGCCCGACCAGTCGCCGGCGGCATCCGGAGAATAGAAGGGGGGGTAGGGCTCGGCGGACAGGCCGATCTTGTAGGTCTCAGCCAGCGCCGGTGCGGCGAAAAGGCTCAGGCCGATCAGGCCGGCGGTCGCGGTGAGTGTCTTGAACATGGGGATTACCTCTCTTGTTTTAGGCGTTCTTGGCAGACGGGTTACATCTGCCGTTTAGGGTGTTTACGCGTGTCGTTTATGACGCCGTCGTTGATAAAGCTGTGTTGATAAAGAAAGGCCGGCGGTCAGGCCACCGAACTGATGAACTGCTTCAAGTGCGGCGACCGGGGATCGCCGAAGATCTGCTCGGGTGGGCCCTGCTCTTCGATGACGCCTTCTCGGAGGAACACCACGTGGCTTGCCACGTCTCGTGCGAAGGCCATCTCGTGGGTCACCAGCATCATGGTGCGCTGCTCGGCGGCCAGATCGCGGATCACGGATAGCACCTCGCCGACCAGCTCCGGGTCGAGCGCCGAGGTGGGTTCATCGAACAACATGGCCAGCGGATCGACCGCCAGCACCCGGGCAATGGCGGCGCGTTGCTGCTGCCCGCCGGACATGAAGCCCGGATACATCGACTGCTTGCTGCCAAGCCCGACGCGGTCGAGCAGCTTCTCGGCGCGGTGAACGGCCTCGTCGCGCTTCATGCCCAGTACGTGGATGGGTACCTCGATGACGTTTTCCAGCACCGTGCGGTGCGGCCAGAGGTTGAAGTTCTGAAAGACCATGCCGAGGTGGGCGCGGATGCGCTGGACCTGACGGCGGTCGGCGATTTCCAGGTCGCCATGGCGAGAGGCTCGCATGCGATAGGTTTCGCCTTGAATCGCTACCTCGCCCGATGTCGGGCGTTCCAGCAGGTTGATGCATCTCAGCAGCGTCGATTTACCCGAGCCCGAGCCGCCAATGATGGCGACGATATCGCCCTGGCCGGCGGTCAGGGAAATGCCCTTCAGGACCTCGAGGGAGCCGAATCGCTTGCGCAGGTCGCGTATCTCTATTGCAGGTTCGTTTGCCATTGATTCTCTCGTCTCTGGGGGCGCCCATCTGCCTCCTGGAGGGGGAAATGTCGTCATTTAGCAGGCGCTTGCAATTAGTTCCTTGTTATACGAAAGTATAACTGTAAGCCAAGTACAGCGAGATTCAAAGCCTCAATATTAAACGAAAGGCTAATTCAACGCTGTCGGTTCGGCGGCTGTCACGCCATATTTCTTAGTGAAATATTGATGGCTTTCAGATGCTTGAGTTATATCGCGGCGCCCATGAGACCTGCCTTGGCGATCTGGTCGATGAGCTACGAAAAGCGCCAAGGTGGGGTCTTCTTACCGGAAACGATGGGGACTATGAGCAGGAAATCATTTCAGCGTTGGTCCATGGACGCCCGGCGGCGCAGCTTGCTGGAAGCGACCCTGGACTGTGTGGCCGAGTACGGCATGAACGGTGCCAGCGCCCGTCGCGTGGCCGAGCGAGCGGACGTGACGGCGGGGCTGATCCGTCATTACTTCGGCTCCAAGGATGCGATGGTGAGTGCCGCCTACGGCTACCTGATCGGGCAACTGACCAGCGAAGCCGATGAGGCTGCCGAGCAGGGCGGTGCAGCGCCCGAGCAGCGCCTGGCCCGCTTCATCGTCGCCAACGTGACGGCGCCCAACCTGTCGCCCCGCAAGGTGGCGCTATGGGCCACCTTCATCGGGCGTGTCCGGACCGAGCCAGACTATGCCGACATTCACCGTGAGAGCTATCGCGAATTCCTGGTCCTGCTGGAAACGCTGATTCACCCGCTGCTGCTGGTGCTCAAGCGCCCCGCGGACCCTGTCACCTGCCAGCATTACGCCATTGCGTTGAACGCACTGATCGATGGCCTGTGGCTGGAAGGCGGGCTCGGGCACGGCCTTTATGACACGGCGCTGCTGCCAAGGATTGCGCTGAGTGCGGCGGAGGGCATCCTCGCCCTGCCGGCCAATACCCTGATGCAGCATATCGACGCCCCCTCAATGTCTTCTCAACACGTAACACGATAGGAAACGTCTCATGCGCTATGCATCGATTACCGATCGCCTGTATGACCTCGGTGGCGACAAATGGGCGGTACACAACGCCGCCAGAGCGCGCCAGGCCAAGGGCGAAGAACTCATCGAATTGAGCATCGGCGAGCCGGATATCACCACCGACCCGGCCCTGGTCGAGCACTGCATCGATGCCCTGCGGGCCGGGCGCACGCGCTATTCCAACGGGCGCGGTGAGCCGGGACTGGTGGATGCGCTGATCGAGAGCTATGCGCCGCGCTTCCCCGGCATCGGCGAAGAGAACGTGCTGTGCTTCCCCGGTACCCAGACCGCGCTGTTCGCGGTGATCCTGGCGCTGGCCGGTGAGGGCGATGGCGTGCTGAGCGGCGATCCGTACTATGCCACCTATGAAGGGGTGATTCGTGCGGCAGGGGCACATCTGCAGCCGGTGCCGCTCCGCATGGAGCACGACTTCATCATGCAGCCGGACGATCTGGCCGCCGCCATCACCCCGGAAAGCCGGGTGCTGATGCTCAATACGCCGCACAATCCTACGGGGGCGGTGCTGGATCGCGAGACGCTGGAGCAGTTGGGCAAGCTGTGCATCGAGAACGATCTGTGGATCCTCTGCGATGAGGTGTACGAGGCGCTGATCTTCGACGGCGATTTCGTCTCGCCGCTGGAAATCGAGGCGCTTCGCGAGCGCACCGTGGTGGTGTCCTCGATCTCCAAGAGCCATGCGGCCACCGGTTTCCGCAGCGGCTGGTCCATCGGTCCGGTGGAGTTCTCGCGGCGTCTGCTGCCGATCTCGGAAACCATGCTGTTCGGCAACCAGCCGTTCATCGCCGACATGACCGAGGCGGCCCTGCGCCAGCATTTCGACACCGCCGATCGCCTCTGTGAAGCCCTGGGCCGACGTGCCAAGCTGCTGCACGAGGCCGTCGGCCAGGTACCTGCGCTGTCGTCGAGCCTGCCCCAGGGTGGCATGTTTCTGATGATCGATGTCGCGAAGACCGGTCTCGACGGCGAGGCCTTCGCCTGGCGACTGCTCGAAGAACAAGGGGTCGCAGTGATGCCGGGTGCCTCCTTCGGCGATAGCGCCACGACCCTGATTCGGGTGGCACTGACGGTGCCGGACGAGGTGCTGATGCAGGCGGTCGACAGAATGGCAGCGCTTTGCCAGCGCTTGGAAGACAAGAGCTTGGAAAGCAAGGGCTTGGAAGGTAAGGGCCTGGACGCTGAGACCGACCAGACCGAGGCCGGCAGTCCGGCCTGAGCACTGTCGGATGGGCGTTTCTACCCCGCCATGGCGTCTGCCATGGCGGGGTTTTTCGTTCCAGAGCCGACGCTGGAAGCGGGGCGGGCGGTTCAGTCGCGCTCGGTGGCCGCGTCACCGGCCCGGCAGGCGGCGGCGGTGAACAGCACGTCAGTGGAGGAGTTAAGCGCCGTTTCGGTTGAATCCTGCACCACGCTGATCACAAAGCCAATCGCCACGACCTGCATGGCCACGTCGGTGGAAATGCCGAACAGGTTGGCGGCCATGGGAATGATCAGCAGTGAGCCGCCGGCCACGCCGGAGACGCCGCAGGCGGCCAGCGCCGAGACGATGCAAAGCAGCAGGGCGGTGGCGAAGTCGACGCTGATGCCCAGGGTATGGGCGGCGGCCAGCGTGATCACGGTGATGGTGATCGCCGCGCCGGACATGTTGATGGTGGCGCCCAGCGGGATCGAGATCGAATAGGTATCGGCGTGCAGGTCAAGGCGCTTGCACAGCTCCAGGTTGACCGGAATGTTGGCCGCCGAGCTACGGGTAAAGAAGGCAGTGATGGCGCTGCCACGCAGGCAGGCGAAGACCAGCGGATAGGGATTGCGGCGAGTCTTCAGGAACACGATCAGCGGGTTGGTCACCAGTGCCACGAACAGCATGCAGCCGACGATCACCAGCAGTAGCTGGCCGTAATCGAGCAGTGCACCGAGGCCAGCGGTGGCAAGCGTGCCGGCCACCAGGCCGAAGATGCCCAGCGGCGCCAGGCGGATCACCAGGCGAATGATCTGCGATACCGCATCAGCAAGGTCTGCGAGCAGGGCGCGGGTGCTATCGCTTGCCTGGCGCAGCGTCAGGCCAAGGCCGGCCGACCAGACCAGAATGGCGATGAAGTTGGCGTTCATCAGCGCGCTGACCGGATTGTCGACGGCGCTCAATACCAGGTTCTTGAGGATCTCATCGACTCCACCGGGCGGGTTGCCGGTGGCCTGAGGAGCGTCCAGTGTCAGGGTGGTCGGGAAAGCGAAGCTCGCCACCACGGCGACCAGCGCGGCCGCCAGCGTGCCGATCAGATAAAGCACCAGCACCCCGCGGATATGGGTCTGCTGGCCGCGCTGATGGCTGGCGATGGCCGCCGTGACCAAGACGAAGACCAGAATCGGTGCCACGGCCTTGAGGGCAGAAATGAACACTTGCCCCAGCAGTGACGCCGACTGGGCGAGATCGGGTGAGGTGGTAGCCAGCAGGATGCCGCAGACGATGCCGATGGCAATTTGAGCGATCAGCCCTATCCGCTGCAGGGGGCGGAAGAGGGTGTTAAGGGTTGCGATCATGACGCGTCTCTTGGAGGGTTCGGGATCGTGGGTTGCACGCAGAAGCCAGGAGTGCGCGGCGCGATTGGATCCACCTGCCAGCCGCGCCGGGCCAAAACGGGCGCGATATTCTATCATTCCCGTCGCCGCCGCGTCGGGGATCATCCCTATATCCCGCTTGAGAGCGATGCTGTCGTTGCCGTCAGGCTTGCCTAATTGCTGGACGATTTATCGCTGGGCGACCAGCCGCCTTGGCGAATCGCCGGATAGCCGGTCACGTCGAGGTTGTAAAGATACAGCCAGGCCGGGCCGAAGGCGGTGTCGTGGACGATGCGGTCGTAGGTGCCGGAGTGCGGCGCACGAACCCGGTAGTCTTCCAGCCGATCGAGGCCGGTCATGCAGCGGCTATCGACCCGGAATACCTCGATGTCGATCCCGCGAGAAGGCTCGAGCCTGGCGCCAGGGTAGGGGCCCAGATCGTAGAGAGTGGCGGTCGTCAGGGTGTCTTTACCGACGAACTCGGCGCCCTCCAACCAGTGGTGGTTGCGCAGGCCACGCTTCAGGGTGCCGTAGACGGCGACCAGTGGCGTGCGCTGAATGGCGATGGCGGGAGAGGACATGGCTCACCTGAAATTCACGAGTGGCTTGGTGTCATATCTGAAAGGCGGTGCGGCCTCTCAGCCGGCGATTTTCCCATCGAGGTGGCGTGCCAGCGAGACCACATGCTCATCGTGATGGCCTAGCCGCTCCAGCGCTGCCGCCAGGTTGAGCAGGTAGTCGCGGTTCGGGCCGCTGGCCCCTTGGGCCATGGCAATCTGGCGGGCGATGGCGTCATGGGGCGCGTCGCCGAGAAAGGCGGCGTTGTCTTCGGTGGCGAGATAGACCAGGCCTTCCGCCGACTCGCTGGCTCGACTGTCTTCATGGGCATCATCGAAGTGCAGTTCGGTGACCACGCGCAGATAGCCGTTCTTCTCCCGCACATCGAGAGGGCCGAGGGTTTCCGGCGTGATGCGATAGGCCATGCCGTGGCAGATGGCATCTGGGGCGCGCACCAGGGTCGCCACGCGCCCCGGGGCTTCGGGTGTGCCGCGATGGTCGTGGGAGCCTTGCCAGAAGCGGCGCACCCAGCCGCGAATATGCGCCGGGCGACGTTCCAGGTAAGGAAAGTCGGCTTTCCAGATCAATGAGCCATAGCCGAACAGCCAGATTTCCTGGTGACCGTCAAAATGGGTCATTTGCTGATTGATATGGGTGGTGTCGATCGTCATGGGCGTCCTGAGTAGCGTCACGCTTAGAGGTCGATTCTACCATTTGCCTGGGAGGGGCTTTAACGCAAGAAGACAGGTTGGCTCAACGCTGTGGCGTCTTGGCTGGTGGGGCTATCAAACGCAGCCGTTGGCGCTGCTTTCGCTATGCAGGGGCAGTTTTCTGACCCGTTTTCTAAAACACAAACGCAACAAGGCCCGCCGAAGCGGGCCTTGTACCTCAAACCCTAGGGTTCGAGAGGCTTTCTAATCTCGACAAGAAGTCGGAGTTTAGATGGCCTTGATGTTTGACGCCTGCAGGCCTTTCTTGCCCTGGGTGACGTCAAAGGAAACTTCCTGGCCGTCCTGCAGAGACTTGAAGCCTTCTGCCTGGATCTCGGAGAAGTGTGCGAACAGGTCGTCGCCACCGTCTGCCGGAGAAATGAAGCCGAAACCTTTAGTGTCGTTGAACCACTTAACTGTGCCAGTTGCCATTTTCAATATCCTTACGCGCAAAAGCGCTCTTACAGTTGCCGGGTGATACCCCGAGAAATAGTGGGTAAAACAAAGGAGATATACACCAGGGCTACCGAAGGACTTCGATTACAACTGACTATATTCAACTTGCTAACCAACTGAGATGCATCTTTTCACGTTGGGACCGCCGGGTCAACATTAATTCACGCGGATACCCTGAGGGCGCGTGGGGCATCCGCCACGCGCCCGCCAAGGATGGGACTTAAAGGACGTTTTTGTAGACCTTGCCGCCCTTCATGATCATCAGTAACTGCTGCTCAGGCTGCGTCAGTACGGCGATATCGTCCAGCGGGTTGTCACGCAGCACGATCAGGTCGCCACGGGCGCCGGGGATCACTTCGCCGAAGTCCCCACGGTTGCCATAGGCGTCGGCGGCGTTGCAGGTCGCGGCGCGGATCAGGTCATCCGCCGGCACCACCTCCTTGCGCAGCAGGAATTCGTTGAGCTGGTGGCACTGCATGCGACCCAACAGGTCAGAGCCGTACAGCATCTTCACACCGTGGTGCTGGGCCATTTCCAGTGCCTTGGCGCCGGCATCCAGCACGTCATAGACCTTTTGCTGGAGGTGTGGCGCCATGCCGGCCTCGACGCCTTCCCGGGCCAGGGCATCGTAGGTGGATAAGGTCGGCGTCAGGTAGGCATCGTGCTCGAGAAACAGCCGGCAGCTTTCTTCGTCCATCAGGTTGCCGTGCTCGATGGTCTTCACGCCGCGGGGAATCAGCCGGTTGATGGCGCGGGCGGTATAGGCATGGGCCATGGTGTGGATGTTGGCGGCGGTGGCTTCCTCGACGATGGCGTCGATCTCTTCCAGCGAGAACTGGGTGCTGTCGATGCGATCGGTGGGGGAGGAGACGCCGCCGGATGCCATGATCTTGAGCTGAGTGGCGCCCTTGCGGATCTCATCCCGAGCGGCGCGGCGGACCTCGCTGACGCCATCGCAGACACGTCCCAGTCCCGAGCAGCAGAAGCAGCCCTCGAAGGTCTGTTGGCCCGGGCCACGCATGTCGCCGTGGCCGCCGGTCTGCGACAGCGCCCGGCCGGCATACAGAAGGCGTGGGCCGATCAGGCTGTCTTCCTCGACGGCGTTGGCCAGGCCATGGTCGGCGCCGCCGGCATCACGCACGCTGGTAAAGCCGCGCATCAGCATGTCTTTCAGCAGCTCGCTGGACTTTGCCCCCACATAGAACGGCGACAGCGTTTCGAGCAGCGCGAAATTCGGGGTGATGGCGGTAACGTGCACATGGGAGTCGACCAGGCCGGGCATCAAATAGCGGCCTTCAAGGTCGATGACCTGATCGTCTTCGCCCTCGAGCGGGTCGGCACCGATCGCGACGATGCGGCCATCCTGGATGCGCACCTGTTGGTCAGGCAGCACTTTACCCTGGCGGGTATCGATGACGTTGGCATTGGTGAAGCGTGTACGGGTGGCGTGTGTTGTCGTCATTGTTTTTCCTCGAGCTGACGGATCAGAACATTTGTTGTGGGAGATAAAGCGAGAGTGCCGGAATCATCACGATCAGCAGCAGGGCGATGATGTCCATGGCGATGAACCAGCTGACACCGCGAAAGACCTCTTGAAGGGTGACGCTTTTGCCAAGCGCGCCCTTGATGACGTAGACGTTCAGGCCGATGGGGGGCGTGACCAGGCCGACCTCGAGCAGCTTGACGACGATGATGCCGAACCACACCAGGTTCAGGTCGGCCCCCTCGACCAGCGGCAGGATCAACGGCAGGGTCAGCAGCAGTAGCCCGATGGAGTCGATGAACATGCCCAGTACCAGGTAGATCACGGCCACGGCGAGGATGATCCACCAGCTTTCGGTGCTGACACTGAGGATCATTTCCGAGAAGGCCGTGGGCACACCGCTCAGGGCCAGGAAGCGGGTGAAGAACAGCGAGCCGATCAGGATAATGAAGATGCTGGCGGTGCTGACCGCGGTTTGCATCAGCGCCTGCTTGAGTGCATCCACCGTCAGCGTGCGCCGCGACAGGGCGATCAAGGCGGCGATGGAGGTGCCGACGGCACCCGCCTCGGTTGGCGAGAAAATGCCGCTGAAGATACCGCCCAGTACGGCGCCGATCAGCAGCGGCAGCGGCCAGATTTCCTTGAACGCGTCCCACTTCTCCTGCCAGCTCGACTGCACGTTGGCATGGCCGGCGAGGCTGGGCTTGAGGTGGGTTCGCACCATGATCATCACGATGTAGAGCAGCGCCGAGACGATGCCGGGCAGGAAGCCGGCCATGAACAGCTGGCCTACCGACACCTGTGCATAAACGCCGTACAGCACCAGCAGCACGCTGGGCGGAATCAACGATCCCAGGGTGCCAGAGGCCGCCACGGTGCCGGTTGCCAGGCCCCGGTCATAGTTGTGCTTGAGCATTTCCGGCACGGCGATACGCGACATGGCCGCCGAGGTGGCCACGCTCGAGCCCGAGGCCGCTGCAAAGAAGGCCGAGGCCATGACGCTGGACACCGCCAGTCCGCCCGGGAGACGAGCCAGGTACAGGCGCATGGCCTGAAACAGGCCCTGGGTCATGTTGGTGGTGGTGCACAGGTAGCCCATGAACAGGAACATGGGAGCAGCGGTCAGCTCCCAGGTGCCGGCAAAGTCGAAGGGGGTCGCGGAAATCATGCCCCAGGCGATCGAGAAGTTGGTGATCTGGCTGATGCCGACGATCGATACCAGGCCCAGCGTCACGCCGATAGGTACGCGTAAGGCGATCAGGGTCAGGGCGATGGCAATGCCTGCCACGCCGATCTCGAGATTGGTCATGCTGGTGCTCCTAGAGGGCGTGACGCAGGCGGATGGCCTTGATCATGTTGGCAAGCGTTGCCAGGCACATGGCGGCGAAACCGAGCGGCAACGCCCAGCGGCTGGGCCACAGGTAGAAGGTGAAGTTGGCCATGGCGGTTTCCAGTCTGCCGGTGGCGCGCAGAGCATCCAGCAGGCTTTGGTAGCCAAGCAGGCCGAAATAGGCGAGACCCAGCAGGCCAGCAAACAGGTAGAGGGCGAGCTGTACGCCCGCGGGAAACCGAGTGACCAGCACATCGACACTGATATGCTCGCGCTTGAGTTCCACGTAGGCCAGGGGCAGGAAGACCACGCCGATCATGTAATAGAAGGACACCACTTCCAGCGTGCCGGGAAAGGAGGTGCCTATCAGGAAGCGCAGGGTGACATCCAGGGTGACATGCAGCGCCATCAAGGCCAGGAACAGGGTCGATGCCGCCAGCGTTGCCTTGCTTAGCCAAGCGCTGACGATCTCGAGTCGGGTGCCCTCAGTCGTCATATGTGGATCCTCCGCTGTGGCGCGGTGCGTTCGCTGAACCCCTGGTCGATCAGGGTCTGTTTCCAGAACGTCAGCATGTCGCGATAGAGCGCCGGGTCGTCGCGCCAGATGCTCTGGGCGCCCATGCCGCGCATCATGCACAGGGTGGCGTTCAGGGCGACGCGCTTCTCGTGGGAGCTATGCCGGGTGCTGAGCAGAAGCTGCTCCCAGATGGCCTCGAGTGAGGCATTGAAGCGGGCGGCCAGGGGCTCGAGGACTTCCTTGATCGACGCGTCGGTTCGAGCGGCCGTGAGGTACTCCAGGGTGACCATGTAAAGGTTGCCCTTGAAGTGGTCATGCAGGGTGTCGATCAGCGTATCGAAATCCAGCGTGCCCGCCTTGATGCCGTCAGCCATTTCTTTGACGCTTACGACCTCCTGGTTGAGCAGGTCTTCAAGGGCGGCCTGCATCAACGCCTCCTTGGAAGGGTAGTGGTGCATCAGTGCGCCCCTTGACACACCGGCTTGACGCGCCACGTCGACCGTCGAGGTGGCGCGGATTCCCTTCTCCAGAATGCACTCCAGCGTGCCTTGCATGATCTTCGCTTGGGTCTGGCGTGAGCGTTCTTCCTGAGTCTGACGTTGGCTCATCGTTGTGCCTCCTCGGTTGGCTAGGCAATGTCTGAAAAGTACTGCGCTCGTCGATGTTTCAGACACAGCCTAAGGGTCGCCAGAGGGGCCGCCGAGAGCGGCCCCAGGAGTTGGCGGTATCAGTAAATGCCGTAGTCGGCGGGCAGGGTGTCGTAGATCTCACGCATGGCCAGTTCTGCCAGGGCGTCTTCGTCATGACGGTCGACGTCGGCAAGCAGTTTGACCCACTTGGCATGGGTAGCCAGGAAGTCATCGATCAGTGCCTGGGCATCTTCGATGCCGTATTTGTCACGTGCCGTGTCGTAGACGTCCGTCAGAGCCTGCTCGCGAAACGCTTCGACGGAAGCCATCAGGTCCTCTTCAGGCTCATAGACGTTGTTGCCCTTGTCGATCGCTTCTTCGAGGGCGGCATCGGCGGTGTCCAGGTACTGGACGATCATGCGGGTCATCGCCTTGGCGGTGGCTTGCTTGAAGACATCGCGCTGATCATCGCTGAGGTCGGCCCAGAACGACGGGTTGAAGCCCCACTGCGGGCCTGACCAGTACATGCCGGTCGGCAACAGCGTGGTGTATTCGGCGACTTCCCAAAGCGAGCGGTCGATCAGGTCGTTGGCGGCGTTGGTGGCACAGTCCAGCGAGCCTCGATCCAGGCCACTGTACATTTCGCTGGAGGGCACATTGACCGGTATGCCACCTGCCTGCTCGACCCAGGCCGAGACCGTAGAGCCGGCGGTGCGGATCCGCTTGCCGCGCAGTTCTTCGAGATTACGCACCGGCTCGCGGCAGAACAGCACATAGGGCGGGGTGTTGTAGGCGCCGAGATAGACGATGCCGACGTCTTCCCATTCCTGGAGCTGGGCGGCGTTATGGGTGCTGAAGTCGGTCACGGCGAGGATGCCGATCAGCGGGTCATCGAAATTGAACCCCAGCTCCTGGATGGCATTGGCGACCGGTAGTTCGGAGGGCGTGTAGACGGCGGCATGGTGAGCCACCTGCACCACATTGTCGCGAATGCCCTGCAGGTTGGCGCGCGGCGCCAGCAGCACGGTGCCGGTGAAGACTTCCGGCTGCAGCTCGCCGTCGGATAGTTCTTTAACGGTCTCCGCCCATTCGATATAGCCGTACCGAGAGTGCGGATGCTGCTGGTCGTAAAAGGAATTGGCGATGAATGACGTGGCGGCCATGGCTGAGGTCGCGAAGGCAGGAAGGGCAAGGGCGGCCACTCCCAAGGCAAGTCGGGTGGACTTGAATTGCATGGTTCTCTCCAGTGCCGTGACGGTCGGCAGATTGTTGCTATTGTGATACCAGTCACCTGGGCAAGACGCAGAGTGGCGCCTTGAAATTGAGCCTAGTTCGCACCCATGAAAAAAACAAGCAGGACTGTTTGTTTTGTATTAACGCCCTTAGCGGCTAGGCTATGATCAGCGCCTCAAGGCGCTTTCATCATCCTCAGGAGGGGCGAGCATGAAACCATCGGTCGAGTCAGCGGCGGCCACCCTGGATCGGCCTGGCACCTGGCGCGGAGTGCGCAAGATGCTGCCCCTCGCCGCCTTTACCGTTGCCTTTGGGCTGGCATTCGGTGTGGCGGCCGCTCAGAAGGGGCTGCATGGCTGGGAGGCCATGTTGATGAGTGCGTTGATGTTCTCGGGACCCTCGCAATTTGCCGTGCTCGAGCTCTGGGCCTTCCCGCTTCCGCTGCTGGCGCTGGCGCTGACGACCATGGCCATCCATACCCGCCATCTGCTGATGAGTGCGGCCCTGCACCCCTGGTTGCACAGCCTGCCCAAACGCCAGCAATTTGCGGCGGTGTTCTTCTTGACGGACTCCAGCTGGGCCATGGCGCTAGGTGAATATCAGCGCGGCGAGCGTAACGTGGGCCTGCTGTTGGGTGGCGGCATTGCCCTGTGGGGGGCCTGGGTGGTGGGCAGCGGTATCGGGCTGATGTTTGGCGGTCGGTTGGTCGAGCCGGAACGCTATGGGCTCGACGTGATCATGCTGTGTTTCTTGCTGGTGATTGTCGTCGGTGGCGTTCCGCGGCGTGACATGCTGCTGCCTTGGGGCGCAGCGGCCCTGAGTGCCTTGCTGGCCTATTACTGGTTGCCACCCTACCTTCACGTGGTGGTGGGAGCCCTGGTGGGTGGCGGCGTTGCCGTGCTGTGGCCTGCCGCTTCTGCTCGCCGGGCGGCATCATGATGGGGTCGTGGGCAAGTACGAGCGGCGTGGCCTCGTTGGTGGCAATCACCATGATGATCGTGATCGCGCTGGTATCGCGCATCGGTGGGCTCTTGATCATGTCGCGGCTACCCATCGGCCCCAAGGTGCGGCGCTTCGTCGATGCCATGGCAACCTCGGTGCTGATTGCCGTGATCACCCCGATGGTCGTCGACGGTGATGGCGGCACCCGGATAGCGGCCCTGATTGCAGGCGCTGTGGCGATTTGGCTACGAAGCCCGCTGGTGGCGATCGCCATGGGGATGCTCAGTGCCGCTCTGTGGCGGTTTGTCATGGCCACGGGCGCTGGGTGATGAAAACCATCGGATGGGTCCACGAGCGGGAGCCCTGGGTTGAGCTTGAGCCTGGGAAAGAGCTGAGGCTCAGGCGCTGCGCGGCCCCAGCAGGATGATCCCCGCGCCGATGAGGCACAGGGTCGCGCCGATCAGGTCCCAGCGGTCTGGCGCGCGCTGCTCGACCAGCCACAACCAGACGAGCGAGGTAGCGATATAGACGCCGCCATAGGCGGCATAGGCGCGCCCGGCGTAGTCGGCATCGGTGAGGCTTAACAGCCAGGCGAACAGCGCCAGGCTGGCCATTCCCGGCAGCAGCCAGCCGAGCGGCTTGTCGAGGCGCCACCAGGACCAGAAGGCAAAGCAGCCGGCGATCTCGGCCAAGGCAGCGGCCACATAGAGCAGCGGGGTGGGCATGCAAGGGCTCCTGCGATGGTTCGGGTGATCTCGGATCGAGCGAGCCTGTCCGACGAGATCCACAGATCAAACCGCCAGCCTATCATTGCTGTCAGGCGTTGGCCGCAGTCTCTCGGGGCAGCGCCAGAGCCAGCAGGGCGCTTGTTAGTACCAGCGCCGCCGAGACCCACAGACAGGCGGCCAGGCCTTGAACCTGGTAGAGCCAGCCCGACAGCAGGGTGCCGACCAGGCGTCCCATGGCGTTGGCCATGTAGTAGAAGCCGACATCCATCGACACTCCCTCGGCACGGGCATAGCGCACGATCAGGTAGCTGTGCCAGCTCGAGTTGACGGCGAATAATGCGCCGAAGGCCAACAGCCCAGCGATCAGCCAGCCGGCGCCCAGGCTGGGACTCGAGCCGATGTCTGGGCCGGCGCCCAGGCTGGGACTCGAGCCGATGTCTGGGCCGGCGCCCAGCGGCAGGAGCGCGAGTATGGCGGGCAGCACGGCCAGCGCCAGCGCCCAGCCGGCGGTGATGGTCGCCGGGCTTGCCTGGAAAACACGAGTCAGGCGCGGCGCCTGGGTCTGCACGCCGCCGTAGCCGATGACCCACACGGCCATCAGGGTGCCCACGCTCCAGAAGGTCCAGCCGTAAACGTCATACAGAAACACCGGCAGAGCGACCACGAACCAGACATCCCTTGAAGCGAACAGCATCAGTCGCGCCGCCGCGAGCACGTTCACTGCCCGTGAGGTGGATAACACCTCGCGGAATCTGGGTTTGGACTTCTGGCGGCCAAGGTCTGCCCGCAGCCGCCACAGCGACAGCGCCAGCACCCCCACCAGCAGAACCCACAGCGCGAGGATCGCACCGCGAAAGCCGACCAGCGTCAACAGCAGCCCGCCGATGAAGAAGCCGGCGCCCTTCAGAGCGTTCTTGGAGCCGGTGAGCAGCGCCACCCAGCGATACAGCGCGCCCTGCATGGTCTCATCCGTGCCGGTGCCGCCCTTGGGCAGCAGCACCTTGACCGCGCTCTTGGCACTCATCTTGTTGAGGTCCTTGGCGATTCCCGAGAGGGCCTGAGCGGCCATCACCCAGGCCACGCTGAGCGCCGTGCTGGGCACCAGCAGCATGCCGAGTGCCAGAAGCTGCAGGCCAAGCCCCAGGTTCATGGTGCGGTTGAGCCCCAGCCGTGCGCCCAGCCAGCCGCCGACCAGATTGGTGATCACGCCGAAGGCCTCGTAGAACAAGAACAGCAGCGCGACCTCCAGCGGCGAATAGCCCAGCCGGTGGAAGTGCAGCACCACCAGCATGCGCAGGGCGCCATCGGTCAGAGTGAAGGCCCAGTAGTTGCCGGTGACCAGCAGGTACTGGCGCACCTCGAACGGCAGGGCCCGTAGGCGTGCGACAAGCGTCATGGTGCCTCCTTCAGGTGCGGCCGACCTTCAGGGCCAGTTCGACGGTGCGGTTGGCATAGCCCCATTCGTTGTCGTACCAGACGTAAAGCTTCAGCTGGGTGCCATTGACCACCATGGTCGAGGGCGCATCGACGATGGCGCTGCGCGGGTCGGTGCGGTAGTCGATGGAGACCAGCGGGCGCTCCTCATAGCCCAGGATGCCGGCGAGCTCGCCCTCGGCAGCGCGCTTCAAGGCGGCATTGACCTCTTCCTCCGTTACTTCGCGCTCGAGCTCGAAGACCATGTCGGTGAGCGAGGCGTTGGCCAGTGGCACGCGTACGGCGTGGCCGTTGAGCTTGCCTTCGAGCTCGGGAAAGATCGTCGTGATCGCCTTGGCGGAGCCGGTGGTGGTGGGGATCAGGCTCATGCTCGAGGCCCGTGAACGGCGCAGATCAGGCTTGCTCGGCGAACTTGGCGTATCGAGGATCACCTGAGTGTTGGTGATGTCGTGCACCGTGGTCATCGTGCCGTGGCGGATGCCGAAGGTCTCTTGGATCACCTTGACCACCGGCGCCAGGCAGTTGGTGGTGCAACTTGCCGCGGTGACGATCCGGTGGGTGGCCGGATCGAAGGCCCGATCGTTGACGCCCATTACCACATTGAGCACACCGTCTTCCTTGACCGGCGCGCTGACCACCACCCGACCTACGCCCTGGTCGAGGTAGGCGTCGAGCTGGTCGCGGGTCTTCATCGCCCCGGAGGCTTCGATCACCACGTCGCAGCCAGACCAGTCGGTCTTGGCGATAGCGTCATGGCGCGATAAGGGCAGACGAACGCCGTCGATGATGATGGCATCGTCTTCTGCCTGAAGGCCGGTCCCCGGCGACCAGCGTCCATGCACCGAGTCGAATTCGAGCAGGTGGGCGAAGGTAGCCGCGTCGCCGCCCGGGTCGTTGGCGGCGACGAGCTCGAGGGCCTGGGCGTCGCGCTCTGCCCAGAGGCGGCGCAGCGCCAGGCGACCGATGCGGCCGAGGCCGTTGATGCCGATGCGAAGGGTCATGGAGGGCTCCTGGTAAAGATCGTCCGGGGGAAGAAGGATGAGCTGAGGCCTAGGCTGTGTCTGAAAAGTCGACGAGCGAAGGCCAGACAAGGCAAAAATCGGCGAAAGAGCGGAGTTTACGGGGTGTAAATGAGCATCTTGAGCCGATTTTTAACGCCGTATGGGCGAGCGCAGTACTTTTCAGACATTGCCTAGGGCGCTCAGCAACAACTCGCCTGGCGCACTGGGCGGTTGCCCATGGCGGCCAGGCGTGCGAGCGGCACCTCGAGCCCTGTCGCGGCGCCGCGGGCCGTGGCGTCCAGCACCTCGAGGGCCCAGGTCGGCAGCTCGGGCATCAGCCGGTAGTAAACCCACTGCCCCTGGCGCCGATCCTCGAGCAGTCCGCAGTCGCGTAACTGTGCCAAGTGGCGCGATACCTTGGGCTGTGAGGCCCCCAGGGCATGCGTCATCTCGCAGACGCACAGCTCGCCTTCGGTGTGGATCAGCAGCATCAGGGCGAGCCGCGTCTCGTCGCCGAGGCACTTGATCAGTGAGAGGGAGGTCAGTGAGGTCATGGCGTTCCTAGTAGGCTGTCGTTTCCGTCAGCGCGCCTGAACGTGAAGCCACAGTTCCAGGCGGCGACGGATCTCTTGAAGAGTTTGTGGATAGGCGTTGGCCCGGGGGTTGAGCCGCGGGTCGAAGATATCCCAGAACAGGATCTCGTCGGCCTCGCCGTTCCAGTCGCGGCAGCGTTGTTGCGCCTTCTCGCAGAGGATGATGGCGCTGTCGAAATGCTGGCCGGCGTAGGCCTCTAGGGATTGGCTGGCCAGGCCTGAGGTGTCGATGCCCTGAGCGTTGAGCGCCGCCAGGGCGGCCTCCTGCGGCTGGTCGGGCTCGACGCCAGCACTGAAGGCGTCGAAGCGATCCCCCGCCATGTGGCGGAGCAGGGCCTCGGCCATGATGGAGCGGGCGGAGTTGGCATTGCACAGGAACAGGACGCGTGGCTTGGTCATGCTGGCTTACCTCGAGGGCTCAAGATATATGAAATGCCATATATACCAACTGCGGATGACGATTCGATGACTGGGGTGGCAAGGCGTCGGTGCGATGCCATGCCACTACCGGGAGAATATACACCTTTCCATATATGCGTGCTAGCATATGTTTTTATGGCGGGCGAGCCGCGCCTCGTGGCCTTCGTGCGTCGCCTCAAGCCCGGTGTGGTGCTGGGGCTGGTGGGCACGGTGATCCTGCTGTTCGGCCTGCATTCCGGGGCGGCCCTGGCCACCGTGGTTGGCGTGCTGGTCGAGGTGCGGGTGATGTTGTCGCTGGTCTGGTTAGCCAATCGCACCCGCCACTGGTTCGTTTGACGGCTTTACGCCGACGACTCTCAATGTCAACGCCACTATCACACCGAGGCATGGCTATGCACGATTTGCCCAACGTCCATGATGCCCTATTTGCGGCGCCCACGACGGCAAGCGTCTTCGACGTCGCCCCTGGCACACACAAGCCGCGCATCCTGCTGCTGCATGGCTCGCTGCGTGAGCCTTCCTACAGCCGCCTGGCGGTGGAGGAGGCGGCGCGCTTGCTCGAGGCCATGGGTGCCGAGACGCGTGTTTTCGACCCGCGCGGCTTGCCGCTGCCGGATGCCGAGCCCGCCGAGCACCCCAAGGTAGTGGAGTTGCGCGAGCTGGCGGCCTGGTCGGAGGGCATGGTGTGGTGCTCGCCGGAGCGCCATGGGGCGATGACTGGCATCATGAAGGCGCAGATCGATTGGATCCCCCTGGCCCTGGGCGGCGTGCGTCCGACTCAGGGCAAGACGCTGGCGGTGATGCAGGTTTGTGGCGGCTCGCAGTCGTTCAACACCGTCAATCAGCTGCGCGTCCTGGGGCGCTGGATGCGCATGCTGACCATCCCTAACCAGTCCTCGGTACCTAAGGCCTTTCAGGCATTCGATGACCAGGGCCGCATGAAACCCTCGCCGTTATACGACCGCATCGTCGACGTCATGGAAGAGTTGGTGAAGTTCACTTTGCTGGTGCGAGATCGCAGCGATTACCTGACCGATCGCTACTCGGAGCGCAAAGAGAGCCCCGAGACGCTGTCGCGGCGCGTCAATCAGCGCGACCACTGAGCGACGCGGCGGATTCGCCGCGCCAATGGCCGGGGCGGCGTCTCCCCTTGGGCGCTTGCTAGAACAGCTTGCTTGTGCGCTTCGCCGCCTCGGCGGCCGGCGGGTGAAAGGTCTCGGCGCTGGCGTGTGTCCAGTAGGTGTTGAATACCTGATGCTCGGGCGGGCCGTTGAGCAGCGCCCCCGGCGGCAAATAGTTGAACAGTTGGTCGAAGGCGCGGATCTCGTGGTCGGAGACCCGGCGCAGGATGTGCTCGGGGCCGAGCTCGTCGGGCGAGGCCAGGCCGGCGGCGGCCAGCATTTCGGCCATGGCCTTCATGGTGTTGTCATGGAAGTGCTGGACACGGGCGCTCTTGTCGGCCACGTCCAGGTGGGCACTGCGTCGCGGGTCCTGGGTGGCCACGCCGCTGGGGCAGCGGTCGGTATGGCAGGCCCGGGCCTGAATGCAGCCCAGCGCGAACATGTAGCCGCGGGCGGCGTTGCACCAGTCGGCGCCCAGGGCGATGGTGCGGGCGATATCGAAGGCGGAGATCAGCTTGCCGGCGGCGCCGATCTTGACCGAGTCACGCAGGTTGGCGCCGACCAGGGTGTTGTGCACCAACAGTAGCGCCTCGGTGAGCGGCATGCCCAACCGGTTGATGAATTCCAGCGGTGCCGCCCCGGTGCCGCCCTCGCCGCCGTCGACGACGATGAAGTCCGGATGCTCGCCGGTGGCGAGCATCGCCTTGACCAGGCCGAACCATTCCCAGGGATGGCCGATGGCGAGCTTGATGCCGACCGGCTTGCCGCCGGAGAGTTCACGCAGGCGGATGATGAAGGCGATCAGCTCGCGGGGTGTGGTGAAGGCGGAGTGGGCGGAGGGTGAAACCACGTCCTCGCCCAGCGGCACGCCCCGGGTCGAGGCGATCTCGGCGGTGACCTTGGCGCCGGGCAGAATGCCGCCGTGGCCGGGCTTGGCGCCCTGGCTGAGCTTGATCTCGATCATCTTCACCTCGGGCCGGCATGCCCCCGCGATGAAACGCTCCTCGTCGAAGTGCCCATCCAGGGTGCGGCAACCGAAGTAGCCCGAGCCGATTTCCCATACCAGATCGCCGCCCTGAAGATGGTAGGGCGAAATCGCCCCTTCGCCGGTATCGTGGTAGAAGCCCCCTTGAGCGGCGCCCCGGTTCAAGGACTCGATGGCGTTGCCGGAGAGCGAGCCGAAGCTCATCGCCGAGATATTGAACACGCTGGCGGAATAGGGCTTGGCGCGACCGGCGCCGATCGTCACCCGAAAGTCATGGCCGTTGATCGGTGCGGGGGCCAGCGACGGATTGACCCATTCATAGCCTGGCGCATACATGTCGTGCAGCGAGCCGAAGGGTTTCTTGTCCATGCTGTTCTTGGCGCGTTGGTAGACCGCTTCGCGCTGCTCCCGGGAGAAGGGGCGCGGCTCGGTATCCGCCTGGATGAAGTACTGGCGAATCTCCGGTCCGATCGACTCGAGGCCATAGCGCAAGTGGGCAAGGATCGGATAGTTGCGGCTCACGGTACGCCGGCGCTGGCACAGATCAAAGGTGCCCAGCGCCGCCAGGGCGGCGAAGCCAAGCGCCGCCAGGCCCCATACCGGACTGATGGTCATCAGTCCGAGGCTCGTGATCAGACCGATGAAGCTGGCGCCGTAGGCGGAGTAGCGGGATAAACTGCGCCATTCGGTCAGGCGAGCGGGGAGTGAGGGCATGCGGTGAGCTCCTGGGCGGTGTTGGGTGGCAATGCTCGTGGCAATGTGCGTGGCAATGTGCGTGATTATGCTAGTCGGCGATGGTCGGAGGACAATACTTAGTGATCGACATTACTGGACGTTGTTCGGCGGGTGAGCACTTTTTATTGCACGCGGCGGCCTGAGCGCTGTCAATGCTGTGGCTCTCGAGGGCAGCATCGTCGGTGCCTCGACCGACTAGCATGACCAGATGTCGGCCAGCGCGCCGCGCACAGCAGCGATGACCGGCTCGTCGCGTCGTTCCTTGAGCCAGGCGAAGCTCAGCGCACAGGGCAGGCGCACCCCATCGGCGATCACCAGGCCGCGTTCCTGGCGCTCCTGCAAGGCCAGAGTATCCCGCGCCAGAGCCAAGCCGACGCCGGCGCGCACCAGATCGAGCATGCAGGCCTCTTGATCGACCTGGGCGACACGATGCGGCGTGAGGCCTAGCGGCGCGAGTCGCTCGTTCAGCAGGCGGTGATGCACCGAGACCGGTGGGGTGACGATCCAAGGCAGGGCGGCGAGGCTCGGCCAGTCGGTACGGGTCAACCGCGAGGACCAGCCGGCCGGTGCGATGAGGTGATAGTCGAAGTGGGTCAGCTCGAGAAGTTCAACCACCGGCGCGCCGTCTTCGCTGGGCGGCGGTTGGCCGGGCGGGCCGAGGAAGAAACCGACGTCTAGCTCGCGGCGGAACAGGCGCTCGAGGGTGCTGCCGCTCATGCCGTGATGCAATTCGGTATCGACCTGCGGAGCACGCTGCATCAACTGATGCATCAAGGCGCCCAGACGAATGAACTCCGGATCGACGATGGTGCCGATGCGCAGGCGCCCGCGCAGGGTGTCATGCATCGATTGGGCGCTGAGGTCGAAGGCCTGAAGTGAGGCCAGTGCGGCCTCGGCGGCCGGCAGCAGGGCATGGCCATCAGCGCTGAGCGCCAGACCCTGGGCTTGGCGATGGAAGAGGGTGAGGCCCAACGCTGCCTGAAGCTGTTTGATCTTGAGACTGACGGCCGGTTGGGTGAGATGCAGCGCCTCGGCGGCTCGTGACACGCTGCCTTGGTGGGCCACGGCCACGAAGGCACGCAGCGCCTTTATATCGCGCATCGGGTCTGTCTCCTTAGCTTTTAGACCTTGGTCTTGGGCCTCGAGCCTATCATCGAGTAGGTGCGGGAATATAAGGAAATATTATATCTGGCTTTTGCCTTTCTCAATTGATTCTCCGCTCCGGTGCGCTAGGTTTGAGGCTCTGGCACGGGGCTTTCCGGCCAATATGACACTGCAGTGCAACAAAACAAGAGGCCGACATGAGCACCCAGCGCATCGAACATTATATCAATGGCCATATCAGCAGCGGCGATTCCTCTCGGCACCAGGACGTGACCAATCCCGCCACCGGGCAGGTGACGGGGCGGGTGCTGCTGGCCCAGCGCAGCGACGTCGATCGTGCCGTGGACGCGGCGAGCAAGGCCTTCCCGGCCTGGGCCGACACGCCGCCGATTCGCCGCGCCCGGGTGCTGTTCCGCTTCCTAGAACTGCTCAATGCCCACAAGGATGACCTGGCGCGTGCCATCACCCTGGAGCACGGCAAGGTGTTCGACGATGCTCAGGGCGAAGTGGCCCGCGGCATCGATATCGTCGAATTTGCCTGCGGTGTGCCGCAGCTGCTCAAGGGCGATTTCACCGAGCAGGTCAGCACCGGCATCGATAACTGGACCGTGCGTCAGCCGCTGGGCGTGGTCGCCGGTATTACGCCATTCAATTTCCCGGTGATGGTACCGATGTGGATGTTCCCGCTGGCCATCGCCACCGGCAACACCTTCATCCTGAAGCCGAGCCCCACAGACCCCAGCGCGTCGCTGATGATCGCCGACCTGCTCGAGCAGGCCGGGCTGCCCGATGGTGTCTTCAACGTGGTGCAGGGCGACAAGGAAGCGGTCGATGCCCTGCTCGAGCATCCGGAGGTGAAGGCCTTGAGCTTCGTCGGCTCGACCCCGATCGCCAACTACATCTATGAAACCGGTGCGCACTTCGGCAAGCGTGTTCAGGCGCTGGGCGGGGCCAAGAACCACATGGTGGTGATGCCCGATGCCAACCTGGACAAGGCCGTGGACGCACTGATCGGCGCGGCTTATGGCTCTGCCGGCGAGCGCTGCATGGCGATCAGCGTGGCGGTGCTGGTCGGCGACGTGGGCGATGAACTGGTGCCGCGGCTGGCCGAGCGAGCCCGGGCGCTGCGGGTCAGCAACGGCCTCGACGGCAAGGCCGAGATGGGGCCCATCGTCAGCGCCGCGGCTCACCAGCGCATTACGGGTTATATCGAGCAGGGGGTGAGGGAGGGCGCCAAGCTGGTGGTGGACGGTCGCGACTTCGATAGCGGCACGACAGGCGCGGGGTGTGCCGACGGTTTCTGGATGGGCGGCTCGCTGTTCGATCACGTCAGCCCCGAGATGACCATCTATCGCGAAGAGATCTTCGGCCCGGTACTGGTCTGCGTGCGAGTGCCGGATGTGGTCTCGGCGATCCAACTGATCAACGATCATGAGTTCGGCAATGGCGTCAGCTGCTTCACCGAAAGCGGCAGTGTGGCCCGGGAATTTGGCCGCCGTATTCAGGTTGGCATGGTTGGCATCAATGTGCCGATTCCGGTGCCGATGGCCTGGCACGGTTTCGGTGGCTGGAAGCGCTCGCTGTTCGGCGATACCCATGCCTACGGCGAGGAAGGCGTGCGCTTCTACACCAAGCAGAAGTCGATCATGCAGCGCTGGTCGGATTCCATCGCTGGCGGCGCCGAATTCGTGATGCCTACCGCCAAGTGAGGTCGCCATGTCAGCTCATGAGTTTGACTACATCATCATTGGAGCCGGCACGGCGGGCTGTCTGCTCGCCAACCGACTGAGCGCCGACTCGAGTAACCGGGTGCTGTTGATCGAGGCGGGAGGCAAGGACACCTACCACTGGATCCACATCCCCATCGGCTATCTGTACTGCATCGACAATCCGCGCACCGACTGGCGTTTTCGCACCGAGCCGACCGAGGGCCTGAATGGCCGCCAGTTGCTGTACCCCCGGGGCAAGACCCTGGGGGGTTGCTCGAGCATCAATGGCATGCTCTACATGCGCGGCCAGGCCCGGGATTATGACCACTGGGCCGAGGTCACCGGCGACGATGATTGGCGCTGGGATAACTGCCTGCCGGCCTTCATGCGCCATGAGGACAGCTACCGGCGGGAAGACGCCTCGGCGGACATTGACGGGGATGCCGCTCAGTATCACGGTCACGGCGGCGAGTGGCGGGTCGAACGCCAGCGACTCAAGTGGCAGGTGCTCGACGATTTCGCCAAGGCCGCTCAGGAGGCGGGGATCCCCGCGACCAGCGACTTCAATCGCGGCGACAACGAGGGCATCAATTATTTCGACGTCAATCAGCGCAAGGGCTGGCGCTGGAACGCCGCCAAGGCCTTTCTGCGCCCCACCTGCACCCAGCGCGATAATTTCACCCTGTGGCATGACACCCAGGTGATGCGCCTGACCTTCGATCAGGCGACCGGCGGCGAGGCAGAAGAGCAAGAGGCGCCGTTCTGTCAGGGGGTGGAGGTGCTGCGCGGAGGCGAACCGCTCAGGGTGACGGCCCGCCGTGAGGTGATTCTGTCGGCCGGTGCCATCGGCTCGCCTCAGCTGCTGCAGGTATCGGGAGTGGGCCCGCGAGCGCTGCTCGAGGCGCACGACGTGCCGGTGGTGAAGGACCTGCCCGGCGTCGGTGAGAACCTGCAGGATCATCTGCAGATTCGTGCGGTGTATCGGGTCGAGGGAGGCAAGACGCTCAACACCATGGCCAATTCGCTGTTCGGCAAGGCTCGTATCGGGCTTGAGTACCTGCTCAAGCGTTCTGGGCCGATGAGCATGGCGCCTTCACAGCTGTGTGCGTTTACCCGCAGCTCGAAGGATCAGCCGCACCCCAATATCCAGTACCACGTCCAGCCACTGAGCCTGGAGGCCTTCGGCCAGCCGCTGCATGACTTTCCAGCGATCACGGCGAGCGTCTGCAACCTGAACCCGACTAGCCGTGGCACGGTGCGCATCAAGAGCCCTGATGCGCGCGAGGCACCGGCCATCGCGCCCAACTATCTCAGTTCCCCCGAGGATCGCAAGGTGGCGGCAGATTCATTGCGGGTGACACGAAAGATCGCCGCCCAGCCGGCCTTCGCCAAGTATCATCCGCAGGAGGTAAAGCCGGGCGTCGAGTACCAGAGCGATGAGGATCTGACCCGGCTGGCCGGCGAGATCGGCACCACCATTTTCCATCCGGTCGGCACTGCCCGCATGGGCGCAGCGGATGATCCGATGGCGGTGGTCGACCCTCATCTCCGGGTGCGGGGCGTGAAAGGGCTCAGAGTGGTAGACGCCAGCGTGATGCCAACCATCACCAGCGGCAATACCAACTCGCCGACCCTGATGATCGCCGAGAAGGCCGCCGCCTGGATCCTCGCCGAGCAGCACCCCGGTCTTGAACGCCGTCGGGTGCGTACGGCCTAGAAGGTCAGGAAGAAAGGCAGCAGGCTGAGGCCCAGCAGCAGGCCCAGCGCGATCAGGGTGACCAGCACGGCCGCCGGGTGCTGGCGCAGTCGATCCCACACCCCAGGCGTCTCGCCCCGGTCGTGAGCCTCGGCGTACTCGCGGTGCACTCGCTCATAGAGTGACTGCTGGTAGGCGTCGATCAGGCTGCGGGCCTCTTCGAGGCGCGATTCGTCGACCAGCCACAGGGCCGGTACCGAGAGCTTCCAGCGGCCCGCTTCGGTCTCGTAGATCTCGAGATCATGCTCGGCGAGCAGCTCACGCACTTCTTGGGCCTCTTCTTCTGGTACGTCTCGCAGGTGGAAGAGCAGGGCGGCCATTAGCTGTCGCCCTCCTGGCCGCCATCGTGCTGCATGACCACTGTCCGCTCGCCGGTATCCACGGCCTTGCTGAGCGCCACGCTTCTCTGTCCCTGGCTGGACTGGCAGGCCAGGAACTCGGAGTTGTCGAGCCACTGCTGGTTCGGGTAATAGGCGAACAGGTACTGGTTGTCCTCAAGGCTGTCGATCAGCGGTCTTGCCACGTTGCTTGGCACCGCCGGGCAGCCCCAACTGCGTCCCAGGCGGCCATTGGCCGCGATGAAGTCCTCGCTCACGTAATCGGCGCCGTGCATGACGATCGCCCGCTCATAGGCCCGGTCGTTGATACCGGGTTCCAAGCCTTCCAATCGCAGGGAGTAGCCGTTGCTGCCGGTATAGCTCTGCTTGGTGCGGAAGAGCCCCAGGCTCGACTGATGGCTGTCCGGTGTATTGGAGAAGGCACGGGCATATTCCTGACCAGTTCCCTGGCCATGGGACACCAGCTCCTTGAACAGCAGCCGTCGCTGTTGGAGGTCGAAGACCCACAGGCGCTTCTCGTTGGCCGAACGCGAGAAATCGATGACCGCCAGCCGCTTGGCGTCGGGGTCGGCGCAGTTGAGCGCTCGGGCCGCAAGCTCCAGCACCTTGGGCGAGGCTTCTGGCGCCAACTGCTCTAGCGTCTGGGGAAGTAGCTGTGAAGGTAACTGCGAGGGCTGCTGAGAGAATGGCTGGGCCAGGGCAGGCGTCACCGGCCCCAGCGTGGCAAGACTCAGCGTGGCAATGCCTAGCTTGGCCAGGCGTTGTTTCGTAAGGCTCAGCTTCGCAAGGCCGCGTTTGCTCACAATCTGTTCGGCCAGAAGCGGTTCGGAAAGCCTCAATCTGAACAGGCTCAGAGCAGCGCGCAGGAGAGAGCCAAGGGGAGAGCGTGGGGTGGAGGGAAACAGCGGGTGACGTCCATGGAGCTGGCGAGGCGGGCTCGTCGGCATGGCAAAAAGGCTCCTTCCACAGGCGGCATAGCCGGTGGGTGATGAATCCTTACATTAGGAAAAAGGCCCTGTGATGGGGCCTCCACGTAGACAGCGGCTATTATGACAACAGGGAAGGTCATCGCCAAACGCTGAACAAGCGTCGGCGGGTCGAGGCCCTGTCAGGGTGATCGCAGCGCCCATGGTCACCGTCGTCATATCAGCGACGACAAGCGGTGAATGTCGTCATGCAATAAAGCCAGCAAAAAGGTGGGAGAGCGGTCCATGGGAAACGTCATTGACAAACCCGGCCGCCGGCTTCCCCAGTGGGTGCTGGGGGCGTGCCTGCTGGTATTCGGGCTAAGCTGCGCCGCTTCTGGCATTTGGGCTCAGGCCGAGGCTGTTTCCACCGAGACCATTCCCGCCGAGACCGTATTGTTACACACCAGGGTTTCAGAGACTTTGCCCTTCGCAGCTATCCCCTCCGAGGCCCGAGCTGGCCAGGCCGCAACCGTCGAGGAGGCAGGCAGTGAATCGCCTGCCGAGGTGCCTGTCGAGGTGGACGAACCGCCCACCCTGGAAGTTGCGTCCGGTTCCTCAATGGCGCCCATAGCACTTGCGACGCCTTTCGAGACTTACCTGCGTGCCGCTAGCCAGACCCTTAGCCACGGCAGTGATCTGCTGAGCTTCTACGAGGCCTTCGGCTTTCGACAGGCCTGGGCGGATGAGGGGCGGGTCGAAGCACTGGCATCGGCGCTGGAGGGACTCGACGCCGATGGCCTGGTCATCGCGGATTATTCGACGGCGGCGCTGCTGACCGCCTACCGTCAATCTCTCGCTATGACCTCTCATGGGCAGAGCGCTAACGAGGTTGACCGTTGGCGATTCGAGCTCGCCGCCACGCAGCGGCTGGTGCTGGCGCTCAGGCACCTGTATCTGGGTAAAGTCGATCCTGTGCGTACCGATGCGCAGTGGGAGATTCCGCTGCCGGACTTCGCGCCGGATTGGGCGGCGATCGCCAGCGCGGTCGCGAATGGGGACCCTGCCGCAGCGCTTGAGCAGGTACGTCCGCATCAGGTGGCCTACCGGCAGTTGCGCCAGGGGCTGGCGCGCTATCGCACGCTGCAGGCGGCCGGGGGCTGGGCACCGCTGGCGTCGTTCTCCGGCGTGCTGCGCCCCGGCGATCATGCGCTGGAGGTGATCGCCCTGCGACGCCGGCTGGCGGCGCTGGGGGAGCTTGAGCTGCTGATGCCGGATCTCACGCCCAGGGCCACGGCGGCGGATTTGGGGGGCACTCAGGTCGCTATCCCGGAGCCTGGCCTCGCATCGGGCTCTAGCGCCGATCAGGTCTATGATGCGCGGCTGGTGGCTGCCGTGGAGCGGTTTCAGCATGAGCACCTGCTGGAGGTGGATGGGGTGGTCGGCCCGCGGACCTGGGCGGCGCTGAGCGTCAGCGTGGCCGAGCGCGTCGATCAGATTCGTCTCAATCTCGAGCGGCTGCGCTGGCTTTCTCATGCCTTGCCCGAGCGCTATGTGCTGGTCGATATCGCGGGTTATGAGGTGAGCTACGTGCGGCCGGGCCAGCCGACCTGGCGGTCTCGAGTGGTGGTTGGGCGGCCTTATCGGCGCACGCCGACGCTGCGCTCGGCGATTACCCACATGACCTTCCATCCTACCTGGACCGTGCCGCCAACCATCCTGCGTGAGGACGTACTGCCTGCCGTTCGTCGCGACCCCTTTTATCTGATGCGCCATGACATGCGCGTGCTGGATCGTCAAGGCTGGCCACTCGACCCCTGGCAGGTCGACTGGTGGCAGCCGGGGCCCATCAAGATCCAGCAGCGGGCCGGGCCGTCGAACCCCCTTGGTGATGTGGTGATCCGTTTTCCCAATCGCCACCTGGTATATCTGCACGACACCCCATCGCGTTCGCTTTTCGAGCGTGCCCAGCGCTCCTTCAGTTCGGGCTGCATTCGCGTCGAGGGCGTGCTGGAACTGGTGCAGTTATTGTTCGAGGATGATCGCGTCACACCGGACGAACCTGACGGTGCTGCCAGGCTCAGCCATGCGCTCCAGCAGGCGGGCACCCATAACGTCAGGCTGCGCGTGCCGGTGCCTGTGTTGCTGTTCTATTCGACCGTTCAGCCCGCTGCTGATGGGCGTTTGATTTTCCGCCCAGATGTCTATGAACGGGACGCTACAGTGCTCGCTGCACTGGTTGAAAAAGGGGGTAAAAATTTGTTTGACGGGCTCTGAGCGCGCATGCATAGTTCGATTGGTTGGTCGGCAAGATGCATTTCGTCAGTAGTACTCGAACTCGTGGTAATTGCTTCGGTAGTCTGGTGAATATCGTACTTGTTTTGCCCACTCACTTCGGGTAATTCCCGGTTCATCATCAGCTATTCGAGGATTTCGACAATGGCAACTGGCACAGTTAAGTGGTTCAACGACACCAAGGGCTACGGCTTCATTTCTCCGGAAGATAACGGCGACGACCTGTTCGCGCACTTCTCCGAGATTCAGGCTGACGGCTTCAAGACCCTGCAGGACGGCCAGAAGGTTTCCTTCGACGTCACCCAGGGCAAGAAAGGCCTTCAGGCTTCCAACATCAAGGTCATCGACTGAACCTCGACCCTGATGCATTGCGGCTGGCTCGCTAGCTAGTCGCTTAGCAAGGCCCGCTTCCGGCGGGCCTTGTGCGTTTTACCGCCCGACAATACCGCGCCGGTTTTCTCTTGCCTGCGGTCCTTCCTGCGTTTCTCCTCGCTTGCCTCAACGATTCGTTATCGCGCCCCTCGCTTGAGTGCACGATCACGCTATTGGGAATAACGAAATTTCTACAAATAACTTTTCGCTATATTCGCAAGGCGTCACAATAGGCCACTTTCGATTTTTCTGGTGGGTGGTCGATGTCTTTGGATGCCTGGCTTGCCGTTGCCGTGGTGGTTGCCGTCTTCCCGATGATGGCGCTGACCCGGATCGGCACCGACATGATTCTTCTAGGTGCGGTCGCGGTGCTGATGACCTGCGGTGTGATCGGCCCCGATCAGGCACTGGCGGGGTTCTCGAGCAGTGGCCTGTTCACGGTGGCCTTCATGTATGTACTGGTGGCCAGCATCCGCGAGACCGGCGGCATTGATCTGATCATCCGCCATGGCCTGGGCAGGCCCCGCAGTGAGGCGGCCGCCCAGTGGCGGCTGCTGGTGCCGGTAGCCGCCATGAGCGGCTTTCTCAATAATACACCGGTGGTCGCGACCTACATTCCGGCGGTGCTGGGCTGGAGTCGACGCATTCGCCAGCCGGCCTCGCGCTTCCTGATGCCGCTGAGTTTTGCCTCGATCCTGGGCGGTACGGTATCGCTGCTCGGCACCAGCACTAACCTGGTGGTCAATGGCCTGCTCGGCGAGCGCTATCCACAGCTGAGCCTGGGGCTCTTCGATATCGCCTGGGTGGGGGGGCCGATGGCGGTGGTCGGGGTGCTCTATCTGGCGCTGGTGGGGAGACATTTGCTGCCACGGGGCGGCGGCACTGCTCAGGCCTTCGAGAACCCGCGGGAGTTCACCATCGAGATGGAGGTCGATCCAGAGGGGCCACTGGTCGACAAGAGCGTCGAGCAGGCTGGGTTGCGTCACCTGGAAGATTTGTTTCTGGTCGAGATCGAGCGCGGCGGCAACGTGGTCAGTGTGGTGGGACCGGGTGAGATGCTCAAGGGTAACGACCGGCTGGTATTTGCCGGCACCTCGGCAGGCGCGGTGGAGCTGCAGCAGATCCGGGGGCTGATGCCTTCGCGGCAGGGCGAGTTGAGCCTCGAGAAGGACTACAAGGAGCGCCGGCTGGTCGAGGTGGTGGTCTCCGATCAGTGCCAGTTCGTTGGTCAGCGCATCCGTGAGGGGCACTTTCGCACCCTCTATGGCGCGGCCGTGCTGGCGGTTTGTCGTGGTGGCGAGCGGGTTGCCGGCAACCTGGGCCAGATTCGCCTGCAACCCGCTGACGTGCTGCTGCTCGAGGCGCGGCCACCGTTCATCGAGCGTCACCGCCAGTCTCGCGATTTCCTGCTGATCAGCCAGGTCAACGGCCAGGCGCGGCCGGTGCACGAGAAGGCCTGGCTCGCCTGGAGCATCTTGGGAGGCGTGGTGGTGCTGGCGACCTTCGGCGTGCTGAGCATGCTCAATGCGGCGATGCTGGGGGCGGCGCTTGCCGTGATCACCGGCTGTTGCTCGGTGGGTGCCGCCAAGCGTGGCATGGACACCCAGGTATTGCTGACCATTGCGGCCTCCTTCGGGCTCGGCGCTGCCCTTGAGAGCTCTGGCGCTGCGGCGGCGCTGGCCAGTTCCGCGCTGGGGCTGGTGGACGCCAGTCCTTGGCTGCTGCTGATTGGCGTCTATGTGCTGGTGGCCCTGCTTACCGCGCTGGTCACCAACAATGCGGCGGCGGTGATCACCTTCCCCATCGTCACGGCGGCCGCCGAAAACCTGGGCGTGAGCCCCATGCCCTATGTGATTGCGGTGATGTTCGCCGCCTCGGCGAGCTTCATCACGCCGATCGGTTATCAGACCAACCTGATGGTCTATGGGCCTGGTGGTTATCGCTTCCGCGATTATCTGCGGGTCGGCGGGCCGCTGAACCTGATCACCGCGGCGGTGGCGCTGGGACTGATTCCTCAAATCTGGTCCTTTTAGGCGCTAGCCGGCAACGGCCTGCGCTCGCCGCGGTGGGGCCGGCTGGGGTAGGGTAACGGCAACGTTTTTCCCGCAAGGAGCCCTCTGATGAGCACTTCCAATGAGCGCGTGATAGAACCTGCCGGCGGTCGCCCGGCCAATGCCAGTCTCATCCTTCTGCATGGCCTGGGCGCTGACGGTAATGACCTGGCGCCGATCGTGCCGGCTTTCACGCTGCCCGATAGCGTATCGCTGCGCACGGTGCTACCCCATGCGCCTCGCCTGCCCGTCACCGTTAACGGCGGCATGCAGATGCCCGCCTGGTATGACATCCTCGAAATGAATCTTGGTCGCCGGGTTGACGAGACCCAGCTGCGAGCCTCCGCCCAGCGTGTGCATGAGCTGATCGATGCGGAGATCGCGCGTGGCATCGACAGCCGCCGTATCATCCTGGCCGGTTTCTCTCAGGGCGGCGCCGTGGCCTATGAGGCGGCGCTGACCTATCCCGAGCCCCTCGGCGGGCTGCTGGCGCTCTCGACCTACTTCGCGACGGCGGACTCTATCGTGCCCAGTGACGCCAACCGTGACCTGCCCATCGAGGTGCATCACGGCACCTTCGATCCGGTGGTGCCGGAGTCGCTGGGGCGCGAGGGCGCCAAGCGCGCCGAGGCCATGGGGCATCCGCTGACCTATCGCAGTTATCCGATGCAGCATGCGATCTGCCCGCAGCAGATCGTCCAGATCAGTACCTGGCTGGGCGAGCGCCTGGGCGACGGTGTCAATGAGTCGGCCAACAGCTAAAGGACCCGCGATGTATCCTGATTCCCGTCTATCGAGCCCGGCAGTGGCGCGCAATCGTGCACCGATTCTTGACGTCTTGGCGCCTGCGCTGCGAGAAGCGGCGAGCGCGTGCGGTAGCGACCGCCTGCGATTGCTGGAACTGGCCAGCGGTAGTGGTGAACATGCGCTTTACTTCTCCCAGGCGCTGCCTTGGGTCGATTGGCAGCCAAGCGACCCGAGCACGGAGGCGGTTGCTTCGGTGCGCGCCTGGCGAGCCGCGGAAGGGCCCGCCAATCTGGCCGAGCCACTGACATTGGATGTAACACGTCGGCCCTGGCCGCTGGAGAGCATCGATGCGTTGGTGGCGATCAACCTTGTACATATCTCGCCCTGGGCGGTCACCGAGGCGCTGATGGCCGAGGCCGGTGTGCGACTGCCGTCGGGTGGCCTGCTCTTTCTGTATGGCCCTTATCGCCGTGACGGCCAGCACACCGCTCCCAGCAACGAAGCCTTCGATGCCTCGCTGCGCACACGAGACCCGCGCTGGGGGATTCGCGATCTGGAAGCGGTGCTGGCCTGCGCACGGAGCGAGGGGCTGGCGCTAGAGAAGGTGGTGGAGATGCCGGCCAACAATCTGAGCGTGGTCTTACGCAAACCCTAAGCAATGCCTGGGACCCGGGAACATCTCGGCGTCCCCAGTGTTTTATGAGGTCGCGCCCGCTTGAAGTCTTGGACGATTGCCCAGATGATTTATCCACAACATCACCAGACCTTCTCAGGAGACATGCATGCCCGATCTATCCGAAGACTTCCGCCTGCCGGTCGGTTGCCCCAACTGCTCAAGTCACCGCATGCGGGTATCTCAGGTGCACAATCCTGACGACAAGGTGTTCTGTGCTTCCTGCAATACGCAGGTCTGTCTCTACCATGAGGCCCAGGAGATCATTCGCAAGGGAGCAGGCAGCGAGAGTGAAGCGCTGCTCGAGGAAGCCGCCAACCGCCAGCGCTGAGTCGGCCGGCAGACACGCGCTCAAGGATGGAGTGCAAGACACGCTACGCAAGACGCCCGCCTCCTGATGGCGGGCGTTTTTGCTGTCAGAGGGTAATGACCTGGCTGGCTACAGCAGTTCCTCACCCGCCAAGGCCAGCCGTGAGCGCTCGACGCTTCTCAGCGTGATGTGCCCTGCATGGGGCCAGTCGCGGAAATTCTGCACCACTGCCGCCATGCCGCAGGTGTTGGCGGTGAGATAGGGTGTGTCGATCTGGCCGACGTTGCCCAGGCAGACGATCTTGGTGTTGCGCCCCGCGCGGGTGATCAGGGCTTTCAACTGCTTGGGAGTGAAGTTCTGCGCTTCGTCGATGATCAGGAAGGTGTCATTGAGGGTGCGGCCGCGCATGAAGCCTGGTGAGCGGATTTGCACCCGCGAGCCGATCAGCGACCGGGTGGCGTCATTGTTCCAGCTCGATGAGCCGTCTTTCTCGTCGCGCAACAGGTTGTCCATGTTGTCATGGAAGGCGCCCATCCAGGGCGACATCTTCTCTTCCTCGGTGCCGGGCAAAAAGCCGATGTCTTCGCCCATGGGGATCGGTGCTCGCGTGAAGACGATGCGCTCGAAGCCCTTCATGTCCAGCGTCTGCTGGAGCGCTGCCGCCAGCGTCATGAAGGTCTTGCCGGTCCCCGCGTTGCCGGCAATGGTCACCAGGTCGATATCCGGGTCCATCAGCAGGTTGAGGGTGAAATTCTGGCGGCTGTCGTGGGCGTGTACCCCCCAGACGCCGGCGTGGTGCCGGTAGTTGGCGAGTAGCTGTAGCCGCGCGTTGTTGGGGCCCAGCTCGCGGATGATGGCTTCGAAGTTGGCGCCGTTTTCGCAGTCAGAGACCAGCATGCCCACATGCCAGTCACTGGGCATCTCGCCGCTCAGCTGGTAGTAGGTGTGGTGGTCGGCGCGTTCCACCTTGACCTCGACATTGAGCGCCTCCCATAGCCCCACGCCATGCTCGCCGGCGTCCGGGTATACCTTTGCACCCTCGCTCATGACGTCCTGGTCAGAGAAGGCGCGGTCGTTGAGATAGTCTTCCACCGGTACCTTGAGGGCGGCGGCCTTGACGCGCAGGTTGATGTCCTTGGTGACCAGAATCACCGAGGCATCCGGGCGTTCATCGCGCAGCCGACAGGTTTCGGCGAGGATGCGGTTGTCTGGACTGTCCTCCAGGTTATCCAGCGGTTTCAGATCGTTATAGCAGAGAAAACGCAGGCGTCCGGTGACGCCGATAGAGCCGGGAATCGGGATGCCGGCCTGGATCTCGTCGAAGCCGACTTGGCTGGTGATATCGGAGAGGGTGCGGCTGACTTGGCGGGCGGTACGGGCGATCTCGCGAATGCCGTTCTTGTGCTTGTCGAGTTCCTCCAGAACGGTCATGGGAATGACCACATCGTGCTCTTCGAACTGATAAAGGGCGGCAGGATCGTGAATCAGAACGTTAGTGTCTAGCACATAAAGCCGGGTGGCTTTCTTGTCGATTCGTACCATCGGCAGGAACACTCCTTGGTTAACGGCAGTTCCGACACTGGCAGTGAGCCCTTACGAGGTCATGACAGTTCAAACCTGAACGCGGCCAGTGTCGCTTATCCTGTCCTTGCGGTCTCTTGATGCCTCCTGTCGCTGGGTAGACGTTACCCGATAGCTTTAGCATGAACGCAGTACACGGGATTCGCCAATCCGAAGCCTTTCACGTTGTGGCGACGCTTCGTCTTGTCGCCTCCGGCCAGGCCGGCCGATGACCCTTATATCCTGGAGATAGCACAAGGCCATCGGCGGTTTCAGAGGCGAGTTATCGCTGTCGCCACTGATGGCGCAGACGAGCTGCTTAACGGCCCGCAAGCCTGCAGGCGGGCGAAGCTCTCTCAGCCCAGGTCGATCAGCACCCGTTCGCCTTCGAAGCGCAGTGGCCAGCAGCGCAGCCGCACCGATTCGTCTTCCACACATTGGCCGTCCGCGAGCCGAAAATGCTGCTTGTAGATCGGTGAGGCCACCACCGGTTCCCCCTGGATATCGCCGACGATGCCCCGGGCGATGACATTGGCGTCTGAGAAAGGGTCGTGGTGATCAACGGCGAAGAGCTCGGTGGCCTGGCCGGGCGGCCCCGGCATGTCCGGGCCGGCGGGAAGGTAGAACACGGCGACCTGGACCGGTCCCTCTGGCGTTTCGATCCAGGCGGCGACGCCTGAGTGGGCTACCAGATCGGCCTTGGTGCAAAGGGGCTGCCACGTCTGGGTCATGGTCGGGTCTTTTGCGGTTGCGGTGGTCATGGAGATTCCTCGAGAACATGGTGTCGGCTAGCTGGGCGGGATGAGCGTAATCCGGCGACAGGCCCCGCGAGGGCGCTATGAACCCATCCATGGGCGCTAATTTGGCCTGCGGCGCTCATCCCGATATCGGGAAGGGCCCGTTTACGCCGGGCGCAACTGGCCGCGTTCCTCGGTGACGATGATGTCCGGGTCGGGACGGGCATCGTTGACGAAGCTGCGGAAGCGCTTGAGCTTTTCGGGGTCGCCGAGGGCGTTGGCCCACTCGCACTCATAGTTGTCGATGACGTGGCGCATCTGGCTTTCCAGTTCCTCGCCCAGCCCCAGGCTATCGTCGATTACCACGTCCTTGAGGTAGTCGAGCCCGCCTTCGAGATTTTCGCGCCACACCGAGGTACGCTGCAGGCGGTCGGCGGTGCGCACGTAGAACATCAGGAAGCGGTCGATGGTGCGGATCAGGCTGTCGTCGTCGAGGTCGGTGGCGAAGAGTTCGCCATGGCGGGGACGCATGCCGCCGTTGCCGCACACATAGAGATTCCAGCCGTTCTCGGTGGCGATCACGCCGACGTCCTTGCTCTGGGCCTCGGCGCACTCGCGGGTGCAGCCGGAGACGGCGAACTTGAGCTTGTGTGGCGAGCGCAGCCCCTTGTAGCGGTTTTCCAGGTAGATCGCCATGCCCACGCTGTCCTGCACGCCGTAGCGACACCAGGTGCTGCCGACGCAGGATTTCACGGTGCGGGTGGACTTGCCGTAGGCGTGGCCGGTCTCGAAGCCGGCCTCGATCAGCTCGCTCCAGATATCCGGCAATTGCTCGAGGCGGGCGCCGAACAGGTCGACGCGCTGGCCGCCGGTGATCTTGGTGTAGAGCCCGTACTTCTCGCCGACCTCGCCCAGCACGCGCAGCTTGCTCGGGGTAATCTCGCCGCCGGGAATGCGTGGCACCACCGAGTAGGTGCCGTTCTTCTGCATATTGGCCATGAAGGTGTCGTTGGTGTCCTGCAGCGGCACATGGGCGGCATCGGTGATCGGCTCGTTGAAGCACGAGGCCAGGATCGAGGCTACCGCCGGCTTGCAGATGTCGCAGCCAAGTTTCGGGGCTGATGAAGAGCCAAGTTTCGGGGCTGATGAAGAGCCCAGGCTTGGGGTCGAGGAGGCGCCGTGCTTTGCGATCAGCTCGCTGAAGGTCTTGATGCCCTCGACGCGAACGATCGAATAGAGCTCCTGACGGGTATGGGCGAAGTGCTCGCAGATCGAGTGGTCGACCTCCACGCCGCGGGCCTCGAGCTCATGGTCGACCACGCTCTTGAGCAACGCCGCACAACCGCCGCAGCCGGAGCTTGCCTTGGTCGCTGACTTGACGGCGCCCAGGTCACAGGCACCGGCATCGATCGTCTCGCTGATCGCGCCCTTGGTGACGTTGTGACAGGAGCAGATGGTCGCGCCTTCGGGTAGGGCATCGGCGCCGAGAGTCGGGGCGCCCTCGACGCTGGGCAGGATCAGCGACGCAGGGTCCTCGGGCAGGGCGATGCCATTCTGGGCGTATTGCATGAGGGTATCGTAGGGATCGTTGTCGCCCACCAGTACCGCTCCGATCACGCGTTTGCCATCCCCGCTGATCACCAGTCGGCGATAGACGCCAGTTGCCTCGTCGCTGTAGCGATAGCTGATGGCGCCGTCGCTTGTGCCGTGAGCGTCGCCGATCGAGCCCACATCGACGCCCAGCAGCTTGAGCTTGGTGGACATGTCGGCGCCTGCGAAGCGCTCCCCGGCAGGCTCTGGCCCACGAAAGGGGCCGGACAGGGCGTCGGCCGCGCAGCGTGCCATGGTGTAGCCCGGCGCCACCAGTCCGAAGATGCGGTTGTCCCACAGCGCGCACTCGCCGATAGCGAAGATCTCCGGGTCCGAGGTGCGACATTCATCGTCGATGACGATACCGCCGCGCTCGCCGATCTCCAGTCGGCATTCGCGGGCCAGGGTGTCCTGTGGGCGGATACCGGCGGAGAACACGATCAGGTCGGTTTCCAGGTATTCGCCGTCCTTGAAGGTCATACGATAGCGGTAGTCGTCGCCGGCAGTGATCTCGGTGGTGGCACGGTTGAGGTGTACGCCCACGCCGAGCTCTTCGATCTTTTCGCGCAGCGCCGTGCCGCCCTGGTCGTCGAGCTGGACCGGCATCAGGCGTGGGGCGAACTCCACGACATGCGCCTCGAGATCCAGCGACTTCAGCGCATTGGCGGCCTCCAGGCCCAGCAGGCCACCGCCCACGACCACGCCTCGCCGGGCATCGGTCGCCGCCGCACGGATGGCGTCCAGGTCGTCCAGGGTGCGGTAAACCAGCCGGTTGGGCTGGCCCGTCTCGGCGCCGGGGATCGGCGGCACGAACGGGTAGGAGCCGGTGGCCAGCACCAGGCTGTCGTAGGGGTAGCGGCCCTGATCGGTGATGACCTCACGGTTTTCGCGGTCGATACGGCTCACCCCCTCGCCGAGGCGCAGGGTGATGTCGTGGGTGGGGTAGAAGTCCGCCTCGCCGAGTGCCAGGTCGGCGGCATCGCGGCCGCTGAAGTATTCCGAGAGGTGTACCCGGTCATAGGCCGGGTGGCGTTCTTCGCCGAATACGGTGATGCGGAAGTGGGCGGCCGTGCCGCGCTCGACTAACTGCTCGACCAGGTGATGGCCGACCATGCCGTTACCGATGATGATCAGGTCTTGGGGAGTGGGCGTCGTCATGCGGCGGCCTCCTGAGTGGCGTTATGGGAAGGGGCATTTTCGAGCAAGGGGGCGGCATCGCCGGCACCGAATAGCAGGGCCTGGCGGCCGGCCGACAGATCCTGTCCGGCCAGCGACTGCTCGAAGTACCAGGGGCCGGCGGCGGTATCGCCGTAGAGCATGGCTCCTTCGAGTCGGTTGTCGCGGAGCAGCAGGCGTCGATAGTCGCCCTGCTGCGGGTCGTGGTAGCAGAGCACCTCGTGGTCGTCCTCGGGCTCGATGGGACCGAAGGCGTAAAGCGAGACGCCGCTGATCTTGAGCTTGGTGGCGGTGGGGCGTTCGACATAGCCGGCCACCGGTGCCGCGTCCCGGTCACGGCACAGGTGGTCGGCCAGTACCTCGACCTGACGCCAGATCGGTTCCACCAGGCCGTAGGTAGTGCCCCGGAACTGGCAGCATTCGCCGAGGGCATGAATGGCAGGGTCCGAGGCGGTGAGATGTGCGTCGACCACGATGGCGCGGTCCACTTCCAGCCCGGCGGCGCGGCCGAGCTCGGCATTGGGGGTGATGCCGGCGGCGATCACCACGCAGTCGGCGGCGAGCCGTCGCCCGTCTTCCAGATGCACGGCCCTGACTCGCCCCGCGGCATCGCCCTCCAGGGCTGCCAGGCGAACACCGGTGACGATGCCCAGACCGCGCCGGGTCAGTTCGTCCTCCAACAGCCCGGCGGCGGTGGCGTCGAGTTGGCGGTTCATCAAACGGTCTGCGCGCTGCAGCACCTGGACCGTCAACTCGGGGGTCGACTGGCAGGTGCCCTCGCAGATGCGCTCGGCCTGGGCCAGCGCCTGCTTGCGCAGGCCCTCGGCGGCCTCGAGGCCGAGCAGCCCTCCGCCGACCACCACCGCGTGGCCTCCCTGCTCGGCGGCACGGGTCAGCGCGGCGACATCGCCAAGGTCGCGAAAGCCGTGCACGCCCTCAAGATCGATGCCTTCGATGGCGGGCATCGCGGGGCGCGAGCCGGTCGCCATCACCAGGCAGTCGTAGCTGAGAGTCTCGCCGCCGCTGGTGACCAGGCGGCGTGCCTGACGGTCGATCTCGACGACTCGTGCGCCAAGCTTCAGGTCGATGCCCTGTTCGCTGTACCAGTGGGTATCCCGCAGGGTCAGGGCCTCACGATCCATCTCCCCGGCCAGCCATGGCGAGAGCAGAATGCGGTTATAGGCCGGGGCGGTTTCCTCGCCGATCACGGTGATGCGGGCCGGGCGTCCGGGGCGTTCTAGCAGGGCCTCCAGCAGGCGGTGGCCGGCCATGCCATTGCCGATGATCACCAGGTGCTCGGGGCAGGATGTCGGGTGAGGGGTCATGATGCCTCTCCTCCAGCGGTCGGGTCCTTGCCGTGCGTCGTCCTGCGGCCAGCTCGTGACGTCGAGAGCGTGGCGCTAAACGTACGGCATAAAAAAACGCCCGACCGGGCACTGCCGCATGCTGCGGTAGTACCTGGCCGGACGTCTTCGTCCGTGGCAGAGCGTCGATCGCCATTGATCGTCGCTAGCCCGTCGTGGGCACCCCTGGCGTTAGGGGCGCTAGTGAAGAACACACTGCACGTAGCTTGCCAAGGGCGCCCGTGGTGGCTGTTTTTACTTTATAGGCAGAGGGTTAGATTAGATCGAGAAGCGCCGGCCGGCTTGGCCGACGCCTCTTAAGGCGCACATCATTGGTGCGTGGCAGCATCGAAGTGCACGGGGGAGTAGCATTCATCGAGGGTGGCTCGATCCAGGTGACGACCGTTGTCGCGCATCTGCTGATCCATTTGCTCGGCGAAGAGCCCGGCGGCCTCGACATCGGGACGCAGCACGCCGGGCCCGTAGAGCTGCTGACAAATCGGCGGCTCATCCAGGGGCAGGTGCGCCAGATGGCTTATCGAGCGATCCAGATAGGGCGGCAGGGCCAGCCACTCCAGGGCTTGGCGCCGATGAGCGGGATCAGACGCGAGCCACTCGCTGGCCTCCCAGAGCGCGTGAATGAGACGAGACAGGGTCGCGGGGTAGCGGTTGGCCCAGGAACGGGTCACGCCCAGCACTTTTTCCGCTGGCGTGCCCCACAGCTGGGCCCCGGTGGCGACGATACGGCCGGCCTGTTGCGATTCGGCAAGCGAGCCCCAGGGTTCACCCACGCAGAAGCCATCGATGCTGCCGGCCTCCAGAGCCTCGACCGTTTGCGACGGAGGCAGGACGCTAAGCGTCACGTCCCGGTCCGGGTTCAGACCGCCGAGGCTCAACCAGTGGCGCAACTGATAGTGCTGGCAGGAATGCGGGTAGACCATGGCCAGGGTCAGCTGGTGGTCGGCCTGTCGGCTCAAGTAGTCGGCGAGGGCGCGAGCACTGTGCTCCGGGCCCTGCCGATGGTCGGCGCCGCTGGCCTCGGCCAGTCCATCGGCGAGCACGATGGCGTTGCCGTTACGCCCCAGGGTGATCGGTGCCAGGGTGTCGCAGGGTGCGCGCCCAAGCCCTAGGCTCATCGCCAGTGGCAGCGGGGCCAGCATCTGGGCCCCATCCAGCAGGCCGGCGGCCACCCGGTCGCGTAGAGTCGACCAGGCGTTCTGGCGCGACAGGGTCACCTCGATGCCCTGGGCGGCGAAGAAGCCCTGTTCCCGGGCGACCACCAGCAGAGCGCAGTCGAGCAGCGGCACGAAACCCAGCGTCAGCCGGTCGAGTTCGGCATCTTGCAGCATAGTCATTGGCCCTTCTCCAGGGGTTCGAGAATATCGATGACGCTCTTGGCGACCTCGAAGATGCGCTGACTGCGATCCATGGCGATCTTGCGCAGCATGCGGTAGGCCTCTTCTTCCCCACAGTTCTGGTGTTGCATCAACAGGCCCTTGGCACGTTCGATGCGCTTGCGCTCGGCGAGCTTGTTGCGGGCCTTGTCGAGCTCGGTGCGCATCGACTGGAAGGCATCGAAGCGGGCGATGGCGACATCGATGATGGCGCGGACACGGCCGGGTACCAAGCCATCGACCACATAGGCGCTGACCCCGGACTTGAGCGCCGCCTGCATGATGTCGGAGTCGTGCTGGTCGGCGAAGAAAACCACCGGGCGGGGGTTCTCCCGGTTGAGCAGCGCCATGCTGTCGAGGGTGTCGCGGTCGGGGGACTCCATGTCGATGATCACCACGTCGGGCTCGTGGCGGGCGACCATCTCGTTGAGGCTGGTGGGGTTCTGCAGCCGGCAGATGACTTGGTGGCCCTCTGCGGTGAGTGCCTCCTCGACCATGGCGGCGCGCACGACCTCGTCGTCGACCAGCAGGATGTTGAGCGGTGGGGGCATGGCGGTGACTCGCGATGTTCGATGGATGTCATGCAGCGTCTACTTGGCCATGCAAGGAATGTTCCGTCTTGAGGCATTTTTGAGTCAAATGCACTGATGCGGCGCAGTTGGCGCGGCCTTTGACAGCCCTTGGAGCGGTCGACCTTGGCGGGAAGGCGGCAACCTGGAAATCTGGCGAGTGAGTCGTGATGGTGCAATATCGTGCCGGGATGTCGCCTGATAGTGCGCCATCTGGGGCTAGGCCGGCTGAGCCCGCGCTCGTTTCATTTCTTTCACAAGCCCGGCAGGCCTGCGGCGGCGGGCCCCGGCCGGGACACAGGCTCGTGGCTGTCTAGAGCTGGCACGAGGCTTGCTTGGTAGAGGCTACCAACGAGGCGCCAATGACGGCGCGCTCATCCAGACAACGGCGTCCGGCTCCCTGCCCTTCCATGGCAGCGGAGCCGGGCGCCTTTTTGTTGGACGGCCCGGCGGCGAGACGCCATCGGACGCGGGCCACCTAGTAAAGGGAGAGCCGGATGCACCAGGTGCGAACGACTTGTCCATACTGCGGCGTCGGTTGTGGCGTCGTGGCCGACATAGCGGATGGGGCCATGACCACGGTCGGCGGCGACCGGAAACACCCCGCCAACTTCGGCCGGCTCTGCGTCAAGGGCTCGGCGCTGCACGAGACGCTGGGCGAGTCGGGACGGCTGACCCAGCCCCGGGTCGACGGTCGCGAGGTCGACTGGGACACGGCATTGGATACCGTGGCAGAACGGCTCGCCGCCACCCGTCGGGCGCATGGCGATGAGGCGGTGGCAGCCTACCTGTCTGGTCAACTGCTGACCGAGGATTACTACGTGGCCAACAAGCTCTTCAAGGGCTTTCTTGGCACTCCGCATCTGGATACCAACTCGCGGCTGTGCATGGCCTCGGCGGTGGCCGGCTACAAGCGCGCCTTCGGTGCCGATGCCGTGCCCTGCAGCTACGAGGATCTGGAAGAGGCGGAACTGGTGGTGCTGGTGGGCTCGAACCTGGCCTGGAACCATCCGGTGATCTACCAGCGACTGCGCACCGCCAAGGCCCGCAATTCGCTGATGCGGGTGGTGGTGATCGACCCACGGGTCACCGACAGTTGCGAGATCGCCGATCTCTATCTGGGCCTGGCGCCGGGTAGCGATGCGCGCTTGTTCAATGGCCTGCTGGCCTTCATGGCGGACCGGGGGCGCCTCGATCACGTCTACCTGGAAGGCCATGCCGATGGGCTGGACGAGGCGCTCGCCGCCGCCCGAGAAGACGATGTCTCGGTGGAGGCGGTGGCCGCCGATTGCGATCTCGATCCCGAGGCGTTGCAGACCTTCTATTACTGGTTCGCCAGCCAACTGCACGTGGTCACCCTCTATTCCCAGGGCATCAACCAGTCGAGCAGCGGCACCGACAAGTGCAACGCCATCATCAATTGCCACCTGGCCGGCGGTAAGATTGGCCTGCCGGGTGCCGGTGCCTTCTCGATCACCGGTCAACCCAATGCCATGGGCGGGCGCGAGGTCGGTGGGCTGGCCAACCAGCTGGCCGCCCACATGGACTATGACACCCCCGGCGCCCTGGACCGGGTAACGCGTTTCTGGGCCACCGAGTCCCTGACGCCGACCCTGCCGGAGGGCCCTGGCCACAAGGCGGTGGCGCTGTTCGAGGCCATCGAGCGCGGCGAGGTGCAGGCGCTGTGGGTAATGGCCACCAATCCGGCCGTCAGCCTGCCGGAGGCCAACCGCGTGCGCGCGGCGCTTACCAAGTGCCCGCTGGTCATCGTCTCCGAGTGCATGGCCAATACCGACCTGCTCGGCTATGCCGATATCGTGCTGCCGGCGTCTTCCTGGTCGGAGAAGGATGGCACGGTCACCAACTCCGAGCGCTGCATCTCGCGCCAGCGCGGCATGCTGCCGCCCCCCGGTGAGGCCCGCCATGACTGGTGGATCATCAGCCAGGTGGCGCATCGTCTTGGCTATGGCGAAGCCTTCGGCTACACCCATCCCGCCGAGATCTTCGACGAGCACGCCCGCCTTTCCGGTTTCGAGAATGACGCGGCCGTGCGCGGCGAGGGCTTTCGTCTGTTCGATATCTCGGGCCTGGCCGGGCTCGGCCGAGCCGACTACGACGCCTTGGCGCCGATCCAGTGGCCAGTCAATGCCGCTGCGCCCCAGGGGACCGCTCGCCTGTTCGAGGATGGTCGCTTCGCCACGCCAAACGGGCGGGCCCGTTTGCTGCCGGTGCGCCCGCGGGGGCCGGCCCAGGGGCTCGATGGCGCCCGCCCCCTGCGTCTCAACACCGGCCGGGTGCGCGATCAGTGGCACACCATGACCCGCACCGGCCGTGCACCAAGGCTCATGAACCATCGTGCCGAGCCCTTCATCGAGGTACACCCCGAAGATGCCGTGGCGGCCGGCCTCGGCGATCAGCAACTGGCGCGGCTCAGTGGCGCCGACGGTGACTACCTGGGGCGAGTTCGGCTTGCCAAGGGCCAGCGCCGGGGCGAGGTCTTCGTGCCCATGCACTGGACCGATCAGTTCAGCAAGCGGGCCCGCATGGGCGGGCTGCTTAGCGCCCACCTCGACCCGCTGTCCGGCCAGCCGGAATCCAAGCATGGTGCCGTGGCGCTGGACCCGCTGCCGCTTGGCTGGGAGGCCACCCTGCTGGTGGCCGCCGACCTGTCGGGCGAAGCCGTCTGGAGAGACGAAGCCAGCTATTGGTCGCGTATCCCGCTGGCCCATGGCGAGCGCTGGCAGTTGGCCGGCGGCGAGCCGGACGAGAATGCGGCCGACCTCGACGACTGGCTGGCGCGGTTATCGGCCTGGCTGCCGGTGGCGCCAACCCTGTGGTGCACCGACCCGACCGATGGCCGGCTGCGTGCCGCTGGCGTGGCCGATGGCCGTCTGCGTTGGTGGTTAATGGTGGGCCCGCCTGCGGAACTGCCGGGGCTTTCCTGGCTGGACGAGCGTCTCGCCGAGGCTGACCGGGGGGAGTGCCTGACGGATGACGCGCGGCGACGGCTGCTGGCCGGCTGCGACAGCGGCGAGGCCGATGCCGGCCCGCTGGTCTGCAGCTGTCATCAGGTCGGTCAGAAGGCCATCGTCGCGGCCATTCAGAGTGGGGATGCCAGCGTCGAGGCATTGGGTGCCCGGCTCGCCTGCGGCACCCAGTGCGGCAGCTGCATTCCCGAACTCAAATCTCTTCTCGAAGAAAGTGCCTAACAGGAGGCCAGTCATGCGGACGTTGACAAGAAGCGGGAAAAACAAGCCCTTTGAGGCCATGGGCGTGTTCGTGCGCCTGGGGCAGGCCCTCTCTCTGGCTATTTCACGGGCCATGCCGCGGGGGCTATTGAGAGGGATGCTGGGCACCGGTGGCCAGGCGGCCGATGCCCTCGGCACGCGATCCGCCATGACAACCGGCCGCTGTCGTGCCGGCACGGTGTATCTGGTCGGCGCCGGCAGCGGCGATGGCGAACTCTTGACCCTGAAGGCCGCACGGCTTCTTCAAGAGGCCGATGCGGTGGTCTACGACCGATTGATCGGCGACGACGTTCTGGCGCTGATTCCGCCACGCCGCGAGCGCTATTACGTCGGCAAGGCCCGTGGCCAGCACAGCGTACCCCAGGCCGAGATCGGCGCGCTGCTGGTGCGACTGGCCCAGGAAGGCAAGTCGGTGGTGCGTTTGAAGGGCGGCGATCCCGGCGTCTTCGGGCGCATGGGCGAAGAGCTTGCTGCACTTGGAGCAGCCCGGGTACCCGCCGAGATCGTACCCGGTATCACCGCGGCCTCGGCGGCCGCCGCCAGCCTTGGCATTCCGCTTACCGACCGTGCCCATGCCCAGCAGCTGCGTTTGGTCACCGCTCAGCTGTGTCGCGAGGGTGGTGAGCCGGACTGGGCATCGCTTGCCCGCCGCGATGAGACCCTGGTGTTCTACATGGGGCTATCGAAGGTCGAGGCGATCTGCGCTGGGCTGCGCGGCGCCGGGCTGCCCGACGACTGGCCGATCATGTTGGTCGCCAATGCCAGCCTGCCCGAGCAGGCGGCCCTCACCGGTACACTTGCCGACATGCCCGGTCGTCTCGCGGCATCGCCGTTGCCGTCGCCGTGCCTGATTGTGGTGGGCAGCGTGGTCAGCATGGTTGAGCATTCCCCGGCGGCAGCGGATGCCGTGCAAATGACCTTAACTTGAGCCATATCACTCACTGAACGAGACGTTTTCAACTAGCTTTTAGACATCGGCGTTCATTCGTGGCACGCCGCCACGCTTGCCCGGAGTCCGGCCAGTTGGAATTCAAGGATTACTATCAGACGCTCGGGGTAGCCAAGACCGCTACCGCCGAGGAGATCAAGAAGGCCTACCGCAAGCTGGCCCGCAAGTACCATCCCGATGTCAGCAAAGAACCCGATGCCGAGGATCGCATGCAGGCGATCAACGAGGCCAAGGAGGTGCTGGGGGATCCCGAGAAGCGGGCCGCCTATGACCAGCTGGGGCAGGACTATCGGGCCGGTCAGGATTTCAGGCCGCCACCGGATTGGGATGCGGGCTTCGAGTTCACCGGCCGCGGCTTCGAGGGGGCTGAGGCGGACGAGTTCAGCGACTTCTTTGCCAATCTTTTCGGCCAGGCCGGGCGCCGCAAACAGCGCGGCCAGGGTTACCGGATGCGCGGCGAGGATCGCCACGCCAAGGTGATGATCGATCTGGCCGATGCCTATCAGGGCGCGACGCGTACCATCAGCCTGCAAGTGCCCGAAATGGATGCTCAGGGCCGGGTAGTGACCCGCGCGCACAGCCTCAGCGTCAAGATTCCCAAGGGCGTCAAGGAAGGCCAGCACATTCGCCTGACCGGGCAGGGGAGCCCGGGCATGGGCGGTGGTCCACCGGGCGATCTGTTTCTGGAAATCCACTTTCACCCCGACCAGACGTTTCGCGTCGAGGGCCGCGATGTCTACGCCAGTGTGCCGGTGACACCCTGGGAGGCGGCGCTGGGCGCAAGCATCGAAACACCTACCCCCGCCGGCCCAGTCCGGCTCAAGGTGCCCGCCGGCTCGCAAAGCGGGCGCCGGCTGCGGCTCAAGGGGCGCGGCATTCCCGGCCAGGAGCCGGGCGATCTCTATGTGGAACTTACGGTAGTGCTGCCGCCGGCGGATACCGACAAGGCCCGCGAGCTTTACGCCACCATGGCACGCGAGCTCGATTTCGATCCGAGGAGGACTGGTCATGGCAGACGATAAAGCCGTGCGTGGCGAGTTGATCGATGAGGCCACGCTCACCCTCGAGGAGTTGGCCCGGGCCTGTGCGGTGGAGGCCGACTGGGTCATCGAGCGCCTCGAGAGCGGCCTGCTGGCCGATGGCAGCCACTATGTGAGCCGTCAGCGCTTAACCGGCCAGCGCTTCACCAGCCGAGACCTGACCCGAGCCCGGCGCCTGCGCCAGGTCGAACGTGACTTCGAGGTCGAGCCGGAACTCGCGGCATTGGTCGCCGACCTGCTCGAAGAGGTCGAGCGGCTGCGTACCCGGCTTCGCGCAGCGGGAGTGGAATGAAATGGGCCCCGCTGAGTCAGTCCCACTGACGCAGGCGCATGTCAATGGCCTGCACTTGTCATGGTTAGGATCCGTTATGGCTAGGACCTGTCATGGCTGGCTCGGAACTGCTGAGCCTCGTCGCCTATCCAGTCGATAAAGCGCTGCACCAGGGGAGGGGCATTACCTGCGGCAGGCAGGATCAAGTCGTAGGTGAATGGCGAGCCGATCACGTAGCGGTCTGAGAAGGGTCGCACTAATACGCCGCTCGCCAGGCGGTCGGCGACCACCGCGGGATTGGCAAGCATCACACCGCGCCCGGCGATGGCCTGATCGAGTGCCAGCCCCGAGAGCGAGTAGCGTCGCTGGATCGGCACCTCAACATCGGCCAGGCCGGCGGCATCAAACCAGGCCCGCCATCCTGGAAAATCGATGCCCTGTGGTGATTGCCAGGCGACCTCGAGCAGCGGGAAAGCGAGCAGGTCGGCGGGCGTTTCGATGATAGCGTGCTCCAGTATTGCCGGGGCACAGACCGGGAATAGCTGGTCATCGAACAGCCGAACGCTTTCGACACCCGGCCAGGGACCCTGGCCATAGCGAATCGCCAGTCGACCGCCGTCACCCTGCCAGGTGGGTGAGATCAGCTCAGGGCTGGCATCCAGCGTGATGTGCAGGCGCTGTTCCTGTGCTTCGAAGTCCGCCAGGCGTGGCAATAGCCAGAGCTGTGTGAATGACGGTGGTGCACTCAGTACCAGCGTCTTTTCCGTGCGCGAATGTTCGCTCGCCGCCCTGACACCGGCGGCAATCCGCTCGAGCCCGGCTTCTACTTCCTCGGCCAGCCGACGCCCGGCGTCATTGAGAATAACGCCGTTGGGATGGCGCTCGAAAAGCGTCAGGGCGAGCCGGTCCTCGAGTTGTTTGATCTGCCGGCTAACCGCACCGGGTGTTACGCCAAGCCGGTCTGCAGCGGTCTTGAAGCTGCCCTCTCGAGCGGCTTCCACGAAGGCACGTAGCGCGTTGAGGGGCAGCCTTTCGATTCGCATAGCATGATTTTTCCTAAGCCTAGAGGGGCAGATTAATCGTTTGGAGTCGGTGCCGGCAAATGCTGAACTGGGCGCTCTTTCTCACAGGAGTCGCTCATGAAATCCTCGCGTCTTTCCTCGCATGATGGCGCCGTTGCAGCATGCGCTTTGCAGCGCCGTTCATTGGATAGCCAGGCCGGTGTGTTGATGACGCTGTTCTGTCTGGCGTTGGGGGCGCAGCAGGTGGCGATCAAGGCCGTGGCCAGCGATATCGCGCCCCTGGCACAGGTGGGTTGGCGCTCGCTTATCGCCGCCGGGCTGGTATTGGCGTTTGCTTGCTGGCGCGGGGTGCGGTTCAGCGACTTCCGTGCCGGCTTGGGGCCGGGGGTATTGGTGGGGCTAGGCTTCGCTGCCGAATTCGGCTTTGTGGCCTGGGGGCTGAACTACACCCTGGCCTCACATATGTCGGTGTTTCTCTATACCGCACCGGTGTTTGCCGCGCTGGGCTTGCACCTTTGGGTGCCGGGTGAACAGTTGGCTCGGCGCCAATGGTGGGGTATAGGTCTGGCATTCGCCGGCATGCTGATGGCCATGGCGCCAACCACCCAGCAGGCCGATGTCTGGTCAGTGTTGCTGGGCGATGGTCTGGGGCTCTTGGCCGGCTTGTCCTGGGCCGCCACTACGCTGGTATTGCGCCGCTCTTCGCTGTCCGAGGCGCCGCCGGTGCAGACGCTTTGCTACCAGTTGGGCATCGCGGCGGTGGTACTGCTGCCATTAGCCGCATGGCTGGGGTATCTCGACGCTATCACGCTGACGGGGCCAGTGGTGGCGAGCATGGCGTTTCAGACGCTGGTGATCTCATGCGCTGCGCTATTGCTGTGGTTTGCGCTGCTACGCCGTTACTGGGCATCGCAACTCGGGGTGTTCTCGTTTCTTTCGCCGGTGTTCGGTGTGCTGTTCGGCGCCCTGCTCTTGGGCGAACCGCTGACGCTGAATTTCGTTGCCGGTGGTATCGCGATTCTGGTGGGGATTCTGCTGGTCAGCCGATGATCGGTACGGCAAGCAGGGGGTAGGTTCACCGAGCCGGTGTCGCCGGCTCGGCTTTCGGGCCTTACAGCTTGCTTAGAACGGTATCGGCGCTGCTCTCGTCAACGCCCTTGGCATCGACGCCGAGGTATTCCACCACGCCATCGGTGGCGATCAACGCAAAGCGTTTGCTGCGAGTCCCCATGCCACCCGCGCTGACATCCATATCGAGGCCCAGGGCGCGGGCGAACTCGGCGTTGCCATCGGCGAGCATGGTGATTTGCTGGGCGTTCTGGTCTTTCTGCCAGGCATCCATCACGAAGGCGTCGTTGACCGCCATGCAGGCGATGGCATCCACGCCCTTGGCGAGGATGTCGTCGGCCTTGATCACGAAGCCGGGCATGTGGGTGTTGGAGCAGCCAGGCGTGAAGGCACCGGGGACGGCGAACAGCACCACCTTCTTGCCGGCGAAGAACTCGCCCAGGGCGATGTCTTCCGGGCCATTGGCGCCGTTGGTCTTGATGGTGACGTCGGGGATCTTGTCGCCTACGGAAATACTCATGCGGCGCTTCCTCTCTTGGGAAATGGCACGGCCGGCAGGTGGCAGGCCGTGAACTCTCACTTTAGCAAGGGCATGGCAGAGGAGAAAACCAAGGCGCATGCCAAACGATGTGATCAGGGCCTCAACCCAGCTTTACGCCGATTTCGACCGCCAGATCCCCCTGCTCATCGACGATGCGCCACTGGATGACCTTCAATTCGATCCCGCCGTGCAGTCGGTGACCAGCATTATCCTAAGTGGCATCGGCTTGTCGTCCTGACGAGAAGGAACAAGTAGGTCCTCAACCGCATGGTCCCTCGCTTATGCGGGAGTGCACGCCCAGCAAAATAACCGCCATCGGCGGTACACTTATTCGACCCTTTTTGTAAGAGATGTCTTACATCTTGTTAGTCTTATGATTACATCATTATGCTTAAGTTTCAGTTAGTATCCATATGGTGGCATCATAAGTGGTATGAGCTGCCTGCGAAACTGGGTGTTTTATACGGCCATGATGTCTTGTGGATATAACTTTCAGGGGGTTGTGACCGTTCGAGAATAACAATGTGAAGATTTATATAGCTGCAGTTGGTTTCTAAATCCGAATTTTCAGCGCCCATCGGAAAGGGCGATGAACAATTTTGCGACCATTGCAACACTGATTCTGCTCACGCTGGCTATCGCCAACGAGAAGTCGACCAAGGAGCTTATCGCCGAAGCCAACAGGGAGAATATCAAGGGGGCAGGATCTTGCTAACTCCAACTTGCGCAATGCCGAAGTGCTGCATGCCATGGGCATGCTTCCCGGTATTATGGGGCGTTGGTCGGCGCGGCATCACCATTTTCTCGCCAAACAGTCACAAGCGAGTGACCGTGCTGGCCTGCTTTCGAACATCTCCAAAGTACTGCGCTTGATGTTCCATTCGCACATTCTTGGGTTGGGGGCCTTGCTGGTCCTTGAGGGTGACTTGACGCTGGGTATGATGATCGCGGGCTCGATTCTCATGGGGCGCGCCTTGGCACCGATAGACCAGATGATCGGTAGCTGGAAGAGCTTCGTCAGTGCGCGCACCGCTTATCATCGTCTCAACGAATTGTTCGAAAAAGTACCTGCTGAGCAGCGGCGGATGTCGCTGCCGGCACCTGAAGGCCGCCCAGGCCGATACTGGCGTGCGCAGCGCAGGTCACTACCCTGAGCTCAATCTCAATGTCAGCTACTCTGATCGCGCCTCAAACGACCCATTCCGCGAAAGCCAAGACGCCGCGGCCTCGCTGCAACTTGCGGTACCCATTTATCAGGGTGGTTACACCACGGCCGATGTGCGCCAGAGCGAGTTGACCGTAAAGGCCAGGCAGGCCGCTGTAACCAATGAGCCCAATCTGGTGCGACAGGAAGCGCGCAAGCGTCTGCGCAGCCTTCAGGGCGATGTGCGCCAGCTTGATGCGCTGCAGCAATCCATTCAGTCCAGCCGTTTTTTCCTGGAAGCGGCTGAAAAAGGTGAGCAATTAGGCATGCGCGACCTGGTGGACGTTCTCGATGCTCGCGCCGAACTATATGACCTGAGAATTCAATTTGTCGAAGCGCTATGTCAGTACTTGCTTGACGACCTTAATCTTCATGCATCGGTAGGTGAGTTGGGTACTCCCGATCTGGTAGATGCCATGGCACTTCTTGTTCGTATTACAGGCGAGGGGGACATGTCTCAAATACCAGATGTGACACGGCCAAGTAGGTTTGAGGCTAATGGCTAATTTCTTATTTATCTCGGCGTGCTTTCCTGGGGTATGCCAATCATTTATTAGGGGATGTCGAGTGAATATCCAGCTCTTGAAGGAAATATAATGCGCTACCTGATTTTAATGTACGTTATCATGACCCTGGGGTTCTTCTGGAACTTAAAGTGGTCGCTAGTCGTATTCACGATCACCTGGGTGCTGTGCCTTATCTTCAAGCGCTA
>NZ_JABVXC010000019.1 GCF_013349955.1 Onishia taeanensis | reverse complement strand
GCGATCTCGCCTGCGAACCCGTCGGCTCGCAGGGCCTCGAGGAAGCGCAGGTAGTCGGCGTCGAGCCGGGCGAGGGTTTCCAGCCTAGCGATCATGGGGTCAACGTCTCCAGGGCCCTTGTGACGAGACTCAGTCCCTCGTCCAGCATCTCAGGCTCGACGGTCAGCGGGGCCAGCAGGCGCAGCACGTTGCGCCGCCGCCCGCTGGGCATCAGCAGTACGCCCGTCTCGCGCCCGGCGGCCAGTAGCGCCGCTAAGTGCTCGGCACCCGTTGCGTTCTCAGTGTCTTCGAAGACGATACCTCGCATGGCACCGACCCCGGTCAAGGCGCCCACCATCTGGAAGCGTTCTCGCCAGCCTTCATGGGCCAAAACGATCGCGGCCTCCTGGGCCTCGCCCCACTGGCGCAGCCGCGACTCGTCCATCAGCGCCATCACCGTCCTGGCGGCGGCACAGGCCACGGCGTTGCCCGAGTAGGTGCCGCCCAGCCCGCCCTTTGGCAGGGCATCCATCAGCGCCGGCTTGCCTGCCACAGCGGCCAGCGGCAGGCCTGCGGCCATGCTCTTGCCCATAAGCAGCAGGTCGGGCTCGATGTCCAGGTGGGAGAAAGCAAAGCGCTCGCCGGTGCGCCCGAAGCCGGACTGGATCTCGTCGATGATCAGCACAATGCCGTGTTCATCGCACAGCGACCTCAGGTGGGCGGCGAAGTCGGCGTCGAGTAGGCGGAAACCGCCTTCCCCCTGCACCGGTTCGACGATGATCGCCGCTACCTCGTCGCTCGGCACCTCTACATCGAACAGCCGAGTCAGGGCTGCCAGGGCCTCGTCGGCGCTCACGCCGCCGTCGCGGCTGGGAAACGGCAGGTGGAATACTGGTCCCGGCAGCGCGCCGAGCCGGGCCTTGTAGGGCTTGACCTTGCCGTTGAGGTTGAGCGCCGCCAGGGTCCGGCCATGGAAGCCATCGTCGAAGGCGATCACTGCCTGCCGGCCGGTGGCGGCGCGCGCTACCTTGAGGGCGTTCTCGGTGGCCTCGGCACCGCTATTGGTCAGCATGCAGGACAGCGCATAGTCGACCGGCACGAAGCGATCCAGGGCCTCGACCACCTGCAGATAGCCACGATGCGGAAGGGCATTGAAGGCCGAATGCATCAGCGTGTCGACCTGGGCCTTGACTGCCTCGACCACGGCCGGGTGGCCATGGCCCAGATTGAGCACGCCGATGCCGCCGACGAAGTCGATATAGCGCCGGCCCTGTTCGTCCCAGACCTCGGCGTTGCGCCCTCGCTCGATGCAGAGGGGATGCACGATGCCCAGCGAGCCACTGACGTGAGGAAGATTCATGGACGGTTCCTGTGATTCATCAAGGGTCGGTATGCCGATGATGAAAGCAGGGCGCTGGTGAGGCTTCAAACGAAAAAAAACGCCTAACCCATTCCTAGAATTCATGAATTTAGCGATAAAATCGCTCTTCTGGCGGTTTAAAGGGTATGTAGATGCCTGGTGGGAATGCTCTATTGCGTCTCTCGCGAGGCATCAGACGATGGAATTGGCTAGAATAACGGCTTTGCCCAAGAGCCGAGATCCATGACGGCACGCCACCTGCCCTCGACGACCACCATGCAGTGCTTCGAGACTGCGGCGCGACATATGAGCTTTACCCGCGCCGCCGAGGAGCTAAGCCTGACCCAGAGTGCGGTCAGCAAACAGGTCGCCCAGCTCGAAGACTACCTACAGCACAAGCTGTTCCGGCGGGTGCGCCGGACCCTGGTGCTCACCCCGGAGGGCTCGCTATACCTGAGCGAGGTGCGCAAGATCCTCGCCCAGATCGAGATGTCAGCGAATGCCATCATGACCTACAGCGGTCAAGGCGAGATGCTCAAGGTGGCGACCTTGCCGACCTTCGGCAGCCATTGGCTGAGTGCCCACCTGCCGGCGTTTTTCACTGCCCACCCACATATCCGCCTGAGCATTACCGACCGGGTCCAGGCCTTCGATCTGGAGGAACAGGACATCGACGTGGCCTTCTTCCATGGCCACGGCCGCTGGCCCAATCTAGAGTGCCACAAGCTGTTCGACGAAGACGTGGTGGCGGTGGGTGCGCCGGCCTACCTCACTCGCCAGCGGCTGGAGGCGGCCTCGGATCTGGCCGGTTGTCACTTGCTGCACCTGTCCACCCGCCCGGATGCTTGGCACCGTTGGTTTGCCGACCAGGGTATCGCCACCGCCCGCAGCTATCACGGTAGCCGCTTCGAGACCTTCCAGATGCTGATCCGCACGGCGATGATGGAGGGCGGCCTCGCCCTGGTGCCGCGCTTCCTAGTCGATGACGAACTCGACGCTGGCCGCCTGTGCCTCGCCTGGCCACACGCCCAGCACAGCCCCGACGCCTACTACTTGGTCTATCCAGAACCGCTCGGCGAACTCGCCAAGGTTCGCCACTTCGTGGCGCATGTGCTGTCGTGTGCCGAGGCCGACCTTGGGGCGAGCTAGCTCGCTGGGTGGGCGCCGTCTACTTTGGCCGGCGCCTCGAGGTGCTCGAGAATCCAGTCGATGAAGCCGCGCACCTTGGCTACCTCGCCCTTGTGTTCGGGATAGGCGAGGTAATAGGCATCCCGGCTGGTCAGCGAGAAGCCCCATGGTATCGCCAACTGGCCAGCCGCCAGCTCTTCCTCGACCAAAAAGCGCGGCACCAGGGTCACGCCACAGCCCGCCCGGGCGGCGCTCAACGCCATGTAGAACGTATCGAAGCGCGGCCCGTGATAGCTATGCGTGGTATAGCAGCCTTGGGCCTCGAACCAATCGTGCCAGGCCTCGGGCCGAGTGGCGCTCTGCAGCAGCACTAGGTCGGTCAACGCCAGCGGGTCGTCGATGCCACCGTCCGGCACCGCCGACGGGGCACACACCGGCACCACGTCCTCGTCGAGCAACTTGATGCATTCTGCCTTTGGCCAGGCGCCGTGGCCGAAGAAGAAGGCCACGTCGACCCGTTCCTCCTCGAAATCGAAGGGTTCCACACGATTGGCGATGTTCAGATAGACCCCTGGGTGACGGAAGCGGTAGCCATTGAGACGCGGGATCAGCCAACGGGCGCCGAAGGTTGGCAGGGTGGTGACGTTGAGCACCTCGCTCTGGCCCCCGTAGGACTGCATGTAGCGCGTGGACATCTCGACCTGCGCCAACACCTTGCGCACCTCGGTTAAGTACAGGGCTCCTTCTGGAGTGACCTGCAGGCGCTTGCGAACGCGGCGAAACAGCGGCTGCTCAAGCACTGATTCGAGCTGAGCGACCTGTTTGCTGACCGCACTCTGGGTCAGGCTTAGCTCCTCGGCGGCGCGGGTGAAGCTCAGGTGACGGGCCGAGGCCTCGAAACACTGCATGGCGGTGAGCGTGGGCAGGTGACGGCGACTCATGTCGTGCCTCAACAAGAAAAAAAAGAATGAACTTCGTATAAAACGTCGTTTGAGCTAGGTCAATGAAGCTAGCAATACTGCACTCGTTCCCAATTCACAACTACACACGAACAGTCGGAGGAAGAATGATCGAGTCCATCATGCAGCGCCTTGGTGTCGCCGATACCCGTTACCGCGGCGGCGACTATGCCGTGACCTCGCCCACCGATGGCCGCGAGCTTGGTCGAGTGACCATGGAAGGCGGCGAGCAGGTCCTGGAGCGGATCGAGCGTGCCCAGGCCGCCTTCGAAGTCTGGCGCCAGGTGCCTGCGCCGCGTCGTGGCGAGCTGGTGCGACTATTCGGCGAGCAACTGCGCGAGCACAAGGAAGACCTTGGTGCCTTGGTGACCCTGGAGTGCGGCAAGATCTACCAGGAAGGCTTGGGTGAGGTGCAGGAGATGATCGATATCTGCGATCTCGCCGTCGGTCAGTCGCGCCAGCTGTGTGGCTTGACTATCGCCTCCGAGCGTCCCGGCCACCACATGCGCGAGAGCTGGCATCCGCTGGGTCCGATCGGCCTGATCACCGCCTTCAACTTTCCGGTCGCGCCCTGGGCTTGGAATGCCGCCTTGGCACTGGTGTGCGGCAACAGCCTGTTGTGGAAACCCTCCGAGAAGACCCCGCTCTGCGCCCTGGCTTGCCAAGCGCTGCTTGAGCGCGCCATGGCCGAGTTCGGCGACGAGGCGCCGACCGAGCTCAGCCAGGTGATCATCGGCGAGCGCGAAGCCGGTGAAGTGCTCACTGACGATCCTCGCGTGCCGCTGATCAGCGCCACCGGCAGCACCCGCATGGGCCGCGAGGTCGCGCCCCGCGTGGCCACTCGCTTTGGCCGCAGTATCCTTGAGCTTGGCGGTAACAACGCCATGATCCTGGCGCCCAGCGCTGATCTGGACATGGCTGTACGCGCCATCCTGTTTTCCGCGGTTGGCACTGCCGGTCAGCGTTGTACCAGCCTGCGCCGCCTGATTGTCCACGAATCCGTGCGCGACGAAGTTGTCGAGCGGGTGAAGAAGGCCTATACCGGCGTGACCATCGGTGATCCGATGGGCGGCAGCCTAGTCGGGCCACTGATCGACGCCCAGGCCTTCGACCAGATGCAGTCAGTGCTCGGTAAGGCGCGTGAGCTGGGCTATCCGGTCTTCGGCGGCGAGCGGCAACTGGCCGACGACTACCCGAACGGCTACTACGTCACCCCGGCCATCGTCGAGGTGGATCGCCAGGACGAGCTGGTCAAGCACGAGACCTTCGCGCCCATCCTCTATGTGATGAGCTACAGCGATTTCGACGAGGCGCTGGCTCTGCAGAACGACGTGCCCCAGGGGCTCTCTTCCTGTGTCTTCACCACTGACGTCCGCGAGGCCGAGACCTTCGTCTCCGACCTGGGCAGTGACTGCGGCATCGCCAACGTCAATATCGGTCCCAGCGGCGCCGAGATCGGTGGCGCCTTCGGCGGTGAGAAAGAAACCGGTGGCGGCCGTGAGTCCGGCTCTGATGTCTGGAAGAGCTACATGCGTCGCCAGACCAACACCGTGAACTACTCTCGAGAACTGCCGTTGGCCCAGGGCATCAAGTTCGACTGAGCCTGCTCGCCGCCCCAGCTCTCGCTGGGGCGTCGGTGACCGCAACCACCACAAGACAGGAGGCGTCATGAAGGACGGCTGTTTGTGGCATAACACCTCCCCCGAGCCGCCCCCGGAGCTGGCCCCGCTGCAGGGTGAACACACCACCGAGGTGGCCGTGATCGGCGGCGGCATCACCGGGCTGTCCACCGCCCTGCACCTCGCTGAACGTGGGGTAGGCGTGACCCTGGTCGAGGCGGGTGAGATTCCCAGCGGCGGCTCGGGACGCAATGTCGGCTTGGTCAATGCAGGGTTATGGATTCCCCCCGATGACATCATCAAAGCCCTGGGTGAAAAGGATGGCGAACGTGCCAATAGCATCCTTGGTGGTGCGCCGAAGGAGGTCTTTTCGCTGATTGGACGCCACGGCATCGAGTGCCAGGCGACCCAGACTGGAACCTTGCATTTGGCTCATAACGGCAAAGGGGAGCGGGACCTGGCGCGTCGCGCCGAGCAGCTAGCGCGACGCGGTGCGCCGGTGGAACTGCTGGAGGACGAAGCCTGCTGGCAGAAAGTCGGGACGAAGCGGATTCGTCGGTCTCTGCTCGACCGGCGTGCCGGCACGATCAACCCCACCGGTTATACTCGTGGACTGGCCCGTGCCGCCAGCGCAGCCGGCGCTCGGCTCTATACTCATAGTCCGGCGCAGGGCGTGACCCGGGAGGGTGATGACTGGCGCGTCGCGACACCCAGAGGCAGCGTGCGGGCGCCGCGAGTGGTGGTGGCCACCAATGCGTATAGCGAGGATGACTGGAACCAGGTGAAGGAGCATTTCTTTCCTGGCCATTTCTTCCAGGTGGCGTCCAGGCCGCTGTCCGATGAGGTCGCAGGCGATGTCCTGCCCGAGCGGCAGGGGGCATGGGACACCCGCATGGTCCTGAGCAGCATGCGCCGAGATGCCGAGGGACGCTTGATTCTTGGCAGTCTGGGTAAAGGGAGCGGTCGTCCACAGGCCTATGTGCGCTGTTGGGCGGATCGTATCCAGCGCCATTACTTTCCTCAGCTAGGCAAGGTTGAGTGGGAAACCACCTGGACGGGAAAGATCGCCTTTACGCCCGATCATACCTTGCGCATCTTCGAACCAGCCCCCGGGATCCTGGGAGTATCGGGCTACAACGGACGTGGCGTTACCACCGGTACGGTGGTGGGCAAGGGCTTCGCGCACTACCTGATTACAGGTGAAGATGACCTGTTGCCGCTGCCGATACGCTCGCCTGAGTCGATCAAGGTCAAGCCGCTGTGGAGTTCTGGCTATGAAGGCGGCTTCACCCTCTACCACGCCGGGCAATGTCTGCGTGTGTTGATTTAATAACCCTCGTTAGTCACGCCAATCCTAGGGCCATTTCAAGGCCCCAGGGTGAAACTGTTGCTGTCTGACGATGGCACAAAAACGGCAAGGCTGTTTCCTGCGAGTACAACAGCAATAACTCAGCATCATCCTAAATGAGGGAAACGTTATGGAAAAACCAACAAAAACAAAAGCCTATAAAAAGCCGGGGCTGCTATTGGCGCTCACCCCCGTGGTGTTGACGCTGTTGGCACTCGGCGTACAGCTATTCTATTTTGACGATTTCACGCCGCATATTCCCTTAGCAATTGGCCTGGCAATCACCTCGTTGGTGGGCATCAAGCTTGGCTTCAGATGGAAGCGAATCGAAGAAGGGATTTTCCACGTCATTCATGTGTCTTTGCCGTCGGTTTCGGTGCTGATTTGCGTGGGGATGATCATCGGCGTATGGATCGCCAGCGGCACGGTACCGACGCTGATTTACTATGGTCTGACTTTGCTCTCGCCAGCCGTTTTCCTGGCTGCCGCCATGATACTTTGCTCAGTGGTCTCGCTGTCGCTCGGTACTTCTTGGGGGACGGTGGGCACCGTGGGTCTGGCATTGATGGGCATCGGGGCTGGCTTCGATATTCCTGTCTATTGGACAGCGGGGGCGGTCGTCTCAGGGGCCTTTTTCGGTGACAAGGTCTCGCCGCTTTCCGATACCACCAACCTTGCCCCGGCCGTTACTGGCACCGATGTGTTTTCGCACATCAAGAACATGATGCCCACTACGGTGCCATCAATGTTGATCGCCCTGGCGGTCTATCTTGTGGCCGGCTATACCATGATCGATGACCAAAGCGCTTCCTTCGAGCGCATCACCGCTATTACTGACTCCCTTGAGACACACTTCGTCATCTCGCCCTGGCTCCTGCTGCCGGCATTGTTGGTGATTGTGCTGGCCGTCAAGCGCATGCCGCCGATTCCGTCGCTGTTCGCCGGCGTACTGGCTGGGGGAGCGACCGCTATGATCGCCCAGGGGGCTGGCCTCCATGAAGTGGTCACCTATGCCAACTACGGCTACACCATCGAGACAGGCGTCAGCGCTATCGATAGCCTGCTCAACCGGGGTGGCATCCAGTCGATGATGTGGACCATCTCGCTGGTATTGATCGCGCTGGGGTTCGGCGGCGCGTTGGAGAAGACGGGCTGTCTCGAAGCAATTATCCGCGCGCTGATGAAGAAGGTACGCAGCTTCCGCGGCGTACAAACCTCGGCGGTGCTAACGTCAGTATCGACCAATCTGGTTGCCGGCGATCCGTACCTCTCCATTGCGTTGCCGGGCCGTATGTATGCGCCGACTTATCGTGGCCTCGGCTACTCTACCCTTAACTTATCAAGGGCCATCGAGGAAGGGGGCACACTGGTGTCGCCACTGGTACCTTGGAATGCAGGCGGGGCTTTCGTTATCAGCGCGCTGGGGCTGGGTATTGCCGATGGTAACGTCGAGAATCTACTCTATATTCCGTTAGCTTTTGCCTGTTGGATGTCACCGGTGATCGGGATTCTTTATGCTCAGTTCGGGCTCTTCTCCCCTAAAGCGACTGAGGAGGAGCGCGATCTGTGGGCATCCCAGAATGAAGCCATTGCAACTACGGATGATCTTGGCGCGGCTGCCCAGGCGAGCGTGACCACTAGTCCGCAGGCTTCTGGCTAACCAAGGGCATGACACTGCGTGACCTTGATTGATCGCTCCGTTCGGTACCGCCGGACGGAGCGCTTTCTTTATCTGGTTGTGAACCTCGCCCGCACCGCCCGGACTGTTCACCGGCAAGGAAGACGGCGATAATCCCATTCCCGTTACCTCGCTTGGCGTTGATAAGAGAGCAGCTCTGGTGACCGATACGTGTACCCCGCCAACCGCCAGTGCGCGCGGATTTCACCTGGGGCTCGCCATGTGGGCCAACGAAGACTGGCGCGGTGGGCTCTATCCGCCTCATGGCAGCCAGGGCGAGCGCCTGCCGGACTATGCGCGGGTGTTCTCGGCAGTGGAGGGCAATACCACCTTCTATAGTGGTACGCCACGGGCCGCCACCGTGGCTGCCTGGGCCCGCCAGGCACCGGCGGATTTCCGTTTCTGCTTCAAGTTGCCCGGCGCCTTGACCCATGAGCGACGACTGACCGGTGTCGAGGGCGACCTTGATGACTTTCTCGAAGCGCTCTCGCCGCTGCACGATCGCCTCGGGCCGGTGATGATTCAGCTGCCACGGGACTTCGGGCTTGGGGAGTTGCCGAAGCTCGAGGCATTACTGGAACGATGGCCCGCCGGTATTCCCGCCAGTGTCGAGGTCCGTGACCCCGAGTTTTTCCACAAGGGTAGTGCCGAGGCGGCTCTCAACCGATTGTTGATAACTCATGGGGTAGATCGAGTCATGCTTGACGTGCGGCCCTTGTTTGCTACACCTGCCGGTGATGACGCGCGGCTGGCCAAGGCACAGAGCGAAAAGCCCAAACGCCCATTACACGTGATCTCAACGGCTCATCAGCCGGTGGTCCGCTTCATCGGTCACTTCGATGCCGCCATCAACGAAGCCCGCTTTATGCCCTGGGTCGACAGGCTATGCCTGTGGATAAAACAGGGGAAAACCCCTTTTCTCTTTGTGCATACACCCGACAATCGACAGGCGCCGGCCCTGGCAAGAGCCTGTCATGAACGCCTCGCTGCACGGCTTGCACTAACCCCTTTGGCCCCCTTCCCCGGCGAGCGTCAGACGAGCCTTCTCTAGCGGCACTTGTCTGAGGTTGCGGCCCTGCCCAAGGGGCAATCCGCTCTGGCTATCGCGATCATGATCGGATAGTTTTATGGCCCTCATGCCGTTTACCATTCGATATTGTGGAGTTTTGCGTGAAACCCGCACGGATTCCCGCAATATCCCGGCATGAAAGTCGTGTCTTGTGCCCCGATCAGGGACCGAGGCGCGGCGGCTAGCGGCGGAGATCCTGCCCGGATCCTGTCATGCCCTTGATTGGCATCCTGTGATCCATGATGCCGCGGACGTGGCAATAACAAGCACAAGCCGTCATCGCATCTGACCGATCGTTGGCGACACGCAACCTCAAGGTGAATCATGTCCAAACTATCCCACGCACATTGGTCATCAAAGCTGACTTTCATACTCGCGGCCACCGGTTCCGCGGTCGGCCTTGGTAATATCTGGAAATTTCCCTACATGGTGGGCGAAAGCGGCGGTGCTGCCTTCGTGTTGGTGTACCTGCTGTGTATCGCCCTGATCGGGCTGCCCATTTTGACCGCCGAGTGGCTTATCGGGCGTCGCGGTCAGGAGAACCCGGTCAACTCGATGGCCGATGTGGCCAAGAGCGCGGGACGCAGCAAGGGCTGGGTGATGGTGGGGGTCAGCGGCGTGCTGGGCGCCTTCCTGATCCTGTCCTTCTATAGCGTGATCGGTGGCTGGTCGCTGTCCTACACTCTGAGTTCGATCACCGGTGACTTCACCGGCCAGGATGCCGACGCTATCGGTGGACTCTTTTCTGGCATGCTGGGCAACCCGGGACAGCTGCTGCTGTGGCACTCGGTCTTCATGCTGCTGGTGATCGGCATTGTGGCCCGCGGCGTGACCAAGGGGCTCGAGGGCGCAGTGCGCACCCTGATGCCGGCACTTGGCGTGCTGCTGGTGGTATTGGTGGGCTATGGCATGACGACGGGCTACTTCGGTCAAGCGGCAAGCTACCTGTTCAATCCCGACTGGAGCAAGCTGACTGGAGAAGTGGTGCTGGCGGCGCTGGGCCATGCCTTCTTCACCCTGTCACTGGGCATGGGCATCATGATGGCCTATGGCTCCTACCTCGGTGAGGAGGTCAGCCTGCTCAAGACCGCCCGCACCGTGGTGATCATGGATACCGTCATTGCGCTGGGTGCTGGTCTGGCGATTTTCCCGATCGTCTTCGCCAACGGCCTGGATCTGAATTCTGGGCCGGGGCTGATCTTCGTTACCCTGCCGATCGCCTTCGGTAATATGGGCGGTGGTATGCTGCTGGGCCTGATGTTCTTCCTGCTGCTGACGTTCGCTGCCCTGACGTCGGCGATCTCGCTGCTGGAGCCGGTCGTGGAGTTCGTCGAGGAGCGTACGCCGCTGTCGCGAGTGAGCGCGACCCTGGTCGCTGGCGTGGCCACCTGGGCGCTGGGCATCGCCGCGCTGCTGTCGTTCAACGTCTGGAGTGAGGTGCTGTTCTTCGGCCTGAACATCTTCGATCTGCTCGACAAGCTGACCAGCAAGTTCCTGCTGCCGCTGACGGGCCTGGGCGTCATCATGTTCGTCGCCTGGGGGCTCGACAAGGAAGGCGTACGCAAGGAACTGGGGATGGACATCTACGACTTCAGCCTGTGGAACCTGATCACGCGCTACGTGGCACCGATTGGCGTGCTAGCGGTGTTCGTTTCCAGTCTTTGAGGGTGAAGGCGTCGTGGACCGGTAGTGAATGCCGGTCCTGCGCGCTGTCACAGACCTATTAATAGACCTGGTTACAGGCCTAGCCTGTGACAACTTTGCGAGCCCCGGTCCTGCCGGGGCTCGCCGCGTTTGGTCAGGGCGAACGCGGCTACTGGATCAGGTCATCGTCGAGATCGGCAAGGTCCTGCTCCAGGCGCTTGAATTCTTTATGCAACTCGATGCCCCGGCGGGCTCTGAGGTTGCGTAATGCAGCGGACTTCTGGCGCTGCTGATGCTCGGCGACTTCCATGCTCATGAAAATATCGAGGAGTTCGCTTTTGACGGAGGACACCTGTTCGACATTACGCATTATCGACTCTCCTGACGGGCGATGACTGTGCCGGCCGCCCTTGAGTGCTGCCTTACGACCGGCACCTCCTTGTTTACTATAACCCACTTGACAGAATGATGACGTTCAACGCTAAAGGAACGCGCATTGCCGGAGTGACATCCTCCCCCCGGGCTGGGGCATACTGTGGCCTGAGATGAACCGGAGTGCTGGCCTGGAATCGCTTATTTATCCACACCCGTATAGTGCACGCCCTTTATCCACATCCCTTTACATCCCTACATCCCTGCCAAGGAGCCTTCCGTGAGCCGTGCCCTGTTCGATGAACTGAGAAATCGCATGGAGCACTTTCGCCGCTCCGAGCAGAAGGTGGCGCGCTTTGTGCTGCGCAACCCAGACGAAGTGATCCACATGCGTATCGTCGACCTGGCCACCGAGGCCAAGGTCAGCGAACCTACGGTGGTGCGTTTCTGCCGGGCGCTGGGCTGCAACGGTTTTCAGGACTTCAAACTCAAGCTGGCGCAGATGCTGGCTTCCGGCAGTCAGTTCGCCCAGTTCTCGATGAACGACAGCGACAGCGTCGCCGAGTTTTCTCACAGCATCTTCGACTCCACCGTCGGCACCCTGCTGTCGGTGCGCGACCGACTGGATAACGAGGCGCTGAATCAGGCCATCAATGCGCTGGCCATGGCCAACCGGGTCGAATTCTATGGCTTCGGCGCCTCCGGTGCGGTGGCCGCCGATGCCCAGCACAAGTTCTTCCGCCTGCAGATATCCACAGCGGCCTACACCGATCCGCACATGCAGAACATGTCCGCCGCGACACTCAAGCAGGGCGATGTGGTGGTGGCGATCTCTCAGACCGGGCGCACCCGGGCGCTGGTGGATAGCGTGAGACGAGCCCGCGCGGTGGGGGCCACGGTGATCGGCCTGTGCCCCAGCCACTCGCCGCTGGCCGACGAGGTCAGCATGCCGCTTTATATCGATGTTCATGAGGACACCGAGATTTATACGCCGATGAGCTCGCGTATCGCCCATCTGGTGCTGATCGACGTGCTGGCGGTGGGGGTGGCCAAGACGCGCGGGCCCAAGCTTGCCGAGCAGCTCAAGGCGGTCAAGAAGAGCCTCAACCCGCTGCGCTTTCCTGAGCAAGAGGATGAGCCGGACGAGGGCGACGAGCCACTGCGCTAGCGGCATGCCCGTCCCGTGTTGGCCCCGCGATGGCCCCCCTGAAGGGTTGGTGATGTGCAATGCAGCGGCGCCGGCAGACGGCCCGCCTCGGGACCTGATTATGCTAAGCTGGGCGTCCATTTTTCGACCCGAAGTGCCCCGCTATGGATGACGTCACGGCGATTCTCGATCACCTCAACGCGGCCCAGCGTGAGGCCGTCAGTGCCCCCCAGGGCAACATGCTGGTGCTGGCGGGGGCCGGCTCGGGCAAGACCCGGGTGCTGGTGCATCGAATCGCCTGGCTGATGCGCACCGAGGGCCTGTCGCCCTATGCCATTCTCGCCGTGACCTTCACCAACAAGGCAGCCCGGGAGATGCGCACCCGGCTGGAAGCCTTGCTGGGTCAGTCGCTGCGTAATGTCTGGGTCGGCACCTTCCACTCCATCGCTCATCGGCTGCTGCGCACCCACTGGCAGGACGCACGGCTGCCGCAACACTTCCAGATCCTCGATAGCGACGATCAGCTGCGCTTGGTCAAGCGCCTGCTCAAGGATCACAACATTGACGACGAGCGCTTTCCGCCGCGTCAGGTGCAGTACTTCATCTCTGGCTGCAAGGAAGAAGGCCTGCGCCCCCATCAGGTGCAGACCCATGGCGATGCCTATCTCGGCCAGATGGTCGAGCTCTATGAGCGCTATCAGCTGACCTGCGAGCGCGGCGGCCTGGTCGACTTCGGCGAGCTGCTGCTGCGAAGCCTGGAGCTGTTGCGTGACAATCCGGCGCTGCTCGCCCACTACCGGGAGCGCTTCGCCCATGTGCTGGTCGACGAGTTCCAGGACACCAACACCCTGCAGTACGCCTGGCTTAAGCTGCTGACCGGTGAGCAGGCCGGCATCACCGTGGTTGGCGATGACGACCAGTCGATCTATGGCTGGCGCGGCGCCCGGGTCGAGAATATCCGCCGCTTCGAGCAGGAATTCACGGACACCAAGACGGTGCGTCTGGAGCAGAATTACCGCTCGACCAGCGCCATCCTCGAGGCGGCCAACGCCCTGATCAGCCAGAACACTGGGCGCATGGGCAAGGAGCTGTGGACCGACGGCGGTCGCGGCGAGCCGATTTCGCTCTACGCCGGCTTCAATGATCTGGACGAAGCGCGCTACATCGTCGATACCATCGCTTCACAGGTGAAGGAAGGCACCGCGCGGCGCGAGATCGCCATCCTGTATCGCTCCAACGCTCAGTCGCGGGTGCTCGAGGAGACCCTGATCCGCCAGGGCATGCCGTACCGCATTTACGGCGGCCAGCGTTTCTATGAGCGCCTCGAGATCAAGAACGCCCTGGCCTATCTGCGGCTGCTGCTGAACCGGGAAGACGATGCGTCGCTGGAGCGGGTGATCAACGTCCCTGCTCGGGGCATTGGCACGCGTACCGTGGAGATCCTTCGCGAGCGGGCGCGAGTGACCGACGTTTCCCTGTGGCAGGCGCTGCACGACTGCCTCGCTGACGCCACCCTCAAGGGCCGTGCCGGCAATGCGGTACGCGCCTTCGCGGAGATGATCGAACGCTTCGACAACGACACCGCCGGCATGGCGCTGCACGAGATCATCACCCACGTCACCCAAGCGTCTGGGCTGGTCGAGCATCACCGCAGCGAGAAGGGCGAGAAGGGCGAGAAGGGCCAGGCGCGGGTCGAGAACCTCGACGAGCTGGTCAATGCCGCCCGCGCCTTCACTCAGGGCGATGCCCTGAACGGCCAGGAGGTCGGTGAGGGGGCTGCCGCCATGGAGCCCTTCCTCGCCGAGGCGGCGCTCAATGCCGGTGACCACGAGGCCGACGACTTCGAGGACTGCGTGCAGTTGATGACCCTGCATTCGGCCAAGGGGCTCGAGTTTCCGGTGGTCTTTATCGCCGGCGTCGAGGAGGGCCTCTTCCCGCACAAGATGTCGATGGAGGAGCCCGGCCGCCTCGAAGAGGAGCGCCGGCTGTGCTACGTGGGCCTGACACGGGCGATGACCAAGCTCTACCTGACTCACGCCGAGCTGCGTCGCCTGCATGGCAAGGAGACCTTCCAGCGCCCGTCACGCTTCCTGCGCGAGATTCCGGCGGAGTATCTCGAGGAAGTGCGTCTGCGCGGCCAGATTTCGCGGCCGGTGACCGCCGGGCATGCCCCCTCCCAGTCATCGGTTGATGGCGGCGACGACCTGCCTTCGCTGTCGCTTGGGCAACGGGTCAGCCACCCGGTATTCGGCGAAGGGGTGATCCTCAACGCCGAGGGATCAGGCGAGCGCGCCCGGGTGCAGGTCAGCTTCGAAGGAGAAGGCGACAAGTGGCTGGTGCTGGGGTTTGCCAAGCTGACACCGCTTTAGGCGGTCGATGGATGCCAGTCGGGCAATGGAAGGCAAGCGGGCCGTGCAGGAAAGGTGGGCCATGCCAGCTAGACGAGCATCGGGCTTGCCCGGCAATTCGGGCCTCAAGCATACTTTAAGGTGGACACTAGCAACACCATACCGAGAATCCGCCAACCGGAGCCGCATTCTTCATGTCACGCCCCCTTCATCGCCGTCACTTCCTTACCGCCCTGGGCGCCGGCGCTGCCGGCATTGCCGCGGCGCCTTTCGTCTCTACCGCTCGCGCTGAAGAGACCATTACCTGGAAAATGGTCACCTCCTGGCCGAAGAACTTCCCGGCCCTGGGGACCGGCGCCAACGACTTCGCCAAGCGTATCGGCGAGCTGTCCGGCGGACGCATGCGTGTCGACGTCTATGGGGCCGGCGAGCTGGTGCCGGCGCTGGAAGTGTTCGATGCGGTCTCGTCGGGCACCGCCCAGATGGGTCACTCGGCCTCCTACTACTGGCGTGGCAAGGTGCCGGCGGCACAGATGTTCACCGCCGTGCCCTTCGGCATGACCGCCCAGGAAACCAACTCCTGGCTGTATCAGGGGGAAGGGCAGGCACTCTGGGATGCGCTCTATGCCAAGTACAATCTCAAGCCCTTCGCCGTAGGCAACACCGGCACCCAGATGGCGGGCTGGTTCAAGCGCGAAATCAATTCGCTCGAGGACATGCAGGGGCTCAAGCTGCGCCTGCCGGGGCTTGCCGGCGAGGCCATGAACGGCATCGGCGTGACCACGCTCAACATGCCGGGTAGCGAGATCTTCACCTCGATGCAGACCGGTGTATTGGATGCCGCAGACTGGGTGGGGCCTTACAACGATCTGGCCTTCGGCCTGCATCAGGTCGCCGACTACTACTACACATCGGCCTGGAACGAGCCCAGTGCGATTCTCGAGGGCACCGTCAACCTGGATGCCTGGCAGGCGCTGCCGGATGATCTCAAGGTGGTGGTCAGGGAAGCGGCACGCTCCGCCAATCTGGCGATGATCGACGAGTTCACGCTGCGTAATGCCGAGGCGCTGAAAACGCTGGTCGAGGATCATGACGTCAAGCTGCGCCAATTCCCCGACGAGGTGATCAAGGCGCTCTATGCCTCATCACAGGAGGTGCTGGCGAAACAGACCGAGTCCGATGAAGACTCCCGCAAGATCCTCGAGTCTTACCGCGACTTCCAGTCGCTGGTGCGGCCGTTCAGTGATGTCGGCGAGTTTGCCTATCTGAAGACGCGGGAGCTGGTCAGCGGCTGATCAAGTGGCGCTGTCGATCAATGCCGCTGTCGTGGATCAACGGCCGTCGGGCACCGCGCGTATACGGCCGTTGTCATCCATCGCCACCATCACGAAGCGTGCCTCGGTCACCTTGTGAAGCTCATCGGGATTGCGCTCGTGGGGCGGTCGGCTCCATACCTCGACATTGATCTTGATCGAGCTGCGGCCGATTTCACGCAGTTCAGTGAAGATATTGACCACCGAGCCCTCGCGCACCGGGCACAGGAAGTCCATGGTCTCGATGGCCACTGTGGCGGTGCGGCCGTGGGCGATGCGCCCCGCGGCCAGCTCGGCGGCCTGGTCCATGTGGCTGACCAGCCAGCCGCCGGGAATGTCGCCATAGAGGTTGGTGTCCTGACGGGTGGCGAGCAGTTTTAGGGTCAGTTGGCCCTGAGGCGCGGGAACGTCATCGATATCTGTCATAGCGGCGTTTCCAGTGGGCTTGCTGTTGTCAAAGGTGTAGTAACATGAAGACAAAAGGGTGGCCCGCGCTGGACGCGGCCGATGCTGTCATCATATACGCCGGCCCCAGGCGTCACCACCCAGTGCCAGGGGGATCACCGTCACTGTATTGCAACCTGTTTGCGTCATACTCCCAAGGCACGCAATGACACCCTGACGCATTCGCCAGTGACAGGGCTTTCAGTACCGCGGCTCGCGCGGATCAAGCATTCGACATTGGGCGCAAGGATATGCCGCGCGTCCTCAAGGAGTGTCACCATGGATATCACCAGCGATACCCACAGCCAGCATATTTCCCGCCAGTTCAATCATGAGCTCGAAGATCTCAAGAATCACTTGATGGCCATGGGTGGCCTGGTCGAGAAACAGGTTCAGGATGCCGTCAGCGCTCTGCTCGAGGGTGACTCGAGCCTGGCAAGGCAGGTCTCGGAGCAGGACCAGACTGTCAACGACATGCAGATCAAGATCGATGAGGAATGCACACGGGTGCTGGCGCGGCGTCAGCCGGCGGCTTCGGACCTGCGCCTGGTGCTGGCGGTCACCCGTGCCGTGTCCGATCTTGAGAGGATCGGTGACGAGGCCACCAAGATCGCCCGCAACGCCCTGGCGCTGACCGAGTCCGACAATGGCAAGAAGGGCTTCGTCGAGGTGCGCCATATCAGCGAGCGCGTACGCCACATGGTGCGCGATTCGCTGACCAGTTTTGCCCGCTTCGATATCGACCTGGCGCTCAAGGTGGTCCACGAGGACGAGGCCGTCGACAGCGAGTACACCACCGCGATGCGCTCGCTGATGACCTTCATGATGGAAGATCCTCGCTCCATCACCTCGGTGCTGAGCGTGATGTGGGTGCTGCGTGCTCTGGAACGCATCGGCGATCATGCCAATAATCTGGCCGAGTACGTCATCTATCTGGTCAAGGGGCTGGACATCCGCCATATCAATCCGGACGATCTTGACGAGGAAGCGCTCAAAAAGAGCAAGTGACGATAGCCGCCTCGGCGGCATCAAGCAGCCAAACCGCCGCCGCTTCCTGCGGCGGCGTTGTTTTATCTATGACGTACGCGTCTAGTGATCTGTAGATCGAGACAAGGAGTGGCGAGAGAATGCTCAACGCCCTGACGGCGCTGACCCGAGGCACCCGGCTGGTCTTCAGCCCGGGCCTGAGACGCTATGTATTTGTGCCGATGCTGGTCAACCTGGTGGTCTATGTCGCCGGGCTTCAGTTCGTGCTGAGTCATTTTGGCGGCTGGCTGGATGGCTGGATGACGATGGTACCGGGCTGGCTTGATTGGCTCGAGTGGTTGATCTGGCCGCTTTTCGTGGTGACCCTGGTGCTGGTGGTGTTCTTCAGCTTCACCCTGGTCACGCACCTGATCGCCGCCCCCTTCTATGGCTTTCTGGCGGCCAAGGTCGAGGTGCAGCAGACGGGCCGCTCTCCGCAGGACGAGCGTGGCCTGGTGCGCACCGGCGTCGATGCTCTAGGCCGCGAGCTGGTCAAGCTCGCCTATATTCTGCCGCGCATGGCGCTGTTGTTCGTGCTGAGCTGGGTGCCGGTGGCCAACCTGCTGGCGCCGCCGCTGTGGTTGCTGTTCTCGGCCTGGGTGATGGCCATCACTTATCTCGACTACCCGATGGACAATAACGCTGTTAGCTTCGCCGATATGCGCCGTCGGCTGCGCCGTCGCTGGTGGCCGACCCTGACCTTCGGTGGCTGGGTCACGCTGCTGACCTGGATTCCGCTGGCCAACCTCTTTCTGCTGCCCGGCGCCGTGGCAGGTTCGGTGCTGATGTGGGATCGCCACTATCGCGATCTTGGCGCTTCAGAAGCGGCGGTAGCGACACGTCGCTGAGTTGGTGACCCGGCGTGCCTGGGTTTGCTTGTGCCCAGGCGTCAGGCGTGGGCCGCTTGATCCTCGACCAGGCGCTTGCTGGGGAACACGCACCGAAACACCGCCCCTTGATCGGGGTAGGAGGAAATTTCCAGGCGGGCGTCGTGGCGCAGCAGTACGTGCTTGACGATGGCCAGGCCCAGGCCGGTGCCGCCGGTGGCCGTGCTGCGGCCCTTGTCGACCCGGTAGAAGCGCTCGGTGAGGCGTGGGATATGCACCGGGTCGATGCCTTCGCCGTCGTCCTCGATTTCCAAAGCGGCGCCCGCCGGGTGGTCGCGCCAGCGCAGGATGATATGACAGCCTTCGCCGCTATAGCGTACGGCGTTGAAGGCCAGGTTGGAGATGGCGCTGCGCAGCTCCTTGGGGTCGCCGCGCAGTGCTTGATTCGACTCGATGTTGAGGCTGATCTGGTGACGGCCACCCGACAGGGATTCGGCGTCGTGCTTTATCGCTTCCAGCAGGGGCGGCACGGAGACTCGCTCGCTGTCCGCATTGGGCTGATCGATCTCCAGACGCGACAGCATCAGCAGGTCATCGACCAGGTTCTGCATGCGCTTGGCCTGGTCCTGCATCTGCGAGAGGCTGCGGGACAGGCGCGGTGGCATCAGCTCGGCATGATCGGCATAGGTCTCCAGGTAGCCGGTCAGCACCGTCAGCGGGGTGCGCAGCTCATGGGAGACGTTGGCCACGAAGTCGCGGCGCATCTGCTCCAGGCGATGCAGGCGAGTGATGTCGCGGGCCATCAGCAGACGCTCGTCGTCGCCATACAGCGTCAACTGGAACTGTAGGACACGGCGATCGTCGATCGGCGAGGTCAGCGTCAGTGGCTCCTGGTAGGCCCGCTTGTCGAAGTACTCAACGAAGCGCGGGGCGCGGATCAGGTTGGTGATGTGCTGGCCCCGATCCTGATGGGTTTTCAGCCCCAGCATGGTTTCGGCGGCGCTGTTCCACCATTCCAGGTCGCCACGGCGGTCTAGCATCACCACGCTGTCGCTCATCGCTTCCGAGGAATCTTGAATGCGTTGCAGGGTGTTGCGCAGGCGTCGCTGGGTCTTGGCTTGCGCCTTCTGATGATGGTGCAGGCGATCAAAGATCTCTCCCCAGATCCCGCTGGCCTCGGGTGGGTCGCGGTGACGGGACTGGGTCAGCCAGCGATACAGGGCGTGCAGTTGGCGCAGATGGAAGACCAGGTAGATCCCGAAGCCCAGTGCCAGACCCAGACCTGGAGCGTCCAGGATCAGGCCCGCCAGAGTCATAACGCCGGCCAGCCATGCCAGGCGCCAGAATTCCAGGGACCAGAGATTCATAGCTCGCTCAGCCCTTGGCAGAGAAGCGGTAGCCCGTGCCGCGCACGGTCTGAATCAGGTGCTGATGTGCCTCGCCCAGGGCCTTGCGCAGGCGGCGGATGTGCACATCGACGGTGCGTTCCTCGACATAGACGTTGCCGCCCCACACCTGGTCGAGCAGTTGGCTGCGCGTATAGGCGCGCTCCTGGTGGGTCATGAAAAACTGTAGCAGGCGATACTCGGTAGGGCCGATATCCAGCGGAGCGCCGTGGGTGCTGACGCGATGGCTGGCCGGATCAAGTATCAGGCCTTCGACCTCGACCGCCTGTTCAACGCCCTTGGGTGTGGCGCGGCGCAGTACCGCCTTGAGCCGGGCCACCAGCTCGCGAGGCGAGAAGGGCTTGGTAATATAGTCATCTGCCCCGGCTTCGAGCCCCTGAATCTTGTTGTCTTCTTCACCCTTGGCGGTGAGCAGGATGATCGGCAGTTCGGCGGTGGCCTCGTCGCGCTTCAGGCGGCGGGCCAACTCGATACCGCTGATGCCCGGCATCATCCAGTCGAGTACCAGCAGATCGGGTTGATGGTCGACGACCATGGCATGCGCTGTCTGGGCGTTGTCGGCCTCGAGGACCTGATAGTCGGCCATCTCCAGGGCGATGGCGATCATCTCGCGGATAGAGGCTTCGTCATCGACGATCAGGACGGTCTTGGTGCTCATCTGGCTGGCCTCCTGGCCTTACAAAGACAAGGACAATGACAAGATGATGACGATTCCACCACGCTAATATGACATTGCCATGACAACAGACTCTTACCAAGGGCCCTGGTCATGGGCTATGACCCGGAGCATCCGCCCTTTTTTACCCTCGTCCTTGCTTGGCCCCGGCTTCAGGGAGAGCACCTCTCGCCCAGCCGTTGATTCAGGGGGCCGGCCACAGTGACAGGGCCAGGCCTGCGAAAAGCACCAGCCCCGCCCAGTGATTGTTGAGGAAGGCCTGGAAGCAACGATCCCGGTCGCGGCCACGGATCAGTGTGAACTGATATATGAAGATCGCCGCCATGGTGCCAAGCCCCAGCCAGAAGAAGCCGCCCAATACCAGGCGGGCACCGACCAGCCCCAGCAACCCAAGGGTCGAGAGTTGCAGCAGGACGATCATCAGGATATCGGCGCGTCCGAATAGCACCGCCGTAGACTTGATGCCGATCTTCAAGTCATCGTCGCGGTCGACCATCGCGTATTGCGTATCATAGGCGACGGTCCAGCACAGGTTGGCGGCGAACAAGAGCCAGGCCTCCGGCGGCACCGCGCCGGTCACGGCCGAGAAGGCCATCGGAATGGCCATCGAGAAGGCCGCCCCCAGCACGACCTGAGGCAGATGCGTATAGCGCTTCATGAACGGATAAACCGCCGCCAGGGCAACGGCGGCCACCGATAGCAGCACGGTCAGACCGTTGGTGAAACACACCAACACGAAGGAGGCGGCGACCAGGACCGCGAACAGCGCCTTGGCTTCGCGCTCCGCAATGCGCCCGGTAGCCAGCGGCCGCGCCTTGGTGCGCTTGACGTGACCATCCAGGTGGCGGTCCGCGTAGTCGTTGACCACACAGCCCGCGGCCCGCATCAGGTAGACCCCGGCGATGAAGATCAGCAGCAGCTGGCGGGTGGGCAGGCCCTCGGCGGCGAGCCACAGCGCCCACAGCGTCGGCCACATCAATAGCCAGGTGCCGATGGGGCGATTGAGGCGCATCAGTGCCAGAAAGTCGGGCAGGCGGGCCAGGCCACGGGGGCGCTCGACGTGATCCATCTCGGTCTCCAGGTTGTCTCTGGGTTGTCTCTCCGGGCCCTGTCACCAAGCCCATGGCCCCGGCGCCAGGGCACTCTTTTAGCGCGCCGGCTGATTTCAAGCCACGGCTTATCTTACGCCACGGCCGGGCGTGATGGTGTAGGCACAACGGCGAATCAGCATGGCGGCAGGCGCAGTTCAGCGGCCATGGTATCGAGGAAGAACTCCTGGACCAGCACCGCGAAGCGACCGTGACGAAACATCGAACGTCGTCCCCAGGGGCCGTGGCTGCAATGGAAGCCTGCTGTGGCTCGAGTGACCTCAATCGGCCCCCGCTCCAGGTCCGGTTGACGGAACAGCCAGTGGCCCAGCGAGCGCTCGCCGAGGCGATCCAGGCGCTGGCCGTGGAGCCTGGCGAGCGGCACCACCGAGCGAGCCACCACCCAGGGTCGATCATCGATACACAGCGCCACCTCGCGCAGCCAGGCGCGCTCTCGGGGTTTGAGCCCTAGTGCCTGAGCTTCGTCGTTCCCGGGGCGGCCGATGCGCTGGTCCAGCAGGCGCACCCGAAAGGGACGACCGTCGGCGGCGGCGATCAGCCTCGCCGTCAGCGAGTCGCGGCTAGCGACCCAGGCCCACCAGCCATGGCTCATCGCCGGCCGTGCTACGGCGGCGGGATACCAGCGGCGCCAGGGGGTATTCAGCCAGGCGGTGTTCAGAGAGGGAGATGTCGGGCGATCGCGCACCGGGCGCCTCCAGGCCAATATCGGGGCGCATAGTGTACCATGCGGCGTTCACGTTATTGCTCGTCGGGAGCGCCATGACTGCACCCTTGACTATCCTCGGCACCGGCATGGCCGGTATTCAGTTGGCCCGCCAGGTGCGTGCCCGTGACGCCACGCGGCCGATCACCCTGATCACGGCCGACAGCGGTGACGACTACTCCAAGCCGATGCTTTCCACCGGCTTCGCCAAAGGGCTGCCCCCTGCGCGGCTGGCCAGTCGCGATGCGCTCTCGCTTGCCGAAAGCCTCGACGCCGTGGTGCGTACCCACACGCGGGTCACGGCGATCGATCCGCTGACGAAGTGCCTCAAGATCGGCAGCGAGACACTACCCTATGGCGAGTTGGTGCTGGCGACCGGCGCGGCACCGGTGGCGCCCTTCTCGATCCCGCCCGGGCTGGCGACGCGAGTCTTCACCATCAACGATCTCGACGACTATCGCGTCTTCCACGCGGCACTCGGGACACTCGCTCGCCCGGCGCGGGTAGCGATCATTGGCAGCGGTCTGGTGGGCTGCGAGTACGCCAATGACCTGGTGGCCGGGGGCCATGGCGTGACGCTGATCGCCCCGGAGCCTACGCCGCTGGCGCGGCTGCTGCCCGAGACGTTGGGAGCGGCCTTGAAGGAGGCCTTCCAAGAGGCCGGCATCGCGCTGGAAATGGGGCGCACCCTGGCAGCGCTTGATGAGGACGGCGGGCAGTTGGCGCTGACCCTCGACGATGGCCGGGCACTCGAGGCGGATCTGGTGCTGGTCGCCACCGGCCTGGCGCCACGCACGGCGCTCGCCGAGGCGGCGGGCCTGGCCGTGGGCCCCGAGGGCGTGCATACCGACCGCTATCTGGCCACGTCACAGCCAGGCATTCATGCGCTGGGTGACGTGGCCTGCGTCGATGGCATCAACGCCATGTACGTCCAGCCGTTACAGGCCGGTGCCAAGGCGCTGGCGGCAACCCTTACCGGTACCCCGACGCCGGTGGCCTACGGTCCCTGGCCGATACTGGTCAAGACACCGCTGCTGCCAGTGGTCGCGCTGCCACCGCGGCAGGTGCCGGCCAACTGGCGGATCGATGGTGAAGGGCGTGACTGGAGCGCTCTGGCAGAGGACGAAAACGGGCGTATGATTGGTTTTGCGTTGACAGGCGCCTGCGTGCGTCGGAAAGTCGAACTGGCACGAGTCGCCCCAGCATTGCTAATCTAGGTTGGTTGCTGCCGGCGTGGCGATTCCGATCACCTCGGCATCTAGGCCAACACCGGCTTGGACTCGACCACCGCGACTCCACCAGGAACCGGCCTCACAACGATCTGAGGCGGCGGATGCCGTCTTGAACAGCACACCAGGAGGGCTACATGCGCAAACCAGAACTGGCCTCGGCGATCGCCGAGCGTGCCGACCTATCCAAGGACAAGGCCAGCCAAGTACTCAACGTTATCCTCGATGAAATCACCGGCAGTGTCGCCAAGGGGCAGGATGTCTCGCTGATCGGCTTCGGCTCTTTCACCGTTCGCGAGCGTGCCGCCCGCACTGGCAAGAATCCCCAGACCGGTCAGCCGTTGACCATCCCCGCCAGCAAGACCGTGGCGTTCAAGCCCGGCAAGGCGCTGAAAGACGCCGTCACCAAGTAAGCGTGGCGGTCATCGGCGCGTCCCGAGAGACGCGCTCCACCGGTCGCAGCCCGGCCGGTGGAATGAACTTCCTTCCCTGAGGCATGCCCATGACGCTTCGTTTGATGCTCTGGCTGTTGAGCGTAATGCTCAAGCGCGCCCGGCGTCGCAAGCCACGCTTTCGTGAAGCCCTGTCCGAGTTGAAGCATCTGGACTGGGGGGTCGGCACCGAGGATCTCTCGATTGCCCGCCATTATCGAATGAGTCCCGACGCCATCACCTCCGCGTCCGGCCTGCCGATAGATCTTGATCTCGAGCTGCGCTTCGAGGATGCGGCCACGGCCGTCAAGGTGTTGCGCAAGCCAACGCCTCGCGTCTTCCGCGAAGGCCTGATGGCCGGCAAGCTTCGCCTGGTCGGCGACAGCGGCGATCTCGCCAAGCTGCAGCGTCTGTTCAAGCACCTGTAAAGCTCGTCGATATCCCGTCACGTCGATAGCAGGCCATGTCGACACCCTGCCTAGATGCTCGGCCGCGCCTGCTACCTTCGCGTCTTTCTTTTCCATGCAAGTTGCCATGCAGGGCGCGATACCTGAGGCAGCGAATAGGGCGAAGCGTGGAGTCCGGGCGTGGTTAGTCGGTCAGATGGCGTTATACTAAAGTCGAATCATTCGGGCGCTGGGCGTTATCGCCTCGTCGTCGGCTGATCACGCCGTCATCCGCATGCCGTTGCTACCGCCATCATTGCTGCCTGTCAGGAGTTATTGAGATTTCCGATTCGTTCTCTCATTCGCTGCGTCGACTGTGGACTCTCGACAAATTTGCCTACAGCTTCCGCGTCTTCATCGCCTTGAGCGGTGCCATGGCGCTGAGCTGGTATCAGGACCATATGGCGCTGGCCATTCCGCTGTTTCTCGGCATCATCGCCAGTGCGCTGGCGGAGACCGACGATAACTGGGAGGGGCGCGTCAGGGCGCTACTGGTCACCCTGGCCTGTTTTTTCGTGGCCTCGGTGGCGGTGGAGCTGCTCTTTCCCTGGCCCTGGATGTTCGCCACCGGGCTGACACTCGCCGCGTTCACTCTGATCATGCTGGGCGCTATCGAGCAGCGTTACGCGACGATCGCCACGGCGACGTTGATTCTATCGGTCTACTCGATGATCAATATCGAGCAGCACGGCGGGACCACCGAGGGTAGCTTCTGGTATCAGCCGATGCTGCTGGTCGGCGGCGCCGCCTGGTATGGCGTGATTTCGGTCCTTTGGTGCGCGCTGTTCTCGCGCCAGCCGGTCAAGCAGAGTATGGCGCAGCTATACCGGGAGCTGGGCGAATACCTGGTGATCAAGGCGACGTTCTTCGAGCCGGTCAGGGAGGTGGATGTCGAGGGCCGTCGATTGGCGTTGGCACGACAGAACGGGCGCGTGGTGATGGCCCTTAACCAGGCCAAGGAGATGATTTTTCGGCGCCTCGAGGGTCAGCGCGGCAACCGTAAGCTCAACCGTTATCTGCGGCTTTATTTCATCGCCCAAGACATCCACGAGCGCGTCAGCGCATCTCACTATCCCTATTCGGCTCTCGCCGAGACGTTTTTCCACTATGACGTGCTGTTTCGCTGCCAGCGATTGCTTGACCAGCAGGGGCGCGCCTGCAAGCGCCTATCCAAGGCGCTGCTGCTGCGCCAACCCTTCGATCACGGTCCGAGTGAGCAGGCACTGGATGACCTGCGCGCGTCGATCGCCTACCTGCAGGACCTGGATCATCCCGAATGGGCGCCGCTGCTGCGCTCATTACAGGCGCTCGGGCGCAACCTGACGACCCTCGAGGAGCAGTTGGCAAGCGCCTATAACCCTGATGCCAGCGCCGATCAGAAAGACTCGAGCCTGTTCAATCGTTCCCCGCGTAGCGTCAAGGATGCCTGGGAGCGGATTCGCCTCAACCTGACGCCCGGTTCGCCGACCTTTCGTCACGCGCTGCGCCTTTCGCTTGCCCTGCTGGCGGGCTATGGCGTGCAACATCTCATCCATCCCACCCAGGGCTACTGGATATTGCTGACCACCTTGTTCGTGTGTCGGCCTAACTTCGGCGCCACCCGGCGCTTTCTCCGCCAGCGTATTCAGGGCACCATGATCGGGCTGTGCCTGGGCTGGGCGTCGATCAGCCTCTTTCCTAGCGCCCTCGTACAGTGCCTGCTCTCGGTCGTCGCCGGTGTCGTCTTCTTCGCCAATCGCGAAAAACACTATGTCATTGCCACCGTCGCCATCACCATCCTGGTACTGACCAGCTTCAATCAGGTCGGCGATGGCTTCGATCTTATCCTGCCGCGTCTTGTCGATACGCTGATCGGCGGCCTGATCTCGGGCCTGGCGGTCTTCTTGATCTTGCCCGATTGGCAGGGGCGCCGGCTCAACAAGGTGGCGGCGACGGCACTATCGCGCAACAGCGATTATCTGCGCGAGATCATCCATCAATATGAGACCGGCAAGCAGGATGACCTCGCCTACCGCTTGGCGCGACGCAACGCTCACAACGCGGATGCCGCGCTCTCTACGGTGCTCGCCAACATGCTGCAGGAACCGGGGCATTATCGTAAGAAGGATGCCGACGACGGTTTTCGCTTTCTGGTCGTCTCACATACGCTGCTGGGTTATCTCTCTGCCCTGGGGGCTCACCGCGGCACCCTGGCGGCGAGCGAGGACGACGCGGCTATGTATGCGGCGGCGCGCCGCGTAGCCGACGGCTTCGAGACGATTGCCGCCAGCCTGATGTCGCGTCAGCAGATCCCGGACTTCAAGGATGAACAACGCGCGCTGGTAATGCACTTCGAGCAAGAGCCCACCATGGCGCAGGATGACAGCGATGACGCCCGTCGTGTGATCCAGACTCAGCTTTTGCATATCGCACGACAACTCGTGCCGATGAGCGAGGCGGCAGAGCGGGTGCTGACCCATCCCAGCGATGAGTCGAGCGATGCGTCATACGCCGGTCAGGCCTGACTCGGCCCAGACTGGGTCGTTTCAGACTGATTTGGCTCAGACTGATTCGGCTCAGACTTGGCCGTAGCGCCCCGCTTCTTCACCCAGCCAGCGCCGAATCAAGGGCGCGCTGGAGGCCGGTGACTCCTCGAGCAAGGCCCTGGCCAGTGGGCCGACCCGCTCGAGCAGGTCACGGTCGCGTTCCAGATCGGCAATCTTCATTGCCGCAAGCCCCGTCTGACGTGTACCCAGCACCTCGCCGGGCCCGCGCAGCTCAAGGTCCTTCTCGGCGATGCGAAAGCCGTCGGTGGTCTCGCGCATCACCCCGAGCCGCTCCCGTGAATGGGCCGACAGCGGCGGGTGGTAGAGCAGCACGCAGAAGCTCTCGGTAGCACCGCGCCCGACCCGGCCGCGCAGCTGATGCAGCTGCGAGAGCCCGAGGCGCTCAGGATTCTCGATGATCATCAGACTGGCGTTGGGCACGTCAACGCCGACCTCGATCACCGTGGTGGCGATCAAGAGGTCCAGCTCACCGTCCTTGAAGGCCGCCATCACCTCGGCCTTCTCGCCGGCCTTCATGCGCCCGTGCACCAGGCCGATGGCGAGCCCCGGCAACGCCTCGGTGAGGCTCTCGTGGGTGGCCTCGGCGGCCTGGCACTGCAGGGCCTCGGATTCCTCGATCAGGGTGCAGACCCAGTAGGCCTGGCGGCCCTCGGCGCAGGCGCGTTCGATACGCGTGACCACCTCGGGGCGGCGTTCGTCGGGCACCGCCACGGTCTGCACCGGGGTGCGCCCCGGCGGTAGCTCGTCGATCACCGAGACGTCCAGGTCGGCATAGGCGCTCATTGCCAGGGTGCGCGGGATCGGGGTGGCCGTCATCACCAACTGATGGGGCGTCAGGCCCGCGGCCTCGCCCTTCTCGCGCAGCGCCAGGCGCTGGTGAACGCCGAAGCGGTGCTGCTCGTCGATGATGGCAAGCCCCAGGCACTGAAAGTGAACGTCGGCCTGAAAGAGCGCATGGGTGCCCACCACCAGCTGCACGCGGCCGTCGGCCAGTGCCGCCTTGGTGTCGAGCCGCGCCTTGCCCTTGAGCTTGCCGGCGAGCCAGGCCACCTCGATGCCCAGCGGTTCGAACCATTCCTTGAAGGTGCGGTAGTGCTGTTCGGCGAGCAGCTCGGTGGGCGCCATCATGGCCACCTGACAGCCACCGGCGATGGCGGTGAGCGCCGCCATCGCCGCGACCACCGTCTTGCCCGAGCCCACATCGCCCTGCACCAGGCGCAGCATCGGCACCGCGCGCTCGATATCCCGACCGATCTCGTCGAGCACCCGGCGCTGGGCACCGGTCAGCGAAAACGGCAGTTTCGAGACGAAGCGTGCCTGGAGGCTGCGGCCAGAGGGCAGCGGCGGAGCACCATCGGCCTGAATACGCTGGCGCACCACTCGCAGGCTGAGCTGATGGGCCAGCAGCTCCTCCAGTGCCAGACGGCGTTGGGTCGGGTGGGTGCCCGCCTTGAGCTGCTCCAGGTCAGCCTCGGGGGGCGGGTGGTGCAGGTAATCGAGTGCCGCATGCAGTTCGGGCAGTTGGAAGCGCTCGCGCAGGCCGGTGGGGATCCAGTCCGGCAGCGCTGCCGGCGCTTCGTGAAGCAGGCGCATGGCCTGATCGATCAGCCCGCGCAGACGGGCCTGGTTGAGGCCCTCGGTGGTGGGGTAGAGCGGGGTCAGGTGCTCGTCGACCACCGTCTCACCGGCCTTGATCAGGCGATATTCCGGGTGATAGATCTCGAGCCCGGTGGCGCCGGCCCGGGCTTCGCCGAAGGCGTGGACCCGGGTACCGGGCTGGAACTGCTGTTGCTGCGCTGGGGAGAAGTGGAAGAAGCGCAGGCTTAGGATGCCGGACCCATCGGTGAGGCGCACCAGCAAGCTGCGCCGGCGCCCCTTGATCACGTCGCAGGCCGCGACCTCCCCTTGCACCACCGCCTCGTGCCCGGCGCGCAGGGTGCCGATCGGCGTCACCCGGGTACGGTCCTGGTAGCGCAGCGGCAGGTGGAACAGCAGGTCGGCGATGCTCGCGACGCCCAGCCGGCCAAGCTTGCCGGCCAGCGCCTCGCCGACCCCCTTGAGGGCACTGACGTCCTGGGTCAGCTCGCTCATGAGGTCTCGAGCTGACGGGCCCGGCAGCGCCGGATGGCCTCGGTAAGGGTGTCGATGGCCTTGGGCCGCGGGAAGCTCGCCCGCCAAGCGATGGCCACGGTGCGCGAGGGCACGTCGCTGGAGAAAGGCCTTGCCGTGAGCACGCCGGCTTCATAGTGGCCGGTGCCGATCGCCGAATGGGGCAGCACCGTGATGCCGAGCTTCGAGGCCACCATATGACGAATGGTTTCCAGCGAGCCGCCCTCGGCGGTCAGGGTGTTGTTGGGGCTGTTGAGCTTGGCGCTGATGGCCGGGCAGGCTTCGAGAATCTGGTCGCGGAAACAGTGCCCCTCGCCGAGCAGCAGCAGACGTTCCTGAAGCAGGTCTTCCTTGGCGATGCTGTCCCGCGAGCTCCAGGGGTGATCGGCGGGCATCAGCACCTCGAACTCCTCATCGTAGATTGGCTTGGTCAGCACATCGGTTTCGGTGAAGGGCAGCGCGACGATGATCGCATCGAGCTCGCCGCTTCTCAGCTTGCGCCGCAGGTCGGCGGTAAAGCCCTCCTCTATGTACAGCGACATCTGCGGTGCGGTGCGGGTCAGCTCCGGGATCAGATAGGGAAACAGGTAGGGCCCGATGGTATAGATGGCGCCGATGCGCAGCGGGCTCGCCAGCTGGTCCTTGCCGGCGTTGGCCAGCTCGCGGATGACGCTCGACTGCTCGAGCACCCGTTGGGCCTGCTCGATGATCTGCTCGCCCAGGGGCGTGACCTGTACCGTCGATTTGGAGCGCTCGAACAGCGCCACCCCTAGCTCTTCCTCGAGCTTTTTGACCGCCACCGATAGGGTCGGCTGGGAAACGAAGCAGCGCTCGGCGGCACGCCCGAAGTGGCGCTCCTGTGCCAAGGTTACGATGTAGCGGAGTTCTGTTAGAGTCATGTGATGCCTGGCTGCGTTCTCGCAGTAAATGAACAGGATGGTTCTGATAGCTACTTTTTATCAAGGGGCAGGGCAAAGGTGAAGAAGACGACACTGATTATTGGCTGTGGCGACATCGGCACGACCCTTGGCAAGCGTCTCACCGAGGCCGGTCAGCGGGTGGTGGGCGTGCGCCGCAAGGCCGCGACGCTCGAGGGCAGCGGCATCGAACCGCTGTCTCTCGACATTCACGCCGAGGGCGCGGTGGCCGAACTGCCCGATGCCGACACCCTAGTCTATGTGCTGAGCGCCGACCGCTTCGAGGAAGACGCCTATCGCGCCGCCTATCCGGCCGGTCTCAAGGCGGTGCTCGCCGAGTTCGCCGGTCGTGAGACGCCGCCGCGTCACGTGTTCTTTGTCTCCTCCACCAGCGTCTATGCGCAGCGCGAAGGCGAGCAGGTCGATGAGGATAGCCCCATCGACCCCAGCGGTTTTTCCGGCCAACTGATGCAGGAGGCCGAAGAGGCGCTGATGGCGCATGAGTTGCCGGGCACCGTGGTGCGTTTCTCGGGCATCTACGGGCCGGGGCGTGACCGGCTGATCCGCCAGGCCGGCGAGGGGCGCATCGCCGCCGCCAATCCTCCCATGTATTCCAACCGCATTCACCGCGACGACTGTGCTGGGGTGCTTGAGCACCTGATCCAGCGCGTGCTGGATGATGCGCCGGTGGAGCCGCTCTACCTTGCTAGCGACTGCGAGCCGGCGCCATTGCACGAGGTGATGACCTGGTTGGCCACCAAGCTCAAGGTCGAGTCCACCCAGGTCATCCAGTCGCCGCTGCGCCGCCGGGCCAGCAAGCGCTGCAATAACGCTCGCCTACTGGCCTCCGGCTATGTTTTCCGCTACCCGAGCTACCGTGAGGGCTATGCTCAGGTCCTCGAGGCCGGCGGCTTCCTACCCGAGGCCTCCCGCTAGGGTTGAGGCGTTACAGCCGCCAGCGATAGCCCAGTGATAGCACCTCCAGCCCGTCGTTGGGCGGTTGGATACTGGCATTCGAGTAGTGGGCGAGGGCCAATTGAAGCGCGCCTGGCCCCCAGGGCCTGCCGATCGCCAATCGGTCCTCGAATTGGCCGGCAGTGCCAAACTCGCTGTCGCGCAGCTCGGCCTTGAGAAAGATCGCCGCGCCGACACCCCCCTCAATGAAAGTGCCGCCGGAAAAGGTGTAGCGCAGCGCAGGGGCCAGAATCAGTGCGGCATTCGATTTCTCGCTGTTGCGCCCGGGCAGCAAGAGCAAGCGCCCGGATAACTGTAGCGACCACGCTTGCCACTCGCTAGACAGCCAGGGCAGGGAAGTGACGCCGTGGTGCAGGCCAAGCGTCAGCGTTGGGCTATTCTCACTGCTGATGCCGCCTTCCAGACCGGGCTCCAGCGACCAGGCGTGTGCCTCGAGCGAGCTCCACCCTAGCATGAGGGCGACCACTGCCCCTCGCCATTGTCTCACCTTGCTTCGCTTGTTTTCCTGCATGGCTGCCCCTCCTGGAAACCCGCTACTCGCCAAGTGACGTCGCCAGGCTTTCGAAGCGTGGCCCATCGTCGGTGATCTCGAACTCGATGAGTATTAGCTGATTATAGCGCCAGTGGGGGATAACGCTGGGATGAGCGCCCGGAGATAAGAGACGTGGTAAGGCGAACTAGGATGGCATGAGGGAGGATGGAACGAAGCAGCAAAAGGCTTGCCTGGGGGACGGTCTATCGCTGGTAAGGGGGTAAGCGTCAGGACCGGATAAAAAGGCCGGCCGACAGTCCCCCGCGCCTAGCCGTTCTAGCCTCAGCGCGAGGAACAGACGATAGCGTTCGCCATCGGATCAGTCGCCGATCACCATGACGGCCTCGGCTTCGAACTGGCTGCCCTTGGGCAGGGCCTTGATGCCGACGGCGGCGCGGGCCGGGTAAGGAGTCGCGAAGAACTCTTCCATCACCCGGTTCACGATCGCGAAGTTGTCGAGATCGACCAGATAAAGGTTGATCTTGACGATGTCCTGCAGCGAGCCGGCGGCTTCCTCGCAGACCGCAGACAGGTTCTTGAAAACCTGGCGGGCCTGTGTCTCGAAGTCGTCGGAGACCAGCTCCATGGTGGCCGGGTCCAGCGGGATCTGGCCGGAGATATAGACGGTGTTGCCCGCCTTGATGGCCTGAGAGTAGGGGCCGATGGCTGCCGGTGCCTTCTCGGTGTTGATGACGGCCTTGTTGCTCATAGCGATGCTCCTGTTGTGATTGTGGCGTGAAATAAAACGACGAATATCCCCGCCCGAGCTCATCGAGCGGGGGCAAAGCAATGGTGTCAATTGCGTACGCGGGTGATCTTGTCGACGTGGGACAGGTTGCGGATCCGCTTCATGATGCTCGCCAGGTGAACGCGGTCATGGACCGACAGGGTCAGGTTGACGATCGATAGTCGGGCATCGCGTTCCTCGATGCCGATACGCTCGATATTGGCATCGGCGTCGGTCACTAGGCTCGCCAGCTCGGCGACTAGGCCGCGACGGCTTTCCATGTGGATACGCAGCGCCACCGGAAAATCTTCCTGAATGTTATCCGACCAGGAGAGGCTGAAGAGCTTGTCCGGGTCGCTCCTCAACTCCACCAGATTGCGGCATTCGGTGCGGTGTACGACGATGCCCTTGCCTGCCGAAAGGTGGCCGATCACAGGGTCGCCGGGTAACGGATGGCAGCAACGGGCGAAGTTGATGACCATGCCATCGGCACCGCTGATGACGATCGAGCCTTCGGCATTGCCGGAGCCGATATCACCGCCACTTGCCGGCTTGGCGTCGGGCAGCCTGTTGGCGAGCCGGTGGGCGACGGCGTGGGCCATGCGATTACCCAGGCCAATCGACTCCAGCAGCTCATCGCTGCGCTTGAGCGAGAGCTCCCCGAGCAGAGACGGCAGAGCGTCCTGGGGCAACTCCTCGAGGCTGAGCTCGTAATCGGCAAGCGCCTTGTTGAGCAGACGATGGCCGAGCTGAACGGATTCGGTGTGCTGCTGGTGCTTGAGCGCATGGCGGATCGCCGAGCGTGCCTTGGCGGTCATCACGAACGATAGCCAAGCGGTGTTGGGCCGGGCCCCGGGCGCGGTGATGATCTCGAGAGTCTGGCCGCTCTCCAGCCGGCTCGACAGCGGCGCCAGGTGGCGGTCGATGCGACAGGCAATGCAGCTGTTACCGATATCGGTATGCACGCTGTAGGCGAAGTCGATCACCGTGGCGCCCTGAGGCAGTTCCATGATGTCGCCCTTGGGCGTGAACACGTAGATATCGTCGGGGAAGAGGTCATTCTTGACGTGCTCGATGAACTCCAGCGAGTTGCCCGCCTGGCGCTGCATTTCGAGCAGGCCGCGCACCCATTCCCGCGCCCGGGCGTGGCTGCCGGCGGCGATTGGCCGCTCGGTCTGGCCGGCCTTGTAAAGCCAGTGGGCGGCGATGCCGTTGTTGGCCATGGCCTCCATCTCGCGGGTGCGGATCTGCACTTCGATGGGCATGCCGCCGGTGCCGAACAGGGTGGTATGCAGGCTCTGATAGCCGTTGGCCTTGGGGATGGCGATGTAATCCTTGAAGCGCCCAGGCACCGGCTTGTAGAGATTGTGTACCGCACCCAGGATGCGATAGCAGCTGTCGACATCGTCGGTGATGATGCGAAACCCGAACACGTCCATGATCTCGGCGAACGGCTTACGCTGGTCGCGCATCTTGCGATAGATCGACAGCAAATGCTTTTGGCGCCCGACCACGGTGCCCGACAGGCCGTCGTCGTCGAGGCATTTCTGCAGGCTCGACTGGACCTGACGGATGGTGGTGCGACGGCTGCCACGGGCCTTGCCCACTGCGCGCTTGATGCGCTCGGCGCGCATTGGGTGCAGGGCCTGGAAGGACAGGTCCTCGAGCTCGACGCGAATGGTGTTGATACCGAGCCGGCCGGCGATGCGGGCGTAGATTTCGAGGGTTTCGCGGGCGATGCGGCGCTTCTTGTCCGGGCGCAGGGCTCCCAGGGTGCGCATGTTGTGCAGGCGGTCGGCGAGCTTGACGATGATCACCCGGATATCCCGAGACATCGCCAACACCATCTTCTGGAAATTTTCGGCCTGGGCGACGGCCTTGTCTTCGAAGGTGATCTGGGTGAGCTTCGAGACACCGTCGACCAGCTCCGCTACCGGTTCGCCAAACTGCGCGGCGAGGGCCTTCTTGGAGACGCCGGTATCCTCGATCACGTCATGCAGCATGGCTGCCATCAGCGCCTGATGGTCCATATGCATATTGGCAAGGATGTTGGCGACCGCCAGCGGATGGGTCACATAGGGCTCACCTGAACGGCGGCGCTGGCCGTCATGAGCCTGTTCGGCGTAGTAAAAGGCGCGCTTGACCTGGCGGATTTCCTCCGAAGGAAGATAGCCGCCTAGGCGGTCGGCCAGGTCATCGATGGTGAACATGCAGCACGCCTATACCCTGAACGCAAAGGAAAGGTCGACGATATCAGAATTCAGCGCGGTTGCGTCATTCCTCGCCCATTTCGGGCTCGCGGCGGGGGCGTACCGGCGCCTCGATAGGCTCGTTGAGCACGTTTTCGTCGATCTTCTCGGCGGCGATCTCACGCAGCGCCATGACCGTGGGCTTGTCGTTTTCCCAGGGCAGCAGGGCATCGCGGGAGCCGCGGGCCAGCTGACGCGCACGCTGGGTGGAGATCATCACCAGCTTGAAACGGTTTTCGACGTGTTCCAGACAATCTTCGACGGTGACTCGCGCCATGATCAGGTACCTGAGTTCGAGGGATGGGAAAGATAAATCGTTCGAAGGCCCCGCCGACGGGCACGCTGCGGGACCGTGCAGTCTACTGTAGCCCTTCGTCCTGTGACAAGAGCGACGCCAGCAGTAGGCCCTGGCGCTCGCGTACCCGGGCAAGCCGGGTACGCTGACCGCGCACCAGCGCTTCGAGCTCGGCAAGGGCAGTGGCGAAGTCGTCGTTGATGATCACGTGGGCATATTCGTCGAAGTGCGACATCTCGCTGATGGCGTCGCGCATGCGACGCTCGATGATTGATTCGTCATCGGTGCCGCGGCCGGCAAGCCGTGCGCGCAGCGCGGCCCGGGACGGCGGCAGGATGAACACGGATTCGGCCTCGGGCATCTGGGCGCGGACCTGACGGGCGCCCTGCCAGTCGATTTCCAGGATCACGTCTTCACCGGCTGCCAGGCGGGCTTCCACCGCCGGGCGCGAGGTGCCGTAGTAGTTATCGAAGACGCGGGCGTGTTCGAAGAACTCCCCGCGCTCGATCATCTCCTCGAAGCGCTCACGGTCGACGAAGTGGTAGTTGACGCCATCCACCTCACCCGGGCGTTTCTCGCGGGTGGTATGCGAGACCGAGACGCCGATGCCGTCCAGGTGCTCGAGCAGGGCCTTGACCAGGCTGGTCTTGCCGGCTCCGGAGGGAGCGGAAACGATGTAGAGAGTGCCTTGAGACATGAAGAAACCTTTGCCGCGCCAATGACGGATCGGGGCGCCCGCAATCCGTCTCACAATAAAGTCATGATTATCGCATACCGTGTCGGCCTCTGGGATAATAGCCTGCTAATTTCGCGCCGCCTGACGGTTGCGTCATCACTGTTTCAGGGAGCGTGACATGACTACGGAAGCAACTCGTTCATCTTCTAACCCCCGCTTGGCCGAGATGGCCCTGGCACTTGGGGGCTTCGCCATCGGCACAACCGAATTCGTGATCATGGGCCTGATGCAGCGTATCGCCACCGATTATGGCATCGCGGTCCAAGACGTGGGGCTGGCGATCAGCGCTTATGCCTTTGGGGTGGTGGTCGGTGCGCCCTTGATCTCGGCGATCGGCGCACGCATTCCCCGTCGTCGGCTGCTGATCGGCCTGATGGTAATGTTCGCCGCCAGTAACCTGCTGACCCTGCTGGCGCCTTCCTTCTATGGATTCGTTGCCCTGCGCTTCTTTGCCGGCTTGCCACACGGGGTCTACCTGGGGGTGGCGGCGCTGGTGGCCGCTAATGTTGCCGAGCCCCACGAACGGGGCCGTGCCGTCGGCCGGGTGCTGGTGGGGCTGACCCTGGCGATACTGGCCGGGGCGCCGCTGGCGACCTGGATAGGTGGCCTCTTGGGCTGGAAGGCCGCCTTCGTGATGGTGGGTGCGCTGGGGCTTGCCACGGCGCTGCTGGTGCGACTGTGGGTGCCGGTGCAGCCGGCGAATGAGGGCGCGTCGCTGCGCTCGGAGCTATCGGCCATCACCAAGCCACGCGTGCTCTATACCCTGGCCGTCGCCTGCGTCGGCTTCGCCGGCATGTTCAGCGTATTCAGCTATGCGATGCCGACCCTGACCCATCAGGCGGGCATGCCCGAGGCGCTAGGCCCGTTGGTCCTGGCGACCTTTGGGGTGGGCTCGGTGATCGGCAACCTGGTCGGCGGGCGGCTGGCCGACGCCAACCAGCGTCTGGCCATCGGCGGAGCCCTGATCTGGGCCGCGCTCTGTCAGCTGGGCTTCTTCCTGGCTGCCGATCAGATCTGGAGCGGCATGCTGTTTGTGGGTCTGGTGGGTACCTGCGGTGCCCTGGTACCGCCGTTGCAGACTCGCCTGATGGACGTTGCCGGCGATGCCCAGACCATGGCCGCGACCCTCAACCACGCCGCCTTCAACATCGCCAATGGTCTCGGCGCTTGGCTGGGGGGCCTGGCGGTCACGGTGGGGCTGGGATGGTCGGCGACCGGGCTGGTGGGTATGGTCATGGCGCTGGGCGGTCTAGTGATCTTCCTTGTTGCCCTGGCGCGGGAGCGCGCGGCTCAGGTGCCGGCCTGATTTGATGGCGACGCTTGTCATTACAAGGAGAGACCATGACGACTGCTGGCAATAGCCGCGCCCAGGCATCGGCGCTGCCTTTCCTGGGTGTGGCGCTTGCGTTTCTGATCACCATGTTGGGTACCACCCTGCCCACGCCTCTGTACCCGGTCTATCAGGCGCGCTTTGATTTCTCGCAGCTGACCATCACGGTGATCTTCGCCGTCTATGCGCTGGGTGTGATGGGGGCGCTGGTGGCGACCGGGCGCTGGTCGGATCAGCTCGGGCGTCGCCCAATGCTGGGCGCCGGTCTGGCGGCGGCGGCCATCAGTGATTTGATTTTCCTGTCCAGCGATGGCCTTTCAAGCCTATTGGTCGGCCGCTTCATCTCGGGAGTGTCGGCCGGCATCTTCACGGCGACGGCCACCGTGGCGGTAATGGAGCTGGCGCCGGCGACCTGGCCTAAGCGGGCGGCCTTCCTGGCGACGGCCGTCAACATGGGCGGCCTGGGGCTGGGGCCAATCGTTGCCGGCTTACTGGTGGAATACCAGCCCTGGCCGCTACGCCTGGCCTACGGGGTGCACCTTCTGCTGGCCGTCCTGGCGGCGCTGGCGGTGCTCAAGGCGCCGGAGACCGTGACCCGTCCGGCGCGGCCGACGCTCACGCTACAGCGGCTACAGGTGCCGGAGGAGGTTCGCGATATCTTCCTGCCCGCGGCGATCGCCGGCTTCGCCGGTTTTGCCCTGCTGGGGTTTTTCACTGCTACGGCACCGGCCTTCATGATCGGCGTGCTTGGCTATGACAACCTAGCGCTCAGCGGGCTTACCGCGGGCTCAGTGTTCTTCGCCTCGACCCTTGGCCAGTTTCTGCAGGAGCGTTGCTCTCCATCCTGGCGGCTGCCACTAGGCTGCGCCGGAGTGATTCTCGGCGCCGCGCTGGTCGGCATTGGCATTGGGCTCGCCTCGCTTACGTTCTTTCTGTCCGGCGCCCTGGTGGCGGGCATTGGCCAGGGAATGGCCTTTCGCGCGGGCCTGGGGGCCGTCGTGCAGGCAAGCCCTGCCGGTCAGCGCGGCGGGGTGGCTGCCACCTTCTTCATCGTGGCTTATATCGCCCTCTCGATCCCGGTAGTGGGCATCGGGCTTGCGGTCCGTGCCTTTGGCCTGGCACCCGCGGGCATGGCATTTGCCGGCGGTGTCGCACTGCTGGCGGCCACCTCGCTGGCGAGCCTTTTGTGGATGAGGCACCGCAAGGCGCAGGGCTAAACCGCCCATAACCTCCACCTTCCTGAACCAACAACGCCGGGCGATTGGCCCGGCGCTATTGTGTGACATCGTGTGCTGCTTTCTATAGACAGTCCGTCGGATAAGCATCACTGCACGGACTGGCCTCGGTCAGACCTCGACGTTGAGGGTCACATCGATGTTGCCGCGGGTAGCGTTGGAGTAGGGGCAAACCTGGTGGGCCGCATCGACCAGTGACTGGGCTGCAGCCTGATCCATGCCCGGCAGCGAGACATTGAGGGCGACCTCAATGCCGAAGCCGGTGGGAATCTGGCCGATGCCGACCTGGCCTACTACCTGAGTCGCCTCGGGCAGCTTGACCTGCTGTTGACTGGCGACGTGCTTCATGGCGCCGATGAAACAGGCGGAATAACCGGCGGCGAACAGTTGTTCGGGGTTAGTGCCGTTGCCGCCAGCGCCACCGAGTTCTTTCGGTGTGCTCAATGACACCGACAGGGCGCCATCAGGTGTCTGGGAGGAGCCGTCACGGCCGCCGGTCGTGGTGGCTTCAGCGCGGTATAGAACCTTTTCGATCGACATGGATATTCTCCAGATAGTGAGACCTTCACAGAGGAAGGTGGTTTGCTATTCAATAGTGCACTACTTAAATGGACAAAAAAACTTAGCCGTTGGCATCCAGCTTCTTGCGCAGGTCATTGAGCTCATCGCGCAACCGGCCCAGTTCCTGCGGTTCGCAGTGAGTAGCACAGATGGCCGCCTTGGGCACGCCGCGAGCGCGGCCTTTAAGCGCTTCGCCTGCCGCACTGAGGCTGACATCGACGCGGCGCTCATCCTCGCTTGAACGCTGGCGCTTGACCAGACCGTGCGCCTCAAGCCGCTTGAGCAATGGCGTCAGGGTCGCTGAGTCGAGGCCCAGGTGCTCACCAATCTTCGACACCGACAACTGCTGGTTGTGCTGCCAAAGCACTAGCATGACCAAGTACTGCGGGTAGGTCAGGCCAAGTTCGTTGAGCAGCCGCCGATAGAGCTTGTTCATCGCCAACTGAGTCGAATACAGCGCGAAACAAAGCTGGTTATCGAGTGTCAGCAGGCTGTCGTCGTCGACGGCGTGATCAGTCATGTCCATGGCTCAATTTAGGTAGTGTGCGATTGTTTTGCAAGCTATAGCTTCGAGCTTGACGTAAAGTGCTGTCGATCCGCTTTACTGAGAAGGGTAACAGAAAAGCTTGGACAAGCATTGCGTAACAATATGTTATGTCGAGTCAGCAAGTTATGGCAGGCTCCCGTCGATACTGGAATGTGCAAGATGCCGGGCGGTGGTCAAGGATCAAAAACCGATGATATGAGACGGCACTACCCAAGCTCCATCGCTATACGCAAGAGCCCTGTTTGTTGTTAAAAACGGTCTATGGTGTTGATTTTACAGGTTTTTCCATGCCAGTTACTTATGCCAAGCGCTATGTCAAACGCTCAGGCCAAGAACATGCCACGAGAGAGCCTCGTGCTTGCCACTTTTCGTGTGTGGTCGGGCTACGCATCACGGGTAGGTCTACAAGACATCGACATTGCTGTAGCGGAACGTCTTGTCGCTGGCAGGGGCCGAGCGTGGACCCTAAAGCGATGGTCACAACATGAAAGTTGCTTTGTCGGCGTAGTCTGGGCCTTTGGTATCCGGCCAGAGGTGTGCGGAAACCATAAGCGACGGTTAATAGATTTTTAAGAATATTTCGTAGCAAGAAAAATCATTGTTTGATCGTATGGTCAATCATCACGCTGGGAGCTGCAAACGCATGATCGGACGAAAAGTGGACAAAAAGCTTATAGAAGCCATCAAGTCCAATACGCCCTGTATCACCTTTGATGTCAAGGGTAATATTCTGGATGCTAGTGATAGCTTCCTTGAGTGTGGGCGGATGCAGCTTCTGAGTGCAACACGGTCAATGAATCGATGACGGAGCTTCATGGTACTTCGCCATCAGTTCGCT
>NZ_JABVXC010000018.1 GCF_013349955.1 Onishia taeanensis | reverse complement strand
TATCCGGGCTGCGGTTACGGCGGTTCCTGTTTCCCCAAGGACGTGCAGGCGCTGGCGCGCACCGCCAGCGAGGTCGATTACCCGGCCGATCTGCTCAATGCCGTCGAGAGCGTCAATCGTCGTCAGAAAAGCACCCTGTTCGCCAAGCTCAATCAGGCCTTCGACGGCAACCTGACCGGCAAGACGATTGCCCTGTGGGGACTGGCCTTCAAGCCCAACACCGATGACATGCGTGATGCCCCGAGCCGCGACGTCATGGAGGCACTGTGGGCGGCTGGCGCCAAGGTCCAGGCCTATGACCCGGAGGCCATGAAGGAATGCCGCCGCCTCTATGGTGAGCGCGATGACCTGGTGCTGGTGGCCGATCGCATTCAGGCCGTGAAGGGCGCGGATGCCCTGGTCATCTGTACCGAGTGGAAAGAGTTTCGGATTCTCGACTTCGACTGGCTCAAGGCGCAGCTCGCCATGCCGGTAGTGGTCGACGGGCGTAACCTGTTCCCGCCGAAGGCCGTCAAGGACGCGGGCCTGATGTACTACGCCGTGGGCCGCGGGGCGTCACTGAAGGCACAATAATTGCGATATACACGGATTCTTCTTAGCTTTGAATCGCCCTGCCTATTAATCTAGGGCGATTCAGGCTTGCACTTGACAAAGGTTTAGCCGATTAGAATACGCTCCCGAAGGTGCTCTATTACGGCATCCGCCGCCTCTTCGCTACTCATATCTCCTGTTCTCAGGTGGAGGTCAGGGGCATCGGGCGCTTCGTAGGCAGAGTCGATGCCGGTGAAGTTCTTCAGCTCGCCTCGCCTGGCTTTCTTGTACAGCCCCTTGGGGTCACGGTCTTCGGCCACTTCAAGCGGGGTGTCGACGAAGATCTCGATGAATTCACCATCATCCACCAAGTCCTTGGCTAACTGCCGCTCGCTGCGGAAGGGCGATATGAAAGCTGTCAGCACGATCAGGCCCGCATCCACCATCAGTTTGGCGGTCTCGCCTACACGGCGAATATTCTCGACTCGGTCGGCATCGGTGAAGCCCAGGTCACGGTTGAGGCCGTGGCGCACGTTGTCGCCATCCAGCAGGTAGGTGTGTTGGCCGGCGGCATGTAGTTTTTTCTCGACTAGGTTGGCAATGGTCGATTTTCCGGCCCCTGAGAGACCGGTGAACCACAGCACGGCAGGGCGTTGATTCTTGGCAGTGGAACGTGCTTGCTTGTCGACATCCACGTGCTGCATGTGAATGTTCTGGCTCCGGCGCAGTGCAAAGTGCAGCATACCAGCGCCAACGGTGTTATTGGTCATTCGGTCAATGAGAATGAAACCGCCAGTGTCCTGATTGTCCTTGTATGGGTCGAAGGCGACCGGGCGGTTCAGGCTCAAGGTGCAAACGCCGATGGCATTGAGGTCCATCTGCTTGCCAGCGGTGTGCTCGAGCGTATTGACGTTAATCTGGTACTTGATGTCCGTGACGGTCGCTGAGACGGTCTGCGTACCGAGCTTCATCAGATAGGGGCGACCGGGCAGCAGTGCTTGTTCATGCATCCACACGATGGTGGTCTCAAACTGGTCGGCTGTTTGAGCCGGCTGATCCACGCCCGAAATCACATCGCCGCGTGAAATATCGATTTCATCGTCCAGCAGCAAGGTGACGGATTGACCGGCAACGGCCTCATCCAGATCGCCATCGAAGGTATAGATGCGCTTGACGGTGCTGTTCTTGCCGGATGGCTGTACGCGAATCGCATCGCCCGGTTTTACGCAACCACTTGAAATCATCCCGCTGAAGCCACGGAAGTCTAGGTTAGGGCGGTTGACCCACTGCACCGGCATGCGGAAAGGCGTACGTTGCAGGTGTGCTTCATCTATCTCGACGGTTTCGAGATAGGCCATCAGCGTAGGGCCGTGATACCAGGGCATGTGGTGTCCATGCTCGATAACGTTATCGCCCTTTAGCGCCGACATCGGGATGAAAGTGATCTTTTCCAGGCCGAGTTGCTGGGCCAAGTCGCGGTATTCCTCGACGATTGCGTCGAATCGCGCCTGCGAGTAGTTCACCAGGTCCATCTTGTTGATCGCCACCACCACATGGCGTATCCCAATCAGTGACATCAGAAAGCTATGGCGGCGCGTCTGTGTCAGGATGCCGTGGCGTGCGTCGACCATCAGAATGGCGGCATCGGCAGTCGAGGCACCGGTCACCATGTTACGGGTGTACTGCTCGTGCCCAGGCGTATCGGCAACGATGAACTTGCGTTTGTCGGTGGAAAAGTAACGGTAGGCCACATCGATGGTGATGCCCTGTTCACGCTCTGCGGCCAGGCCGTCCACCAGCAGGGCGAAGTCCATGTCGCCGCCCTGGGTACCGTACTTGCGTGAGTCGGCTTCAATGGCCGCTAATTGATCCTCGAATAGCAGCTTGGATTCGAACAGCAGTCGTCCGATCAGTGTGCTCTTGCCGTCATCCACGCTGCCACAGGTAATGAAGCGCAGCAGTCCTTTGTTCTCGTGTGACTGGAGGTAGCCCTCAATGTCACCGGCGATCATGTCGGAAGCGTGTGCCATCAGAAATACCCCTCTTGCTTTTTCTTTTCCATGGATGCCGCACTGTCGTGGTCAATGACGCGGCCTTGTCGTTCGGATGTTCTGGTGAGCAGCATTTCCTGGATGATCGCCGGCAAAGTGTCGGCCTCGGATTCCACGGCACCGGTCAGCGGATAGCAGCCCAGGGTGCGGAAGCGCACCTTGCGCATCATGGGTACTTCGCCTGGCTCCAGCGGCATCCGTTCATCGTCGACCATGATCAGGGCGCCATCACGTTCCACGACAGGCCGTTCTCCGGCGTAGTAGAGAGGAACGATGGGGATGTTCTGCAAGTAGATATATTGCCAGATATCCAGCTCGGTCCAGTTGGAGAGCGGGAACACGCGTATTGATTCACCCTTGTGCTTGAAGGTGTTGAAAACCTTCCAGAGTTCGGGGCGTTGGTTCTTTGGATCCCAGCGGTGCTGAGCGGTGCGAAACGAGAAAACACGCTCCTTGGCGCGGGACTTTTCTTCGTCGCGACGCGCGCCGCCGAAGGCGGCATCGAACCCGTACTTGTCCATTGCCTGCTTGAGGCCTTCGGTCTTCATTACATCGGTATGAATCGCCGAGCCGTGGGTGAAGGGGTTGATATCCTTCTCGATGCCTTCTGGATTGATGTGAACCAGCAGGTCCATGCCCGCTTCCTCGGCCATCCGGTCTCGGAACTCGTACATGGCACGAAACTTCCAGCGGGTGTCCACGTGGAGGAGCGGGAATGGGGGAGGAGATGGCGCAAAGGCTTTGCGTGCCAGATGCAGCATCACGGCGCTATCCTTGCCGACGGAATAGAGCATCACCGGGTTCTCGGACTCGGCGACCACCTCGCGCATGATCTGGATGCTCTCGGCCTCAAGGCGTTGAAGATGGGTGAGTGTCGTCATCGTTGTTCCATTTGGTGGTAAATGCGCGGCTTATCGTAGTTGTGTGCCCGCTTATAGCTTGCTGTTGGGCGGTACGCCGAGAAGTTGAAAATCAGTGTGTTGCTCGAGCCAAGCGGCGATCTCTGCGCTTGCCTTGAAAAAGGCTCCATGGAAAATCAGTGCTGTGGGGCCTTGATCGGCCAAGCGCTCGAACAATTCAATATAGTCTCTGGCCTTTGGTGGCGAAGCGAAGCGGCAGGTATGCAGCACGCCGCGCTTGCCATGCACATACAGCTGGTAGCAACGCGCCTGTCGACCGTCTGAATTTGTGACGACGCGCACACCTCCCTGCCAGTGAGCACCGCCGAGGCTCCGCACTCGCTCAAGAACCGGCTGTACTTGCTGATGCAGCCACCGCCCTTTGCGCGAACGCTTTGTCGTGGTCTCAAGTGACATGGGCGCCGGTTTGAGATCCCGCGCCTCCAGCCAGTGTTCTATAGCGCGCGGCGAGACCTTCCGCCCTGTCTCATCGCTGAGTGCCTCTGCCAGCTCCCGGCTAGTCCAGCCAGGGCTTTTATCGGCAGGCCAGCGAGATAGCTGCTGCCACAGGAACTCTCTTTCAGTCTCACCCAGTCTCTGGGGGTTGCCCTTGTGACGGCCACGAGGGCGAACCGGCACCGCCTGCCAGCCTCCCTCCCTAAAGGCCTTCCACGCGGCCGAAATCGTCGGTGCAGATAGCCCGGTGCGTTTTGCGGTGTTAGCCACTGTCTGGCCGTCGAGGCGTAAGCGAACAGCCTCAAGACGGCGCTGGTTGAGTATTTCAGGCGATAAATGTTTAGTGATCATTGTGTTTTCAATGCACTGAAATTAAAGAGAAAAAATTTGGCTTCCGCACTGCGGGTGCATGCCTGTTCGACATCATCATAAAAGGCCCCGTAAACTCCCACAAGTTTTCTGCAGCCTTCAAGGATGAATCGGATGACAGCTTGGTTGGTACTGCTTTCCTTGGCCGGCCTGTTGGCCTTGCTGGTGTCGGGTTTGGTGCGGCCTGCCATCGCCTTCGTCACCATGGCCGCTGGCTACTTAGTCTGTGGACTGGTGGATACCACTGTGCTTCTTCAGCAATACACCAACCCGGCCTTGGCCACCTTGCTGTTGCTGCTGCTTGTGTCATTAGCCTTGGAGCGCTCGCCGTTGCTTGACTGGGTGTCACAGCACCTTCTGCAAAGGCGTCCTGATAAGGCGGTCGTGAAGTTGATGGGCGTCAGTGCTGTTCTTTCGGCTTTTCTCAATAATACGGCCGTGGTCGCGAGTTTCCTGAGTACGATTTCACGGCAAGACCGTATTGCCCCGTCTCGGCTGCTGATCCCGCTTTCCTATGCTTCCATCCTAGGTGGGATGACTACTCTGGTTGGGACCTCGACCAACCTGGTGGTCAATTCTTTCGCGATGGGCAGCGCAGGCATCGAACTTGGTATGTTTCAGTTCAGCCTGGTGGGTGTGCCCGTGGCGCTGCTGACTTTTGTGGTGTTGGTATGGCGAGCAGCAACATTGCCGCATCATCACCCGGAGGAAGCTGAAGATAAGCTTTCCTATTTCCTGGCGGCCGACCTCGAGCGAAGCTCCGAGTTGGTTGGCAAGAGCATAGAAGCCAATGGTTTGCGCAGCCTGGATGGCCTCTATCTGCTCGAGATTGAGCGAGAAGGGCGGCTGATCACTCCCGTGGGGCCGGAAGAAGTGCTGCATGCAGACGACACGCTGGTATTCACCGGCGCGGTGAGCAAAGTGCAAGCGCTCCAGCGTTTCCCGGGGCTCAAGCTGTTTGGGCACCACGCCGATGACCTGCTGGCCACCAACCTGATGGAAGTCGTGGTCTCGCATGAATCGGAGCTGTCGGGACGGACGTTGCAGGAAGTCGATTTTCGCAGCATGTTCAATGCGGGGGTGGTGGGCATTCGTCGTGGGGGTAAACGCTTGGAAGGCCAGTTGGGGCAAATTCCGCTGCGAGTGGGCGACTGTCTATTGATGGCGGTAGGGAGCGACTTTCATCAGCATCGTAACCTGGATCGCAACTTTCACTTGCTGAGCGGCAGCCCCACCCGGCCACGCCTGAGTACCTGGGAAAGTGGCTTGACCCTGGCAGGGTTTGCGGGCGTGATTGGGCTGTCGGCCCTTGAGCTTTTGCCCTTGTTTCATGGTTTGCTGTTGTTGATGGGGGGATTGTTGCTTGGGCGTGTGCTGAGCCCTTCAGAGTTGCGTCGACGCTTCCCCTTTGAGCTTTGGATGATCATCGGCTCGGCACTGGCTATTGCTCAAGGACTGGAGACATCCGGCGCGGCAGAACTGCTGGCCGATGGCATGCAGGCAATGTTCAATGGTCACGGCGTGTATGGCGCATTTATCGGCTGCTATCTCCTGACGCTGCTACTGACCGAAACGGTGACCAACAATGCCGCTGCGGCCTTAGGTTTTCCGGTCGCTTGGGCTACCGCTCAGGCCTTGGGCGCCGACCCCATGCCCTTCATCATGGCTGTCGCCTATGGGGCCAGTGCCTGCTTCTTGATTCCCTATGGGTATCAGACCCATCTGATGGTCTACTCGCCGGGGCGGTATAGTCTGAACGACTTTCTACGTATTGGTGCCCCGGTCAGCGTTGCCTACTCGGCAGCCGTGCTCGTATTGACCCCCATCGTCTTTCCTTTTTAAGAGGGCCTCTGCAACGGCCGAAGTGAAGCTCGTCCCATCGGCTGTGTACAATGGGGCGCTAAGTTGAAGCGCTAACACGAAGCGGAATGCGGCAGATACCATTTTTCGGATGGGTTTCAGAGCGCGTCAGGGGCGTGGTCCTAGTGTACTGTACGATAAGATGCGGAGAACCAATAAAGGCATGGATGTGACATACCCATACGAACGTCGCCACTCCCGGTGGTATGAGCAACTCCTGCTGGGCCTGCCTTTCCAGGTATTGGTCGGGCTACCGCTGGTGATTGTGCTGCCTGCTCTAGAGCGTTGGGGCTGGGGGTTCTGGCAAACCATGCCGGATTATCGCTTCAACACCATCGTGGCGCTCGGCTTGGCCTTTGTGGCTATTACCCTGTGCTTGCGGCGGTTTGCCCGCTTTCCCGGCGTGCAGGTGGCCGCTTATATTTTGCCCACTGTCAGCTTGGCCTTTCTCGTGGTGGTGGCCATCCTCTTCTTCACCAGGGAAGAGTACACACGCCAAGTACTGTTTACGGGGTATCTGGCTTCGCTGCTGTGGTTCTTTGCCGGTTACTTCATCGGTAGGCGCTACCGCCGTATGAAAATCGCGGTGGTACCTGTAGGGAATGCCCTGCAATTGAAGCCCACAGCGAGGATAGAGCTGCGCCAGCTATGTACTCCAGAACCGGATGGCACCCGCTATGATGCTGTCGTGGCGGATCTGAGAAGCGAGGACCTGGGGGCCGAATGGGAGAAGTTTCTAGCGCAATGCACCCTGTGCAGAATTCCGGTTTATCACGTCCGCCAGATGCAGGAGTCCATCACCGGTCGTGTCCGGGTCGACCATCTTTCGGAGAATGAATTTGGCTCTTTGCTGCCATCTGCCATGTACGCCGGCTTGAAGCGTTGTGCTGATTTGCTGGGGGCGTTGCTGCTGCTACCCGTTCTTGCTCCCATCATGCTGCTTACGGCCTTGGCGATAAGGAAAGATAGTCCCGGTCCCGCGCTGTTTCTTCAGGAGCGCATGGGTTACCGCGGTGTTCCGTTCAAGGTCTACAAGTTTCGCAGCATGTATATCGATCGAGAGGGCAAGGGCTTCACCGATGGTGATGACGACCCCCGCATCACCCGGGTTGGCAAGGTGATCCGCAAGTACCGCCTTGATGAGCTCCCTCAGTTGTTCAATGTGTTGAAAGGTGAGATGAGCTTTATTGGCCCTCGCCCAGAATCGATGCAGCTATCCGAGTGGTATGAGCGCGATGTGCCTTTCTTCCGGTACCGCCATGTCGTCCGGCCGGGCATTTCCGGCTGGGCTCAGGTCGAGCAGGGCTATGCGGCGGAGATCGATGGCATGACAACGAAGCTGCAATATGACTTTTACTATATCAAGCACTTCTCGCTATGGCTTGATGTGTTGGTGCTATTCAAGACTGTCAAGACGGTGTTTACCGGTAATGGTGCTAGATAGTAAAGTCAATTATCTTTTCGATGTTTCAAGAAGGGGTGGCTTTGTGCTGCCCCTTTTTTTTATCTTAATTATTTTTAATTTAGTTGTTGATGGGAAGGTATCTGCAAATAGGTGGTAGTTTTACCTACTTTCACTTTCCAATATATCAAGGTCCTGAAGGGGGTGATAAATATCATCGGGATGAAGGCTGTAAAAAGACTCAAGGTTTCCGCGGGAAGGTCACAAGTCGCTGATATAATTGAGTGTTTTTTTGGCTGAATCAAGGAGCTGCGCTAGGTTCGCACTCGTTACGAAAAAGTGCCCAGCAAGTTTCAGGACAATGATATGCATTGCTTGCTTGACCGCTCCTTGCGTGTCGTCTTGTCAAACAGAGGCTAATCAGCCACGGCCATTCGCCCCATTTTCTTTCACAAGGGGCTGAAGCAACATGCGGTCCAGTCGCAGGTCATGTGCTGATCTAAATGCCTTTATGCCGATTGTCATGCCGAGATGGCCGGCCGCAGGCTGGTCTCGGTAAGTGCCGAACAGTCGATCCCACCAGGGCAGGTTGAAGCTGAAGTTGCTGTCGGTTTCCTGGCGAACAATGGAGTGGTGGACGCGGTGCATGTCGGGTGTCACCACGACCAGGCGTAGCCAATGGCCAACTCTGGTGGGTAGGCGGATATTGCCGTGGTTGAACATCGAGGTGGCGTTGAGCAACACCTCAAAGATCAGTACGGCCAGCGCCGGCGCGCCGAGCAGGGTCACCACGGCAAGCTTGATGCCCATCGAGATCAGGATCTCAAGGGGGTGGAAGCGCAGACCCGTGGTGACATCGAACTCCAGGTCCGCATGATGCATTCGATGCAACCGCCACAGCCAAGGAACGGCATGGAAGAGGCGGTGCTGGAAGTAGATAGCTACGTCCAACATGATCACGCAGACGATCACGGTCAGCCATATTGGGACCGACACCAGATTGAAGAGGCCCCAGCCCCGTTCGGTGGCCAGCAGGGCGGCCCCCACGGCGGCGAGCGGGAAAACCAGACGCACCACCAAGGTACCGAGAGCCACAATGGCCAGGTTGCTTGGCCAGCGGAGGCGGCGATGAATGCGCTGGGGACGTCGTGTGGCAATGACCTCCCATAGAGCCACTGTCAACAGCATGCAGGCGAAGGCACCCGCTCTGATCAGCGGTTCATGGCGCAGGAGCATCTCGGTCAAGGTGATGCCCCCTGTAAGGCGACGGGTAATCCCGCCGTTTTCCACTCTGATAGTCTTTGGCTAGTGTTCAAATAGCCTTTGGATAACCTTCCTCGAGGCGTCGGGCGCGATAGCCGAGGAGAGTCAGTAAAACAGGGTCAGTAAAACCGGGTCAGTAAAAAACGTACTACTCGACCAGTGACGAAGTCGAAGCCTATCAACACAGGTGTAACATGAAGTGGCGATACTGGTGTTGATAATACTAGCCTGGTGCTGACCATTCCCACGGCTATCGACTGAACCTGAGCCCCACTGCTCAATGCTGCATGCGACTCGGTGCGCGGGAACAGTGCCAGCAAATCACCCACCTCAGGCTATGCCGTCCAACTGATCTTGGTCGGGAAGGTTGGCTGTGCCCAAGCGGAAGCTGCTGGCCCTTACCGATGAAGTCGTGAAGGAAGAGAATTGTGCTACTGAATCCAAGCAAAAATGACAAGGAACCTGAGCGATGAGCGATACTCCCCGCTCTGTTGGATATGTTAGAGAAGTTTTCAGTGCCTTTCTGGTGCTGGGCTTGACCGCCTTCGGTGGTCCCATCGCCCACCTTGGCTACTTTCGTACTGAATTCGTGGCGCGGCGGCGTTGGCTGTCCGAACAGGCCTATGCTGACGTCGTCGCGTTGTGCCAGTTCCTGCCGGGACCGGCCAGCAGCCAAGTGGGCTTCGCCTTGGGGCTGATGCGTGCCGGCCCTTGGGGAGCAGTGGCGGCCTGGACGGCTTTCACTCTGCCTTCAGCTATTGTATTGGTGCTGTTCGGCATCAGTGCAGCCATCCTCGACGGACCCGTTAGTCAGGGCATCATTCATGGCCTCAAGGTGACAGCGGTGGCCATCGTTGCCCACGCCGTTTGGGGGATGGCGCGCAATCTATGCCCTGACAGGCGCCGCGCTGGCATCGCTCTGCTTGCAGTGTTCACTGTGGTGCTGGTCAGCGGGTCACTGGGCCAGATAGCCGCTATCGTGATCGGCGCTCTGGCGGGGATGGCGCTGTGCCGGCCCCATGCCGAGGCTGAGGTTCACGACGACCTGTCGTGGCCTGTCTCGACACGTGCTGGCCACCTAGCGGGGCTGGCTTTCGCTGTTCTGCTGGTGGGCCTGCCGCTGCTGGCTTGGGCCATCCCCTCCACAACCCTGGCGCTCATGGACGCCTTCTATCGCACCGGTGCCCTGGTCTTCGGGGGTGGGCACGTCGTACTGCCGTTACTGGAAGCCGAGGTGGTGCAGTCCGGCTGGGTGACTGCGGATGAGTTCTTGACAGGCTATGGTGCCGCTCAGGCAGTGCCGGGCCCGCTGTTCACCTTTGCTTCTTATTTGGGCGCGGTGATGCCGCCGTCAGGCGGCAGCTTTTTCGGTGCCGCCCTGGCGTTGTTGATGATTTTCCTACCCGGAATGTTGCTGCTGGTAGCGGTGCTGCCGCACTGGAACCGATTCCGCCGCTGGAACAGCGTGCAGGCACTCATGCGCGGTGCCAATGCGGCCGTCGTGGGCATTCTCGGCGCCGCTCTCTATCAGCCGGTCTGGACCAGCGCCGTTCTTGGCCCTCGAGAGTTCGCCCTGGCGTTGACCGGCTTTCTCCTGCTTAGTGTCTGGAAACTGCCCGCTTGGGTGGTGGTAGGAATCCTTGCCAGTGGCGGCGTACTCATTACCCTCTAGCTGGCATTGCTCTCCATGCCCAGCAGGCACTGTTCCGGAACGCTCGCTTGCCATAAGAGAGCAGTGACAGCCGATACTGCGCTGATGCTCTCTCGTGTGTTTGGCAATACTGTGCAGTTCTGGCTGGGCCTTCAACAAAAGGTGGATATTTGGGAGGCGACTCAGGACGCATACCGCTCATCGCCACGGTGGGGGTAGACATGGCTTACTACTCCTGATCTCATCCAGCGTTGCCCGCTGTGCCGCCAGCCGTGAGGCGTTGCGCCATGAATGTCGTCGTTGTCATAGACCCTCCAATGATTGGGTGAAAAGCTGTTGATCAGGCCAGCAGCGATTCTTCGAAGGGGAAGCGTGAGAGCAGCCGAGTACCTGTCTCGGTCACTAGCAATTGCTCTTCAAGCTTCACACCCTCGCTGCCGCCCTCGGCGCCAAGGTAGCTTTCCACGCAGAGTGTCATGCCGGGCAGGATCACGCCGTCGTAGCCCGCATCCGGGAAATCGGCGATGTGGTAGAGGTAAGGGTATTCGCCACTCATGCCGACCCCATGAGCAGAGAGATAGTAGCGGTTGGCATGGAAGCGCGATGGAATGTCCCAAGCGCGCTCAGCGTAGTCACGAAAGCTCATGCCCGGCTTGATGATGGCCATGTTGTGATGTAGCTGCTCATGAGCCAAACGGTACAGCTCCCGCTGGGCGGCACTGGGGTGATCGGGACCAACGTGGAAGGTGCGCGAGAAGTCTGAGAAGTAGCCATGGCAACCGATTACGTCAGTATCCAGCGCGACCAGTTCGTTGGCGGCCAAGGGTTTGTTGCCGCTTTCCTGGAACCAGGGGTTGGTACGTTGTCCTGAGTTGAGTAGCCGGGTCTCGCAATAATCACCGCCTCGTTCGATTATGGCCTGGTGTAATACCGCCCACAAAGCGTTTTCTGTGATGCCTGGGCGGATGGCCTCGCGCAGCTTGGCCACGCCATCTTCTGTTGCTCGAAGCGAGGCGACGGCGCACTTCACTTCCTCGGGTGACTTGATGCAGCGAGCCAGTTCGACGGGTTGCTGGGCGTCAACGATGGTCATTCCTAGCTCAGCCATGGCAATGGCCGTACCCGCGTTCATGCGCTCCATTCCGACCCTTGCTCTCGGTCCCGCCTGCTCGATGACCAATGCCTGCATCTGACTGGCCCATTCACGCTCACGGGCCGCGATATCGGGGCCAGCCGCGACAAAGCTCGCGGTGAAGCCGGGACGGACTTCATCGATAGTTTCCAGGCCATCGGCCAAATGCAGGCAACCGGCGAACTCGAAGAGGATGACACGGTGCTCAGTGATTAGGCAGTAGCGCGCGGGGGCGTTGCGCGCCGAGAAGACCTGCATATTGCGCGCCCCGGTAGCGTAGCGGATATTAACCGGATCGGAGAGGATCAAGGCACTGATGTCCAGGTGCCGCATCTGCTCGCGTACCCGGGCCAGGCGGTAGCGCCGGACGGCCACTAGGTCGATACCATCACTATCTTTACCCCCGCCGGTAAGGTCGAGGGACTGCAGGTCGGTACGCGCCGCGTGCCAGTCGAGGACGGCCATCGTGATCGTGCTCCTGGAAGTTAATTGATAAGCTGAGTTTTGGCTTGTTAAGTCGTTTCATCATAAGAGTGTCGATTTACTATGTGTATAGCGGGAATTGTTATAGAAAATCATAAGTTGGTATTATGAAAAGCTTTCGGCATCAGCTGCCGCCGCTGCATTCCTTGATGGTTTTCGAAGCCGCTGCCAGAGAGCAGAATTTCTCGCGGGCCGCCCGCGAACTGCATGTGTCCCAGGCGGCAGTAAGCCAACAGGTGCGCGCACTGGAGGACTATTTAGGGACGGCGTTGTTTCGGCGGGCAGGCCGTGGCGTCGAACTGACTCGCCAGGGAGCAGCTCTTCAGCAACGGGTTGATTCGACATTGAGCTATCTAGTCGATGCGGTCCAGTCGGCGTCCTCCATGACCGGACCAGTTGGTGTCAGCATCTCTGCCAATACCGCCATGTCGCATCTGTGGTTGAGCCCTGCTATCAATGCCTTCCGTCGGCACTATCACGATGAAGCCTTCTACCTGCGCATGGTGACTAGCGACCATAGCCAGGATCTGCTTATAGATAACATCGACATTGCTTTGCTCTATGACAGCCCACCCCAGCCGGGATGGCATCTCCAGCCGCTTTTCGAGGAGTGCCTGTTTCCGGTTGCTTCACCGAACTACCTGGATCGGCATGGCCGCACCTTGGAGACACCGGAGGCCTTGCTGATGCACAAGCTGCTCGATTTCGAGCGTATCGAGCCCAACTGGGTGAACTGGAGGCAATGGTTAGAACGCTTGGGGCTCTCGGTAGGGGAGCTGGTACCTGAAGGTGTCTTTAACAGTTACTCGATGCTGATTGACGCTGCCGAGCAAGGTCACGGCATTGCCCTAGGCACGGCATACCAGATCGACGAGAAACTTTCTGCCGGCTCATTAGAGCGGATAGGTCAGGACAGTGTGGTGACAGGGCGGCACTATTGGCTGGCGTTACGGCAGGCAAGCGATGCTAGCTTCGAAGCCAAGCTGCTTGCTGATTGGTTGCTAGGCCGGGTGGGTGGCGGTAAATGATGACTGAGATCATCCAGACCGAGGCGAAGGAATTCGCGAGCGGCGATCAGTACCTCCTTGTCCATGAACTTGCTCCCGAATGAATGGCTGAAGAAGCTCTCTGGCGGCTAGCAGAGAATCACTACTATAGGCGGTTTGATCATCCGGGATTAGCGATGCACAGTGGCGAGCGATGGTCGTTGTTACTGCCGTGTTCTATTAGTCTGGCTGAGCATCAACGTAGCTCTTGTCTGGTTTATAGTGGATCATGACAAAACGACGCTAAGAAAGGTCGCCGTTGATTACAGGGAAGGTTGACTTTTGCCGAAAATAAAAAAGCCAAGCCAGGTGCATTGGAGAACCGGGCAGTTTTGTGAACATGGCAGGGAATGCCTGTATCGCAGGGCGATTACGCCCAGGGTGCGCCTTGAATCTCGTCTGGCACTGGTTCTGGTTGCCGCCATCTTCAGCATGTTCGCTATCTCTGACTACTATTACCTTGGGCCGACCAGAGAGTTTGATTTGCTGGTTACCCTGCGCGCCGTGGTGGTCAGCTCGTGCCTGGTTCTGGCTTTCGCCATCGGACGCTGGGGCAGCTATGCCAGTAAAGTCTGGTTACATGCGTTGCCGCTCTGGGTGCTTTCGACGGGAATTATTCTGATCGTTCCGCTGCGACCCGAGACCCTCTCCACTCAGGTCGTGGCGGTGGTAGTGGCTATCATGGCGTTCTACCTTTTGATTCCCAATTTGCTGACGGTCGTGACAGTCGCCAGTCTCTATTTGAGCATTGGTTTTCTGACTGCCGCGATTGTGACGGCGGAGATTTCTCCAGTGGTGGCGCTGCGTATGGCGCTGTTGCTGATCATGACCAATATTGTGGGGTTCTTTGCCTTGCTGCGGATAGAGTCACTGCAGCGCATACAGTTTGGGCTAATTCACGAAGAGCGTCATCGCAATCGCCAGCTGCTCAAGGAAGTGGCCCATCGAAAAATGCTTGAAGCGCAGTTGCGCGGGCTTGCCGAACGAGATGCGTTGACTGGCCTGAACAATCGGGGCCACTTCATGAAATGGGCTCATGAACTGCTACAGCGCTCGCGAGTCGAGGGGGCGCCGTTCAGTCTGTTCATGCTCGACGTCGATCATTTCAAGGCCATCAACGATACCTGGGGGCATAGTCACGGGGATTGGGCTCTGAGCGAGATCGCGAGGGTCTGCCAACAGTCAGTACGGCCGCAGGATGTGGTCGGTCGCTTCGGTGGCGAGGAGTTCATTGTGGCCCTGCCGAATACCAGGCTCGACGACGCCCGAATCGTGGCGGAGCGTTTGCGAAAGAAAGTGGCCGAGCTGATGTTGAGGGATGAAATGTGCGATCTGAATCTAAGCGTCACGATTGGTATCGCCGAGGCGCATGCCGAAGAGACCGAGTTGGAGCCCCTGATCAAGCGAGCGGACAAGGTGCTGTACGTGGGCAAGAATGAAGGAAGGAACCGTGTGGTTGTATGCTGTGAGGGGATCGAAGAGCGCTAAATGGGCACTAACTGTCGTGTCATGTGTGATTGATTAGGCCAATTCCACTTAACGTGTCGAAGAGCCTCCAGGATTGACCTGACTCACACTGTGATCGATCTAACATGAAAGACTTGGTGCTGTAAGGGGGCTCGGTTCGCGACAGTCAGTACTGTTCGACCCTGTACCCGTCGATGCTGACCCGGCATGATTTCAAGAGCAGTATGAGTGTCAGAGTCAACTGCTACACGGCAATGCCTGTGCCGAGAGCTTCTTCCACAAATCGTGAGCGCAAGGCAAAGGGACATGGGGAACGGGGGTCTCATGAAGGCACCTCATGCTTTACTGGGCGGTTGTCTTGCCAATGGCGCTGTGTCGAAGGGTGTACGCCAAAGGTTTCGCTAACCTCGATACCTTGTGTGTCGGCGAGTAAGGCGATGATCGCCATGTGATGAATGGCGTGACTGGTCAAAAAAGCCAGTTCTCGCTCGAGGCTAGTGCTCAAGGACAGTGTGTGGTCGCCGGCCCGGTACGTCAGATGCTGGCGATAGGCGGCCGTGTCGTGCTGCTCGAGTCGAGTCAGGCGCTCACGCAGGTGATGGAGATGCTCGAGCGCGACTTCTGGGTGTCGCTCGAGATCAGGGTCGCGCCGGCGATGCTCGTAATCGATGGCAACGGCCATCGTGTCGAGTCGCGCAGCCAATAGTGCCTCATAGTGATCGAGGATATGTCGGATGTGCTTGCCGATAGAATGCCGGGCATCGGCGCCATGCGGGGCGTTATAGCATCCGGCTGGCAGCGTGCTTACGAACGTCTCCAGCTGTTGCAAGGTATCGATGGTCTCTTCCAGCAAGGCATTCAGCGCAGGGTTAGGCATCACGGATACTCCCGTTGGGGCAAGTCAGGGCGCGAGGTCGCGGGTGGGCTCGCGCCCTGCGGTGGATGATATCAGGTGGCTAGCTTAGCCTTTGGCTTCTGCCTCGCCTTCGCCTTCACCTTCGCCTTCGCCTTCACCTTCTGCCTCGCCCTCGGCACTCGCCAATAACAAAGCTGCGTTCTGGGACGGTGTGGTGTAACCCGCTGTATCGTTCATGTTATCCGCCATTGCCTGGGCGGCGAACGGGCCGGTCAGTAGAAGCAACATGGGTGTCGTATAGAGCACCTGCCGGCTCAGGCGCTGCATCAGGCACTGACGCTTGCTTTCATGTGATGTCATGATTGCACTCCTTTTTACTGCAGTGATTGGCGGTACGAGATACCGCCGTCAAAGAGGCCTTGACGCAACGTCAACCGGCCTCGGGACTCGCTTCGGCTTCGGCTTCGGCTTCGGCTTCGGCTTCGGCTTCGGCCTCGGCCTCAGGGCTGGCCTCCGCTTCGGGACCGGCTTCCGCCTCGGGACTGGCCTCGGCCGAGGCGAACATGTAGTAGCCCGCGGGAGTGGCCAGGTCAGAATAGATCGCATGCATGGCTGATCCGCCGACCAATACGGCGAGTGCCGGGACGCTATAGGCGATACCGCGTGACAGGGTATCGAGCAGGGTGCGACGTGAGTGCTGGGTCATGAGGTATGCTCCGTTGTGACTCGCCAGGATGGTGATGATCGGTTCAGCTTTGATTGCCCTTGGCCATTAGATACAAGGCAATCAATACCAGCGTGACCTGAAACATCATGCCGCCTAGCGGGTGGCTGGCGGTGGCCATGAAGTGCCACTGGCCCCAGTGCTCCATGAAAATCGCGCCCAGCAGAATCGGCACTGCAAACAGGGCGCCGACCCGGGTGATGGCATCGCCCACGGGCCCGGCGATCAGCCCGCCGAGCAGAATCAGCGCACCGGTGGAAATCTCGCCCAGGGCGACGGCCAGGGCGATGATCCAGGGCAGCGCCATGATTTGGGCAAAGCCCTCGATGCCGGCGCCCGCGAACTTGTCGACGCCGGTGTACAGGAAGACGCCTGCCATGGCCGCACGCAGCAGCCAATGCGCCCATGAGGCGCGGGGGAGAGAGGCGGAGGCTTTCAGTGCTGAAGTCATCATGTGTTGGTGCTCCTGGGAGGCCATGAGGTGACGAACAAGTAACGATGAGGTAGCGCCGGGTGCGGAGCGCCGGCGTGGGTTTCATGATCCGGTCGCTAGGGCATGCGGTGTGGCGTCTTTCAGGCGTTCTTTCGCCAGTTCTGGCGCATCGCTGGGCAACGAGAACCTCGGCAGCGCCGCGAGCCAGTCGAGCAAGGCGCTGGCGTCCTGCCCGTCCGGGGGGCGCTTGTCGGCATACCGAGATGCCGGTAGCAGCGTTGCGAGCAGTGTCAGCGGGGTCGGCTCGGGCGCGTCGTCATTGCATAGCGCTGCCCCGACGATGTGCAGCTCGGTCGATGGGCTGGGCGAGGGAGCGATGAGTCGTCCTCCGGGGGCGGCCAAGGGAAGTGCCAGCACACGCCCCCGGTCGCCTGCCTGACGGCACCAGGCCAGGCCACGCATCAGGCGATAGCCGAGCGCCTCCGTTAGTATGCGTAGTGGTTGCCAGTCGTCATCGGCCATGGCCACGAGAACAGCCGCATCGGGCGTTTCGGGGTGAATCAGCAGCGCGGCGTCGATCATCATCTGACCTTCGGCGAGCGCGCGTCGACCGAGCTCGTCGATCAAGCGGGGGCCGAGCTCGGCGAGGCCGAGATGAGAGGCTACCCGCTCTGTGCCGATCATGATGGCGTAGCCACTGGGCTCCTGGATCAGCTCGAGTCGTGGCAACGGGTCGCCCTGGGCGGATTCCACCGGTGTGAGCGCCCCCGCCAGTCGCTCTCGTGCTGCCTGACTATCGCTGCGCAAGTCCCAATGGCACCCCGCGATGGCAAGGTAGGTCGGTACCAGGGTGGTCGTCTTCGCGGGCGCCGTCTTCACGTGCGTCGCGACTGTGGACGATGTGCCTGCGTCCGGGTGGGTCGCTAGTTGTTGCAAAAGCCCCTGGCGGCACCAAGCCTCCAGGCATTGCCAGACGTGGCGCTCCAGAGCATCGCGATCGGGCGGAGTGTGGCCGACCTGGCTGGCCTGATACAAATGATCGGCGATGGTATTTGGGGGTTCGCCCTCGCTTGCCAGCAGCCAGATAAGCGCGGCGCTGTCGTTGAGCGAGAGCAAGCTTCCGCGCTGCGTGTCATAGAGAGCCAGGCAGTCGTTATCGATCAACTCGCTGACATTGCCGCGTTGCAGTTGGGGACCGGCCGGGATGTGTGCACCCAGTGTGTCGGCTAGGCGCCAATCCTGGCGGCTGGGCAGGGTAAAGAACGCCAGGTAGTCAGCGGGCGTCGCGCTTGGGTAAAGACGCAGAAAATCCCCGGCGCGTGACAGTTCGCGTTGGGCATCGTCGCGCAAGGTCTGGGGGGAGTCGTCGTTGGCCGGTGTCTCCTGAGCGTCGATATCCACCAGTTCGACCATGTCCTCGACCAGGCGCCGCTTGATGGTTTCCTCCAGCGGTCCGCCGCTGTCGGGGCCGGCGCAAACGCCCAGCGAGGGACTCAGGTTGCATTCGAGTATCCAGGGCTTGAGGTCGGCATCGACCAGGCAATCGATACCCAGCAATTCGTAGCCGCCGCGACTATCGATATTGTCCTCACCACAGCGCTGGCGAAAACTGTCCATGGCGGCAATGACGGTGAGGGTCAACTGGTCGTGGAGGCGTTCGAACAAGGCGTCGTCATCATGCCCTTGTTCGCGAAGCCACGCTCGGTAGCGCTCCAAGTCGATGAACTCGACGGGCACCTCGGCATCGGTATTGTGGGCGTTGATGTCGGGGTTGGTGAGATGGCTGTAGAGGTTGCCGGTATCGCCGTGATCGTAGGGGGCTGACGCCAGCTTGGCGAAGCCCTGTCGGTACACGTAGAGGCGCAGGGGATCGAGCGATGCCAGCAGCACGTAAAGACGCAGGACGTATTTGTGGCCGCGGATAGTGTGCGGGTCGCCGAGATACTCCTGGACCAGCCAGTTGGCCTGCCGGGGCGCGTCGGCGGCATCGTCGAGCAGGCGGATGCCCTTGCCCTTGGAGGCATTGGAAGGCTTGAGGATCCAGCGCTGTGCCGGAGCGGCCAGAGCGGCCTCCTGCAAGGCATGGTAATCATCGGGCATGACATAGGAACGCGGGAAGAAGTCGAGCCGTGCGACCTGAGGTGAATGCGCGCCGAAGCGCTCGCTCATCCGCTCGCGTAGCGTCGCCAGCGATTGATGCAGTCGGTTCTTGAGCGTCAGCGCATTGTTGCCAGGAAGATGGTTGAGCTTATGCTTCGGCGTCAGCTTGCGAAATTGCGCCAGCTCGGGGGTGCCGGTGAACCAGCCCGCCTGCCAGTCTTCGGCATTGCCCAATTGCCAGCCGCGCGCTTCGAGTGCCTCGCGGAAGAAACGGTCCTGCTCGTCGGCGCGTTTGCCTCCTAGCCAGTAGCGACGCGCTCGAGACGATGGGTTGGTCATGTCCCTATCCCCGTACTGATGTTGTGATATCCCTTGAGTCGGGAATGGGGCAGTATCCTTACAGAATTCCTGCCAGGGGCGGTGGCATGGGAGCTGGTGGGCGGAGATGACTGGCTGGGTGAGTGCCGGCAGACCCGGTAAGGAATTTCGCCACGCCACGACCAAACGTTTACCAGTCTTCTGCGCGATGCCGTTTCGGCTTTACCTGACAATTGGCGACTGGTGTTCAGACAAGGCCAGGGTTGGTGTAAGGGTTGGTGTAAAGGCCAGGCTGGTATAAAGGCCAAGATTGGTAGAAAGCCCAAGTCAGTGGCAAGGCAAATGAATTGACAGGTGAAGTTTCGCTTCACGAATAAGGGCGCTGAGAGGCATAAACAAAGCGTCGGCTTTGACTACCTTGGGGCTGGTGGGTGCTTGGTAGGCCACGCCGCATATCGGGAGTTAAACAATGGACAGCCTGCTGAATGGAACTGGGCGCTTGTTGGCGGCTTATCTCAACCAGCCTGTACATTCGCCTTATTCTCAGCCACCGGCTAATATCGCGGCCTTGGGTGAGCTGCTCAAGCCGGCCGACATCATACTAGTGGACGGCAATCGTCGTATCAGTACGGCAATCAAGTATCTGACCCAATCGACCTGGTCTCATGCCGCTATATATATCGGTCGCCTGGAACTGGAGGACGGGAGCTCTGATCAACCCGCTTTAGTCGAAGCAGATGTCGAAAGTGGCGTTCACGTCGTGGGTCTCGAGAGCTTTGCTGGCTTACATTTGCGATTATGCCGGCCCATAGGCCTAACCGAAGAAGATGCCGCACGAGTAATAGCGCATGTGTGTGCACGGATCGGCAATCGCTATGATCTCAAGAATGTTTTTGACCTCGCTCGCTACCTGCTGCCCACCCCGCCGGTACCGTCAGCATGGCGCAGACGCATGCTGGCGCTTGGCAGCGGTGATCCTACTCGCGCCATTTGTTCGTCGCTGATCGCTGAAGCTTTCCAATCCGTGCGCTTTCCGATTCTGCCGTTGATTGAAGTCTTGCCATACGGGCCTAGGGATTGTGTCGACTGCGTACGCGAGCAGTGGCACATTCGTCACCACAGCTTGTTTGTGCCGCGAGATTTCGACGTGTCTCCTTACTTTGCCGTCATCAAACCCAATATGTCTAATGGCTTTGACTATCGCACACTGTCATGGCATTCGGCCGGAATGGTCGGTAGCTAGTGGCCGGTAGCGATTGACCGACGTTGACGACAGAGCTGCCTGAGTGTTTACCGATGCTGGACGATTCGACATGAATGCTGGCCTTATCGAGTGGAGAACGAGGCGTTTTGTTGCCATGCTGATCGCTTGTCATCGATTGGGGAAAAATACCATGGTAGAAAGCCTCGACTCAGCAAGGGATCTGGACTCGCCCGGCGAGCGGCAGCGCCGACTCGAGGCGATAAGACCCAGGTTACTTGCCTTTGCACGCTTGCAATTGCGCGATGCCTCCGAGGCAGATGATGTCGTACAGGAGGCCCTGATCACCGCCTTTGAGAAGAATGCAGACTTCGCTGGCAGGTCCGGTTATGAGACATGGGTATTTGGAATCTTGAAAAATAAGATTCTCGATGCGTTGCGAGCCCAGAAGCGTCGCGGCAAGTGGCAACCATGGGATGATGATGGCGTCGAGGCGGCCGTGGAGCGTCAGTTTCAGGCAACAGGACGGTGGCAGAACATAGCGCGACCCAGGTCCTGGGGAGATCCTGAAGACACCCTTACCAGTGAGCGTTTTTGGCAGGTGTTCGATAGCTGCATGATCGCGCTGCCTGATAACATTGCTCGAATCTTTACTATGCGGGAGCTCATGGGGCTCTCAACGCGACAGATTTGCGAGGAAGCCGGCATAAAAGAAAACAACTGTTGGGTCATTCTGCATCGCGGTCGTTTACTGTTGCGGGCGTGTCTGGAAAAGGGCTGGTTGGCGGAGGCAGACTCATGAAAATGGTGATGTGCCGGGAGGCCACGCGTCTCATGTCGAAACGTCTGGATTCGCCGTTGGGTATTCAGGAAAAAATGACACTGAAGTTTCACTTGGCCATGTGTGGGGCCTGCAAGCAATGCAATAAGCAGTTTCAGCTAATGCACGAGGCGGGCCGTGCATTGGAGAGTCAGGCCACGATACCGTCTTCGGATACGGACGATGGTACTGATGACACGCCATGATGCGCATAAAGGCATTGGCCAGGACCCTCTGACCTCTCTTTTGAAACCCATCTTCATGGGAAGCGATTTTTATCATGTTGCCAAGCAATGCGGCGACTGGTTGTTGTCTCATGAACATGCCATCGCACCGAGTTTTCACCTGGTGACTGAAGGGCAGTGTCGTCTTACCTGGCATGATGGTGGCGTGGAACATTTACAGGCCGGTGACCTGGCATTTTTCCCCGGTGATGCGCCACACCAACTAACGCCAGAGGGGGCTTCAACCGATACGCGGCCGCAGGTGGTGCCGCTTGACAGCCCGCAGCCCGGCGTGGGGTTGATCTGTGGCCACTTTCGCTTCGTGCATGATATTCCCCCTGCTTGGTTCGGTGCCTTGCCGCGTATCGTGCGCATTTCTCGGCCAGCGCGAGGAGAGGCGTTTCAGCAGACGATAGAGGCTTTCGCAAAGGAACTGCCCGCTGAAGATGCGCCTGGGCACAGGCCAGTAACGACTTCTTTGGCCAATGCTCTGTTGATCTTTATGCTTCGGCATTGCCTTGAGACGCGGCTGCTTGACTATCGACACCTGATGTCGTTTCTGGATACTCCGGTTAGCCGCGCACTCGCGTTGTTGCATGAAAACCCTCGGCGAGACTGGACGCTGCACGAGCTGGCCCGTGCCGTTGGACTGTCCCGCTCGAGCTTCAGCGAACGCTTCCATCGCGTCGTGGGGGTGACTGTGGCGCGTTATCACGGGTGGCTACGCATGATGTTGGCGGACCAGGCCCTCGCCAATGGCGAGAGCATCGTAGGTGCCATGCTAGCCAGCGGTTATCGCTCGGAGTCGACTTTTCGCAAAGCCTACAAACGGATCAGAGGGGTGTCGCCATCGCGGCTCAAGGTTCGCTCTACAGAGTGATCACTTCGCTGACCTGCAACACCGGTTCTGTGTTGGTGAAGTGGGGAACATCGTCCATGAGCTTCTGGCCAACCGCATCAAACGCCGCCTCAAAGGCTTGCGATGAATCGAATCCTAAGTGTGCGATGAGGTAATAGGGCGATGAGGCATCGGCACCGCGATGAATTCTCGCGTAACGCAGGCCATGTCGTCCTAGTTGTGCCTCTACTAGGGGAATATGACTTTCCACGTAATAGTTGTCATCGAAGGTGAGGTCCTTCTGGTTTGGGTAAGCTACCATGACATCGATCATTGTCGTTTCCAGAGATATAGTCGTGAGCTGAGAGTCTACGCTAGTTCAGTCGTATGGCGCCTCTAAAGCTTACATAGTCATCCCGCTCATGGCGCAGTGGCGGCTGAGCACGAAGATGCGCGACGCAAGGAGCCGCGCTGAGGCGGCAAGATCCGCTACCGGGTTGGCCGGCCCGCACGATACATGTCGCTCTACCAGAGCATCGAACATTGATGTGTCCAGCATGCACAGCAAAAGGAGGCTACGATCCCAGGTTGATAATGTACGCTGCGACATGAAAGAGAGACGTGAGGTAGCATTCTTTCTGCTCAATGAGGGCTATTCTTGAGGATGACATACGTCATCGAGAGGATAGTTACATGGCAGACTTCGCACTGCATACGGTCGAAAGCGCTCCCCAGGAAGCCAAGGAACGCTTAGAAAGTACACAAAAACAGATGGGCTTTTTGCCTAACTTGTTCGCCAAGATGGCCGAAGCGCCGGCGCTCCTTGAGGCATATCAGACGCTGGATGGTATTTATTCACGAACCAGCCTGACACCTGCTCAGCAGCAGGTCGCGCTACTCGCCATCAGTTCCGTCAACGGCTGCAGTTTCTGCGTGGCGGCCCATACCGGTGGGGCCCAGGCAGCCAAGGTGCCGGAAGGCGACATTGCGAAGCTGCGCGAGCTGCGAAATCCCGATGACCCCAAGCTCAACGCCGTGGCCCGCTTCGCTAAGCATCTCGTCGAGGCCAGGGGCTGGGCCGAGGAGGTCGAGATGCGGGCGTTTCTGGATGCCGGGTTCGAAAAGCAGCAATTGCTCGAGCTGGTGATTGCCGTCAGCCTCAAGACGCTTTCCAACTTCACCAATCATATCGCCGGCACCCCTCTCAACGACGAACTCAAGTCACTCGAGTGGCAGGATCCACGTGCTTGAGATAGGTATTGAGGTAGGTGTTGAGGTAGGTGTTGAGGTAGGTGTTGAGGTAGGTGTTGAGGTAGGTGTTGAGGTAGGTGTTGAGATAGTTAAACCCGAGGCTTAACGGATGTTCAAGAGCCGTTGCCTGGCCTGAATTCGGGTAAGAACCATTGCGTAAAAAGGTAGGCGATATACCGGTATCGGTGTATCGCCTTTTTCGTGACAATGACGGCGACGCTGAGACAGCGTCATGGGTCGGGGCCTAACCCCTGTGTGCACCATGCGCCCGACCAGTAGAGGCAGGCTAAATGAGCTGAGTGCTGGCTAAATGTGTCGCCAGTCACTTGGGAGCCGGTATCTACGTCCTTGCAACCATCGGCTGAGATAGTTGATCAAGCGCCTCATACATAAGTTCTGACATTTTCAACCATGATGACTATTTTTTCCTGGTTGATTACGCACGCCGAAGATAAGTTGACTATTGTGAAAGCGAATCCAAATGTAGTGCTGCTGACATTAGTCGGTTGGCGATGGTTGATAGTGGCGATATTTAACCTGGTTTTGTGGAGGTTCTTTATATCTTAAAGCTGGCGCCGGGTAGTCATATGATGGTGTAAAAAAAGTTCATGCGATTACTCGATCGCTGAACTTCTATGTGAGGTTGGCTGTTTTATTATGCTGTAAGTGATGGTTTTGTCGACGAGCAATTGACCCTTAAGCAGTCTCCTTGGTGGAGGCTGGCTCAATGAGGCTAATAAGAAAGGGAGATTGAAATGAATTTTAAGATAAAATATGCGGGGGTCGCGCTTCTGGCGGCACTTCTATCGGTATCGACATCAACTCAGGCGCAGGATATTTCGTGTAACTCGACATATACGACGGAGCGTGGAGACTCTCTCTCCGAAATAGCTAAACGTGCATACGATAATCCAAGAGCGTATCAGAGTCTGTTTGACGTCAATCCAGGGGTCCTGACCAGTCCGAATGTGGTTCCCATTGGTGCCGATCTCTTTATTCCCTGCCTTAATGCCGGCGAACATACTTCCTCCGGCCGTCTTCCCGAAATTCGGGATGCGAATTCGCAGAATATCAAGATCCTGACAGGAAAGGACTATGCACCATACGTGGGACAAGACCTTCCCGAGGGCGGCTTCAGTACTGAACTCATTCACCGCGCGATGCAGTTTGGGGGGCAGCCTGCTAATTATCTGATCAGAGCCATCGGGGATTGGTCTGTGCATCTGTCACCGCTATTGGAAGAGAGTGATTATGACATTGCCTATCCCTGGTTCAAGCCGGATTGCAACAACACCGCCAGCTTGGGTGACGCTTCTGTTTGGCGTTGCGACAACCTACTGTGGTCGCGTCCCTTGCACGAAATCGTAGTGACTTTCTATGGGCGAGCGGGAGAGGTCGAGAATATAAGCTCTGCCGAGGACGCCCGCGGCATGACGTTGTGCCGGCCAGCCGGGTATTTCACACATGATCTTGAGGCGGCCGGTTTGGTAGAGCCGACGATAACACGAGTCAAGCCCGCTACGCCGGAGGACTGCTTCGAGATGCTGGCCGCAAGGGAGGTCGATCTTGTCTCAGTCAACAGTGATACTTCTGATCGCATCATCCAGAGCCTGGGAATGGAAGAGCGGACTACCGAGGTGATCGACCTGTCCACGATTCAGACTCTTCACGCAGTTGGGATGCGCACCAATCCGCAAACTCGCATCATTTTGCGTCGGATTGACAAAGGGCTAAAATCCATTCAGGAAAGCGGGCAGTTCAGGGAAGTCGCTGCAAATCACCTGTGACTGACGGCGGCCTATGATTACGGCCATAGGCCGCTTGGTCTTGCCCCGCAGTGAGCATCCGGCTGTCCCCTGCGGAAGTAATGTCTGATTGAAGAAGACTGGGTAAAATGTAAAAGGACATGATTGTCGTAAAGAAGCTATTATGCCCTGGAAAATGAAAGTTTTGTTTCATTTTTTGATGTGGTGAAAGTGTGCGGAAGCGTCAGTAAAGAAGTTAGTAAGTTACATGGCGATGCTTGAGGAGTGCTATATAATATTGTTTGGCGAATTTTAGTTTTCCTTTTAGCGACTTTGCAACGCTGGCATATGTCAAATTCGACTAGCTTTTCTGCCGACATAGTAATCGTGGGTAGAGGGCTCTATCAGAGGACCCCTTACCTTCAATCAGCTATGTCAGGTTCAGCGCCATCTAATGAAGATATAGAGATATCCATGGCATTGTGATCTTTACTGCCGAGCTGCACGCCTTCAGCACTTTCAGTGGTTTCGGAGTTTAGCTCGTAAATCAGCCGTATGATTTTGGCTTCCTCCTCTGGTGCTAAACGAATTCCTCGATCCAGAAAATTCCTCCGGGTCTTGGCAATCACTTCTTCCATTCGCTCTACATCCAAAAGACCCTTGATAGGGGCGCTCTCTGGTTGGTGTTCAGGCGGTGCTTGGCCAGTGGCCAGCCACTCCAGGCTGACGCCCGTCTCTTTGGCTAGAATCAGCGCCTTGTCGAGACCTGGGAGCGATCCAGATAGATATTTTCTGATCAGACTGTCGCTCATTCCACAGGATTTTGCCACTGAATGTATGGAGCGGTTGCCAATCGCCTGCTTGAGGCGCTGAGAGAACCCTCTCTGAAGTTCTAGTATTATGCCTGAGTGCGAGCTCTTGAGCGTCGATTTTTCACTATCGTCTGTTTTCATATGGAAGCGTTCTGCGTGAATGCCCTGTTAAGGCCCTTCTAATGAAGGATATTTTGGTTATGAGATGACATTGAAGTGTTGAAGGCATGGCTCCTGAGTGTTAATTTATCACTTTAGAGATAGTTTGTAGTGACTCTATAGTTTGCATGCTGGTTAAAAGTATGCATTGTACCATGAAATTTACATAGCCGAGCGGTAGACCTGTATCAGAAAGGCTTGCCTTATGCCGTGAAAGTTGAAAGTAACAATCAGAGTGACTTTTACCGTGAGAGATCCCTTAACTGATGGGCGAATACGCACTGGCGTCCCAGGCTTCGATGACATTCTCCAGGGAGGGCTGGTCCCTCGGAGTACCTACCTGGTTCGAGGTGGTCCTGGCTCGGGCAAAACCACGCTCGGAGCCCAGTTGATGAGTGAGGCTGCCAGGCGCCACGAGCGCTCGGTAATCGACTCCTTCGATGAAGGTCGATCCACCTTTTTGGCCCGCTGCCGGCAAGTGGGTCTGCCTGTGGAGGAAATGATCGCCGCTGGCAACCTGAATTTTGAGACAGTCGAACCTTTGCACTATAACCCCGATGAATTTGCGGCTCGGGCGCGCATTGAAGTGGAAGAGCGCGGTACGACCATGGTGATGATCGATAGCTTGTCGGGTTACCAGCAGTCGTTAAAGGGGGATGATCTGGCGCAACGTATCCATGCGCTGTGCCGTTACTTGGTTAACATGATTGTCACGGTGCTTCTGATCAATGAGGTTTTTGTGATTACTGGTCAGCAGGCTCGTGTAACAGAATATGGGCTTAGCTATCTGGCCGACAATATCATTATGCTTCGTTACATTGAGCTGGATAGCGAATTGCGCAAGTCGATCGGTGTATTGAAGAAGCGCGCCGGGGGATTCGAGAGAACATTGCGAGAATTCGAAATCACCTCTGCGGGGTTAAAAGTTGGCCAGCCATTTAGTGGCTTGCGGGGCATTCTGGGTGGTACTCCGGAAGTGACCAATAACACCTGGGGGGGCGCACGATGACGCCCGCCAGCCACCATGCCGAGTTCCCGCGTATCGCTGTAGAGCTGGCCAACCCATCCAATGGAAAGTTACTAGAGCGACTGCTCGGGCAATCATTCTGCCTGCATCATGAGTTCCTTGAGGGGCATGAGCACCCCGCTCAGGAGGTTGACCTGGTAATGGTCGATGTGGCCTCTTTGCGTCGTCATTATGATTTGATTCGTGAGTTGAGGCGCCGTGCTCGCCCCATGGTATTGCCGGTATTGCTGGTAGCAGAGAGCCGGGGAAGCCCGCACCCTCAACTTACCGCCGAGTTGGGCAGGAGCGTTGATGATATTTTGCGCATTCCTACCAGCCAGGCGGAGTTGCAAGCCAGAATCAACAACATGCTGCGTCTGCGTACCTTGGCTAGGGAGCAGGATGACGCCAGGCGGCAATTAGTCGGTGTGGTTAGTGCTCTGCGGACGTTGAGTGCCTGTGACAGCATAGTCGTACGGTCGGATTCCGAGAGTGAACTCATCAAGGCACTATGCGAAACCGTCGTTGATGAGGATGGGTATAACCTGGCGTGGATTGGTTTTTTGGCTGAAGGTAGCGATTCGGTATTCGACATCCGTGCTTGGGCTGGGCCGGCCCAGGAGTTCGTCGCTGACTTGAAACAAAACCTTGATCAGGAATCACCGTGTTTTGACATGATATCGCAGTGCATTCGCACCAACACCGCACACATTGTCAACGACATTGCTGACACCTCGCCTCGTTGTCTCCTTAGTGACCGAGCAATTAAGCACCAGCTGGCCGCGGCCATCATGTTACCACTGAAGTTCGAGTCAGGCCCTGCGGGCTGCCTGACTATCTATTCCAATCGAGCCGACCATTTCGACCACAATGAATGCCAGTTGCTGGAACGACTCGCCGCGAACCTCGTGTTTGGACTGAATTCTTTGCGCACACACAGCGAGCGCGAGCAGCAGGCCGCTGAAATTCATTACCTGGCGTATACTGATGCGCTAACCGGTCTGCCCAACCGCAGGCATCTGATTCATTATTTGGATGACATCGTATCGGCGCATGATACACAGGAAAATGACTGCGCCATTTTGTTCATCGATTTGGATGGATTCAAGCGGATCAACGATGCCTTGGGTCACGAGGTCGGCGACGAGGTTTTGTGCCAACTTGGCCAGCGCTTGCAGGCGTCGGTTCGTGACTCAGATCTTGTGATCCGCCAGGGGGGAGATGAATTCCTCGTCGTGGTAAATGCCGGTGCCCGTGATGGTACCGCTCGCGAACCTGCCACAATTGTCGATATAGCCCATCATCTCGCCGATCGAATTATCGCCCACGTCAGTGAGCCGTTGATGGTGGGTGGCTATACACACCATCTGAAGGCCAGCGTGGGTATCAGCCTAGTGCCTGAACATGGTCGCGATGCCACCATCCTGATTGAGAACGCTGACAAGGCAATGTATGAAGCGAAACGCAGGGGAGGTGGACAAAGTCAATTATTTTCCAAGGACATCGCAGACAGTTGCCAGCAGCGTTTTTCGATGGAAACCAGGCTGCGCCGGGCGCTAGAAGAGCAGCAATTCGAACTCTATTATCAGCCTATCTTTGAGCTCGCTTCCTGCCGAATTGTCGCTGCCGAAGCGCTGATTCGCTGGCCGCAGAGTGATGGTGAGGTCTTGGCACCAGGTGCGTTCATGCCTCTGGTGGAAGAGCTGGGATTGATCAAACCGCTCGGAGATTGGGTGTTGGAAACGGCCGCTCGCCAACTCAAAGCCTGGCATGATCAAGGACTAGAGCTGGAAATGGCCGTCAATCTCAGCATCAACCAGCTTTATCCGAATAGCGATGTTGAGCACTTTTCTGCTCTGGTTACCCCGCACGTTGACCCTTCGTGGATGCATTTGGAGGTCACGGAGAATGCGCTGATGGAAGATCCGACAGAAATCGAAGCCTTGCTGCGGGCGCTGCATGATCAAGGGTTTCAACTGGCCATCGACGACTTTGGCACGGGCTATTCTTCATTGAGCCGGTTACAGCATTTATCTCTCCAGACCCTTAAAATCGATCGCAGTTTCGTTAATGAACTAGATCAGCCAAACAACAAGGGGGAGGCTTTGGTGGCCATCATATACCAGATGGCGAGCAGTCTTGGTCTCTACACGATTGCCGAGGGTATTGAAACGTCACAACAGCGTCAGCTGCTGATCGAGATGTCAACGGGAAAAGCGTGGGGGCAGGGCTTCTGGTTCAGTAAGCCCATTCCGGCACATGAGTTCGAGCAATTGGCTAATGGCCAAGCAAGGCCGTTGTCCAAGGGTGAAGCGTTCACCTTATAATATTTGTATGATTACTGATCTATATCCTTTCTCTCTTCATCCAGAATATATATAAATATATACCCAAGACATATAACCAGGAATTAGGCCTAAAACATAGGCCCAAAACATAGCCCTAAAACACAGCCCTAAAACACAGCCCTACAACATAGCCCCGAGACACCATGCAGGAAGTGACTCAGTATCGTGCCCAGCTCGCCTGGTCAAGAACTCAGGGTGTTTTGCCTGCCATTCCTTAATTGCAGCAACTGCCTCGTTGGCAAGGTAGAGCAATAGCTTGACTGGCTAGGCATGCAAGGGGTCGTGGGCTTGACAAACCAAGACATCTCGACAGTATCGCCTGTTCTGGGGGCGATAAAATATGAAGTAACTCCTGAATCGCGCAGTGAGACCGTAGCCATGTTTTTATCTATGCCTACGTTTCTGTCTATGTCTTCGTTTCTGTCTATGCCTTCGCGGCCTTTATTCCGTAGTCTGCGGGATTGGCTATTCCTTCGAGCTTGCCGATCTGTGAGAAGTCATTTTGGGTGATGACGCTGTCCATGTTGGTGTCTGGGAATCTAAGGTTTTTGACGACGTGTACCTGGTTTGGAGTACCCTTACCATCGGTATCCATGATCCAAGCAAGGAAGCCGCCCGAGAATTTCGCAAGGCTACCAATCGGGTAGAGGCCATACACTTGGATGTATTCCACCAGCACCGTTTTGTCATAGGCGGTGTCCGCATCATGGATTTGCCGATACGCGTCAAGGGGGGAGCGGGGTGGTAGGCCGTTACGCGCATGCATCAACTTGTTGACCGCCTTGATTACCGTGACCAGCCGAATCAGTTCTGAAAGTTCTTCGCCGCGTTTGCCCGCCGGGTATCCGGAGCCGTCAAGGCGCTCGTTGGCCTGTTCGATGACCTCGCGGCAGATAGGGCTGGGCACCCACTCAAGTTCATGAAGTTTATCGAGCAGCGCCTTCACGTGGCCTTTGAGGATCGTCTTCTGTGTCGGGTTCATGTTCATTTTTAGGGATGGCAACTGAGCACTGATCAGCAATGGCTTGCCCATTGTATGAAGCAAGGCACCCAGCACGGCTTCACGTATCTGGGGGTCATGTGGATCACGCGTCAGCGTGAGGTCGGCTAGTTGTCCCGCCACTTGGACGGCATGTCTAACCCAGTCCGGTTCGTCGCGAAGAAATGCCAGGGCATACAGGAAGGTCTTGCGGTCCTGCTCAACCAGGTAGCGCAGCGTGTCCACGCAATCGTAGAACATCTGATGAGGAAACGAGTGGCGAGTCTTCATGTACATTAGCCCCACCTGAAGCTGATGGGCCACCTCCATGACACCGCGCTCCATTGGTGACTGTCGGGAGATCCTGTCACGTTCCGTTGCTTCTCGTTGCAGAATCTTCTTCTCCTTGGCCCCGGGAATGAACAGGGGCGAGTGTTGGGTCAGCTTGGCGTTGGTGCCGGTGCGGTAAGCGGCTTCTCGCTCCGATTCATTGACGTATCGCAATAGTGACTCTGTCTGCGATGCCGACATGTCGATGAACTGGAGGCCAACGACCGCATAGCCATGCTTGCCGAAGGGGCGGATATGACGAATATTACCTTCGGCGAAGAAACTATCCCCGTTGGGGAACTCTAGCGTTACCCCAGGGATTGCTTGATCCGTGTCGATCGTAATGCTGTCAGCTAGATCAATGTCGATCATGCAGCCTCCCAGCGAGAGGTTGCGCAGTTGCCCCGGCACATTGAGCTCATGGAGGTATACTTCGAGGTTGACGCGGGCATGCATACCAAGAATGAAGGGAATTCGCACCGATCCTCGGTTTTCCTTCACGAATATCGATTCGGGTAGCTGGCATTCAAGGCGGTACTGTGTGCTGTCAGTCTTGAGAGACTTGGCAGTGATGTTGCTGAGGCTGTAAGTCTCGCGGCCGACGGCCTGGGAGCTTTTCAGAGTTTCCAGGTCGAAGCTCAGTCCGCCGCGAGCCAAATATGCTTCGATATCCGAACCGGTATATTCCACTTCTAACACCAGCCGCCCCGTGTCCAGATCCAGCTCGGTGACTTCCGCTTTCAGTGGATAGGCCATGTCGTGGGCATAGACCGATAATTCATGGCTGTGCTGGAGAAGTGAGCGAATCACGTTCGCGGGTGGATTCACGGTCAGACTGGAAGCGGCCATAATCTATACCTGTGCATTTGACAATATTTTTTATTTGTATATCAAGGAAATACTACGATTGCTTATACCACTGGATGATACCTGCTTTGTCGGGCAGAACAATCAGTCTTTGCGAAAAATGCTCGCCATGCGGTGGTCTGAGAATAATAAGAACTATGTTGGTTTCTGGCCCTTGGCAGACGGGATATCCAGAGTGATTATCTTGCAAAGTATCTATCCATGAGCCTGATGCCGATATTCCCCCTTGGCCGCATGTGGCTCTTCACTTATCCAGTGGGCGATCGTGTCTAGCGTTCTTTCTAGTGGCGCCTGCTGAGAGATTAGCTCGTGAGCATGCTGCTGAGTTTTTAGCATGTTGAGGTCATCTGTCATATGTGAACTCCGAAGCACACGGACACTGAGGCCCCACGCGGGCTGTTAGGGCATGTTTTTATTAATGTTTTTTTATGTTATGAAGAAGGTTGCGTCAGGGCAATCACGACATGGCGCAATAACCTTTGGCCAGAGAGCTATCCGCTAATGAGCTCTCGGCGGTGACTGACCTTAGGCGCCACATCGCCATGCCCTTACCCTACATGGGCATTTAGCGGGTAGTATGGCCGTCAACAAAGCGAATCCCTGTAACTAAGCCTTCACTCGCACGCAATCCTGCGAATGGCTGTCTTTAGGCGTGTCCTCGAATGCGGTGCTTGCTGTGTTTCGTTGCGCTTCGGTTGTCGTCAATTCGTCGAACACTGCCATGCCCAGGGCGTAGTCCATACCCTCCGTCGCAGAGCCTCGGGTGGGACCTTGCTCCGTTTTTTCTGACAGCTGGGCTTATCTCCCTAGAGCGAAGCAATGTGACCTGAGAGATGACGCTGGCCTGTTTTTACCTGATACTTCGTGTGCCCAAAAGCCGATTCAGATTCGGTTCCTAGTCACTGGGATACCCTGGGTTATCTGCCAGCAAGGCTTTCGGCAGGCCCTACGCGAGAAGCCTTCATTGATCATCAAAGCACTCTGGGCCCGTTTGATCGTGGCCACACTCCTGCCCGTGGCGTTGGTCACCGTGACGCTGACGCCGATTTTTACCTCGCACATCGAGGAGCGAGTCGATAGCTCACGCCGGTCGGCCGCAGTACTGCTCGAGTCCGAGTATGACATGTTACTCCAGAGTATGAACGAGAGCTTCAACCAGGTGTTAGCCACTGCGGAATATTCGCTACTGAGTCGCTTCCTCTCACAGCAAACTTCTTCCCAAGCCCCGGCTTGGGGGCTAGCGGCCCAGAACGATTGGGAGGAGCTGAGGGCATTGTTCGACACACTGTTGTCCCACTTTGGTCGCTATACCCGTTTGACAGTGATCGATACCGCCGGACGTGAGTGGTTCGCTTCCTCAGTGGCACCTCAACTGCCAAGGCCTCCAGTGATCGGTAAGCGTGCGATACCGGCCTATCAGGCGGCTATGGGGCTGCCAATTAGCGATTTGTACGTCTCACCGCCGCGCTTGGGTGCCTCCGGGAAGGCGTTGTCGCCAATAACCACTGTGCTAGACATCGCCACGCCGATTATCGATCATCAAGGAAGGCGCCTTGGGGTGCTTCTTTTTACTCTTGATTGGTCGCATATTACCGCCTCTCTGCCACATGCTGAGGATAGCGGGCGCAGTGAGGCACTGCTGGTAGATGCTCAAGGTAAGTGGCTGCTACCTGACGGCGATCGTCAGAGTGAACGATTCGGACGCCCGCTGACAGAATACTGGCCTGGCGCCTGGGCGGTCATGTCGGCGCGTACCCTAGGCACGGTCGACCTGGAAGAGAATATCCTTGCTTTCCTTACCCATGACATCCATACCCAGCACTATTCCAGCCTAGCAGGCACGATCATCAGCGACCCAGGAACCCAGCCTTGGCGTTTCGGGATCCTGATGCCACGGCCCAGCCTGTTGGGGCTACTCACGGAGAGTCCTGTTCAGCTGCTGGCCATTGCTTTGGTTTATTTGATATCGGTGGCCTTCGGCGTGTTTTGGGTGCTAAGTGATCATCGGCTTCGTGCGCTGCGGCAGCGTGCTTTGGCGTTTTCCCGTGAGGCCCGCCAGTATGCTGGCGAGGTACAGGACCTTTATGAGCATGCTCCCTGCGGCTACCACTCGCTGGATAGCCATGGCCGGGTCGTCAAGATCAATCGCACCGAACTTGATTGGATAGGCTATCGCGCCGATGAAGTGGTGGGTAAGCGTCTCTATCGAGACTTTGTTACGCCGGCGACGCGCGAGGCATTCGACGCGGCTTTCCAGCAGGTTCTGGGCCAGGGCCAGGAGGGCGCAGTCGAATGCGAGCTGTTGTGTGGAGATGGTTCCATCTTGCCCGTGGCGATTCAGGCGACTGCTCAGGTCACTGAAGAAGGGTTCCAATACTCCCGTGCGATGGTCTTCAACCTGCGCGAGCGAAAGCAACTGGAGGAGCGACTCGCCAAGCAGGCACTGACCGACCCTCTTACTGGGCTGGGTAACCGTCGATTCTTGGAGGGGCAAGCCGCCATGGAGGTCGCACGTGCAGAGCGCCACAGATGCCCCCTGAGCTTGATTGGCATTGACCTTGACCACTTCAAGCGCATCAACGATACCTATGGTCATGACGTTGGTGAGCAGGTACTGCAGAGCTTCGCCAAGACGGCGCGCAAGGTGCTGCGCGACGGGGACGTACTGTGTCGCATGGGCGGCGAGGAGTTCGTGGCGCTGCTGCCGCATACCAGCTGTGAACAAGCCATTCAGGTAGCAGAGCGTCTTCGCCGTGCGGTAGAAGCGAGCCCGGTCTATGTCGGTCACGATGCGGCGGAGAATGGGATGCTGGCATATTCGGCTTCGCTAGGCGTTACACTGGTCAGTACTGATGAAGCTTCGTTGAATCCCGCCATCAAGCGTGCCGACCAAGGGCTCTATATGGCCAAGCAGGCCGGGCGCAACAAGGTCTGCCGGGCATAGCTGGAAGATAGTAGTGCTTGGTTAAGGCCACTTCGCTGAGCCTCTTCTCACCCTTTGTTTGGATGGCTGGAAAGCTGTCAGCTTGCCTAGCGCATGACAGTCGTGGTGATGAAGCGAGTGGGCTGATGGAGACGGCAACGCCCCGTTAGGCCTTGGTTGAAGCTTGTGCCCGCTTAGTGAGCCAGGTGATGAGGCTGTCCAGCGGCATGGGTCTGGCTAGCAGAAACCCCTGGAAGACTTCGCAGCCCAGCGACATTAGATAGTCATGCTGTTCCGCTGTTTCGATGCCTTCGGCCACTACTTTGAGGTCTAGCTCCTGAGCCAGCGTGATCACGCCATGGCAAATGGCCGCGTTTTTATTGCTTTTGATAGCATCTTGTACAAAGCTGCGGTCGATCTTTATCTTGTCGATAGGCAGGTCACGGAGATAGCTCAAACTGGAAAAGCCGGTGCCGAAGTCATCGATAGCGGTGCTTATCCCCATGTCGCTCAAGGCATTGAGGATAGAGATAGCGCCATCCGTATCGTGCATGAGAATTCCTTCGGTCAGTTCCAATTCAAGATGCTCCGGAGGAAGCCCGGCTTCATCCAGCGCACTCTGTAAAGAGCTGAGAAAGTGGGGCCGGTGGAACTGAATGGGAGATAGGTTGATCGCCATGCGCCCTTTCAATAGCCCTTGGTTTAATAGTTGACGGGCGTCCTGGCAGGCTTGTCGTTTGATCCAGTGGTTTAGCGGAATGATCTGGCCGGTTTCTTCGGCGATGGGAATAAAGGTCGCCGGTGAGATGAGCCCCTTGGTGGGATGAAACCAGCGTACTAGCGCTTCCAGACCATCCACGTTGCCTTCCCGATCCAGCAGGGGTTGGTAGTACAAGCGAAGATGGCCATGCCTGATGGCCTCCTGGAGGTCACTCCGTAACGTCACTCGCTGGTTGAGTTTCCTGTCGAGATCTTCGGTAAACAGCTGATAGTTATTCCGGCCCCGCTGTTTGGCCTTGTACATGGCCATGTCGGCATACCGAAGTAGCCGTTCCGGCTCATCGAGCCCGCCTCGATTTATGGCGATCCCGATGCTGGCCGAAACATGCAGCTCGTGCCCACTGACTCGATGCGGCTTGTTGAGGTCTCTTAAAATTCTACTGGCGACCTCCTCTGCTTCGGCAGAGTGGTTTAGGTTGGGAAGCAGCAGTACGAATTCATCGCCGCCAAGACGGGCAAGGGTGTCGCTAGCTCTAAGACCCTGGCGCAGTCGGTCCCCAATATTGATCAGCAGTTGGTCGCCTACCTTATGGCCCAGGGTGTCATTGATGGGCTTGAACTCATCTAAATCAACGAACAGCACGGCCAGCATCCGGCCATTTCGGGCTGCCAATTCAATGTCATGAGCCAGATGGTCATTGAACAGGGCGCGGTTACCGAGGCCGGTCAGTGCGTCGTGGGTGGCCTGGTGCGCGAGCTCATGTTCTTGCTGCTTACTCTCTGAGATATCGTTAATGATGCTGATGACATGAGTAATGGTCTCGTTGGCATCTCTCACTGGCGACAGGAACAATTGGTTCCAGTAGGGGGAGCCATCGCGTCGATAGGTACGCAGAGTCGCCGACAGGCTGGTGCCGTCACGGATTGCGGCATGAATCTGTTCGTTGTGCTTGGCATCGTTCTCGTCAACGTTCAGAAAGACGGGAGGGTGGCCGATCACGTCTTGCGCCAGATAGCCGGTAATGCGGGTAAATGCGGGGTTCACGTATACCACTGGTAAGTGGTCTTCGCGCACGTCGACGATCACGATGCCGTTGCTGCTGGCCTCGAGGCTGCGCTCGAGGATGTGTAACCGCTCTTCGTCGGCGACCCGGGCGGTAATGTCTTTAGCAATGCCGAAGACGCCGTCTACCTTGTCATTGACGACGCTGGGCACGAGTGTCACTTCCAGATCTTTGGGCGGCCCCCCGCTAGCTGACAAACGCATCGCATAGCTACTGGGAAAGCCGTTGGCGGCGCGCTGGAACGCTATCTCAGTGCGTTCGATGTCCTGCTGTGAACAAGTCGGCTCACTGATGACAGACCGAAAGTGATGACCGATTAGATTCTGCTGTGATAACCCCACGATAGTTTCGGTGACGGGATTGAGGCTCTCGTACACACCGTCGCGTGTATGGACGAAGACTGCGTCTGGATGCTGGGTAAATAACGAACGGAAGCGCTGTTCACTGCGAGCCAGGGCGGCGGACTGTTGATCCCGGGCAGCCACCAAGGCGCGACCAACCATCAACTGGTAGGAGAATATCAAGCTCAACAGGCCAAAAACTACCGGCAAGGCGCCAGGCAGGCTGGTTATTGACGGTGGTCCAGCCAGTGCCTTGAGGGTGACGCTTGGGCCGCCTGGTAATGTCCACGTGCGAGACGTAATGATTCGCTGGGCGATGCCTTCGTGCCAATCTTTAGGCATCAGCGTGCCCCATTCGCTGCCTTGTGAGGCGAAGGTAATGGAGAAGCTGCCTGTATCCAGATGACGCTGCAGGGCGACGATTTCGGCAAAATCGATGATGGCCAGCATGGTGTTCTCACCATCCAGTGTCACCGCCAAGAGGCCAAGACTGTCGCGCTGAGAATCGGGGAAGCGCCAATTGATATGTCGGCCAAGCTCCCTCTGCTGACGAACCCAGTCAAGCGTTGCCGGGTCCGTTTGCTGGTCCATCAACCACCGCAAGTCATTCGTTTCGCGTCCGGCATGCCAGTGGTTTTGTCCTTGGGGCCCTTGGTAGGCAAGAGCCTGCAAGCTAGGTTCGTCCTTGAGATAAGTGCGGGTTTCTACTTGCCAAAGCTGCCGGGCAACCCTCTCGTCTTGGCCGCTCAAGGCTTGCCAGCGAGCGGCAAGCCGTTCGATCAAGCGTACTTTGGTCTCGATTTGCTGCTCCATACCGTCGGCGGTATTGCTGAGTAGTTGGTCCGCAGCGTCAACCCGGGCGCTGTACAGTACCCAGCTGCTGACCAACCAGACGACAATACTGGCTGTGACACCTAGCATGCCGCTAATGATAGCGGTGCGAGGCAGCGAAAGTGCGGGTGCCATTTGCTGATGGCCAATGATCAGCAGGCCTGCGCCCAGTAGCAAACAAAATACGCTACCCAGCGAGGTTATTTCTGCGAACGGCGTCAGCGGCGCCTCGGTCGTCAGCGGATACGTCAGTGTGGTGGCGCCAATCCCTACCGATAGCCAGCCGGCCATGCGATAAAGGCGCCACGTGTGTGTCGATGTCGGTGGCATCTGATAACAGAGCCCTGCTATCACAACCAAGAAAGCGGGTAGCGGACTCAACAGGGCATGGCGGGTGAGCCATGAAAGACCGCTCTCCGTCACCGGAGCTAGCAGGTGGTGGCTGAGGCTGTAGCCGCCTAAGATGATGAGTGAGCCACCGATCAGGCGTCGCCATCGTGGCTTATCTCTGAGCAGGGCAAGCATCCCAAGACTGACGAGCAATACGGCGATAGCGCCGCCCGCCTTTAACCGCCATTGAGGCGGTAGCGGCATGTATCCCAAGAGATCGAACAGAAGACTGCTGGCACCCACCAGAAAGCTGCTGGTCAGTAAAATTAGCAGCCAAGCCTGGATATCGAAGTGGCGGTGACTCTGCTCCATCAGGTGGTGATGTCCTTCGGCTTGTGGGTCGAGGGTGAAGCATGCTGATGCGGGTAAATGGTGAAGCGGCCTGCCGACCTATCCGTCGGCACTCATCCCCATAAGATATCGCCCTTTATACACGCGTAGGATCAAGGCGCAACTGAAGCTAACAGCCTGTGCAGGTCTGAATGATTGAGTGGCTTTTGCTTGCTCAAGAAAACTGCATTGTTGGGTGGGGCAACCCCGTGATTGATATCGGGTCAGGTGGTCCACCAAATGGACCTTACCAGTAAACCCAGGACCAGAGTGGCTGACACGCTGAGTAGGGTGCCCAGAAGCACATACTCAGTGAGCTTGCGATCGCTGCTTTCGCGCAGGTCGCCGAAGCGCAGCACTGACTTGGCGGTCAGCAGGAAGCCCACTGCCGTCAGTTCGTCCAATAGCACCAGTGTCAGCACTAGGAAGCGCTCGAGCATGCCGATTCGAGCCCCGGCAGCAGCGAGTGTTCCGGGGTCGTTGACCTCATCGCTCCATGGGCGCATGGCCAGGGCGATGGCAATGGCCATCGGTCGGGTCACCAGTAGGTAGGCGCCGGCCAGTGTCAGGGCGTGTGGGGTGGTTATCCAGGTGGCGACGTCCAAGAGAGGCTTTAGACTGCCTAACCAGGTGAGCCACAATCCGAGTAGCACCAGCAGGTGTAACAGCTGGTCGATTAGGAACCACTCTAACCGGTTTGAATCAAGGTGCGCCTTGCCAAGGTCGATCAGTGCATGGCTGATCGCTATCAGAAGCGTGCCGACCAGAATGATGCCCGGTCCGCTGCCAGCGAAGGTGAGTACCAGAGCCGTGAGCAAACCGTGCAGACATGCATGCCAGTAAAGGGCAGGCGACAATTGCTTGTGTCGCTGTTTGGAGTCGACCCATCGGCGCGGCTGAAGTAGAAAATCGCCACTCAGGTGCGCTAGCACCAGGCCAAGCAATGTTGCCATTTCAGGTGAAGTCATTGGGCAGGTTGCTCCGTGGCCAGGCGCTGTTGGAAAAAGTCCAGAGTATCGGCGAGCATGACCCAGCGGGCGGCGCCCAGGCGCTTGTGTACGCTTGGCTGGCGGATGCCGAGCCGCTCGGCCATGGCCTGCTGGGGTTCATCGTGCCACAACTTGAGAAAGGCGATTTCAGCTGAGTAGCGGGACCAGTCATTGATCAACTCATCCACATAGCGGACCAGCAGCGTCATGGCAGCGTCATGGGGGGCGCCGGCCTCGATCAGTGCCAGGTGGGCTGCACTCTCGCTCATCGCATCCAGCGCCTTGCCGGATGCGATGAACACCGGCCCGTCGGCGGATGCCAGGGGGCTACCGGGCTGCCACTCGTTATGACCGACGGCTACCGCGACTCGGGCATCCCAGCGTTGATCCTGTGAATGCATGATCAGCTCGGTACGCAGAGCCACCGCGGCATGCAAAGCTTCGCCGATGCAGGGGATGGCCAGTTGGAAGCCATCTCCCCGGTAGCGTTCGAAACGGCCGCCATAGTGCTTGGTAAGGCGTGCCAAGGTAGCATCCAGCACCCGGTAGAGGGCTGTTGTATCGCTGATTCGCTGTGACGCGATGATGTCGCCGGTCAATACGGCAAGGGGCTGCCTCATGGGTGGGGTCTCTTATGGAGCGGTTGTCTTAAAAATAGCCCAAAATGGTTATTTGTAAAATATATAGCCTTAAATGGTTATAATTAGATAATATTCTATTAAAAGGCTATTCTAGGTTATGTCTCCAGATCGTTTCACGCTAGATGCTCGCCGGTCTTCTCCGTGAATCGCTTGTGCATGGATTTTGTGCATGGATCAGGAAGCATGCTCGCCTTAGCTGGCTTCATGGCTTTGATGTCAGCTTTGACGCCAGGCTTGAAAACAGGCTGTTCGTCGCTATCATATCGCTCATGATCGGCGGCATCTGCCGTCGGTCTGTTTACCAATGCTCGCTTCGCACCCCGCCCAGCCTTGGCTGGGCGGGGTTTTTTCTTGATCCACCAAGGGAGATCCTATGACCGATACAGCCGCTCAAGATACTCAGGACGACGCGCTGGTTCGTGCCATCACGCTGCAGATGGAAGTCGATGAGCTAAAGGCTGACGTTCAGCAGCTGAAGAAAGAGGCGCAGCAGGCCCAGAAGGCGCGCGACAAGGCCAAGCACGAAGCCGAGCAGTTGCGTACCCGCAACGCCAAGCTTAGTGACAAGCTTGATGCCGCAAAGAAAGACGCGAAGCAGGCCAAGCACCTGGCGCGCGAAGAGTTGCAAAAGGCGCGTGCCAAGCAGGACGCCAAGCGGGGCAAGTCGGCCAATAGCGGTGCGGATGAAGAGGCGCCGTCGATCACCAGCGACGATGGCAAGGTCCAGGTGTCGCTGATCAATGACCAGGTCCAGATTGCGCAGCCGCCTCATTACGTTATCAGTAGCACTCCGCTGAGCGAGAGTGATCAGCATCAGCTAGAATTCTGCGACCTGATCACCGCGGTTCGCGAGAGCGAATATGGCGAGTTCGTGGACCAGGCTGCTCAGACCATGGCGGCTCGCTGGCGACAGCAGAACCAGTGTCTGAGGGTCGAAGACCTGGAGCTACCGACAAAGGTTACGGCAACGCTGGCCGAAAATGGGCTCGTGATGATTAGCGACATCGAGAGCCGCCATGCAGCCGGCACTCTGGCTGACATCAAGGGGATCGGGCCGGCCGCCATCGACCAAGTGGACAAGGCGTTGGCAAGCGTATCTTGATTGGCGCCATTGATGGGTCAAGTGCCAGAGCGACTGGTCAGCCATACTGGTAAGCCATAGGGGAGGGGGGCTTCGCCCTTTTTGAGCTGCCGGGAGGCGCGCATGACTCCTCATCTGGTTGCAGGAACTGACCAGCAGTCCGCTTTTTCAAGACCCGCGCATTAGCCTTGATAGAGTGAGTATCTGTTTTTTCTCCGGTGTGGCTGGGGTTGATCCCGAGCTTTCTTGTTCTCGGGACCCGTATCTTGACTGGCGATAAACGTTGCGCCTGGCTGCTGGGGCCGGCGCATCGCTATTATATTTGTCAGTGCGACGGAAGTTGTTCGTCATTGCGAAGGGTCAGTCCCGGCGTGCTGTGACTCGCCAGCGCCAGACATGGGTCACCAGCCCTCCCAAGATCAGGTTATGAACGTATACGCCGGATGAGAATGAAAGGTAAGCCTCGAACTGGTTGACGATCACCCAGAAGATGAAGAAGCTTGTGGCGAAGAGCGCCATGTCGCTGGGCATGGCGCCTGCGCGCCAGGCAAGCCAGGTACCGCGTCCTACCCAGTAGGCGAGTGCCGCAACGACCAGAACGCCCAAGGCGCCATAGGCCACCAGTACTTCCAGGAAGGTGTTATGCAGGTGGCCATAACGTTCCTTCGTTGTTTCTGGCAGCCATTCGGTCTGTTTGACGGCGAGACTACGTCCATGGGCGCCCCAGCCAACCAGCGGTCGCTCAGCTATCCATTGCGTGGCGGCAATCCAGGTATAAATGCGATTACCAATACTGGAATTGGGGTCGATGGCGTCAATATCACCATCCATTAGCTCAGTGATCACCTGATTCTCGGCACTCAGCCGCCGTTCGATTGAACCATGGAAGGCTGTCCCTAACAGGACCACCACGAGGAATGCAGAGACGCCGCCAAGCACTAGGTGCTTTTTCCTGACGCCAAGCCGTTGCGGCATTAGCTTTGCAGAGGTCAGCATTAAACTGGCCATGACGGGCAGTGCTATTAGCAAGGCGAGCCAGATGGCGCGGGTTTGAGTCACTATCACGCCCGTAAGACATATCGCCAATGCCATTCCCCACCCAAGGCGACGTAGGGTGGACCAGGAACCGGGCTGAAGAGCTCTTCTGCTGAAGGCAAGTAGCCCCAGCAGCGATGTGCCGAAATACATGGCCCCGTGCTGAGCATTGTGTATGCCGAAATCGACTCGATGCCCCGACAGCCCTCTTTGCCAGTGATCAAGGCCCACATCGGTAGTTATCGAGGTAAGGAATAAGCCCAACATTGCCAGGCCCCACAGCCAGAGGGTCAGGCGAGTGCGGCCGCCAAGCCACCATGCAATGCCAATGAAAAGGAACCACTTGCCCATGCGGTCCAGTTGGGGGTTGTCCGGTATCCAGTCTGGGTGATGGAAGTAGCCAAGACACCAACTGAGCAGTTGAACAAGTACCGCTGCGAGCAAGAGCCAAAGCGGCGCGGAGCCGCGGATATCAGCGTTACGTAACACCATGATCAGCCCTAAAACCGCCATCAAGGTTCCGGCGATTCCTCCCACTTTGGGCCATAGCAAATTAAAAAAGCCGTAAAGGAAAACGCATGCTATCCCTAATAGCCATAGGGGCTTAGGTGACTGCCAAGTTGCCGCACTTTGATTGAATTGCCACCTAGGTCTAAGCATGTGTTCGTGATTCCGCTGCGTATGTGTGATGATTTTTGGGTGGGTGTATAACAGGAGGTTCGTTATTACTTGGTGCTAAAGCGTGTGTGTTAGTGTGCTGGTTTGTTCACTGCCGCGAGGGTGTTCCAGGTAGCGGGCAACCATGGTCTCTTCAGAGAAGTCCTTGAGCCATTCGGGTTTGATCTCATAGCCGCCCAGACCAAGGACTTCCTGTATCTTGTTCGCCAAGCCTTCTGCACTGTGTTCAGCGATGCCGATTTCGAGCTCGCCTTTGAGGATCTCGCGAATGCCGCCGGGGCAGTCGACTGAGACCACTGGTGTATCGCAGGCCAAGGCTTCGCTTAACACGATCCCCATACCTTCTATTCTCGAGCTCAAGACGAAGAGCCGGGCCGCGCGCATCCAGGGATAGGGATTGCGTTTGGTGCCGGCAAAACTGACGCGCTCGGCAATGCCGAGCCGGCGTGCTGTGTCTTTCAGTGCTGTCTGTAGGTGGCCTTCGCCGATAATGACAAGCCGCTCTTCGGGCATGGCCTTGGCATAGGCTTCAAGCAGCAGCTCGTGATCCTTTTGGGGCACCAGCCTGGCGACGTTGAGAATGAAGGGCTCGTCCGGAATCTCGGGGTCTTCCTCGAGCATCAATGATTGGATGCGTTTCACCGGGCAGGCATTGATGATGCGCTCTAGTGATAGCGGCGTCAGTTGGAAGCGTTGGCAGTAAGCTTGGGCCGATTCCACCACCCCTTGGGAGACGCCCACCAGGTGGCGCTTGTTCAGAAGGCAGCGCGCAAAAAGGCGTTGCTGCCAGAGAGCGCCTTTGAAATTGACGCCATTCTCGAGCACGAAGCATGCGCGCGCATCACGGAAGCTCCAGATCCCTTCGTAGGTGCCTAGGCCACGAAAGATCAGGCGATCCACTTTGCCGTGTTTCTTTTCAAAGCGTTTCAGCCAGGCCCTGAAGACAAAGCCACCCAGCCAGCCCGTCCATACAAAGTGGGAGCGACGGATCAGCGGGTTGAGGATCAGCCGCGAGAGGAGTTCGATCAGCAGGCCAAGGCCGGTCAAGCGGATCAGGCGCTGAATCGGCACCACATGGCTGGTGACGCCGGGGTGATCAGGGGTGAGAACCTGATCCCGGTCGCGCCAGGTGACGATGTGAGCGTCATGCCCGGCGTCGGCGAGGGCATCGGCGAGCGTGATGGCCATTCGTTCCATGCCGCCCATCTTGAGGCTTCTGACGATGACAAGGGTGCGCATGTGACCTCGGCGTTGGCAGGTTGGAACTGAGTCCGGCTAGTTTAAAGCGTTCTGGCGTTGATGGAATCGCTGACGGGAGGTCGGGTCTAGAGGGGGCGTCTCATGGGCAGCGGTGGTCAAAAACGGAAAAGGCCAAAACGAAAAAAGCCACTCGACAAGGCCGAGTGGCTTTTAATGTTACTGGTCGGAGCGACTGGATTCGAACCAGCGACCTCTGCAACCCCATTGCAGCGCGCTACCAAGCTGCGCCACGCTCCGACTCTGATTCTCGGTAGTGCCTTCCGGCTCCTGTGCCCCGAGAACGAGGCGTATACTAGCGCGAGATGCTGGCAATGGGAAGCCCCTTAAGCGCTTTTTTTTCAAAAGCTTGGCCGGATGGTTGGGCTGCACCTAGACGAAAGGGGTAAACTGTCCTCAGCCAAGAATGGAGGAGGGCAGGCATGTCATTGATCGTTGGGTTTATCATCTTGCTGGGATGTCAGTTCCTGGGTGAGCTGATCGTTCGAGGATTCAGTATTCCCGTTCCAGGGCCGGTGATGGGCATGGTGATTTTGCTGGTCGCCTTGCTAATCAATGGGCGAGTACCGGATGGCCTTCGCAAGACAGGTCAGGGGCTGCTGAATTATCTGACGCTGCTGTTTGTGCCGGCCGGTGTTGGGATGATGGTGCACTTCCAGCTGATTCAGGCTGATTTCTGGACGATCATTGTCACTCTGTTGGTGTCCACCGCGGTGACTCTTGCTGTCACGGCCAAGGTCATGATGTGGATGAACCAGCGAGCCGGCGGGGCAGGAAAAACCAAATGAACTTCGTCGCATTGGACCAAGTCTGGGTCTACCTGTCGGGCAACCCCTTGCTCTCGCTGCTGGTGACCCTGGCGGCCTTCTACCTGGCCACCCGCATCAACATCCTGCTCGGCCGCACGCCCTTGCTGCACCCGGTGGTAATTTCGATCGTACTGCTGATCAGTTTTCTGTTGCTCAGCGGCATCGAATACAGCACCTACTTCGAAGGAGCTCAGTTCATTCACTTTCTGCTCGGCCCGGCCACCGTGGCGCTGGCGATACCGCTCTATGACCACCGGGAACGGGTTCGTCGGTTGATATGGCCGATCATGGTCGCCTGTGTGACCGGTATCGTGACTGCCGTTGGCTCGACCCTTGGCATCGCTATGCTGATGGGAGCGAGCCGGGAAACACTGCTGACGCTGGCTCCCAAGTCGGTGACCTCGCCGATCGCGATGGGCATCGCCGAACAACTGGGCGGAATTCCATCGCTGGCAGCGGGATTGGTCTTGCTCACCGGGTCGATCGGCTGTGCCCTGGGCCCCTGGATATTCAGACTGCTACGCATCAAGGACCCGACCGTTCAAGGCTTTACCCTGGGGCTGGCGGCTCATGGTTTTGGCACGGCGCAAAGTTTCAGCTCTATCGGTGCGCTGGCTGGCGCCTTTGCGGGTCTCGCCATGGGCCTGTCGGGCTTGGTGACCGCCTTCCTGCTGCCACTGATTGTGGCGCTGTTGGGTATCTGAGCGGTAGCTAAGACCACAGGACGAGGAGCGCACTGACTGAGTGATCGTGATTGAAGAGCCGTGATTGACTGATCCGGGCTTGCGCTAGGCAAGGCCGAGTGAGGCGCGCCTGGCTGAAACCCGCTTGCCCGGGCTGTCGGCCCGCGATTGCTTATATCTCTTCCCAGACCCGCTGGCGAAAATCTTCGGCCATTTCGTTGACCTTATCCATCCGGTGCAGGTGGGCATTGATGAAGTCCTGCATGACGTCTTGATAACAGCTGCCGACGACTACCGGGTCCTTGAGTATCTGCTGGTCGGACATGCACTTGATGAGCTGCTGTTGGCTGGTAGCGCAGGCGGTCAGCAGTTCAGCCTCCAGCTGCATGGCATCGAAGAGCGTTTCCATCCATGCCACCTGCATGCGGGAAAATGGGCTTGCTGCTCCCATCCAGTGATTTAGCCACCAGTTGATGACCGGGTCGCTGACCTCTCGAACTGCTAAAGGCAGCTGGGTGATATTCTCGGCTTGCTTTGTCATCACTCCTCCTTGCTCTATCGCCGTTGTCTTGTATAGCTGTCGGGTCCCCGATGATCGAATCGCCTATAGAAGTTATCCTCTGCTAGCCGCCAGAGAGCTTCTTCAGCAATTCAT
>NZ_JABVXC010000017.1 GCF_013349955.1 Onishia taeanensis | reverse complement strand
TCTAAGGTAGGAACTTGATGGGATAAAAACCAATAAAAAAGCCCCACAATGAAAATTGCAGGGCTTAGGAGGTAATCAGAAAAGCATCTTCAACAGAAGATCGTATATTGCTATGTAGAAATCAACATAGATATCAATCACCCAAGAAGACCATTTATAGATAACATTAGGCAATGCAACAGCTTCTTTGGTGAACTCTACAGCAACTGCCACTATAAATGGTATGTTTAGTAATACCCATATGTAAGCTACAATCATGGTGTAACCTATCACTCCCATCATAGGTGCAGGAAAATATTTAGACCCATTCTCGACTACATTATACACAAAACTAAAATAGGCATTTTCTTTGTAATCTTCCGCACCGCAATGGGGACATGCCTTTGCAGTAGTGCTTACCTTACCATTACATTCTATGCATTCAGTAATTGACATCACGACCTCCATTGTCTTTTATTCAAAAATAGCAGCAGTATCAACATTGGTAAAGCCATCTCTTATTGATGGAATGCTGTTAACAACATCAACAAGAACCTTTGGAGATAAAGCTTTACCGTACCTATCGTAAGTAATAGTTCCCGTTGAGTGCCCTAACAGTGCTGCAACTAGATGGGACTCAGTACCTTTTTGCTTCAGTATATTGGCACCAGTATGCCTAAAGGAGTGGTATGAGAGCCTTTTCCCTTGGCTAATCTCTAGCTTTCTTAACAAAACAGTGAACCATGTAGACACTTTGGCACCATACCCGTACTCTTTTGAGTATTTAAGCATTGGGAACAAATGCCCATCATGTTTGTTCACATAATCCAAGAACCCTAAAGCCATCAAGTCATGGTGTATTGGTATCAGTCTTTCACTATTAAGGTTCTTTAGCCTCTGATATTCATTTCCTGCTCTTATATGAATACACCATGTACCCTCTATCTTGTAAACGTCACTGGTGTAAAGCTGTGCTAGCTCATTCAATCTGGCTGAGGTGTAATAGCCAAGGTACGTTAGCCAGTACCTATCAGCCCTTAAGATATTCTTTGAAGCATCTTTGTACTTCCTTTCTCCTATGTCTACCTTTCCTTCTACATAGGAAAATATCTTTTGAAGATCACTATCACTGAAAGCTTCCCTGTAAGAAGACTTCAACCTTTTCTGGTGTATCCGTGTCTTCCTGAATGGATTGTTTTCTATATACCCTTCCTTAATAGCATGGTTAAAAACTGCAATATACATAGCCATGTAATTATTGAAGGTTACAGTGCTTATAGTGCTACCACCCTTATTGAGGTTGACCACCTGCTTTACTGACATTCCCTTAGTCAACTGCCTTTGAAACCTTGGAGGAAACTTCAACAGGGTATCTTGTAGCAAGCGAACATCGTCTCGTGTATACAAGTCCACCTGCTTATCACCTATTATCTTGAATAGGATATTAAGGACAGGGTCTTTCCCATCTACGGTTCTTCCTTGATAGCCCATCAACGTGAGGTGTCGTTTGTAGGCTTTGAAGAGATCGCTTAGCAGGGGCTTTTGAGATACCTCAACAGGTACTTGGTGCCCTCCCCTTGGCAGAGATGCACAGGACAGCATCCTCATTGCCTCCATGAACGCTTCAGGAAGCCGCCTGTTGGCCTCTCTCTTCGATTTCGTACTGAGGGAGCGTCTGTACTCCTTTCGTCCGAATTGGGCTTGCTGATTCTTATTGAGAACGATTCTCAGGTAATAGGTCTGGTGCCTATCCTTCATCAGGTACGCCATTTTGACTGTCTCCTTGTACCACCTATCAAGATTTCTGGTAGTTGGAGAGCAGTAAAACCATTCATTAACAGTAACTTACCTATTATCCTATCAAGGTTAGACTCGATCAGCTTCGATTCACACCTTCTCGGCTCAAGCGTCGAATACGACGCCGATCAGGATCGGCTGATCATCAAGAAAGTGCCCAACCAGCTTCGCGACCAGCTGAAGCAGAAGTAAGGGCCACCGCGGCACGGGGCCTGAAAAACAGGCGCATCTTTCCTCCAATCCAGCGCCGCCCAGCGCGAGGTTGGCTACCCTTTATGCAGTGCCTGCGCCTTGGCGCAGCCTGGTCTTCCAGATATGGAAGCCAGAGGAGAAGCCAGCCAAGGGGATACAATGAGCCGTATTCTGATCGTCCAGGGACATCCGGACACTACTCAGCCGCACCTTTGCCATGCGCTGGCCGACCATTACCGGGAAGGGGCGGATTCAGCGGGGCATGACGTGCACCAGATCAGCATTGCAGCACTTGATTTCCCGCTGCTTAAAAGCCAGCAGGAATGGCAGCATGAAGCCCTGCCGCCCACGCTGGAGGCCGCCCAACAGGAGTTCAAGTGGGCCCAGCACCTGGTGCTGATCTTCCCGCTGTGGCTCGGCGGCATGCCCGCACTGGTCAAGGGGTTTCTCGAGCAGGTGGCGCGCCCGGGGTTCGCCTTCCAGTATCAGGACAATAATCCGCTTGGCAAGAAGGGCCTAACGGGCCGCTCGGCACGAATCATCGTGACCATGGGCATGCCAGCACTGGTCTATCGTCACTTCTTCCGGGCTCACAGCGTCAAAGCGCTGGAGCGTAACATCCTCGGCTTCGTCGGCTTTGCGCCTATACGCGAGACCCTGGTCGGCAGCGTCGAGACGATGAGCGACAAGACCCGCCAGGCCTGGTTTCGCAAACTGCTGGAACTGGGCAAGATCGCCCAATAGCACGCGCTGCGTACATTACTGGAATCGCCTGTTTTAGCAGTACAGCCGCGCCAGCACCGGCGCCTACAGATTCGGTTCTCAACACACCAGGCCTCGCCAGAGGCATGCAACGCCAGTTATGGGCGGCGTCACAGGCAGGACATCGGAGATTGACGCTATTGAAGGCGCACGGAAAACCGGCGAGCAGGGTTTGCCGCTCGCCGTATCTACTGAATGAGCGCTTGGAGCGCTACTTGACCTCGACCTTGCGCCGATTGGCTTCCTTCTGCTTGGGCAGGGTCAGTTCAAGCACGCCATCGCTGAAGCTGGCCTCGACCCGGTCGGTGTCGACATCACAGGGTAGCGCCAGGGTCCGGTAGTAGCTCTTTCGTGAAATCTCGCTGCGATAATACTCGCCGGTCTCCTCCTTGGTTTCCTGCTTGCTCTCACCCTTGATCGTCACGCTGTCTTCGGTGACGGAGATGTCCAGGTCCTCGCGCTTGATGCCGGGTAGCTCCGCCTTGACGAGCAGTTCGGCGTCCCGGTCGATGACGTCGACCTTCGGCAAGTCCTGTGGCTCCAGCGCACCTAGGCCCGACCATCGCGGATGTTCGCGGCGCCACATCGATGGCATCCAGCCTCGCTCGAACATCTTGTCGAACATGCGTTCCATTTCTTGAAACGGGCTCAACGCCTGATTCTGGGGTTGTACCAGCGACTGGTTCGGCTCGGTTGGTCCCTTTTGGACTGCAGCGCTGGAGGGATTGATATGCTTGACGTTTTTGCGGGCCATGATGTGCCCTCCTGATGAGTGAACCAATACCCGTCAGAAAAGATAGTCAGGCCCCCGCAACGACTCATTGACGCGCATCAAGAAAGCGACGGGGGCCACGGGACATGAGCACAAATTCAGTCGCCGGCATGAGCGCCTAAGAGCCATTACAAACGAGCGCTTTCATGCCTTGTCTCGCCAGCCATCAGTCGTGTGACTCACAGGCCGGAAGGATAGGTCTCTGGCACCTCTTCCGTGCGCCATGGCCCGCCGGTGTCGAAGGGCTCCACCGCAGTCGTCTCATCAAGGTGAAAGATGGCATCGAACTGCCTGGCCAGCGAGGCGCGAAAGTAGTGGCTGCCCCGCTCGGTCTCCGGGCGATAGATCACGCCGATGGCGCGCTCGAGCGATGTCGCGTTGAGCGGCTCTGCCTCTCCCCCACGCATTCCTTGAGTCTGGTCGCGCTCGATGCCGCCGCGGCCAGGCAACTGATTGATCCTTGATATGGGTCACGCACTTGCTTTGTCGGCAGGCACGCCGCAGGGTACAGCCATGCGAAATGATAGTGAGCGAAGGGAGGGCAAACGATGAACAGCGCCAAGGTGGTCTACATCACGGGCGGTGCCCAGGGCATCGGCCGGGGCATGGCGCTTGGGCTGTTGTCGCGGGGCTACCGGGTGGTGATCGCCGATCTCGACCGGGAGGCCGGCGAGGCCTGCCTGGCCGAGCTGGGCGAATGCGTGAAGGGACAGGCGGTTCCAGGCGACCCTGAGGCTCTGAGCTTCCAGCAGGTCGATGTGACCAATGAGGACCAGGTCAAGGCCAGCCTTGCGGAAACCCTGGCCCGCTACGGGCGGCTCGATGGAGTGATCAACAATGCCGCCCTCGCCGATCCCTTCCAGGGGCCTGTCGAATCCTTGACGCTCGAGACCTGGCACAAGGTGCTCGACACCAGCCTGACCGGCGCCTTTCTGACTGCCAAGCATGCGGCGCAGGCTCTGCGTGCCAGTCAGGGGGTGATCGTCAACATCGCCTCGACCCGGGCCCTACAATCCGAACCCGACACCGAGGCCTATGCCGCCAGCAAAGGCGGTATCGTGGCGCTGACGCATGCCTTGGCGATGAGCCTTGCCCCAAGGGTGCGCGTCAATGCCATCAGCCCAGGATGGATCGAGGTCGGCGAATGGCAAAAACCCTCGCGTCGCCAGACCGCCGAACTGAGTGCCGAAGACCACGCGCAACATCCGGCTGGGCGGGTCGGCGAACCCCGTGACATTGCCTCTATGGTCGCCTTTCTGCTCTCCGACGAGGCGGGGTTCATCACCGGCCAGAACTTCGTGGTCGACGGCGGCATGACGCGAAAGATGATCTATGCCGACTAGGCTTGGCCTCGACTCCCAACCGAGCCCCCGCCCCGTCCAGCAGCCTCTCTAGATGCCCGCTCATAAGAAAGGGCGCGATAGCGTGGCGCCCTCCTCTCTGCAACGAAACCTGCTCTACAAGCACTTAGCGAACAAGCACTTAGCGATAAAAGCGTGACAGCGCCTTCAGAACCTCCTGGGACGTCGACGCGCCGGGACCAGCCGCATTGAGCGGCTGCATCTGATAGTCGTACACCTGGAAGCGCCCAGTCGGCTCGACATCCACCTGGCGATCCGGCAGCAGAATGCCGTAACCCATGTAGCTGCCAGAGAGCATCCAGTCCCTCGAAGAGGGACCTTTGATCAGGTTATGGCCCAGCGTATAGCGCTGTGGGGCAGCCTCACAGCCCAGCACCTCTTCGAGCAGGGTCGGTGCAATATCGGCATGCTGTGTACGGTAGTCGATCTTGCCTCCCGAATGCCCTGGCAGATGCATCACCAAGGGCACCTCGACCTGTTCACGAGAATAGTTGCTGCCGTGTCCCCAGTAGTTCTTGCCATGCTCGTTGAAGGACTCGCCGTGATCCGCGGTGATGACCACCGCCGTGTTGTCGAGAATCCCCCGCGCCTTCAGGTCATCCAGCACTCGACCGAGCTGTTGATCCACATAGTGGGCCGCAGTGCGATAGCGATTGAAGTATGGCTCGGCATCGAAGTCGGGCCCCAGCGCCAAATGGTTGACGGTCTCCCAGTAGGGCGTGAAACGCGGAAAATCAGGCGGGCTGCTATATCCATGGACGGCATCGAAGAACAGGAAGCCGAAGAACGGCCGTTGACCATTGCCTGGCTCGCCACCTTGGTCACTGCTTTGGCCAGCACCCTTTTCATTGCCTGAGATCCACGCCAACCAATCCTCGGTGATCTGTTGATCCCGCTCCCAGGGCTCGCCCTCGGCAGGCTTAAGGGAGACATCATCGAGCCCCGAGAACACGTTGCGGTCAAAGGCAGGACTGACCAGGGTAGCCGACGACAACACCTTGAAGCGGTAATCCTGGGACTCGAGGGTGTCCAGCAACACTGGCGGCTGCTGGCTAGCCGTGAAGGCATCCCAGTAGTTCACCGGCAGCCCATAGAAGAGGCTGAAAATCCCCGCCTTGGTGGAGTTGCCGCCGCTGAAATGCTCTGACGCATTGATCCAGCCCGGGCTCTGGGCGTAGCGGTATAGATTCGGCATCACTGTGGGGTTGAGCATATCATGACGCAGGGTATCGACCACCACCAGCATGACATTATCCGGCGATTCGCTCGCACGACACGCGAGGGGCGCTAGAGGATAATTGAGGCCTCGGCTGGCCTGGGTCGAGGCGCCCAGTTTGACGTTATCGCGGACTTCCTGTGCGTCGACCCAGCCCTGCTCGATAAAGAACCGCTTGGCCGTTGCCGGATAGAAGAGCGGAAAATGGCGGGTCATGGCGGTGATCTTCTGGTCATAGAACGCATCCGCCCAGGCATGCCAGCCATGCACGCCCAGCAGCGCCAGAAAGGTCAGCACAAAGGCGATTCGGCTGGCCCCACCGGCACTAGGTTTCTTGAGCAACCGCCCAAGAAGGCCCTGCAGCACCAGCATGCCCAGAATCCCGGCCAAGGTCATCGAGATAGCCACCCAGGAGAAGCGAAAGACATCTCCTCCGGCGTTGACCAACAGATCGAGGATGAAGCCGCTCAGGTGGAAACGGTATTGATCGTAGACCAGGGTATCGAGCAGCAGCAGCAACTGCAGCGAACTGGCCCAAAGCGTACCTAACAGCCACATCACCCGCCCTCGCACCAAGGGAGCGAGCACGAACAGCGGCAGCGCACCCAGCCATACCAGCATCGAGATATGGCCCAGGAACACCAGCCCGAGGTAGCTCCACTGAGCTAGGCCGCTGGGTTCGATGTAGTCGACGTAGCGACTGGCGATCGACCAGGCCAGCAGCATATTGGCCAAGGTCCAGGCACCTATCCAGCGCCAGCGGAGAAAGAGAGTAGAGCGCATGATGGCAAACCGGAAATGACAGCAGAAGCACGGCTCGCAGTGACCGCCGCATTGACGGCTGAATCACTGCAAGCAAACAGTTAGCGTGCTAATATTAACCGGATTGCATCGCTGAGCCAACCCATGACGCCATCACTACCTTCGTATTATATCCAGCCTGCTATTGTCAGGTGAGTGGAATAGCAAGCTCATCAAGCACTCAGGTTCCCCATGCTGCGTTCCGTTATCGGCGTCACCGTTCAGCGCCGAGATTTATTGACAGGCACGTATCACAGAAGGTGCGGGGCCAACCACTGTTTCAGGTGCGGCCCCTGCATGACACCGGCCTGGCGGGCGACTTCCTGGCCGTGACGGAACACCGCCAGGGTGGGGATACTGCGGATGTTGAAGCGCCCGGCCAGTGCCTGTTCGGCATCGGTATCCAGCTTCGCGAAGCGCATACGCGGTTCCAGCTCGCCGGCCAGCTGGGCGAAGATCGGTGCCATCGCTTTGCAGGGCCCGCACCAGTCTGCCCAAAAATCCACCACCACCGGCAGATCGCTGCGATTGACGAGGGCATTGAAATTGGCGCCGTTGAGTTCGACGGGCGTGCCGGTAAATAGCGCCTGCTTGCACTTTCCACAGCGGCCCTGAATCAGCCGAGCCTGCGCCACCCGGTTCAAAGCGGCACAATGCGGGCAGGCCAGTGTCAGACTGTCGGCGGATCCGTCCTTTGATGAGTCAGTCATGATGATGCCTCCAAGAATTGATTCAGTCGTGAATTGCCAGAAAGCGGTCAATCGTTCGCAATATGGCCAAGCACCCCGCTGCCTGCAAGGCACAACGCCCCGCCGCGTTACCGCCGACGTTGAGGCTTTTTTTCACTATTTTGCATCACGCTTCAACCACTTTTTTACAGCTCCAACAGGGCCCTGACATATCCCCATGACATCACGACCACATCCGCGCATCCTGCTTCGCCTGCTTTCGTTGTTAAGCCCCTACCGCGCCCGCTTGATACTGGCCGCTGTCGCGCTACTGGTGGCATCGGTCAGCGTGTTACTGGTTGGCCAGGGACTCAAGATGGTCATCGACCAAGGCTTCATCGCCGAGGATGCTGCGCGCCTCAATCAGGCCTTGCTGGGCTTACTGGTGATCGTTGCTCTGCTCGCCGGGGCCTCGGCGTTTCGCTATTACCTGGTCACCTGGATCGGCGAGCGGCTGGCAGGTGACCTTCGTCGCCGGGTGTTCGATCATCTGCTGACCCTCGAGCCGGCCTTCTTCGAGCAGCCGTCGGTCATCGCTGGCGAAGCCGGTCATGGCGGGGCCGGAGAGATCCAGTCGCGGTTGACCGCCGACACCAGCGTGCTGCAGAGCCTGTTCGGCTCGTCGCTGTCCGTGGCGTTGCGCAATCTGCTCATGCTGATCGGCGCCGTGATCATGATGGTGGCCACCCAGCCCTGGCTCTCAGCGGTTGTCCTGCTGGGCATTCCTGCGACGCTGTTACCCATCCTGTGGTACGGGGGCCGGGTCAGGCGTCTTTCGCGCTCGAGTCAGGACCAGGTCGCCGAGCTTGGCCGCTACGCCGGTGAGGCGCTGACCGGCATCCGCACGCTCCAGGCTTTTGGCCATGAGGACATCGACCGACACGACTATGGCAACCGGGTCGAGACCGCCTTCAGCACGGCCATCAATCGGACCCGTCAGCGGGCCTGGCTGACCGGTATCGCCATGCTGGTGGTCTTCACGGCCGTCGGCCTGATGCTCTGGCAAGGGGGCCATGCGGTGCTGGCAGGCGACATGAGTGCAGGCGAGCTGTCGGCGTTTGTCTTTTATGCGGTGCTGGCCGCTGGTGGCGTAGCGGCGCTGGCCGAGGTTGCCGGGGATGTTCAGCGTGCCGCCGGCGCCGCCGAACGCCTGCTGGAATTACTCGACGCCCGCCCGATGATCACGGCTCCGGCCGAGCCACGACCGCTGCCCGACCAGGTCGAGGGAGCGATCAGCATCGAGGCAGTGCGCTTTGCCTATCCTCACCGTCCCGCTACTCCAGTGCTGAATGGTATCGACCTGCATATCCGCCCCGGTGAACGGGTCGCGCTGGTGGGACCTTCTGGCGCCGGCAAGAGCACACTGCTTCACTTGCTGTTGCGCTTCTATGACCCCCAGGCCGGGCGACTTACCCTGGACGGTATCGATCTTCGCGAGCTCGATCCCCATACCCTGAGGGCACAGTTGGGCCTGGTTTCGCAGGAGCCAGTGCTTTTTTCGGGCTCAGCGGCCGACAACATCCGCTACGGCCATCCAGAGGCGAGCCTTCAGGAAGTGCGTGAGGCAGCCCGAGATGCCAACGCTCTAAGCTTTATTGAGGCCCTGCCAAGGGGCTTCGCAACTCCTCTGGGGCCCGGTGGCGTGCAGCTATCGGGCGGCCAACGCCAGCGGCTGGCCATCGCCCGAGCCCTGCTGCGCGACCCACGTGTGCTACTGCTAGACGAGGCCACCAGTGCCCTGGACGCGGAAAGTGAACGCGTCGTTCAGGAAGCACTGGACCGCCTGATGCAAGGACGCACCAGCTTAGTGATCGCTCATCGCCTGGCGACGGTGATCGCCGCCGACCGCTTGCTGGTGTTCGACCATGGAAAACTGGTTGCATCGGGAAGCCATGCCAGCCTTTTGGAATCCAGCGCACTCTACCGGCAGCTCGCGAGCCTGCAATTCAGCACGGATCTATCAAGGCGTGACGCGACGTAATAAAATGTGATTAAAGGTACAAGCATATCAGCCGATGGTCTGCATATTAGCAACTGTGCTAACTAGCCGACCTCGTCGTCACTCACGGTCATGGACGAGCCGATATTCATGTCTACCTTGCTACTCATCGTCATGCCTGCCAGCGTCGTAGTGCTCGCCTGGTGGTCGATCGAGCACCGCTACCGACGTCCATTGAAGCAGATGATCACGCACATCGACGCTCTGGACTTGGCCGCCAACGCAGAGCGCTTGCCACCCGACCAGACCATGCATGGATCGCTGGCGAGTCGGCTAGCACAGCGCGTCGATCACCTCTGTGCAGCCAATCTCCAGCTGCAGGAGCAGGCGATCAAGGACCCGCTAACCGGGCTTGGCAACCGCCGACTGCTGGAACAACGTCTCGATATCGCTCTGCCCCTCAGTCGTCGCTGGATGCGCGCTGTTTCGGCGTTGGTGATCGACGTCGATCACTTCAAGGAATATAACGATCTCTACGGTCACCAGGCAGGCGATGAGTGTCTGGTCGAGATCGCCAATGTGCTACGCGACACCTTCCGGCGCGAGACCGATATCGTGGTGCGCTTGGGCGGCGAGGAGTTTCTGGTAGTGCTGCTCGATGCCGATGAAGAAGAAGCCGTGCGCCTTGCCGAGGCCATGCGTGGCATGCTGCAAGCGGTAGGTATCGAGCACCGGGCCTCCAGTGTCACCGACGTGGTCACTGTCAGCATCGGCGTTGCTGTCACCCATTCCGGCGAACCGGTCAGCCTCGATGACATCATCGCCACCGCCGATGCCGGCCTCTACGAATGCAAGGAAACCGGCCGCAACCGAGTGATAAGCCGATCTGTCACTCAGACCAATATCTCGGATTCCAAAGTCTCTGCCTGAGGCGGCATACTGGACCGAGCTCAGCCAAACCTTGGCCCCGGTGGCGCCCAAGAGGAATCCCATGAAGCCCCCTGCCAGACTCATAGGCGTTGTCATCCAGGTCACAGCCATGCTCAAGCGCTCACTGGCCAAGACCAAGTCGTCATGCACAAGCTCGTCGCCATTCTGATGCTTGGCCTGGGGCTTGGCGCCTGCGCGGGTCCGGCAGTAGAGCAACGCGACGGCTACAGCGTCGATCATCGCCATAGTGCAACTTCTCACTCGAGCCGGGTGCGTTCTCTGGTGATTCACTACACCGATGCTGATGAGGCCGACTCGCTCCGCACACTCACTGGCCCAAGGGTCAGCAGCCATTACCTGATCCCTCCGCCGCGAAACGGCAAGCCACCACCGGTCTACCAACTGGTCGATGAGACTCGGCGAGCCTGGCACGCCGGCGCCAGCAGCTGGGCCGGACGCGAGAACCTCAATGACACCTCGGTTGGCATCGAAGTCGTCAATACAGGGCCGGATCATCGCTTTGTGGACATCGAGGCCGGCCTTAAGGCCAGTTGGGCGCCCTTCCCCGATGCCCAGATCACAGCGCTGATCGCGCTGGCTCAGGACATTATCGCTCGCCACGGGATTGAAACTACCGCGGTGGTGAGTCATGCCGAGATCGCCCCCACCCGCAAGATCGACCCAGGCCCGGCTTTTCCCTGGCAGCGCCTTCACGCCGCGGGGATCGGTCCCTGGCCAGACCCGGCGCGAGTCGCCTGCTATCGCCGACGGTTCGAAAAAGCGCCACTCCCGCTTGGCAGCCTGCAGCGGGCGCTGGCCGAGTGGGGCTTTGCGGTCACGCCCAGCGGAGTCCTGGATAACACCACCCGGGGGGCTCTGCGAGCCTTCCAGATGCGCTACCGCCCCACTGACTATCGCGGCCTTGCGGATACCGAATCCATGGCGATCCTCTGGGCACTGTTAGCGGAGTATCGCCCCGAGACCTTATCCGTGCGTCCTGCCACTGCACCACCTTGCCGATGGCCTGCGGCGAACCTTACGACATCCCGTCATGTTCCTGACAGGATCACTGATTTTGGACCGGCGAATGCGTCAGGCCTCGCCAGACATGAGTCAGGCCTCGCCAGACATGAGCTTCTCTAGAATGGCCCGACTAGGCAATGTCTGAAACGTACTGCGCTCGTCGACTTTTTAGACAAAGCCTTTTGCCGCCGCCTTTTGCCGCCACTCTGGCTTCACCGTACAATGCGGGTAACTCCGACCACCGGCCACAAAGCCGGCCGGTCCCCGTTCAAGATTCCAAGGAAACGCCGGACCCATGCGCGCCAGCCAACTATTGCTCTCCACCCTCAAGGAAACGCCCGCCGACGCCGAAGTGATCAGCCATCAGCTGATGCTACGCGCGGGGATGATTCGCCGCCTGACCTCGGGGCTCTACACTTGGCTGCCGATGGGCCTGCGCACGCTGCGCAAGGTCGAGCGGGTCGTCCGCGAGGAGATGGATCGTGCTGGCGCCCAGGAGGTGCTGATGCCGGCCGTGCAGCCCGCGGAGCTTTGGCAGGAGTCCGGCCGTTGGGAGCAGTACGGCCCGGAGCTGTTGCGCCTCAAGGATCGCCATGAACGCGACTATTGCGTGGGACCAACCCACGAGGAAGTCATCACCGACTTGGTGCGCAAAGAGATCTCAAGCTATAAGCAGCTGCCATCGAACTTCTATCAGATCCAGACCAAGTTCCGTGACGAGATCCGCCCGCGCTTCGGGGTGATGCGCTCGCGGGAATTCATCATGAAGGACGCCTACTCCTTCCATATCGATGAAGACTCCCTGAAAGAGACCTATCAGGCGATGTATGACGCCTACGTGCGCATTTTCACCCGCCTGGGACTGGATTTCCGCCCGGTGATCGCCGACAACGGCTCCATCGGCGGCACCGGCTCCCACGAGTTCCACGTACTGGCCGACTCGGGTGAGGACGATATCGTTTTCTCCACCGCCTCCGACTATGCCGCCAATATCGAGAAGGCAGAAGCCCTGCCGGCACCGCTGGGCAGCGAGGCCAAGGCCGCCGCGCCGAGCGAGGAACTGCGCATGGTCGACACTCCCGAGACCAAGACCATCGCCGCCCTGGTCGAAAAGCATGGCCTCGCCATCGAGAAGACCATCAAGACGCTGATGGTCCACGCCGAGGCCGGTGGCCTGATCGCCCTGCTGGTGCGTGGCGACCATGAGCTTAACGAGATCAAGGCCGAGAACCTACCCGAGGTCAAGGCCCCGCTGACCATGGCAACAGAGGCCGAAATCCGTGCCGCCGTGGGCGCAGGCCCGGGCTCGCTTGGCCCGGTGAACCTGGACATGCCGGTGATCGTCGACCGCAGCGTGGCGCTGATGAGCGACTTCGGCGCCGGCGCCAATATCGATGACAAGCACTACTTCGGCATCAACTGGGAGCGTGATCTGGCACTTCCCAAAGTCGCCGACATCCGCAATGTCGTCGAAGGCGACCCTTCACCAGACGGCCAGGGCACGCTTGCGATCAAGCGCGGCATCGAGGTTGGCCATGTTTTCCAGCTGGGTACCAAGTACTCTGAGTCCATGAATGCCACCGTGCTTGGCGACGACGGCAAGGCCGTCCATCCCTGGATGGGCTGCTACGGCATCGGCGTTACCCGGGTGGTGGCCTCCGCCATTGAGCAGAACCATGACGACGCTGGCATCACCTGGCCGGATGCGCTGGCGCCCTTCGAAGTGGCCATGGTGCCCATGAACGCCCATAAGTCAGAACGCGTGCGCGAGACCGCCGAACGCCTCTACGACGAGCTGAAGGCACAGGGCATCGATGTGCTGCTCGATGACCGGGACATCCGCCCCGGGGTCAAGTTTGCCGACCAAGAGCTGATCGGGATTCCCCATCGTCTGGTCATCGGCGATCGCAGTCTCGACAAGGGTGAGCTCGAATACAAGGGACGTCGCGATGACGAGGCCACTATGGTGCCTGCCGACACCATCGTCGATTTCTTGCGTTCCCGCATCGGCTGATGCCCGTCGTCGGTCCTCGCCTGCCACGCACAGCGCTGCTGAGTCTGGCCATTCTGGGCTCGGCACTGCTGATGGCCGATAGCCTGGCCCGGGCCGAAACCGGTCCGGGGTACTCCGCGCCCTTGCATCAGACCCTGGAAAGCGTACTCGATGCGCCGCGACCCGCCATCGAGCGGTGGGCCGACCTCCAATGGCGATCGACCATGGCGACACGGCTTTCCCGCTATATCAACGACCCCGCCAGCAGCTCACGCCTGCTGGATCATGTCCAGCAGGAAGCGCGGTTGGCGGGACTGGCACCTGGCCTTGTGATGGCATTGATCCAGGTAGAGAGCGCCTTTCGGGCCAATGCCGTCTCCAGTGCCGGTGCCAAGGGTTTGATGCAGGTAATGCCGTTCTGGGTCGAGGTACTGGGGCGTCCCGAGGATAACCTCTTCGATCCTCTGCTCAATCTTCGCTATGGCTGTACTATCCTCGCCCACTACTTGGCCGTGGAAAATGGCGACCTGACGCGCGCACTGGCCCGTTACAACGGCAGCCGGGGAGAAACTTGGTACCCTGAACGGGTAATGAAGGCCTGGCGCCGGCACTGGTGGCAGGCGCCTTGATAAGCCCGGTTATCCCAGGTTTGATGCAATCACGCTTTATCAGAAAATAATGAGTGTCGTTGTTAGAGCTTGTGCTGCCGTTAGCGTCGATGTTGTAGGCACAACGATGCTCTGGCTGTCTCGCCCTCCTATGAAACGCCAGCAAGAAAAGGACCCCATGTGACCAGAGCCCCTCACGTATTGCTAAGCGCCTTGTTGTTGGCCACAGGCCTCTGGAATAGTCTGGCCGCCCAGGCCGCGCGCATCACCGTCACCGATGCCGCAACCGGGGAACCGCTCACAGAAGCAGTGGTCGAGGTCGATACCGAGGGCGCGCCCAAGGCGACCCCGTCATCGGAGGAGATCTTCCAACGCAATGCCGCCTTCCATCCCCATGTCAGTGTGGTAGGCACAGGCAGCCGCGTCAGCTTTCCCAATCGCGATACCACTCGCCACCATGTCTATTCCTTTTCGCCCACCGGTGTCTTCGACTTGAACCTCTACCGACAGGAGACACCGCCCCCCGTACTATTCGATACGGCCGGGGTGGCGGTCCTCGGCTGCAACATCCACGACCACATGCAGGCCTTCATCGTGGTCAGCGATGCCGCGTCTTTCGCGATCACCGACGAAAATGGCCAAGTCAACCTGACGGATCTGCCACCAGGCGAACACCATCTGCGGGTCTGGCATCCTCGTCTCGAGGAAACCCATCAACAATGGTGGGAAGCCCCCCAGCCGCTCGGCGATAGCGATGTGCGCAGCGTTTCCCTGTCGCTCTCAGTCCCAGAGAAATCTGCAGCCGAGCAGTCGACGCTGCAACAGCGCTTCGACCGCGCCCTGAGCCAGTGAGGCCCGTATGACGTTCCGCTCCCGCCTGCTGATTACCATGCTATCGGTGGTGATACTGGCCCAGATCGTCACCGCTGCCGCCACATTAAGCGCCATCCGTGCCGACATCATGGCGTCCGGCCAGCGCAATCTGGATGTCGGCCTGAGCATGCTGCGTGAGGTGCTCGATGCCCGCGGCCAGCGACTGCGTGATACGGTCGATATCCTTACCGACGACTTCGGTTTCAAGAGTGCAGTGGCCACTAAGGACACCTCCACGCTCGAATCGGTGCTGATCAATCATGGCACCCGCGCCGAGGCAGATATGGTACTGCTCGCCGATCCCAACGGGCGCTTGCTGGCAAGCAGCCATCACGAGACCGGCAGTCAACTGCCCTTCAAGGGACTATGGCGCGCAGCTCAGGAAGGCCAGGGCAGCGTCGAAGTAGTATTGCAGGACGGAATTCCATACCAATTCGTCCTATTGCCCGTGCATGCGCCCAACCTGATTGGTTGGGCGGGCATGGGCTTTCGGCTAGATGCCGAACTCGCCAAGGAGATCAATACCCTCACCCGGCTACCAGTCAGCTTCATTGGCCACCAACTCGGCCAGAACCAAGCAACCTATACGGCGACGTCTCGCACGGACCTGCCGCCCGAAGAAATGACCCAACTGCTAACCGCACTGGATGGTATGGGCTCCGTTGCGGAACTGGATGCAAACGCCGACTACCTAACCCGGGCCCGCTTGCTGCGCCGCAGCGGTGAAGATGAAGCCTTCGCTCTGATCCAGGCGTCACGCACGAACCTGATGGCACCCTATCGCCATATTCAGTGGCAGTTGCTGGCGCTGTTCGCCATCACCCTAACGCTGACAGCCGTGGTCGCGGCATTCAGCGCCAAAGGCATCAGTCGCCCATTGCGCCGACTCGCCGACGCCGCCAGGCGCATTGGCCAGGGCGAGCAAATAGCCGACATCAAGTCCGGTCAGCACGGCGAGATGCGCGTGCTGGCTGACACACTCATGACCATGCAGGAAGACATCGCACAGCGGGAGGCAAGCCTCCTGCACCAGTCTCGGCATGATATTTTGACAGATCTCCCCAACCGCACATCGGCGCAGCACGACGTTCAGCGAGATATCGCAAGAGGGAGCGGTTTCACCCTGCTACGCATGGCGATCGGCGACTTCCGCCGCATCAATGATACCTTCGGCTACGCCCTCGGTGACCGAGTATTGATCACGCTGTCACGCCGGCTCGATCGCTTGCCGGCACCAACCGTGCAGGCCTACCGCATCGGCGGGGACGAGTTCCTGCTGCGCCTGAATACTCCGGCCTGCCCGCCCGACTGGCTCGAGGCGCTCCAGCATGAACTCGCCGAGCCAATCGACCTGGAGGGATCGCCCATTCGTCCACAACTGTCGTTCGGCGAGGTTCGCTATCCCGAGGATGGCGACACCCCGCACCTGTTGATGCGACGCGCCGACGTGGCCCTGGATATCGCCCGCCATCACCACCACGCACACCAGCGTTATATTGCCGGCCAAGACGAGCGGCACCTGCGTCAGTTGACCCTGATCCGCGACCTGCATGACGCGGTAGAACAGCATCAACTGACCATGGTCTACCAACCCAAGGTGCTGGCCACGAACGGCAATATCGTCCAATTCGAGGCACTGATGCGCTGGGAGCACCCGACCCTAGGTTTCATTCCTCCCGACGAATTCATCACCTTGGCCGAGCGCTCTGGCAATATCCGCATGCTCAGTAGCTGGATGATCGACACCGTCTGCGCCCAGCTACATCATTGGCAGACACAGGGCCAGGTTCTGCGCGTGGCCATCAACCTGTCGGCCGAAGACATCATGGACGAGACCCTGACAGCGCGGCTGCAAGAGGTGCTGGTGAGAAACGGCCTAGTGCCCGACCAATTGGGACTGGAAGTGACCGAGAGTACCATCATCAAGGACCCGGCACTCGCCACGCGCCATCTGGAAGAGCTGCGCGGTGCTGGCATGACGCTGGCGATCGACGACTTCGGTACCGGTTATTCGTCCCTCGCCCAACTGAAGCGGCTGCCGGTGCAGGAGCTCAAGATCGACAAGTCATTCATCCTGCGCCTGGATGACTCACCAGACGATGAGGTGATCGTGCGCTCGACCATCGAGCTCGGTCAGAACCTCGGCCTCAAGGTCGTGGCGGAGGGCGTCGAGAACGAGGCGATCCGCAGCATGTTGAAAGGCTTCGGCTGCCACTACCTGCAGGGCTATCTGATTGCCCGCCCGCTGCCCGCAGACGAGGTCACTTCATGGGTCGAGCGCTATCAAGCCCAGCAACCCCCGACACAAGGAGCCTGAGGATGAGACGATCCGGGTTGTCTTTCCTCCCCATCATGCTGGCCCTTATCGCCCTGCTGAGCGCCCCTGCCGCCCAAGCGGGCAGCCGCCTGCTGGCGACTGGCGGCGTCACCCAGGTCGAGGGGGCGTCAGGGGGTGGGATATCACCCTGGGGGGTACTGGCCGGCACCGCCAGCGAAGGTGAGTTCGCCGCCACCGCCAGCGTCAGCCAAGCGCGAGTGGATGATTACTCGCTAGGAGTAGCCGGTATTGCCGGCAACATACAGGACCGTCTCGAGCTGTCTATGGCTCGGCAACGTTTCGACCTTGACACCCTGGGCGGTCGGCTCGAACAGGATATCCTAGGCGCCAAGCTGCGCCTCTACGGCGACCCTCTGTATGACACCTGGGGCACCTGGAGCCTGGGGGTTCAGCGCAAGCGGATGGTCGATGGCGAACTGGCCAAGGCGCTTGGAGCCAAGGACACGGCAGGCACCGACCTCTATCTCGCGACGAGCAAGCTATGGTTCGCGGCGGTTGGCGGACGCAATCTCTTGACCAACCTGACCCTGCGCTCGACCCGCGCCAACCAGGGCGGGCTGCTGGGATTCGGTGGCGATCAGAAGGCTAGCCGTTCGCTGGTCGTGGAGGGCTCACTGGGGCTGATGCTGGCGCCGGACTGGGTCGTCGGCATCGAATATCGCCAGAAACCCGACAACCTGGGTGTCGCCGCCGAAAGCGACTGGCGTGATATCTATGTGGCGCATTTTTTCAACAAGCACGTCTCGCTGACCGGTGCCTGGCTCGACCTTGGCGATATCGCCGGCCTGGCCGACCAGCAAGGCGGCTATCTCTCGCTGCAGGTGGCGCTATGACCGGCTGTTTTCACACGCCAAATGACGTCGTTTCTCGAAGCCGCGCTTCTCGGCACGCTGCCCTTGGGAGCGATGCTTCTCAAGTCAGTGCTTTGCGAGCCTGTATTGCCCAAGCCATATGGAAGCCGGCCCTGCTGGTCATCGGCCTTGCGGTGCTGGGCGGCTGCGCTCATTCATCTTCCGCCCCCAGTGCGGACACTCATCAGGCCAGCACCGGCGATGCCGGCTCACGTGCGGCGCCACACGCCAGTGACGACAGCCTGTATGCCGCTCTTGGTGGCAAGCCCGTCATCGACGCCGTGGTCAATGACTTCCTCTATCGCATTGCCGGCGACGAGCGCATCGTCGACTTCTTCGCCAACACCAACATTGATCACTTCGCCGAGGCCTTCACCACCCAGCTATGCGATATCAGCGACGGCCCCTGTGACTACGCCGGCCCCTCGATGGCTCGTGCCCACCAGCAGATGGGCATCACGGACGCGCACTTCAACGCCGTGGTCGACCATCTGCGTGCCGCACTGATCGACCAGCAAGTGCCAGCAGGTCCGCGCAACCGGTTACTGGGACGCCTGGCTCGTCTCCACGATGCGGTGATGCTGCGTCAGCCGTAAGCCCCTCACGTCGGCTCTTGGGCAGGCGCGCGCAGGAAAAGGCGAGCCGCCATAAAACCTATGGACATAAAACCTATGGACATAAACCGCATCGACATAAAAAAGCCGGCCCGAAGGCCGGCCACAGGAGGCAAAGCCCCCTTCCCCTGACGACTCATGTCGCGCGGCTTGGATGCCCTTGCGGGCGTCTTCGCTGTCAGTGCCGATGTTTGCTCTTGCACCGATGATCACGTATCACGAAGCCTACCCAGCCGATCATGAAGGTGATCATCAGTCCCAGGGTGCCCAGTCCGAAAACCACGGTTTCATCCCAGTACATGGCACTGCTCCTGCCGCGACGTGATGGCGTCACTCTAAGGGGCGGGGACAGATAGCGCTCTGACCTAGGTCAATTTTCTCGAGCCTCGGCCATCTGGCAGCCCTGGCGCTTGATCTAGATCAGCTTTTCCCACCTTCACAGCACCTTTCGATCTTCGACCTTGGCATGATCCGTGCCTTCCGGCAGCGGGTGTCCCTTGGCCAGCTCGGCGCGGGTCGCTTCACGCACCGAGAGCACCTCGAGCTCGTAGGTGAGGGTCTCACCTGCCAATGGATGATTGGTGTCGACGGTGACCTGGGTGGCACCGACCTCGAGCACCGTCACGACCTGAGGGCCGTCCTCACCGGGGGTCTGAAAGCGCATGCCGGGAGTCAACTCGGCGACCGGGAAGGATCCACGGCCCACCTGCTGTACCTTGGCTTCGTCTCGCTGACCATAGGCTTCCTCAGGGCCCAGGGTGGCGCTCAGGGTAGCGCCGGAAGCCTGCCCCTCAAGAGCATTCTCAAGGCCAGGCACAATGTTGACGTGACCATGCAGGTACTCGAGGGGGGTCTCACGGGCACGGGAGTCATCGAGCAGGGTGCCGTCGGCATCCGTCAGGCGATAGTGCAGGTTGACGACCCGATGAGGGGCGATTTGCATGAAGAACACTCCTAATGCTGGATGCGCAGCCCAGCGTTCACTGGGTGCGGCGTAGCTGGGCGATGGGCATTTCCAGGCGTTGCTGCTTGTGCAGCATATTGAGCAGCACGATGGCACGCTCCTCGCCTTTCTGGGCTTCAAAGACCGCCTTGAGATCCTGGAAAGGCCCCTCGATAATCTCGACACTGTCGCCGGCACGAAAATACACGTTGACCGTTTCGTTATCCGGCGAGGTACTGGCATTGCGCCTCAGGGTCTCGATCAGGCTATCGGCTACCGCCACCGGTTCGTCGCCGAAGGTCAGCAGCTTGAGCACCCCTCGAGTCGAGCGGATCGGCCGCCAGTTGCTGGCGATGCGATCCAGGCGAATGAACAGGTAATAGGGAAACAGCGGCTCAGCGATCCAGGCAAGCTTGCCACGGCGCTTCTTTTGCACCTCGAGCACCGGATGAAACACCTCAAAGCCCTGATTGGCGAGATGTTCAGCGGCTCGAAACGACTCACTCCCCTTGCACTGGATCACATACCAACGCGCGATAGCATCACTCACGATGCCATCGGCATCATCTCCCTGGCCATCAATGGCATCACTCATAAGTCTCCCTTCTCCTCGCGCGCATCCTTGGCAGCGACTACAGCGATTGTCACACTTACGGCTTCGTCGCTTTGGTCGCAGTGCATCGTGAGCTTCATGAACGGCCATCTGGCGGCTACCGCCACCTCGCCGCCGTCCATGCACAACGATAGGTATTTGATTTTCAATAGCGTCATATGACGTAGTCAGGGATCATTCTAGCATCGCCCTAGCGACCACGTGTACGCCCCACCCTTTTCCGGAGTGTTTTGATGCCCTCGTTATCCCCACGCCGAAGCTGGCGCGACGCCCTGGCGGTCTACCTGCGTGCACCGGTCATCACCATGCTATTCCTGGGGTTTTCCGCCGGCCTGCCGTTTCTGCTGGTATTCTCCACCCTCTCGGCCTGGTTGCGCAGCGACGGCGTCGAGGTAGCAGCCATCGGCTTCTTCTCCTGGATCGGCATCCTCTATTCGATCAAGTTCTTCTGGGCGCCGGTGGTCGACCGTCTGGCGCTGCCCTGGCTGACACCGCTGCTTGGCCAGCGCCGCAGCTGGATGTTGCTCGCTCAGGCAATGATCGCAGCGGGACTGATCGGCCTTTCCAGCCTTGATCCCCAGGGCCGCCTGCCCGTGGTGGCAACATTCGCCCTGCTGGTGGCCTTCGGCTCGGCCACCCAGGATATCGCCATCGACGCCTTTCGCATCGAATCCGCTGCCGAGGACGTCCAGGCCGCCATGGCCTCGACCTATATCATCGGTTATCGGGGCGGCCTGATCGCGGCCGGCGCTGGCGCCTTATACATCGCCTCACTGGTCTCCTGGCAGGCGGCCTATCTCGCCATGGCCGCGCTGGTCAGCGTCGGCATGCTGACGGTATTGCTACGCCCGGAGCCCAGGCGATCGTCGCTGTCGGTGCAATTGATCCACGAACCCCGAGTACGCGCCTTCCTCAGGGCAACCCGGGGTCGCCACCGTGGGCTGCGTCGTCTAGGGGCCTGGGCCATTGGCGCGGTGGTCTGCCCCTTCACCGACTTCTTCGCTCGCCATGGCCTGAAGGCCCTGTGGCTCCTGGTCTTCGTTGGCGTCTTTCGCATCAGCGATCTGGCGATGGCCTCGATGGCCAATCCACTGTACATCGACCTGGGCTTTTCGCTGGCCACGATTGCCAACGTCACCAATGTCTTCGGTATCGCGATGAGCATCGGGGGCGGGATTCTTGGCGGGCTGCTGGTGGTGCGTTACGGCATCGGACCAATCCTGGTGCTGGGCGCCCTGGCGGTGGCACTGACCAATCTGCTGTTCGCCTCGCTGGCATTGGCCGGCGACAGCCTACCCATGCTGGTCGCCACCATCACCGCCGATAACCTGGCCAACGGACTGGCCAGCGCGGTCTTCATCGCCTTTCTTTCGAGCCTGACATCGCGAGCCTACACCGCCACCCAGTATGCGCTGTTCTCATCGCTGATGACCTTGCCTGGCAAGTTTCTAAGCGGTTTCGGCGGCATGATAGTCGCCGCACAGGGCTATCCCACCTTCTTCGTGGCGGCATCGGCGCTCGGTCTGCCGGCGATCCTGCTAGCCTTGTGGATTCATCGCCGGTCTGCGCTCCTGACCTAGCCGATATCCAGCCCATGAGGCAGATCGGGCCGCAATATGCATCGCGGCCCGATCAGTGATCGCCCGCAGCCGGGCGCCGAGTAGCGCTAGCCGAGCCTGCCTGTAACCCAGAAGTCAGCTCCCCGGCTTATCACGCTCAGGGGTGGTCCAGCCCCATCAAGGCTTGAGACTCTGACGCTGTGCATCCAGCCAGCCCAGGGCGCCCTGGGTGTTGGACCACTGATCGCGCATCAGGGTGCGGTACTGCCAGGCTTCGGCGCGGCTGCCGGGCTCGGGGGCATCCGCCTGGCGGCCGCGCACCTCGCGCCCCTTCGGGTCGCAGAGCATCGCCATCACGTGCGGATTGATCCGACGAACTTCCTCGAGTGCCTCGCGGGCCTCATCCAGTCGCTCGAGACGATACAGCGCCAACACCCGGCCCATCAGCACGCCAAGCAAAGGCGGTGTCTCGCTGGCCTGCAGGCTGACCTCCAGGGCCCGGCGGTTGCGGCTCTCGCGCAGCAATTGATCGAGCACCAGCTCACGCAGACCCAGCGAGTCCTGAGCGTCCAGGCTCAGCAGCCGCTCGGCAAGCTCCCTCGAGCGCTCTCGGGCACCACGCTCCATGCCCACCACCAGCGCCAATCCGGTACGCAGCAACACCGCATTATCGGCGGCGTCCCATTCGAAGTCGCCCTCCCCTTCGCTCTCGAGCTGCGTCAACCAACGCTCCAGACGAACCGCCAGCGGCTCGAACAGACTCGGCGCCATCCACGGCAGACTGCCAAAGCGACTGGTCAGCGCCAGCGTCAACGACTGCACGACCTGGGGCGAATCGAGCCACTCGGGATGCGCGCACAGCTCACCCAACCAATCGCTGGCATAAGGCCAGGGATCGTCGACAAAACCCAGTGCTGCTTCTTCATCGACCAGCACCTGGAAGTGCTTTTGCCAAGCAGCGAACAGCGTGTCCTGACGGGCCGTCGTATGGAATTCAAGGCTGCCCTCTGCAGTCCGCTTGAACTCGAGAAGTGGCGCGATCGGTAGCGACTCGAGAAGCGCCTGAAGGGCTGCCAGGGGGTCGGCCAGGTCTTCTTCGGAACTGACCATCTGCTCGGCCAGGGTGGCGCCGGGATTCTCGGCCAGGTCGGCCAGGAACTCGAGCTGCTCTGGGTCGAGATCACCGCGCCGCGACAGCCGGCGAAACCAGAACCGCGCCCGCTCGGCGGCCTCCTCGACGTTACCTTCATGAAGCAGCAGCATGGCCTCGATATAGGCAAGAGTGGGCGAATCCGGCAGCGCCTGCTGGGCGCGCACGAAGGCCTCCCGGGCGCTTGCCAGGTCATCGTCGTCGAGATACATCAAGCACAGCCGCTCGAGCGCCACGCCACGCAGAAAGAGCGGGCCTCGATCGAGCACTTCATCGAGCAGTGCGGTGCGCTTGTTATGAAAACCGCGTTCCTGATAGAGATCGATCAAGAGTTCGAAGGCCGGTTCGGCCTGCTCCGGCAGACGCTCCCAGTCGGATGTATTGAACAGCGCCTCGAGAATCTGCTGGGCCCGGCCGCGCTGGCCGCCCTCGGCGGCAATCAGCCCGGCCTCGAGCAGTGCCTGAGCCGGCGCCTGACCACTATCCAAGGCGGCCTTTAGCGTCTCGCCCTTCCATTCACGCAGCGATAGCATCCACATCAGGTGAGTGGGTATCGGGCCGGGGAAGCGCTCGGCTCCGCAACACTGCTTGGTCTTGAGGCCAGAATCGCACCAGCAGGGCTCGTTGCGCCCCGGACGTGCCAGCGGTTCGCAGGCAAAATCCAAGCGTTCAAGCGGCGTCTGCGACCAGAGTTCCGGGCCCAGCGCCTGCGCCAGCGAGAGCTTGCCACCGACCAGCGCCGGGCCGTCCTCGCGCACCCAGGCCATGAAGGACGGGTAATGCTCGTTGTTTCGAATCGCCATCAGCGCACCGGAGGCGAAGCCCAGCAACTGTTCTACCCATACCGCCAGCATGTCTTCTCCCTTCACCGAGGCTTTGCGCAGGCCGAACCTGCACCTAATAATAAGAACAGCATGCTACCACGCCGCCCCAGGCCCCTCACTATTGTCCACCTGACTCGCTTTTCTGCATCAGCCGCAGCGCTGAGCCCCTGGCCATGATCGCTCGGCTCGAGTATCGCTATCTGGTCAAATTGGGCTCAGGGCCGCACCAACGCATGCCCGCGCTCGCCAAGGGATTCGGCCAGCCGCGCGATATGCGCAGGCCCCACCTCACAGCAACCGCCGATGATCTCGATGCCATGATCGATCCAGCGCGTCGCCGTACGGGTGAAGGCCTCGGGGTCAAGATCATGGCGTGCTTCAAGTGCACTGACGGTGCCGCCCGGAGCCAGCGCCTCGACGGAGGTAAACCCATTGGGGTAGGCGCCGGTCGCTGCGGAGAAACCGGTCAGCACGTCGAGGCTAGCCTCGATGGTTTCAGGCTGACTGCAGTTGAGCAGCAGCGCCTGGACGCCGAGCGACTCTGCCAGCACCACGGCGTCGGCCAACGACTCCTGGCTACGCAGGCGATCGGGGCGAGCATCATCGAGCGTTACGGCGACCCAGACCGGCAGGCCTGTCTCAGCGGCGGCGGTTGCCGCCGCGCGCATCTCGTCAAGCGAGGCCATCGCCTCGCACAGCCACAGATCTACGCCCTTCCCGGCGGTGACCATACGTCGATAGCTGGCCAATGCGACCTCGCCGGTCGGTGACTGGTCGGGCCGATAGCTGGCGACCAGCGGTGGCAGGCAGCCAGCAATCGCTACGTCCTCACCGCAAGCGGTCACCGCTTTCTGCGCGCAATCCAGCGCTCGTTGATGCAACATCTCGAGAGACTCGGCCTGGCCGTCACGGGACAGACGCTCCGGCGTGGCCGTGTAGGTCGCAAGCGTAATCACCCGAGCGCCTGCTCGAATGAAGTCCTCATGCAGGCCCTGCACCAGATCGGGGTAGTGCTCGAGGATATGGGTAGACCACAGCGGAGTGGGCGGTTCGCCAGCACGACGGACAAGCTCCTGACCCATGCCGCCATCCAGCAGCACAATTGATGACATACCTAGACTCCTGACTTGCTTGGCGTTTCGCATCACCACTGCATTTTCGACGGACAATTTCGACACCTGTGCGCAGCGCCACTTGCAGCGCGTCAAACGCTACCCGCACAGCGATCTAAGACGCATGGGCCAAGCACCTGCGGGGACAAGATTCTAGCACGCCGATGGCGGGACTGTTGCGCTCGGGTAAGGGGTGCTAATGTGTCGCCCGCCGACGGCTGTCGGCTTCCCCGTTTGATGCTGATGAAGGCTGCCGTGCTCGTACCCATTCCCTTTCGCCGCCGTGGCAAGGACACTTCACACGAGACATCTCAGGTCCGCCTCGAGCGCGAGGGTCGAGACGAGATTGATCGCATTACCCGCGCCGTGGAGAAGGTGCCTTGGTCGGTCAGTCTGCTGCAGATTCTCTGGACCGCGGGGCCCGTTACCCTGCTGGGCGCCTGGGGCGGCTATCTGCTGGGCTATGGGCGCGCCCCCACCGCCGAAAACTACATCTTCTTCATCAGCTACACGGTGATTACCGGTGCCACCGGCATCATCGCCAACCTGGTGCACCAGTTCACCGGGGCGCGCCGCGCCGAGAAGACCACCGCCAAGATAGAACGTGTCATCAAAGCGCTGCCGGATCTGCTGCTGACGACGCGCGATCTAATCGTCGAGAGCCTAGAGGGCGACGCCCGGCGTCGCGAGGCCGCCGCCATGTTGCTGCGCAAGCAGGACCTGTCACCCGAGGGCGTCGAGCTTGCCGCCCTCGAGCTTCTCGATGACCGCGACAGCGCCCGGATCATCAGTCAGATCGATATCTACCGGCGTGTTGGCCTGCATGCCCGTATCCGCGACATGGTCGCGCTCTATGGCGAGACGCTGGAACCGCAGTTCCAGGAACTCACTGCGCTGGCCCCAGAGGCCACCGATCTGTTGCGCGCGCGCTTCACCGGCCAGGCGCCAGCGCTGCAGCACGGGGTCTCGCGAGATGACAACTTCATCGAGCGGGTACTGGCGGCCATCGAGCAGGATGATGAACTCTTGATGACGCTGCAGGACGTGGAAGAGATGCTGATTCTGGCCTTCGAGCTGATCAGCGGTCGCCAGATCCCCATGCTGACCTTCGAATACAAGGGCCGCTGGAGGCTGGCGCAGGCCTTCGACGCCCTCGAACAGGCCCGCGCTCGGCACCGTATCGCCCAGGCCACCGGCCTCTCACGTCTCAAGGCCCTGATGGCCTATCTGGCGGAGCAGTCGGGTACCCTGGTCGAGGATTCTGCCTCTGGACTGCGCGCCGAGGTACTGGTCGAACGCTCGCGCAACGCCATGGATGCCCTTGCCGAGCAGATCCAGCATCTGGCCAAGGCGGTACGCAGCGGCCAGAGCCAGCATCGCCGCGCCCTGGATCAAAAGGCCGAACTTCTGGCCAATGCCGTACGCCTGCACAAGCAAGTATCGGAGGCCTATGAGCAAGTGGGTCGCCACCATGCCCAGCTGCTCAAGATGGTCGAACGCTGGGAGCGCATCAGCCATGCTCAGGACAGCGCCGGGGCTCGCCTGCAGCTGAGCCCCGGTCGGCGTGGCCTGCGCATACGCGAGCATGTCATCGAGCTCGATGACGAAGCCAAGGCTAAGGTCTGCAAGCGGCTCGTCAAACACCTGGGCAGCAGCGAATTCGATCAGCATCGCCGCACCACCCTGGGCATCGAACGCGAGCGTCGGCTGTCGGTCGGCGTCGAGGTCTCCAAGCGCCTGGCGGTCGAGATCGCCCTGGCGCTCGAGCCGCATATCCATCTTTCCCGGCCGGCGGTGCAGCGCGCCATCAACAGCACCAACGCCGCAGATTTCGGCCAGCTGGAACCCAACCTGTCGGCGGCCGCAAAGGCGGCAATGGGGGCGGCCATGGTCAAGGAGATCGAGGTCGACCTATCTCGCCCCGCCGAGCAGTTGGCCCTGGCGCTGGTGCGCCACTACCACGTGGAACTCGAACCCGAAGCCATCGACTTCCTGGCTCAGCACTACGGGGCTCGGGAAGCCACCCTGACCATGCTCTCCAACTACCATGCCAGTCATGCTGGCACTGACACGCCGAACGTCAGCTACCTGAGCCAGCGTCCGCCGATGGTCGGCAAGCCCCACCGGGACTGGTACCGTGCCCTGGTCAGGGCGCGCCGAGCGCTGGGCCTGAAAGGCGGCGAACGCCGCTGAAACCAGACCTGAGACGATGAGAGCCGAGACGTATCAAGGGCCTCAGGCCTGCCGCGCCCACTCGAGCAGCGGCCTGGCTCGCCCGGCCATATCCAGCCGGGCCTGAAGACGCACCAAGTTCCAATAGTGGCCGTTGAGCGTACGCGACAGCAGCAAGGTATCCGCCGGCGGCTGAAGACGATCCATCGCCGCCCAGACGCGTGGGCTGAGTTCACGCAGGCGCCGATGGACCCGCACGTCGCCAAGATCCTGCACGCCGCTGGCGAACAGCGGCGCGACGGCCGCGGCGCTGTCTCGGTAAAGACTCAGTGGCGCCCCTTCGCCCTGACGCCCGCCCATCGCCAGCAACGCCGCATCCATGGCCACCGGATCTTCCTCAAGGGTAGCCTCGAGCAGCTTGAGCATCTGGCACAGCCGCGCTTGTGGTACCGGGATCACGGCGCCAAGATCATAGATGACCAAACGCCCCTCGGCGTCGGCGGCAAAGTTGCCGGCATGAGGGTCGGCATGCAGCTCACCGAAGGTAAAGAGCTCTTCGGTCATCCAATCGGCCAGGCGCACCGCCACGGCCTGGCGCAGCGCATCATCCGCCTGATCCAGTTCGCGCAGCGGCGTGCCCGGCACATAGGACATGGCCAGCACCCGTGAGGTGCACAGCGACTCGATCGGCGCCGGAATGACGACATCAGCGTTTTCTGCATAGCGCTGGCGATAGCGGGTCAGGGCCGCGGCCTCGGCTCGATAGTCGAGTTCGCCACGCAGGCTCTCGGCGAGCTCCTCGAAGAGCGCATCCAAGCGCGCCTGCGGCACCTTGAACCAGCGGCCCAGACGCATCATGCGCCGCACCTGGGCAAGATCGCTCTCCAGCACATCCTCGAGCCCGGGATATTGCACCTTGAGCACCAGGGTCTCACCCTCGTGAGTCGTGGCACGATGCACCTGCCCCATCGAAGCACTGGCGAAGGGACGCGCCTCGATATTGGCGAAACGCGCCTCGAGATCGCCGTATTCGGCCTCGAGGGTGGTACGGATCTTCTCCCAGGGCATCGGCTCTGCCTGGCGCTGCAGGCGAGCGAGCTCGTTGGCAAGCTCCGGCGGCAGCAGGTCATCCCACTGCGACATGACCTGGGCCAGCTTCATGGCCGGCCCCTTGAGTTCCGATAGCCCCTCGAACAGCGCCTCTCCCAGCGAGCGCCAATCGGCTTCGCCGCCGAGGCGGGTCTTGAGCATCGCGCCGCCGGTTCTTGCCCCCAGCCCCAGCAGCCGCCGCGTTCTGCCGCGTTCTCGCATAATGGTACAAACCTTGTACGGATTTCGATTCAGGTTACACCTGGCGAGCCGGCCAGGATACTGGAAGAATGTCCATTACTTTGACAAGCTGGCGAGCCCGCCCTGTATCCCGCCATTCACTCTCATGAGACCTCCATGCGCCTGATTATCGCCGAGAAACCGAGCCTTGCCCGCGCCATCGCCGATGCCTTACCCGGTCAGTCCCGGCGCAGCGACGGTGCCCTGACGGTCGGCGATACCACCGTGACCTGGTGTTTGGGCCACTTGCTCGAACAGGCGCCTCCGGATGCCTACGACCCGGCCCTCAAGCAATGGCGCCTCGACCATCTGCCGATCCTTCCCGATCCCTGGCGGCTAATGCCAAGACCCAAGGCCCGCGGTCAGTTGGCGGTGATCCGCCGGCTGCTCAAGGAAGCCAGCAGCGTGGTGCACGCCGGGGACCCGGATCGTGAAGGCCAACTATTGGTACAGGAGGTGCTCGATTACCTGAAGTGGCGCGGGCCGGTGGCGCGACTCCTGGTCAACGACCTTAACCGCCCGGCGGTGGTCAAGGCACTGGGGCAGCTTCGCGATAACAGCGAATTCCAGGCGCTGTACCGGGCCGCTGAGACCCGCTCTCGGGCCGACTGGCTGTATGGCATCAACCTGACCCGTGCCTGGACGCTGACCGGCCGGCAGGCGGGGCACGACGGCGTGCTCTCGGTGGGCCGGGTGCAGACCCCGGTGCTCGGGCTGGTGGTGCGCCGCGACGCCGAGATCGCCGCCTTCAGGCCGCGCCCCTTCCATGTATTGTGGGTCGACCTGGCCGTCGAACACGGCCAGCTGCGGGCCTGGTGGCAGCCCGGCGAGCACAACCCGCTGGATGACCAGGGTCGCCTGCTCGAGCGCGGCCCCGCCGAGGCCCTGGCCGCCCGCCTGCCGGGCAGCCAGGGCACGCTTACCAGCCTCAACGCCAAGAAAAGCCGTCAGGCCGCGCCATTGCCCTACTCCCTGTCGGCGCTGCAGGTCGATGCGGCCCGTCGCTACAAGCTCTCGGCCAAGGCGGTGCTCGATACCTGCCAGAGCCTCTACGAGCGCCACAAGCTGATCACCTATCCGCGCTCGGACTGTCGCTATCTGCCTGCCGCTCACCATGGCCCATCGAGGCAGGCGCTGACCCACGCCTGCCAGGGCGATGCCACCCTGGGCCCCTGGCTTGCCGGCGCCGACTTTTCGCTGCGCTCCAAGGCCTTCAACGATGCCAAGGTCAGTGCCCACCACGCCCTGTCGCCCACCGGTACACGACCGGACTTCTCTCGGCTCTCGGCCTCCGAGGCCAATGTCTTCCGGCTGATCGCCCGTAACGTGCTGGCGCAGTTCTATCCGCCCCTCGAGACCCGCGAGGTCAAGGCCGAGTTCACCATCCTAGAGGAGCGCTTTCGCGCCCAGGGCCGGGAGATTCTCGCCCCGGGCTGGAAGCCGCTATTCACCACCCGCGACGAGGCGCCGCCGCTGCCGCCGTTGCGCGAAGGCGAACCGGCCCGAGTGCAGGAGACAGGCGTCGAGGATCGCGAGACCCGGCCGCCGGAGCCCTTCACCGATGCCAGCCTGATCAAGGCGATGATGAACATCGCCCGCTATGTCCAGGACCCGGCGGTCAAGCGCACCCTGCGTGACTCCGATGGCCTGGGCACCGAGGCGACCCGCGCCGGCATCATCGAAACGCTGCTCGATCGCGGCTATCTGGTGCGCCAGCAGCAGGCCCTGCGGGCCACCCAGACCGGCCATGCGCTGATCAACGCTCTGCCCGAGGCGGTCGGCCGCGCCGAACGCACCGCGCTTTGGGAACAGCGCCTGACCGACATCGCCGAGACCGGCAGCGACCCGTCGCCCTTCCTTTCGGGCCTGGTCGAGGACCTGCGAGGACTGCTGGGCGCCGCCGACGCCGGGCGCATGCGCAGCGCCCTGAGTGATGCACGCGGGGTAGCGCCGGCCGCGCCGAGCGCTGCCCCATCAAAACGCAAGCCGCGCCGGTCAGGCACCGGCAAGGGGGCAACCACCAAGCGCGGTTCGAGCAAGCGTTCATCGACCCAAAGCGCCTCCGGCAAGACGACCGGCACCTCGAGCGGGCGTCGCAAGGCCGGGACGAGCAAACCGCGCAGCAAGAAGACGGACGACGCATGAACACGCCCCAGAACAAGATGAACAAGAACGAGACGGCCAGAAGCGAGACGACCCCGGCTCAGCGCTCCCCGCATGCGCAGCCGAATCACTGGGTCGTCGGCCCCGGCGCCGTGGGGCGGCTGCTTGCCTTGCGGCTGGCGGGCCAGTTACCGGTGGTCCTGATCGGGCGACGCGAGCCGCCAGGCCGGCTGACGCTGACCACGCCAGAGGGCGAGCAGATCCCACGCGCGCTGCCCGGTGCCACGCCGAATGCCCTGCCCACGATGCCCCCGACGATGATCCACCTGACCACCAAGGCACAGAGTGCCGAAGCGGCCATAGCAGCCTTGAAGGGTCGAGTGCCCGCCACCACGCCGCTGGTGCTCTGGCAGAACGGCTTCGGCGTCCAGGAGACCCTGACCCGGTCCTGGTCCGGCCCAGTGCTCTGCGCCAGCACCACCGAGGGCGCCTTCGTGGACGACACGCCACAGCGTCAGGCCGTGGTGCACGCCGGCCATGGTCGCACCGTGATTGGCCACCTCGATGGCACCTACCCAGACCTTGCCGGCTGGCTGGCCGAGACCCTTGCCGCGGCGGGCCTGCCCTGTCAGGCGGTCGATAACATCCGCGTCAGACTCTGGCACAAGCTCGCGGTCAATGCCGCCATCAACCCTCTGGTGGCGCGCTTTCGGATCCGCAACGGCCAGCTCAGGGATCGTCCCTTCCGACCGATGGTCGAAGCGCTGGTAACAGAACTCGCCTTGATCATGGCAGCCGAGGGCATGCCCGCGCCCACTAGCTGCTGGTCGGCGCTGGTGTGGGGCGTAGTGGAGGCGACCGCCAATAACCGCGCCTCGATGCTGCAGGACGTGCTGGCGGGCCGGCCCACCGAGGTCGATTCCATCCTCGGCCCGCTGCAGGCGGCCGCCCGGCGTCACGCCATCGCCATCGCCATCCCCAGGCTTGACGCCCTCTGGGCCATCACGCCTTAGTTTTATGCGAAAAAATTGAATCGAAAAAAGTTGTACCCAAAAAGCGGGTACGCATAGCGTGCGGCCCTCGCCGCCATGCACTGCCCGGCGGCGCGGATTCTTCTTCCATCCCCCTCCTTTCTTCCTTACCCCCTGCCTCTTTCATCCTCGCGTTAGGCCGCCATGCCTGGTCAAGCAGCGCCCCGCCATGCACCGACGGGCATGTCCATGACACTTTGCTTGACCCTTGGCTAACACAAGGGTTCTAGGCTTGCTGTATGTAATGGCTAAATACCCGCAGGGGAGTTCTTTCTCCTTCTGCTCGTTTCACTCCGGCTAGAGGCGGGGAAACAGACTTGAAGCACGACAAGTACGTGACGGAGACGACCCCATGACGCAGCACGATCACGAACATGGTCAACGGGATGCTTCGGCATCGCCAAAAGACAGTGGTGAAACGGGCCACCACCAAAACTACGCAAGCCAACAGAGTGATCACAAGGGGAGTCGCGAGACGGACGAACGTTACACCTGCCCGATGCATCCGGAAGTCATCAAGGACAAACCGGGGGAGTGTCCCAAGTGCGGCATGGCACTCGAGCCGATGGCGCCGACGGCTGCGTCACAGAAAACCGAGTGGATCTGCCCCATGCACCCGGAGATCGTCCGTGACGAATCCGGCGAGTGCCCCAAGTGCGGCATGGCACTCGAGCCGCGGCAAGTGAGTGCCGATGCTGAGGAGAACCCCGAGCTCATCGACATGACCCGTCGCTTCTGGGTTGGCGTCGCGCTCACCGTGCCGCTGTTCCTGCTGGCCATGGGCGGGATGGTGCCCGGCGTCGACATGGGAGCTCTGGTGCCTCACGGCATCCGGGTGTGGCTGGAGCTGACACTGGCCACGCCGGTGGTGCTGTGGAGCGGCTGGCCCTTCTTCGTGCGCGGCTATCGCTCGGTGATCAACACAAGCCCCAACATGTTCACCCTGATCGCGCTGGGCACGGGCGTCGCCTACCTGTATAGCCTGATCGCCGCGGTGTTTCCGCACATCTTCCCGCTTTCCTTCCGCGACGAGGCCGGCCAGGTCAGCGTCTACTTCGAAGCCGCCGCGATGATCGTCACCCTGGTGTTGCTCGGCCAGGTCATGGAGCTGCGGGCGCGCAGCCAGACCAACTCCGCGATCAAGGCACTGCTGGGGATGGCGCCAAAGACCGCCCGCCGGATCAGTGACGACGGCAGCGAAGAGGATGTAGCGCTGGAGCAGGTGCAGATCGGCGACCGGCTGCGGGTCCACCCCGGCGAGAAAGTGCCGGTGGACGGCGTCGTCATCGAGGGCAACTCTTCGCTGGACGAATCAATGATCACCGGGGAACCGATTCCCGTCGAGAAGAAGACCCACGACAAGGTCATCGGCGCCACCATCAACGGCACCGGCGCGCTGGTCATCGAGGCGCAGCGGGTGGGCAGCGACACCCTTCTCGCTCAGATCGTGCAGATGGTCGCCGAAGCCAGCCGAAGCCGCGCCCCGATCCAGAACCTGGTGGACGTGGTGGCCGCCTACTTCGTGCCGGCCGTGGTGCTCGCAGCCGTCGCCACCTTCATCATCTGGAGCCTGTTCGGACCCGAGCCGGCAATGGCCTACGCGCTGATCAATGCCGTGGCGGTGCTGATCATCGCCTGCCCCTGTGCGCTGGGCCTGGCGACCCCGATGTCGATCATGGTCGCCAGTGGCAAGGGCGCGTCGCTGGGCGTGCTGTTCAAGAACGCTGAAGCGATTCAAACGCTGCGTGATGTCGACACCCTGGTGGTCGACAAGACCGGCACCCTCACAGAGGGGCGCCCCAGGTTGCAGGATGTGGTGGCCGCCGAGGGCTTCTCGGAAGCGCAGGTGCTGGGCCTGGCGGCAACGCTGGAACGTGGCAGCGAGCATCCGCTCGCCGCTGCCATCGTCCAGGGCGCCGAGACGCGCGAGGTCTCCCTGGAACGCTATACCGACTTCGCCTCCATCACCGGCAAGGGGGTCACCGGCCGGGTCGGCGAACGGCAGGTAGCGCTGGGCAATCGCGCCCTGATGGAAAGCCTGGATATCGAAGCCTCGGCGCTCACGGAGCGTGCCGAATCCCTGCGGGCCGAGGGCAAGACGGCGATGTTCGTGGCCGTGGATGGCAAGCCAGCGGGGCTCGTCACGGTCGCCGATCCGATCAAGGACACGACGGCGGAAGCTATCCGTGCCCTGCATGAAGAAGGCATCCGCATCGTCATGCTCACCGGTGACAGCCAAACCACGGCGGGAGCCGTGGCTAAGGAGCTGGGGATAGACGAGATCATCGCCGGGGTGTTGCCAGAGCAGAAGGCCGAGAAGGTCAAGGCACTGCAGGCCGAGGGGCGCTTCGTCGCCATGGCCGGCGACGGCATCAACGATGCCCCGGCGCTCGCCCAGGCCCAGGTCGGCATCGCCATGGGCACCGGCACCGATGTCGCCATGGAAAGCGCCGGTGTGACCCTGGTCAAGGGTGACCTGATGGGCATCGTGCGTGCTCGCCGGCTAAGTCGCGCCACCATGCGCAATATCAAGCAGAACCTGTTCTTTGCCTTCGCCTACAATAGCCTCGGCGTGCCTATTGCCGCCGGGGTGCTGTACCCCGCCTTTGGCCTCTTGCTGTCGCCGATCTTCGCCGCTGCGGCCATGTCATTGAGTTCGGTGTCGGTGGTGGGCAATGCCCTACGACTGCGCCGAACAAACATCTGATCCTACATCTTGTGATCGAAGCGCACGCTGGCGTTTGAGCCAGCGTTGCCCAACGGCACTCTCGAGAGGTCATCTCACCATGCAAACTCAAGTCACCGCACTGTGTCTCGCCGGCAGCCTGTTGCTTGGCGCCAGCACAGCCCACGCCGCGCTGCCGGGCAGCGCCCGCCTCTACAAGACCCCGTCCTGTGGTTGCTGCGAGACCTATGCCCGTCATCTCGAGTCCAGCGGCATCGACGTCGAAGTGATCGACAGCCAGCCCATGGGACAGATCAAGGAAGCGGCCGGCATCCCCTACGGCCAGGGGTCCTGCCATACCGTCATGATGGATGGCTACGTCATCGAGGGGCATGTGCCCATCGCCGCCCTGGAGATGCTCTTTGAGCAGCGCCCTGAGATCGACGGCATCGGACTGGGCGGCATGCCTCAGGGCACTCCGGGCATGCCCGGGGAGCAGCTCGCACCCTATGAGGTCTATCAATTCACTGACGGGCAGGCTAGGCCATTCATGACCCTTTGACTGGCTTGACTTAAGCAACGCTTAAGCCAACGGCTGCACACTGGTGAAACATTCTTCCAGACCCGTCTCGCCATGCCGCCTTCACGACTCTCCCCTCGCCGGCAAGCCTCGTCTGCCGGCGCCACTACCCGCACCCGCTCTTCGGTTGCCGACGCTTGGCCACAAGCGGCCCTGCGGCGGAAGAGCGGGCGCCCGGCCTCAGGCTGGCTGCTGATCGGCTGGTTCCTGTTTCTGACCATGATGCTCGTCGGGCGGGCCGCCGGCCTGGACTTCAAGCTCGCCGATACGCTTTATCATCTTCAGGGCGACGCTTGGTCACTGCACCATGCCTTTCTTACCGAGCAGGTACTGCATGGCGGTGGACGCATGCTCAGCCAGAGCATGGGCGTAGCAGCCATCCTTGCGCTGATCGCCAGCTGGCTGCGCCCCGCCTGGCGGGACTGGCGCCACCCATTGGGCTATCTGGTGCTGGCCGTGGCAGCGTCGACCCTCGGCGTCTCGATACTCAAGCAGCTGATCAGCATGGACTGTCCCTGGGACCTTAGCCGCTATGGGGGCGCTCGTGCCTATATCGGCCTGCTGGCGACACGGCCCGCCGACTACCCGGACACGGCCTGCTTCCCCGCCGGGCATGCCAGTGCCGGCTATGCCTGGATCGCGCTTTACTTCTTCTGCAACGCCATCCGCCCCCGTTGGCGCTGGGCCGGCCTCTGCCTGGCGCTGGCCCTGGGCCTTGCATTCGGCATCGCCCAACAGCTTCGCGGTGCGCATTTCCTCTCACACGATCTGTGGACGCTAATGCTTTGCGCGACCCTGAGCCTGTTACTGGCCCGTTGGCTACTCCCCTCGTCCGTCAGCCTGGCCGCTTCCCCATCATCTCTCGAGGAAGCCTCGCATGCATGAACGCTTTCGCATGGCCACCACCTGGCTGGCCAGCCTGGCGCGCCCGTCGCTGACCCTGTCACCAGAGCGCCTGACGCTGTTGGTCTGCCTGGTCTTCACGCTCTTCTACCAGCAGGCCTTCTGGCAGCAGGTCATGGCCGCTGAACCGGCCCTCACCGCCTGGCAGTTGCTCGCTTACGGGCTAGTGCTGACGGGGCTGCAGTTCATCGTCTTCGTGCTGTTCGTCACCCGCCATACGGCCAAACCCCTGCTTTCGGCCTTGATCCTGCTGGCGGCCACGGTGAGCTACTACACCGGTCATTACGGCACCTACTTCGATACCCATATGATCGATAACGTGTTGCAGACCGACACCAAGGAAGCGGGTGAACTGCTTACCCCGGGCTTCGCGGTCTACCTGCTGCTGTACGCGGGGCTGCCGATGGCGCTGCTGTGGCGAGTCAGGCTCTCGGCAAGCACCTGGCCACGGGCGCTGGGGCGCCGCTTCGCCTACCTGGCCGGGGGGGGTGGCGATGCTGGCAGTGGCGCTGATGGTGTCCTATCAGAGCCTGTCATCACTGATGCGCAACCATACCGAGCTGCGTTACCTGGCCACTCCGGGCAATGCCCTGATTTCCTCCGGTCGGGTGCTGGCGGCAAGTGACCCGCTGCCCGAGCAACGCCTGCCGATCGGCGAAGACGCCACTCGCCTGCCGCGTGCCGGCGACAAGCCGCTGCTGATGGTGTTGGTGGTGGGGGAAACCGTCCGTGCCGCCAACTGGGGGCTGAATGGCTATGCGCGCCAGACCACGCCTCAGTTGACGAAGCGTGGTGTAATCAACTTCACCGATGTGAGTACCTGCGGCACCAGCACCGCCGTTTCGCTGCCCTGCATGTTCGCGCCTATCGGCAAGGACGACTACGACAAGCGCTATATCAAGAGTCATGAGTCGCTGCTGGATGTGCTCGATCATGCGGGCTTTAACGTGCTATGGCTGGATAATCAGGCCGGGTGCAAGGGCGTCTGTGATGGAGTGAGTCAGCAGTCGATCCAACCCGATGATCACCCCAAGCAGTGCCAGGATGGCCGCTGCCTGGACGAGGCGCTGGATGAGGAACTGCGCGCCCGTCTCGACAACCTCGAAGGCGATACCGTCATCGTTCTCCATCAGCTCGGCAACCACGGCCCCAGCTATTATCAGCGCTATCCGGAAGCGTTTCGTCGCTTCACGCCGACCTGCGACAGCGCCGACCTGAACAGCTGCTCGCAGCAGGCCATCACCAACAGCTACGACAACGCCATCCTCTATACTGATAGCGTGCTGGATCATGTGATTGGCGCCCTGGCGGAACAGTCGCATCATGCCGCTTCGCTGCTGTATCTCTCGGATCATGGCGAATCGCTGGGTGAACACGGCCTATACCTGCATGGACTACCCTACGCAATCGCCCCGAAGGAGCAGACCCAGGTACCCATGGTGTGGTGGTCATCGGCGGCCTTTGACGCGGCAGTAGGGCTCGACAAGGATTGCCTGGCAACAACCCGCGACGCCCCTATTGGCCATGCCAACCTCTTTCACAGTGTGTTGGGAGCACTCAGGGTCGAGAGTCGCATTCTGAACCCGCAGCAAGACATGACGCGGGTCTGTAGAAGTGACGCCTAGTCATTCAACGTTGATACTTTCGTCGACATTTCCAGTTGACAGCAGGACTTAATATAGCAGTAAGATAGATATTCTGAGCTTGCTAACTTTTAAGCCCCCGATGCTCGGTCACTCGCGCACCGGAATCGACACGAGGAGTACCATCATGCCAGATATGTCGCATCCCACCCTGTCGCTCGAGTCACTGGCCGGTGACCTGCCGATCGCCGCCCCCGCAGCGTCGCTTTCGCATCTGACGGTCGACAGCCCGGCGAGTTCGCTGCTCACTGACTTCACCAAGGTCAGAGCCCGCACTATCGGCACGGAGACTCCCGCTGAAGAAGCCCGCCTGATCATGCAGGCCAGTGGCGTGCGTCTACTGCTAGTGGCAGACGCCGACGGACACTGCCAGGGCATCGTCACCGCCAAGGAACTGCTCGGCGGCCGCCGGACGACCCAAGCCATGCAGACCCATCAGATCGCCCGCGCCGATGTCACCGTGGGGATGGTGCAGTCCCCTTGTTCGACGCTACATGCGCTGCCGTTGTCACGGCTGTCGAAGCTGACCATCGGCACGCTAGTCAAGGCACTGCAGGCTCATGGCGACCAGCACTTGCTGATCATCGACCATGACGAACAGCAGCAGCCCCGGCTGCGCGGTTTGATCTCCGCCTCGGATGCCGGTCGCGCGCTGGGTGTCGAGCTTGGTCAACTGCTCAGGGAACCCCACAGCTTCGCCGATATCTGTCGCGTGATGCTCGGCCACGAGCTATGAGCCCCCGGCACTGACCGAGATCATGCTAGCCTGATGGGCATTGCCCCATGCCGGCCCCGTGCCGGCATGCCAACATCATACAAGGCGCTTCATGGCACACGATCACGCGCATCATCACAGTGACAGCGAAACCAGGCTACTCTGGGCCTTGGTGCTGACCGGCGGCTTCATGATCGCCGAAGTGGTCGGCGGGTTACTGTCGGGCTCGCTGGCGCTGCTGGCCGATGCCGCCCACATGCTCACTGACAGCGCCGCTCTGGCGCTGGCTTGGTTCGCCGCCCGCTTGAGCAGACGCCCCTCAGACAGTCGTCGCACCTTTGGCTATCACCGAGTGCAAATTCTGGCCGCCTTCGTCAATGGCCTGACGCTGATCGGCTTGGTCGTGTGGATTTGCGTCGAGGCCATAGGGCGCCTGCTGAACCCGGTCGATATCCAGGCCAATACCATGATGGTGATCGCGACCCTGGGGCTTTTGGTCAATATCGTGGTGTTCGCCATTCTGCATTGGGGTGATCGCGAGAACCTCAATATCCGCGGTGCGGCTCTACACGTGCTGGGTGACCTGCTGGGCTCGGTGGCGGCCATCATCGCCGGCGCAGTCATCTTCGCCACTGGCTGGATGCCGATTGATCCTCTGCTGTCGCTGCTGATTGCAGCGCTGATTATGCGCAGCGCCTGGAAACTGACCCGTGAATCTGCCCACATCTTGCTCGAAGGCGCCCCGGATGGCCTCGACGTGGCTCAGATCGAACACAGCATTCCGCAGCAGATTGCCGCCGTCTCGGAGGTGCACCATGTGCATGTCTGGTCACTGACGCCGGCCCGACCGATGGTGTCGCTGCATGCCACCTTGGTCGACGGCATGGATCGCCACGAGGCGCTAGTGGCGATCAAGGGGGTGCTGGATCAGCGCTTTGGCATTAGCCACGCCACCATTCAGCTAGAGGTTCGCGACTACTGCCTGGACTCGCCGACATCGAATAGCTGCGGGGAGAGCGGAGCGACGGCAGCACACGCTCACTCCCATGCACATTCTCATTCGCATGGATAGCGCGATAGAGCACTATCCGTGCGATACCAACTCAAGTCACTCTTCAAAGCGCACTCGCCAAGAGTGCTATTCAAAAACGCTATCAAATCAAAAACGCTATCAAACTAAGACACTAGGATTACCATGTGGCTTTCAATTCTCGCCGTTAGCGGCGGTGCAGCCATCGGCGCCAACGCCCGCTGGCTGCTGGGTGTGTGGCTCAACCACTATTACCCCGCCATCCCGCTTGGCACGCTATTCGCCAATACGCTTGGCGGCTATTTGATCGGCCTCTTCGTGGCTATTTTCAGCGAAAACCCCCACATTTCACCGGAATGGCGGCTGTTTCTCGTCACCGGCTTGTTCGGTGCCTTAACGACGTTTTCTTCCTTCACCGCTGAAATTCTCGCTAACTTTCAGGCCGGCCGCCCGGGGCTAGCGCTAGCCGGCATTGGTTTGCACCTTGGCGGTTCGCTGCTGTTCGCTTGGCTGGGCATGCTTACTGTAAGCCTTGTCAGCGATTTGATCGGCTCCGTTCCCTGATGAGGCGTCGTTGAGATTCAGCCTGCTAATCACCCCGCTTTAACGACGGCGTCGGCAGCCTTCAGCCGGGCCTGTCGCTGGATCGCGACTCCCTGATACCGGCCGCGACTGGTAGGATTGGCTTCCTTGTCCCGACTGAACCGATTCCCTTATGAGCCCCGACCGGCCTTCAATGGATAGCCCTTCGACTGAGCCGCCATCCGAGGTACCCACTCCGGCGTCGTCTCAGGACATGACGAGCCCTTCAAGGCCCGCCGCACTAACCCCGGCCAACTCACGGCTGGTAGGCATGCAGGCCAATATCGCGAAACTCAGTCAGCGCTTGAAACCTTATGCCTGGCTGTGGCCTCCGGTCGCTTTCAGTGCCGGGGTCGCGAGTTTCTTTCTGGTCGATCGCCAGCAGTGGCTGGGGGGCGCTCTAGCCCTGGCGATGCTGCTCGCATGGCTGCTGCTGCTCTCAGAGAGTCTGATTCAACAATGGCTTTCCAACCGCGGCTACCCGCACCTTTCACGGGGTGTGACCACCTTCATTGCCCAGATGATCCACCAGGAGACCCTGTTTTTCAGCCTGCCTTTTCTGCTTGCCACCACTGTCTGGTCGAGCGGTCAGGCGGTCTTCACGGTGCTCTTCATGGGGCTGGCCCTGCTTTCGATTCTCGATCCGCTGTACTTCCGCTTGGCCGAACGCCATCGCTGGGTGTATTTCGCTTTTCATGCCTTGTGTGTGTTTGTCGTGGTATTGGTCACGCTGCCGATCATGTTGTACCTGAACACCGGCGAGAGCCTGGCCATCGCGCTGGCCGTGATGGTGGTATTTACCTTGCCAAGCCTGGTAAACCTCTTGCGCCCCAAACGCGCCAGCAGTTGGCTGGCGATGATCGGCTTGGCCTTGCTATTGGCAGGTGCCGGCTGGGCCGGACGGGGCTGGGTGCCACCCGCTAACCTCTGGCTCAGCGGTTATGCCTTGTCACCGGGGTTAGAGATCTCGAGCCGCAGCCCAAGCGGCCAAATGGCTTTGACCAGCGAGGCGGTCGCCTCTAGAGGCCTCTTTGTCTTCACGGCAATCCGTGCGCCGAGGGGCCTGAGCGAGACGGTTTATCATGAGTGGCGCCACAATGGCAGGCTGGTCGACCGCATTCCATTGGAAATTCGTGGTGGGCGCGCTCAGGGGTACAGAGCCTGGACCCACAAGCAGAATTTCCCAGAGAACCCCGGCGGCGCCTGGCGGGTGGATGTGATGACCCCGTCAGGCCAGCGGATTGGCGTGGTGCGCTTTACCGTGCAAGAGGATGCGAGCGACGCCCAGGTAGTGAACGGCGACATCCAGACACCGAGGGGCCTGCCCGGGCTCGATTGGCGCCAACTGATCCCCGGCAAGGAAAGCGACGCATCATGAGCGCAGGCAGCCTGACCGGTGAGCATCTCTTAACCAAATGTGGGGTTGCATTGCCCAGGGTGAGTTCCCACAATGCAACTATTAGCTGGCGAACAGAGGGCTACCATGCAAAAAAATATCGGTTTCAAGCTGGCCCGCCTGCCACGACTCTGGCGAGCCATCATCGATCAGCGTCTGGCACCACTGGGACTCACGCAGACCCGCTGGGTCACCATCTATCATCTGTGGCGTCTAGGCGATGGTCAGCCTCAGTGCGACCTGGCGAGGGCAATTGGCGTCGAAGCCCCATCGCTGGTGCGCACCCTGGATCAACTGGCCCAGCAAGGCCTGATCGAGCGTTGCCCCTGTGACCATGACCGCCGCGCCAAGCGTATCTACCTAACGGAAGAGGCCACGCCCTTGCTCGAGCAGATTGATAGCGTTGTCGAGCATGCTCGGGAAGAGATGCTCGAAGGGCTGAGCGATGAAGACATCGATCGGCTCGATGCCCTACTCTCTCGCATCGAAGATAACGGACTCAAGATCCAAGCCAAGGAAGACGTCAAGGCCTAGGCGTGACCTGACAACTCGTCTCGCAGAGCGGCGGTATCAATCACCGCCGCGCCTGATCTCGCTTTTCTCGAAATCCCAGCTTGCGGGGCGCCGGTTCATCCGACCGCCCGGCAAGCTGCTGATTAAGGTTCAGGATATTGTCCCGATGCCGTTCGAAAGCATCGACACCGAGCGACTCTTCCCACCATAGCGTCAGCGCCTCACGGCTCGACTCCACTACCTTCGCATCCGCCGGCAGTTCCGCAAGCACTGTCACCAGTCGTTCCTTGGCCTCACTGGGCAAGGGGCGTATCGGTTCGATCCGCCAGCGCCAGCCGTCCATGAAGGCTTTGAGCGCGTCGCTTGCTACCGCCTCACGAACCAGCACGAAGCGCGGCCCTGGGTACTCGCTGGGATACGCCCAGCGATAACTCACCATCTGCCCCCCCTCATGCAGCGGCGAATCGCCCAACTTGACCCCGATGCCTGACTGTCTCGCCGCCTCTCGCAGCTGCCCCATGCGCTGCTGCTGGGGGCTGGGCCGCAGCCACATCATGGGTGAGAGCATCAGCCCCATCACCAGCAAAATGATCAACCAAACCATCTTCACCTCTACCTGGAGAAAGGCGATCGAGCCCACACGGCTGACCATCGGAAAGCGGGGGCGAAATATCGCCCTCCTGGCGCACCTCGATCGACCAAAAAGGATGACTAAAATATGCTAAAAGATTGATATAAATCGTTGTCGTGAGCTATTGGCACGCCTAAAGTTGAGTCAGGCCCATTCACTTTCTACCGGGAGACTCTCATGAGCAACGAGTATGGTCACATCCTGGTCGCCGTCGACCTCACCAAGGATTCCCACAAGGTGCTGGAACGCGCGCTGCCGATTGCTGACCGCAACCATGCCAAGCTTTCCATCATGCATACCTTGGAACCCTTGGGCTTCGCCTATGGCGGTGATATTCCGATGGACTTGACCAGCATTCAGGACCAATTGGACGAACACGCCAAGCAACGCCTGGCCGAGATTGCCGATCCGCATCAGGTCGCCAAGGAAGACCAGCACGTGGTGGTTGGCATGCCCGATACCGAGATTCATCGCTTTGCCGAGGAGCATGACGTCGACCTGATCGTGGTCGGATCGCACGGCCGCCATGGCTTTGCGCTGCTGCTGGGCTCCACGTCCACGGGCGTCCTGCACGGCGCCAAGTGCGATGTGCTGGCGGTGCGGGTCGGCGAGGAAGACAGCAAGGAATAGCGCCACATTGAGCGCTAACGCCATGCCCATAGCATCACTTGGCTAATGCCTCGCGCAAACAACACAGTACGACAACTCAGTGCACATCGGATCAAGGGCGGCGTCCAAATGGACGCCGCCCTTGTATCGTTACCCGTTCACGCTTCGCCTACGGCCATCGCTTCGAGCTCCATCCAGCGCTCCATGGCCTCATCCAGCTCGCCCTGCTTGGCGGAGAGCGCCTCCAACGTGGCGGTGACGTCCGCGGCTTCCTGCTGATAGAAGCTCGGATCCCCGGTCTTGGCCTCGAAATCGGCGACCTCGGTTTCCAGGCGCTCGATCAAAGCCGGCAACTGATCCAGCTCCCGCTGCAGCTTGTAGGACAGCTTGACCCGCTTCTTTTCTGTGATCGTCTCAGTGGCGGCAGGCGCAGGCTCACCACGCGACGCCTTGGCTTCGCTGGGCGACTCCGTCTTGGCCTGCCCTGCCGCCTGGGCGGCGTTGAAGTCCCAGGGGGCCGGCGGTAACTTGCCACCCTGGCGTATCCAGTCAGTGTAGCCGCCGACATATTCTCGCACGATGCCATCGCCTTCGAAGGCCAGCACTCCGGTCACCACGTTGTCCATGAAGGACCGGTCGTGAGACACCAGCAACAGGGTGCCATCGAAGTCGAGCAGCAACTCTTCAAGGAGCTCCAGGGTCTCGACGTCCAAGTCGTTGGTCGGCTCATCGAGTACCAGCACGTTGGCGGGCTGAGTGAACAGCTTGGCCAACAGCAGGCGGTTCGACTCGCCACCAGACAGCGCCTTGACCGGCTGGCGGGCCCGCTCAGGGGTAAACAGGAAGTCCTGCAGGTAGCTGATGACGTGACGGTCCTTGCCACCCACGGTCACTCGGTCGCTGCCCTGAGCCACGTTGTCGTAGACGGTCTTCTCCGGTTCGAGGCCGGCCCTCAGCTGGTCGAAGTAAGCCACCTGCATCTTGGTGCCCAGCTTGACCTTGCCTTCCTGCGGTTCGAGCTCGCCGAGCAGGATCTTCAGCAGGGTGGTCTTGCCGGCGCCGTTGCGCCCGATCAGGCCAATCCGGTCGCCACGCTGAATATCGAGACTCAGGTCGCGGATCACATAATCGCTACCGAAGGACTGGCTGACATGCTTGAGCTCCACCACCTGCTTGCCGCTGCGCTCGCCGCTATCAACCGACAGGTTGGCATTGCCCTGGCGTTCGCGGCGCTGGCCGCGCTCACGACGCATTTTCTCCAGGGCCCGTACGCGCCCTTCATTACGGGTCCGGCGCGCCTTGATGCCCTGCCTGATCCAGGACTCTTCCTGGGCGAGCTTCTTGTCGAATTCGGCGTTCTCACGGGCCTCGACTTCCAGCTCGTGGTTCTTCTGCTCCTGATACTTGGCGTAGTCGCCGGGATAGCGTCCCAGACGACCGCGATCCAGCTCCAGGATGGCGGTGGCAAGGCGCGACAGGAAGGTACGGTCGTGGGTGATGAACAGCACGGCGCCATTGAAGGCGGCGAGCTGATCCTCGAGCCAGCCGATGGTATCCAGGTCCAGATGGTTGGTGGGCTCGTCGAGCAGCAGCAGATCCGGTTCGGCAACCAAGGCTCTGGCCAGGGCCACTCGCCGCCGCCAACCGCCGGACAGAGCATCCATGGCGTCGTCGGCAGGCAGGCCGAGTCGCGTCAGCACGGTGTCGATACGCTGATGGAACGACCAGCCGTCGATGGACTCGAGCTGCGTCTGCAGGCGCTCCAACCGCGTCATGTCAGGGTCCGGATCCTGAATCAGGTGGTGATACTCGGCCAGCAGCGAACCCGCCTCGGGCAGGCCCTGGGCGACGACATCGAAGATGGTCTCCCCGGAGGCCGCTGGCAGGTCCTGTTCGAGCACGCCGATCTTGAGCCCAGGGGCTCGCCACAGGCTACCGCCATCGGCCTGGATCTCACCCGATACCAGCTTGAGCAGGGTCGACTTGCCGGTACCGTTGCGGCCCACCAGCGCCAAGCGCTCGCCGCGCTCCAGCACCAGATCGGCCCCGTTGAGCAGCACCTGAGGGCCATAGGCCAGTTGCAGCTGTTCCAGACGTAGCAGGGTCACGCGTTTACCTCTTGGTGTTCATCATGAGGCGCGCCACGCAGGCACGCACAAGTGCGCCTAGTGTAACGCGGACGATGCCTCGCCGTCGGCCCTTGTCGCATCTTCGCGACCATACCAGCCGCATCTTCGCGACCACATCGGTCGCACGTGACCCTGCCGCCGCTGGCCGGGTACAATAATTGGCCATTTTTCCAAAGGAAATGCCCCTTGGCCGAACCAACCGCCACCTTCGACGATGTACTGCCCGAGGCGCTGCGCTTTCGCTCCCCGGCCCCGCTGGTGGACATCGGCGCCAACCTCACTCACGAGAGCTTCGGTCGCGACCTCGAGGCGGTGATTCACCGCGCACGTGCCGCCCATGTCGACACCCTGATCCTTACCGGCACCGACCTTGAGCATGCCGAACAGGCCGTGGCGATGGCCCGACAATATCCGGGGCTATTTGCTACTGCAGGCGTGCACCCCCACGATGCCAGCGGCTGGACGCCCGAGCTTGCCCGCGCCATGGCAGCGCTTCACCGCGAGCCTGAGGTGGTTGCGGTTGGCGAATGTGGGCTCGACTTCAACCGCAACTTCTCCACGCCGGCCGAGCAGGAGCGCGCCTTCGAAGCGCAACTAGGGCTCGCGGCCGAGTCCGGCCTGCCCGTGTTCATCCACGAACGGGATGCGGGACGGCGCATGCTGGAGATACTGCACGCCTGGCGCGACGACGTCAGCCAGGCGGTGGTGCACTGCTTCACCGGCGAGCGCGAAACCCTGTACGGCTATCGCGACCTGGACCTGCACATCGGCCTGACCGGCTGGCTTTGCGACGAGCGCCGCGGCCATCATCTGCGCGAGCTGGTGCGCGAGATTCCCCTCGACCGGCTAATGGTCGAGACCGACTGCCCCTACCTCGTGCCGCGCAACCTGCCGGCCAAGCTCAAGGGGCGTCGCCACGAACCGGCCCTGCTGCCGTGGATCGTACGCGAGATCGCCCACTGGCGCGGCCTCGATGAACAGGCGCTGGCCGAGGCGACTACCGCCACGGCGCGCGCTTTCTTCCGCCTGCCAACCGATGCCGCTGACTGACGTCAACGATAGTGACTGACTGCTGATACCCCTTCAGAAGAGGATTCCTGACATGGCCGACGTACCCGGCTTCATTGCCGTCGAGACCGGCGAAGAAGGCGGCCTGCCGCTGGCGATCGCCTGGTCGCTGAACGACGGACGCATCAAACACACCCTGATCCAGCCCGACAGCGACTGGCTCGAGGATGATACCGTCGCGCTGGGCGACTACAGCCAGGAAGAGCTGGAAAGCCTGGGCATCAGCCCGCTGGATGTGATCCGCGAGCTGGAGACCGATCACTTCAACGCCACGCTGTATACGGCTGGTGTCAGCGATGACGAAGCGGCGTTATCACGGCTGTTCGAGACCTTCGGCCTCGACCCCTTCGTCGAGATGGCGCCCGCGGAGTCGCTCTATCCTGATCTGGACGCTGGTGAATGGTCGCGGGAACGCGGCATGCTGTTTGCCGAACAGGGGCTGGAGCCCATGCGCCCGGAACAGGAAGTCGAGGTAATGCTATTGCTGCATCGTCGGCTCGTGCTGGGTGAGGACACCGAGTTCGGCCATGACGGCAATCACGACATCGACCTGGAAGAAGATTAAGCCAGGCCGAGTCAAGCGCAAGGCAGTACAGCACACGCCCGCCGCGATGCTAGGCCAACACTGCTAGGCCGGGACAGGCGCAGGCGACGCGGCAAGCCTGCCTCGGCCAAGACTGATCGCCGCGGACAGCGGCTGCCCTTCCTGGTAGAACGCCTGCAGGGCATCACGAAAAGCCCGGGCGCGCGCGGGCAAGCCTTCGGCCTCGACTCGCGCCGCCCGCGCCTCCACCCGAGCGCGAAACCCTTCCCGATCGACCTCCACATCGCCCAGATTATCGACGCTGACATTGAAGGGCAGCCCACAAGCGCTGGAGAACAATAGCTCCAGGGACTGGGGGGCGACTTCTACCGCCTCGAAGCATGCCTGCTGCTCGGCATTCCGACCGTCCGGCAGGTACCAGTAGCCATAATCCTCGCGCATGCGACGCCGCGCCCCGGCGATGCACCAGTGACTGACTTCGTGCAGGACGCTTGCGAAGAACCCGCGTGCGAAGATCACGCGATGATGGTCGCAATCGGCATCCGCTGGCAGGTAGAGCGGCTCATCACCGCCCCGCACCAGGCGGGTCTGATAGGTGGTGTAGAACAGGCCATCGAACAGGGCGATGACGTCCTCGAGACGATGGGTCACGGCATCTCCGGGTGGCGAATCGACGGGGCGCAGTATAAGGGCATCACAGCCAAGCGAAAACCATCTCTGCTTGCTAGACTACGGCTCCGGTCTGCCCCTGGAAGGGCCACCCTTGCCGCATTTGAAAGGAGTCTTAGGTGCCATCGTCATCCCTCTCCCCGCTGTCTGAGTGGTACAAGCAGACTCGCCTGCTGATGGGCCTGGCCTTGCCGATCTGTGGCGCCCAGCTCGCCCAGGCCGGTATGAGCACCGTCGATGTGATCATGACCGGTAGGCTCAGTGCGACCGACCTGGCCGCCGTCTCGGTGGGCTCGAGCCTATGGCTACCACTGATGCTGTTCATGGCCGGCACGCTGATGGGCCTGACGCCGATCGTCGCCCAATTGCTCGGCGCCGAACGCACGGACACGATCCGCTCCCGCGTCCACCAGTCACTTTGGGTCGCCCTGGCGATGGGAGTGATCGTCGCTGTAGTGCTCCATCAGGCGGTCATGCCGATCTTCACCTGGATGAGCGTTCCGCCTGCGGTCGCCGAGCGCTCGTCGGCCTATCTGGCCGCTGTGGCCTTCGGCATGCCCGGCTCGGCCCTTTTCATGGCACTGCGGGCCTTTTCCGATGGCATGAATCATACTCGCCCGGCGCTCTGGATCAGCCTGTTGGGTCTTGCCGTGAACATCCCCTTTAATTATCTGCTGATTCATGGCGGTACCGGCTTGGTCGAACTTTTCGGTGAGCAACTGCCGGCGACCCTCAAGGCCCTGCCAGCACTAGGCGCCTTTGGTTGTGGCATCGCTACGGCAATCTCCATGTGGGCGATGGCGCTGGCCATGCTGCTGTATACCCGCCAGAGTCGTGCCTATGGATCGGTCGCCCTGTGGCAGACGCTCACCCGGCCACACTTGGAGCAAATCCGTGAACTGCTGGTGGTCGGTGTACCGATCGGCGTCTCGATCTTCGTCGAGGTGACCCTCTTCACGTTGATCGCGCTGTTCATCGCTAGCCTCGGTGAAGTGGTCGTCTCGGCACACCAGGTAGCCCTCAACGTCACCTCATTGCTGTTCATGCTGCCGCTGTCGCTAGGCATGGCGCTGACAGTACGGGTCGGCAACACCCTGGGGGCCGGCAACCTGACCACGGCCCGCTTTGTCGCCTGGCACGGCATCGCCCTGAGCCTGGTGATCGCGCTATTCAACGACCTGATTCTTTGGTTCGCCGCTGAACCCGTACTGGCCCTGTACACTCATAACACCGAGGTGCAGCAGGTCGCCCTGTCGCTGATCGGCCTGGCGATGCTCTATCAGATTTCCGATTCCCTGCAGGTCAACATGGCCGGTGCACTGCGCGGCTACAAGGACACCCGTATCATCATGATCATCACACTGATTGCCTATTGGCTGGTCGGGTTAGGCGGGGGGCATATGTTGGGGATCGGTGCCCTGCCCGGCCTCGCGACACCGCTCGGCGTGCATGGCTACTGGATTGGCCTGGTGGCCGGCCTGACGGTCGCGGCGGTGCTACTGGGCATCAGGCTCCATACCATCAGCAAGGCGGTAAGCAATGGAGAGCGCAGGATTCAGACCGACTAATGGTCGCAAGCCGAACCGGGGGGCACAGTTTGCTATCAGAGACCTGATACGGCTTGGCCTGATGATGGCCGTTACCCTGACGCTCGCCGGCTGCGAACGCGGCACTGAGGTCAAGGCGCTGTTCACGGACTACCTGCAGCAGTTGGCAACCGCCCTGGAGGTAGACGCACCGACCCTGGCCTCGCCGCCCAATATCGCGGCCTTTCCGGAAGACGACGCGAGACTGTTTGATATCCCCGACATTCGCGAGGGCATGCTCGATATCTATGCCCTTCGCGAGTGCCAGATCGCCGCACTGGTTGCCAATCGCAACAACCAGCTCGGCAAGGTGGCGGCCCCCAGCCAACGCTGGCTGTATGAGCTCAAGCTTTGGCGGCGCCTGGAGGCCTGTCGTCATTCACCAGTCGCCCAGCGGCTGGACGACGAGGACAGGCAACGCCTGGAACGCCTGACGCGCATCAAGGCCGAACGGATGCCCAAGGCCAGTTGGAACGCCCTGTTCGGGTCTGAGGAGTGGATCGCGAGCTTCTCTCGGGCCAGTGGTCCGCTTTCACCCGATGCGCTGACGCGCCCTAGTGATGCCCTGGCGGCGCTTGGCTACCTGCGCACCATGACCGCTCGGCAGTTGGACCCCGGCTGGCAACCGGACTCCGCTACCCTGGAGCAGCACCTCAAGGCCCTGCGTGAAGAGCCTCTGAACGCTCAGATATTGCGCAGCCTCCAGTTGACCGCCTTGCGCCTGGAGGAGGCCAACCGCTTATTCGACGCCGCCGAGGCCGAGTCCTCCTGCCCACTTGCGGATGCCGATCGTTTGCCGCCCCTGCGCGGCCAAGTAAAGGATCAACTACGCCCCTATCTCGAGGGCCTTGAGCAGTTCGCCAGCAGTTGGCTCGGCGCCGTGGACGCCTTGCTCAACGTTCAAAAAGTCTCCCGCCAGGCGATCGATGATTACCGCCACGACTGGCTGTCACTGGACAACCCTGAAGCCCCCTGGCAACGCTTTCTCAACGCCCGAAAGACCCATGCTCAGCACTGGCAGCGGCTCATACGGCGCTGCAGCAACAACGATGGCGTTTAAGGAAGGCTTAACTTTCATACACTGACTGTGCTAATAGTGAATCTAGGCCAGTCAAATGCCGTGATGACGCGCTTAAGGAGGGTTGTGATGGGAATCCCAATGTCCCGCCCCGCTCAGGTCATCGACCTGGATACCATGCGAAAGCGGCAACGCGCCAAGAAACGGCTAGTCCGGTTGTCCCCGGAACTGGATGGGCTGGAAATGCTCTATCATCTAGCCTCCGATCCGGAAACGCTATATGGCATGCCATTGCTTGCCTGGGGCATGCGCGAGGATGGAGAAGTCGTTGGCCTTGTGCCTTGGATGGAAGCGCTGACGCCTTGTCATCAGTTGGATGACCCACAGTTTGGGCACTTCATCGGTTATCGGGACCCAGAAACCGACGAGGTCTTTCATAGTGCTCCCGACCACAAGGTCTTCGAGCTGGAGCATGCCGCCGCCTACTTCGACTACGAGGAAACGCTCGAGTCGACCTTGATTCAGCAGTTGCCGGACACTCTCGGTACCCATGCCCTTTGCATGGATAGCGAGGATGAGCCCTGGCAACTCAAGCAGGTCTTCGGCTGGCGGCTCTACAACAACGGCGAAATCGAGGCCCTGCTGGTCGATGAAGAGCTCGTCGAGTCGACACCTGTGGTCGCCGGAGACCCCTGCCTGTATCCCGGCCATAGCCGACATCAGGTGGTGTACTTCTTTCAGCGGGTTATCGCCAACCGGATCAAGCAGGAGGACACGGCAACCCTCGAGGCCCTGGCGCTGATGATCAGCAACGATTGAGGCGACACCCGCTCAAGAATCACCGTCAGCCGAGGCGAATCAGGTACAGGTAGGTCGCCTCGTCCTCGTGCTGATGGATCAGCTCATGTCCCAGAAAACTGCAGAACTTCGGGATGTCGCGGGTCGTTGCCGGATCGGTAGCGACCACTTTGAGAATCTCGCCCTGTGACATGTCCCGCACCTTGTTGTGCATCAGCATGATCGGCTCGGGACAGTAAAGGCCACAGGTATCCAGTTCGGCATCGTGATCTGGCAGGTCATCAGCGTAATCGGACATCGGCTTCTCGATTGGGTTACGGGTGGAATGATATTTGGCGGCTCAGGGACCTAGGTCACGGGTGACAATTGCGGGAGCTGGAGCAGCACCATGATAAAAGTACTCATCAGGCGGCGCATCATGCCCGGGCTCGAGGAAGAATACGACCTAGCGGCGCGCAGCGCCATGAGAGCCTCGATCAACGCCAGTGGCTTCATTGCCGGCGAGAGCTTATGCGAGCGCCATCACCCCGACCGGCGCCTACTGATTACTCAGTGGCGCGATCTGGCCGCCTGGAAGGCGTGGCAACAGGGGCCAGAGCGGGAGCGCGTCATGCAGCACGTCCTGCCGCTGCTGGTCGAGGATGAAGAGATCAGCCTCTTTGAGCACTGCTGATAACGTCCAGGCCACTGATAACGCCCAGGCTAAAGCAGCCTTCCGGATCATGACCTGAATGAAGTCAGCTGCTATTACAGTGATAGATTTCTGACGCTTATCAGCGACTGCATCTTGATGTTGCCAACCTGGGCGGCCAGGCCAGCCAAGCTCGCGCTGGCTAGTGCTTGAGCCGCACATGGACCGTGACTTCTTCACGGTCATGGTAAAGGTGGTGACAGTGAATCTCCGCGGCGACGCCGGCCCCCTTGAGTTGGTCATCCAAGCGCGCCAGACACCGCGCCACCTCGGCCCACCGCTGCTTCATCGGCAGCTTGAGGTTGAAAACTGCCTCACGACACCAGCGCTTGACCAGCCACCGCTCCACCATTTCCACGACGCGAATCGGCTTGTCGACGATGTCGCAGACCAACCAGTCGAGGCGATTGGGCGGTGTCCAGGTAAAGCCGTCCTCGCGCAAATGCTCGACCTGACCGCTAGCCATCAGCCCCTTGTCCATGGGGCCGTTATCGATCGCATAGACATACATGCCCTGATGCACCAGCTGCCAAGTCCAGCCACCGGGCGCCGCGCCCAGATCGGCGGCCTGCATGCCCTCCCCCAGGCGCATCTCCCACTCATCACGCGGCACGAAGACATGCCAGGCCTCCTCGAGCTTGAGCGTCGAGCGACTGGGTGCATTTTTGGGGAAGCGCAGACGCAGGATACCGCCCAGCCGTTCGCTGCGATTACCCGGAAAGCTCATGCCGAGCTGCACGCAATCGCCAGCTGTCCAGTAAAGGTGCAGACGCCGACCGCCGGCCTTGCGCCGCAGCGCTCCGCGTTTCTTCAGGATGGACTCGAGGGGGCGGGTCAGCGCCTTGATCAACCCACTCAAGGCCTTGCCATCATTGGTGTCGGGCGTTTCCTGCCAAAGGCTCTCGAAGCTCCAGCCACTGGCCACCACCTGCTCGATGATCGGCGTCAGACGGTCATCCCGAGAAAGACCTTCAAGTGCAGGAAGCGCCACTAGGCTCTGACGGGCAAACACCAGGGACGCAAGCGGCAAGTCACGGTGCAGGGCATTGGCCGGCTCGTCACCGCTAAGCATGAAGCTCACGAAACCGCTGTTCGGCGTTGCCTGGGGGTAACCTGACCAGCCGAGCTGAGCAGCCTTGTCGGCAACTTCCGCGCTGAGATCATTCTCGAAGCCCGGACGGCAATAGAGCAGCAACTGCTGGGGAATCATGTGACTTCTCCTGTGAAGGGGCGCCAGTCTAGTCGTCGTCAGATCCGCTCACAAGCCGGGCAGTCATGCGACGACCAGCTGATTGCACTGCACATCTAACGCGCGGTGATCCATACAAAACCTACCGCCCAGACACGAAAAAACCCCGACCTGTAAAGGACCGGGGTTTTCTCTCAATAAATGCCTGACAATGACCTACTCTCGCATGGAGAAACTCCACACTACCATCGGCGCTAAGCGGTTTCACTTCCGAGTTCG
>NZ_JABVXC010000016.1 GCF_013349955.1 Onishia taeanensis | reverse complement strand
AGCGACGAGCCGGTCTGGTGACGACACCAACGACGAAGGAGGACGACCCCTCACACGAGCCTGAATCTGTTCCGATGAAAAAGCACTGACATAAATCGGACAATCTGAACTGATGAAAAGCGGACAACCTTCATTGGCGTTGACATAGTTGTTGGATTCATAGAACGACTGCAGCACGGTCAGTCTGGAGATCCGTCGAAACGCTGTCTGCCATGGTTATGATCCGGAGCAGGCTCCGACTCTCAGCGACCGGCGACGTAGACTTGTTGGGAAGACGGCCAAGCGCTTGCCCAGCCTGATCCGTTGGATAACCCGACAGCTGCGGGACGAATGGAGCCCTGAGCAGATCAGCGCCCAGTCGATGCACGAGACGCTGCGCGGATGCCTGCGCATCGGCACCATCGTCGACCCCGAATTCATTCGCCTAGGCGCCTTGCTGCACCGACTAGTGCAGCGGATCCCTCAGGTCGAGACCGAGCTGCACCACGGCACCAGCGGCTATGTGCTCGAATCACTGCTGAAACGCGAACTGGATGTTGGCTTCTACCTGGAGTCGCCCGGCCAAATGCCGGAAACCGGAGAAGGGGCACCGGTGGTGGAGATGATCGAACTGACGCATTTCGACTACAAGGTCATCGCCCCGGACGGCTGGTCATCACGCCTGGCACGCACCGACTGGCCCAGCCTGGCCGCCCTGCCCTGGATCGTCACCCCGCCGCGCTCCGTTCACTACCGGCTACTGACGCAACGGATGCTGGCACATGGACTCACACCGAACCGCGTGGCCCAGGTCGATCAGGAACCCTGCATGATCGACCTGGTACGAGCTGGCATCGGCCTCGCCCTGGCCCGTGATGCCAATGCCCTGCAGGAGCGCCAGGAACGCGGGCTTGTGGTTGCCAAAGGCATCAGCCTGCCCTGTGCACTGAGCTTCGTATGGCTCAAGGAGCGGCGCGACGAACCAGTCATCGCCGCCGTGCGCGGTGTGCTGGAAGATATCTGGTCTTTGTAGACGACGATCATCACTGTACAGGCGGGGGTACCATGAAGGGGATGACGCCCTATGCCGTCTTCAAAAATGGGCTCCCCAAGACAACGAAGAAAGAGCCCTGAAAACGTCGGAAAACACTACTTAATTATAGGAGCCCACGGAGGCATGTGTCAGGCGAAACCATCACTGTACACCTAGTGTAAGCGGATTTATAACGCAAGCTTCATGCGAGATATTGATTTTCTAGCTATCAACATTATCTCCTACCTCGTCACTATTGTGCAGTGGTTTAATTTTCATCACCTTTTCAGAATCAACTAGCACGCAACTCATAGAATCCTCAGGAGTATAACTTTCTTTCCTAAGATCAATCTCAGCATCTTTTGGGCATAGCACTTTCATACGCCCCATGCCATATAACAGCTTTGCGCTAAGCTCATTACTCTCAGCGTCATATGAACCATCCCAACTTGGATATGAAAAAGCCACGCCTAGATCTTGGTCAATAATCTTGTAAACCCAAGTATTTGAGTCGTTAGCACCTATCACCCTAGCTACGTTATATCTAGCCACATCCATGACCTTTGGTACAGAGAACACTAGACAGAAAACAAACAATAAAAAGCCAATAGAAAAAGCGGCCATCCTTTTGGAAGCTTTATTATCCGCGCTTACAAAATATAGCGCTGCAGGAATCAGAGTTGCAAGCATATTGGCAGTGCTTAAAAAAAATGCCATCACCAATGAACTAACATCATCATCCCAACTCCTAAGCTCCAGAACAACCTTTGCAACAAAATAAGTATATAAAGAGCTAGAAAATATCAAGAAAGCCAACATAATACAAAAGAAAAAAGCTGGCAACTTGTAATTTCTCCACCCCTTCTTTTCTCCCAACACCAAGGATGGGCGATAATATTTTCTTTTAAACCAACAACAAGATAGCACCAGACATAAAACTGCCGAAGCAGTCATGCTATAAATAACAAAATCCTCAACACCACTATACGCAGCGCACACCACCGCCGCCAACATTAAAAAGATGACTAAACAGCAACTAATCATCAAGCTAACATGTAGATAGCCCCTTTTTCTCTTAGGAACAAAAGCCTTAGAAAGGTCATTCGCCATTATCAGCATGTATGAAGGAAGAACAAACACCAAAAAGCTAAAAAACCGAATAGTGAACCTAGTGCCAATATATAGCTTGTAACATTACCACCAGCGACCACATCTACGAAAAGATCACTCCTTCCCATCATTTTCAGATAGGTGTATACAAAAATAATGCTTATTATTACGCCAGAAAATGCGGAGAACGCAACTATACCGCCTAAATCAAATTTAACATATTTCCTCTTTCCATCTTGTAAATCACGCGCCCTTCCTTGGCTCTTCTTCATCACTACCACTCCCCTATGGAACACGTCTTTCGGCGATTGAGTCTTCTCAAGCATTGCATCTATATACGCAATAGCGGATCCGGTTACTTCTCTTTCGGCAGCAAATCGAATCGCTGAAGCCCAAGTCTAACGATCAGCACGAGTCACTCTATTGCGACCGCAATTTCACCTTGGAGGGGAGCCGGATCTCGATAGTTGCGGCTACCAGGTACGCAAGCAACCAAAGCACACTGCATCGAGTGGGCGGATGTGATGCCCTCCTATGATTTCGGTCGCCAGTTACAATACTGGCAGGAAGGCATCCATAATCACTGCCAAGCCACTAACCTGGCATTCCGCAGTGCTGAGGCGGATTTGCCACCCTCAAGCCCACCGTGCGTGATCTCCTTGGCACGCCCTGCATCGAGTTTAACGAAGCAAGCGAGCCCCACCAAAGCATCATGACCTCGCGCTCCTTCAGTTGGATTACCTGCCCCCAGTACTCGCCCAGCGTCGTCAAGCTGCCCGAGCCCCCTGACGACAGCCGGCCGATCCTGGCCGCCGCCCAGCAGGGGCTCGAGGCGATCTATCGCCGCGGGTATCGCTTCATGAAGGCCGTGGTGATGCTGCTCGACCTGGTGGACGCCAACCGCGAGCAGCTCTCGCTACTCGACACGCCTGAGCGGGAGGCCCAGCGCGAGCGCGACCACAAGCTGATGGCCGCCCTGGACAAGGTGAACGGAAAGATGGGCAAGGGCACCGTGCGCCTTGGCGTGCCGCGCCAGAACGCGGCCTGGCACCTGCGCTGCACGCACCGCTCGCCGCGCTGGACAACCAGATGGAATGAGCTTTTTTCTGCCAGAGCATGACTGTTGATCAAAAACAGATAGCTTAGTTGATAAAAATCTCAAACCATCAAACCAGCCCCACTTTTAACAACATCAATCCAATAGACAGCCAGAGGAGTGGCCTCACCTCTAGGTCGCTTGAAAAGAATATCAGTAACATGCTCATCATGTGAAAATGCTACTGTATATTCTCGCCTCACAAGGCTAACCAGCTTTTCATTTGTATCTTTCTTTTTGTGCGCATAGAAATTTCTAGCCGCTGTAACATGATTAGTCACACCATTATAGAAACTTCTTGCCGCATCAACACCATTAATATTACTGTATGAAAACCACGAAAGACCATCATACAATATATCAATATTATGCCAAGCTGGCTCAAGCCGCGACTGAATTGGTGGAGAAGGATTTTTTTTGGCTAAGAACGGCTTACATAGAATGGTGAAGTCATATATATAGCTCTCCAGATCTCTACAATTCGTTCTTGCAGAGGCAGGAACTGAGAATGAAGTTTTGCCTGACGAGCTATTCGCTTTATAGTACGCGGATAGAGCTATAGTTCTACAGTAAGCTGCCCATAAGTTATGGAACTGAAGGACAGTATAGCCAAGAACCAAGTCTCTCTCTCTAAAAGAAAGAGACTGCGCCTTTACCACGTCATCTCTAAGCCTATTGCTTTTCTTTAAAAACTTATTATAACTTTTATTTAAGTGTGATGATGGGCGCATACATCATACCATGATTGCTTCGCAGAAAAGTCGAACGCGTGCTTCCCTTTTATCTTTAACGTTAGTCCCACCAGAACAAGCTCTTACCATTTCAGGGTAGACAGAGGTCTCCTCATCACCTGAAACAGCTTCAGACAGCTGAGTTAACCTTGATAGCATATCAAACTGGTCACGCCTCTGTTTGCCATCTAAATTAAAAATCTCCTCAAGCTCAGGAAGATCAAACCGACAATGAGCTACAGCAAGCAAAAGGGAATAAAAAACATGCGGCTTCATAAGAGATGACTTATGAATATCCTCAAGTTCCAAGCAATAATTAACAGCATAATCTATAACTTCTAGTTTGGCATTCTTGTCCGGTATACTACCTTCTTCATCATAAGCTTTATAAAGCTTATCAAGGTCCGCTTTTTTTGTTGTTTTAATGCCGAATATCATTGAATGAATCACTTCACAAAACAGCTTCACGTCCTGCATTCGAATTAGTTGCGAATCAGTGAATACACCTATATCTCTTAGGCTAGTGCTATAATCTCTAGCTATCTGATATACAACCCATTTGAATTCACCCTGATATACAGCATGCCTATGTTCTTCAGCGTTAAGAGGAACGTTGTATGAATTCATTCTCCTAAAAGCTTCTCGAATTTGTGCAGTAGACGCTGAAATAAACAAATCAATAGACAGAGTGTATTCTAGAAACTTCTGCTGAAGCTCTTCATCCAACTCTTCATAAAGCTTACCTCGAGCCTCTATAACCTCTGACGTTCTAGAGACTCTAAAGTTACCATGAAAAAAATCGTAAATGGTGCTACTGCGCTGCTGACCATCCACTATCTCTTTGATAGTCTGCCTAGTTTTTATGTTTGTTGATTGGTAAAGAAAAAACTTAGGGATAGGATAATCAAGGAGTATGGTTTCAACGAGAAAAGACCTTGCCGCCACGGGCCATACTTTGGAATTTCTCTGATAATCTCTATTTATTTTTATCTCCCCCCGATCCATTGCATTGCAGTATTCCACAACAGTGGTTGAAGTGTCATTAATCCTCATGAACTTTTCTCCAACAAAATAACGCTTTCTGTAGCTTTAGACGCATCTCTATATTTTTTCCCATGCTTATGAATAAGAGAAAACGGAGCATTATCCAAGTGCGAATAAAGATTCTCAGCTTTTAAAATCATTCCTTCACCGATCTCCATCACAATCTTAGGAAGATCGATATGAACATCCTTATAAAATGAATCTTGAACGACAAATGCAGCTTTACCACCCGGAGCAAGAACACGCTCAGTCTCGGACATAGAAGCCACAAGACCCTTAAAGTAATTCACAAAATACTCGTAGTAATACGTAGAAGATGCTTTTGACGGATGACGCGCGATACTATTAATCGTGTCCTCACAAGTACCACCAACTGACTCAAAAAAACTTTCATCAGCAGCAATACCCTTACGATTTGTTGTGGCGCCGATGGTATGCGCCTGCAACTCCTCGTCTTTTAAAGGATCGTTCTTAAGAGCCACACAAAGCTCTGGAAGAGTAGCTCTAACATAATTTATACGAGTACAGTAAGGCGGTGATGTAAGAACAAAATCAACAACACCATTTCGAATATCTAGATGCTTTGAGTTACCTACTCTAATATCAGTTATACACTGGCGCTCAATCCCTCCCTGCAAACCATCTAGGGAGCCCGCCATTTCAAAAACTTCCTTCTTAAACTCTAGCACAATATTTTCTGCACTAACCCTAAGCCTGTCTTCAGGCTTTTTTGCCACTTTTATCCAAGTTGGATTTGAAGTCTTAAAGGGTGATATCAAGCTTCTCACAGCACGAAAAAGAGCAACATAGAAAAATCCAGACAGCGGAGTGACCGCCCCCTTGCATGGACTCTTCATCATTTGGTCAAATGACAAGTCTTCGTCCACCAAATGACGCAGAATGCTTAACTCTATAGCACGCAAACATTTAACAGCGCCACCTTCAAACCAATGAAAAAGACCATCATCAGGTAATGCAGGATCTTGATAATCCATCGAAGCTTTAGTGATCTTCGAAGCTAAAGGGAGCAAGCTAGCTGATACATTAGGCTCTAATAACTTTGCCTTAGCCACGCACACTAACGCAGGATTAATATCCACGCCAATTGACGACCGATCAAGAAGATTCGACACGTAAGTAGTCGTACCCGCGCCATTCCAAGGATCGAGGACGGTCTGGCCCTCAACAGTGAAATGCTTGAGGATATCAGAAACAAAATGCGAGGAATAACCAGCATAATATTTATACCAAGAAGCCGCACCGACTTCTTGTTTAAGGCCTAGCTTCGGGCTGGAAATCGCACCGTTCATTCAAAAAATCTCAACAATTCAGTTAATTTTTCCTATGCGAATCTCGCATCGCCCGAGGATTTCAACATCTTTCATGTCCTGAGGCTTGATCAGCTCCTTCTCATACCTCGGGTTGTCGCTGATCAGCAGCCAGGCGCCGCCCGCGACACGTTGTACACGTTTAATCCGACGCTCGCCACCCACTAGAAGCAAGAACACCCCCTCCGGGTGCGGGTCGCGGCTGCTGCGGTCCACCAGCACCCAGTCACCATCAGGCAGCGTGCCACCCATCGAGTCGCCGCGAACCTTCACCCCGACCACCTGGGCCGGATCGAGGCCCTGGGCGGTGGGCTGCTCGGAGGGGAAGTACAGCGTGGACTCGACTTCCTCCCGCTCGAGCGGACGGCCATCGCCGGCCGCGGTGTGGATGCATTCGAGAAGAAAGTGCGCCTCAACAACCAACGTCCACTCACAACACTTAGGAGGACACTACCTAAGACAGGTGCGACTGTCATGTCTGAATTAGCGATAACCGACCAAGGGGGATATGGCTGAGGGTTGTGCTAGGGCCTGGAAAGGACGGTCGTCCAAGGACGTCTCGAGGGGGCCTATGGAAAGCAGGTATTAGGTGGGGGTCAAAGTGTAGGTCAAAAAGTTACAGATAAAGAAAAAGCCGCTGAAATCAGCGGCTTTCTCGATATTCGTGGCGGAGGGGGAGTCCGCTTATATAGATTACATAAAAGTCCAATAAAAACCACTTAATCATTGTTTTAGCTATATTTTTTTGTGTTTTTTGTCCAGCAAGATCCAAGGCCGTACTGGCATTTGCAGAGTCAAAGTATGGGCTGGAGTATGGGCTAGGGTATGGTACGCTGCCCCTTCCGACAACGAGGAGGCGGCCATGGGCAAGCTCACCACACGTGGGGTACAGAAGCTGATCAGGGAGGCCAAGCCCGGGTTGACCAACGATGGTGAGGGCCTGTACCTCAAAATTGGCAAGAAAGGGGGAGCAAGCTGGATCTATCGGTTCCGGCGCAATGGCAAGCTTCGTGACATGGGCCTTGGTAGCCATTCAGACGTCAGCCTTGCTGAAGCGCGAGCTCGTGCTGGCAAGAATCGTACCCTCATCAAGGAAGGCCTTGATCCCCTTGAGGCCAAGGTAGAAGAAGAGCAAGTAGACGAGGCCAAGCCCACCTTCACCAGCTGTGCCGCCCGCTACATCATGTCTCACCGCCACAGCTGGCGGAACGCCAAGCACGCACGGCAATGGGTGAGCACGTTGAAGGCCTTCGCTCGACCGGTCATCGGAAGCAAGCCTGTTGATGATGTCACCACCCAGGACGTCCTGAAGATCCTGTCACCGATCTGGACCAGCAAGACCGAAACGGCCAAGCGGGTGCAAGGCCGGATTGAGAACGTCCTCGACTACGCCGCGGCGCACAACTACCGAGACCCTGTGAACCCGGCCCGCTGGCGTGGGCACCTCGACAAGCTGTTGGCCAAGCCATCACGGGTCAAGAAGGTGACCCACCACCCGGCCATGCCATACGAGAAGGTCGCCGACTTCATGACCGAGATCCAGGGCTACACCAGCACCTCCTCCAAGGCGCTGCAGTTCCTGATGCTGACGGCCACACGCACCTCGGAAGTGCTACGTTCGGAGTGGCCAGAGATTGACCTCGACAATGAGACCTGGACGATTCCAGCTGACCGGATGAAGGCTCGCCGCGAACACCGTGTGCCGCTGTCACGGCAAGCAGTGGAGCTGTTAACAAAGCTGCCGAAGGTACAGGGCAGTCCCTATGTCTTCCCTGGTGCTCGCTATGGACGCCCCCTTTCCAACATGGCCATGCTGCAACTAATGCGTGGCATGGGCTATGGCCAGGGTGGCGAGCGTGGCGACTACGTACCCCATGGTTTCCGATCAAGCTTTCGCGACTGGACGGGCGAAGTTACCAGCTATCCCCGTGACGTCGCTGAGATGGCTCTCGCCCACACTATCGAGAACAAGGTAGAAGCGGCCTACCGTCGTGGAGACCTGTTCGAGAAGCGGCGGGCGATGATGCAGGACTGGGCTGACTTCATCACATTTTAAAACCAGGCGAAGCTGGGCACTCTTCTTCATGCTGGTGCGATGGTTGTCAACCAGGATATTTCTGTATACATTCAAAGGTCATGCACATTAAATTCACCCTCGTAGATAAAAAGTTAAAATGAAAAACATTGAAGGTTTAGAAAAATTCCTGGAAAAATATGACAATCAACCAGATGTAGCCAGTCTTTTTGGAGTTGTGATTTATACCGAAAAACATGCACATATGAAAAAGTACTAAGGGATAATGATTATTGGACTGCATTACACCATATCACGGGAGAAAACTTTGCTGTATTTGCTATACGCCCGCCTACTGAAATAACTCCCACACCCCTCCATATTAATCAGCAGCTCCCTACGAAACGAACGGACTTTTTAGTAAACGTGCCAGGACAACCTACTGATAACGTAAAACTCGCACAGTCTCTGAATTATCATGACCTTGACACACCGTTGCTTATACTTTTCTCTAAAGACGAAAATAACATTTACAGCATAAAATTCAAATTAATCAGCACATCTACAGAAGAAGCATACAACTCCCTTAATGAAAGGCTTAAATTTGGAACTTCTGTTGTTGCCGGATTAAAAAAGGAAAATTACAAAAATGCTGATGGCGTGAAAAATGCATTGTACCTACGCTATGGCGACTGGGCCACATTCGAAATATTAAAGACAGGAACCAAAATACTACCTTTCATTTCCCGTATCTTTGGCGTAACAAAATAAAAAAATTCTCATCCTGATCGGCAAGCATGTTTTTCTGGCGCAATCTACTCGAAACTTGGCTGCAAAACTCTCCTTGCTCAATACAACCACCATCTATTCATGATATTAATAATCACTAAACGCCAAGAAATCGTCAAGAAATCACCTAAAATTAAATTCAACCTCCATCTTCTAGCCGACTAATAGCCCCCAATCCAGACATTATTTCGACTTACATAATCGGCCATAGTTATCAGAGAAAAAAACTATTCCCCAGCCATCAAGCCATCAGACGGGCACATTAATCTGAACTGGTCTAGCCGACGTTATTCGAACTCATTGAAATAGTTCATCCCCCTCCCTCAGTCACACTGCTAAAGCAGCACAGGGACATCGGAAAGCCCCAGTCGGCTACGTGTGACAACAGATAAGTTTTGGCAATGTTCGAAGAGCCAATCGACAAAGTCAGCTCCATCCATTATCTGGATACCATCTTTCTCAGCTAATGCCTTTGTGCTTTCTCCTGAGATGGCTGTAGTGATAAGCCAGCGCTGAGCGTCGTCCTCATCAATTGCGGCGAGTTGGCGGATGCCGTGAGCACCCGTAGTGCCCTGATGATGCTTTACTTGAATAAGGAGCTTTGTAGGATTGAATCGATCCTTTCGGTAAGCCTCAATATCGGCATCTGCAATGCCTTCGTAGTGTTGCTTGCTGGGTCGGTGAACATCATACCCTTCTAGCTTCAAGAGCTCCATCACCAGCATTTCCATTCCATTTCCGCCTCCAGAAAGGAAGGTGCTTCCTTCTTGAATACGCTCTAACAAGGTTTTCTTGAAAGCATCAATTGCTTCACTGTTCTCAGCTTCATGCTGGCTGTTGATGTTACTGAAACCGCTAGTCTCTAACCGATCGTAAAGCTTTTCAATTTCATCTAAAAACTCATCCAGCGATGCGACTGCCATCCGAATTTTTAGCCGAGTCTCAAGGGCGGTGGAGAGATCGTCGCGAGTAATCCTTTTTATGGTCCCATCTGAACCCCGCAGATATTTTGCGCCGACGCGGTTTTCTCCATAGCCGACATCTAGTCCAAAGCTTTTTTCGCCAGTAGCTCTAGCAAGCAGGATAGCGCGAGCGACGGGCACCACTATCAAGTCTCCGGAACGAATATTAAAGAATCGCCGGATTTGGTTTCCTTTCCTACCTATCTCGATACCTTGGTCACGAAATGCTGCCATCAGAGACTCAGCAGATGAGTGCTCTGAAAAATTCATTTGTGGCCAGCCATAGCCAGCCTGATCTTGTTTTGCTAATTCAAGCGGGCTTCTTACCAGTATCACCCTCGCCACAGCACTCTCCCTTTCTATGACCTTTAATCTTTATAGCCCCTATTTTCCCTGAAAAACAATACTGACCAACTTAGCTAGCCAGACAACCATAATTATAAATAAGAACTGCAATAAAACAAGATTTTTCTGGCTGAAAAAATCCTCGGAAAAACTGCTAGCAAATAGATTCGCCCCTATTGCATATATCTAGACAACTCTTCCCTCGACGCCCTCTTCCCAAAGCAGCTCCAACCTGTCATTGGCATTGTAGCTATCACAATGACTCATTGGGAGGAACCCCATGCCCAGACATTGACCAACTCCCCAATTTCGACAGCCAAAAAAGCAACTGCCCTTATTAATTTTTGTCCAAGGATGTCCTATATAGTACAAATCTCCTCAGGCTCTTGACGTGCAGTGGGCAGCGGGGAATAGACTAGTTTCGAACTGAAGCAGTCGCTTCAGCCTGAACAGGAGAAATTCCCATGTCTAATGCTGTCACCCTACCTTGTACAGATCACTGCGACCCTGACTGCAAGGGGGAGCAGACGTTTTATCTTGAAATTTTCGACCTTACACAAGAGCAGATAGAAGTCCTTGAACTCACCGAGGGGGATGCAACGTTGTATCTATCTCACGAGCAGATGGATTCTAATCAAATAAGCGTAAATGACCCTTCATACTGCTCCGAAGAGAATGCTGCAAAAGTCGATATATCCTTGGAAACTGTTTGTGTTTTTTGCGCACAATAACCAGCCTTTACGGATTATGTTTTATCTTCAGATTGAACTCCACCTTTAGCTTTCTTAAGCCCTGCCAGAAATTGGATGCCTGTTTCTGGCAGTGTGATTTCATCTTTCGCTTTCTAACGCACGGCAAGAGGTCCAAAATTTTCAATAAGTCACAACACACCCAACCCCTGATTCATCTAAAATCAACTATTTTAACCATAAATCAGTGAGTTTATCATTACCATCTGCCTATCGGAGAGAGATATTTTCTCACTATCACAGAAATACCTTGCTAAGAGCTCCTCTTCTACAAGCTCCTGTGGCATGCACTCAGAAAACTTTAGTTCCTGAATAAACCCAGCATCCAGTGGCACCTGCACCAACTCCTCATCTTCAACATCCAGCAACCACCGGATTCGTTCACGCAGCCGCGACGCGTCGACAACCTTGCTTAGCGATACCGCCAGGTTATCGGAGCTGACCCTTTCCGCCAGGTCACCCAGAGCATCGGCCATGGCCGCATTGAAGACGGCGCCTGCGAAGGTCCACCAAGTGGCGTTGCGATCGCTATCAATCAGTACCGTGGTCTGCCCCGACTCCAGCCAGCCGAATTCCTCTCGCAGACCTTCGAGCAGGGTCGCGGCTCGCTTCGAGTAGCTCTCGGGGGTATTTTCAGAGAGCAGATTTGCCTCGATCGCCTGACAGAGGGCAAAGTGCATGGGTTGCCCTGAGCCTAGCCACTGTGAGCGCCCCTTTAGCTCCGTGGGCTCTACGTAGGCCCGCCGTCTCGGCCAGTCCACATAGGTGGTAGACCAGTTTCTTCCTCCCAGCGTAAGCAGAGCCGGACTGTCCGAATCACGCACCGCAAACGTCAGTTCGTGGACTTCGCCAAGCTCCTGTTTGCCATGGAAGACCTTCACCATCGGTGGTGTCGTGAAGACAGAAACGAGCTCCATGAAGTACTGGTATCCGAAGGAACGCTCCCCTTTGTCACCAATTCCCAGCATGCCGCCGTCACTATGCAGAATGCCGGTATCCACCATGTAGCGGAGCACGTCTCTGCGCTGCTCAGGTGCAATCCGCTGGAAGCCAGGCATCTTGCCGATCCAGCGCTCGATATCCGTCTCGATGATGCCTCGCTCCTGCAGGCACAGCGCCATGACCTGCTGGGCATAAATGTGCAGGGGGAGCGCTGGTGGTTCAATGGGCTCCACAAAACCGGAACGCCAAAGGGAAAGCAGCCCGATGCTTCTGAGGAAGGCGTCTTCGGTTGTCGCCAGGAATAGGCAGTTCCGTGCCACATCGGCTCTGCGTCCGGTGCGCCCGATACGCTGCAGGAATGAGCTGACGCTGAAAGGCGCATCGACCTGAATCACTCGGTCCAGGTCGCCGACATCGATACCCAGCTCCAGAGTACTTGTTGCCACGATGACGCAGTTCGAACCCTCGGCAAAGGCGCTCTCTGCAGCTTTGCGCTCCTCGAGGCTGAGACTACTGTGAGAGACGAAGGTGTTAACACCCAGACCACGTAGCTCCATGGTGAGCAATTCCACTCGGGAACGGCTGTCTACGAACACCAACCGCTTTTCACCTCGGTGCAGGCGTGAGATGACAATGGCGGCATTCTTCAGCGAACCGACCCAGTCGAGTTGAACATCCGATGTTTTTGCACTCTCTGACAACGGATTGATGACACTGCGGCTGGCCTGGCTGCCACCGGCCAACCAATCACACAGTGCCTCAGGGTTGCCGACGGTCGCAGAAAGACCAAGGCGTTGGACTTCATGGCCTGCGAGCCCCTGGATACGTTCGACGAGGGAAAGCAAATGCCATCCACGGTCATCGCCAGCGAAGGCATGCACTTCATCTACGATCACGCTGCGAACCCGCCCGAGCAGCCATCGGTGGTCGATGCGAGAGGAGATCAGCATCGCCTCCAGCGACTCTGGCGTGGTAAGCAGAATATCGGGAGGGTCTGCGACGATCTTCGCCTTGCGCGAGGCACTGACGTCTCCATGCCAGAGCGCTACGCTGCGACCCAGCAAGCCAGCGTAGTATTCGAGACGCGGCAGCAGATTGTTGAGCAGCGCTTTGATCGGGCAGAGATAGAGGACGCTGATACCGTCCCAGTTTTCCGAGAGCATACGCGAAAGGATTGGGAAACATGCTGCTTCAGTCTTGCCGCCGGCGGTAGGGGCCAACAGGATTGCATGCTCCCCTCGCAGTACAGGATCGATGGTCGCCTCCTGTAGAGGGCGGAGGCGCGGCCATCCCAAGCTATTCACAATGTGATGCTGGAGAGCCGGATGGAGCCGATCGAACGAACTCATAGATCCAGCTCGATATCATCCGTCGATTCGGCACCGCGGGCGGCACGCTCGACAGGCGACAACTCGGTGTCAGATATCGTCAGGGCATAGTGCTGACGCGGGTCGAACTCCTCGAACTGGTCGATGCGGTCCAGCACCTCCCCTACCAGCTTCTTGAGGAAGATTCGCGGGGCGATACCGATCTTGCCACCCAGGTCGCCGGTCACTGCCATCGCCAGGCTCGCGACATAGGTATCATCGGCCCGGGAGAGAACCCGCTCGGGTACCTCGCTGTTGGCGGCATAAAGGTCGCGGACCTTGCAGCCCACCTCCTGGAGCAGGCCAGTATCGAAGCCCTTCAGCCGGATCTGAACGGCACGCGGGTTATCGAAACGAGCGTCGGTGGCAAAGTCCACCGCCAAACGCTGAGCGAGAGGCGGTAGGCGCTGCACACCCATGGGCCCTTCGAAGAAGGCCGTGGTGCCGGTCATCACCAGGTAAAGCCCCGGGAAGCGACCGCTGTCGATCTCATCCATCAGCTGCCGCAGCGCGTTGAGGCTCTTGTCGCGTACGTCTCCACGCATGCGCTGCAGCGTCTCGACCTCATCGAGTACCAGCAGCAGGCCGGGGTGCCCGGAGTCCTTGAGGATGGTCAGAATGCCCTGGAGGAAGCTCAGGGCACCGAAGTGGTCGATATCGCCCTTGATGCGCGCGTAGCGCTTCACCGCGGCCGCGATGTTGGGCTGCCCCGCCATCCAGGCCAGTAGCCCATCAGCGATCTCCTCCTCGCCCTCCAGCAGGGCCTTGCGGTAGGCGCGAAGCGTCAGGGAGAAGGCAGGGGCCGAGCGAACCACCTCACCCAGGCGCTGCTCCATCAGCCGGTCGGTGGCCTCCACCAGAGCTTCCACATCATCGGGATCAATCGACTGTTGGGACAGCACGTCTTCTTCCAGGGTGTAGAACCAGGATTCGATGATGCTGCGGAAGGCACCAGTGGGGGAATCCGCCGTAGTCAGCCGCTCCATGAGCCGCCGATAGACGGTCTCCAGGCGATGCAGCGGAGTCTCGGTCTCGGAGACCTGCACCTCGGCACACGCAAAGCCGAGACCATGGGCGCGCTCGCGAAACCAGCGACTGACGAATGTCTTGCCGCTGCCATACTCGCCACGGATCGCCTTGAACACGGCGCCACCCCGAACCACCTTGGCCAGCTCATCATCGAAGGCCTGCTCCAGGTGGCCCAACCCCACCGCCAGGGCATCTAGGCCGTATTGGGGCACGGTACCACGACGTAATGCATCGATGATGTCCTGACTGCGCTGGCGGCTGATACTCACGAAGAACTCCTTACAGCTCAAACTGGAGCTTGAGCGATTCCTTGTCCAACACCACGGTACGGCTTTCCCGATCAGTCTTCAGCACTGGGTAGCCATCCACGTTGAGAATCTTCTGAATCGCGGATAGGAAACCTCGTAGGCGGATGCTAGGAATTTCCAGGCGCTTGGCCACCTGGGCCTCCATGACGCTGCCCTTGCCCTGATCGAGCAACTCCAGCAAGCGGCGGATCTGCTCGTTGGTCACCGGCACGCGCCCGGCACGTTGGAAGTTCTGCTCAAAAACCGGTGACGCAAACAGGTCATCGATCCAATTGCGTGTATCCACCGGCTCAACGGAGAGATGATGCTCTTGCTCCTCAACAGGAGCACTTTGCGGCGGAGTCGACTCGGCGAACAAGTCCGGCATGGAGGTATCGGGCTCGGCAGGCTTTTTTGCCTTACGCCCCGCCTTGGCCGACGCCTCAGCAGGGGCCTCGGCCACTGTGCCATCCACGTTTACGCTCTGCGGCTCGTTGTGCCACCAGGTCGGCAAGCTGCGCGGCAACTCGCTCCACCCTGGCATGCCCGCCGGATCACTCGCACTGATGTAGATGCCGAGAGGAATGACCACTTCCTGCAGACTGCCACCGCCGTGATAGCCACGGTTGCGGCTCTTGGTATAGCGCAGCTTCTCCGACCAGGGCACCACGGCACGCTGTGATGCGGTCAGGACGCGTGGCCCACTAACCTCTGCCTCCTGATCACCGGGCGGGGCCCCCTCCTCCCGATAGCGCTCGCCGTTGTGCGTCTCGACCTGAGGCTGGGAAAACTGGGAGTCATGATCAAGCACGTGGCCATGGTCACTGGTAATGACCACCGCACGCCCACCCTCGCGCGCGGCTTCCAGCACCTGGCGCAGCATGGGAAGCGTCGACTGCAGATTCCAGTGCACCACCACCTGAGAACTGCTGGAGAGTTGATCATCGATGGCATTGATCACCACTCCTACCAGCTTGTGCTCGGTACCGGCGATGCGGGCCCTGGCCTCGGGGGCCAGGCCGCCGCTTCCCGGCTGTTGTATGTCTTGCTTGTGCAGCAGCACCGGCGGGAAGCGCGTCGACAGCTGCTGTCTCAGCTTGTTGTTGCCGGCGAAGGCCTGCTTTTCCTGGGCCGAATTGCCTCTCACCAAGGCGCCGGACAGCAACGTGCAGCGGCTAAACTCGGTGGCCGAGGGCAGCGCAGAGACCAGGCAGCGCGGCGGCGGGTCAGCCTGTTCACTCACCTCGATCCACCCATAGGCGGCCAGGTCTTCCTGCAGCTCTCGGTGGACGGCCTCGTTCATGCCATCCAACACCAGCAGCAGCGTCGGCTTCTTTTTGGCCAGAATCGGCGCGACGACCGTTTCCAGCGCGCTCTCCACCGGCACAAGGGTGGGAGGTAAACTGTCCCCGCGAGCAATAGCCGGAAGATGCCGGGCAAAGCCATGATTCTGCTGCTCACGGCGCTGAGCGACCGCCTCTGAGAGCGAGGCATAGACACGTGCCAGTGCTTCGTGATCTTCCCCCGCCCAGAGCTGGGTCCGCGCCCAATCCACGAAACTGCCGTCACTGATGTACTGACTGAGCATCTGTGGCGCGGTACCGGTCACAGAGGGGGACGCCTGCCCCAGCCAGCGCAGCAGCCGAAGCGCCATCTCGGCACGGCGCATCTGGTCATGACGCTGGGTTTCATGGGCAAGCGTGTGGGCCTGAAGGTGCTCCCAGGCCTGCTCGGCCTGGGCCACTAGCGGCGGCTTGCCTCCCTTTTCCAGAGCCTTGTCGAGGTTGGCCGCGAAGGCATCCAGGCGTTGCATCAGCGCCCCCGGCAGCAGTGGCGAGATCCCCAGGGCCGGCATGAAATCCAGACTGGCCAGGATCTGCTCCGCCTGGCTCAGGCTCACGCTGATCGCTTTCAGCCCCTGATGACGTAGCAGCGACTGCGCCGTGTCCATCGCCTCGCGACCAAATGTCTTGAGTTCGCTGGGAGAGAACTTCCGCCCATCCAGATAGCGTTCGATGAACCGCCCGCGGCCCGAATAAATCACCTGTGCGGTCATCTCCTCTGCGGCTTCGAGCTCGCTGGCATACATCACGCTGCAGGCCAGACCGACGGCGAGCAGTTCATGGGCATGGCCTTCTCGCAGGAGCGTCTCTACCACTTCCCCCGTACGCGGCAACTCGGGTTGCAGCCACTCCCCCAGGTGCGAGCGCATGCTGTCGGGCAACGCCTCGACTCGCCGCTTGGCCGACTCCTGCAACGACCAGCGGAAGAGTGCCGGCAGTTCCGGCTTGGCCTCGGTGTAATCCAGATAGCCCCAGGCCAGTGCCTGCCAAGCCGTCTCCTGGTCCAGCACCTCGCCGAAGACGATATGGCCCTCGAAACGGTCGAAGCTGTTCAGCAACGCATCCGCCATCCAGCGGTGATGGCGCGTCAGCCGCGGATCGATGGTCTGCACCCGAGCCAGCTGCTCGAGGGTGCGCCAGGGGCTGATACGCTGCGGCTCGTTTTTCCACAGACGGGCCAATACATCCTTACCCAGCTGGCTTTGATCCAGGTTGGCCAGGATCACCAGCTTCTCAGGGCCTTGTTTCTCCAGACTTCGCTTCTCCGGATCATCATGAGAGACCAGCGCTTCGCGCATGGCGAGCTCGGAGGGGCACCAGACGAGCTTGACCGTCTGAGCACCGATCTGGCGGACCTGCTCCTCAGGCTGCAGCGGATCGCGCCACAGCAGCGCCACCCTGTCGGCGTCGGGGGCACGCTGCAGGATGGCCTGAAGCTGGTTGTAGATCGCGCCGGGCAGCGTATCGGCATGTCGAGTGAGTCGCGTGGCCGGCATCAGGCATCCTGCCCTTCACGGGTCGTGATCGTAAAGTCCACATCCAGCTCCTGGTCATCCGACAGCTGGGCCTCGAGCTCAGCGAAGAGCTGCTTTGCCTGCTGACGAGTGAGGCTATGGCGCTGTTCCTGGCGCACCACTCGCTTGATGGGGCCAGAGCCGGTGCCACCACCTTCACCACCAGGCGGCTTTGGCGGGTCGACCACGGGGGGCGTCGGCGCAATAAGCGCGGTCGCATCTTCCTGGGCACGATCCATCACTGGGCCGATGGGCTTGGCGAGCTCGTCCGCCTTGAGCGCCTCAATCACGCGCTCTTTGATCGCCTGCGCCTCGGCATTGCCTCCCTTCCAGATCTTCTCCAGCAGAGCCCAGTTGTTGTGCTTGATCCGGCTGGCCACCTCCTGCGCGGTCTTGAGGCTACGCCCCAGCGCCTGATCCGAGCTGGGCGCCTCACTGTTGGCCAGTGCCTCGACCAGCGCCGTACCCTCCAGGTCCCGCAGCTGGTTCATCAGCGTCAGGGCGTACTCGGCCGTGGATAGGCGTTGCCCCTGGTCGCTGACGCCAAGCTGGGCAAGGCGCTGACGAAGCACCTCCACTAGCGTCTCGGCGCTATGGAGATACGCCTCTGCCTCCTCACGTACCTGCTTGATCAGCTCATTCTGATGATTGGCGGTGAGCAGTTGGCTGCGCAGGGTCACGCCTAGGATCGCGCCGGCCTTGTCGAGCGCGCCTCTCCACAACGAGGGCTCGGCCAGTTCCTGCTTGCTGAGCACAAGACTGTCCGGCAGATCCTTGAGGCTCGGGTCGTATTCCTGACCATGCATCTGGCAGGCGTACTGGCCGTGCTCCATGAACACCAGGATCAGCAGGTTCTGCACCTCGCTGGGTAGCCCCCTGGGGTCGGGGTAGTCAATGGCACTGCGCAACTGCGCCACGCTGAGCGAGGTATTGCCCTGCCCCATCTTGGCCAGGTTAGTGCGCAACAGATTTGGCCAGTCAGGTTTGAACACGAAATGGCGCTCGTGCATGGTGCCGAGCCCCAACGGTTCGGCGATCTTCTCCATCAGGCCACGCAGCGAGCCTTCCACATCAATGCGTCCGTTAGGGGCATGCACTCCGCGGCGGATCTCCGCCAGCACCTTGCCTAGGTCGTTGACTCGCACCTCGGTCTTGAACTCGGGGTGGTCGGGATACTGGAAGCGCAGCGCCTGGTCGAGCAGCTGCTCGAAGGCCTGGCCAAGATTCACCCCATGCGGCAAGCGCGGCTTGAAGCTCGGCTCCAGGGACATCACCTGCTCGTCAATGGTGACTGAATCATCCAGGCTACCCGGCACGGGTGAGCTGCCGCCATACGCGCCCAACAGGCAATCCTTGAGGCGCTGATGAAGCTGGCTGCGCTGGTTCTCCAGCAGGGTGCGTGCCTGGGCCCGGTCCACCGGCGTCAGGTGCTTGCTGAAGGAACTAAAGCGGTCGTCGCTCTTGAGCACGTAGTCGAGTCGCACCAAGATGCCCAGATCGCGCTGAGCCGACTGGCTGAGGAAATAGGGCAGCCAGCACAGGGTGCGAGAGCTTCTGTCGGCGTCGAGATACTCCTGCACCCGAGCGCGATCATCTGCCGGCGAATGGTTACCGGTATCGAAGGGGAAGTCGACGATCAGCTTCCAATCGTCGCCGTTGGACTCGAAGGTGTTGAAGTCGTCGATCTCGCGCACGTTCTGGAACAGCACGTCGACATGCCGCAAGGTGCCTCGCCACAGCCAACGGTGCTCAATGAACAGCTGACCATCGTCATGGATGCCGAAGGCCTCGAACACAAGGTCCTTGATCATCTTGCGGCGAGAGCCATCGCTGTCGTGGATCTGCGCCTGCTCGAGGATGCTCTCGGTATCGACCCCAGCGATCTGAATGCCGATGGTCGGGTTACTGCTCTTCTCGGAGACCTTGATCTCGCCGACCTGACCGCCCCAGCGCTGGCAGCGGGTCAGCACCGCCTGGGCCTCACGGCCGGGAATCGGCGACTTAATGGTGCCGTGGTTGAGGGCGGCCAGCTTATGGGCAGTGAGCTGCTTAAAGCACTCCACCTCGGGCACCAGCGCCGCCAGCAGCAGCGTCTTGAGCAGCCGCAGGTCATTGTTGAAAGCCCGTGCCTTGGCATCGCCGGCAGGCAAGGCCTGGAACTCGGCGTAGCTGATCCCATGTTCGGCCTCCAGCATCGGAATCAGCTTGCGCTCGAACAACTGTTTGGCGTTTTCGAAGTGGGCGCGCATTTGCTCGGAGAAGGGCTCCGCCTCGGAGGCAATCACATCGTAGAGATCCCCTACCGGGATCACCCCTCCCAGCTTCAGGGTATCGCGCTGCTCCACCAGCAGCATCAGCATCACCTTCAGGGCGGTTCGCTCGCGCTGCAGCGCCGAGGAGAGCGCCACCAGGGCCTGGATCAGCGCCGGGCTGAAGGGGTAGAGCTCACGGAACATCTCCCGGTCGCCCTGGGAGGTCAGCAGGACGTTGTGCACCTCGTCGCGCAAACTCTTGTCGATGGCATCGAAGGCCTGCTGAATCTGCTGCCGTGCGACTTCATCCTTGGGCTTGAGCAGGCGCCGCTGGGCAATCACCGGCAGGTTGCGGTCTTCCAGCTTGATGGTGTGGAAGCGCCCCTCCCAGTACTTGAGGGAGTCACTCAGGGCTACCTGGTCGGCGCCCACCGTCTGCTCACCGACAAACTCGCGCAGGTCGCGCTGACGGGCGATAAAACTCGCCACGGGCAGCGCCCGGGGCTCGCTGGGCTCCACCAGCTTCACCACCTTCTGGATGTTATTGGCGATGAACTGGTGGTCGGAGATGTGGCTGGCCAGCCACAGGATCAGCTCATCGAGGAACAGCACCACAGCATCATAGCCCAGCGACTTGGCATGCTGGGTCATGATGCGCAGGCCCTCGTCGAAGTCGACGTAGCCGACTTTCTCACCGGACTTCAGCTCATCGCTGGAGGAATTGGCCAGGTCGCTCATGGACTGGAAGAAGGTGCCCACCAGCGCCGAGACCAGCGCGGTGTGGTCCTCCATGCTGGCCCGCCCCTGCAGCACCGCCTCGAAACTCTGCGGCGTCCAGCGCTCGTCGCCCACCTCACCCCAGCCATCGTCATCAGCCAGGCCAGCATCCTCCTGATTGAGGATCTCGAAGAAGGTGTCATCGCCCAGCTTGCTGCGCATTCCCTCAGCATCGCGGAACAGGCGGTCACTCAGGTAAAAGCCCGGTTGGGGAGCCTCCGGGTGGCGCTTTCTGATGTAGCGCACATAGCCACCGAGGATGCCCGCCTCGATGCTGGGCGCCCCGATCATGTGGTAGGGCACCAGCAGGATGTTGTGCTGCTGCAGCCAGTCATCATGACGGCTGACGGCAGGCGCGAGTTCCTTGATCGCCCGGGCTTCGGAGTTACCCTGCAGCAGCAGGTGCAGCACCGCCATGAAGTGTGACTTACCGCTACCGAAGCTGCCGTGCAGATAGGCGCCCTTCTGACGATTCTGGTTGTCGGCCACCGTGCTCTTGATGAAGGCCAGGGCCTCGTCGAAGGCCTTGGCCAGCTGCGGCGTCACCACATACTGGGCCAGAGTCTGGTGGATAGCCTCACCCTCCAGCCCCTGGGAGAGGTTGAGCACGAAATCCCCTCGCTGGACCTTCTCGGGGATCTCGATCAACTCTTTAATCAGTGTCATGAAGCGTTTCCCTACGAAAACATAGCGTTATAGCAAATTCTGGCGCCTGGCCTCGTGCCATACAAAGGGCGAGAGCTCGCGCAGCGTATCTACATCTTTGCCACGCAGGTAGCGGGCAAAATGACGGGCACGCATGGTGTTGAGGTCGGGGCTATCCAGTTCGAGGCGTTCAATGGTGGCTGTCGCTTGATGCTTCAGATCGTCCGGCAAATGTGGCGCCGGATAAATACGCCCACTGGCCAAGTTGAGATGAAAGGTGTTCTCAGGCAGCCCTATGGGATCCAGCACATCATCATAGGCATGCTTGCTGCGGTTGGCCCCGAGACAAGAAAGCCGATAGTTTGACCACTCGTAAGCACCGCCGGCATGTCGCGACTTCGCCACGAAATGATCCGTCGAACTGGCCCCAGTTGCCCATTCGAAGTAGATGGCCAGGTAGGCGCACACCCCTTCATAGGCTTCCCATAGCTGCCGATTCGTAGCTTGCCAGTAGGCGGGCAACTTGCTGGCCTTGGGCGGTGGTGCCTCGGGATCGATGTCATGCTCGGCTAGCCAGGCGCTCCCCCTCTGTCGCACGTCCCGATCGAAATTTTCAGGCTCCGGCTGCAGCGCCACAGGGATCATTACAACCACCCTTTGCGCTTGCCGATGTAGCGCCACTGAAATAGGAAGTCATCCGTGGGGCTGAGTGCCTCGACCAGCTTGCCATGCATGCGCTTGATGGCCGCCTGATCTGGCTCCTCCTGTTCCAGCAGGCGTGAAGCTTTCTCGATCAGATGTTCCTGAGTCTCAGCCCGGGCGCTCTTCAGATCGAAGGCTTCGCTCATCAACCAGGTGCTGACATCACCGTGCTTGCGAAAATCGCGACGCGTCAGCATTACTTCGTCCTGGACGAAGTCGAGATCGAACCAGGCGTCACGTTTCTCGTTGAAGAAAGGCTCAATCGATGCCATGACCAGCGGCGAATGGGTCGCCGTAATAAGCTGCACCGAGGCATTGCGAACCAACGCGCCCATCACCTTGATTAGCGCCGGTACCACCTTGCGCTGCCACTGGGGATGCAGGTGGGACTCTACCTCGTCGATCAGGAACACTGCCTGATGCGTTTCCTGCTCGCCCAGCAAACGCGCTGCCTTCTGATGCTCCTGCCACGACCAAACCATGAAATAGGCCAAGGCGATGATCCGTCGCATGCCTGCCGAAGCATGAACCACCGGTACATCCTGTCCGTAGGGCATACGCACCGTAGGCATGTCTCGGGCATCGTCCAGGCTAATGCGAGTCAGTTCACCGGGCGTCAACGGCTCATCTGGGGATGCCGACAGTACCTTCAGCACATCGCAGAGCTGGTCAAAAGGCTCACCACGTTCCTTCTGCCAGCTGGCCCAGTCGCGAATCAGGCCATTGCACAGCCAAGTGCCGTCCTTATTTTCGAGGCCATCCCACACCTCCATCGGACTGAAGACGTAGGCCGGAGGACGGTCCTGAAAATCTTCATCACCCTTGGTCAGCCAGTAGTTGCGAGCAGGATCCCAGAGCGCGAAGCTGCCGTCGGCCATGGCATAGAACACCAGCCCCGGATTGGCGGGGCGCCCGGCACTCCCCTTCCACTTACCTTCGCGTGGCTGAAATTCACTAGTGTAGGCCTTGGCGCGGGACTTCCCGGTGAACTCGAATGAGATCCTTGCTGACCCGGCATCCCGAGGCAGCGCCTTCTTGCCAGAGGTGAGCTTGGGGTTGAGCTCCGCCGGCCACTGGCGGGTCATGGCCCACCAGGCGATATCGAGCAGGAAACTCTTGCCCAAGCCGTTGTCACCGGTGATGACATTGAGCCGCTTAGCAAAGCCCAGCTCCATCGTAGGAGCAGGGCCAACATTTTCCAGACTTAAAGACTTCAGCATCGCCTGGGCTCCTGCTTGTTAGGGATGAGATTCATGATGCCTGACCGGCCGTTTTCTTGCGCCGGCCACGTTTGGCGGCCGGGGGCTGCCAGGCCAGCAGGTCGTTACGGGTAAGCTCGAACTGGCGCAACTCCTCGAACAGGAAGCCCTCGTAGAAGTCGCCCATGCGCTCGCCATACTCCAGGTCCAGCTCGTTGTGCCACTGCTTAAGCCAGGGGATCAACTCTTCGATGGCCACCAGCATGGGCATCAGCTTGTCGGCCTCCCAGCCATCCTGGTCTTTGCGATCCATGTACCAGCCGGCGATAGCCTGGGCGCGTTGCAGGTGGTCGAGGCCGGTCCAGCCGATCACCGGGGTGCTGTCGCCGGGCTTCTCGCAGCCGGGCAGGCTGAAGAAGCGCTCCTTGGGCACGTCGAGCTTGCCGCGGAGCGACCAGTAGCTGCCCTTGCGGAAATCGGTAGAGGCATACTTGGGGGGCACGGGAATGGTGCCTATCTCGGCGGCCTTCCTGGCCTCGGCCTGCTTCTTCGCGGCCTCATAGGCCTTCACCTTATCCGCATTCTCGGCGTCTTTGGTGCTCAGCGGCTCGGCCACCCCGAACTCGGCATCGATGGCATCTTCCTGGCGCTGCTTGTCCCAGGTCTCCTGCCAGGCGCGGAACTTCTTGATCGCCGCGGGCTTGAGGCGCGTCGGGGCCATCTGCGGCACCTCGTCGACGGCGATCAGCTCGGTGACGAGCTGCTGGGCATCGAAGAGGGGGTTGTCGGTATAGAGCTCACCTACCTGCTGGAACTTCTCGTCGTGGCGCACGCGGTCGGCCAGCTGAGCGCCGGTGATCAGTTCGGGGCCGTTGGCCTTGGCCTTTTCTTCCAGGCGATCCAGCAGCCACTCCTTGAGGGCGCGCTGCTGGCGTTTCTCCCAAGGCTCGCGGTTCCAGCGGCGTTTGTACTCCGGCTGCTCCACCAGCTTGACCCAGCGGTTCTCCTCGATGGCCTGGAGGCGGCGCTCCACCAGCGCACAGTAGTCCGCCGGCCAGTGGTCAGGGATCTCGGTAATCGGGGTGCTGCGATGGCGCTCGAACCAGGTGGTCTCGGTCTCACCGGCCACCATACGGCGGGCCAGGGCAATCTCGAAAGCACGCTCACCCAGATTGACCGGCGGCGGAGTGGCCTGGTAGCAGAGGTCTTCTTCCAGAACCCCGTAGAGCCGATAGCACTGCCAGTCGAGCTCTTCCTGGTGGGCAATCATCTGATACCAGTGTTCGGTATCTTCATTATGCGCTGTTTCGAGCAATTCTCGGGGAGCCCGTGAACTGGCTTGGAGAGTCTTGGAAGGGCTGAATCCAGATTGGTGTTGTGCAAGCTCATCCAGCTTTTGGGCTAGCTCTAAAACTTCATCATCGGAATCCTGAGCCACAGGAAAGCTCTTCAGCCCGGTCCCAGTGAACTCGTAGAAATTTTCAAAAGCTACCGTTGTCTGACGGGCACCCTTATCGTCTACTGTGCTTCCCTTGTTATGAAAAACTTGCTTCATCCAAAAGCAGGCAATAGAGCTATTGAGAAGACCTAGAAGAAAAAGATGGTCATCTTCGCTGGAACCCTTCGGCAATTTAATAACAGGGGCTGATTGTTTAAAAATCTTACCGCCACGGTCAAGAACAAAATTATTATGGGTAGCAACGAAAGAAAAAGGAATAGCGAGAGGAGTTTTAAGCTTATCCGCATAGTGCTCAAGATGAACAAACCAGGAGTCCCCCCTATCCTTCAGGGTCTTACCAAATACACTCCTTCCGGAAAGTACCGTCTTGTTTGGCCATAGAACTTTTTCAACACCTATATCAAGATATGGCAAAGCTTTTCCACCCAGAGAATCATAAGGGTAAATAGCCATATCAAAATCTGCGAGAGCCCAGTCCCTTACCACATCACCAGTAACAAATGGAAGTGCTACTTCTTCCAAGCTTAGCCTTCTGATTGCCCTGCTGGGAAAAACCCATGCGTCATCGTGCCCCACGACAGTTGTACGCCCAACTGCCTCAACAACATCAGCCAGGGAGGAACCCTCTTCCTCAAGAGCACTTTTTAGATCTGCCGCCCCACCCCCGCTTAGGCTCCATGGATGAGAGCTGTAATCTCTTCTATCATTTTCCACAGAACTGACATACTCATTTTCTTTTCCTGGCTGACAAAGGAGCTCAACGATTGATCTCCATACCTTTCCCTTCGCTGCCGGTTCTGGTGTGCCAGGTTCACCACGCACACCGAGAATAGCCCGAACCTTTTCATGCTTTGGTTTCTGGTTGCGCGCGAAGAGAATCACTGTTGGCGTACCATGCCCAGGAATATAGGCGCCTGACGTATCGATCACATGCGTCAGTTCTTTATGGGGTAGATACTCCTCAATCAGTTTCTTGCCAAACTCCCGCTTCATAAAGCTGTTGGCAGTAATCATACCCATATAGCCAGCGGACTGATTACCTTCCACAGGCAGTGTCAGGTCGAAGAAGCGTTCAGTAAAGGGCACCCCGAGGGAGTATTGGCGATGGCAGGTGGGATAGAGCGCCCGGTAGGCTGCATTCAGCGCCTTGTCCTTGACGGTGATATAGGGCGGGTTACCCACCACCACATGATAGTGTTGCCCCAGAATCTGGTTGAGCTTGGTCAAGTCTTCGGTCTCGAAGGCATGCTTGAGCGAGTCGTCGAAGGTATCGAGCTGCAGGCCCTGCCCCTGAGACTCATGGCGCTTGCCGTGCAGCAGGGAGTCACCCACCGCCAAGTGGAAGTCGAAGTCCGGGGCGTTGCGGGCCTTGTCGGAGCCGGCGGCCTTCAGGGCGGCGATCAGCAGGCGGAACTTGGCCACGGCGATGGCGTAGGGGTTGATATCCACTCCGTGCACCACATCCAGGGCGCGCTGGGCCAGATGGCGCGCGTTAGTGGCCGGCTCGCGGCGCTGCCAGGCGTCGAACACCCGCTCGAAGGTGGTCAGCAGGAAGTGGCCGCTGCCGCATGTTGGGTCGATCAGTCGCAGCCCCTCCAGGCCGAAGGTCTCGATGGCCAGGGTCAGGGTGTAATCAAGGATGAACTCCTCCACGAACTCCGGCGTCTGCAGCAGCGCATAGCGCTTGCGCACCGCCTCGGAGAGATCCTGGTAGAGGTCGCCCAGGAAGCGGGTATCCCACTCCGGGTCGGTGAAGTCGTGGACCAGCTCGCCGCTCTCCGGGTCGATGCGCTGGAAGAAGTCCACCAGGCGCTTGGCGCCGTCGTCAGAGACCCAGATCTGCCACAGGGGGTTATGCCGCGGGTCGAGCAGCGCATCGATCACTGGGTACTGGTCGAGCTCACGGAACAGGGCCAGTAGGTACTCACGCTCGGCGTGGGCCGGGTGCTCGCTGAAGTGGTGGGTGATGCGCTCCTTGGCATGGGCCAGGGGGCGGCTGCCATCCTCGCGGGAAACGGGGCCTGCGAGCACCGGCTCATCCAGCAGGCCGTTGTCTTCCAGGAAGCGCACGAACACACAGGTCAGCACCCAGGCTGCGGCGGCCTGGGTGATCTGCGCCTCCCGCCAGGCAACGAAGTGCTCGGCAGTACGGCCGGCCTCCACCGCCTTCTGGTACTCTTCCCGCAAGTGCTGGCCCAGCTCGGCATGGCGCTCGCTGTACTGGAGAATATCCGCCTCAATCTTCGGCAGCTCGCCCTTTAGGTCGCTCAGCAGCTTCTCGCGATCAATCATTCCCTGTTCCCTACGTATTCATTGTGCGGCGCTCAGTGCGCCGTCAGTAGATGCCGGATGGCCGTCTTAAGCGGGTGACCGGCAATCTCTTTGTTTCTGGAGGTCTGTGGTGGATATCACGCCACGCTGGCCATCGCGTCACTCTCCAGCCAGACCCTAGGAATCCTTGCCCATTCACGGGTGCCCGCCCCGCGCGGCACGGTCACGCCATCGATGGCGGCACCATCGTGCTGGGCATCGGCAGCGATCAGCAGCAGCAAGGCATGAGCGGTGGTGCCATCGCCAGCCGAGATTACTAGCTGCTGACGCAGGTTGTTGAGCCAGGTGGTGACCAGTTCATAGCGGGCCAACAGGCCGGGCTCGGTGAGCAGCACCGGCTGGCCGGCCTGGCGAATCTCATCGGCCATGGCCGGCAGCACTCGCGCCACCAGACGCTGTAGATTCTGCCAGTCGCGGCTGGTTCGCTCGGCGGCATCGGCCTTGAGCACCACCGACCAGTCCGGCGGGCGCTTCATGCCTTGGCACAGCTGATGTAGATGACGCAGCAGCAGCTCATCGAAACTGATCAGCGTCAGTGGGTAGTTGGCACGCAGCTTGGCTTTGGCCTGCTCCCACTTACGAGGCTGAACGGTCAGCGCCAGGAAACGAGCCCCTTCCAGGGCGTTGTCGATGGACTGCTCCAGAGCCTTGACGTCCTGCAGTGTGACGCCGGGACCTTCATCGCTGCTGCCGAGGTGGCTCTGGCTCAGGCTGCGGGTGCCACTGGTGCTGAAATTGGCGATCGGCAGACAGTAGGCGCCCCGCCGCTTGTCGGCTAGCTCGTAGTCACCGTCCCAGTCGAAGCCCATCTCCAGTCCGCGAATCAGCTCATCCAACTGGGGCCTGCCCGGTAGCGGTTCGGCCATGGGGTAGCGACCCCGCACACGCTCTTGCACTTCCTTCACGGTGAGCGCCTTGCTGCCGAGCAACGCCCCTTGAGCCAGCTCCAGCGCACGCTGGGCCTTCATGCCAATGGGGTAAAACTCGGCCCGGCTAGAAAGGGCCGCCTTCTGAGATGCCGCTGCCGCCAGCCGTAGCAAACGGGCATTGCTTAGCCCCATGGAGACTTCCGGTGCGGGCACGCTGCGCACCTTGTCGAGGGTCCGGCTGGGTGACAGCAGGGCCTCCTGCTCCACGCACTCGTCGGCAAGCTGCCCCAGCGCCTCGGCGTAGTCGGCGAATTCCTCGCCGCGCCCCTGCACGTTGTCGGCCAGCACGAGGCGCCGGCCGATGCGTCGAATGATCCAGCGCGGCTCCTGCTTAACGAGCTCGGTGTCCACGGCGGCACGCGCCACAGCCTGGGCCCAGCGCTCCCGCTGAGGGCTCTCCTGAAGAGAGCCACGGCGCAGCAGCAGCGCTTCGGAGATCTCCAGCGCCGTAATCACGCCACCGTTGTCGGCCAAGATCTCGGCAATCTCATCTCGGACCTCCGTAATCGCCTTGTTCTTACTCCACAGGGCAACCACCTTGTCCTGGAAGGTACGCACCTCACTGGTCTCGAGACCGGTGTGGGCGCTGATACTGAGCATGGTCGGCCAGTGCACCGCATGGCTGTCACTGGGCTTTTCGCCATCCAATCGCCCGAGATACTCGTTTAGAAACTGCTCTCGCTGTGGATCAGTGCGCCGAGTGGGCATCACCATGCCAAACAGGCGATCGATGCTGGCATGCTCATCGCTGCTCTGTGCCTGCTCACGGGACTGCTGCTCGGTCTGCAGCCGTTCCTGCAGATCACTTATGGCTTTAGAGAGCTCCACGCGAGTCTGGCTCCCAACACCGGCCCAAACCCTTACCTTGCTACGGCTGAGGCCAATCAGGTCCACCACGGTGTTCACACCACGGCGGGTGAGCGCATCCAGTGCGGCGGCAGAGAGCGGGAGCAGACCGATCTGGGTATCGAGGGAGGCCTCGTCGAAAGGACAGGTACAAGCAGCTTCTAGAGGCGGATGCTGGGTGTCGGGCTGGGCATTGAGAAAAACCAGCCGCCACTCCTTTAGCATCTCCTCCGCATTGGCAAAGCGCTTGCGCACATCACGGGTCAACGCCTTATAGAAAAAGGCCGTCAGTCGATCTCGCACGTTGGGGTCAAATACGGTGCTATCGATCTGGAGCTGCCCCTCGATCAGCGCCGGAAGCCCGGTATCGCCAACCCATCCCGGCAGGCTGCCCGCCGCCATTTCATACAGCGTCAAGGCAGCCGCGAAGCGCTCTGCATAGTCATCCCAGCGGCGCCGGCCAGGATCGCGAATGAAGGGGTCCATGTAGGCCAGCGTACCGGCGGTGATGTTATCGGCCCCTGCGTTGGAGAGCGAGAAGTCGAACATCACCAGATGCAGCTGACTGCCACCCAGTTTGAGCAGCCCAAGGTTCTCGGGCTTGATATCGCGGTGGAAGATGGCGTGATCCTCCAGATGCAGCAGGGCACCCAGCAGGTCTTCACCGAAACGCTCGAGCATTCCAAGCGGCACGGCCCCTTCGCGGCGTAGGCGCTGCGCCAGGGTGCCCTGATCGGCATAGTCGAGCACCAGGCCGACATGCCCGTCCAGCTCAATCTTGTCATGATAGCCGACGATGGCCTGGTGCCGCAGCCTTGCCAAGGTGTTGGCTTCCTGCTGGAGGCGCGAGTTGTGGTCCGGCGTCACTGCCAGTTTTAGTACACGCTCCTGGCCCTGGTAGTCCACCAGGAAGACCACCGAGGAAGCGCCCTTGCCCAGGCGTTTCATGACGCGGATGCCCTCGGCCAGCAGCTGCTCGGGTTGGGCCCCAGTGGGAGATACCGCCACCTCCCCTTCGGCATGAGCGAGGGACTGCTCGAGCTTGTCAAGCAGCTCCAGGAAATCCTCCACGGAATCGATGCGGCTGCTGACGTCGGGATGCGTGGCGTACTGCACTAGGTACTGCATCTCGGGGCTGGCCCCGTTGAGCGCATCGGTGATCTGCAGCCCCTTGCCATGGCTAAGCTTGTCCTGCAGCTCCAGGTCGTTCTCGGCCGGTTTCATGCCGGTAAACAGGTGATAGGCGATGGCCCCCAGGGAGAAGACATCCATCTGGACACCGTCGCCCTGCCCCTGATGCGTCTCGAGTGCCATGTAGGGCCCGGCTTCCTCGCGCACCAGATAGGTCAGGTGGCTCAACACGCTCAACTGCTGAGCATCGCTTTCGAAGATGCGGGTCGCCGTGGACCAGTTGGCGATCTTGCAGCGCAGCTCGCCATCCGGCAGCTGCTTGACGTATACGTTCTGCGGGCTGAGTGCGCGATGGTGGAGGCGCTGGCCATGGGCGAACTTCACCGCTTCGGCGATCTGCCGAACCAGGTCGATCGCTTGAAGGGTATCCAGCCGACGCATGTTGTTACGCAGCAGCAGATCCAGGCGGAAGGCTTCAGGGTCGTGCTCATAGACCAATGCCGGCCCGTGGTCGTGTTGCTGAAGATCCAGCGCACGCAGAATGCCAGGGTGTTCGATGCCCTCTAGGATGCGGAACTCCAGTTCAGCGGCCTTCTGGAGCCGCCTAGCCTCCTCCACCGGGCGCTGCTGAGTCAGGTAGATACGCACCTTGCGAGTCATGCCCACATCGAGGTGCCGAGCCAGCCACTCCTGGTAGTAGTCGGACTCATCGAACAGCTCGGTGAGTTCATACTGGCCGACGCGACGAAGACGCTTGGATTCCTTGATCCCCGCCTCTTCCATGGCCCGCGACAAGAGCGTAGCGATTGGGCGCGTCATGACACGATGCGGCCAATCCTCGTGCATCTCAGTCAGCGTGGCCAGTACGTCGTTGCGCGTGCAGACATTGATGCGGGCTGGCCCCTCCAGGCGGGTCGTCAGGTTATCTGACGATAGGAACACCATGGAGGTGATAAAGGGGATTCGTTCTTTGTTGGTTCTACGGCTGGAGGGCTGGACCTGCAGCAGTGACGCCAGTTTTTTGGCCTTGCGGTCGGCCAGCAGACGCGGGTTGTCGAACGAATGCCGACGTCCGTCCCTCTTTACCTGGACCCAGGTACTGGCATCGCCGCTCAGCTCACCACTATGCGACTTCACCTCCACCAGGAAGCAGCCCTTGGGCGTAAGGACCAGCAGATCGACCTCATTGATGGAGCCATCTTGGGCGATGAACTCGAAATTCGACCAGGCCCGATAGGGGTCGTGGTCCGGCAGCTCCTCGCGCAGATACTCCAGCGCCTCCCGCTCCCAGGCGTAATCCGAGGGAGTGATCTGCTTCCAGTGAGAAGCCATACTCATGACTCGCCTCCGCGATTCGCCTCGGCAGCGTTGGCCATGCCGACGGCTGAACACGTCTGCTGGCTAATCCAGTGATCTATATCCTGCAGGCGAAAGCGCCAGGCGTTGGCGACCTTGAAGGCCGGCAGCTCGCCCTTGGCGGCGAGCCGGTAGACAGTCCTCTCGTGGACCTTGAGGTAGCCTGCCACCTCTTTGATGGTCATGATCTGCTCTGTCATCCCCTGCCCGGCCTGTCAAAAGAGTTCAATTCTGGGCAGTGTAGTCATGGCATAGCACGCTAACAAGACTTGACTCAGCCATTCAGCTCAGTACCTCATGAGGTGGGAAGGAAAACTGTCTGGTTTGATGAGGCCGCAAGGAGTGCGACATGGCTAGCGAAAAAATAAAGTTCGATATCCCAGACTCTCAATTTCCTTTTGTCCCACCGATTGGGGAGCTACTTAACTGGCTAAGTGGGCCTAAACAAACACATACCGCCCTACACTGGATGCAGCAGAAACTGAATCAGCCCAAACCAGACTTGAAGACGTTGAGAAAAGCCTGCCGGGAGGGCGTAACACCTCGCACTGCAGATATAATAAAGAACAATGTTTATGAAGCAGTTAGGAAAATGGGCTTCCCAGATCCATTTGAATACTCAAATGCAGCAGGCCCTATCGTCAATGGCACCAACGGTGCGAAATGGTTAGTACAAGCAAAAACGTTTCTTGAAGGCATAAATCGTCGCCAGCCAATTATGCTGGAGTTACCTCAGACTTTTGCATTTTTACAACGGCGCTCCGAGGCGGAGAGCCAACTGGTGCTGACATTTCACCGCACCCGAAAATTGGAGATATCGACCGAAGAAAGGCTATCACTGATATATAATGCTTTCTGCGACACCTGCCGACATCACACGTTTCTCAAGCCACAAGAGATCCAAACCTATGGTACTGCCATAGTCAAAATAAACCGACCTGAATACACCAACACACCAGAGCTTTTAGCTGATGTATTTAAGTGCACGTTCAACCTTCGCTTGGACTTCTACCATCAGCTCCTGGCCACTTTTATGGCAGACATGCTTCCGCTTCGAGAAACACTGCAGTTACCTCATATTCTAGATGATGCTCTGATGGATCATGGCGCCATGGGGCAGCTGATGCCACTACTAGAAAAGGGAGAACTGATCACTCCGACTTATCGACTTTACGAGCTCTGGTGTGATGCCTTCAGCCCACCTGGCGAGTCGTTGTCGTACCGAGCCATGGCTATGTACCTGCCTCAGCCTGATAAATTGCGAACGCGAGTCCGTGGCAATGCAGGCCTGCAAGATATTCTTGACGCTGCTAATGATACTCGTTACAGGATACTTAAGGAATGGAGGTCCGGAACAGTTCCTGAGACTTACCACCTCACGCAGTTCCTCGAATCCCTGTCCGGGAAAGACTATGGCGCCTTCCTGCCATTTGTCATGACACGCGTTGCAACAGCGTGGAGCAAATGGATCATTCAAGAGCTAGCGAGTTTTGATCAGATCTTGCAGGAAGCATCGCCTCTGACTGGACTGCTAGATAGGGATTGGCTTATACAAAAATTCTCGCGGTATCCAGAGTATTGGAGACACGTTAAGGCTCAAGGTATCCTGAAGACACCCTGAGCCTGATATGCCATTTAAAAAACGTTAATCATCATCGTCTTCTTCGGCTTCCTTATCAGCCTGGCAAGACAAACAGAGGTCGCCATTCACAACAGAATGATACGCTTCTCCTTCACTGCAAGCATTCATGTACAGCGTACAGTAGCAATTCGCACATTGATAATGATAAGCCATACCACCCTCCACACAAAGATCGTTAGTTTACCGCACCCGTATGACGCTTCTTCAGCATAGAAAGTTAAAACTTAGCTGTATCAAGTAGTCGTAGTGGAAAAAATGATCACATCAAGAATACTGGCACCACACCATGGCTCAGGCGACCAAGGGCCAACCTAAGCCATAGCAGTCACCGGTTACTTCTTCCCGCGACCACCTGCTGCATTACGGGCGCTTGCACTAGACGCTCTTGAGGCAAAAGAGCCTTTGGGCACAGTGCCTCCGTTCGATTTGGCAGTGTGGCTCTGGACACGTGAGGCAGCTGCAGGGGTCATGGGTGTCTTGCCTTTGGCCATGGTCATAATCTCCGTTGGTTAGTGAGCCAGCAGCAGAGAGAGCTCGCTGCGTGCTGGTACTGAGATGATCGCCTTAGAGGTGAACCGCTGGGAGGGGAGTCGAGGTGGGAATTTTTTACTGGCTGACATTCCATCAGCTTGAACGGTTCGTTGTCATAAACTGATGTTTGATGGTTCTCACACCTTGGAGAGATAACGTCGTGGCCGTCCGCGCCTGACCATCTGGTCCTTGTTCGTGCACGACAGCTGGACAAAGGTTTTCTTGGATGGTGAAAGAGCGCTCATGTAGTAGTCACTCTTGACCACATAACTGACCACCACCTCTTTCAATGCAGAAACTTTTTCATCCTCATAGTAGTTTATCTCACCAATGCCTAACCGCTTGTACCGATGCTTAATCCTATTGCAATTAAAGTACCTACCCTCTTCTCCCACCACGCCCTTACACCAATACTGCCCCACCTTCTTAGCGTAGTTAATGTCCTCTTGGTGCTCAGCTCCTTTCATGATGACTACTAGGTGAAAGTGAAATCCAGACAAGACGCCATATTCCAGCTTTCCAAAAACCTCCATGACATTCGGCACGACCTTCCCTTTCTTGAGACCTGTACTCAGTGCAGCCCAATGCTGCTTGACTGTCGCCAAATCCCTAGAGAAATCAGGCGATTCAATAAATAGCCCTTTCCTGTACCCTAGGTCGACTCTCAACACCAACAGCCTGGAGCGATGCTGAAAACACTTATCAATAATGGCTACTGCCTTCTTTCCCCGCTCCTGAGCTGATCTATCAACACGTTTCGCGAATGACTTGATAATAGGCCTGTCCAACTCACGCCTGAGGTCATCAACAACCCGATTCAAGGTCTCTACGGTTTGAGGCACACCTCCCTGCATTACGCCATACCTGACCACTTCTCTTAATTCACTCTCCCATTTCTTCACCACCTTATGATAAACACCAACAAAAGGGTTTTGGTCCACCACTGATAGCTGATGGCATCGAGGATCACACCCTCTTTTTAGTAGATTTCTAAATTCCTTACCATGAAGTGACTGGCATATTTTCAGCCTCCCCTTTCCCTCGATGACTTCGAAATGACTTTCTCGCTTTCTTGCCACACCTTTCACTAACGCCTCAACACGGCGCAGATGCTCAACGAAAAACTTATTATCACCTTCAAGCACCTCTTCCATTTCGCAGGGCAGAGTTTCATATAACGCATCATTTTTATCAGCTTCAATGATTCCTTCTGAATCATCGCCCGACTCCAGCTCCTTATCACCCCACCACTCTCCCGTCTCACTAGCTGATGTCACACCATTACCAGCTTCCCATTCAAAGTCCCACTCTTCATCAAAAGGGTAGTCGTTCTCACTGACTTCATACTTGTATTTCATACCCCATCCGCGCTCCTTATTCTCCACTAAAAAAACCTTCTTCAATATCTTCACTTATACACTTGAGTCTACCCCAACCATCACCACCCCAATAGCATATAACCCAATAATATTTATTAACCGGATTTCTCTATAACCCCATGACAACCGGAGCCAACCAGGCAAGTTCATGTAAGAATCATGATAAAAATAGCGCACCCTTATAGACCAACTCCAATACTTGTTGGCATAATACCTCCTCACACCGTAGGAGCATGCGAAATGAAAAGAAACCCGCTACCACCCACATATGCCCGGCAAGAAAAAACAGGAGGCGAGTATAACCAGCATCTAACACAAAGCGTCATGGTAGTTCCGGACCACTATCATGATTTTTCAGAAACCTCGCTCAGAGAGAAAATTGAAACTAGAAAACGCTTCCTTCAAGAAACCTATTCATTCATATCTGACCCCCAATTCACTTCGGGTGACGATTTACCTTTAGTCAACAGTGAAGAAAAGACGGAAGAGAAATTTCAAGCGGAATATCATGACTCCTTATCTAACATCAGAAATGGACAATCGGCCACAAAACGTCAAGAGGTCGTTAAGGGCGCCCTATGTGGAAATGTAGAGGCCGAGCTTCAGGACATTTTCTCAACCGCCTTCATGTGGGTAGTCTGCGCTGATCTCCTTGAAGAGGAAGGGTTAAATGAAAAGTCCTGGTCATGCTTGGTCGAGTTTGCTTCTTTGGAGCACCGTTTAGAGCTGTCATGCATGGCAGAACATGAGCGACGTGAGAAATCTATACACCAAAAAAATGGTGCCCAAGCTAATAGTCATCATGCCAATCTCAAAGAATATCTGATTGAATTTTTATATACAGAAGCTCCAGAAAACGGGTGGCGCGCAGTAAAAAAAGCAGCGCACACTCTTGCACCTCCCATTTGGCATAGGCATGAGAAAAGCGAACATCGTGCAGTTCATGAAACTTCCGAAAAAAAGATTGAGACATTGATAACAAACTGGATGAACAATGATAAAAGTGCTCATCAAGCCTTTGTAAGCAACAAGAACAGGCGAGGTTAAAGTTGATCACTCTGCCTTTCACAAAGCCATATATCGATGCTACCTTCGATCCATCCTACTGATCGTGCCCCTAACTTAACCGGCTTTGGGAAAGTTGGGTCATAGCGAGGCGAGTCAGAGTTTAGCATCTCATAGATCGATGACCGACTAATGCCAAGCTTCTCAATCAGATCCTTCATTCTCAGCACCCTAAGTCTAGAACTGTCCTTGGGGTGCTGTTGTGCCGTTTGCTGTGCCTGTTTCATGGTTCTCTCCGTAATCACTTGTCACCGACAATTGTAAATCCCTTACGCAGATACACCAGCACCAAGGTTGAGCTATTCAAAAAGTCATTCAAATCTCCCCTTCAGGCCAGGAATCATCAGCCATGGAAAAAAATATTTGACCTCCAATAAGAGCTCCCTCTGCTCTACAAGTCCTTTCCATCAGCCATCAGCGTCTGCTCACGACCGTCAATTGGACACGTCAAATGGCCGAATCAATCTCAGATGACCGATTGGGTAGATCCAAAGGGGCTGGCACCTGTCTTGGTTCAAGGTGCCGGCACACTATGAGGCTGTGCAGTCAATCTTGACGGGTAAGTTTCTGATAGCAGGGCTGCAGAATGCGTGAAGGTGCCGAAGAAGAGAGCATTCAGCCTTTGAGTTCAGAGAGGTCCTCTTGAAAAATGCTCATATAGAAGTGGTTACCCACTAGCGTCCAGAAAGATCCTAAACCTCTCATTACTATCTAATGGCATACTCCTAAAAGAATAGTAAAACTCATTATACCCCCTATGCTAAACCTGCTAAGTTAGCAACATTAGCAACCATGGAGGTGAACTATGAGCAGCGACACACAAAACTACTTTCCTCAACCTGAGGAGACCTTGACCCATGAGGAACTGAATGTTGAGGTGCCAACGGAGTGGCCACGTTTTCTTGAGGATTCACTGTTTGAGTCCACTACTACAGAGCTGGCGTACTCAATGGAAGTAAAAGAGGAAATGGCGAAGCTAGCCGTTCTTGGCGTAATGTCAACCGCTTGCCAAGGCCTATTCGATGTGGAATATCCGGACAGCAATATTAAAGTACCCATGTCGCTCATGACCTGCACTGTCGCAGGAAGCAGCGAGAGAAAAACGACTCTTAAAAAGTGGACGGATCAACCCATCACTGATTTTGAAATTGCCCTGGCGGAAAGAAGAAAACAACAGGCTTCTGAAGCTCACCGACTCTATAAAAACTGGAAAATTAAAATTAGCGCCTTGGAAAAGGCCCTATCTAAAGCGGTGACCAAAGGTTCAGAAAAAGAAAATATTATAAATATAGAATCACAGATCACCGAATTGCAGTCAGCAGAACCGACCACTCACAAGAACATAAGAATAATATATAAAAACGCAACTCCTGGCGCCTTAGCATTGAGCCTTTACGAAAATTTTCCTTATGCTTTCTTGAGCTCAAGCGAGTCTGGGAATTTACTAAATGGACCCACATTTCGTGACATGTATATATTCAACTCAATATATTCAGGATCCACGATCACCATTGACAGATCTAGCCAGCCGAGTTTTGTATTGCATGAACCAAGGTTGAGCATTTGCTTGATGCTGCAACCTGCAGCCATGGACCGATTCCTTGATAAAAAAGGGAGGGAAGCAAACGACAATGGCTTCTTATCGCGATTCTTGTTTATCAGACCTGAGGCAATGGCTGGGAATCGCACCAACGAGAGGCCTCCTATAGCCGAGCATGTGGAACAGAACTTTTACTCAAGGGTAAAAGAGCTTCTCTCAAAATCATTATCGTCTTTTGAAAATGGCGAAAGTCGTCAAGCCATAATGTTTACTTCGACGGCCAAAGTCCTCTGGAAAGCCCTTTTCAACTCTATTGAATGCCAAATAATAGAGGGTGGAATATACCACTACGCCAAGGAACACGCATCTAAATTAATGGAAAACATCACGCGTGTTGCAGGTATAATACACGCTTTTGAGGGTTACGAAGGAGACATCAGCTCCAACACACTAGAATACTCATACAAATTCTGCAGGAAGTGCTCTCAGCATTATCTTGAGCATCTGGCAGAGGAACCTGAAATAGTAACATTGACGAACCTTATGGTACAGGACATAGGCAGACTTGCAGAACCAACCTACTACGGTTACCGTTTCAAAAAATCCCTTTTCCAACAAAGAGGCAACAGTAAGCTAAGAAAAATTAAATCTCGAAAGTTGGCACTCGACACTCTGGAGAAGCTTGGCCACCTCAAAACTCCGAGCCATACTGGCGGAGATTACGAATTTAGAAACACAGTCTGGACGACTAACAAGCCAGAGATCAAGAATGGTGAAGAGATTACCATTTCAGAACTTCCTCTATGGAGAGATCAAGCTCTTGTCGAGGTGGATAATCGAGGTAGGTACTTTCCTGAGCGCATCATCACATCACCAGACTTAGGTTTTGTCTGAAAAGTCTGCACGCAAACAACGGTCTATGCAGGCCAGGCATACCATCGCCTTGAAACTGCTGGCGAGCTTGTCATAGCGCGTGCAGACACGGCGTAGTTCTTTGATCCAGCCGATGCAGCGCTCGATGACGTTCCTTTCCCGTTAGCGCGGCTTGTCAAATCCCCTGGACGCCCCCGGCCGTGGCTTTCGGTGCATCTTGCGTCTGGAAATGATCGGCTTCATCCGGTGGCGGTCGCAGTACCGGCGGAGGGAATCACTGTCGTAGCCTTTGTCCGCCACGATGTATCGGCAACGTTTACGTGGTCATCCCACTCGCCCAGGCAAATGGTCGTGCTCCATGGTGGGAATAAAGTGGCGGGTATCCGAATCCTGCCCCGGCGACACGGTGAACGTTAGTGGCCAGCCATGCCGATCGCAAAGCATGTGGATCTTGGTGGTCAGGCCGCCTCGGCTGCGCCCCAGCGCATTGTCTATGGGTTCTTTCGATCCCCCTTTTTGCCGGCTCCAGAGGCAGCCCGCCTGGCCCGGATCGAGGTGGAATCAACCATCCAGGTATCCAAATCCATCAGCCCATCTTCCCGTAACTTGAGATGTAGCCGATTCAGGATAGCCTCGCAGGTGCCATCGTCTCGCCACTGCCGGAACCGATCATAGACCGTCTTCCAATATCCATACCGTTCCGGGAGGTCGCGCCATTTAGCGCCTGAGCACAGGACCCAGAAGATCCCGTTCAGCACTTGGCGGTCATCTCGGCGAGGGCGGCCCATTGGTTGGTAGGGCGAGACGATGTCCTTAATCATTTCCCAGCTTTGATCGGAGAGCTCGTCGCGTCCTGCCATGCGGTCACCTATGCAGTTGCGGCATTGGCCACATTAGAAAATCCTACTTTTCGGACAAAGCCTAAAACATTTCATTAGCTAAGAGGCGATCCATGAAGCAGACCTTCCAAATCAACCCAAATAAATAATTTTTAGACCTATATCACTCCTGTGAGTTGAGTCCCTTCGAGCTCGTGTCATCAACACAGGAGACCTGACATGGCCCCACCCTGCTTACGCTGCGAGTCGCAGCGCGTCATCAACCTCGAGACTGCCCGCAAACTCGGGATCGCGGCCGGCGCAATGGCCGGTTCGCTTCAGGGCGCCTATGGGTCGCTCTACTCTCCCGGGAACCTGGTCTCTTCCAGACAATTTCCGCTCACTCGAGCCGCTGCCGCTATCGTCGCCGGCGCATCAGGTGGCATCGCTGGAGCTGCGGCTGGCGATCGCCTAGTCGTAAACCTGTTCCCTCCCGGAGAAGGCATCCCCTGGCTCTGTCTAGGGTGTGGCCACGCGTTCCGTGAGCTGGCCTGACCCAACACGACACATCCTCTTATCCCATCAGCCGGCACTCAGCCGGCTTTTTTTCGTCCAGGAGATTTCTCATGGCACATCAAATCGAGCACATGGCTTACGTCGGCGACACTCCCTGGCATGGGCTGGGCCAGCAGCTGTCTCGTCACCAGCCGCTGGAAGTCTGGCGACAGCAAGCCGGCATGGACTGGCACATCGATGAATCCCCGGTACGCTTCATTGCCGATGGAGCAGGCCACTTGGGCAGCACCCACTCCTTCCCGGAACAGAAAGTGCTCTACCGCTCCGATACCAAGGATCCGCTATCGGTGGTCTCCCAACGCTACAAGGTGGTGCAGCCGGAAGAGGTACTGGAGTTCTATCGCGATCTCACGGAATACGCGGGTTATGAGCTCGAGACCGCGGGTGTGCTCAAAGGTGGTCGCAAGTTCTGGGCGTTGGCCAAGAGTGGCCTGGGTGGGGCTCTGAAGGGTCAAGACCAGGTCAACGACTACCTGCTGTTGGCTACGTCCTGCGATGGATCTCTGGCCACCGTCGCTATGCCGACCTCGGTGCGGGTGGTATGCAACAACACCCTATCCATTGCCGTAGACGGTATGTCGCAAGGGGTGAAAGTACCGCACAGCACCGAGTTCCGTCCTCAGCTGGTCAAGCAGCAATTGGGGATCTCTGTCTCACAGTGGGACGACTTCATGTATCGCCTGAAAACGCTGGCCGAGCGCAAGGTCAGTCAGGAGGAAGCGAGAGCCTACTTCCAGGCAGTGATCTGCAATGCCGAAGCACCGCTGGAAGATCCGTCTCGGTTGCCCAACGTCCGGGCTCTTAATCGCGTCCAGAAGCTTTTCCAGGGTGAGGGGCGTGGCTCACAGCTATGCACGGCGCAAGGCACCGCGTGGGGTCTGCTTAACGCGGTGACCGAGTACGTGGACCATGAGAAACGCGCCCGTGGCAACGATTACCGTATGGATTCCGCATGGTTCGGCCAAGGGGCGAGCCTCAAGGACAAGGCCCTGGAGTCCGCCCTTGCACTAGTGGCGTGAAGCCACGTACTGCAAGAGCAGTATATAGGGGGCTGCCGGCTGGCAGCCCCTGATCGAATTTTCTAACCACGCCTAGGGAATAAAATGTATGCATACGACGTGATTGCACTGCTCGTCCACGGCAGACCTCTCTGAACAGCAATCTCACCTTGGTACGGGTGATCAGTAGCTGCATTCGGGGCAACTTGTGACGTAAACGTAATCACTGGTACTGGTTCACCCATCAGGGCGATCAAGCCGTTCACAAAGCTGGTCCATCAGGCTAATGACCCAGTCGCGATCCGAAGGCCTCAGCCTCTCCAACTGGTCTCGAATCCGCCGCGCTTGATCGTCTGCAAGAGGACTAATGTCACGCAGCAGGTCGGCTGCCTCACAGCCAAAAAGGGAAGCCAGCTCAAACAAGCGAGAAATGTTTGGGGTCACCAGCCCTCGCTCCATACGGGACACCGCTTCCATACCGATCCCCAGCCGCTCGGCTACTTGCTCTTGGGTCAGCCCGCACCGCAGCCGATGCCTCGCGATGGCTCTGCCGATGCGCTCTGATGGAGTACCTTGCCTTGCTTCGCTCATGCCGCCCTCCCAGTCAACCTAAATGGTTGGGCGACAACCCATTTGACTGAAGGGCTCATAAGGTTGAATATCAACCTTAAGAGTTGACACTTAAGCAAAATGCCCCTTCCACGAGATAGGAGACTCAGTGTTGAAACGACAGAAACTGCTTACTGCGATGGTGCTCGGCACACTGACAGCCACCGCCATGGCCGGTACTTACGAATGGACCGAAGGCTATGGTATGGGAGTCTTCGAATACAGTGTCGATGACGGAAATGGGAACAGGCTTCACATCTCATGCCCTAGATACGATGGCTATATTAGTGCCTCAGCTACTATCCAGGGAAAAATGTATGACTCTGAAGGGGCTAGAAACGAACAGTTTGATGTCATTGTTGACGGGGAATCTTACTCCAATCCCTTCAACACTGAATGTAGAGTATGCTCAGCAAATTTCGAGTCATTCTGGGAGAAATTCCGAAACGCCAACAACCTGATAATAAAGACTAATGTCAGTGCTCACCGGTTCCCTACAAACAAGCTAAGTGACATCAGCCACCCACTTCAAAGTGACTTAAACCCTTGCCACACCGCTTGGTAAAAAATAATCAATAAAATATACGGAAGCGTAAAATGTTGCGCATAGGCAAGAGCTAAAAACATGAAGCCGGCGGAGAAAGAAGCTGAGGCAATCGTGACTGGCATGACAACCAAGTCCTTATACTCATTATTCTCCTGCCTCCGATGGCTATCTATCTTTGAGTTTTACTTCAACCAGAGTCGCAGCTCATGAATTCTCTCATAAAAGCATTTAATGTCTTCATTGCTTTTGGGCTTTCTGCTGAAGTCCATGCCAATGAGTGGTGGTATATCGACACCCCAACTCGTCTTACAGCGGAAGCCCCAGACGCCGTTCCCTGCCAAATAGTGAGTGAGGGCGGCCTATACTTGGACTGTAGGGTAGAGGGCTTACCCAGCCAAGAGACAGTTCTTTACCGAACTGATCAGGAAAATGGAATCTTCACTAAAGCGGAGGCCAACAACACCATCGCTACTCACCAAGGGAATGGCATCTACCAAGAGAGTGGCAATTTCATTGGTAAGTTGCCGACTGGAACAGACTACTGGGGACATATCAATAAATCTCTCATCCGCATCACGAAGGATTACTACCTCCACCCTGAGCCAGAAACCAACCGGGCCTTTGCCTACCGATATGGTACTGGACCACTAGCTGATGATTTTGAACTCCCCTATATCGAGAATGACCAAGATGCCTTCTACAACTACTCTCCTAATGAGCGAGCCAAGGCTGAAGTACCGAAGAAGGATGAAGAGCCATATACACCTCCGCCGGAAGGTACCTACCGCGTCCTAAGCTGCTACGACACTTGTCGCATAGAGCTAAGTGAAAATGAAGTCGTCGAAGTTGACTTCTATGACCTCCCAGACTATATCCCCTTGAGTCAGCCAGGCGAAACAATGCAATGTGGAGGAACCTTCTGTCGAGATGCGGAAGGCCATATTACGGCCCTAAATCGAGCTTCATTTAGCTACACCCAGATAGCCCATAAAGCAGAAGTGAAGGATGGCTATTATTGGGTGGATTGCACTCCATCATTGCGTAACTGTGCGTTAGCTGTGGAAAAAGGTGGAATGATAACGATCAACAAAAGAGATCTCCCAGAGCACCTCCCCATGGTATCGGATAGTTATGAATGCGAAGAGGCGCTCTGCTACGAGAACGGATATCGCTTCGATGACCAACGCGTTGTCGGGCTGAATCCAGATTTCTTCCATGATTGAAGCATATGCCGCTCCCAATGATGACAATCAGCACTCTTCCCCTGCTGCTCCACCGATATCGAGCACCTTATAGCTGACCGAACCCTGTTCGATATTTATATTGAGCTTGGATTGTCATTATTCTCCACTCAAGCACCGATCATTACAGGTCGAAATAATCAACGATAAAGCGCCCGGCCCCAAGGCCGGGCGCTTTATTTTGGAGGAATCGATAATGCCAACAGCCCTTTCACTGGAACTGTGCTATTCGCTGACGAAGCTCACCCGTCAACTGCTAGAAGCCGGCAAACACACGGCCGAGACCCACGTGCTGTCCCAGGGCCGCGTCTATCGCGTGGCCCTAACCCTCGAGCCGGTGCCTATCGACCAACTCCCTGACGTCATCCAACGCTATCGCTAACGGAGGCCATCATGGCAACGCCCATTCACCCCAAGACCGTCAACAAAGCACCGGTTACCCAAGCCACCCCAGACAGCACGGCGATCATCCAGGTGATCGAGCGGGCCGCTCTCAACCCAGAGGTCGACATCGACAAGATGGAGCGCCTACTGCAGATGCAGGAACGCGTGCTCGATCGTCAGGCGCTGATGGCCTATAGCGCTGCCATGGCTGCCATGCAGACCGAGGTGCCGAGTATCGCCGAGCGTGGCAAGGCCAACAACGGTAACTACGCCACTCTGGAGGACATCGTCGATACCGTACGGCCGATCATGAAGAAGCACGGCTTCGCGATGAGCTTCCGCATTCAGACCCAGGAATGCGGCATTCAGGTGACCGGCGTGCTGATGCACCAAGACGGTCATCGTGAAGAAACCAGCATGCTGTTGCCGGCCGATACCAGCGGCAGCAAAAATGCCGTCCAGGCCTTCGGCTCCTCCACCAGCTACGGCAAGCGCTACGTACTCTCTGCCCTGCTCAACATCACCACCCGCGGCCAGGACGACAACGGACACAGCGCCGCTCCGGTGAAGCTGGTCACGCCCTTCCAGGCGGGTCAGATCAAGCAGCTGATCACCATCTGTCCTCCCGCCACCCAGGAATGGTTCGTCGGCAAGTACGGCGAGGCCGAGCAGGTACCGCGCGGCGACTTCGACAGACTTCGAGCCTCTCTGCAAAAGCGGGCACAGCCCAACCGCCAACATCACTGATCGGCTGGCGAGGGCCCTCCCCTCGCGGCTTATGCCGTGTCATCGAGAAGGAGATCATTATGCAGATCCTGACACTGGACCAGGGCACGCCCGAGTGGCATGCCGCAAGGCTCGGCATCGTCACCATGTCCGAGCTGAAGACTCTGCTGGTCAAGGGCAAGGGGCCGAACGGCTTCGGAGCCGGTGCACTGAGCTACATGCACCAGTTGATTGGCGAACGCATCACCGGCGAGCCCTCTGATGCCTTCCAAGGCAATACCCACACTCAGCGGGGACACGAGTTGGAGCCGGTGGCCCGCGAGCTCTACCAAGAAGCCACAGGATTACCGCGTCTTGAGCAGGTCGGCATCATCCTTAATCACGGGGTGGGGTATTCGCCAGACTGTCTGGTGGATGGCCACGGCCTGGTGGAGATCAAGACCAAGCTGCCCAAGTACCAGATCGAGCTTCTGCTGGCCGATGAGCTGCCCCAGGAGCACCTGGCGCAGTGCCAGGGCGGTCTGTGGGTCAGCGAGCGGGAATGGATCGACTTCGTCAGCTACTGGCCGGGCATGCCTCTGTTCGTGAAGCGGGCCTACCGGGACGAGACGATGATCCGCAACATCGCCGAGCGCGTCGAGGCTTTCCACGAGGAGCTGGAGCGCCGGATGGCCATGGTCATGGCGGCCTGAGGAAGGAGACACCATGAACCACCGCAAGCTGAGTGCCGGCGAGACCGCCGGCACCTATCGCATCACCGACACGGTGACTGAATCGGAGCTCTTCAGCATCGCCAAGGCCTTTGCTCGTCGTCGGCTGGCCAGGGGACGCAAGATTACCAAGCCCGCGCTGGCATTCGAGCACCTGCAGCTGCTATTGCAGGAGTATGAGCACGAGATATTCAGTGCCCTATTCCTCGACTGCCAGCATCGGGTGATCTGCTTCGAGGAGCTTTTCCGCGGCACCATCGACTCGGCGAGCGTTTACCCGCGTGAAGTAGTCAAACAGGCCCTAGCTTGGAATGCTGCTGCGGTGATCCTGGTTCACAACCACCCCTCTGGCGATCCCGAGCCCAGCGATGCAGACCGACGCATCACGCAACGGCTCACGGAAGCCTTGGGCCTGGTGGAAATCCGCATCATCGATCACATCGTGGTTGGGACAGAAGGTTGCTCATCCTTTGCAGAGCTTGGGTACCTCTGAACGTCAACCAACCCACAACGCCGGCGCTGCCTTCAGGGGCGACGCCGGCTTATCGAGCTACTTCTTTTTTTGGTGAACATTGGCAGCTACCGGCCAAAAGCGGACGTTTGTTCATTGCGTCCATGGGGCTGTGTGCATGGTATTGATGTGAATGAGAGCCAGCGCCGGTGGTCATTTCCTAACTCTTAGGTAGCACTGAAAGCGGCCCCTCGCTCTTGGTTCGCAACGAGGAGGCCGAGATGAATGCTTGCGCCCCATAGGATTGAGTGCAAGGCCGCTCAAACGGCCAAGATGATTGATCTCTATTGACAAAGCCAGAATCCACTTTATCATAATGGCGCGCTCCTCAGCTCTCGCGCGCGATCATACCTCCAGCGCTTCTCGGGTATGTGTCTGATCTCATTGATATTCATATTGGTGTGTAGGACAGGTAAGTGAAGAGGGGGGATGCGCACTATCTTTTCGCAGTCTTCCTATAAATACTTTCCAATCTAAGTTGTTGACAGAGCTTCTGCCTGATTAAGCCTTTTTTTCTCCAGCATTTATTGTAGATGACTTTCTCGTCCAGTCTGATATAGACCACGCAATCTCCTTTGTCAGAGAAGTGCACGTTGCGATACACCGCAAGAACCTTTCTATTTACAGTAATTTTTTCTCCCACTAACTCAACTGCGTCTGGAAGAGTTTGAATCTGGTGTGGTGTCTTGGAAAGTAGCTCCTTTGCATGCGGCAGAGCTATCAAGCTGTCGCGAATGTGAGATTGAGCTCGCGTGACTCTTGTTAGGTGTCGCCAGGCATAATTCGTGATGGCGACTTTTCCTAGGCAGCAATTGATTTCTCCCTTTGTTTTTTTAAATTTTGTTCTAGCCCAGTGGCGTGCCTCAGTTGTGGTTGTGACCGAGGGTACCGTAAAGCTACCTGCCCTAGTGATGGGTAGACGTTGCTTGTTCAGCAGTCGCTCTATTTCAAATCTTGATGCTGGGGTGAGAAGATGGTTTTCTGACACAGAGAGTGTCTCAACCGGAGTTTTTTTGTCTACAAGCTTCCAATATATTTTTATTTCCGGGTCGAGGCGAACCCAGATCAAGATAACTGGCTGATTCGTTGCTTTCCACTTTTTTAGATGTGCCTGATCAATGTTTTGTAATCGCCAGCGATTTTTTGTTGGTGTCCAGCGACCAAAGCTTGGCCCAGTTTTTACTTGCACTGCCACTTGAGTGTAAGACGGGCTAGGGAAGTCTGTCGAGTACTTTAATTGAAGATCGAGAGCGCCCATGCCCTCGCCTCGCATTGTCTCTCGGGCCGTCTCCCCATTAAATATCAGAGACAAGGCACTTGCGGCCATACTCTCTCCGGCGTTTCCTTGGTCAAATTCAAGAACATTCATGGAGTTCGTTCCGATTAAAAATAGCTGGTGGATGCAGTTTCTGATTACAACACAGTCAATGTGTCAATGATGGAGCTTGATGGTCTGCGCCCTCGGTTCGCTCATCATTTCAATGGGACACTTGAAGTCAAAGCGCTTTCTCGGACGCATGTTAAGCTCAAGCGCGACCTCATCTAGTTCTTGCTGGCTATAGACCGATAGGTCCGTCCCTTTGGGCAAGTAATGCCGTATGAGCCCATTGATATTTTCGTTGGCTCCTCTTTGCCACGGGCTATGCGGGTCACAAAATTAGATGGCAACACCTGTATTCTGGGTGATCTGGGCGTGCTACATCATCTCGCGCCCTTGGTCATATGTCATGCCCTCCCGAGCAGCCAACGGCATATACGGTTCAGCGCAGCGCTAAAGTCTTCCAGGGCAGAGGTGGCGATCGCATAGGGCATCTTTGCCAAAATCAGGTAGCCGCTTTTCAACTCGACGATGGTGCCGACAACCGATGCATTGCCCTCGCCTTTGATCAGGTCGCCTTCCCAGTACCCGGGGAATTCACGTTTTTCCACCTCGGGAGGACGGAGGTAAATACTGACCATATCAGGGATCTGGTTGCGCCGGTCAACTTGCCGCAAGCTCTTTTCGTAGCTCGCCGACGGGCAACGCATAGATAGCGCTGTAGATCGTTTCACGGCATACGTAGGAGTCTCGGAGGTCAGGGATATTCATATGCTTGAGCTTGCCGCTGATCTGCTCGGGGGCAAGCGTTGACGCAGCATGTGCTGAATCAAGGCGACCCGAGGGCTTTCAGGAAGCAGCTTGCGCCTTGGCCGACAAACTGTCCGGCGATCCTGGCAACGCTGTTGCGCGTGTGGGGTAGACCTGGATCGTCGCCCGTTCTTCGATACAGAATTCAGAATATGACATGGGTACAACACCTTACCGATTCGGTCAGGCGTTGCACTCAGAATTTTCGGCCAAGCGCTTTGAGATTGAGCCGAAAAACAAAGACCCTATGGCGTTTCCTCCAGATACTCGCGCGCAGGCCGTCTTTCAAGCCAAACACTCAGTCCCGGCGCATCTGCCATGGCATTTACAAGAGCTGTTGCTGCTTCAGCCCTCCACGCCAAGTTTCCCGGTTCCTGAAAGCTCCTACGCAGTTCCCTGACCGTCACTAGAGCTTCTTCAGCCCATGCCCGGAACTCATCTAGCCCCCAATAAGCGACCCTCATGAGATGTGGCTGCGCTCCAGGCATGGCCTTCTTGGCTGGTGTCACAAGCACAGGCTGAATAATTCGTGCATCTACGGCATCCGTCACATGATCTCGGATCCAATCCGGGTGTGAAGCCGCCTGTCGCGCCTTAGTCGCGTCAATTACGGCTGTGCTTGGGTTAGCATTGGCATGATCCTCAAAAACGATAACCACATCACTAACTTGCCACCATGGATCGGGGGAAGCATCAGTCTCGCGCTTGCCCGCCACAAAACCGAGATGTTCGCCTAGCAGCACCTGCGCCTGCTCAAATGAGGCACCATCCTGGAGACCGTCACGAATCTTCTTCTCTTTCGCCGAAAACGCGCGGTTATGAACCGTACCTAGCTTCTGTAGGTAGGCCTCAAGACGCTCGACCTGTAGCTGGATAACTGTATCATCTTGTTCATCGGCTGTTGGCGGTTCATCGCGCCCATGCGCCAGTTCGACGAGCCAAGGAATACCCGCTGCCGCGTCTTTCGCCTTTTTGAACTGCTCTCTTGCCTGCACACCTAAGTCGGCATATTTTTGTGCGGATGCAAGTTCGGCTGCACTCCCTGCAAGGTAATGCCATAGTGCTCGATAACCCCGAAGCTCACTATTGTTTAGCCCACCAAGCACTTCACGAGCAGACTCATATGCTTTCGGGTAGTCCTGCCCCCACATTGCCTGCTGCCAGACTATTTCATGCTTCACGATTGAGGATAACTCACCCATTGCGGGAAAAGGCTCCTGAACTGCGTTGCCCCTTGCTTCTAGAATAATTTCATTTGCCTCCTCCCACTCTGACTCATGCTCAAGGAATATTTCGAAGTTTTCCTTGATGGTTTCCGCGCTGACTTCGCTCGACTGCTCCACCCCAAACTCAAGCTCAGCTTGCAATTCAGGATGGAAATGCTTCCGTCTGCGTCGATCCGTTAGGTAGGCTGGAAGATCCTCCCCCGTGACCACAACCGCTGAGTAATCATTGAGGCCTCGAGTACACCTGCCGACCGCTTGGAGCACACGGGTTTGAACCCTTTCATTAAATAGAAGATTGGCTCCCATTCGAGTCATGAGGAACCGCTCCTGAAGGTTAGTTGCTCTCGGCAAACCTTCGACAAACAACAGACGACAGTCGTGATTCGGAAAGTCGATTCCATCGTAGCGGTTAGCTATCACTGCTACCGCACCTTCTTTATCTACAAAACCTGAACGGCTAGACTCAAGGTCTTCCGCAGTGAAAACTGGGAATTTCAACATAGAGCCTACATCTTCTCGAATATTCTCTGCAGCCTCATTGGTTGGTGTTAACACGAGGCTTCGACCTGCTTTTCTCATTAGAGAACGACGTAAATCTAGGGTTTCATCCTCTGCCAAAGATCTTTCTGGAAAGATGAAAAATCGACGACCTATCCCTTGGCGATCCCACCCTTCAGGAATAGGTAAGCGAGTGATATTTGTGCGGCCTGTGAGTCGCTCTAGGTCTCCGCCTACCCCCAAAGTGGCGGACATAAAAATTCTCTGCTTTGCCCCTGAGAACGGACGGTGCGTCCATGTCGGAGGTATTAGTGGCCTAATCATCACTTCTGAACATGTGACATACAACTGGCAAGCGGCAAGATTATCCTCAAGCATGCTCCACGCGTAACGCTGATCGCTTTCACGTATATTCTGAGATATAACTGACTGCAGTTCTTGGGCGATTTCTGCCAACTTATAGCTTGGGATCTTATCGACCCATGTCATATCCTCAAAGCCACCTCTCTCCCCAATCATGCGGGCATAGCTGACCTCTGACAACTTCCCCTTAAGAACTCCAGCGACAGCATAGAACAAACCCTCATCTTCACCAGAACGACGAATATTAACCGTCCACTGGCTCGCAATATAATTCTCCGACGCATGAGCATCGTCGACGATAACAATATCCGGATCCTCAAAAAACGGGTTGGTATTGAACAAGCTGCTGTAGGTAGTAACCCCCACCTTGTTTCCATCTAAGTAGGCAGCTTTCGCACTTGGTGTGTAGTTCTTTACAGAGCCAGTAAAAGCCTGAACAGACAATCCATACTTATCGTCCGCTTCGTCAGCCACTTGACTCACAAGCTGTCTGGTAGGACAAAGATAGACTACGCGCTCGCCGTACTTTCTCCGTCGCCATTCAGCGAGCAAAAGCCCAACGAGAGTTTTTCCACTACCAGTTGGCAACTGAAGAGCTACGTCTGATGCGCCTAGCGCTTCGGTTACGTATGTTCGGAGAACCTGTCCTTGGTGATCATATAGGCTTGGGTGCTTGCGGCGAGGAAGATCTCGAAATAGCCGATCCGGACTCTCAGGGACAGGAACGTGTGCGGAAGGTTTTTTAAACGCCATAAATCCTCATCATAGCTAATATTAAAGATCTACCCCAAGGTATTCCAAGCGCTGACAGCGGCGTGTTCGGCTCAGTTGTAGTGTAATGCAAAGAATTTTAAAAATATAAATCATCAAGTGTTCATGGTGGCCCACACACAACAAAATCAGATGCTGACCATCTGCTCTGACATGACCACTGTGGGTCGGTAGGAGACTTCACTCGAACCGTCCGCCTACCTTATCGGCATCGAACATCAATCGCTCACTGGTCGGCTGCTGATAACTCCAAGCAACGTGAGCGTTTTTGTCGAGGGAGTAGCAATCGGTATCGCCCTTCAACGGGCAGTGGGTCACCGTGGGATCTGCAACCAAGGTGTCGACGGCATAGATGGGTACCCGGCACGAATGCGGGAACAGGTTGATACGTGGCACCCTTGAAGAGTCGGACATAGCGCAGTTCCTTTGCGTCATACCTTATATACGACCCAGCGTACCAGCTTGACACCGGCTGTCACCTGCTATTGGCAAGTTTTCATCTACGCGATTGTTAAGAATCGACAGGGTTGGGCCATCACCTGCTCTGCTGCTGGATGGCCTTCCCAGCAAGCCACAGCAGCGTGGCGACGGTGATTAGGTCCCCGCTCGCCATATCACGAAGGCGCGCCGCATGGGGCTTACGGGAAAAGATATCGCCATGGTTCAGAAAACCACCACGCTACCCGAATGAGCTATCTCGTTCACCCGACACAAGAAAGCATAGTGCTCCGTGCACATGGATCGTCCCAAGAAACACCTCTTTCAAATCCTGGATCGCAAGTAGATCGGAGTGGTTGGCCACATGGGCCACCTACCTGAAAGCCTTGTCGTTGTTCTGGCTAAGGTGCCTGATGTTTAGCTGCCGATCAGCCTGTGCCAGGCTCGGGACCGTCAGTGACAGCTGTGGCATTGGAAAAGGAAAGCGATGGGAGGGTGCTGCAAAGGGACGTACTGTCCAACAGTGTCCTGGGAAGGCCAGTGAAAGCCAGGCACAAAGTATGGGCTGAAGTATGGTCTGCGATGGCATAGAAAAAGAAAAAGCCGCTGAAATCAGCGGCTTATCTATATTCGGTGGCGGAGGGGGAGGGATTCGAACCCTCGAAGCCTTTCGACTTACACACTTTCCAGGCGTGCTCCTTCGACCACTCGGACACCCCTCCGCAATTTTTAGCTCTGCCGTGGGGGCTGCGCCTTCCGCGTCAGAACGGCGCATACTTTATCGAGATCAGGCGGCGATTGCAAGCCGGTCGCGAAATTTTCCCAATATCTTCAGGGCAATACCGCATAGTCGCCGCGAGCGGTAAGGCACAGGGTGTCGCCACAGTAGAGCTCTTGCACCAGCGCGATGCGCCCCTTGCCACGGCTGGCGAGGCGCTCGGCCAGGGCCGCCTGCCCTGCCGGGTCTTCGGGGCGGCACAGGATGCGGTAGTCGCCGCTCACCGGCGCCTTGAAGCGCTGGCTTGCATCAGCGACCACCACGTTTTGCTCGCGGCCCCGGGAGCGCAGCCAGAGCGTGACCCAGCTCCAGCCGATCAGGGTGGTCTGGGCGGCCAGCGAGCCGCCAAAGCCGGTGCCCTTGTCGTTGAGGTTGGGGGCAAGCGACAGCGACCACACCAGGGTGTCGTCCTGCCAGTGCATATCCTCAATGCCCAACTGCGGCACCAGCGGAATGGCGGCCTCTAGCCAGTGCCGAAAGGCGCTCAGGTCATCGCCCTGCCCTGCCGCAGGCAGCGCCAAGCGCGGATGCGGCACACCCACCTCACGCACGGCTCAGTTCCAGCGCTCGACGAAGTCGGCCGGGTCGCGCTCCGGCAGCGGCTTGTGGCGCCCGCCCATCTGCCCCAGGTACAGGAAAGCCACCAGCTCGTCGTGCTCGCCAAGGCCCAGGCCCTTCTTCACCGTGGGGTCGAAGGCGTAGTGGCCGGTGCGCCACATCGCGCCTAACCCCAGCGCCTGGGCCGCTAGCAGCATGCCATGGGCGGCGCAGCCGGCAGAAAGCGACTGCTCGAGGGGCGGCACCTTGGGCTGGTCGGGGGTGATCTTGGCGACCACGGCGATGATCATCGGCGCCCGCAGCGGTTTCTTGCGCGCGGCGTTCAGGGCGGCATCGTCGATATGCGGGTTGTTGTGGAACTCGGCCTCGGCGAATAGCTCGCCTAGGCGGGTAAGCCCCTCACCCGAGAACTCGATAAACCGCCACGGTGTGAGCTCCTTGTGATCCGGTGCGCGCAGGGCGGCGCGATAGATGGCATCCAGTTGGTCGGCGTCGGGGGCCGGGCTGCACAACTTGCCCATGGAGCTGCGTTCATGCAGCAGCGTCATTGCATCCATCCGGGTCTCCTTGCAGCAATGGGGTGGCGGGCCGTTTAAAGCGTGAAGCCCGCCTGAAAGCGTCTAGCGTGACTGTACGCCAGATGGCTATTGGCGCGCCAGACGCAGCGGCTCGGGTGGGCGCTCGCCGGGCGTTGCCCGCCAGGGGCTGATATCCAGCCCGCCACGACGCACGTAGCGGGCCAGCACCAGGAGCCGCTCGGGGCGGGCGCGGGCCATCAGGTCGGTGAAGATATGCTCGACGCAGTGCTCGTGGAAGTCCTGGTGCTGCCGATAGGACACCAGGTACTTCAGCAGCCCCTCGCGATCGAGTCGCGGGCCGCGATAGCGAATCAGCACGCTGCCCCAATCGGGCTGACCGGTGACCGGACAGTTGGACTTGAGCAGGTGCGAGTGCAGGGTTTCCTCAACGACCTCTTCACCCACGCTGAGCAGCGCGGGATCGGGCGTATAGGCCTCGATTTCGACATCGAGATCGTCGATGCAGTCGCCGGGCAGGCGCTGGGTGGCCAGGGCCTGATTGTCGACGCCGAAGAGCTCGACCGAGACCGGCGCGCCGGCAGCGGCAGCAAGGTCCTGTTCCAGCGTGGCACTTACCTCCGCGCGGGAGGCGAAGCGCGTCTGGTTGTAGCTGTTCAGGTACAGCTTCCAGGACTTCGACTCGATCAGATTCGGCGAGTCGGCGGGCAGCCGAAAACGGGCCACCGCGACCACCGGCTTGCCACGCGGCGTCAGCCAGGAGACCTCGAAGGCGTGCCATTCATCTTCGCCGACGAACGGCAGGGCATCATTGGCGATGCCCAGCGGCGCCCGGTTGGCGGCCCGGGGAATGGGATACAGCAGCGCCGGATCATAGTGTTCCGGGTAAGCCGACTCGCGCCCCAGCGGGGCCTCGGCAAGCGTTTCTGGACGGTCGTGAGTCATGATCAGCCCCTGATGCCCTTGCCGCGCTCCAGCATCCACAACGCGACGGCAAACAGCACGGTAATGAAGGCGGCGATGGCGGCCAGCGCCCAGCCCACCGGAATGTCGGAGACACCCAGGAAGCCGTAACGGAACACATTGACCATGTAGAGGATGGGGTTAAGCATCGACACGCCCTGCCAGAAGTCAGGCAGCAGCGAAATCGAATAGAAGACCCCGCCCAGGTAGGTCAACGGCGTCAGAATGAAGGTCGGTACGATGGAGATATCATCGAACTTCTTGCCGAGCAGCGCGTTGATGAAACCACCGGTGGCGAACAGTGCCGCCGTCAGTACCACCACTCCGATCGTCAGCAGCGGGTGCGCCACCTCGATGCGGGTGAAGAGCAGCGACACCCCGGTAACGATGATGCCCACGCCCAGGCCGCGCGCCATGCCGCCGAGCACGAAGCCCGCCAGGATCACCCAGTTGGGCATCGGCGAGACCATCATCTCCTCGATCGAGCGCTGAAACTTGTTCGAGAAAAAGCTCGAGGCCACGTTGGAGTAGCTGTTGGTGATCACCGCCATCATGATCAGGCCGGGTACGATGAAGTCCATGTAGTCGTAGCCGTCCATCGGCCCGATCCGCGAGCCGATCAGGTTGCCGAAAATGATGAAGTACATGGTCATGGTGATGGACGGCGGCAGCAGCGTCTGCGGCCAGATACGGGTAAAGCGACGCACTTCCTTGCCGACCAGGGTCCATAGCGCCACGGCTATCTGCATGGGATTCATTTCGCGGCCTCCGCGTTGGACTCTTCCACCATCGAGACAAACATTTCTTCCAGCCGGTTGGCCCGGTTGCGCATCGACACCACGGTCAGCCCCAGATCGGAAAGCTGGCTGAACAGGTCGTTGAGGCGCTGGCCGCGCTTGACCGACACCGCCAGTTGGCTTGAGTCGACTTTCTCGATCTGGAAGTCATCGAGGCTCGGCACCTCGCTTACCTGCTCGGCCAGGTCGAGCAGGAAGGTCTCGGTATTCAGCTGGCCGAGCAGCTCACGCACGCTGGTGTTCTTGACGATCTCGCCGTGATTGATGATCGCAATGTTGCGACACAGGCTCTCGGCTTCCTCGAGATAGTGGGTAGTGAGGATGATCGTAGTGCCCTCCTCGCGGTTGATGCGGCGCATGTAGTCCCACATCGAACGGCGCAGCTCGATGTCGACCCCGGCGGTGGGCTCATCGAGGATCAACAGCTTGGGGCGGTGAATCAGGGCGCGGGCGATCATCAGGCGGCGTTTCATGCCACCGGAGAGTGCGCGTGCGCTGCCATCGCGCTTATCCCAGAGTCCCAGATCCTTGAGCAGCTCCGCGGCGCGGGGCTTGGCCTCGCGATGCGACATGCCGTAGTAACCGGCCTGGGCGAGAATGATGTCCTCGACCTTCTCGAACTGGTTGAAGTTGAACTCCTGTGGCACCACGCCGAGGTTGTTCTTAGCGCGCGCGAAGTCCTTGTCGATATCGATGCCGAACACCGACACCTTGCCGGCGGTTTTTTGCACCAGCGAGCAGACCACCCCGAGGGTAGTGGACTTGCCGGCCCCGTTGGGGCCCAGTAACGCGAAGAAGTCACCCTGCTGGACATCGAGATCGATGCCTTTCAAGGCATGAAAGCCGTTGCCGTAAACCTTGGTCAGGCCACGGATGGACAGCGCCGGTTCAGCCATCAGGACACCTGTGAGATGGTTAAAAAATTAGGACACTAAGGATAGGGGCGAGTGCTCAGAATTCAATGCCGAGTACGGAACTGAAACGCAGACACGCGAAAAAGCACGGAAAAAACGAACGACGGGCTTGCGACAGACGTTGAGCCGGGGCTGGCTAGAGAATGACGACTGAGCGAAGCAAAAGGGGGAGACGATTGGAGCGGAAAAGGAGATTCGAACTCCCGACCCTCGCCTTGGCAAGGCGATGCTCTACCACTGAGCTATTTCCGCTTATCATCGTACGTTGTGAAGTGGCGTCCCATAGGGGGTTCGAACCCCTGTCACTGCCGTGAAAGGGCAGTGTCCTGGACCACTAGACGAATGG
>NZ_JABVXC010000015.1 GCF_013349955.1 Onishia taeanensis | reverse complement strand
GAAGTGGCGTCCCATAGGGGGTTCGAACCCCTGTCACTGCCGTGAAAGGGCAGTGTCCTGGACCACTAGACGAATGGGACGTGGCCGAACCTCTTTAAGATGGCGCGTATGTTACTGAGCACGCCTAACGCTGTCAAGCGCCTGTTGGGCCGCGCGTTTCCTCAGCGACACAGGCTATCCTGTAAAACGTAAGGCGGGCCACCCGCCTGCCGGACACTGGGCTTGGCTGACCTAAAGACGGCCATTCAAGCTTATAAAGGCCCCGCCCCTGAAGGCCCAGCAACGCGCCCTGCATTGTGGGGCAACGGCCAGCGGTGGCAAAGTAAGCTATCGGCGTGAGGGTGTGCGTGGCTGATGTTGCTACCCGACCGCCTTCGCCCGACAGCGATCATTTCTGAAATCGGAAGGTACGCCATGCGCAAGAAGATAGAGAAGAGCGAGGCCGAGTGGCGCAGCCAGCTCAGCCCCGAGCAGTATCGGGTCACCCGTGAGAAAGGCACCGAACGGCCCTTTAGCGGTGACTACCAGGTAAAAGACGCCCAGGGCATCTATCACTGCGTCTGCTGCCATGCCCCGCTGTTCGAGAACGAGCACAAGTTCGACGCCGGCTGCGGCTGGCCAAGCTTCGACCGCCCGCTAGGCAAGGGCTCGGTCGAGGAACATGAAGATACCAGCCACGGCATGCAGCGTATCGAAGTGGTCTGCTCGCACTGTGACGCCCACCTGGGTCACGTCTTCCCGGACGGCCCACCGGCGTCCACCGGCCTGCGTTACTGCATCAATTCGGTGGCCATCGACTTCAACCGCGACGAGTAGCCCAGAGGCCACCGCCCTTCCCCGCTGGCCCTAGCCCGCCGTCCATCTGCTAAGATGGACGGCCGTTAGAAACGCGCAGGAGAAGAGGCCATGCTGGGCTGGTACCCGGGACACATGCACAAGGCACGCCGCCAGATCACCGAGGCGCTGCCGGAAATCGACGTGGTGCTGGAGGTGCTCGACGCCCGTCTGCCCTATTCCAGCGCCAACCCTATGCTTGCCGAACTCACCGAGCACAAGCCGGTATTGAAGATCCTCTCGCGCGCCGACCTGGCCGACCCAGAGCGCACCAAAGAGTGGGTAGCCTATTTCGATGCCCAACCCAACACTCGCGCCCTGGCGGTGACCACCACCCAGGCCCGCGAGCTCAAGCGCATTCCCAAGCTGTGCCATGAGCTTGCCGGCGAAGTGCGTGCCGACCGCGACGTGCGAGTCATGGTGATGGGCATTCCCAATGTCGGCAAATCGACCCTGATCAATGGCCTTGCCAAGCGCAAGATCGCCAAGACCGGCAACGAGCCGGCGGTCACCAAGCGCCAGCAGAAGGTACGCATCGACGGCCGGGTAGCGTTGACCGATACTCCCGGTGTGTTGTGGCCGAAGATCGAGGATCAGGCCAGTGCTCACCGGCTGGCCGCCAGCGGCGCCATCCGCGATACCGCCATCGACTATCTGGACGTCGCCGTGGTCACCGCCGCCGAACTGGCCAAGCGTTACCCGGAGGCGCTGAGCCAGCGCTACAAGCTGAAGGCGCTGCCGCCGTATCAGGGTAACCCCGCCGCCGATTCCGTCGAGGCCGACGGCCCGATGCGCGTTGATCTGCTGGCCCTCGCCGGCTTCGACGGCAACGCCATCGTGCGCGACATCGCTGCCAAGCGCGGCGGCCTGCGCCCGGGCGGCGAGGTCGACCTGCACCGTGGTGCCGAGGTGCTGCTGCACGAACTGCGCGATGGCAAGCTCGGCCGGCTGACGCTCGAGACGCCGGCGGACATCCCGCCGCCCCCGACCCCTGAGGCCGATGAGGCCGACAGCGAAGACGCCGCGACCAACGCCGACTCTTGAGCTTAACGGTTTTCAAGAACGCCGCCCCTGAAGCGGGTGCCAGCTTCCGTCTTGCGCCAACGATACGCGTGCCGGGCCCCGTTTAGCGGGGCCACCCCTGGACTCACTACCCGGACACCTCATGGATACCCCGACGCCCATCAACAAGTCCCAAAAGCTGCACAACGTCTGCTACGACATTCGCGGGCCGGTGCTCGACCACGCCAAGCGTCTCGAAGACGAAGGCCAGCGCATTCTCAAGCTGAACATCGGCAACCCCGCGCCGTTCGGCTTCGAGGCCCCGGAAGAGATCCTTCAAGATGTAATGCGCAACCTGCCCACCGCCCAGGGCTACTGCGATTCCAAGGGACTCTATTCGGCACGCAAGGCGATCATGCAGGAATGCCAGCGCAAGCAGATTCCCGGCGTCGGCATCGAGGACATCTTCGTCGGCAACGGCGTCTCGGAGCTGATCGTGATGGCCATGCAGGCGCTGATCAACGACGGCGACGAGGTGCTGATTCCGGCCCCCGACTACCCGCTATGGACCGCCGCCACCAACCTGTCCGGCGGCCGGGCGGTGCACTACCGCTGCGACGAACAGGCCGACTGGGCGCCGGACATGGACGATATCCGCGCCAAGGTGACCAGCCACACCAAGGCCATCGTGCTGATCAACCCCAACAACCCCACTGGCGCCGTCTATCCACCGGAGGTAATCCGCGAGCTCTTGGAGGTCGCCCGCCAACATAATCTGGTGGTGTTCTCCGACGAGATCTACGACAAGATCCTCTACGACGAGGTGGAACATGTTTCCACCGGGGCGCTGGCCGGCGATGACCAGCTGGTGGTGACCATGAACGGCCTGTCCAAGAGCTATCGCTGCGCGGGCTTTCGCTCCGGGTGGATGATTCTCTCCGGCAACGTCGCCAAGCAGCGCGCCGCCGACTTCATCCAGGGCCTCAACATGCTGGCCTCGATGCGCCTGTGTGCCAACGTGCCGGCCCAGCACGCCATCCAGACGGCTCTGGGCGGCTATCAGTCGATCAACGACCTGATCCTGCCGGGCGGGCGTCTCAAGGCGCAGCGCGACATCACCGTCGAGAAGCTCAATGAGATTCCCGGAGTATCCTGCGTTACCCCCAAGGGCGCCCTCTACGCCTTCCCCAAGCTCGATCCCAAGGTGTACCCGATCGTCGATGACCAGAAGATGGTGCTCGACCTGCTGCTGCAGGAAAAGATCCTGCTGGTGCAGGGTACGGCCTTCAACTGGCCGGAGCCCGACCACGTGCGCATCGTCACTCTGCCTTGGGCCGACCAGCTGGGAGACGCCCTGGAGCGTTTCGGTCGCTTCCTGTCGCGCTACCGTCAGTGAGGGGTCAGTGAGGGGGCATTGAAAGCTCAGTCAGAGTAAGCCGCAAGGGTTTTATGCATCAGCGCTGATAGGACTTGAAACCGACCCGCATAAGACGTATCTAAGCTAGCGTATTGAACGCGCCGGCGACCGCCGGCGCCCAGCACTCAAAGCGGGAGCTTCCTCCACATGATGCGCATCCTTCTCTTCCTTGCCACTAACCTAGCGGTGGTGCTGATCGCCAGCATCACCCTGCGCCTGCTCGGGGTCGAGCCCTACCTGAATGCCCAGGGCATGAACATGAACAGCCTGCTGATCTTCTGTTTCGTGTTCGGCATGGCGGGCTCGCTGGTCTCGCTGTTCATTTCAAAGTGGATGGCCAAGCGCAGCACCGGCACCCAGGTCATCGAGCAGCCGAGTAACGCCACCGAGAAGTGGCTGCTCGAGACCGTCGCCGAACTGGCCCGTGAGGCCGGCATCAAGACCCCCGAGGTCGGCATTTTTCCGGCCCAGCAGTCCAATGCCTTCGCCACCGGCTGGAACAAGAATGACGCCCTGGTGGCGGTCTCCGCGGGCCTGCTCAACCGCATGCGCCCGGAAGAGATCCGCGCCGTGCTGGCCCACGAGATCGGCCACGTCGCCAACGGCGATATGGTCACCCTGGCGCTGATCCAGGGCGTGCTGAACACCTTCGTGATGTTCTTCGCCCGGGTCGTCGCCCAACTGGTCGACAGCTTCCTGCGCAAGGACGACAACGGTGGCCTTGGGTTCTTCGGCTACTTCGCGGTAGTGATCGTCGCCGAGATCGTCTTCGGCCTGATCGCCTCGATCATCGTCGCCTGGTTCTCGCGCTTCCGTGAGTACCGTGCCGACTCGGCCGGCGCCAAACTGGCCGGCAGCGGCGCAATGATCAACGCCCTGGCGCGTCTCAAGGCCGAACATGAAATGCCGGACCAGATGCCCGACACCCTGACCGCCTTCGCCATCACCACCGGCCAGAGCCGTAAGCTGATGGAGAAGCTGTTCGCCAGCCATCCGCCGCTGGATGATCGCATTCGCGCGCTGAAGGAATCGGCCTACCGCTGAGCCGGCGCCGTCCCTGGGCCGCTCCAGCGGCCATGACGCTGCGATAGCCCAGCGATGACGTATTGATAACGCGGTAATAATAGAAAGGGCCCGCCCTCATGATGAGGGCGGGCCCTTTTGCGTCAGGTCAGTGACTGCCGGTGTATCTTGCCGGCCGTCGCCACCTAGCGCGCCTCGCTGACCAGCGACTCGGCCATTGGCGTCGGTTCGCTATCCTCGGCCTCGGCGGCCGCCAGCGGCACGACCTTGAAGCCGACCATGGCATAGACGATCGCCAGGCCGAAGTTCACCAGATTGAAGATGGCGAACGGCAGATAGGACAGGGTCGCCACGCCGAGGGTGGCCGCCATATAGGCACCGCAGCTGTTCCAGGGAATCAGCGGCGAGGTGATGGTGCCCGAGTCCTCGAGCGAGCGCGATAGATTGACCGGCGCCAGCCCGCGGCGGCGGAATTCGGCCCGGTACATGCGCCCCGGCAGGATCACCGAGATATACTGATCGCCGGTGATGATATTGGACGAGAGCCCGGTGCCCAGCGTGGTAATGATCAGCGCGCCTGCGCTCTTGGTCACCCCCAGCATGCCCCGTACCAACCGCTCGAGCAGCCCCAGGCGCTCGATCACGCCGCCGAAGGCCATCGCCGAGAGAATCAGCCAGACGGTATTGAGCATGCTCGCCATGCCGCCCTTGCTCAGAAGGTCATCGAACACGTCATTGCCCGTATTGGCCACGTACCCATCGAACAGCGCCATCCACACCCCCTTGAGCAGCGCAAGCGGCGTGGCCAAGTCCGCCTCGCCGGCCAGGGAAAGGACCGCCTGGGGTTGGAAGATCACGGCAAATACTGCCCCCATCAGGGCCCCGATCACGATGGTCGGAAAGGCCGGCCAGCGGCGTACCGCCATCACCAGCAGTACCGCCAGCGGAATCAGCAGGTGTGGCCCGATGGCGTAACTTTCATTCAGCCTGCCCTGCAGCGCCAGCACCTGCTCGGGCGTTGCCTGGCCTGCCTCCGCCTGCAGGCCCAGCACCCAGAAGGCAATCAGCGCGATCACCAGACTTGGCACCGTGGTCCACAGCATATGGCGGATATGCTCGAAGAGCTCGACACCCGCCGCGGCCGGCGCCAGGTTGGTGGTATCGGACAGGGGCGAAAGCTTGTCGCCGAAATAGGCACCGGAGATCACCGCGCCAGCGCTTACCGCCGACGACAGGCCAAGGCCATCGGCAATACCGATCAGGCCGATGCCCAGGGTGCCGGCCACCGTCCAGGAACTGCCCACCGACAGCGCCACCACGGCGCACAGCAGGCAGGCGCTGGCATAGAAGTACTGCGGGGCGATTATGTCGAGCCCGTAATAGATCATCGATGGCACCACGCCGCCGAGAATCCAGGTACCGATCATGGCCCCTACGGCCAGCAGGATCAGGATGGCGCCCAGCGAAATCTGGATGCCGTGGTTGATCGCTTCCTCGATGTCCCGCCAGCCATAGCCGTTCTTCATGCCCACCAGGCCCGCCAACAGCGCGCCCAGCAGCAGCACGACCTGGTTGGGCCCCCAGGAAGCATCGGCACCGAACAGGACGACCGCCAACACCAGCATGGCCACCACTACCGCCACCGGCATCAGCGCATCGAGAAAGGAAGGAGCGCGCACCTCGCGCGACCGGGTATCAGACATGATCTTGCATCCCTCGAACAATGAGCGAGCAAGCTTGCCTGTCCGCGCTGGGCGAGGGCAGCCCCGGTGTCCCGATCCTAGAGACGATGTCCCAGGATCGAAAAAACACAGCGCATTCTTATAAGACTAAGGTCGCATAAACCGATATCTGTCGGGTTAGTCTGAATGACCACAACCGGCCGCCGGATCAGCTTTCGACTTCGACGGCGAAGCCCGCAGCGGCGAGCAACGGCTCGAGCGACGCCGCCGCCGGGCGCAGCCGAACCCTGAGGGTAGAAAACTCGCGGCGCAGCGGATATTCACTGCGGTAGGCGTCAAACCCGGCCTTCAGGCCTTTCTCGCGCTGATAGCGAATCAGACCATCATGGTCCCGGCGCACGTCATAACAGGCCCGCACACAGAGCCTCAAAGCCTCCCAGGGTAAGAGGCCAGCATCCAGGGTCAGGCTCGGCAGCGACGTCGCCGGCGCCAAGTCCGCAAACGCGACCCGCACCGGCAGGCCGAAGTACTCCATCGCCGCTCGATAGACCTGATGGGTGCCGCGCAGCTTGCCGTCCAGGCTATGGCCCGCGATATGCGGGGTAGCGATATCGGCCAGCCGCCACAGTGCCTCGTCGATGGCGGGCTCGTCCTCGAACACGTCCAGTACGGTGCGCAGGTCGCTGCTGGCCGCCAGGCGCGCCAGCAGCGCCTGGCCGTCGAGACAGTCGCCGCGCCCGGCGTTGAGCAGCCAGGTGCCCGGCTCGAGGGCAGCGATACGCGCCTCATCGAGCAGGTGGTGAGTGCGATGCTCGCCGTCGCGCACCAGCGGGGTGTGCAGGCAGAGCACGTCGCAGGTCTCGATCAGGGTGTCGAGATCATCGAACGTAGGCCTTTGCTCAACACCGGCGTCGTGATCGGCGGTGTTCTTGGCTTCTCGGTCTGCTGCTTTTTCCGCCTCTTGCTCTGCTCTGGGCGGATCGCAGACCCGGCAATCCAGGCCCAGGGCCGTCAGACGCCGGTAGAGCCGCCCACCGACGTTGCCGGCGCCGACGATGCCGATCCGGCGCTGGTCGAGCTCCGTGCCCTCGCGCTCGGCCAGGGTCAATAGGCTCGACAGCACATAGTCGACCACCGCCTCGGCATTACAGCCCGGGGCATTGGCAAAGCCGATGCCCTGGGCCTCTAGGGCCGCCTGATCGAGATGATCGGTACCGATGGTGCAGGTGCCGACGAAACGCAGCCGGGAATCCTCGAGTAGCGCCTCGTCGACCCGGGTAATCGAGCGCACCACTAATACTTCGGCCTCGGCGTCGCGCACCGCCTGGGCATCGATCTCGCGGCCGGGCCGCCTAGTGATCGAGCCAAGCTCGGCAAAACAGGCCTCGGCCTTGGGTATCAGGGAGTCGATGAGCAGACGCATGGCGATTCCTTGCAGCTTGCAAAACGGGTTGGCGGGCCGGTGCTGGGCACGGCCGTGGCCAGCGTGATGGGTTGTTCATGCCGGCCAGGCCGTTACAATAGCACGCAAGCCAAGCCCGCAAGGGCGCGGCCTATCGCATTTAACGCCCATTTTTCGCTCGTTTTCACCCCCGTTTCCGTGCCGCTTTTTTATCGCGCGGAATGCCGCCAGGAGCCGCCGTGATCGTTCGCTGGGAAAGTAACCACGACTATGTGCTGGTGCACGTGCATCAGGACATGTTCGGCGATTGGATCTTCAGCCGCGCCTGGGGACAGATCGGCACCCAGTTCGGCGGCCTGCAGCACCGGCTGGCGGACGACTATGCCCAGGCCATGCTGTGGCTCGAGGACGTCGCCACCATCCAGACCTCCCGGGGCTTCCACAAGGTGCTGGAAGCGCAGGATGATACCCCGGAAGGCCGCGACGCCGTGCAGCAGCTCTCGCTGCTCGATGCCCTCTAGGCACCCTCTAGCCCCCCTCTAGACGCCACACTTCAGTAGGTGAAACGCCGTTAGGCGCTACTCCTCACCCCACGAGCCGGAAAGATAGCGCCGGCCGTTATGCATCACCGCCCTGACCGATTCAGGATTAGCAGGGGGCATGATCTTCTGCGCCTTCTGCCAAGCCGCGCGATCGAGCCATCCCCGCGCCTCTAGCCAGGTGGCGAGCCGCGCGGGCTCGAAGCCCCGCTCAAGCTCGCTCCCCGCCGCATCCTCTAGCACCGGAATCCGCTCGCCGTAGCGCGCGAGCAGTGCCGCGTCATCGGCGATCTCGACACGGTGCAGCGCTGGCGCCTGCGGCCCCAACCATACCAGCCAAGCCTCCAGCTCTTCGCAGAGGTGGCACCCCAGGGTGGTATAGAGCGTCAGCGCCGCGGCGTCTTTCATCCCGCGTCCCGGTGACGAATCAGGAAGCAGTGGTGAAGGTCCGGGCGACGATTGAAATCCGGATCGAAGGTCTTCGCCGAGATGTCTTCCACCGCGAAGCGCTCGGCCAAAGACGCCTCGAGCACGAAACGGCGCTGGTTGTTGGAGAACACCAGGATGCCGCCAGGCGCCAGTCGCGCCATGGCCAGCTCGACGAGCCGGCCTTGATCGCGCTGGATATCGAGGGTCGCCTCCATCTTCTTCGAGTTCGAGAAGGTCGGCGGATCGAGAAAGATCAGGTCGAACTCGCTGCCGGCGGTCTCGAGCCAGCGCAGACAGTCGTCGCGCACTACCCGATGGCGGCTGGGATCCAGCCGGTTGAGGGCAAAGTTTTCCCGGGCCCACTCGAGATAGGTATTCGAGAGATCGACGCTGACGCTGTCGCTGGCACCGCCCTCGGCCTGGGTACCCAGTGCAGCCTGCACGGTCGCCGTGGCGGTATAGCAGAACAGGTTGAGGAAGCGCTTACCCGGCGCCATCTCGGCCAGCATACGGCGCACCGGCCGGTGGTCGAGGAAGAGCCCAGTGTCCAGATAGTCGCGCAGATTCACCCACAGCTGGGCGCGGCCCTCGCGGACCTGAAAGCGTTCGCCGCTGGCGGCGTGTTTCTGATACTGCGCCTTTCCGGACTGGCGTTCCCGCTGCTTGATGTAGACGTGCTCCGGCGAGACCTCGAGCACCTCGGGGATCACGCCCAGGGCGTCGAGCAGCCGACGCTGCGCCTGGTTGGCATTCACCGACTTGGGCGGCGCGTACTCCTGCACATGCACCCGATCGCCGTAGACATCGATCGCCAGCGCATACTCGGGCATGTCGGCGTCATACAGCCGATAGCAGGACTCACCGCTGCGCTTGAGCCAGGATTTGAGGCGCTTGCGATTCTTCAGCAAGCGGTTGGCGAACATCTGCGCCCCTTCCGAGCGCGCCGGGCGCTCGTCCGAATGAGTGTCCGCCTGCTTGGACGACTTAGCGGCTGGCTTCGTGGCTGGCTTGCCGGACGCATCGTCGGCATGTTCATCACCGGCTGACTGACCACCGACGGCACGGCGTTTGGCAGGCGCCGGCTGATCAGAGGGCGGCGCCGACGCCTGGCCCTGGTCCAGTTCGATCAGCAGCAGCTTGCAGTCCAGCGGACCGTTCTTGAAAGCATATTGCTTGCCGGCCCTGAGCCCGGTGCGGTGACCAAGCTCCGGGTTGCCGGTCAGCATCGCCAGACGCCAGCCGGGGAAATGCGCCTGGGCGCGGGCACCGAGCGCGGCATAGAGCGGCACCAGTTCCGGCAGCTCACCGATTCGCTCGCCATAAGGCGGGTTGGTGATCAGCAGGCCCAGCGCCTCGGCCGGCAGGTCCGCGGGGCGCACCAACTGCTTGACCGATGCGCCCTGGAAATCGATCAGCACCGGAATGCCGGCCCGCATGGCGTTGGCGCGGGCCGCCGAGATCGCCTGAGGGCTCTGGTCGCGACCATAGAGCTTGGCCTTGCAGCGCTTGCGGCCAAGGCTCGCCCGGGCCTCGGCCTCGCGCTTGAGTTCCTGCCACAGGGCGGCGTCATGCCCCGCCCAGCCGTGAAAGCCGAAGCGCTCGCGCAGTAAGTTAGGCGCCACGTCGGCGGCCATCAGGGCTCCTTCGATGACCAGTGTGCCCGAGCCACACAGCGGATCGATCAACGCTTCGCCGGCCTTGGCGCGGGCCGGCCAGTCGGCGCGTACCAGCAGCGCCGCGGCGAGATTTTCCTTGAGCGGCGCATGACCGAGCTCACGCCGGTAGCCGCGACGGTGCAGGCTATCACCGGACAGGTCGATGCCCAGAGTCAGGCGCCCCCGATGCAGGTGGGCATAAATACGCAGGTCCGGTTCCCGTGGGTCCACGCTTGGCCGTTCGCGACCGGCACTTCTCAGCGCATCGACGACCCCATCCTTGACCGTCTGGGCACCGAAACGGGTATGGCGGATGGCCTCGGACTGACCGTGAAAGTCCACCGCCAGCGTCTTGCCCGGCGCCAGGTGGCCGCGCCAATCGATGGTTTCGGCACAGGCTTTGAGCTGGTCCGGCGTCTCGATACCCTCTTCCCTCGACAGGCAGAGTACGATGCGATTGGCTAGGCGCGACCACAAACAAGCGCGATAGGCAGCCTCGAGAGACCCCGAAAGATGCACTCCGGCCACCGTCGTCTTCGTGACCGTCATCCCCAGACTGCCAAGCTCGTCGGCCAGCAAAAGCTCCATGCCTTTGGGGCAGGTGGCGAATAAGGTCAAAGTTTCAATAGCTTGCTGATCATTCATGAAAGAGCCACCTGGCGCGACGCGCCGTCATATTACTGAAATGCTATTTTGGTACTGCGCTTATTCCAAATCGCCTGTCGACATCGACTAGGCGGGTGCGCTAGTTGTAGAGGGGTAGCTACGCGGTACACATGTGTTATTTGGTCTAAGGACGCTATCGGCATCAGGCGCTGAGCCTCGGGATTGCGGTTAGCCTTGTGCAATCTGTGCTCGTCCCAGCCTATGCCCCATAAACACTGGTTTGCATAAAAACTGGTTCATCAAGAGGCCATCCGATGAAACGACAGAAACGTGATCGCTTCCAGCGCGCTTATGTTCACGGTTACAAGGCAGGGGTCAGTGGCCGTTCCCGTGATGAATGTCCCAGTCAGGAGGTCAATCTTCGCGAATACTGGATGAGCGGTTGGCGTGAAGGTCGAGGGGATCAATGGTCGGGCATGACAGGCGTGTCCGGCATTCACAAAAATCCCATGGTCATGTAATTCCCCATTTTCAACGCCCTAAGGCCCGTGAACACACGGGCCTTTTTATATTGAGCCCTACCTGATCGTTAGCCCTGCCTTGTATTCAGCGCTCTCCTATTTTCAGCCCTAGCGGGATCCCGCGACTTATTGCCGCCTCCCACCATATCGTCATCGGGTCTGGCATTACCCGTCAGTCGGCGGCAAGCTTCAATGCCCGGGCGCATTCGCCCACCAGGGGCGGGCCACGGTAGATGAAGCCTGAATAGAGCTGCACCAGATCTGCACCGGCCCGACGCTTGGCCACTGCCGCCTCGCCGCTGTCGATACCGCCAACGCCGATAATCGGCATGTCCGGCAGCCGGCGCCGCAGTTCACGAATCACCCGATTCGACGATTCGAAGACCGGACGACCGGAAAGCCCCCCCGCCTCATCGGCGTGAGCCTGGCCGGTCACGGCATCGCGCGCCACCGTGGTGTTGGTGGCGATGACCCCATCGATGCCGTTGGCAACCAGCGCTTCGGCCACCAGGCCGACCTCCTCGTCGTTCATGTCCGGCGCGATCTTTACCGCCAGAGGCACGCGCCGACCGCTGTCATGATCGAGTCGCAGGCTTTTCTCGCGCAGCGCGCCGAGCAGCCCATCCAGGTGTTCGCCGAACTGAAGATTGCGAAGCCCTGGCGTGTTGGGCGAGGAAATATTGACCGTGATGTAGTCGGCATGGGCATGCACCCGCTCGAGGCAGAACAGATAGTCGTCGACGGCCTGCTCCACCGGGGTGGTCAGATTCTTGCCGATGTTGATACCGATCACACCGTCATAGCGGCTCTTCTTGACCCGTGCAATCAGGTGGTCGACGCCTGAATTGTTGAAGCCCATGCGGTTGATGATCGCCCCGCTCTCGGGCAGGCGGAACAGACGTGGCTTGGGGTTGCCCGGCTGCGGCTTGGGAGTGACGGTGCCGACCTCGACGAAGCCGAAGCCTAGGGTGCCAAGGGCATCCAGGTGATCGGCATTCTTGTCGAGCCCCGCGGCAAGCCCGACGCGATTGGGGAAGCGCAGTCCCATTAGCTCGATGGGATCGTCGACCCGCGCGCCGCCGCCCAACTGGCCGGAAAGACCCAGGCGATGCGCCATGTCAAGCGCTATCAGCGTCACGCCGTGGGCAGTCTCAGGATCAAGACGGAAGAGGATCGAGCGGGCGGCGGCGTACATGGCACTCCCTAAACTGGTAGACACGGGCGAAGCAACACAAAAGAGCGAACAACCTCGGGCAACATCGCCGATAGCGACATGGCAGATAGCAGCATTCTAGATAGCAATATCGCGTGCGGAGGAAAAAGCGGCAGAGATTATAGCGCATCGGCCCCATCAACGACGAACCCCGCGCGAGGCGGGGCCGACGTTGATGGGAAAAATCAGGGAAAAGCGCGCAGCCTGTGTGGCTCAGTGATCGATTTCACCGTCGGTAAACAGGAATTCCCGCAGGTGCCCATCCAGCGTCTTATCCTGGCGGCGCAGCCATTCCAGGGTCATGGCCGCATGCTCTTTTTCCTCATCCCTATTATGAATCAGTATCTTACGTAACTCTGGATCCTGACAGGCATCGACGCGCTGGTTGTACCAGTCGACGGCCTCCAGTTCCTCCATCAGCGAAACGATGGCTCGGTGATAATCGCGGGTAGCGGCGCTAAGTTCTTCCACCGGCTCGTGATAGCTGTCACTGCTGCCTGCCATGGGCCTCTCCTTTTGTGGTCTACTGTGCGTATCCAACGTTAGGCCAAAGCGGAGCCGCTGTCAGCTTTCACCGTCAACGCGGCCAAGTCCCGCTTCATCTCAGGGAGATACTATGACCGACACCACCGACACCCTGGAAGGCCGGCTATCGCGCATTCATGAAGCCCTGGTCGATGATGACTTCGCGGTCATCGACGAAGTGCTCGATGATCTCGAACCGGCCGAGATCGCCCTGCTGCTCGAATCCTTGCCTCTGGCAGCGCGTACTCGGCTCTGGGAGCGGGTTCCCCAGGACGTAGACGGCGAAGTTCTGCTGCATGTCCATGATGAGGTTCGCAGCACCCTGATCGAGGACATGGACGATCACGAGATCGTCGCCGCCACCTTGAACATGGACACCAGCGATCTGGCCGAACTCTTCGAGGACCTGCCTCAACAGGTCGCCGAGGATATGCTGCGCTCAATGGACGAGCTGCAGCGCACGCGGCTCAAGGAGGCGCTGGCCTTCGAGGATGACTCTGCCGGCCGTCTGATGCGCACCGACACCGTCAGCGTGCGTGCCGACGTGACGCTCGAAACCGTGCAGCGTTTCCTGCGCTGGAAGAATCAATCCATCCCCGACAATACCGATGCGCTGATGGTGGTCGACCGCGACGGCATCTTCCTGGGCGTGCTGCCCCTGGCTCGGCTGGTGTCGCAGTCATCGGAGCTTGCCGTGGCCGATGTGCTGGAAAGCGACATCGACACTGTCTCGGTGACCATGAAGTCATGGGACGTGGCCACGCTATTCCAGACTCACGACCTGGTGTCAGCGCCGGTGGTCGACGAGAGCGGCCTGCTGCTGGGGCGCATCGTCATCGAGGACATCGTCGACGTCATCCGCGAGGGCTCGGATCAAGCGTTGATGAACATGGCCGGTCTCGACGAGGAAGAGGACCTGTTTGCCCCCATCGTGCCCAGCGCCAAGCGCCGGGCGGTGTGGCTCGGCATCAACCTGATGACGGCCTTCCTGGCCGCCTGGGTGATCGGCCGCTTCGAAGCAGCACTCGACCAGATCGTCGCTCTGGCAGTGCTGATGCCCATCGTCGCCAGCATGGGCGGCATCGCTGGCAGCCAGACCCTGACCCTGGCAATTCGCGGCCTGGCGCTGGGTCAGATCAGCCGCACCAACAGCAACTGGCTGATGCGCAAGGAAATCGGCATCTCGTTGATCAACGGCGTGCTGTGGGCACTGGTGGTCGCCGTGATCGCCACCCTGTGGTTTCAGGATATACGCATTGGCGGCATCATCGCCGTCGCCCTGGTCATTAACATGCTCGCCGCAGGCATCGCCGGCATCGCCATTCCCCTGGGCCTCAAGCGGCTAGGCATCGACCCGGCGTTGTCGGGTTCGGTGGTGTTGACCACCGTTACCGACGTGATCGGCTTCATGGCCTTCCTGGGGCTGGCAACGGTCTTTCTGCTATAAGCCGCTAGGCAACGCCTAGACGCCCGTCCCGTCTAAAAGCGGGGCGCGCCCATGGCAAATCGGTTTCTCGCCTGTAGCGCGACCCGGCGTGACGTTTCCCTCTGTTCGTTTCCCACAATTCGTTTCCCACAACGCAAACGACCCCGCCATTGGCGGGGTCGTTGCGTGTGGCGCTTAGGATGGCGTCAGGCTTCGGCGTTGCCTTCGGCCAGGTCCACCAGCTCACGGATGGCGACCGCAAACAGCGGGAAGCCGCCCTGAGACCCGGAGTGCACTTCGACCAACAGCTTGCACCAGCGCTGGTACATGGCCGAGTGGTTCTCGAACCACTGCTCGACGCGCTGCTCGACTTCGCGCGGCCCGCTCTCCATGCGCAGTACGCCGACGGTCAGCGCCAGCTGCTGACGATCCAGGTCATCGCGGAAGGTCTCGCGGGCCTGTGCCTGCCAGCTGTCGCGTACCTCGAGGGCGTTGATCTGCTCGGTCATCCACGGCAGTTCCAGACGATGGCCAACTTCGTAGAAGACCTCGGCAACGCGCTGGATCTTTTCGTTGGTCTGCTTGGCGGCCTCGATGATGCCAAGCCCCGCATAGAGGCTACCGGTAGCCGCCACGACGTTGGCGAGACTTTCCGGCACACCGGCCGCCGTCAGCTCGTCACGACGCGCGGCCCAGGCCTCGCGCTCGTCACCCCGCAGACGCTTGCCGATACTCTCCTGCAGCTGGGTCAGTCGCGGCGAGAAGTGGGCGATGCAGTCCTTGGCGGTCATGCCGGTACGCTGACGCAGGAACCAGCGGGTGGCACGACGCATCAGGCGCATCAGGTCCAGCATCATGCGGTACTGCACCTGGCTGGGCACCTGGTTATCCAGCGCCTCGACCTGCTGCCAGAGAGCATCCAGATTGAAGCTGTCACGGGCCACGATATAGGCCCGCGCGATCTCGGCCCGGCTGGCACCGGTGGTATCGATCAGGCGGCGCGCGAAGACCACACCCATGTGATCGACCAGGTCGTTGGCGATCTGGGTGGCGACGATTTCGCGCTTCAGACGGTGCTCGTACATCTCATCGTAGAAGCGCTCCACCAGTACGCTGGGGAAGACTCGCTCCAGGTGCTGCTGGATGTAAGGGTCATCCGGTACGTCGGAGGCGATCAGGTCCCCCTTGAGCACGCTCTTGGCATAGGAGATCAGCACCGAGAGTTCCGGCAGCGTCATGCCCTGGTTGGCATTGGCACGCTCCAGCATCTCTTCGTCGCTGGGCAGGAACTCGAGTTCGCGGTCTAGCTGCCCGGCCGCCGCCAGCTCGTTGACGAAGCGACGATAGGGCCCCAGGCCCTCCTGGGAGAGGATCTCGGACAGCGACAGCGCCTGGGTCTGACGGTAGTTGTCGCGGATCACCAGCTCGGAGACCTCATCGGTCATGCTCGCCAGCAGCTGGTTGCGCTGCTTGTCGGTCATGTCACCACGCTTGACGATATCGTCGAGCAGGATCTTGATGTTGACCTCGTGGTCCGAACAGTTGACGCCGCCGGCGTTGTCGATGAAGTCGGTGTTGACCCGCACGCCCTTGTGCGCGGCTTCCATACGGCCCCGCTGTGTCAGGCCCAGGTTGCCGCCCTCGCCGACCACGCGGCAGTTGAGCTCGTTGCCGTTTACGCGCAGCGCATCGTTGGCCTTGTCGCCCACATCGGCATCGGTCTCGGTCTCGGCCTTGACGTAGGTACCGATACCGCCGTTCCAGATCAGGTCGACCTGAGACCTGAGCATGGCGCGGATCAGGTCATTGGGTGGCAGCTTGTCTTCGCTGATGCCAAAGGCTTTCTTCATCGCCGCCGAAATCGGGATCGATTTGGCGCTGCGCTTGAAGATGCCGCCGCCCTCGGAAATCAACGAAGCGTCATAGTCTTCCCAGCTGGAGCGCGGAAGAGCGAAGAGACGCTGGCGTTCGGCGAAGGAAGCCGCCACATCCGGCGTCGGATCGACAAAAATGTGCAGGTGGTTGAAGGCACCCAGCAGGCGAATCTTGTCGGACAGCAGCATGCCGTTACCGAAGACGTCGCCGGCCATGTCGCCGATGCCGACCACGCTGAACTCGTCGGCCTGGGTGTTCACGCCCTGCTCGCGGAAGTGGCGCTTGACCGACTCCCAGGCGCCCTTGGCGGTAATGCCCATCTTCTTGTGGTCGTAGCCGTTAGCACCGCCGGATGCGAAGGCATCACGCAGCCAGTGGCCATATTCCAGCGAGATTTCGTTGGCAATGTCGGAGAAGGTAGCGGTGCCTTTATCGGCCGCGACCACCAGGTAGGGGTCGTCGGCGTCGTGACGCACCACCTTGACCGGCGGCACGACCTCGCCGGCTTCCAGGTTGTCGGTGACATCGAGCAGGGCGCGAATGAAGGTCTTGTAGCAGGCGATACCTTCCTGCTGGATGGCATCGCGATCGCCGCCTTCCGGCAAGCGCTTGCAGACGAAACCGCCCTTGGCGCCGACCGGCACGATGACCGCGTTCTTGACCTGCTGAGCCTTGACCAGGCCGAGCACCTCGGTGCGGAAGTCTTCGCGACGATCCGACCAGCGCAGGCCGCCACGGGCTACCTTGCCACCACGCAGGTGAACGCCCTCGACCCGCGGCGCATAGACGAAGATCTCGAACATCGGCCGCGGCTTGGGCATGCCGGTGATCTGGGACGGATCGAGTTTGAAGGACAGGTAGTCCTTGGGCTCGCCATTCTCGTCCGGCTGATAATAGTTGGTCCGCAGGGTCGACTGGATCAGCTCGATGTAGCGGCGCACCAGCAGGTCATCGTTGAGACTGGAGACATCATCGAGCAGCGCCATCAGGCGTGACTGACAGGCTTCGGCCTCGGCGGCACGATCGCCTTCCTGCTCAGGATCGAAGCGCAACTCGAACAGGGCCACCAGCTCGCGGGTGATCTCCGGGTGGCTCGCCAGGGTAGTGGCGATATAGAGCTGAGACAGTCCAAAACGAATCTGCTTCAGGTAACGGCCATAGGCCCGCAGCATGGCGACTTCACGCCAGCTCAGGTTGGCGCCGATCACCAGGCGGTTGAAGGGATCGTTCTCGGCCTGGCCCTGCCAGATGCGCTGGAAGGCATCGGTGAAGGGCTCGCGCATCTCCTGCAGATTAACGATTTCGCTGCCGTGATGCTCCAGATGGAAGTCGTGAATCCAGTAACTGCCATCCCGGGCCGTAATCTCGTAGGGGCGCTCACCGATCACGCGCAGGCCCAGATTCTCCATCACCGGCAGCACATCGGACAGCGGGATCGGGCGGTCCTTGTGGAAGAGCTTCAGGTTGACGCCGTCGACGTTTTCCTCGACCAGGCGATAGAGCGACAGCGACAGCGGTGCGCCCTGCTCGACTTCGACGCAGTGATGAATGTCGTAGACGGCGGAGCGGGCACTGAAGTCCTCACGGTAGCCGGCCGGGAAGGCATCGCGATAGATATCCAGCAGCCGATTGGCCTGCTCTTCGCCGAAGCCTTCCACCATGGCGCTGTGCAGGTCATCGCGCCAACTGGTGGCCAGGGCGCTGACCTTGTGCTCCAGGCGTTCGAGGTCGTAGTCCACCGGGGCGTCGCCGTTGAAGCGCAGGATCAGTTGAATGCGCGCCAGCACCGACTCGGAAAGATAGGTATTGAAGTCACCGAAGCTGGCATCGAGCTCTTCGCAGAGCAGGTTCTGGATGCGCACGCGAAGGTCGGTTGAGAAGACATCGCGTGGCACGAACACCAGGCAGGAATAGAACTTACCGAAACGGTCTTCGCGCACGAACAGACGCACCCGGCGACGCTCGCGAATATTGAGAATCCCCACCGCAGTGCGGGTCAGTTCCTCGTTGCTGATCTGGAAAAGATCATCACGCGGATAGACGTTGAGAATCTGGCGCAGCTGATGGCCATCGTGGCCGTCAGGATCGACGGCGGCGGATTCCATGACCGCATTGATCTTGCGGCGCAGTACGGGGATGTGACGCGGCGAGTCGTTGTAGACGGTGGCAGCGAACAGGCCCAGGAAGCGGCGCTCACCGATCACATTGCCTTTCTCGTCATAGCGATCGATGGAGATATAGTCCGGGTAGGTCGGACGGTGCACCCGAGCGTGGTAGGCGCTCTTGGCAAAAGACAGCAGTTCCGGCACCAGCACATAGTGATCGCCGTCGACGCCCTGATCGTTACGGATCCGCTCCTGATAGCGTGTTTCATCGAGCTTGAACACGCCAAGCTCACTGCCCTTGCGCTTCTTGAGCTGATCCTGCCCCTTGACCTGAACGACGTCGTAATCGTCATAGCCAAGGAAAGTGAAGTTGTCCTCGAGCATCCACTGCAGGAAGGCAATCGCTTCCTTGTGGTCAACCGCTGCGACACCTTCCGGCTTGGCGGCCTTGAGCTCGGCCAGGGAGGCCTTGACTTGGTCACGCATCGGCTCGAAGTCGGCAACTGCGGTGCGCACGTCCGACAACACTTCATGGAGGCTATTTTCAATCTCGGCCAGCAACTCGGGATCCGAATGACGGTCGACCTCGATGACGATCAGCGACTCACGCCCCTTCGGCGCATCCTTGGCATTGGTAGCCGTCATGTACTCGAGCTGATGCTTGGCGTCGCGCTTGGTGGCCAGCACCGCATTATAGATGGAGTGCACGGTGATGCCGCGACGGTTGAGCTCGATGCGCACCGAGTCGACCAGAAACGGCATGTCGCGCCCCACCACCTCGACCTGGGTATGGGTCGACTGCCAGCCATGCCCCTCGAAGTCTGGGTTGAAGACCCGCACGATGGGCTCGTCGGGATCCAGTTGCTGCATGAGATGCCAGGCGGAGAGCACGGCCCCGTATAGATCTTCGAGACGGCGCTCGGCCAAGTCGGCAAAGGGGGCATTGGCGAAGAATACTTGGGCGAAGGAGGCGATCGCCTTCACCTTGTCCTCGTCCAGACGGTGCGCCAGCTGTTCCTTGAGCTGGGCCAGCAATTCCTGCTTGTCATCGATCGCGACGTGTTGCATCAATCACCTCGGCTGACACCGACCCTCCTGGGTCGGCGGGAAATTCGTAGACACGTCCATGACGGTCATGGAGACCTTAAGGATACGTGAGACCCATCACGGGCCCCACTGAATTAACCCTTTGTCATGGAGCATGTCAGTTACGCATCGGTCCTTGACTTCATACCCGGCGCTCGAGCAGCACCCCACACTCACAATGGTGCGTCCAGGGGAACTGATCGAACAGCGCGAAACGCGTGATGTCATGGGTCTGAGTCAGGCGCGCCAGGTTGTCCACCAGCGTATCAGGATTGCATGAAATGTAGATGATACGCTCATAACCGCTGAGCTGATCGCAGCTCTCGTCATCGAGCCCAGCCCGGGGCGGGTCGACCAGCACGGTAGAGAAATCGTAGTCGGCAAGCCCCATCTCGGCCACCCGGCGGCCGCCCTTCTCGCCTTTCAGAGCCAGGGAGAACTCCTCGGCGGACATCCGCGACACATGGACATTATCGACGCCGTTAGCGGTGAGGTTGGCCTTAGCCGATGCCACTGAGGTACGCGAGATTTCGGTCGCCAACACGCGGCGAAAGTTCTTGGCCAGCGCCACTGTGAAGTTGCCGTTACCACAGTAGAGCTCGACCAAGTCACGCTCCTCGCTGTGGCGCGTCGCGTCCAACGCCCAACCAAGCATCGACTGGCAGATCGCGGCATTGGGTTGGGTGAAGCTGTTCTCGACCTGCTGATAGTGAAGCTCGCGCCCCTCGACGGCGAGGCGCTCCCAGACATGGTTGCGTGTGAGTACCAGGCGTTGCTTGCGAGAGCGGCCGATGATCATCACCCCGAGACGTTGCTCCAACGCCCGGGCAGCGGATTCCCAATCCTCGCCGAGGGGGCGATGATAGATCAGGGTGATCAGCGCCTCACCGGATAGGGTGGTGAGAAAATCGACCTGAAACAGCTTGCGGCCGAGCACCTGATCCTCGCGCACCGCCTCGAGCAGCAGTGGCATCAGCTCATTGATCCGCTCGCTGGCTACCGGGAACTGGTCGACCCGAACCGGGCGTTTCTTGTCCGGGCGCTCCGGATCAGGCTCGAACATGGCATAGAAGAGCTCGTCGCCCTCACGCCAGATGCGAAACTCGCAGCGCATGCGGTAATGGCTCGCCGGCGAGGCAAAGACCTCGAGCTCAGGCGTCGCCAGGTGCGAGAACTGGGTGATGATGCGCTCGCGTTTGGCCTCGAGCTGCTCGCCATAGCGGGCGGGGTCGACAACGGGTACGGCCACAGAGTCTCCTTGTGAATCAGTCAGTCGGTCTATCAAATGCGCAAACGGCGTGGCAGGCCTCGAAAGCCGTCGTCGCCACCATGAGCCTTCGCGGGGCAGCAAAACCATAGCCGGCCAATACCGAGGCGAGAGAAGCACTCGACGCGGTCACCCAAGCGCCGCCGGGGCCCCCACCGCCGGAACCTTCTGCTCGCGGCAACGGTGCTACCACCTGTGACACGCGACGGGCGATGGCATCTCCCGAATCGATCCAGTTGATCGGACGCGGTGCGGCTGCGGTAAGCGCTCGCGTCAGCAACGGAAAGTGCGTGCAGCCCAGCACCACGGTATCAAGTGCCGGATCCTCCCACAGCGGCGCCAGGCAATCGGCGATCACGCGATCATCCAGCGTCTCACCGGCCAACTGACGCTCGGCTTGCCCGACCAGCGGGTCGGCGGCCAGTCGCATCACCTGGCAGTGCCCCGCGAAGTCCTCGATCAGCTGGCGCGTATAAGGTCGATGCACCGTCGCCGAGGTCGCAAGCAGTGCCAGATGGCCGCTGCGACTGGCCGCGGCTGCCGGCTTGATGGCCGGCACGGTGCCGATCACCGGAATCGCCAATCTATTGCGCAGCGCCTCGAGCGCCAGGGTACTCGCGGTATTGCAGGCCACCACCAGGGCACTGGCTTGACTCGCCTCCACGGCCGCCTGGCAGACCGTTACGATTCGCTCCACCAACCAGTCATCGGGCTTGGTGCCGTAGGGCAGCATGGCGTTATCGCAGGCATAGCAAAGCACCACATCGGGCAGGCGATGGCGAATGGCAGCGACCACCGAAAGGCCGCCAACACCCGAATCGAAGATCAGAATAGGACCGCTCATCCGTAACGGTCCTGAATCGACTGCATGGACTAGGTCTCCTTGGCGTGATGAGGCCCCCACCCCGAGGCCCTTAGACGAGGATTGTTCAAACACCTTTCCCTTCAGCGACCCGTCTCGATGTGACCAGACCCGCTGAAGATGGCACGGCGGGTCATGGCCGCCGCAAAGTGAGGCATTCTACCCCAGTCGCCGGCCAGGGGCCGAGCCCATCGAGCCGAATGGCGCCGCCGATACGACACCGCCCGGCCAAATGGCCGGGCGGAAAGTGGGATAGGCGAGGTTGGCCTGTGACAGCCGCCACCTTCGACGATTCTAGCTCGGCAAGCCTGTTTCAAGCCTTCCTCGAAGGTCTCTCGTTAAACGGCTGTCAGGAAAGGAGTCCATCAAACCATCGGGTCCGGCGCCGCGCAAAGCTCGGCATAAAGTTCCGGGTAGGCTTCCTGAAGGCTTTCAAGCTTGGCTGCTGCACCCTCGGGCAAGGATTCGGCGAGAACTTTCATGGCATCGTCATCGAAATGTTCACGAATCAACGGGAAGAGTTCTTCGCGTTCGTCGCGCAAGTAGGCGCGGTGTGCCTCGAGATAGGCGCCAAGGTCATCTGCGAAGCGGTCCATGGGAATTGCCACGTCCATCAGCACCATATCCAGATCGTGAGACAGGCGCATCAGGCGTTCGTGAAGGGCATGGTAGTTATCGGCCAAACGCTCGCTGAGTCCCTCGGCTTCGGGTGCCTTATCCATCAACTCCTGACCGAAGACCCTCTCCAGCGGCACGGTAAAACCGTCCATATAGTCGAGGATATAATCGACGACTTCGCGCACTAGTTGAAAATCTGGCCGCTCCCCCTCCGCCAGCGTCTTGTGTTTGAGCTGCAACACGTGCAGTAGCCGTGCCATGTTGGCATGGTCCAGGCGCAGTTGATTCAGCATCGGCATGACGGGACCTCCTGTGCTGTCCGGGGCGAACGTCTGTATGGTCATTGGATTCTCCGAGCGACTCCGGGTTCGATAATCTTTCAGCGCAAGCATCTATGACCGCTAATGTCTCACTCAACGATCTGGACAACCAGCATGAAAGCAGATGCCGTCCTCACATGATGCCATGGCGCCATAGTCGTGACGGGCGCTATTCAATAGTGACCCGATACTGGTCCCCCCGTTTGGATACGCCTAACAGGGTACACCTATGGTGACCCATCTGCTGCCAGCCTAGAATATCTAACCCTAGCGCCTCCTTCACCGATATGCCTAGCGCTAGAAACCATATGCATATAAATAATAGCGCTAAAAGCGACGCTGAACTCTCCTCGTCACAGGACACCGCTTATCATGGATCTTTTCAGCCAGCAGCATGCCCAGGAGCACGCGCCCCTGGCCTACCGGATGCGGCCCCGCCAGTTGAGCGACTATATCGGCCAGCAGGCACTGGTCGGCCTCGGCAAGCCGCTGCGCCGCATGGTCGAAACCGCCACCGTGCGTTCGATGATCCTGTGGGGACCGCCGGGGGTCGGCAAAACGACTCTGGCTGAGATTCTGGCCAATGAATCCGGCGCCGAGCTCGAGCACATGTCGGCGGTGATGGCGGGGGTCAAGGATATCCGCGCCGCCGTGGAGCGGGCAGGCGTTGCCCAGGGACAGAACCGCCCCACGCTGCTGTTTCTGGACGAGATCCACCGCCTTAACAAGAGCCAGCAGGATGCCCTGTTGCCGCATGTCGAGTCGGGCCTTTTGACGCTGATCGGCGCTACCACCGAGAACCCGTCCTTCGAGGTCAACTCGGCATTGCTCTCCCGGGCCCGGGTCTATGTACTCAAGGCGCTCGATGAAGAGGAGCTGCTTGCGGTGCTTCGCCAGGCATTGGAGGATCGCGGACGAGGCCTTGGCGCGCGACGCATCCAGGCAGAAGACGAGGTGCTCAAGCTACTGGCCCATGCGGCCGGTGGCGATGCCCGCCGGGCACTGGGACTTCTGGAAACCGCCTGCGACTTCACCCTTCCTGACGGCGACGGCGAGCGGCTCGAAAAAGACGGCCTGGCCGAGGTCCTTGGCCATCAGGCCAGCGCCTTCGACAAGCAGGGTGACCACTTCTACGACCTGCTCTCGGCCATCCACAAGTCGATCCGCTCTTCCCGCGTCGATGCAGCGCTGCTCTACATCGCCCAGTTCACCCAGGGCGGCGGCGACCCACTGGATGTGATCCGGCGATTGACGGCCATTGCCTCTGAAGACGTCGGCAATGCCGACCCAAGGGCGCTGCCGCTGGTCATGGCGGCCTGGGATGCCTACCTGCGCCTGGGCGATTACGAAGGCCAGCGTGCCATCGCGCAAGCCGCCATTCACCTTGCCATTGCCCCCAAGAGCAATGCCATCGACCAGGCCTGGAAGAAGGCCAAGGCCTTTGCCGCCGAACACCCAACTCTCGAGGTGCCGAGCTATCTGCGCAATGCTCCTACCAAGCTGATGGAGTCGCTGGGCCACGGTCAGGGCTATCGCTATGCCCATAACGAAGCCAACGGCTATCCGGCCGGTTCGTCACATGACTGCTGGCCGGAGGGCGCGCCGCGCACCCGCCTCTACGCCCCCAGCGAGTACGGCCAGGAGAAGCGCTTCAAGCAGATGCTCGACTGGCGCGCCGAGCTCGACGCACAGGCCGATCAGGAGCAGGGCTGAGTCAGCGCGGATCGGCGAGCAAGGCCCGCGCTCTGGCATCGTCAACGTAGGCGACATTGAGGCGAATCCAGGACGTGTCGCTGGCCTCGGGCAGGAAGACGTCGCCGGGCGACAGCCTGATACCCCGCTTCGCCGCAGTGGCTACCAGTGCACGAGACGAGGCGAACGCCGGGTGACGTGCCCACAGGAACATGCCGCCCTGGGGCGTTGCGAACGTCTCCCAGCCGCCCTCGCGAACCAACGCCAAAGCGGTATCCATACGCCACGCCAGGCGCGGCCGCAGCCGCTCCACCAGCCGGCGATAGCCGCCGTTGTGCAACAGGGTCGCCACCACCTGTTCGGCGAAGGGCGAGGTGGCAATGGTGCTGAGCATCTTGACGTCGACCAGCGTCCTGACCCATGCCGGCGGCGCGGCAACGAAACCGACCCGCAGCGAGCAGGATAAGGTCTTGGAGAAGCTTCCCACATAGAGCACCCGCCGCAGGCCATCCATAGCGGCCAGTCGCGGCGTGGGCGTTACCTGGAAGTCGGCATAGATATCGTCCTCGACGATCCAAAGATCGTGCCGCTCGGCCAGCGCCAGCACTCGCCGAGCGACCGCCTCGGTCAGGGTGGTGCCCGTGGGGTTATGCAATGCGCTGTGGCAGAAGAACAGCCGCGGAGCATGGCGTTCTATCAGCGCCTGGAGACATTCAGGGTCGGGACCATCTTCGTTCCGGGGGACGCCGATGACGTTGACGCGATGCAGGTGCAGCAACCCTAGCAGGTTGTAGTAGCCCGGGGATTCGACCAGCACGGTATCGCCCGGGCGCAGCAGCCCGCGCACAATGGCATCAAGCGCCTGGCTGCCACCCGCAGTGGTCAGCAGCTGGTTGGCATCGGCCCGGATGGATAGCCCCCGCAGCCGTTCCTGCACCAGTGCGCGCAGCTCAGGTGAGCCCAGTGGCGTACCGTAATCAAAAAGCCCCTTCATCGATTGCCGCGTCACCCGACGCAGGGCGTGGCCGAAGGCTTCCTCATCGCGCCAGGCGGTGGGCAGCCAGCCACAGCCCAGGCGCAGATGCTCGCCTTCTGGCTGGAACTGCTGCCACATCTCATCGGATACGTCAGCCATGCCCGCCCGGGCCTCACGCTCCGCCACCTCGCGGGCGCCCTCGGCCACATAGAAGCCTGCACCGGGGCGCGCGACGAGAAACCCCAATGCAACAAGGCGCTCATAGGCCTCGATGACCATATTACGGCCGACCCCCTGATTCACCGCGAGGCGGCGAATCGACGGCAGGCGCTCACCCGACACCGCATGCTTTTCGATCCAGCCTCGAAGGCCGTCCGTTAGCTGCTCGACCCGCGGCCGAGCGTCTCGCGGATCGATCATCCTGCGCATGAGAGCCCTCCGATGCCCATCAGCGTCATGTTCCTACCGTTACCGCGAAACCCATCGCCAGTGTACCTTATAGCGTGGCGAGCACGGTGAGAGGCTGAGGGCTCACCCATCCGCTCAAGGACTCCCATGTCGACGCTTCCGGGACTGCGACTGGCCGCCGCCCTCTGCCTGATCACTACCGCCGTCAATCTCCAGGCTCCCTACTACGACGCCCTGGCCACCCACGATGGGCTTGGCGCAACCGCCACCGGCGTCGCCTTCGCCTGCTATGTGCTCGGCATTCTGCCGGTGCTACTGCTCGGCGGCGGCCTGCCGGAGCGATTCGGTCGACGCGCCCTGATCGCCGTCGCACTGGCCCTGTGTATCGCCGCCACCCTGTTGACGCTGATCGCTCCCGGCATAACCACCTTGGGCCTGGCCCGGCTGCTGATGGGCATAGCCACCGCACTGACGGCGGCCTCGGCGCCCGGCTTCATGCAGGCGCTGATACCTCCCGGCGACAGTCGCAGGGCCACGGTCTGGGTGACCGCCAGCACCTCGCTGGGCTTCGGCCTGGGCGCCGCCCTGACCAGCCTCTGCCTGCTGCGCGAGCCCAGCCTGACGCCGCCCAGCCTGTGGGGCTATCTGATCGCGGCCTCGCTGGCTCTGGCCGGCCTTTGGCGCCTCAATGACGACACCCGCAAAACCTCCGAGGCGGTGCGAATACGCTTGCCGGCCTATCCGGACGGCTCCGCCGCCTTCGGTGCGGCGATCCTGCTAGCCTGGGCCACCGTCGGGCTGGTGATCGCGCTGTTGCCCGGCGTGCTGGAGCGGCACGCTCTCTCGGCCTGGTCCGGCTTCGTGACGCTCGGCATCTGCAGCGGCGGTGTCCTCTTTCAGCCCCTCGCCCGCCTCCTGGCACCAGCGACCTCGGTCCGCCTGGGCCTGACCATTCTGCCGCCAACCTATGCGCTGATCGCCTGGGGCGCCCTCGAAGGCAATCTACTTGCCGTGCTGCTGGGGGCGCTGGGCGCCAGCAGCGCTTGCTACGGGTTCATCTATCTAGGTGGCCTGAGCGGCGTACTCGAGACCGCCGACGACCGCCCCGACCGCGCCAGCGCCGGCTTCTTCCTGATGGCCTACATAGGCTTCAGCGTGCCGGTCGTCATTACCGGCGGCTTGATGGAGCGCCTCGGTCAAGAAGGCGCCCTGTCCACCTTCGGTCTGGCGCTGTTCGTCGGCTGCCTGCTGGTGGCCATCCGGCTTTGGCGACAGGCGACCGGCACCCAAGAGCCAACCTGACCCCCGCCCTAAACGACATCGCCCCCGGAGCAGGCACTCCGGGGGCAATATGGTCGGCGGCATTCGCTGTTCGTCGGCGCTTACTGCGTCTCGCGAATCACATCGACGCCATCGGGAATCTCGAAGGTGAAGAGCGAATCATCGATGGGGGCATTCTGCTCGACGTTATCGAAGGCGATCGCGGTGCGCTGACCGGTGCTGTCGGTCATCTGCAGCATGCCGAGTTTCTCGGCGTAGAAGGTCAGCTGAAGCTCTTCGAAGAGCGTATCGGGGCTGCGTGGGTCCAGGGTGAAGGTTTCCGCGGTGCCCTGCTGGCGACGTTCGACGTCATAGTTCTTGGTGAGCTCATCGGCGCTGCCCGAGAGCAACAGGGCCGGGGTATGGGTAACCCGGGTATCCAGCGGCTGCACGGTGACCTGCTCCAGGTCCGGGTCATGCAGATAGATATCTTCACCGTCCGAGACCACCACTTGGCGGTAGGGTGACTCGACCTCCCAGTGGAAGCGGCCGGGACGCGATAGCCACATGCGGCCACTGGCTTGCTGCAGGCGCTGGCCGCTGCCGTCGAGGATCTGCTGCTCAAAATCGGCCCGATAGGTATCAATCGGCTCCAGCAGTTGCGTCAAGCGCTCGGCGCCTTCATCGGCCAATGCCGTAAGCGGCATCATCAGGGCGAAGCCGAAGGTAGCTAGGCGTGTCGGTGTCATGGCGTCTCCTTGGCCGGCAATCGCCGGCAAATGTATCCCGTCTCCGCGTGCATCCAGCGAGGGTGCACTACTGAGACCGGTGACGCCTTGCCGGGTTGCCCCGACAAGGCGTCTTGCTTGTTTGCTGCACGGTTGGCCGAATCACGATAAGGCGTCAGTTGCCCACCGGCGGCGGCGCCAGCACTTCACGGGAGCCGTTGGTGCCCATGGTCGATACCACACCTGCGCCCTCCATGGTCTCTACCAGGCGCGCCGCACGGTTATAGCCGATCTTGAAGCGGCGCTGCACGGCCGAGATCGAGGCGCGGCGGGACTCGGTGACGAACATCACCGCCTCGTCGTAAAGAGCATCCTGCTCGGCGTCATCATCGCCGCTGCCACCATCGCCCTCGAGGCCGGTCAGGGCGTCTGCCGATACGCCGCCGGAGAGAATTTCGTCGATGTACTCGGGCTCGCCGCGCCGTTTCCAATCCTCGGCTACTCGGTGTACCTCGTCGTCGTCGACGAAGGCGCCGTGCACGCGCATCGGTAGGCCTGCGCCGGCGGGCAGGTAGAGCATGTCGCCGTGGCCAAGCAGGTTTTCGGCCCCCCCCTGGTCGAGGATGGTCCGCGAGTCGATCCGCGAGGACACCTGGAAAGCCATGCGGGTCGGAATATTGGCCTTGATCAGGCCGGTCACCACATCCACCGAAGGACGCTGGGTGGCGAGAATCAGATGGATGCCGGCGGCACGTGCCTTCTGGGCCAGCCGCGCGATCAGCTCCTCGACCTTCTTGCCGACGATCATGAACATGTCGGCAAATTCGTCGATGACCACCACGATGTAGGGCAGCTTCTCGAGCACCGGCGGCGATTCATGCATCTGCCAGGGCTGCGGCTCCCATAGCGGGTCGGCGACCTGAGCGCCGGCCCGTTCGGCCTCATCGAGCTTGGCGTTGAAGCCGGCGATATTGCGCACCCCCATGGCCGCCATCAGTTTGTAGCGGCGTTCCATTTCGGCCACGCACCAGCGTAAGGCGTTGGCGGCCTCCTTCATGTCGGTGACCACCGGCGCCAGTAGATGCGGGATGCCGTCATAGACCGACAGCTCCAGCATCTTGGGGTCGACCATGATCATGCGCACTTCATCGGGCGTGGCCTTGAGCAGCATCGAGATCAGCATGGCGTTGACGCCCACCGACTTGCCCGAGCCGGTGGTACCGGCCACCAGCAGGTGCGGCATCTTGCCAAGATTGGCCACTACCGGTGCCCCGCCAATGTCCTGACCCAAGGCCATGGTCAACGGCGAATTGGCGTCCTGGTAGCTGTCGGAGTCGATGACCTCGCGCAGGCGGATCATGGCCCGGTGCGGGTTGGGAATCTCGATGCCTACGGTGGGACGCCCAGGGATGATCTCGACCACCCGCACGCTCTTGACCATCAGCGAGCGCGCCAGGTCCTTGGCCAGATTGCTGATCTTGGAGACTTTCACCCCGGCGGCAGGCTTGATCTCGAAGCGCGTGATGACAGGCCCCGGCCAGGTGTGCACCACCTCAGCCTTGACGCCATACTCTCGCAAACGGACCTCGAGCAGCTCGGCCATCTCGGCAAGCTGCTCCTCGGTGTAGTTGGGCTGATGGGCTTCGGCCGGTGTCAGCAGCCGAAGCGAGGGCAGTTCCCCATCGATATCCGGTAGGTCATCCATTGACGAGCGCTGGTTCTGCAGGTGCTCGACGGTCCAAAGCGCGGGCTCGTCGGGATGATCCGCCGCCGCGCGGGCCTGCTCGGCGCTAGCGATACGAGGCTCGGCGGCAGAACCTGGCGATTGACTGGCGCTATCTCGAGCAAGGCTTTCTTGGCCAGACTTCGACTGCACGGAGCTTTCTTGAGCCGACTCTGCTTGTCTCGCCTGCTCGTGCGCCGTCTCGTCTCGTTGCTCCAGGGGCGAGCTAGAAGGCGATGTGACAGACGCCGCAGGCTGCCCAACTGGAGGCGGCACGGGAGCGGGGGATGACGCCACTTCGGGAGCCTCACTGCGGCGCTCACTCTCGTCCCTACTCACTTCCTCATGCTCGCTGTTGCTCTCTACCGGACGCTCTTTACCCCTGTGAGGCGGTTTGTCATCGTCCCAGTCTGCATCCTGCCAGCTGATCATCGGCTCACGGCGGGCATGACGAGCCACGGACTGCGGCGAAGACCCTGAAGACGCCATGGCCGGCGTGGGGCGTTCATCCTGATCCGCTGCCTCATCAACGGGCCTAGACACTGCCGGCGTTTCTGAAACTGGCTCCGACGGCGCCTCTGAAACCGGTTCTGATGCCCGTGTTTGAGCCGGCTCAGGCGGCGTTTCCGAGGTCTGGGCAGGCATATCGCGTTCGGCCCGCAACGACATGCCGGTCCAGGGCGGCTCGTCGTCTTCCGGCAACACCGGCTCGGGAATCGTCTCTGCCCGCAGCGGGGGCGCCTTCATGGCCTCGGGGGCGGGCCTGGGATCAGTAGGATTAGCCTCGGCGGGCGTAGCCTCCGGTGATGCCTTCTCATGGGCACCCTTCGGGGCCAGCTGCTCACTGTAAGCGGCACCTGGCTGTTTGGCCGAAGGCGTGCGCTCGGGCACCTCCCAGGGAATATCGGTGCCCTGATCAGGATTCCACTGCGGCTCGCGAAGCCCAGCTTCCTCGGCCGGCATTGCGTCGTCGCTATAACGACGGCTCCAGGGCCACAGCCGCTGCCACCAGCTAGGCCCCGGTGATGCCTCATGGTCTTCGTCGCTGACTTCCACGGGCTCAGGCTCGACAGCCGCCTGCTGGGCGTCGACTTCTTCGCGCGCACGCAGCGACCGATCACGGCACCAGCCAATCACGCGCTGCACCAGATGGCCGGACTCGTCCATCACCCGTAACCAGGAGATCCCGGAGAAAGGCGGGAAACCGCACAGCAGCGCGACCAGTGACAGCAGTGTGGTGCCGTGGCTACCGACCAGCGGCGTCAGGCTGCGCACCATCTCTTCGCCGACGATACCGCCAGCGGCATAGGGCAAGCCGCTTTCGGGATTGAAGAAGTGCAGCGCCCCGAGAGTGGTGGTGCCCAACATCAGCAGGAAGAGTCCGCCGGTTCGCACGGCAAGCCCCAGCGTATCCCACTGCAGGTGCACCTGACGCACCCGGCTCATCCGCCAGCCGGCAAAGCCCAGCATGCCCGGCCACCACAGAGCACTGGCGCCGAACAACGAATACAGCACGTCGGCAAGCCAGGCACCTACCGGGCCCATCCAGTTGTTCACCGTCACATCCGGACCGCTGTGTGACCAGCCAGGGTCCGAGGCCTGATAGCTGAACATTGCCAGCAGCAGGAAAACGCAGGCCGCCAGCAGCAGAATTACCACGCCCTCGCGGGCAGCTCCTTGCAGTCGCACCCCGAAGCGGCGCGCCCTCTCCTTGGCGCCGGCCGCCGCCTCGCGGCGGCTACTCGCCTTGTTCTTGACACTCAAGTCGCCATTCCCCTTGCGCCGTCTGTGGCGTCTTCGTGTGTCCTACATCGACCAGCATGATACCGAGCCTTGGGGCCAGGGCACAGGGGCCATGCCACTCTTCCCCCATCACCGCATGACACCGGCCAATCAGGGCCACTCCACGCTTGAGGCGGACTGCGAAGCCCGTCACACTGGGCTTTACACCTCTTCTCCCCGCTAACCAACGAACCCGCTTCTGCCATGCTGCCCTGGTTGCCCACTTCTCCCGTGCAATTCCCGCCGCTCCATCAGGCACTCGACGAGCCGAATGGCCTGCTAGCGGCGGGTGGCGAGCTGACGCCCGACTGGCTGATCGCGGCCTACCGGCGCGGCATCTTCCCCTGGTTCAGCGAACATCAGCCGATCCTGTGGTGGAGCCCCAGCCCGCGTATGGTGCTGTTCCCAGGCGATATTCGCATTCGCCGCAGCCTGGCCAAGCGATTGCGCAACGCGGGCTTCAAGGTGACCTGGAACACGGCGTTTCCGGCCGTCATCGAGGCCTGCGCCGCCACCCGATCGGCTGATGAGGGCACCTGGATCAGCGATGACATGCGTGAGGCCTATGTCGCTCTGCATTCGCTGGGCTATGCACAGTCGATCGAGGTCTGGCGCGACGACTGCCTAGTCGGCGGTCTCTACGGTATCGGCATGGGCCGGGTATTTTTCGGTGAGTCGATGTTCAGCCGTGTGCCGGATGCCTCCAAGGTTGCCCTGGTCCACCTGGCCCGTCACCTGCAGGCACTGGGGGGTGGCCTGATCGACTGTCAGATGCACACCTCGCATCTTGCCAGCATGGGCGCCCGTGAGATCGCTCGCCAGGCGTTCATCAACTATCTTGATCTATACATTCAGGGGCAAACTGACATCGCGCCGCGAGGCCCCCGAGGATGACACCATTGGCGAAGGGGGCCGTTGAACGTGAGTAGTCGCGCGCCACAACACCCGGTTCGAGACCTGCGCTTCTTCCTGACGGTTCCCCATGCTTGCAGCTACCTGGAGGAGCATGAGGCGACCACCCTCTTTCTGGATCCCCAGGAATCTCCCGGTCAGAGTGTTTACGACGCCCTGACGCTGCTCGGTTTCCGCCGCAGCGGCAGGCATCTCTATCGGCCTCATTGCGAAGGCTGTCGCGCCTGTGTATCGGTACGCATTCCGGTCGCCGAGTTCGCTCCCAGCCGCAGCCAACGCAAGATCATCAACCGCAATGCCGATCTAACCATGCAGGAGCGTAGCGCCAGCTACGACCCGGAGCACTATGAGCTCTATGCCCGCTACGTACGCACCCGCCATGCCGATGGCGACATGTTCCCGCCGAGTCACGATCAGTACCGCACTTTCCTGACGCTGGACCATGCCTATGCGCGCCTGCTGGAGTTTCGCCTCGACGGCCGACTGGTGGCCGTCACCGCCATCGACCGGTTAGGGCATGGCCTGTCGGCAATCTATACCTTCTTCGACCCTTCCCCAACCCTCGATCGCCGCTCGCTTGGCACCTTTGCGGTGCTGAGCCTGATCGAATGCGCCCGCGCCGAAGGCCTACCCCACGTTTACCTGGGCTATTGGATTCGGGAATGCAGGAAAATGGACTACAAGCGCTACTTTCAGCCGCTGGAATACCTTGATGGCAGCCACTGGCGACGCTCGATTCCGACGATATGATGCCTCACCCTTCGCCGTTGCCACTAGCATGTTTTGCCTTGACGTCCGGCATACGGCACAATACCGCGCTATATTGATGATCGGTGACAGACGTTGCCGTCCCAGTCCCGGCCGTTCCGGCCGCGATGCTACCGGCACTGTCATCGTCGACACATCGCTTTGCAAAAAACCATCATGAGGAAATGCCTATATGGCTCGTGAAGACCATATCGAAATGGAAGGCGTCATCGTCGATACGCTGCCCAATACCATGTTCCGCGTCGAGCTGGAGAACGGTCACGTAGTCACCGCCCATATCTCGGGCAAGATGCGCAAGAACTACATCCGTATTCTTACCGGCGACAAGGTCAAGGTCGAGCTGACTCCCTACGACCTGTCCAAGGGCCGCATCGTCTACCGCTCGCGTTAAGCATCCCGGGCACGCTCGGACGCCTTTCGCCAACCGACCGGCCCAAAAAGACGCCCCGTCAATGGACAGGGCGCCGGTCGGTGGTGGTTATGTCAGCGGTGGCTATTCCATTGGTTGCCACGTCATATGTTGCCGGATCTATAGCTCCGTTATAAGTCCGTGACAGCCAAAGCCCGTGTCAGTCGAAAAAGCCTCAGACAATGGCTCAAGCTATCGCTTGAACCATTGCCTTGCGCCTACCTCGAACCACCAGGGCTCTTGATCAGGGCTCCGCCAGCTCTTCCTCGGTGGCGAGATGCAACTCATTGCTAGCCTCGTCAAGCGTGACGTGTACGACCCCACCTTGGTCGGCCAGGTTGCCAAACAGAATCATCTCGGCCAGCGGTTTCTTGAGTTTCTCCTGAATCAGGCGAGCCATAGGCCGCGCCCCCATCTCCGGATCATAGCCACGCTCGGCTAACCAAGCACGGGCATCCTCGTCCACGTCGAGCTGAACCCGCTTCTCGTCGAGCTGTGCCTGGAGTTCGACCAGGAACTTGTCAACCACGTTGCGCACCACTTCGGCGGGCAGCGAGCTGAACGGGATGATGCCATCCAGACGGTTACGGAACTCCGGCGAGAAGGTCTTGCGGATCACCTCCATGCCATCAGTCGAATGATCCTGCGGGTTGAAGCCGATGGAGCGACGCGAGATCTGCTCGGCCCCGGCGTTCGAGGTCATGATCAGCACCACATGACGGAAATCCGCCTCACGGCCGTTATTGTCAGTCAGGCGACCGTGGTCCATGACCTGCAGCAGCAGGTTGAAGACATCCGGGTGCGCCTTCTCGATCTCGTCGAGCAGTAGCACGCAGTGGGGCTGTTTGGTCACCGCCTCAGTCAGCAGGCCACCCTGGTCGTAGCCGACATATCCCGGCGGTGCACCGATCAAGCGCGATACGGTGTGGCGCTCCATGTACTCGGACATGTCGAAACGCACCAGTTCCACCCCCATCAGCGAGGACAGCTGCCGGGCCACCTCGGTCTTGCCGACCCCGGTGGGACCACTGAACAAGAAGCTGCCCACCGGCTTGTCCGGCGACTTGAGACCGGCACGCGACAACTTGATGGCCGCCGCCAGGCCGGTGATCGCCTCGTCCTGACCGAACACCAGCATCTTGAGGTCACGCTCGAGATTTTCGAGCAGCTTGCGATCAGAGTTCGAGACGCTCTTCGGCGGAATCCGAGCGATGGAGGCCACTACCGCCTCGACCTGATCGACGTCGATGGTGTCGACCCGCACCTCCGGCGGCAGCAGCCGCTGATGGGCGCCGGCCTCATCGATCACGTCGATGGCCTTGTCCGGGAGATGGCGATCGTTGATGTAACGATCGGCCAGCCTCGAAGCACTCTCAAGCGCCCCATCGGTGTACTTGAGCTTGTGATGCTCTTCGAAGCGGCCACGCAGCCCCTTGAGAATGCGGATAGTGTCTTCGACCGATGGTGCCGGCACATCGACCTTCTGGAAGCGCCGAGCCAGGGCCCGATCCTTCTCGAAGATACCGCGGAACTCCTGGAAGGTGGTCGAGCCGATACAGCGCAGCTCGCCAGAGGAGAGCAGCGGCTTGAGCAGGTTGGACGCGTCCATGACGCCGCCGGATGCCGCACCGGCACCGATCACGGTATGAATCTCGTCAATGAAGAGAATGGAGTTGGGCTGCTTCTTGAGTTCAGCCAGCAGGCTCTTCAGGCGCTTCTCGAAATCGCCACGGTACTTGGTGCCGGCAAGCAAAGCGCCCATATCCAGCGAATAGACCACGGCATCGGCGATCACGTCGGGCACGTCTTCCTCGACGATGCGCTTGGCAAGCCCTTCGGCGATGGCCGTCTTGCCGACCCCGGCTTCCCCCACCAGCAGCGGGTTGTTCTTGCGCCGCCGGGCGAGAATCTGCACCACACGCTCGAGCTCATGATCACGACCGATCAGCGGATCGATCTTACCCAGGCGTGCCTGCTCGTTGAGGTTGGTGGCATACCCGGTCAGCGGATGCGTATTGCCATCGCTGACACCCTCTTCGGCCTCTTCGGCATCGTGAGACGGCGAAGACGACGGCGACTGACCGTGCCCGGACACCTTGGAAATGCCGTGGGCGATATAGTTGACGGCATCCACCCGTGCCACGTTCTGCTGCTTGAGGAAGTAGACCGCCTGACTTTCCTGCTCGGAGAAGATCGCTACCAGCACATTGGCGCCGGTGACCTCGCTCTTGCCGGAGGACTGTACATGAAAAACGGCCCGTTGCAGCACGCGCTGGAAGCCCAGAGTCGGCTGAGTCTCCCGATCATTCTGGTCCTCGGGAATCAGCGGCGTGGTGGAATTGATGAAGTCCTGCAGATCTGAGCGAAGCTTGTCCAGATTGGCACCGCAGGCACGCAGCACATCAGCCGCTGAGGCATTGTCCAACAAGGCCAACAGCAGGTGTTCGACGGTCATGAACTCATGACGCTTGGAACGCGCCACGGTAAAAGCCGTATTCAGCGTGAGTTCGAGTTCTTTGCTCAGCATGGCAGTCCCCTTCTCGCCACCTCGGGCGTCGGCCGGCAATCGCCGGCAATTTCACCATCGGGTACATTCTCGGGATTCGCAAGCTCGAGTTCGAGCCGGTCACGCCGATCCTGCACTGGCTGTCTTCCGCTTGCCTGACAATCAGCTTGCCAGTCGTCAGTCGGCCCTATCGATATCGCACAGCAACGGGTGCTGGCACTCCTTGGCATATTGATTGACTTGATGACTTTTAGTTTCCGCGATGTCGCGGGTAAAAATCCCACAGGTCGCCTTTCCCTGGGTGTGAACCGCCAACATCACTTGCACGGCCTTCTCGCTATCCATATTGAAGAAGGTCTGCAACACCTCGACCACAAACTCCATGGGCGTGAAGTCATCGTTGTGCAACACCACCTTGAACATCGGCGGCGGCGCTAGCTCCGGTTCGGCAGGCTGGACCGTCACATCCTCATCGCCCTCTTCCTGAGGCCCCGATTCCTGAGGCCCAGACGGGCGGGTCATGCCGGCTTCCAGCGCCGCCGTGACATTGCGTTGGTAAGGATCATCTATCTTGAACATAAAAGGCGTTACCCATCCTCTCAAGCCTGTGAGCCTTCAACGCATCAACTATGGTTGGACGCCAAGGCCCGCTGAGGGTTCAGTTATAAGATGCGGCCGTGATGAGCCGCTTGCAAGGGGCGCTGGCCATCGAGGGTTGCCCAACAGGCTCTTTAAGGCTGTTATCAGCGTCCCTAGAACGTAAAGGGCCCTCGCCCGCTGGGCGGACGAGGGCCGGAGGCACATGCGTGCCGAGGATAGCTAAGGGTGTTAGCCCTTGGCCACCAGCGCCAGGGCCGCATTGAGCGTCTCACTGGGGCGCATGGCCTTCTCGGTCAGCTCAATGTTGGGGTGGTAGTAGCCCTGGATGTCCACGGGCTGCCCCTGTACCGCATTGAGCTCTTCGACGATCACCGACTCCTTGGCATGGAATTCATCGGCCAGCTTGCCGAATAGCGACTTGAGCTCGGCATCCTCGTCCTGGGCGGCCAGGGCCTCGGCCCAGTAGACGGCCAGGTAGAAATGGCTGCCGCGGTTGTCGAGTTCACCGACCTTGCGCGACGGCGACTTGTTGCTGTCGAGGAACTTGCCGTTGGCTTCGTCCAGCGCCTTGGCCAGCACCCGCGCGCGAGCGTTGTCGAAGGTCTTGCCCAGGTGCTCGAGGGACGCGGCCAGCGCCAGGAATTCACCCAGGGAATCCCAACGCAGGTGGTTCTCCTCGAGGAGCTGCTGCACGTGCTTGGGCGCGGAACCACCGGCACCGGTCTCGAACAGGCCACCGCCGTTCATCAGCGGCACGATGGAGAGCATCTTGGCGCTGGTCCCCAGCTCCATGATCGGGAACAGGTCGGTGAGGTAGTCACGCAGCACGTTGCCGGTGACCGAGATGGTGTCCTCGCCGCGACGGATCCGCTCCAGGCTGAACTTCATGGCATCCACCGGAGACATGATGCGGATATCCAGGCCACTGGTGTCGTGATCCTTGAGGTAGGTCTCGACCTTCTTGATCAGCTGTGCATCGTGAGCGCGCTCGCTGTCGAGCCAGAACACCGCCGGCGTCTCACTGTCGCGGGCACGGGTCACGGCCAGCTTGACCCAGTCCTTGATCGGGGCGTCCTTGGTCTGACACATGCGCCAGATATCACCCTGCTCCACGCTGTGCTCGAAGAGCACCTCGCCAGAATCGCTGGTGACGCGCACGGTGCCGTCGGCAGGAATCTGGAAGGTCTTGTCGTGGGAACCGTACTCTTCGGCTTTCTGAGCCATCAGGCCGACATTGGGCACGCTGCCCATGGTGGTCGGATCGAAGGCACCATTGGCCTTGCAGTCGTCGATGGTGGCCTGATAGATGGTGGCATAGCAGCGATCCGGGATCACCGCCTTGGCATCGTGCAGGGCATCGTCGGCGCCCCACATCTTGCCTGAGTCACGAATCATCGCCGGCATGGAAGCATCGATGATCACGTCGCTGGGCACGTGGAGGTTGGTGATGCCCTTGTGGGAATCGACCATTGCCAAGGACGGACGCTCGGCGTAGAGCGCTTCGATATCCGCCTTGATCTCCTCCTGCTTCGCGGTGGGCAGCTTGGTGATGGTCGCATAAAGATCACCGATGCCGTTGGTGACATCGAAGCCGACCTCGTCCAGCGCCTCGGCGTGCTTCTCCAGCACATCGCGGTAAAACTCATTGACCACCATGCCGAACATGATCGGGTCAGAGACCTTCATCATGGTCGCCTTGAGGTGCAGGGAAAACAGCACGCCCTGCTGCTTGGCATCGGCGATCTGCTCGGCGACGAAGGCGGAGAGCGCCTTGCGGCTCATCATGGAGCCATCGATCACCTCGCCGGCCAGTACCGGAGTCTTCTCCTTGAGCACCTTGGTGGTGCCATCCTTGCCGACCAGCTCGATCTTGACCACGTCATCGGCGGCCAGGGTGGCGGACTTTTCGCTGCCGTAGAAGTCACCGTCGCTCATGCAGGCGACGTGAGACTGGGAGTCGGCGGTCCACTTGCCCATGCGGTGCGGGTACTTGCGAACGTAGCTCTTCACCGACTGCGGCGCGCGACGGTCGCTGTTACCTTCACGCAGCACCGGGTTCACGGCGCTGCCCTTGACCCGATCATAGCGCGCCCGGATATCGCGCTCTACGTCGCTGGTGGGTTCATCGGGGTAGTCGGGCAGCTTATAGCCCTGGCCCTGCAGCTCGCGAATGGCCGCCTTCAGCTGCGGCAACGAGGCACTGATATTGGGCAGCTTGATGATATTGGCTTCGGGGGTCTTGGCCAGCTCACCGAGTTCCGCCAAATGATCACCGAGCTTCTGCTCATCGTTCAGGTATTCCGGGAACTGGCAGATGATGCGGCCGGCCAGGGAAATATTCCGCGTCTCAACGCTGATACCGGCGGAGTCGGTGTAGGCATCGATAATCGGCAGCAGGGAAAAAGTAGCCAGGGCCGGCGCTTCATCGGTGAGCGTATAGATAATCTTCGGCGTTTTTGACATGTTGGCGTTGATCTCTCTGGTCAATGCATTGGCATGAAACTGGATCGGTAGCGCGCGATCACGATGTCCGCCTCAGAGGCTCGGTGCGACCCACCCGGCAGGGTGATAAGGCCGGGTATCGCAGGGAACATCGGCGCCCAGCAGGTACTCTTAGCAGGCCCCGAGCGAGTCGAGGGCGCTCCCAGCAAGCCGGGGCATTATACCAGCGTGCCCGGCTCAGCGCATGAGCAATAATAGCCGCAGGCCCCTGCCATCCTGCCCTGCTTGCCGGTAAGCTTGCGCTCATGAGCTCTGTCTATCTCCTTCACAAGCCTTTCCGCATGCTCTCCCAGTTCACCGACCGCGGCGCCGGTGACGCAGAGCAACGCGCGACGCTTGCCGATATCATCAAGGTGCCGAACATCTACCCGGCCGGGCGTCTCGACTACGATTCCGAGGGCCTGATCCTGCTCAGCGATGACGGCGAACTGATTCATCGCATCGCTCACCCCAAACACAAGCAGCCCAAGACCTATTGGGTGCAGGTGGAGGGCGAACCCGACGAGGCGGCACTGGAAGCCCTGCGCAAGGGCGTGACCCTCAATGACGGCCCGACCCGGCCGGCCAAGGTGCGCCGCCTCGACGCGCCGCCGGTCGGCCCGCGCGTCCCGCCGGTACGTGAGCGTCGCCATATCCCCACCCGCTGGCTGGAACTGACCATCAGCGAGGGCCGCAATCGTCAGGTGCGCCGCATGACCGCCGAGGTCGGCTATCCCACCCTGCGCCTGATCCGCGTGGCGATCGGCGCTTGGCGCCTCGACGGCCTGGCCCCCGGCGAATGGCGCAAGCAAACGCTGCATGCGCCCGCCAAGCCGCAGCGCGCCGCCAGCAATGGCAAGGGCGGCAAATCGAAAGCCACCGGGGGCAAGAAATTGGGCAAGCCATTGAGCAAGAGCTTGAACAAGAACGTGGACAAGCACCATAGCAAGACCAAGGGACGCAAGCCCAACACGCCGAGAGGGTCACGATGAGTCGCTGGTCTCCCAGAGTCACGGTAGCCACCGTGATCGAGCGCGCCGGGCGCTTCCTGATGGTCGAAGAAGATCGCGGCGGACCCCATACGGTCTTCAATCAACCCGCCGGCCACCTGGAGCCCGATGAGGGCATTCAGGCCGCCGCCGAACGGGAAGTCCGCGAGGAGACCGCCTGGCATGTGGGCATCACCGACTACCTGGGGCTTTACGTCTATCGCGCGCCGGATGGCATGACCTTCCACAGCCACGGCTTTTCCGGCATGGCGCTGGCACACCTGGGCAATGACCTGGACCGGGACATTCTCGCCATCCACTGGCTGACACTCGATGAGCTGGAGGCCCTGGAACGGGCCGGACGCCTGCGCAGTCCGCTGGTGATGCGGCGCATCCGCGACGTGCAGCGTGGCCGCACCTTCCCGCTGGATGTGATTCAGGAGCGTTGAGCCCGAGCTCGAACAGCTCGCACCCAAACAGCGTCACACCGCCGCCATCTGGGCTCGGCCCTGCACTTCCGGCCTATGAAAGCAGGCTCGAAGCAAGCGGCCACTATCGTGTATAATCCCCGCCCATTTAACGCCATTCCACTCCCACCATGACGTCGAGAGCGCCCATGTCAGTTGCTGCGCCAGTCGCTGCCGGATCATCCGCCGCGCAACCCTCCGCGGCGGGCAAGGTTATCGTCGGCATGTCCGGCGGTGTCGATTCCTCCGTGTCCGCCCTCCTGCTCATGGAGCAGGGCTATCAGGTCGAAGGCCTGTTCATGAAGAACTGGGACGAAGACGACGGCACCGAATACTGTACCGCCAAGGAAGACCTGGCGGATGCCCAGGCGGTCTGCGACAAGCTCGGCATCAAGCTGCACACTGCCAATTTCGCCGCCGAATACTGGGACAACGTCTTCGAACATTTCCTGGCTGAGTACCAGGCCGGGCGCACGCCGAACCCGGACATCCTGTGTAACCGCGAAATCAAGTTCAAGGTGTTCCTCGAGTATGCCGAGATGCTCGGCGCCGAGAAGATCGCCACCGGCCACTATGTTCGTGAAGGACTGGTCCGCGGTCATGTCGACGGCGACGAACGCCCGCGCCTGCTCAAGGGCCTCGACACCAACAAGGACCAGAGCTACTTCCTGCATGCCGTACCGGAAGCGGCCATCGCCCGCACCCTTTTCCCGGTGGGCGAACTCGAGAAACCCGAGGTGCGCGCCATCGCCGAGCGCCATGACCTGGTCACCGCGCGCAAGAAGGACTCTACCGGCATCTGCTTCATCGGCGAGCGGCGCTTCTCTGACTTCCTGCGCCAGTACCTGCCGGCCCAGCCCGGGGCCATCGAAACCCCAGAGGGCGAGGTGATCGGCGAGCATATCGGGCTGATGTACTACACCTTGGGCCAGCGCCAGGGCCTGGGCATCGGCGGCCTGCAGAACCACCCCGATGCGCCCTGGTACGTGGCCCACAAGGACCTTGAGCGCAACGTGCTGATCGCCGTTCAGGGCAAGCATCATGAGCTGCTCTACAGCGACGTGCTGATTACCGAGCCGATGGACTGGGTCGCCGGCGAGGCGCCGGCAAGCGAAGGCCGCTTCATGGCCAAGACCCGCTATCGTCAGGAGGACGTCGCCTGCCAGATGCGCACCCGCGAGGATGGCGGCGTCGAGGTGGTCTTCGATGAGCCGCAGCGCGCCGTGACACCGGGCCAATCGCTGGTGCTCTACGACGGCGAGATCTGCCTCGGCGGCGGCGTCATCCTCAACACCTGGCACGGCAAGGAGCGTCGCTCATGACCACCCCGATTCATCGCGCCCCGGATTCCCCCGTCGGCCGCCAGGTACTGGCGCTGGCCGGTGTCTTCCAGGCCGCCGTGGTAGTCGACGAACTGGCCCGCACCGGCCAGGTCGACGAACGCGCCTGGCAGACACTGATTCGCGCCACGGTCGACACCGACCCAGAAAGCTTCGAGGCCATCTACGGCGGCCACCCCAACCACCTGCGCCAGGGCCTCGACACCCTGAGCGCCGTGGTCGGCAAGCAGCAGGCCAACCCGGTGGTGCTACGCTACGGCTTCTCGCTGCTGTTGCTCTCACAGAAGCTGCGCAAGAACCCGCAAATGATGGACACCCTGGGGACTCGGCTGACCCGCGTTCAGGGCCAGGCCAGCCACTTCGGCGACACCCACGAGAACGTGGTGGCGAGCCTCGGCGAGATTTATCAGGACACCATCTCGACCTTCCGCTACCGCATCGTGGTGCAGGGTGAGCCAAGCCTCTTGCAGCAGCGGATGATGCCGGAACGCGTGCGGGCTGCCTTGCTGGCCGGCGTGCGCTTTGCCCTGCTGTGGCATCAGCAGGGCGGTCGACGCTGGAAACTGATCTTCCAGCGCGGCGCCATGCGACGCGCCCTCGACGAGTTCGGCTAGCCCGGACGAGTGCTTATTGCGCCCACGGCCTTGATTAACAGCTTCTTTATTCCACACCGCACTGGATGACTGTCATGCAACTTTCCGCCCTCACCGCCCTTTCCCCCGTTGACGGCCGCTACGGCACCAAGACCGAAGCCCTGCGCGAACACTTCAGCGAGTTCGGCCTGATTCGCGCCCGCGTCACCGTCGAGGTGCGTTGGCTGCAGCGCCTGGCCGCCCATGACGGCATCAAGGAAGTGCCGGCGCTGTCAGCCGACGCCAGTGCCTGGCTCGACGCCATCGTCGCCGATTTCAGCGTCGAGGATGCCCAGCGCATCAAGGACATCGAGCGCACCACCAACCATGACGTCAAGGCGGTGGAGTACTTCCTCAAGGAGAAGGTCGAGGGCAACGCCGAACTCAATGCCGTCACCGAGTTCATCCACTTCGCCTGCACCAGCGAAGACATCAACAACCTGTCCCACGCCCTGATGCTGCGCGGCGGCCTGAAGGATGTGCTGCTGCCGGTGATGCACGAGGTGACCGAGGCCATCGTCGCCCTGGCCCACGAGCATGCCGACCAGCCGATGCTGTCGCGCACCCACGGCCAGACGGCGAGCCCCACGACCCTGGGCAAGGAAATGGCCAACGTCGCCGCGCGCCTGCGCCGTCAGCTCCAGCAGATCGAGGCCGTCGAGCTGTTGGGCAAGATCAATGGCGCGGTGGGCAACTACAACGCTCACCTGGCGACCTACCCGAACGTCGACTGGGCGGCCAATGCCGAGACCTTCGTCGCCGAGCTGGGGCTGACCTTCAACCCCTACACTACCCAGATCGAGCCCCACGACTACATCGCCGAGCTGTTCGACGCGGTGTGCCGCTTCAACACCATCCTGATCGACTTCGATCGCGACGTCTGGGGCTACATCTCGCTGGGCTACTTCAAGCAGCGCACGGTGGCCGGCGAAATCGGCTCATCGACCATGCCGCACAAGGTCAACCCGATCGACTTCGAGAACTCCGAGGGTAACCTGGGGATCGCCAACGCCGTGCTGACGCACCTGGCCCAGAAGCTGCCGATCTCCCGCTGGCAGCGCGACCTGACGGACTCCACCGTGCTGCGCAACCTCGGCACCGGCCTGGCGCAGGGCCTGATCGCCTACCAGGCGTCGCTCAAGGGCATCAGTAAGCTCGAAGCCAACCCGGAACGCCTCGACGCCGACCTGGACAACAGCTGGGAAGTGCTGGCCGAGCCCATCCAGACCGTGATGCGCCGCTACGGCATCGAGAAGCCCTACGAAAAGCTCAAGGAACTGACCCGCGGCAAACGTATCGATCAGGTCGGCTTCGCTACCTTCATCGATACCCTGGAGCTGCCGGCCGAGGTCAAGCGCGAGCTCAAGGCCATGAGCCCGGCCACCTATATCGGCAATGCCGCGGCCCAGGCCAAGGCACTCTAAGCCTGTAAAACCCGACACGGACGGCCCATTATGGGCCTCCACGCACTGCGCCACCGACAGGCGCTGGCTCCGCCAGCGCCTGTTTGCCTTTATCTGAGGACACCACACCATGTCTGCCGACACGCCCTTGCCCATGCTGGGCGGCCTCAGCGCCGCCGACTTCCTCGGCCAGTACTGGCAGCGCAAGCCGCTGCTGATTCGCGGCGCCTTCCCGGATCTCGAAAGCCCGCTGTCCCCCGATGAACTGGCGGGCCTGGCCTGCGAGGAAGGCATCGAGGCACGCCTGGTCGAAGAACACGGCCGCGACAACCAGGGGAGCCCCAAGCCCTGGCAGGTCAGTCATGGCCCCTTTGATGAGGCCACCTTCGCGCGCCTGCCCGAGCGTGACTGGACCCTGCTGGTGCAGGCCGTGGATCACTACGTGCCGGCGGTCGCCGACCTGCTGGAAGCCTTCAGCTTCCTGCCCCGCTGGCGTCTCGACGACATCATGATCAGCTACGCACCGCCGGGTGGCAGCGTTGGTCCCCATGTCGATCAGTACGATGTATTCCTGCTACAGGCCAACGGTCAGCGCCGCTGGCAGCTGGGCGGTGCCGTCGACGAGGATGCCCCAATCATCGACGGCATCGACCTGCGCATTCTCGAGCACTTCGAGGTGATGCCGGACCAGGACTGGGTGCTCGAGCCCGGCGACATGCTCTATCTTCCGCCGGGCCACGCCCATCACGGCGTCAGCCAGTCGGAAGACTGCATGACCCTTTCGGTGGGCTTCCGAGCGCTGTCCGCCGACGAGTCGGTGACCTCCTTCGCCGACTACATGGGCGAGACGCTGCCGACCTCCCTGCGCTACAGCGATGCCGGCATGACGCCACCCACCGACCCCGGCGAGCTCAACGACGAGGCGCTCGAGCGCATGCGTCGGCTGATCCTCGATACCCTCGATGATCCGGCCCAGTTGGCCCAGTGGTTCGGACGGGCGATGACCCAGCCCAAGTATGTCGACCAGCTGGTGCCGCAGGAGGAGCCGACGCCGGTCGATGAGCTTGCCGCCGAGCTCGAAGCCGGGGGGCATCTGGAGCGCACCCTGGGCTCGCGCTTCGCCTGGCGCGCCCTGGACGACACCCAGGCGACCCTGTTCGTCGACGGTGATGGCCTGCCCTGCGAGATGGGCCTGGCCCGGGCCCTGGCCTCGCAGGCGTCCATCGATGCCGAATTGCTCGCCTACCCCGGTGCGGCGTCGCTGCTCGCCGGCCTGCTGGATCGCGGCAGCCTGAGCTGGCCGGCAGACGAGATGGAGGATGGCGCATGAAGCCGCATGCCAGTGAAGTCACCCTCCAGCAGGGCAGTTGGGACGAACTGGGGGCCATCGCCGGCGAGATTCGCCGGCTAGTCTTCATCGAGGAGCAGGCCGTGCCGGTGGAGGAAGAGTGGGACGGCCTCGATCCCGACTGCCTGCATATCCTCGCCTGGCACGGCTCCAAGGCCCTGGGCACCGCCCGCCTGCTGCCCGATGGCCACATCGGGCGCGTCGCCGTGCTGGCCGAGGCCCGCGGTCTGGGTATCGGCGTGGCGCTGATGCAAGCCACCATCGAGGCCGCGCGCTCCCACGGCCATGCACATCTAGAGCTCGCCGCCCAGGCGCATGCCCTCCCCTTCTACGAACGCCTGGGGTTCATTGCCTTCGGTGATGAATTTATCGATGCCGGGATACCGCACCGCAACATGCGCCTTCCGCTAGGCGATTGATTCGCAACCCCTTCTCTTTCCCCCCAGAAACAAGACTACAGGCATGGCCGAAAAAGACCCTGCTTGTAGTCTTACTACAACGCTCCCTACCGCTAAGTAATCATGGTGAAGCCCCGATGCCATGGGCCATAGTCGTTGTCAGGGCGACATTAAAACAGTCGTTTTAGGTGCCGAGATTATCCGGCCTATTACAACCGATTTAATGCCATGTCCCCTTCGACCAAGGCAGCACAGACAAGATCGTCTGCCTGATTAACGCTTGATATATCCTGCAGCGCAGCATGAAACACTCGACGCCGCATGCCGCCGCCAGGTACAACCGACCGATGAGGATGGCTCCATGTCAGCATATCAAGATGCAATCCAGACCCTGACCGCCCTGCGCGAGGCCCAAGGCGGCAAGTGGGACACCATCAACCCCGAGTACGCGGCACGCATGAAGACTCAGAACCGCTTTCGTACCGGGCTGGAGATCGCCCGCTACACCGCCGGCATCATGCGTCGCGACATGGCCGCCTACGACGCCGATACCCGCCAGTACACCCAGTCGCTGGGCTGCTGGCACGGCTTCATCGGGCAGCAGAAGATGCTGGCGGTGAAGCGACACCACGGCACCACCGACAAGCGTTATCTCTACCTGTCTGGCTGGATGGTGGCCGCGTTGCGCTCCGATTTCGGCCCGCTGCCGGATCAGTCGATGCACGAGAAGACCAGCGTGCCGGCACTCATCGAGGAGCTCTACACCTTCCTGCGCCAGGCCGATGCCCGGGAACTTGGCCATCTGTTCAAGGCGCTGGACGAGGCTCGCGCCGAGGGCGATGAAATCGGCGCTCGGGCCGCACAGGACAAGATCGACGGCTTCGAGACCCATATAGTACCGATCATCGCCGACATCGATGCCGGCTTCGGCAACGAGGAGGCCACCTACCTGCTGGCCAAGAAGATGATCGAGGCCGGCGCCTGCTGCATCCAGATCGAGAACCAGGTCTCGGATGCCAAGCAGTGCGGCCACCAGGCCGGCAAGGTGACCGTGCCCCACGAGGACTTCCTCGCCAAGATCAACGCCGTGCGCTACGCCTTCCTGGAACTCGGCGTCGATGAGGGCGTGATCGTCGCTCGCACCGATTCCCTGGGCGCCGGTTTGACCCAGAAGATTCCGGTCTCCCGCGAGCCCGGCGACCTGGCCAGCCAGTACAATCATTTCCTCGAGACCACACCGGTGGCCTCGGCGGACGATGTCGCCGAGGGCGATACCCTGATCAAGCTCGACGGCGAGCTCAGAAAGCCGGTACGCCTGGCCAACGGCCTCTATCAATTCAAGCCGGGCAGCGGCGAGGACCGGGTGGTGCTGGACTGCATCACCTCGCTACAACACGGCGCGGACCTGCTATGGATCGAGACCGAGAAGCCGCATGTCGGCCAGATCGCCGGCATGGTCAACCGCATCCGCAAGGTCTGCCCGGACGCCAAGCTGGTCTACAACAACTCGCCCTCCTTCAACTGGACGCTCAACTTCCGTCAGCAGGTCTTCGACGCCTGGGAGCAGGAAGGCCGAGACGTCAGCGCCTATGATCGCGCCGACTTGATGAACGCGGCCTACGATGACAGCGAGCTTGCCACCCTCGCCGATGACTGGACCCGCAATTTCCAGCGCGATGCCGCCCGCGAGGCAGGTATCTTCCACCACCTGATCACCCTGCCGACCTACCACACCGCCGCCCTGTCCACCGATGACCTGGCGCGGGGCTACTTCGGCGAGGAAGGCATGCTGGCCTACGTGACAGGCGTTCAGCGTCAGGAGATCCGCAAGGGCCTGGCCTGCGTCAAGCACCAGGACATGGCCGGCTCCAACCTCGGCGATGATCACAAGGAGTACTTCTCCGGCGAAGGCGCCCTGAAAGCCGGTGGCAAGGACAACACCATGAACCAGTTCGCCTGATCGACGAACTCGCCGCACCGAGCGAATTATCACCAAGGGGAGGCCATCGGCCTCCCCCTTTTGATGTCTGTTTTCCCATTTCCCGGCTCTCATGAAGGATATCGACAATTTCGCCGACGTTATTGCCATTTTGTAGTCAGGTTACAACACAAGCTGCGGCCAATGAGGCATGGTCGATTCTGCTGTGCTGCACCATAGTCAAATCACAGCGCAAGCCAGTGTCGCTACCCCGACTCAGGATCCCTTGCACTGAGCTACAACGAAGGCGCTCCGATCGATGACCCAGGCGCCTTGAGCGATGGTCTTTCCAAGCGTGTGACCACTTCGCCACTGCAGCGACGGGCACTTACCTGGCCCGGCATGAGTAGCAAACGGACCATAACGCCATCGCCGATGGCCACTGTACGAGGTGTTACACATGAACTGCATCGAACTGACCCACCAAGCCGATCTGATCGCCGACACGTTCAGCAAGCAGGAACTCGCCAAACTGGTGGTCGCACTGAAAGGCAAGCGGGAATCTCTGCAGCACGCCGTCGAAGTCATCGATACCGTTGATAGCCGCGCGGGTTACTCCCTCGACGACGCCTGGGACGAAGTCTTGACCGGTGACATGCCGGTGATCGAAGAGGACTGATTCACCAGCGTCGCAAACCCGAACGAAGCAGCACCTCAGAAACGACGCATCAAGTGACCGACCATGACCCATCCCGCCCGGCGGGATGGGTTTTTCATGTCTCGATAACTGCCCGCAGGGGCGATACTCTGTCAGTACTGCTTTCCGGCACTTCCGTCAGGCACTAATGTTAAGGACTAATGCTAGGGACCAATCTTGGGCACCACGGCCATGCCTTGCGGTCAAAACATAACTGGCCGAGCACCGAGAATGGCGTTAGACTAGTTAAAAAACACCGTTTCCTAACGATGCCAATCACTCTCCGAGTTTCTTAACGTGTAAGCGAAGGAGGATTTACCATGCGCTACCTCAAGTCACACGCCCTGCTTCCTGTACTGGCCGCCGGCCTGCTGGCGCTTGCCGGCTGCGCCAACACTAGCCCCTATTCAGGAGACGTGTACACCGGTAACCAGGCGAAGACGGCTCAGTCGGTCAGCTATGGCACCATCACCGCCTTGCGCCAGGTACAGATTCAGGCCGGCGACCAGAACAGCGGTGCGCTCGGCGGCATCGGCGGCGCCGTCATCGGTGGCCTGCTGGGTAACCAGATCGGCGGCGGCTCAGGCCGGACGCTGGCCACCGCCGCGGGCGCCATCGGCGGCAGCGTGGCCGGCAAGAAGATCGAGGATTCCGCTAACCGGACCACCGCCTGGGAAATGGAGATTCGCCGCGATACCGGTCAAAGTGTGGTCGTGGTGCAGAAAGCCGATCGTGCCTTCCAGGTCGGCCAGCGCGTACGCCTGATCGGCAGCGGCTCTAACCTCAGCGTGGCACCGTACTAATATCGGGAAAACGCCGAGAGGCTGGCAAAGACAGTCGACCCAGCACTTTGCCTGAACTAGCAAGAACATGAGCTGGCACGAAAGAGCCCAGCAGGCCCTTGTCGTACGCACAGGGAACGCACAAGGCCCGCGAGCACGCTCGCGGGCCTTGTCGTTTTTGCTTGGCGGATTTTGAAGCGGAGCCGTCCCTGCAAGCACCATCAGCGGGGGCCGATGATGCTGCACACGGATTCAGTGCAGCTTGACCCGGTTCATGGCCCAACCGATCAGGCTCTTGGCAAGCCACACGATCAGCGCCAGCAGTAGCACGGTGAATACCATGTCGACCGGGCGCACCACGGTGGTCGCGCCCAGCACGGCAATCGCCGGGCACCAGACCCAGCGGTCATCGCCACCGCTGAGCAACAGCGATGGCATCTTGCGCTCGAAGAAGGTTCCCAACGCCCCGCTCCAACTCTTAACGGTCAATAACAGGATCACGGCAAAGGCGATCAGCCAGATCAGCGTCACGGTCATGGACATTCTCTCCAGCGGCATTCGTAGTCGGGTGAAAGGAAGATGAACAGTCGAATTCAGGGTATCCCTGCCTCGGGCGACACGCAACTGCGGCCCTAAGGCTTGAATCAACATCATGATCGCTCCGAACAAGCTGAAAAATCCCCAGACGCCCCTGACAGCCCTTGGGCCATCGCGTTACCATTGTCGCGACATGCACTCACCGAAAGGTCCATCAATGCAAATTGCGCAGAATACCGTAGTCGCGTTCCACTACACCCTGAAAAATGATTCTGGTGAGGTGCTGGACAGCTCCGAAGGTCGCGATCCGCTTACCTATATGCACGGCTCCGGCAACATCATTCCGGGTCTGGAAAAGGAACTGGAAGGTAAGGCGACCGGCGACAAGCTGGAAGTGGCCGTTACCCCCGAAGAAGGTTACGGCGAAATCCAGGAAGGCCTGGTGCAGGAAGTGCCGCGTGATGCCTTCCAGGGCGTCGAAGACGTCCAGCCGGGCATGCAGTTCCAGGCTCAGACTCAGGGCGGCCCGCTGATGGTCACCGTGACTCAGGTCGAAGGCGACACCGTTACCGTCGACGGTAACCACCCGCTGGCCGGTCAGAACCTGAACTTCGACGTCGAAATCGCCGAAGTGCGTGAAGCGAGCGAAGAAGAAGTCGAGCACGGCCACGTGCACGGCGAAGGTGGCGTGGAGCACTAAGCTCGCCCATAGCGCTCAGCAAACGCTGACAAGAAAGGGGCAGTCCATTGGGCTGCCCCTTTTTTTGCCTCTGCCTTTTGCATCTGCCGCATACCATGAGCACGAGCGGTGGATCGGGCGGTCGACTCGCCACCTGCCCGTTATGACTGCACCGGACTAAGAGTATTACTGCCCCGGACAGCGAGGCGGCGCAGAGGCGTCGGAAAACGCCAAGCGAGCATACCAGGCGGTGGCATCGCCCCCTGCATTGTCGCCGTCGGTCATCAAGGCGACGCCGCTCAAGCGCGCCGGGCGCTCACCGAACAAGCGGCTGAAGTCCTCGCGCACATCGCGCACCTCGGCCACCCACTGGCCGACCGGGGCCTCCTTGCCCTCGAGCGCCAGCAGTTGGGCGCGTTCGGTGAAGGCATTCGGCCAAGCGCTACCCGCCACTTGGTTCGATGACCAGACATAGTTCACCGACTGCACCTGGAACGGCAGCCAGCCGGTCTTGCGAGCCACATAGACCCGCGCCGGGTAGTCATCACCGCCCTTGGTGGTTTCCACAAGCCCCGGATAGGTAGACGCAACACGCCAGCACCAGTGCAGATAGGGGGTGCGGTCAAGGTCGATCTCCTGCTCCAGATACTTGGCCGAGGCCTGTCCGCGAGCCTGTGCCCTGAGTACCTGTTCTCCGTCCAACTCCACCAGCCGATAGTCGGTTTCGCCATCGAAGTCACGCATCGGCCAGCCCAGGATATCGCTTGGACTGAAGCTGATCTCGGCCACCTGCAGGGGCTCGGCAAGAGCGCTCAGCCCCAGACCTGCCACCAAGAGCCCGCTCAGCCCCGAGGCCAGCTTGACGCATGGTTGATGCCTCATGCGCTGCGCTCCCTTGCCCTGACCGTATGAAAGCCGCCCCATAGCCGGGTGCCGGTGGTCAGCAGGCAAGCCGCAGCAAAGATCGACGCCAGCACGGCAAAGTGTTCGGGCCACAGGCAGAAAACCACGAAGGCCAGAATGGTTTCGGTGCCCTCGGTGAGGCCATGCAGGTAGTAGAACGCCTTGCTCTCGAAGCTGGGCCTTGCCAGGTCGTGCTTGGCGGCCATGATCGCGAAGGCCAGAAAGGAGCTGCCGGTGCCGACGAAGGCGAACAGCAATAGCGCGGCGGCCAGCGCATTGGCCGGCGGATCCGCCAGGGCGAAGCCCAGTACCACGGCGGCATAGAACAGGAAGTCGAGGCCGATGTCCAGAAAACCACCGGCATCGCTGGCAAGCCCGGTGTGCCGGGCAAGAGCGCCATCCAGGCCATCGCCCAGGCGATTGACGAGAATCGCCGCCAATGCCCAGCCATAGGCTTGCTGCGCCAGCAGTGGCAGTGCCAGCATGCCGACCAGGAAGCTGGTGACCGTCACTTGGTTGGGGGTCACGCCGCGCTCGGCCAGGCCCTTGGCGAGCCTGGCCAGCGGCGGCTTGATCCATTCATTGGTCCAGCGATCTAGCATGCGTTTCGCTCCTCTTAGCCGAACTAGTAGCCGAACTCGTTGCCGTGCGGGTGGCAGTGGCCGACGCATGGGCACTGCGGCGCCGCCAGGCAAAATAGCGCTCGAGCCAGCCCAGCAGACGCTCAGGCTTGTGGGCATTCTTCCATACGCCGGCGCTAGCCTTGGCAGCCTCGGAGAAGGTTGGATAGGGATGGATGGTACCCAGCAGCTTGTTGAGGCCGATGCCGTGGGTCATGGCCAAGGTGTACTCGCCAAGCAGCTCACCGGCGCCGTGGCCGACGATGCTGGCGCCCAAGATACGATCCTTGCCCGGCGCCGTCAGCACCTTGATGAAGCCCTCGGTGTGCTGGTCGGCGATCGCCCGATCGAGCTCTGAGAAGCCGTAGCGGGTCACCTCGACCTCCACGCCTTGTGCGGCTGCCTCACGCTCGTTGAGCCCGACTCTTGCCACCTCGGGATCGCAGAAGGTCACCGCCGGCAGGTTGCGGTAGTCGACGTTGAAGCGTTTGAACTCGCCGAACAGCGCGTTAACCGTGGCGTGCCAGGCCTGATGAGCGCTGGCATGGGTCAACTGGAAAGGACCCGCCACGTCGCCGCAGGCCCAGATGTTCGGATGCAGGCTGCGCAGGGTGCCGTCGACATCGATGGTGCCGTTGGCCCTGGGCAACACACCAAGCCCCTCGAGGCCGAAGCCACTGACGTTGGCCTCCCGGCCCACCGCCACCAGCAGCCGCTCGAAGACCAGGCGCTCGGTCTCGGCACCCTGCGGGCCTTCGCGCTCGATGACCAGCACCCGCCCACCGTCGCCATGGCTCGGGCCAGGTTCGACCCGTACCGCCCGCGCGCCCAGCGCTAGCCGCACGCCCTCAGCCTCGAGTCGCGTTTCGACGAGCTTGGCGATATCGTGATCCTCTCTCGGCAGCAGCTGGGAGCCCATTTCGACCAGTGTCACACGACTGCCGAGCCGGGCGAAGCTCTGGCCCAACTCACAGCCGATCGGCCCGCCGCCCAGTACCACCAGACGTTCGGGCAGCGCCTCGAGCTGCCAAAGGTTGTCGGAGGTCAGCACATCACGCTCTTCCAGGCCCTCGAGCTCAGGCACCCGCGGCCGGGCGCCGGTGGCTACGATTACATGTCGAGTGGTCAGCACTCGATCGCCGACTCGTACCTCCCAGGGCGTCTGTAGCCAGGCATCACCGTGAACCACCTCGACGCCGAGACCGCGATAACGCTCCGGACTGTCATGGGGTTCGATCTCTTCGATGGCGCGATGAACGTGGTCCATCACGGCCGGGAAGTCGACCTCGGGCTCAGCGGCCGACAGGCCGAAGCGCTGGGCCTCGCGCATCTCTTGAGCGAGACGCGCCGAGCGAATCAGCGCCTTCGAGGGCACACAGCCGGTATTCAGGCAGTCACCACCCATCTTGTCGCGCTCGACCAGCGCCACCTTGGCCTTGACCGCCGCGCCGATATAACTCGCCACCAGCCCGGCCGAGCCAGCGCCGATCACCACGATGTCATAGTCGTAGTGCTCGGGCTTGTCATACTGGCGAGCAATGCGGCGACGCTTGGCGATCTCCACGCCCCAGCGGGCCAGCCAGGGAAAGACGCCGATCAGCGCGAAGGAAATCAATAACCCAGGGGACAATATCCCGCCCAGCGACTGGAGAGTTCCCAGCTCGCGTCCCGCATTCACGAAGACGGCGGTGCCCGGCAGCATGCCCAGTTGGCTAACCCAGTAGAAGGTGCGCAGGCGCATCCGGGTCAGCCCCATCACCAGATTGATGACGAAGAACGGGAACAGTGGAATCAGGCGCAGCGTGAACAGGTAGAAGGCCCCCTCCCGCTCGATACCACTATTGATGCTGTCGAGTTGACGAGAAAAGCGCCGCTCCAGAGGCGTACGGGCCAGCGTACGCGCAATCAAAAAGGCTAGGCTCGCGCCGAGCGCACTGGCAAACGAAATGATTACCAGGCCCAGGCCGAGCCCGAACAGCGCCCCACCAAGCACGGTCAACAGCGTGGCCCCTGGAAGTGACAGGGCAGCCATCGCCACGTAGATAGCAAAGAAGCCACCGATCACCGTCAGCGGGTCCTCGGCAAGCCAGGTCTGAAACCGCGCCTGTTCGGCCTTGAGGGCATCCAGGGTCAAGAGGTCATGGGCACCGCTCAAGAAGAAAGCGCCGACCACCAGGGCGATGAGGGCAAGAATGACGAGGCGTTGTCGGTTCAACGGATATACTCCTTAAATGACGGATACGGCTGCGACCCGGGACCGGCCTTACCCATTGAGTCGCATACCTGGATGCTTCCTTACAGGCTCAGTGCAGGGTGTTTCATTCCACGCTGCCCAAGACACACGACAACTGCCTGTCCCCGGGCACTCATCCTGGGCTCTCGAGCCTGGCATCTGGCTGCATCGCTGACGGCGAAGCCCTCGCCGGGAGAACCTTTAGTGCTATGGCAGGGAACCCTGAGCTCAAGTTCCCATCCAACCAACATTGCCAACACATCGGGAGTGATCATGGCGCACAATCCGCATGCTGCGAATCGCTTTGCTTTCCTGGCCACTCATCGCTGGTTCAGGGCCCTGCCACTGGCACTGGCCATTGGCGCCTCGGCAGACGCACTCGCCGCTGATACCAAAGACGCCGTCTTCGCCGGTGGCTGCTTCTGGTGCATGGAAGAGGCCTTCGACAAGGTGCCCGGGGTACTCGAGACCACCTCAGGCTACAGTGGCGACAGCGCCGATACCGCGACCTACTCCCAGGTATCTGCCGGGCGCACCGACCATGCTGAAGTTGTGCAGGTGGAATACGACCCGGACGAGGTCAGTTACGAGCAATTGCTCAACGTATTCTGGCGCAACATCGATCCTTTCGCCGTTGATCGCCAATTCTGCGATGTCGGCACCTCATACCGCAGCGCCATTTTCCCAATGAACGAGCAGCAAAGCGCCCTGGCCAAGGCCAGTCTCGACGAGATGCAGGCCCGCTTCGAGCGCGATATCGCCACCCAGATCGAAGCCTTCAAGGCCTTCTATCCCGCCGAGGACTACCACCAGAACTACTACAAGACCAACAGCCTGAGGTACAACTTCTACAAGTCTGCCTGCGGACGGGTCGACCGCCTCGAGGAGGTCTGGGGCGATGAAGCGGGCACCCAGGGCGCGCTCAGCGCTCAGGCGCAATAATCGATCTTCAGCCCCGCCGCCACAGCCAGGCACTGAGGACGAGCGTCACCAGCAGGACCAGTTCGGCAGCCAGGGTCACGCCTTCCCAGCCGCCGAACTGCCAGAACGGCTCCAGATAAAAGCCCCCGAGGCTCGCCCCCAGATAGTAGAAAACCAGATACAGCGCCGTGGCGGTGCCTCTGGCCCGCTTGGCGTTGCGCCCGACCCAGCCCGACGCCGTCGCATGACACAGAAAGAAGCCGAAGGCGTTGATGGTCAGCCCGACCACGATCACCCCAAGCCCTTCGGCCAGGGTGACAAGGCTTCCCAGCATGAAGATGACGATGCCCGCCATCATGCACAGCGGCGATGCCCAGCGCTGTGACAGCCGCCCCGACCAGGCCGAGCCCAAGGTGCCGCCCAGATAGGTCAAGAACAGCATGCCGAGCCATTGAGACCCCAACCCGAAAGGCGCTTCGCTTAGCCGGAAGGTGATGTAGCTGTACTGGTTGATGAATACCATGAAATTCAGGCCACCAATCAGGCAGGCCACCAACAGTACCGGGGTTTTCAGGTGGCCGCGAATGCTGGCCAGCGCCTCTGCCAGGCGAAAGCGCGATGGCGTGAAATGCCGCGCCGGCGGCAGCAATCGCCAGAACACTGCGACACCTACCAGGCTGATGGTGCCGACCACCAGAAAGCTCAGGGGCCAGCCTCCGGCCTCTCCCGCCCAGCCACCCATCACCCGGCCACCGATCCCACCCAGGCTATTGGCACTGATGTAGAGCCCTACCGCCAGCATCATCGCCTGGGGCTCGAACTCATCGCTCATCCAGGCCACGGCTACCGCCGGCAGACCGGCCAGCACCAGCCCCTGCAACAAACGCAGCCCCAACAACCCTGCAAAGTTGGGCACCAGCGCAATCGCCAGCGAGCAGAGGGCGACCAGCAGCAGACTGACCCGCATGATGGTGCCACGCCCCAGGGCGTCAGAGAGAGTGCCGTAGATCAGCAGCGACGCCGCCAGCGCCAGGGTCGCGCAGGACATGACCAAACTTGCCATCAGCGTCGAAACGCCGAAGGTGTTGCGCAGCTCAGGCAGCAGCGGCTGCGGGGCATAGAGATTGATGAAGACGATGAAGGAGCCCAGGCAAAGCGCCAGGGTGGCCCGCCACCAATCGCGAGTGTGAGCCTGAATCATAGAAGGTCTGTCATGTGGCATCCGAGGGTGGCGGGCCCGCCTGAAGGGGGCCCGATTCAGCCGTTGGTGGCCAGAAGCGCTCGCTGGGCGAGTTGCATCGGCGCCAGCGGGCGGCGCGCCTGCCAGAAGTAACGACGCCAGTAGCTGTTGTCGAGACGGGACAGGGCAACCCCTTGAGACGACGACGCATGGAGGAAGAAACCGTTACCCACGTAGATGCCGGCATGACGGTAGCTGCCCGGCGGACGGAAGAACACCAGGTCACCGGCCTTGAGATTGCCGCGCTCGACGCGCCGCCCCTGATGGACCTGCTGCGAGGTGGTACGGGGCAGCTCGGTCTCGAAGCGCTCACGGAAGATGGTCTGGATCAGCGCCGAGCAGTCGATGCCATGTCGGCTCTGCCCGCCCAGTCGGTAGGGGGTGCCCAGCCAGCGTTCGTGCTCTTCAAGCAAGGCGTCCCGGATCACCTCGCGACTCGGCTGATGCAGCCCCTGATGGTCGAGCAGCGGGTTATCCACCGGTGACATGGGGCCGCGGGAGAGCCCCGGCAGTTGCATGGCGAAATAACCCGGCGGCACCTCGGAAGCCGGCGACGGCGACGTCGTACAGCCCGCAAGTCCGGCTAGCAGCGCCAAAAGCACTGTCGTGACGACAATCCGCGACATCGCGCTGACCTCCTCCCTGTGGTCCGGACGTCGCCGCGGCGACTCCGAGTTAAAAGGCTGACGTGCTCAGGCATCTTGCAGGGCAAGAGCAAGCAAAGCGTGCATGATAGCGACAGACGCTGGGCATGACGAGCCTTTATGGCCCGACCCACGGCGAGCAGCCCCTCTCCAACGACCCAAGACAGTGCCTGCTCACCCCTGAGCCCCGGCCCTTAGACCCAGCCCTGAGACCCAGCCCTAATGAAGGGTGCGCGCATCTCCCGGCAGCGTGTCGATATGCATCGGCGCCCAATGACGCGGGCGGGCACCGGGGAAATCCAGGCTCGCCCAGGGGCCGGCCAGCGGCGGTGCGCCGGTCAGCCAGCCCACCAGCGCCTCACGAAAGCTCGACAGGAACGCCTTGCGTTCATCGGTCTCACCCATGAAGAACGAAAAGCCGGCATAAAGTCCCCGAGCGTAGGCCTGCCAGCCAGGGTAATGCGTCGCGGCCAGCGTTGACGCCCGATCGAGGGCGGCGCTGAACTCCGCCTCGCTCAGCCACGCGAGCTGGCGTCCGGCGATAGCCAGATCCACGGCCTGGGCGATGTCCCAGGCGGCCATATCGAAGGTATTGCAGCCGGCATCGTTATCTCGCACTCGCTTCAGGCGCAGCAGATGATTGCGCTCATCCTCGCTGCAGTCATCGCTCTCGAGAATCGCGATTTCTGCCTTGAGCCGAGCGGCATTGAGGGTATAAGGCGCATAGTTGATCTGATATTCCTGACGATCGCCGACCGAGAGCAGGTAATCGAGAAACTCCCTGAGTGCCTCGCTGTCCTGCAGGCCGTAATGGCCGTCTATCCACTCCCGTATGGCTTCCACCTCACGGTCGCTTTCCGGCAGTGGTTCACTCCAGGCACCACCGTTGAGCGGTCCGACCAGGGCCAGGGCGGTAAAGCGAGGCAGGCTGAGCCTCGGGCCGGGTTCCTGCCAACTGGCCCCCGCCCGCCAGTCGAGCCAGTGAAAGGGGCTGCCGGGGTCGTCCCGGTGCCAACGAATCTCGTGGGCCAGAGAGACCGGGGTGGTCTGGTCGAGCGGCGCCTCGGGCAGCGCAGTCTCCCAGCAGGCCCAGGCGTTGAGCAGCCGGCGGGCATCCGGGTAGAAGTGGCACAGCACCCCGCGCAGCGACTCCGCCAGCCGTGACAGGCCCTCGGCCTCGAACTCTTCGCTGTCGCCGGCCATCTGCAGGTAGAAAGCGTACTTCTCCGCCATATGGACGGTAGCCGAAAAACGGCTGCAGCCCCTCAGCGCATCGCGCTGGGCAAGTCCTTCCGCGACGGGCTGACCAAAGGGCGTAGTCAGACTCGGCAGAGCGCCATGATCCGCGTCGGCGGCCAATTGATTGAGGTGATGCGCCTGGGCCGGCAGCCAGTAGCGGGCAAGCCCGGCCACGCCGTCATCGGGGTAGAGGCCGAGCACCTCCTGAAGATAGTGGCACGCCTCCTTGCGCACGGCCTCCGACAATGCCGGCGCCGGTCCCTGGCGCAGCAGCAGCTCAGGCTCGCGCACCGACGCCAACGCCAGCACCCAATGACGCGCATCGGCGCGCCAGGCTCGCATCGTCAGGCGAGATGCCTCCAGGCAGCCTTGGTCCTGCAGAGTCTTGAGCGGCTCCCGCCAGGGGCTTGCCGGCGACTGCAGAAGCAACCCCCAGTCCCGGTTGAGCTCGCCTACTCTGTCACGCCCATCGAAGAGGCTGCGCCCGCGCTGATAGGCCGTCACCATCGCGACCCAGTCGCTGTAGCGGCGCGTGATCAAATCCAGGGCATGGTGAGCAAAGGCCTGTGCCTCGGCCTGGTCGAGCCAGCCAAGCGCCAGGCCGCTATAGGCCAGGTCGACCAGCCGCAGCCAATCCCAGGCCGCCCATTCCAGGGTTTCGCCGCGCTCGAGAAAGCCCAGCAAGACCTTGCCGGAGGCCGCCGCGTCGCCCTTCTGCCCGGCAAGCCAAGCCTCACGTTGCCCGCGGGAGGCCTCGAGCAGCCGGGTGGCATCCAGGTCCCAGGCATAGCGATCACCCTGCCCGGCCAGCCACAGCAAGAGGCGCACCAGACCATCACGGTCACTGACCTGCCATTCATCGGCGAGAAAGGCACGGGCCTGAGGGGCATCCAGGGCCTCATCGGCATCGGTCACCAGCAGGGGTGCAAAGGCGGCACGCAGTCGCCAGGCCTGGTCTCCAGCAGACGACGGCCACAGCGGCGCCTGACGACGTCGCCTGACGGTCTCTACAAGTAGTTCCCAGGTAATGCCGGCGCCTTCGTGCTCCAGAGACGATAGGGCCGTACAGGCCTCCAGGAAACCATCGTCACCGCGCTCCCAACCCAGCGCACTGCGTGCCTGACGCAGCACGGCCAACCAATCCTCGAGACTGTTGCAGTGCGCGCAGATGTCGGCGGAGATGCGGGCTACCCAGGCATGCGCCTGCTCGACGGGCAGCCAGCCGGCTGCCGTCGCCAGGGCAAGCAGCTCCAGGCTTTCCAGGTGGCCCAGCGGGTTCACGCTGCCGGGCGAAAAGGACTCGATCAGCCGCCAGCCCAGCTCGCCGCGATCCGTGACCTCCATCTCGGCCAGCCGCTGGACCGCCAGGTCCGGCTCCACAGCCGTCGGGTCGGGCGAAAAGGCCCAGTCGCACAGCACCAGTTGTTGAGCCCACCAGGCACTCAGGGGATCGACCAAGACTCACCTCACCACGCACTGCTTGTCATCAAGACAACCATAGGAATTTTTGGCGCCTAGTTTAGCGGAAACTGGGGGATTCGCCGATGCCTAGCTTACAGGGACAGGGCGCGCATCGGCAGGAAAGAGGCCAAGAGCGCCCATGCGCTTGATCCGTAAAGACGTTAACCCAGCCCCAGGGACCGGCTTAAAAGGGCCTTGACGAAGCAATTCGATAAGGCTTGGCGGATTGTTTTAAATAATGCACACTCGTTGAATATGATGACAATACCCCCTGGAGGCCTGTCGACGATGTCGTCCGATCTACTGATGTCCAATGCCTATATCAACGGCCAGTGGTGCGAGGCGCCGACGCGCTTTGCCGTGACCAACCCCGCTACCGGCGACACCATTGCCGACGTCGCCGACCTCGATGCTGATGCGGCCCGCGATGCCGTGGCCGCCGCCGACGCGGCTTGGCCCGCTTGGCGCAAGCGCTCCGCCAAGGAACGCTCAGCGCTGCTGCGGCGCTGGTTCGACGCCGTGATGGCGCATCAGGAGCCACTGGCTCGCCTGATGACCCAGGAACAGGGCAAGCCGCTCGCCGAGTCGATGGGCGAAGTGGCCTATGGCGCCAACTTCATCGAATACTACGCCGAAGAAGCCAAGCGCATGGCCGGTGAGACCCTGCCCAGCCACAGCGACGACAAGCGCCTGATGGTGATGCGTGAATCGATCGGCGTAGTGGCGGCCATCACGCCCTGGAACTTCCCGCTGGCGATGATCACCCGCAAGGTCGCTCCGGCCCTGGCCGCCGGCTGCACGGTGGTCATCAAGCCCGCCGAGGCCACCCCGCTGACCGCCCTAGCGCTGGCCAAGCTGGCCGAAGACGTCGGCCTGCCGGCCGGCGTGTTGAACGTCGTCACCGCCAGCAAGCCGGCGGCGATCGGCGAAGTGCTGACCACCGACCCGCGGGTGCGCAAGGTCTCCTTCACCGGCTCCACGCCGGTCGGCAAGAAGCTGCTCGAGCAGTGTGCCGGCACCGTCAAGAAGGCCTCCATGGAGCTTGGCGGCAATGCGCCCTTCATTGTCTTCGATGACGCTGATCTGGACGCCGCCGTGGAAGGCGCCATCGCGTCCAAGTTCCGCAACTCAGGCCAGACCTGCGTGTGCACCAACCGTCTGCTGGTTCAGGACAGCGTCTATGACGCCTTCCTCGACAAGCTCGCCGCCCGTGTCGGCGAACTTCGTATCGGCAATGGCCTCGAAGAAGGTGTCGACCAGGGACCGCTGATCAATGCAGCAGCCGTGGAAAAAGTGCAGTCCCACGTGCGTGACGCACTGGAACATGGCGGCCGCCTGATCTGTGGTGGCGAACCGCACTCACTTGGCGGTACCTTCTATCAGCCCACGGTGATTGCCGACGTGACGCCTGAGATGCGGGTCGCCCGGGAAGAAACGTTTGGCCCCCTGGCCCCCGTCTTCCGCTTCACCGAGGATGCCGAGGCCATTGCCATGGCCAATGCCACCGAGTTTGGCCTGGCGGCCTACTTCTACGCCCGCGACTATGCCCGGATCTGGCATGTGATGGAGGCGCTGGAATATGGCATGGTGGGCATCAACGAAGGGATCCTCTCGACCGAGCTAGCCCCCTTCGGCGGCATCAAGGAATCCGGGCTGGGCCGTGAGGGATCACGTCACGGACTGGACGACTACACTGAACTTAAGTACGTCTGTATTGGCGGCCTCTGAGCGCCAGGTGACTCTGACAGGAGAGATTGATGAATAACGCCCAACTCAACGAACTCAAGCAGCGCTACGTAGCCAACGGCGCCGCTAGCCCGGCCACTCAGTTTGCCGACCGCGCCGAGAATGCCCTGATCTGGGATGCCGATGGCAACCGCATCATCGACTTCGCCGGCGGCATCGGCGTACTCAATATCGGTCATCGCCATCCCAAGGTCGTGCAGGCCGTCAAGGACCAACTCGACCGCGTGATGCACACCTGCCAGACCGTGATGCCCTATGAAGGCTACGTGAAGGTCGCCGAGAAGCTCAGCCAGGTCACGCCGGTGCGCGGTCATGGCAAGGTCATGCTGGCCAACTCCGGTGCCGAGGCACTGGAAAACGCGGTCAAGATCGCTCGCGGTGCCACTGGCAAGAACAACGTCATCTGCTTCGACGGCGGCTACCACGGCCGTACCTTCATGACCATGGCCATGAACGGCAAGGTCGCGCCCTACGCCACCGATTTCGGCAGCATGCCGGGCAACGTCTTCCGCGCGCCCTACCCGGTGCCGTATCACGGCGTCAGCGAAGATGAAGCCCTGCGCGGCCTGAAGATGGCGCTGAAGACCGATGCCAACCCCAAGGACACCGCCGCCATCGTGCTGGAACCGGTGCTCGGCGAGGGTGGTTTCTACCCGGCGCCGACCAGCTTCCTCAAGGCGATCCGTGAGATCTGCGACGAGCACGGCATGCTGATGATCATCGACGAAGTGCAGTCCGGCTTCGGTCGTACCGGCAAGCTGTTCGCCATCGAGCACAGCGGCGTCGAGCCCGACATCATCACCATGGCCAAGAGCATGGCCGATGGCATGCCGATCTCCGCCGTCGTCGGTACCGACAAGGTCATGGATGCCTGCGGCCCCAACTCGCTGGGCGGCACCTACACCGGCAGCCCGGTTTCCTGTGCGGCGACCCTGGCGGTGCTGGACGTCTTCGAGGAAGAAAACATCCTCGGCAAGAGCCAGGCGCTGGGTGACAAGCTAGCCAAGCGCTTCGCGCAATGGCAGCAGGACTTCGACTGTGTCGACAACGGTCGCAACATGGGCGCCATGGCCGCCATCGATCTGGTGACCGACAAGGCCAACCACACGCCGGATGCCGACCTGGCCGGTGCGCTTTGCAAGAAGGCGCGCGAGAAGGGACTGATCCTGCTGTCCTGCGGTCTTTACGGCAACACCATTCGCTTCTTGATGCCGGTCACCATCGAGGACGAAGTGCTGGAAGAAGGCTTGGCCATCATCGAAGAGAGTCTCAAGGAACTGGTCGGCAGCAAGAGCGCCGCTACCGCCTGATCGCCATCTGCGAATGACGCGGCTGCACAAGCCTTGCAACGAAACCGCCCGGCCAAATGGCCGGGCGGTTTTTTGTAGACTGCCGATAAAGCGCTAAGGCAAGGCGCTGGCGTCAGCCACTCTTGACCTTGGAAATGATCCAGAGCAGAACCACGGCGCCCACCGTTGCTGTGACCAGCGAGCCGATGAAACCGCCCGCGGATAGACCCAGCAGGCTGAACATGAAGCCGCCCACCAAGGCACCGACCACGCCGACCCCGATATTACCCAGCACGCCGAAACCGCCGCCCCGCATGATGTTACCGGCAATCCAGCCGGCCAGACCGCCGATGATCAACCACGCAATGATGCCCATAGAATGCTCTCCTTTGCTGTGAGGTGTTGCCTGACTACCTGCAGATAGCGCCTGTTAGAGGGCGACGCTGACACCATACTTATCACACCATACGTATCACACCATACGTATCACACCGTACTTACCGCACCATACGTACCACACCGTACTTACCACTCCGTACCGGTATAACAGCCCCCACGGAACGGTGCTTATAAAATACTACTGATAACCGGTACTTATACACAGTCCGTGACACAGTGCTCGCAAAGCGAGACGCCTGAAATGCGCCCTTACCCAAGCATCCTCACGGGTAGGCCTTGCCGCCCAAAGAACCACTCGGCACCGGGCAGCGGGCAGCGGGCAGCGCAATGCTCGCTGCCAAGGGCTCAGAACCCTGAGCCAGGCTGCTCCAGAAAGGTCAGCTCCTCGGCGCTGGAATCCCGCCCCAGGATGGCATTGCGGTGTGGGTAGCGCCCGAAGCGCAAGAGGATGTCGCGATGGCGATGCTCGAAGCGCAGATTTTCCTCAAGCCCCGGCTGATCGAAGAGCCGCAGCGCTTCTTCATGCACGAGCAGGGATTCGCTGTGCATATAGGGCATGTAGAGGAAGGGCCGCTGGCGAGTCGTCAGCGCCTGATCAGCGCCCTGAGCCACCGCCTCCTGAGCCAGCACCAGTGCCAGTGCATCCTGAGCGAAGGCCATCGGATGATCACGATGCATATTGCGCGAAAATTGATCCAGCACCAGGATCTCGGCCAGGCGCCCTTGCGGTGTCGCCCGCCAGGTCCATAGCTCGGCGCGACAGGCAGCGCCCCAGGCCGACTCGAAGCGCGTCGCGATCAAGGCATCCAAGGCCTCGTCCTTGGCGAACCACTGCTTGGGGGTCAACTCCTCGAACCAGAAGTCGATTACCGCTCCGGGGCCGGCGTCGGCCATGATCCTTTCCTCCGCGTCTATGGTGATCAGGGCGAATACCGGCCGCGGTGCCGGCGACTGAGACACCTTGATATGATGGGATTGCTGTTTCCATCCTAGCCGACTCTCCGGCCCGCCCCAAACCATGCTCAACAGGTATGCTCAACCGGCCGCCCGATGTCACCGCATGAACTCTTGCCAGCCCTGACGCTGGTGCTGCATACCTGGGCCTCGTCACCTGTCTGGAGGGGCTGACCAGCGCACGTCATCAGCGTCGCCACCGACCCGCCCCTCGCGGGTGACTGAAATATCGAACGTTGATCACAAGCCGATCTTGAAGATCGCACTCAAGGACCGCGCCTAACGAGCGTACCTGGAACCCGGGCGACACAAAGTAGCGACACAAAGTAGCGACACAAAGTAGCGACGAAAAAGGGCGGCAAAATTGGCCATAAACACTAGGCTGACGAGCCAGGATGGCGCATACAAAGGCCGACGATGCTGGCAAACTTAGCCGTCATGGCGGGCATTAGACGAAAGATGCATAGAGCTTTAGTCTAAGGCTCCCTAGCATCACCTCCCACGCTAGTAAAGTTACTCCATTCCTTGGCAAAAAAACGCCGAAGGTGCCGCTTTTGCCCGCAGTTTAAGGATTATTCCACCGTGCATGCCCTGACCCTGGCGTCGTTCGTGTTCTTTACCGGTCTGGTCGCCTTCATCACCTGGCGGATCACCCGGCGCGACGACCATAAAAGTACCCAAGGCTATTTCCTCGCCGGCCGTTCGCTGACCTTTCCGCTGATCGCCGGCTCACTGCTGATGACCAACCTGTCCACCGAGCAGATGGTGGGGCTCAACGGGGCGGCCTTCAGCGATGGTCTCTCCGTGATGGCCTGGGAGGTCGTGGCGGTCATCGCCCTGGTGGCGCTGGCGTTGTTCTTCCTGCCACGCTTTCTCAAGAGTGGCATTGCCACCCTGCCCCAGCTGCTGTCGATCCGCTTCGATGCCGGCACGCAACTGATCACCAACGTGATCTTCTTGATCGCCTATGCCGTGATCCTGCTGCCGATCATTCTTTATTCCGGGGCCATCGGCCTGCAGGGCATGCTCGACCTGTCAGGGCTGACCGGCATCGAGTCCAGCACGACTCTGCTGTGGCTGACCGTGTGGGTCGTGGGCCTGATCGGCTCGGTTTACGCCCTGTTTGGCGGCCTGCGCACCGTCGCCGTGTCCGATACCCTCAACGGTATCGGCCTGCTGGTCGGCGGTTTCGTGATCGTGTATTTCGGCCTGCAGGCCGTCAGCGCCGATGGTGGCGTGCTCGCCGGCTGGGAGATCCTCAAGGAGACCAACCCGGAAAAGCTCAACTCGATCGGCGGTTCGGAGCAGCAGGTTCCCTTCTTTACCCTGTTCACCGGTGTCTTCCTGATCAACGTCTTCTACTGGACCACCAACCAGCAGATCATTCAGCGCACCTTTGCCGCCAAGAACCTCGCCGAAGGCCAGAAGGGCGTGCTGCTGACCGGCTTCTTCAAGCTGCTGGGGCCGCTCTATCTGGTGCTGCCAGGCATCATCGCCTATCACCTCTACGCCGATCAGGGTGTAGCGGCGGATGAAGCTTACGGTCGCCTGGTATTCGACGTGCTGCCGCCCTATCTCACCGGCTTCTTCGCCGCTGTCATGGTCGGCGCCATCCTGTCGTCCTTCAACTCGGCGCTGAACAGTACCACCACCATCTTCAGCCTGGGCATCTACAAGGGCGTGTTCAAGAAGGACGCGACTGAAGGCCAGGTGGTCAACTGCGGCAAGGTGTTCGGCTGGGTCATGGCCTTCGTCTCGATGACCATCGCCCCGCTGCTGGCCGGTCAGGAAAGCCTGTTCGGCTACCTGCAGAAGATGAATGCCATCTACTTCATCCCGATCCTTGCCGTGGTGGTCGTCGGCCTGCTGACCAAGCGCGTACCGCCGCTGGCCGCCAAGGTCGCCCTGATCGGTGGCTGTCTGCTGATCTTCGCCGGCTACTTCGTGCCGCCGTTCAACAAGCTGCCGACCATCATGCATGAGTTCCACTTCGTGGGTGCGGTCTTCGTGCTACTGGTAGCGGTCATGCTGATCATCGGCAAGCTGCGCCCTCGTGAAACCGACTGGGTGCAGGAAGATAGCCAGGCCGTCGACCTGACGCCCTGGAAAGGCGCCGTGCCCGCCGGCATCGTGCTGGTGATCCTGGTGATCGCCATCTATGCCACCTTTGCCGGCTAGCCGATAACGGACCAGGCGATGATCAAGCGCTTACCTGAGTGCTGACTTAAGTACTGATCAAGTGCTGCATAAGCACCAAGTCCTGACGAAGTACTCGCTCGACGCCCTGCCAACCGGCAGGGCGTCGTCGTTTTGGAGAGCAATGTCCTTATCGGTGGGATATTGGTCGTTGTGGACATTCAGCCCGGGCGCCAGACTCAAGACATTCCCCGTCCTGGAGTGCTTGGATGTCATCCCCTTCGTCGCCCACCCCATCACGCCGCATCACGCTGCTGGCCTACCCGGACTGCCAGGTACTCGATGTCTGCGGCCCCTGGCAGGTCTTCGCCAGCGCCAACGAATGCGCAGGCCGCCCCCTCTATACCCTCGAGCTGGTGGCCCGCGCCAGCGGCCCGCTGATCACCAACGGTGGTCTGACAATAATGGCCGACACCGACTGGGCGGGCCTGACGGCAAGGGGCGCGCCGGACACCCTGCTGGTGGCCGGCGGCAGCGGTGTCTTCGCGCAATGCAAGGCACAGCAGCATATCGACAAGCTGCGCGACATGGCCCCCAAGGTCAGGCGCCTGGGCGCAATCTGCACAGGGGCCTTCCTGCTGGCCAGGGCCGGCCTTCTGGACGGACGCCGAGCCACGACTCACTGGCGACATGCAGAGGCGCTGGCGCAGGCCTACCCGCGGGTAAAGGTCGAACCCGATGCCCTCTATGTACAAGACCAGGGCCGCTATACCAGCGCCGGGGTCACCGCCGGCATCGACCTGGCCCTGTCGCTGGTCGAGGCCGACCAGGGCGGCGAGCTGGCCGGCCGGGTGGCGCGCGAGCTGGTGATGTTTCTGCACCGCCCGGGCGACCAGGCCCAGTTCAGCGAGGCACTGCGCTACCAGCAGCGCGCCAGCGGGTCGCTGCGCGAGCTACTGGACCGGCTGCATGCCAACCCCGCTGAACCGCATGACCTTGGGAGCATGGCGGCCCAGATGGCGGTCACCCCGCGCCACCTATCGCGGCTTTTTAGGCACCATCTCGATACCTCTCCCGGTGCCTATCTGACGCAACTGCGCCTCGAAGGGGCGCGCCAGCAACTGCTCACGGCCAGCCCCGCGCCGTCGCTGGAGCGCCTTGCCGCCCAATGGCGGCTGGGCAGCGCCGAAAAGTTGCGCCGTCTCTTTCATCGCCGCTACGGCGTGTCGCCGTCGGTCTATCGTCAGCGCTTTGGCGCTAGCCTCTCCCATCTGGAGGACTCCCTCTCATGCCCTTGAGCGTCTTACTGCTATCGCTATGTCAGGCTCTGCTGATCACCGGCAACAGCCTGCTGATCCCGGTGTCGCCGATGATCGGTGCCAGCCTGGCACCGAGTCCTAATTGGTCAACGGCGCCGGTGGCCACCCAGTGGCTGGGGCTGATGTGCGCGACCGTGCCGGCCTCGCTGATCATGGCGCGCCTCGGTCGGCGGCGGGGTTTCATGCTCGGCCATCTGGTGGGGCTGGTCGGCGTCGCCGTGGCCTGTGAGGCACTGGTCAACGAGAGTTTCTGGCGCTTCATGCTCGCCACCTGGCTGATCGGCATCGGTATTGGCTTCGGTCAGCTATATCGCTTTGCCGCCACTGAAGTGGCGCCGCTAGAGCAGCGTGATCGTGCCATCGGCCTGGTCATGGGCGGCGGTGTGCTGGCCGCTTTCCTGGGCCCTTGGCTTGCCAATACCAGTCGCGCATTGGGAGAAACGCCCTTCCTGATGAGTTTTGCAGGGCTTGGCGCCCTCTATGTGCTGGCGCTGCTGGTGCTCACCATCGTTCGCCTGCCGCCCCCCGAGACGACCCATGAGCCCGGCACCCCGCGCCCCTTGGCCCAGGTGCTGCGCCAACCGGCCTTCATCGTCGCCGTAATGGCGGCGACGATCGGCTATGGCGTCATGAATGTCGCCATGACCGCCACCCCACTGGCCATGACCGCCGCCGGCCACGACTTCGCTCACATTGCCACCACCATTCAGTGGCACGTGCTGGCGATGTTCCTGCCGTCTTTCTTCACTGGCCATCTGAGTGCCCGATTAGGGGCGCGAAGCATGATCGTGCTGGGCTGCCTGTTGCTCGTGGCCAGTGCCATGGTGGCCCAGGTCACTCAAAGCATCGGCGGCTTCTATACCGGACTGGTGCTGCTGGGCCTGGGCTGGAACTTCACCTTCCTGCCCGCCACCGGCCTGCTCACCGAAAGCTACCGCCCGGCCGACAAGGCCCGCACCCAGGCCGCCAACGAATTCCTGGTATTTTCCACCGTCGCCGCCACCGCGCTTCTGGCCGGCCCGCTGGTCAGCGAGTTCGGCTGGGCCTTCCTGAATGCGCTACTGATCCCGCTGTCGCTGCTGCCAATCCTGGCCTTGGTCTGGCAGAGACTTGCCAGCCGGGCAGCGCGCCCGCACATTGGGGGCTGAACTCCACGGTGAACGGAACTCTTCCATGCGCCAGCCCCTGGCTCGCGAATTTCATGACCTTCTCGAACGCGGCCGCGACCGCCAGCTGCGCCTGGCGGTCACCGGCTTGTCTCGTGCCGGCAAGACGGCCTTTCTGACCTCACTGGTCCACCAGCTTCGACACGCAGGGCTCGAGGCACGCCTCGACCTGCTGCCCGCCGCCCGTGAGGGCCGCCTGCTCGGCGCCCAGCGGGTCGCCCAGCAGGACCTTGGCGTGCCGCGCTTCCCCTACGACCCGGCCATGGCAGCGCTGGATGCCGAGCCACCGCGCTGGCCCGACCCGACGCGGGGCATCAGCGAGCTCCGCTTGGCGATTCGCTATCGTCCCAAGCGCAGCGGCCTGCTGGCCCGGAGTGCGGCGACCCTGACCCTGGACCTGATCGACTACCCCGGCGAGTGGCTGCTCGACCTGCCGCTGTTGGATCACGACTACCTGAGCTGGAGCGCCTCTCGCCCGGCGCACGATGATGGCGAGTACGCGGCCCTGTTCGCCGACTGGCGCGCGTCGCTTGCCGATATCGACCCGGCGGCCACCGCCGATGAGGCGCGCCTTGCTGAAATAGCCGATGCCTATGCATCCGGGCTGCGTGCTGCCCGTGAAGCGGGCTTTGCCGACCTGCAGCCCGGTCGTTTCCTGCTGCCGGGAGAGCTCGACGGCGCCCCGGTGCTGCAGTTTTTTCCGCTACCCGGCCTTGGCGAAGAGGATCGCGACCGGCTCAAGTCGCTGCCGGCAGACAGCGTCTACCAGACCCTGGCTCGGCGTTTCGACTACTACCAGCGCCACGTGGTCAGGCCCTTCTATCAGGAGCACTTCCGGCGCTTCGACCGCCAGATCGTGCTGGTCGACGTGCTCGGCGCCCTGAATGCCGGACCGGATCGCTTCGCCGACCTGTCCCGCGCCCTCGGCACCCTGATGAAGAGTTTCGACTACGGCCGCCGCAGCCTGCTGTCGCGGCTGTTCACGCCGCGCATCGACCGCCTGGCCATCGCCGCGACCAAGGCCGATCACGTCACCCCGGAGCAGCATCCCCATCTGGTAAGCCTGCTCGAGGCGCTGCTAGCCGAACCGCTCAAGGATTTGCGCTTCGCCGACGTGCCGGTCAAGGCCTTCTCGCTGGCGGCGATCCGCACCACTAGCGCCCATAGCGTCGAGCACCAGGGCCGCACCACCCCTGCGCTGCGCGGCACCACCCTGGATAACGAATCGGTGCTGGTGTTTCCCGGCGAGGTGCCGTCCCGGCTGCCCAATGCCGACTTCTGGGCCCGCCAGGGCTTTGACTTCCGCGCCTTCCGCCCAGCCCCTCGTGGCCAGGGGGCGCTGCCTCATATCCGCCTCGATGCGACCCTCGACTGGCTGCTCGGAGACAAACTGCAATGACCGACCCTCGCCCCGCCCAGCGCTTCTCGGAAGAGCCAGCAGCCGAGCTTGACTCGGGCTACCAGGACCCGCGCCCCGCTCAGTCCTTTCCCGAGGCACAGGCCAGCCGTCCGCTGGACGACGAATCAGCCGCCGAGGCCGATCTGGCCGCCAGTCTCTCAAGGCCCAAGCGTCGCCGCTGGGGGCTACTTGGCCTGTTGGGGGGCGGATTGCTGCTTGGCGGCGTGGAGGCGGCACACTCCACCTTCACCGCGGCCCTTGACGGTGACTGGCTGGCCGGTGCCTGGAGCCTTCTCTTGCTCGCGGGGCTGGGCCTTGCCGGCAAGGCCATCGCCAAGGAACTCTTGCGCCTGCGTCGTCTGCGTCGCCACGACGCCCTGCGCGAGCGCCTCGATGAGATCACCGAGGCCACACCGCAACAGGCACAGCGCCTCGCCGAGACACTCAAGGACCGGCTCGACCTGGAAGCGGACCATCCTCACTGGCAGGGCTATCTCGCCGCCAAAGACGATCACCATGGCGGCGCCGAGCAGCGCGTGCTGATCGCTCATCACTTGCTCGCCCCACGCGATCGCGAGGCCAGGCGGCTGATCGCACGGATGTCCGGCGATACCGCCGTGCTGGTCGCGGCAAGCCCGCTGGGGCTGCTCGACATGGCGCTGGTGGCCTGGCGCAACCTGGCCATGATCGACCGCCTCGCCCGGCTCTATGGGCTGGAACTTGGCTATGCCAGCCGCCTCAAGCTGTTCCGCCAGGTGCTTTATAACGTCGCCTTCGCCGGCACCAGCGAGCTTGCCAGCGACATCGGCATGGAATGGCTGTCGATGGACCTCGCCGGGCGACTCTCGACCCGCGCCGCCCAGGGGCTGGGGGTCGGCCTGATGAGCGCACGCCTGGGGCTCAAGGCACTGGGCCTCTCCCGGCCGCTGCCCTTCGAAGCCGGCGAGGCACCACGGCTCGTGGAGCTGCGCCGTGAGCTTTGGCAGCGCCTGTCACGGCTCGACGACGCCTCCAGCAAGGCCAGGGAAAAACAGCGCCGCGACGTCTGACAACCAATGCCGTGGGGATTGATCAGGATCAAGTCGGTAAAGGACGTCTAGACTAGGATGAAGGCATACTCATCAAGGAGGTGATGCCATGTTCAAGTCGGTCATGGTTCCCGTCGACGGTTCCGAACATGCCCGCAAGGCCCTCGAAGTCGCCTGCCAGCTGATCAAGGACAGCGACACCACCCTACACATCCTGCACATCCCCGAGGTGCTGGCCCATGAGACCACACTGATCTGGGGAATCGGCGCAGTGACACTGGAGACCACCTCGGACCAACTCGAGAAATACGGTCGCGAATTGATCGACCGGACCTCAAGAGAAGCCAGCGCGCTGGGGGCAAAGCATATCGATACGACCCTTGCCCAAGGCGAACCCAGCCGCACCATTCTCGAGCAGGCCAAGCGACTCGGCGTCGACGCCATCATCATGGGCAGCCGGGGGCTCGGCGACTTCTCGAGCCTGGTGGTTGGCGGCGTCTCGCACAAGGTCAGCCACGCCGCCAAATGCACCGTTATCACCGTGCACTAGGCGTTACTCTTCGCATCAATAGCAGCGGCCCCCGCCGAATGGCGGGGGCCGCTTTGTTGGAACACGCTGGCATCTATCCGATACATCAAGCCTGGTTTGCTGGCAGACGCAGCGCCTGGCGCAAAGAGAGACGCTAGGCCAACCGGCTTTCACTTTGTGGATCGAAGAGCACCGCGCGGCTCATGTCGATACGCAGCGCCAGTCGCTCGCCGGCCGCCACCGGGCACTTGGGCCCCACTCGCGCCGTCACCTCGCTATCCCCCAGCGGCAGACGCAGCAGAATATCCGCACCGGTCGGCTCGACAACGGTGACACGCGCCTCGAGCAAGGTGCCTTCCTGCTGCCCCTCGAGCCGCGCATCCTGCTCGCTGAAATGCTCCGGGCGCAGCCCCAGCACCACCGGCTGTCCGAGATGATCGGCAAGCTCGCCGGTGATCCGATCCGCCGGCCAGGGCAACACCAGCTCCTGCTCCTCGGGGGTGGCGATGCGCAGCCGATAGTCGCCGAGCTGGCCCTCGAGGGTCGCCGTGATGAAGTTCATCGACGGCGAACCCATGAAGCCGGCCACGAACATGTCGACGGGGTCGTTGTAGACCTCGTCCGGCGAGCCCAGCTGCAGGATATGGCCGTCGCGCATCACCGCGATGCTGTCGGCCAGGGTCATGGCCTCGATCTGATCGTGGGTGACGTAGACGATGGTGGTGCCAAGGCGCTGATGCAGCTTCTTGATCTCGGTGCGCATCTCGACCCGCAGCTTGGCGTCGAGGTTGGAAAGCGGCTCGTCGAACAGATAGATCTGCGGCTCCCGGGCCAGCGCTCGGCCCATGGCCACCCGCTGGCGCTGACCGCCGGAGAGCTGGGCCGGCTTGCGCTCGAGCAGGTGGGTGATCTGCAACAGATCCGCGACCCGCTCCACGGCCTGCTCGCGTTCGGCCTTGGGCACCTTGCGCATTTCCAGGCCGAAGGCGATGTTCTGGCGCACCGTCATGCTCGGGTAGAGCGCATAGGACTGGAAGACCATGGCGATATCACGCTCGGCCGGGGTGCGCCAGGTGATGTCGTCGCCGCCGATCAGAATCTGGCCGCCGGTGACCGGTTCGAGGCCGGCGATGGCGTTCATCAGCGTCGATTTTCCGCAGCCCGAGGGCCCGACCAGGATCAGGAACTCGCCGGAATCGATGGCCAGGCTGACGTCCTTGAGGACCCGGGTACTACCGAAGTCCTTGCGGACCTCGCGAATTTCCAAAGCTGACATGATGGTTACCTCGTTATTGTTCGCATCGTGATGGCAAGGGCGCGGCGGCTCAGCCCTTGACCGAGCCCGCGGTCAGACCCCGCACGAAATACTTGCCGGCCAGCACATAGACCACCAGGGTCGGCAGCGCAGCAATCATCGCCGCGGCCATGTTGACGTTGTATTCCTTCACCCCGGTGGAGGTGTTGACCAGGTTGTTCAGCGCCACCGTGACCGGCTGGGTATCGTGGGCCGAGAAGGCCACGCCGAACAGGAAGTCGTTCCAGATCTGGGTGAACTGCCAGATCACCGAGACCACGATGATCGGCGCCGACACCGGCAGCAGGATGCGCCAGAAGATGCGAAAGAAACCGGCGCCGTCGAGCTTGGCCGCCGAGACCAGTTCGCTGGGTACCGCGACATAGAAATTGCGGAAAAACAGCGTGGTAAAGGCGATACCAAACACCACATGCACCAGCACCAGCCCCGCCCGGGAGCTCGACAACCCCAACCAACCCAGCGTCTGCGCCATCGGCAGCAACACCACCTGGAAGGGAATGAAGCAGCCGAACAGCATCAGCGCAAAGACGAGCTCCGAGCCGCGGAAGCGCCACTTGGTCAATGCATAGCCGTTCAGGGCGCCCACCACGGTGGAGATGGCGACGGCCGGAATGACAATGGCGAAGGAGTTCCAGAAGTAACCGCCCACCCCTTCGCAGCGCATGCCGGTACAGGCCTCGCCCCAGGCAGTGATCCAGGGCGCCAGGGTCGGATGCTGGGGCAGCGCCAACAGGGTCCCGGCGCCGATCTCATCGAGCGGCTTGATCGAGGTCAGCAGCATGATCACAAGCGGCAGCAGGTAGAACAGCGCTGCGACGATAAGCACGGCGTAGAGCGCCGCCCGGGCCAGCCGTGCGCCCGGGGTGCGGCGACGAATCACGTTATCCATGACGGCGGCTCCGCAGTTCGGAATATAGGTAGGGAATCAGAATCGCCAGCACCCCGCCCAGCATCAGCATGGCGCTGGCCGAGCCCAGCCCGATCTGAGCACGAGTGAAGGCATGGGTGTACATGAAGGTGGCGGGCAGGTCCGAGGCATAGCCGGGACCGCCGCCGGTCAGCGCCACCACCAGGTCGAAGCTCTTGATGGCGATATGCGAAAGGATCATCACCGCACTGAACACCACCGGCCGCAGGCAGGGCATCACCACCCGGGCATAGATGCGCGGCAAGCTGGCACCGTCGAGCTGGGCGGCCTTGATGATGCTGTCGTCGATGCCGCGCAGCCCGGCCAGAAACAGCGCCATGACGAAGCCCGAGGCCTGCCAGACGGCCGCGATCACCAGGGTGTAGACCGCCATGTCCGGATTCACCAGCCAGTCGAAGGTGAAGCTCTCGAAGCCCCAGCCACGCACCATGGCCTGCAGGCCGAGGCTCGGGTTGAGTAGCCACTTCCAGACCACACCGGTGACGATGAACGACAGCGCCATGGGGTAGAGATAGATGGTGCGCAGGCTGCCTTCCTGGCGGATGCGCTGGTCGAGCAGGATAGCCAGCCCCGCGCCCAGCACCAGGCAGATGCCGACGAACAAGCCGCCAAACACCACCAGGTTGCTGGCGGCGACCCACCAGCGGTCGTTGGCCATCAACTGCGCGTACTGCGCGAAGCCGACGAAGTCATAGCTCGGCAGCATGCGCGAATTGGTCAGCGACAGCACGAAGGTCCAGATCATGAAGCCATAGACAAAGAACAGCGACACGGCAATCGAAGGCGCCAGCACCAGGCGCGGTAGCCAGTCGCTCAGGGTGCCGAGCGCCGAACGCTTGGCGGGCGCGCGGGCGGCGCGCGCCGGGGAGAGAGAAGTCGACATGAGTACGTCCTCGAGGCCTGGGCCTCGTCAACCGAAAGACGGAGGGAGCCCGCCCGGCGTCAGGTGCCGGGCGGGCGGCGACGAGCCTAGAGCAGCGAGCTGCCAGCGTTCGCCAACCGCTCGGCGGCGGCCTCGGGACTCATGTCCGGGTCGTTGAAGAAGTTGGTGACCACATCGAAGATGGCGCCCTGCACCGAGGCACGCACCGCCATGCCGTGCGCCATGCTGGGCACCAAGCCACCGTTCTCGGAGGTTGCCTTGAAATCGGCCATGGAGCGCTGGGCGCAGCTATCGAAGGCGCTCATGTCGAGATCAGCGCGGGCCGGAATCGAGCCCTTGGCCAGGTTGAAGGCCTCCTGGAAGGTCGGTTCCAGCACCAGTCGGGCCAGATCATCCTGGGCCGCCTGAGCCTCCTCATCGCTGGCCTGGAACATCGCCAGGCTGTCGATGTTGAAGGTGAAGGCCGACTCGGTGCCCGGCGCCGGCACGCAGACATAGTCTTCTCCCGGCGTCAGGCCAGCGGCGGTGAACTCGCCCTTGGCCCAGTCTCCCATCAGTTGCATGGCGGCCTGGCCGCCGATCACCATCGAGGTGGCGATGTTCCAGTCGCGGCCAGACATGCCGTCGTCCATCAGCGTACGCATGCGCTTGAAGGTGGTCAGGGCGTCGATCATGGTCTCGCTGTTGAGCGCCTCGGGGTCGAGCTCGACCAGCGCGCGGCGATAGAAGTCGGAGCCGGCCTCGGCAAGGACCACGGTCTCGAACACCGTGGCGTCCTGCCAGGGCTGGCCGCCGTGGGCCAGCGGGATGACGCCCACCTCGCGCAGGTCGTCGGCGATCTCGAACATCTCATCGATGCTCGTCGGCACCTCGACGCCGGCCTCATCGAGCACTTGCGGGTTGGCCCACAGCCAGTTGACCCGGTGCACGTTGACCGGCACCGCCACGTAGTGGCCGTCATGGCGCATGATGTTGGCGACCACCTCGGGCAGCAGGCTATCCCAGCCCTCGGCCTTGGCCACGTCATCCAGATTGCCGAGCAGACCGAGATCGCCCCATTCCTGAATCTCGGGCCCCTTGATCTGCGCCGCCGATGGTGGGTTGCCGGACATGGCGCGAGACTTGAGCACCGTCATGGCGGTTTCGCCGCCACCGCCGGCCACCGCGAAGTCCTTCCAGGTATGGCCTTCGGCCTCCATCAGTTCCTTCAACACGTTGGCAGCACGGGCCTCGCCGCCGGACGTCCACCAGTGCAACACCTCGACCTCGCCGGCCTGCACCGGGGACGACGCTACGGCGCCGGTGACGGCGAGGCCGAGCAGGGTCTTCTTGAGCGGGAATCTCAGCAGTGAGCGCATGGGGCGTGTCTCCATCGATTGTTATTGATTGTCGTGAGCCGATTCACTAGCGGCTGATGACACGCTACCCCATTGGGAGGCACGAGAGGGGTTACCTAGTGCTGGATAGTACTGGATAGTGTTGCGGGTTTATTACACGGCTGAAATATATAACTTGCTGATTAAACTATGGTTTATAGACATAACGTCTGTAAGACCAAGGTCGCGAAGCGCCCTTTTCCGGGCGCGCTACGTCCCGTCAGGGGTCATATCCCGTCTGCGTCAGCTGGGTCGGCATCGGCGCAACGAGATAGCTCGAGGCTCACCACCAGGCCGCCGCATGGATGATTATCAAGCACCATTTCCCCGCCGTGGGCCCGCAGGATGTGCCGGGCGATCCCGAGCCCTAGCCCGCTACCGCCGGTATGACGGCTGCGCGAGGGCTCGAGGCGCACGAAGGGCGCGAAGACCCGCTCGCGCTGCCCCGCGGGGATCCCAGGGCCGTGGTCACGCAGGGTGATACTGAGCCTCGTCGGGCTGTCTTCGAGGTGCACCTCGGCGCGCTTGCCGTAGAAGACGGCATTCTCCAGCAGGTTGGCCAAGCAGCGTTTGAGCGCCAATGGCTTGGCTTCAAGTGGCAAGGCTTGGCCGGTGACTGTCACCTCGCCACCCTGCAGGGCCATCTCCTCGGCAAGGCCCTCGAGCAGGCCACGCACATCGACCGGTTCGATGGCTTCATGCAGGTCGAGCCCCCTGACCGAGGCCAGCGCCCCCTTGACCAGCAGGTCCAGCTCGTCGAGGGCGGCGCAGAAGCGCTCGCGCTGATGGTCATCCTCCAGCATCTCGGCGCGCAGGCGCATGCGCGTCAGGGGTGTCTTCAAGTCATGGGAGATCGCCGTGAATAGCCGCTCTCGCTCCTCGACCTGGTGCTGGATGCGCTGCTGCATGCGGTTGAAGGCCACCGCCGTGGCCGCCACCTCGCGGGGGCCGGTCTCGCGCAGCGGTGGGCTGTCCAGATCGTCGCCGAGCCGTCGCGCGGCCCGCGACAGTCGTGCCAGTGGCCGAGTCGCGCTGCGGATACCGAGCAGCGACAGCCCGATCACGGCAAGCAGCACGATCAGCGCCGCGAACAACCGTTCGCCTGACAGCCAGCCGTCATCGAAGAGCTCCGGCACTGGCAACAGCGTCGCCACATAGAGCCAGCCCTGGGCATCCAGGGGTAGCTGTACGACCAGGACCGGCGGTTCGATGGGGTCCATCAGCAGGCTGTGACGCCCCCAGCGGGGCGGCAGGTCGTGCAGCAGCACTTCGTTGTTGAACAGGCGCAGGGTATCGGGCGAGGAGAACTCGACGCGAGCGTTATCGACGCCGAGCTCGGAGGCCAGTATCTCGCGGAAATTGTCGGTCACCACCGTCTGGGCGGGCCCCCGGCCGATGTCCTGAACAGGAATGCGGTGATCGTTGACGCTGACGAAGAAGCGCGTGCCGCCCATGTCGCGCAGCTGATCGAGCACGATATGGCGATAATCGACCGGCAGCGAGCGGAAGAAGCGCACCGTGGAGGCGACACTGTAAGCGACGTTGCGGGAGAGTTCGTCGATCTGTTCGAGCCGGCTATCCCGGGCCTGATGGGTCCAGATCGCGTAGCTCGCGAGCTGCGCTCCCAGCACCCCGATCAGCATGATCAACACGAAGCGTCCGCGCAGGCTGCCTGGCAGGCTCCGAGCCAGGGTGCGCCTCAGCCGTCGCCAGTCGTGCTTATTGCTTGGCTTATCGGCGCCATGGGCCACGCGGGCATCGGCGCCAGACGATGCGCCCGGATTAGCGCTCACGTCAGCGCATCCACCCGGGTAGCCAACACGTAGCCGGCGCCGCGCACGGTGCGAATCAGCTGGGAGTGCTGGGCATCCTCACCCAGACGCTGGCGCAGCCGGCAGACGTGCACGTCGATGGAGCGATCCAGCGGTGGCGCCGGGCGCCCCCGGCTCAAGTCATAGAGGGCATCCCGGGACAGCACCTCTTCCGGATGCTCGAGGAATACCTGCAGCAGCTGAAAATCCGCCCCGGACAGGGCGCTGCGCTCGCCGCCTGCGTCGATCAGCTCTCGGGTGACCCGGTCGAGTCGCCAGTCGCCGAAGGCCACCAGCCGCGCCTGAGCGGGGTCCTTCTCGGGGGCCGCCTCGGGCAGGCGACGCGTGCGGCGCAGCACCGCCTTGATGCGCGCCAGCAGCTCACGGGGATTGAAGGGCTTGCCAAGGTAGTCGTCGGCGCCGAGTTCGAGCCCCAGGATGCGATCGGTCTCATCGGCGCTGGCAGTAAGCATGATGATCGGCACCTCGCTGTCGCGACGCACCCGGCGGCAGATGGTGAAGCCATCGTCACCGGGCAGCATGAGATCGACGATCAACAGATCCGGCATGGCAACGGCCAGCAGCGCCTCCAGCGCCTCGGCATCTGCGGCCACCAGGGTGCGAAAGCCATGGCGACCGAGATAGTCGGCCAGCAGCTCACGGATTTCCGGGTCGTCGTCGACCACGATCAGGGAGGCAGGCGAGTGGGTCATGGCAGCAGGTATCGCAGCAGAAGCATGGCAGTCCGAATCCATGGCGCCGACCGAATAGGCCGCAGCGCGTCCCTATCGGCCATGAAGAAAATCAAGGCATTCCATGGCGATCATGGTGGATGCCATGCCGGCCCGGCAAGATGCTTGCGACCAAGGTGGTAGGCGCTGTATTTGCCGAGACCGATCACGGTCAGCTCACTGGCCCGGCTATGGATGTCCGACGATGAATGCCCGGCCGCGTCAATCCAGCAAGCACTCGCGCAGCGTGCTGGCAACGGCGGCATCATCATGGTGGCCGATACGGGTGGCCTGAGGCACCCGTCCGGGCAACTCGGGATGGGCATTGGCCATCACGAACGCCCGACCGGCCAGGTCCAGCATCTCGGTATCATTGAGGTTGTCGCCGAAGGCCAGGCAGGCCTCGGCGGGCAGTGACAGTCGCTCCAGCAGTCGCGCCAAGGCGGCGCCCTTGTTGACGCCACCGGCCATGATCTCGAGCGAGTTGGGCAAGGAGTACGTCAGGTGCAGGGCCCCACCGTAGCGCGCCTCCACGGCTTCCTCGATGGTCGCAAGCGCCGCCGGCTCACCGATGAACAGCACCTTGCCGACACCACGACCATCGAGCTCGCCGGGATCGGCGACCCGGTAGCCAAAGCCGGTATGGGCATGCAGGGCAAGCAGCTCCGGAGCCGGCGCGTCGATCAGCCAGTCGTCATCGCGATAGAGGTTCAGGCGCATGCCCGCCGGGCGTTCGAGCGCGATCAGTTCCCGGGCCATCTCCTCGGGCACATGCTGGGTCGCCAGCACCGCATCGTCCGAGCCATGCAGATAGGCGCCGTTGGTGCTGATGATATGGGCCTTTACGCCGAGCCGCTCGCGCAGAGGAAGAATATCCCGGTAGTGGCGCCCGGAAGCGATGGCCAGATGGTGGCCGCGCTCGGCGAGCGCCTGAAAGGTCTCGATGGTGCGAGGGTCCAGATCATGGTCGGCGTTGAGCAGGGTGCGGTCGAGGTCGGTGACGATCAACTGTGGCGACATGGGGGCTCCTTGGCGGCTTAGTCGTTAGCATACCCAAGGGGATCGATGGCTGTCTGCGCCGAACTTGCCTCTCGCTCACCCCTAACGTCTTGATTGGTCGTGCACAGCGTCTACAGCTGTCCGCCCCGATTGGCGCGGGCTAGCGGAATCCGTATAGTGGCTCCCACTCTTCCCGCCATGCAAAAGTGTCCGATGCTTCAGAACAATTCGATGCTTGCTCAGCTCAAGCAGCAGATCCGCGATACCACGCCCCGGGTCGAGGGCGTGATCAAGGCCACCGACAAGGGCTTTGGCTTCCTCGAAACCGACGACGGCGACTCCTACTTCGTGCCGCCCCCCGCCATGAAGCAGGTGCTTCATGGCGACCGGGTGAAGGCCATCCTCAAGGAGGAAGGCGACAAAACCTCGGTCGAGCCGGATACCCTGCTGGAAATCGGCCTGCAGCGTTTCGTGGCACGGGTCCAGAAGCGTGAGGGCCGCCTGGCCGTGGTGCCCGACCATCCGTCGGTCAAGAACGTGCTCAAGGCACGCCTCAAGCGCAGTCTCGACGAAGACAGCATCGAGGATGGCGACTGGGTGGTGGCCCGTCTGGTACGCCACCCGCTGAAAGAAGGCGACCGCGGCTTCTTTTCGCAGATCGACGAGCTGGTCGCCAAGAGCGACAACCCGGCCGTACCTTGGCGCGTGACGCTGGCGCGTCATGCCCTCGAGCAGGCCTCGCCGGAAGCCGGCGACGACTGGCCGATGGCCGATGAAGGCCTCACGCGTGAAGACCTGACCGCCGAGCCCTTCTTCACCATCGACGGTGAGAAGACCCGCGACATGGACGACGCCCTGCGGGTCGAGACCCTGGACGACGGCGGCTGGCGCCTGACGGTGGCGATCGCCGATCCCACCGCCTACGTCGACGAGAGCCACGCCGCCGACCAGGAAGCGCGCACCCGCGCCTTCACCGTCTACCTGCCGGGACAGAACGTCACCATGCTGCCGGAAGTGCTGGCCGACGACCTGTGCTCGTTGTGGGAAGGCAAGGAGCGTCCGGTACTGGCCTGCGCGCTGGACATCGACGCCGAAGGCAACCTGGGCGACTACCGTTTCTTCGCCGCGAACATGACCTCGAAGTCACGCCTGGTCTATGACCATGTCTCCGACTGGATCGAGGGCCAGGGCGACTGGGCACCGGATGATGCCATCGCGCCGCAGCTCACCGCCCTGCGCGACCTGACCGAAGCACGCAGCGCCTGGCGCGCCGCCCATGCGCTGGTGTTCAAGGATCGTCCCGACTACGTCTTCGATCTGGACGACGCCGGCAATGTGCTGGACATTCGCACCGAGGATCGCCGCATCGCCAACCGCATGATCGAGGAATCGATGATTGCGGCCAACGCCTGCTGCGCCGATCTGCTGGCGGACAAGGTCGGTCACGGCATCTTCAACGTGCACCGGGCCTTCGAGCCGGAGAAAGCCGACGCGGCCCACGAGTTCCTCGCCGCCCAGGATATCCAGGTCGAACGCGAGGCCCTGTTGGAGCTGCCGCGCTATCGCGAGCTCAAGCGCGAACTCGAGTCCCGCGACGATGCCTGGCTAGACGTTCGCCTGCGCCGCTTCCAGGGCTTCACCAGCATGTCTGCCCTGCCCGGTCCGCACTTCGGTCTGGGCCTGGCCGCCTACGCCACCTGGACCTCGCCGATCCGTAAGTACGGCGATATGGTCAATCACCGCCTGATCAAGCGCGTGCTGAAGGGCGAGAGTGCCCCGGCCGAGGCCAGCCAGGCGCTGACCGAGCAGCTCACCGAGCGTCGCCGCCTGAACCGCATGGCCGAGCGTGACGTCAAGGATTGGCTCTACGTTCGCTACCTGGCCGAAGCCGCCAAGGAACAGCAGGAGTTCGAGGCCGAGATCATCGCCGTCAACCGCGGCGGCATGCGGGTACGCCTGGTCGACAATGGTGCCACCGCCTTCATTCCCGCGCCGCTGATGCACAGCGAGCGCGACAAGGTGGTGATCGACGACAAGGAAGGTCGCATCCAGATTGAAGGCGAAGAGCGCTTCAAGCTGGGCGATATGACCCGTGTAGCGCTCACAGAAGCCCGTGAAGAGACCCGCTCGCTGGTGGCTCGCCCCGCCGTTTGATTGAGCACTGAGCGCCTGCAAGACGCACAACGCCCCGGCCATCACTGGCCGGGGCGTTGTCGTTTCAAGGCCTTACGCGAGCAGTCGACACTACCGCGCAGAACCTGCGCATGGGCTCATCAAAGCTGCTCCAGCAACAGCCGAGCCCCCTGCTCCATGAACCGAGTCCAGCCTCCACGCCGACGAAACTCGTCGGCGTCCAGCCGCTGCGCACGCCGGCAATCATCATCGAATTGCTCATCCAGGGTCGCCGTCACGGCGTCGGAAAGCATCAGGGCGCAGCATTCCTCGTCCTTGCCCATCGAGCGATGATTGACGTTCACCGACCCGACGCAGGCCAGCCGACCGTCGACGGTAATCACCTTGGCATGCAACATGGTCGGCAGAAACACCCAGACCTTGGCCCCGGCATCCAGCAGCCGCTCGATGCTCGGCTGCCCGGCCAGCTGCGACAGGCGGCTGTCGTTGTAACGACCCGGCACCAGCAGCTCGACCGAGACGCCTCGCTCGAGTGCCGAGATCATCTGCTCGACCAAGGCACCATCGGGGGCGAAGTAGGCGGTGACGATACGCAGCCTGACATGGCTGACCGCCACCAGGGAGCGCAGCATGGCGGCGGATTCGGTCCACCCAATGGTCGAGGAAGCCCGCACGCATTGGACCAGCACGCCATCCTCGTGAATCGGCGGCGCCTGGCGAATCGGCTGCCACTGCCAGGGCCCACACTCGTTCCAGTTGTCGAGAAAGGCCGAATGCAGCCCGATGACCGCCGGACCCGACACGCATAAATGCGTCTCGCGCCATTCATCCGGCGTGCGGGCATCGCCTTCCCACTCGGCAGCGATGCCGACCCCGCCGACGAAGCCTAGGCGGTCGTCGCATACCATGATCTTGCGGTGAGTACGCTTGTCGATCTGCCAGGGCCTGGGCAGCTTGATCGGCCGGAACCGGCGCACCTCGACGCCGGCCTCGCGCATCTGGGCGACCACCTCAGACGACATCTTCTGCGTTCCCACCGCATCCAGCACGACCCGCACCCTTAACCCCTCACGAGCCCGTCGGGCCAGCGCCGCAGCGAAGCGCTGTGCGATGTCCCCCGTCCAGTAGACATAAGTCACCAGGTCGATACTGGCCTCGGCGGCATCAATGGCATCGAGCATGGCGGGGAATATCTCCACGCCATTGCGCATCACCTCGACATGATTGCCGGCGGTAAATGGCGTTCCCAGCGCATACTCGAGCTCGGTACGGTAATAGGCCTCATCTCCGGTCGACGCGGACCCTGACGGGAAAGAGCCCCCATTCTCGAGTGAGCCCCCCTCTTCCCGCTGACGCTCGCCTGAGCGGCTCTTGCCTTGACGATCCGAACCCGTGTCGGCTGGCATTCACCCATCTCCTTGTCGTGTGCGCGTGTCTTCACCATATGTCTCATGCATGACCGCAAAGCGCCACCCCATCAAGCCGCGCACATCTGCTGTCGAGACAGCGATGCCGCCATGTCGTCGAATTGTCGCATTGCCTCGCTACCCTTGAGCGATAGCCACAGCAACAGGAGACGGTCTTGCACCTTGCGGATATCACCATGTTCCATGCGCCGGATAGCGGTGGCGTGCGCACCTATCTTCAGGCCAAGCATCGTCACCTGGCGACCCTGCCGGACATCGAGGCTAACCTGCTGGTTCCTGCCGGCGAGCGTCAGACCCTGGGGGCCCTGCAGACCCTGCCCGCCTTTCGCCTGCCCCTGGGCCAGGGCTATCGCTTCCCGCTACGTCGCAGCCCCTGGCGCCAGGCACTGGTCGAACTGGGTCCGGACCTGATCGAGGCCGGCGACCCCTACGTCACCGCCTGGGCAGCGCTAGAGGCCGGCCAGCAGTTGGGCGTACCGGTAGTCGGGTTCTATCATTCCGACCTGCCTCGGCTGATGGGCGATCGCTTCGGCGCACCGGTGGCCCGCCGCCTCAAGCGCTATGTGGCGGATCTTTACGGGCGCTTCGACAGCGTGCTGGTACCCTGCCGCTCGATGGGCGATCGTCTCGAGGACTGGGGGGTACAGGGTGTGCGCGTGCAGCCGCTGGGGGTCGACCTCGACACCTTCCACCCCCGCCGGCGCCACGAGGAACTGCGCCGAACGCTGGGGCTGCCCGATACCACCCGGCTGCTGGTCTTCGCCGGCCGCAACTCCCGGGAGAAGAACGTCAATGACCTGCTGGCAACCGCCCAGCGGCTAGGGCGCGGCTATCATCTGCTGCTGATGGGGCCGGGCATGCCGACCCAGGTCCCGGACAACGTCAGCGTGATCAGCCGCTGCTGTTCACCCAATGAGGTGGCTCGCGCCCTGGCCAGCGCCGATGCCATGGTTCACGCTGGCACCCGCGAGACCTTCGGTCTGGTGGCGCTGGAAGCCATGGCCAGCGGCCTGCCGGTGGTAGCGGCCCGGGCCGGCGCCCTGATCGAGAACGTGCCCCTGGGCTGCGGCGTGCTCTGCGAGCCCCATGCGCCGCATGCCATGGCACGCGCCGTGGAAGAGCTGTTCCTCAATGATGCCGCCGCCATCGGCCGCCATGCCCGCCGCCATGTGGAGCGTCATTACCGCTGGTCGAAGGTCATCGATGGCCTGCTCGACCACTACCGCACCCTGTCACCGACCCTTGCCACCGCGACACGCTGCCAGCATGGCTAGGCGGCCAGTCGCTCAGCTCTCTGATGGGCGCAGAAACAGCAACGGCAATCCCGTGACTCACGCGCTTATGCAGGGCCTGACATGCGGCTGGAGGCTGCTGCGCGGCCGAGCACTGCTGATCCTGGCGCTGCTGATGGCGGCGCTGATCCCGCTGCTGATCGATGGCATGGCGCCCTTTGCGGCCCTTCTCGACTATCCACTTGCGCAACTGGCTCTGATGCTGTCACTGGTGCTTGGCTGCTGGAACCTCAATGCGCTGCGCCTGCGCCTGCTGCTTGCCGGTCATCTCGGGCCAGGCGATAAACCATTCGGCCGATCAGGCAACAGCCGCTTGGCTGAGTCGCCGCCGACTCAAGGCGAACCGGCCATGGCCTTTCAGGGCACGCTTCCAAGCGCCAAACGCCCCTTGGGCCAACGCCGGGCACTGGCAATGGTGATGGCCACCGAATGCGCCACCTGTGCCACCCCGGGCGGTAGCGGCGGCCCGTTGACCCTGATGATGCTGCTCAGGCGTCACGGCCTGCGCCCCGCGACCTCCTCGGGGGTCTTCCTGGTCGACCAGGTCTGTGACATGCTGTTCTTCCTGCTCGCCCTGGCCGCGATGGGCGGATACACCCTGCTGCACCCGGACGCCTGGCCCCGGCCCGAGTTGATGCGGTTGGCCAGCGCCGCCCTGGTGGCCATCCTGGTAATATTGACGTCACTGCTGCTTTACCTGCCCCATGTGCTGCGCCTGAGTCGTGCCCCGCTCGCCCGGCTGGGGCTGGCCCGCCCTCGGCGCCACCGCCTGGCCCGACAGCTGCTGAAGTTCCGCCAGGGGCTTGCCACGACCCTGAGACAGCCACCACTGACGCTGGCCGCCATCTTCGCTCTGTGCAGCGCTCACTGGATTACCCGCTACAGCCTGCTGTACCTGACGCTGGACGGGCTGGGCGTCGACGTCGCCTGGGTCTGGACCTTCATGGTGCAGATGCTGTCCATGGCCGCCGGTCAGCTTAGCCTGCTGCCGGGCGGTGCCGGCGGCGTCGAACTGACCATCGGCGCCTTTCTGCTGCCGACACTCGGCGGCGAGACCACCGCCGCCGCGATCCTGATCTGGCGCTTCGTCACCTACCATTGGTACCTGTTGGCCGGCGCCCCGGTGCTGGCCTGGCTGCTGGGTCGCCGGGGCCGCCAGTGCTAACCGACAAGGCCTAGTCACTAGCGGCTAGTCACCAAAACTAATCACCAGAACTAATCACCAGGACTAAGCTCCGCGAGCGGCGCGCATAAAAAAAGGGCACCCCGAAGGGTGCCCTTGTGCCGAGAGGCGGGTCGCTGGCTTACCAGCCGGTGACCTGCTTCAGAGCATCGCCGATGTCGGCCAGGGAGCGCACGGTCTTGACGCCCGCTGCTTCCAGGGCGCCGAACTTCTCGTCGGCTGTGCCCTTGCCGCCGGAGATGATGGCGCCGGCATGGCCCATGCGCTTACCGGGAGGTGCCGTCACGCCTGCGATGTAGGCGACCACCGGCTTGGAAACGTTGGCCTTGATGTAGGCCGCGGCTTCTTCCTCGGCGGTACCGCCGATCTCACCGATCATGACGATGGCTTCGGTCTGCGGGTCGTTCTCGAACATCTCGAGGATGTCGATGAAGTTGGAACCCGGGATCGGGTCACCACCGATGCCGACGCAGCTGGACTGGCCATAGCCGTGGTCAGTGGTCTGCTTGACGGCTTCGTAGGTCAGGGTGCCGGAGCGCGACACGATACCGACCTTGCCCGGCTTGTGGATATGGCCCGGCATGATGCCGATCTTGCTTTCGCCCGGGGTGATGACGCCCGGGCAGTTCGGGCCAATCAGGCGTACGCCCAGCTCGTCGCACTTGACCTTGGCATCCAGCATGTCGAGCGTCGGGATGCCTTCGGTGATGCAGACGATCAGCTTGATGCCACCGTTGGCGGCTTCAAGGATCGAGTCCTTGCAGAACGGCGCCGGCACATAGATCACGGACGCTTCCGCGCCGGTCTCGGCAACGGCTTCCTTGACGGTGTTGAACACCGGCAGGCCCAGGTGCTCCTGGCCGCCCTTGCCCGGCGTCACGCCGCCGACCATCTGGGTGCCGTAGGCGATGGCCTGTTCGGAGTGGAAGGTCCCTTGGCCACCGGTGAAGCCCTGGCAGATGACCTTGGTGTTCTTATCGATCAGGATACTCATTACTTGCCCTCCGCTGCCTTGACGACCTGCTGTGCCGCGTCAGTCAGGCTGGTAGCAGCGATGATGTTCAGACCGCTGGACGCCAGTTTTTCGGCACCCAGCTCGGCGTTGTTGCCTTCCAGACGCACCACGACCGGCACGTTGACGCCGACCTGCTCGACGGCACCGATGATGCCCTCGGCGATCATGTCGCAACGCACGATACCGCCGAAGATGTTGACCAGCACGGCCTTGACGTTGTCGTCGGACAGGATGATCTTGAACGCTTCCGCCACGCGTTCCTTGGTGGCGCCACCGCCCACGTCAAGGAAGTTGGCCGGGCTGCCGCCGTTCAGGTTGACGATGTCCATGGTCCCCATGGCCAGGCCAGCACCGTTGACCATGCAACCGATGTTGCCATCGAGCGCCACGTAGTTCAGTTCCCAGGCGGCCGCTTCGGCTTCACGGGAGTCTTCCTGGGACGGGTCCTGCATGGCCTGCAGGTCCGGATGACGATAGAGCGCATTGCCGTCCAGGCCGATCTTGGCGTCGAGGCAATGCAGGTTGCCTTCATCGGTGATCACCAGCGGGTTGATCTCGAGCAGGGCAAGATCCTTGTCGTGGAACAGCTTCGACAGACCCAGGAAGATCTTGGTGAACTGCTTGATCTGTTCCTTGTTCAGGCCCAACGCGAAGCCCAGCTCACGGGCCTGGTACGGCTGCGCGCCGACCAGCGGGTCGATCTCGGCCTTGAGGATCTTCTCGGGCGTTTCCTCGGCGACCTTCTCGATCTCCACACCGCCTTCGGTGGAAGCCATGAAGACCACGCGACGGGTGGTGCGATCGACGACGGCGCCCAGGTACAGCTCATTGGCGATATCGGTGCAGTTCTCGACCAGGATCTTGGCGACCGGCTGACCGTGCTCGTCGGTCTGGAAGGTCACCAGGTTCTTGCCCAGCCACTGCTCGGCGAACGCCTTGGCTTCTTCCGGGCTCTTGATCAGCTTGACGCCGCCGGCCTTGCCGCGGCCACCGGCGTGGACCTGGGCCTTGACGACCCACTTGTCACCGCCGATCTTCTTGCAGGCTTCTGCAGCTTCTTCCGGGGTATCCACGGCGAAGCCCTTGGATACCGGCAGACCATAATCGGCAAACAGCTGTTTGCCCTGATACTCGTGAAGGTTCATCGTGTCATGCCATTGGTTGCATTTGACTCGAACGATGACCGTGGCTCGCCACCACTGTAGCGAGCCAGGTCATCCCCGTTCACCCCGAACCGGCCGGGGCGAGGCGCCGCTCGGGAAGGCGGCGCTCGTTGTTCGACGACTTACTTGCGCTTCTTGCGGTTGGCCATGTGGATGGCGTGGCCGTCGACCGCCAGAGCGGCCTCGTGCACGGCTTCCGACATGGTCGGGTGCGCGTAGCAGGTCAGCGCCAGATCCTCGGCACTGGAGCCGAATTCCATGGCAATCACGCCCTGAGCGATCATCTCGCCGGCATGCTGGCCAACGATATGCATGCCCAGTACGCGATCGGTCTCGGCATCGGTGATCACCTTGGCCATGCCTTCGGTGGCATTGTTGGCCATGGCGCGACCGCTTGCCGCGAACGGGAAGGAGCCGGACTTGACTTCAATGCCGGCCGCCTTGGCTTCCTGCTCGTTCATGCCCACCCAGGCGACTTCCGGGAAGGTATAGATGACGCTCGGGATGGCGTCGTAGTTCATCTCGGCCTTATGACCGGCGACGATGTCGGCGACCATGATGCCTTCTTCAGACGCCTTGTGGGCCAGCATCGGGCCGCGCACCACGTCACCGATGGCATAGACGCCCGGCACGCTGGTACGGCAGTGATCGTCGACGAAGATGAAACCACGCTCGTCGAGCTTGACGCCGGCATCATCGCCCAGCAGGCCTTGGGTGTAGGGACGGCGGCCGACGCAGACGATCAGCTTGTCGAAGGTGATTTCCTTGTCGCCTTCGCTGTCGGCGTACTTGACGACGACCTCGTCGTCCTTGATCTCGGAGCCGGTGACCCGCGCGCCCAGCTTGATGTCCAGGCCCTGCTTCTTGAGCAGCTTCTGGGTTTCCTTGGCGACGGCCTGGTCGACCATCGGCAGGAAGCTGTCCATGGCTTCGAGGACGGTGACCTCGGAGCCCAGACGGTTCCATACGCTGCCAAGTTCGAGGCCGATCACGCCGGCGCCGATCACGCCGAGGCGCTTGGGCGTCTCGTCGAACTCGAGCGCGCCGGTGGAATCGACGATCAGGCCCTCGGTGAGCGGGGTCGGCGGGATCTCGACCGGCACTGAGCCAGAGGCGATGACGATATTATCGGCTTCATAGACGGTCTTCTCGCCGTCCTTGCTGACCTCGACCTGCTTGCTGGACAGCACCTTGCCGGCACCTTCCAGAGCGGTCACACCGTTGGCCTTGAACAGGCCGGCGATGCCGCCGGTCAGGTTCTTCACGATCTTGTCCTTGCGGGCCATCATCTTCTTGACGTCCATCGAGACGTCGCCCGCCTGAATGCCCATGTCATCGAAGTCGTGCTGGGCTTCGACGAACTTGTGGGAGGCCTCGAGCAGTGCCTTGGACGGGATACACCCCACGTTCAGGCAGGTACCGCCGTGAACGGTCTTGCCTTCCTTGTCGATCCACTTCTCGACGCAGGCTGTCTTCAGACCCAGTTGGGCGGCACGAATGGCGGCGACATAGCCGCCGGGGCCAGCACCAATGACGATCAGATCGAATTTATCGGCCATGGTTTCCTTCCTGTTTTCGGTTCGCTTGAATCGTTGGCATCACGCCGGCTCAGATATCGAGCAGCAGGCGCGCCGGGTCCTCGAGAAGTTCCTTGATAGTCACCAGGAACTGGACCGCATCCTTGCCATCGATCATGCGGTGATCGTATGACACGGCAAGATACATCATCGGACGAATCTCGACCTTGCCGTTCACCGCCATCGGGCGTTCCTGGATCTTGTGCATGCCCAGGATCGCCGTCTGCGGCGGGTTGAGAATCGGCGTCGACATCAGCGAACCGAAGATGCCGCCGTTGGTGATGGTGAAGGTACCGCCCTGCATCTCATCGATGCCGAGCTTGCCGTCACGGGCACGCTTGCCGAAGTCGACGATGCCCTTCTCGACGTCGGCGATCTTCATGCTGTCGGTATCACGCAACACCGGCACGACCAGACCGCGGTCGGTGGACACAGCCACGCCGATATCTTGATAGCCGTGGTAGACGATGTCGCCGCCGTCGATGGAGGCGTTGACGTCCGGGAAGCGCTTGAGCGCCTCGGAAGCCGCCTTGACGAAGAAGCCCATGAAGCCGAGCTTGGTGTCATGAGCCTTGAGGAAGGTGTCCTTGTACTGAGCGCGCAGATCCATCACCGCACCCATGTCCACCTCATTGTAGGTGGTGAGCATGGCAGCGGTCTGCTGCGCTTCGACCAGGCGCTTGGCGATGGTCTTGCGCAGACGGCTCATCGGCACGCGCTTCTCGGGGCGCTCGCCTTCGACAACCGGCGCGGTGGCAGCAGGCGCCGCGGCACTGGCCGGGGCCTTGGACTTCTTGGCGCTGCCTTCCTTGACGGCCTTCTGGACGTCTTCTTTCAGCACACGACCACCCTTGCCGGTGCCTTCGATCTTGGCCACGTCCAGGTCATGCTCAGCGACCATCTTGCGCGCCGCCGGGGCGAGGATCTTGTCGCCGATCTTCTCGTCGGCGCCCTGGTCGTCGCCGCCCTGATCGCTTTGGCTCTGCTGGCTGCCCTTGCTGTCACCGCCCGCCGGCGCGGCATCGCCGCCAGCGCCCTCAGCGAAGCTTGCCAGCACGGCCTCGGACTCGACCTGAGCGCCTTCCTCGGTCTTGATCTCGGAGAGCGCGCCGTCGGCCGGTGCGACTACCTCGAGCACCACCTTGTCAGTCTCGATGTCGACCAGCACTTCATCGCGCTTGACCGCTTCACCGACTTTCTTGTGCCAGGTCGCGACCGTGCCTTCCTGGATGGACTCCGGGAAGGTCGGGGCCTTGACGTCATGTGTCTTGCCGGAGGCCTCGGCCTTCGGGGCCGGCTCGGCATCGCTCTTAGCAGCATCGCTCTCGCCAGAGGCCTGGTCAGCAGACTTATCGTCGGCTTTCGGCTCGGCCTTGGACTCGCTCTTCGCTTCGCCCGCTGCGCCGAGGAGGCCCAAGACCTGTTCGGAGGCGACGGTGTCGCCCTCCTCGGCCTTGATCTCGCTCAGAGTGCCGGCCTCAGGTGCCACAACCTCGAGCACCACCTTGTCGGTCTCGATTTCGACGATCAGTTCGTCACGCTCGACGCTGTCACCCGGCTTCTTGTGCCAGGCAGCGACGCTGCCCTCGGCAACGGATTCCGGAAAGGTTGGCGCTTTGATCTCGGTAGCCATTGAATTTCCCTTATGTATTCTCTCTCGTCCGATGGGGACGCCTTCAGGCGTTGAAGGCGTCGTCCACCAGTTGGCGCTGCTGTTCTACGTGCACGGACATGTAGCCGGCGGCCGGGGCCGCAGAGGCGGGACGACCGGCAAACTTCAGGTCGCGCCCCATGCCTTCACGCAGCATGTCCGCTACGACTCGCATGTGATGCTGGCTCTGATACCAGGCGCCCTGGTTGAGCGGCTCTTCCTGACACCAGACGACCTGCTCGAGGTTCGGATAGGCCTTGAGGGCCGCCTGCAGCTCTTCCTTCGGGAAGGGGTAGACCTGCTCGATACGCACCACCGCAGTGTCTTCACGCTCGTTCTCGGCACGGTAGGCGGCGAGATCATAGTAGACCTTGCCGGAACACAGCACCGCCCGCTTGACCTTGTCGGCCTCGAGCTTGCCCTGATCAGGCAACACCATCTGGAACTTGCCGTGAGCCAGCTCTTCGAGGGTGGACGTCGCTTCCTTGTGGCGCAGCAGACTCTTCGGCGACATGACCACCAGCGGCTTCCTGAGCGGACGAATCACCTGACGACGCAGCAGGTGGAAGATCTGCGCCGGGGTCGTCGGCACACAGACTTGCATGTTGTGCTCGGCACACAGCTGCAGGAAGCGCTCGAGACGCGCCGAGGAGTGCTCGGGACCCTGCCCCTCATAGCCGTGCGGCAGCAACATGGTCAGGCCACACAAGCGCCCCCACTTGGTCTCGCCCGAGGAGATGAACTGGTCGACCACCACCTGGGCGCCGTTGAAGAAGTCCCCGAACTGGGCCTCCCACACATCAAGCGCATTGGGCATGGTGGTGGAATAGCCGTATTCGAAGGCCAGCACGGCTTCTTCCGAGAGGAAGGAGTCGTGGATGGTGAAGCGCGGCTGTCCGTCGGCGATGTGCTCGAGCGGCACGTAGGTGCTGCCGTCCTTCTGGTTGTGCACCACCGCGTGACGGTGGGAGAAGGTGCCGCGGCCACTGTCCTGGCCGGTAATGCGGATCGGATGGCCCTGATCGAGCAGCGTGGCATAGGCCAGGGTTTCGGCGAAGCCCCAGTTCAGCGCCATGCCACCGGCGACCATCTTGCGGCGATCCTCGTAGATCTTGGCGACCTGACGCTGGACCTGAATGCCGTCCGGCACCTCGCACATCTTGTTAGCGAGCTGCTGCATGCGCTTCATGTCGACAGTGGTATCGGCATCGCCGGTCCACTCATGACCCAGATACGGCGCCCAGTCGACGAACAGCGAGGTGTTCGGCTCCTTGACCAGGGCGTTGGCCACATGGTTGCCGGCCATCAGGTCGTCGCGATACTTCTCCATCTGCGCCTTGGCATCGTCTTCACTGATGATGCCCTCATCGACCAGCCGCTTGACGAAGTGGGTGCGAGCAGACGGATGATTCTTGATCTTCTGATACATCATCGGCTGCGTGCCGGACGGCTCGTCGGCCTCGTTGTGGCCGCGACGACGGTAGCAGACCAGGTCGATGACCACGTCACGCTTGAACTGGTGGCGATAGTCGATGGCCACCTGGGTCGCGTGCAGCACGGCGTCCGGATCATCGCCGTTGACGTGGAAGATCGGCGCCTGAACCATCTTGGCGATGTCGGTGCAGTACTCGGTGGAGCGCGTATCGCCGGGATGCGAGGTGGTGAAGCCGACCTGGTTGTTGATCACGATGTGCACCGTGCCGCCGGTCTTGTAGGCACGGGTCTGCGACATCTGGAAGGTTTCCATGACCACGCCTTGCCCTGCGAAGGCCGCGTCACCATGGATGTTGATCGGCAACACCTTGCTGCCATCGCTATCGTCGCGACGGTCCTGACGGGCCCGCACCGAGCCCTCGACCACCGGGGAGACGATCTCCAGGTGGGACGGGTTGAACGCCAGCGCCAGGTGAACTTCGCCACCACTGGTCATCACGTTCGAGCTGAAGCCCTGGTGATACTTGACGTCGCCGGAGCCCTGGGAGATCACCTTCTTGCCGTCGAATTCCTCGATCAGCTCGGAGGGGCTCTTGCCCAGGATGTTGACCAGCAGGTTGAGGCGACCGCGGTGCGCCATGCCGATGACGACTTCCTTGGTGCCATAGCCGCCGGCCCGCTGGATGATCTCATCCATCATCGGGATGAAGCTTTCGCCACCCTCGAGGCCGAAGCGCTTGGTCCCCGGATACTTGGACGCCAGGTAGCTTTCCAGGCCCTCGGCCGCCGTCAGCCGCTCAAGTACGTGCTTGCGCACGTCCGGGCTGAACTTGGGCTTGGAGCGCACCGATTCGAAGCGCTGCTGCAGCCAGCGCTTCTCTTCAGTGTCGACGATATGCATGATCTCGCAGCCGATGGAGCGGCAGTAAGTCTGCTCCAGGGCGTCGACGATCTCCTTGAGCGGCGCTTTGTCCTTGCCCAGGAAGAAGGACCCGGTCTGGAACTCGGTATCCAGATCGGCCTTGGTCAGCTGGTGGAAGGACAGGTCGAGATCCGGCACCGGCACCTGACTACGCAGGTTAAGAGGATCGATATCGGCCTTTTGGTGGCCGCGAAAGCGATACGCATTGATCAGCTGGAGAACCTTGACCTGCTTCTTGCTCTCACCGCTGTCGACGCTGGCGGCGGCCTGTGAACCCCGACGGGACTGGCCAAGCTGGTAGAACTGGTCGCGAATCGGACCAAGCGGAATATCCTGGGAGGGGCTGCCATCCGGGCGGGGCAACTGATCAAAGTAGTTGCGCCACTCGTCGGGGACAGCGTTTGGATCGACGAGGTACTGTTCGTATAGCGCTTCCACATAGTGAGCATTTCCGCCACTGACATGGGAGGTGCGCCACATCAACTCCATTATGCCTTCTTGCATGTCTCGGTCACCCTACACTGATGGGGTGTTATCGGCGCCATCTACGGCATCGCCGCATCGGCGTGACTGTTGCCCTGCCGGTTGGGCTTGTGTCCTGATCCGGCGAGCTTCGGCACGAACCGTAAGCCCAGGTCTCGATCGTCAAAAGCCGGTGCGCGAGGCACCGGCTCTTAGCGACGGGGCCGGCTCAGCCGCGACGAAACGCCACGGCCTGAGATCGGCCACCATGATAGCAAGACGAGCGCGACGATTTAAGTGGCATTCGCCAGCAGCATCTCGCGGATCTTGCCGATCGCCCGCGTCGGGTTGAGTCCCTTCGGACAGACCGCCACACAGTTCATGATACCGCGGCAGCGGAAGACGCTGAACGGATCCTCGAGCTCGGCGAGACGCTCACTGGTCGCCTCGTCACGCGAGTCGGCCAGGAAGCGGTAGGCCTGCAAGAGGCCGGCCGGACCGACGAACTTGTCCGGGTTCCACCAGAACGACGGGCAGGACGTCGAGCAGCAGGCACACAGGATGCACTCGTATAGACCGTCGAGCTTGTCACGATCTTCCGGCGACTGCAGGCGCTCGATGGCCGGTTCCGGCGTGTCGTTCTGCAGGTACGGCTGAATGCGCTCGTACTGCTTGTAGAACAGCGCCATGTCGACCACCAGGTCACGGATGACCGGCAGGCCGGGAAGCGGACGTAGCGTCAGCTTGCCGCCCTTGACCACCTCGGACAGCGGCGTGATGCAGGCCAGGCCGTTCTTGCCGTTCATGTTCATGCCGTCGGAGCCACAGACCCCTTCCCGGCAGCTGCGACGATAGGCCATGGAGCTGTCCTGCTCCTTGATCATGGCCAGGACATTCAGAACCATTACATCGCGGCCCTGAGTGTCCACCTGAAACTCCTGCATGTACGGCGCGGAGTCTGTTTCCGGATTGTAGCGGTAGACGGATACCTGAAGCATGGACATCGTGGACCCCCTTAGTAGGTACGGACTTTAGGCTCGAAGGTGTCGACGGTCTTCGGCGTGAAGTTGACGTCGCGCTTACCCAGCGTCTTGGTGGCCGGGAAGAACAGCGAGTGCTTCAGCCAGTTGACATCGTCACGGTCCGGATAGTCGTAACGGGAATGCGCACCGCGGCTTTCCTTGCGCTCCAGCGCAGAAATCGCGGTGGCCTCGGCCACTTCCATCAGGTTGTCGAGCTCCAGGGCTTCGACACGTGCGGTATTGAAGGCATTCGACTTATCGCCCAAGTGGGCGTTGTTGATCCGCTCACGCAACTCGGCGAGTTTCTTGACGCCTTCCTGCATGTTGTCTTCCTGACGGAAGACGCCGAAGGCGCTCTGCATGATGTCCTGCAGTTCGGCCTTGAGGGCCGGCACGGACTCGCCGCCGCTGGACTCGTTCCAACGATTCAGGCGCGTCATGGCCGCATCGATATCGGACTGAGTGGCATCAAGGTACTCGATGCCCTCGTTCAGCGCGCCTTCGATGTACATGCCGGCAGCGCGGCCGAACACCACCAGGTCGAGCAGCGAGTTGCCACCCAGACGGTTGGCGCCATGAACCGACACGCAGGCCGCTTCGCCACAGGCGAACAGGCCGTTGACGATCTGGTCGTTACCGTCTTCGTCCTGCATGACTGCCTGGCCATGCACGTTGGTGGGGATACCGCCCATCATATAGTGGCAGGTCGGCACGACCGGGATCGGCTCTTTGGCCGGATCGACATGAGCAAAGGTCTTGGACAGTTCGACGATGCCCGGCAGGCGCTTGCCGAGGACGTCCTCGCCCAGATGATCGAGCTTCAGGAAGACGTGGTCGCCCTTCTCGCCACAGCCCCGACCTTCGAGAATTTCCATGACCATGGAGCGAGCGACCACATCGCGGCCGGCCAGATCTTTGGCGTTCGGCGCATAACGCTCCATGAAGCGCTCGCCGTCCTTGTTGATCAGGTAACCACCCTCACCGCGGCAGCCCTCGGTGACCAAGGTGCCGGCGCCGTAAATGCCGGTCGGGTGGAACTGCCACATTTCCATGTCCTGCATCGGGAAGCCCGCGCGCATGGCCATGCCGATGCCGTCGCCCGTATTGATCAAGGCGTTGGTGGTGGAGGCGTAGATACGGCCGGCACCGCCGGTCGCCAGCACGGTGGCCTTGGACTTGACGTGCACCACTTCACCGGTCTCGATGCACATGGCGATACAACCCACCACGTCACCGTTGGCATTCTTGACCAGATCGACCGCATACCACTCGTTGAGGAAGGTGGTGTTGTTCTTCAGATTGTTCTGATAAAGCGTGTGCAGCAGCGCGTGGCCGGTACGGTCAGCCGCCGCACAGGTACGTGCTGCCTGACCGCCCTTACCGAAGTCCTTGGACTGACCACCGAACGGACGCTGGTAGATGCGACCGTTGTCGAAGCGGGAGAACGGCAGCCCCATGTGCTCGAGCTCGAATACCGCCTTGGGCCCTTCGGAGCACATGTACTCGGCCGCGTCCTGGTCGGCGATGTAGTCGCCGCCCTTGACGGTGTCATACATGTGCCAGCGCCAGTCGTCGTCAGGGTCTGAGGATGCGATGGCACAGGTGATGCCGCCTTGGGCAGACACGGTATGCGAGCGCGTCGGGAAGACCTTGGAGAGTACTGCGGTCTTCTTGCCGGACTTGGCCAGCTCGAGAGCGGCACGCAGGCCGGAGCCGCCACCACCAATGATGATTGCGTCGAAGGTCAGGCTACGCATGTTAGACATTTATCAGGCTCCCCACAGGACTTGGACGCCCCACACCAGAAAGACAAAGATGGCCAGGATAATCACGGCTTGGACGGCGATACGGATGGCGGTCGGCTTCAGGTAATCGGTGGTCACCGTCCACAGACCGATCCAGGCGTGGGCGGCCATCGACACGAAGGCGAGCAGCGAGAAGATACGCATCCAGGTAGAGCCGAACAGGCCGCTCCAGGTGGCGTAGTCCAGGTTCGGGTGCAGCAGCAGATAGCCGACCATGAAGAGCGTGTAAAGCGCCAGAATGACGGCCGAGGCGCGCTGGATCAGCCAGTCAGACAGGCCACTACGACCAAAGTTTGTAATATTGGTTACCATACCCAGACTCCTGCCAGAATCACCAGAACGGCGCTGATCACGACAGTGATCTGCGCCTTCTTGATACCGCCCTCGAGGGTCACACCGATGTCAGCATCCATCAGCAGGTGTTTGATGCCGGCCACGAAGTGAAAGGCCAGGGCGGACAGCATGCCCCAGGTGATCAGCTTGGCCAGGAAATTGTGGGCAATGGCATCACTTACAGCCTCGAATCCCTGCGGGGAAGACAGCGACGTATCCAGCGCCCAGAAGGCGAAGATCAGGCCGATGAAGAGGATGACGCCTGTGATGCGGTGAGCGATCGACGTTAGTGCCGGGAGGGGGAACTTGATCGTACTGAGATCGAGATTTACGGGTCGTTTGCTATTCACGGCTCTTTACACACTCTCTTGGCCCGCTGTGGGTGCGTCGGGGCTAGGGCCCGAGCGGGCGGTGGTTTTGAGGAAGGGCTCGGCCGTCTGCCAAGTCGACACGACCGTACCTATCGGCCAGTCGCGCGGTGTGGATTATAGGGATTGGTCGCAACCATGACAAATGGCGACAGCCTAAGCCCTGCTAGTTACGTCTTGACCCATACCGGGAAAGGCGCACAATGATGCAAAGCACCAATAACTGTACAAAACAAGTACGGAAATAACAAGATTGCACAAGGCGGCCCGCCCAATGGCGAATTGACAATCCTTGGATCGCTTCTATAGTGGGCTGACTTTTTTCTGCCCGTACATCAAGCGAGTCAAGGACTTATCGCCGGATACCAGACAATGAGGAGCCTAGCATGGCTGACAGAAAAGCACATTTGACGATAGATGGTCTGGACGAGGCTATCGAGCTGCCGGTCTATTCCGGTACCGCCGGCCCCGACGTCATCGACGTGCGCAAACTTAGCGCGACGGGTCTATTCACCTATGACCCAGGCTTCATGGCGACCTCCGCCACCGAGTCAGCCATTACCTTCATCGATGGCGGCAACGGCGTTTTGCTGCATCGCGGCTACCCGATCGACCAATTGGCCGCTCATTCCGACTTTCCGGAGCTCTCCTACTTGCTGCTGTTCGGCGAACTGCCGACCGAAGAGCAGTATCACGAGTTCGAGCGCACCGTACGCAGCCACACCATGGTCCATGAGCAGTTGTCCAACTTCTATAAGGGCTTCCGTCGCGACGCCCATCCGATGTCGATCATGTGCGGCGTGGTCGGCGGGCTGGCCGCCTTCTATCACGATCACATGGACATCACCCGCGAGGAGGACCGCCGCATCAGCGCGATCCGACTAATCGCCAAGATGCCGACCCTGGCTGCCATGTGTCATAAGTACAACATCGGACAGCCCTTCATGTACCCGCGTAATGACCTCAATTACGCCGAGAACTTCCTGTACATGATGTTCGGCAATCCCTGCGAGAACTACGAGATCAACCCGGTGTTCGCCAAGGCCATGGACCGCATCTTCATGCTGCATGCCGACCATGAGCAGAACGCCTCGACCTCCACGGTTCGCCTGGCCGGCTCCACTGGCGCCAATCCCTACGCCTGCATCAGCGCCGGCATTGCAGCGCTCTGGGGCCCGGCCCACGGCGGTGCCAACGAGGCCGTGTTGAACATGCTCGACGAGATCGGCGATGACTCCGAGGATAACATCCAGGCCTTCATCGATCGCGCCAAGGACAAGGACGACCCGTTCAAGCTAATGGGCTTCGGCCACCGGGTTTACCGCAACTTCGATCCGCGCGCCAAGGTCATGAAAGAAACCTGCGACCAGGTACTCAGCGAACTGGGCATGGCTGACGATCCGCAATTGAAGATCGCCAAGCGCCTCGAGCAGATCGCCCTGGAAGACGACTACTTCATCGAGCGCAAGCTCTACCCGAATGTCGACTTCTATTCCGGCATCATCCTCAAGGCGATCGGCATCCCCACCAACATGTTTACGGTGATCTTTGCGGTGTCGCGTACCATTGGCTGGATCTCGCACTGGAATGAGATGATCAGCAGCGGCAATTACAAGATCGGCCGGCCGCGCCAGCTTTACACCGGCTATAACCAGCGCGACTACCCGACCGAGTAAGCCAACGTGGTTACGTCATGAACAAAAGAGGTCGCCCAAGGGCGACCTCTTTTTGCATGCCTGTAATGGCGCGCGCTCCTATTTGCCGATGACGCGAATTGCGCATGCCCTGATTTGCGTACGCCCCGAAGGCGGTAGCTGTCAATCCACAAGGAGATCAAGATGAGTGACAACGCCATCCAGACCGTCAGTTTCATTGGCCTTGGCGTCATGGGTTACCCCATGGCCGGTCACCTAGCCAATGCCGGCTACACGGTGCGGGTCTACAACCGCACCGCCACCAAGGCCGAAGCCTGGACAAACGACTATGCCGGCAGCCATCACGCTACCCCCAAGGAGGCCGCCGAAGGAGCCGACCTGGTGCTGGTGTGCGTCGGCAACGATGACGACGTCCGCCAGGTCACCCTGGGTGAAGACGGCGCCCTGAACGGCATGCGCGAAGGCACGGTGCTGGTCGATCACACCACCGCCTCGGCCAACCTGGCACACGAGCTCGATGCCGCCTGCCGGGCACAGGGCGTTGCCTTTATCGATGCCCCAGTCTCGGGTGGCCAACAGGGTGCCGAGAAAGGCGCCCTGACGGTCATGTGCGGTGGCAAAGACGCCGACTTCCAGCGCGTGCAGGCCGCCCTCAACGTCTATTCGCGAGCACTCAACCTGCTCGGCCCTGCCGGCAGCGGTCAGATGACCAAGATGGTCAACCAGATCTGCATCGCCGGCATCGTTCAGGGCCTCGCCGAAGGCCTGCACTTCGCTGAGCAGGCGGGGCTCGACCGCGAACAGGTCATCGAGGTGATTTCACAGGGGGCCGCCGGCTCCTGGCAGATGGAAAATCGCCACAAGACCATGATCGAGAATGAGTACGATCATGGCTTCGCGGTGAACTGGATGCGCAAGGACCTGGCGATCTGCCTAGACCAGGCACGAGAGCTCGATGCCCGCCTGCCCGTGACCGCACTGGTCGATCAATTCTACGGTGATGTCCAGGCCATGGGCGGAGGCCGCTGGGACACTTCTTCGTTGCTCAAGCGCTTACGCCGCGACTGACACCATCCGCTGAAAGCCATCACCCACGCAGACGCCCCCTCAGGCCCGGGCACCCCGGGCCGCCTTGTCGCCCCACCTGTCTGCTGTATCGCCCCCAAACCCCCTCTAAGCAACACTCTTCCCCCTCGGCGCCATAAACTTGGGCATGGCACGACTCATCATGGAAACACTTCCCTGTCAGCCCACCTCACACCATCGCACCTGACCTCCATACAGGCCGCAGTGCCTGACAGAACCCAATGCCTAACAGAACGCGATGCATGAAATAGCAAAGCGGGGGACTGACTCTTGCTTACTGCACAAGTTTTGTCGAAGCCTGATACCGGCAATCCCTGCATGAGGACCGATCGAACGCCACGATAAACACCGGTTGTTACCTGCTACAGGCCCTATCAATCCAGCTGTTTACAGGCCTCATCGCGTTTTCCACACTTTCTGTGGATAAGTCTGTTTAAAACCTTGAGAAAACCGCCAGCAACCACCATGACAGGGGGGTTACGCTCAGATTGATTATTTTTTAACCAAAAATAACCTACTGATTTTAATGAATTTATTGAAAATTACCCACCCAGGGTTGACGAGTACAAGAATTATGCACAAGGCGAAGAAGCAACAAAGGGGGCGTGGACAACTCGGCGCCCATGTCAAGTATCAAGAAGGTCAAATCGGCGGATGACGCCAGAATCGGTTGCCGCGGAACGGATATGACCCGAAGTCACCAGAACGGTGCCGGTCAAGTTCAATAGAAAGGGGATCAGACGAAATGACAGCGACAAAAAAAGACGCCATGGGCGTCTGGTCTCTTATGCTGACAACTGCTGTAGGAGAATCGGGTGGCGTCCCATAGGGGGTTCGAACCCCTGTCACTGCCGTGAAAGGGCAGTGTCCTGGACCACTAGACGAATGGGACGCAT
>NZ_JABVXC010000014.1:63471-121042 GCF_013349955.1 Onishia taeanensis | reverse complement strand
GACGGCATCGCCTTCCAGACCAACCTGCTGGCGCTGAACGCCTCGGTCGAGGCCGCGCGTGCCGGTGAACAGGGCCGCGGTTTCGCCGTAGTGGCCGGCGAAGTGCGCCAGCTGGCGGGGCGCAGCGCCGAGGCCGCCAAGCAGATCAAGGGCCTGATCGACACCTCCAGCGCCCGCACCGAAGAGGGCGCGGCCCAGGTGCGCGCCGCCGGCGAGACCATGGAGGAGATCGTCGCCAGCGTGACGCGCGTCACCGATGTGCTGGGTGAGATCACTGCCGCCACCGGCGAGCAGAGCGACGGCATCGGCCAGGTCAACGTGGCGGTCTCGGAGCTGGATCGCATGACCCAGCAGAACGCTGCCCTGGTCGAGGAATCGACCACGGCCGCCGAGCAGTTGAAAGACCAGGCCGACCAGCTCACCGAAGCGGTAGCCGGCTTCACCCTGAGCGAGCAGGCCCTGGCCGACGACCGTCGAGTCATGCCGCGGTTAGCCTGATGCGTTGAACCGTTGCCAATCCCCTTCAAGAGAGAAACCCTGATGCGTTTTAAATCCTTGCGGTCCTTCGTCACCCTGCTGGTGGGGGCCTGTATCCTGATCGTGGTCGCTGCCCTGGTGAGCTATGCCATGCTGGCCAACTCCCGCTCCCAGGCCCTGGTCGAAGCCCGCACCAGCGAGCTGTTGCGTGACAACGCTCGTGAGCGTTTGCAGGCGCTGGCCGCGGCCCGCAGCCAGGATATCCAGCGCCGGCTCGAGCAGGCACTGCTGCTGGCCGAGCAACTGGCCGACACCAATGCTCTGATGGGCCAGCGCGACCAAGACGGCCAGGCACGTCTGACCCTTGGTCGCCACGAACTCTCCAACCTGACGCGCAACCTGGTGGTCCAGAACCCCGACCTGCTGGATGCCTTCATCGGCTGGGAGCCAAATGCCTTCGGCAACGATGCCGTCTTCGCCGGCAAGACCGATGAGGGCTATGACGGCAGCGGGCGCTTCATGCCCTGGTGGTATCGCAACGGCGAGGGCAAGATCGAGGTATTGCCGCTGGGCGGCAGCATGGAAAGCGAGGAGCGTAACAATCAAGGTCTGCGCAATGGCGAGTACTACCTATGCCCTCGGGAAACCGAAAGCACCTGCATCATCGACCCTAAATATTACGACTACAACGGCCAAAACATCCTGGTGACCTCCTTCAACGCGCCGGTCATGGTCGATGGCGATTTCCGCGGCGTGGCCGGGGTTGATCTGAGCGTCGACTTCATTCAGGACTGGCTCGTTGCGGCCAACGCTGAGCTGTATGACGGCGCCGGCAGCATGGCGTTGATGGCCTCCCGCGGGTTGATGGTCGGTAGCACCGACCATCCGGGCAAGCTCGGGCAGGCAGCGACGGAGCTGCTCGACACCCCCCTGGTCGAGCAGCTCGATGCCGCTCAGCAAGGTGGCAAGCAGTATGCCTATAACGCCGAACGTGAGCGCTTCGAGTTGACCTGGCCCTTCACCATTGGTGGGACTGACGAGACCTGGGTGCTGTCGATCCGACTTCCCGAGCAGGCGGTCATGGCAGGACTCACCGACCTGCGCGGCCAGCTCGCCGAGCAGCGTCAGGCCGATCTGGTCGGCATGGGCCTGATGGGGCTGGTGATCGCCCTGCTGGGCCTGTTGGCCAGCTACCTGGTCGGCGGCAGCATCGCTCGGCCGCTTCGCCAGCTCGCGGCCAGAATGAGTGACATCGCTTCCGGCGAAGGTGATCTGACCGCTCGCTTGCCGGTGCGGGGGCGCAACGAGACGGCCGAGCTAGCCACTCAGTTCAATGCCTTCGTCGACAAGATGAACGATGTCCTGCTCGACGTGCGCGCCAGCAGTGAATCGGTGCGCATCGCCGCCACAGAAATCGCTGACGGGGGCCAGGATCTCTCCCGGCGCACCGAGAATGCGGCGTCCAGCCTGCAAGAGACCTCGGCCTCCATGGAGGAGATCACCAGCACCGTCGAGCACACCGCGGAATCCTCGCGTCAGGCCAATGGCTTGGCCGAGTCGGCGTCCGACGTCGCGCGCCGCGGCGGCGAAGCGGTCGGCAAGGTGGTCGATACCATGCAGGGCATCCGTGACTCCTCGGCGCAGATCAGCGAGATCGTCAACGTGATGGACGGCATCGCCTTCCAGACCAACCTGCTGGCGCTGAACGCCTCGGTCGAGGCGGCGCGTGCCGGTGAACAGGGCCGTGGCTTCGCGGTGGTGGCCGGCGAGGTGCGTCAGTTGGCGAGTCGCTCCGCCGAAGCGGCCAAGCAGATCAAGGGCCTGATCGACACCTCGAGCGCGCGCACCGAAGAGGGCGCGGCCCAGGTGCGCGCCGCCGGCGAGACCATGGAGGAAATCGTCGCCAGTGTGACGCGCGTCACCGACGTGCTGGGCGAGATCACCGCCGCCACCGGCGAGCAGAGCGACGGCATCGGCCAGGTCAACGTGGCGGTCTCGGAGCTGGATCGCATGACCCAGCAGAACGCCGCCCTGGTCGAAGAATCGACCACGGCCGCCGAGCAGTTGAAGGATCAGGCGGACCGGTTGAACGAAGTGGTGTCAGGATTCACCCTCCGTGAGCGCCAAGAGCGGCCGGCCCTGGCCTCTCCTCAAGAAGCCTGAGACTGAGCCCGAGGCTTGGCATGCGCTGGCCTCGGCTCTTTACAGGATGACCGGTTAAGAGCTGTGTAAACGTTAGGGCGTGAGCGGCAGGGGAATCTCATCGCTGCGCTGGATGCCGGCAGTCATCTGTCGGCACAGCTTGAGGTACTCGCGGATGCCGGTGGTCAGGTACTTGTGGCGGTGCCAAATGAAGGAGAACTGACGCCGCAGGTCGAGCTCCGGGGTGGAAAGTTCCACCAGGCTGCCCCGCCTGAAGGCATCGCGTAGCGCCAGGCGCGAGACGCAGCCGATGCCGAGCCCGGACTCCACCGCCCGCTTGATGCCCTCAGTATGCTCGAGTTCCAGCAGGATGTTGAAGCGCCCGCGACGATGGCGGGCGGCGTGCTCCAGCGTCAGGCGAGTGCCCGAGCCCCGCTCGCGCATGATCCAGTCCTCGCGCAGCAGTCGGTCCATGTCCAGCGCATCGCTTCCCGCCAGGGGGTGATGGGGCGCACAGAACACCACCAGCTCATCCTCCACCCAGGGCTGTATCACCAGCGCCTCGTGCTGGCAGTCGCCTTCGATCAGTCCCAGATCCAGCTCATGGTGCGCCACCCGCTCGATGATACTGCGGGTGTTGCCCACCTGCAGGCGCACCCGGCTGTCCGGGTGCGCCTTGAGGAAGTCGCTGATCAGAAGCGTGGCCAGGTAGTTGCCGATGGTAAGCGTAGCGCCGACATCCAGTGAGCCAATGCCGCGCTGGCCGCGCAGCAGCTCCTCGATCTCCTCGCCCCGGTCGAGCAGCGCCACCGCTTTGGGTAGCAGCTGAAAGCCCAGGGCGTTGAGCTTCAGGCGCTTGCCGACCCGGTCGAGCAGCTGGCAGTCGAACTGGCGTTCGAGCTCTGAAAGCGCGGTGCTGGCGGCCGATTGGGATAGTGCCAGCTCCCGCGCGGCCCGGGAGACGCTCTCGTGCTGGGCGACGGCGACGAAGACTTCTAGCTGGCGCAGGGTATAGCGCATGGTCACACTCCGCTGGGGGTATATCGGCATTATAGATAAGTGTTATCCATACAAACCATTTAACAGATAGGTTGCCGATGCTTAGACTTCACTCATTGATCTTTACGGCGGTGTTATTCGTTTTTGGAATACTCGCCTCGAACCCTTAAGGAGTCGGTCGTGAGCAAGTTTGCCCTGGAAGAAGTCTTGAGCGTCCACCACTGGAACGACACCCTGTTCAGCTTCAAGACCACCCGCGAGCGTAGCCTGCGCTTCAAGAATGGCCAGTTCGTGATGATCGGCCTCGAGGTCGAGGGTAAACCGCTGATGCGCGCCTATTCGATCGCCAGCCCCAACTACGAGGACCATCTCGAGTTCTTCAGCATCAAGGTGCCCGACGGTCCCTTGACCTCGCGTCTGCAGCATCTTGAGGTCGGCGACCAGATCATGGTCAGCCGCAAGCCCACTGGCACCCTGGTCACCGACGACCTGCTGCCGGGCCGCAACCTCTACCTGCTGTCCACCGGCACAGGCCTTGCGCCCTTCATGAGCCTGATCCAAGACCCGGAAGTGTACGAGCGCTTCGAAAAGATCGTGCTGATCCACGGCGTGCGCACCGTCAGCGAGCTGGCCTATGCCGACTTCATCACCAAGGAGCTGCCTGCACACGAGTATCTGGGCGAAGAGATTGCCGAGAAGCTGGTCTACTACCCGACGGTGACCCGTGAGGAGTTCCACACCCAGGGCCGCCTGACCGACCACATCCGCAGCGGCAAGCTCGCCGAGGATACCGGCCTGCCGCCGCTCGACCCCAAGCAGGACCGCGCCATGATCTGCGGCAGTCCGGCGATGCTGGACGAGTCCAGCGCCCTGCTCGACGATCTCGGCTTCAAGATTTCGCCACGGCTGGGCGAGCCCGGCGACTACGTGATCGAGCGTGCCTTCGTCGAGAAATAAACTGTAGCCCGGACTTCGCCGGGAGCTTTAAGCCATAAGCTTGAAGCTGGAAGTAAAACCGCCCCCAGGCGCATGCGCCTGGGGGCGGTGCTGTTTATGCTGGCTTCGAGCTTCGAGCTTCGAGCTTCGAGCTTCGAGCTTCGAGCTTCGAGCTTCGAGCTTAAACCGCGTCCTTGTCGGTCTCGCCGGTACGGATACGAATGACTTGCTCCAGCGGCGAGATGAAGATCTTGCCATCGCCTATCTTGCCGGTGTTGGCTACCTGGGTGATGGAATCGATCACCTGCTCGGCCATGGCGTCGTCCACGGCCACTTCGAGTTTCACCTTAGGCAGGAAGTCGACCACGTATTCAGCGCCACGGTACAGCTCGGTGTGGCCCTTCTGGCGGCCGAAGCCCTTGACCTCGGTGACGGTAATGCCCTGCACGCCGATCTCGGAAAGCGCTTCCCGTACGTCGTCGAGCTTGAACGGCTTGATGATGGCGGTCACCAGCTTCATGGTCATTCTCCTTGTATTCGTTGGTACGGGGGCGTCGTGACCCCCGTGCGGGGTGCGACGCGGCATATCCCGCGGACATGCCCTCAAGCATACACCGCACCGAGCGGGAATAAAAAAGGCCCCCGTTAGGGGGCCAGGGGAGCACGCCAGCTCACTCGGTGTGTCGCCTCACTTCTTGGCGACGGAAAACTCGGGGTAGGCTTCCAGGCCACACTCGGCCAGATCGACGCCTTCGTATTCTTCTTCTTCGCTGACTCGTACGCCCATGATGGCCTTGAGGATCAGCCACACCACCAGGCTTGCCACGAAGACCCAGGCGAAGATGCCGGCGATACCAATGATCTGAGCACCGAAGGAGGCACCGTCGTTGGACAGCGGCACGGCCAGGACGCCCCAGATGCCGACCACACCGTGCACCGAAATGGCGCCAACCGGGTCATCGAGCTTCAGTTTGTCGAGGCTGACGATGGATACCACCACGATCAGGCCGCCGATGGCGCCGATGAAGGCGGAGCCCAGGGCAGAGGGCGACAGCGGGTCGGCAGTGATGGCCACCAGGCCAGCGAGGGCGCCGTTCAGTGCCATGGTCAGGTCGGCCTTGCGGAACCACAGCTTGGCCAGGATCAGTGCCGCGATCACACCGCCAGCCGCCGCGGCGTTGGTGTTGACGAACACCTGAGCCACGTTGTTGGCGGAAGTGGCGTCGGACAGTTTCAGTTCCGAGCCGCCGTTGAAGCCAAACCAGCCCATCCACAGGATGAAGGTACCCAGGGTCGCCAGCGGCATGTTGGCGCCGGGGATAGCATAGATAGAGCCATCCTTGCCGTACTTGCCTTTACGGGGACCCAGCACGATCACACCCGCGAGTGCTGCAGCCGCACCGGCCAGGTGCACGATGCCGGAGCCGGCGTAGTCGGAGTAACCGACCTCGGCCAGCCAGCCGCCACCCCAGGTCCAGTAGCCGGACACCGGATAGATGAAGCCAGTCATGACCACGGCAAAGGCCAGGAAGGCCCACAGCTTCATGCGCTCGGCGACGGCACCCGAGACGATGGACATGGCGGTCGCCACGAACACCACCTGGAAGAAGAAGTCGGAACGCATGGAGTAGTAGGGCGCGTCGTCACCGCCTGCGGTGATCGCGTCCAGGCTGTTTTCGCTGCCGATCAGAAAGCCCAGGTTCGGCAGGAAACCACCCGCACTGCTGGAATACATAATGTAGTAGCCAATCACCAGATACATGGTGCAGGCGATCGCGAACAGAACGATGTTCTTGGTCAGGATTTCGGCGGTGTTCTTGGAACGGACCAGGCCGGCTTCAAGCATCGCGAAGCCAGCGGCCATCCACATCACCAGCACGCCGCAGATGAGGAAGTAGAAGGTATCGAGCGCGTAAGTCAGCTCTGAAAGTTCGATCATAGGGTACTCTCCTGGGCCAGCGCTGCTTTGTGTCGTTATGACGCTGACGGTGGTACTCGCGTTATAGGGTTAGGGGGTTATGTAAAGGGCCCTGCGTTGGGGCGCTGCGGATCAGACCGCGTCGGCACCACGCTCGCCGGTACGGATGCGAATCACATCCTCCAGTGGGGTGACGAACAGCTTGCCATCGCCGATCTTGCCGCTATTGGCAGCGTTGCGAATGGCTTCGAGAACGCTTTCCAGCCGTGAGTCATCGACGGCGATCTCGACCTTGACCTTGGGGAGGAAGTCGACGACGTACTCGGCGCCGCGATAGAGCTCGGTATGGCCCTTCTGGCGGCCGAAGCCCTTGACCTCGGTCACCGTGATGCCCTGGACGCCGTTGTCGGCCAGCGCCTCGCGGACATCGTCGAGCTTGAACGGCTTGATGATGGCAGTGATGAGTTTCATTCCGTGTCTCCCACTGAAAGGGGTTGTCGTTGGCGTGCTTTCGCTTGCTTGGTGGTTCGTAATCAAGGCCTTGCGTATAGCGTGCCACTCCCTGTTTAGTTCATATAAATCATATATCTATGATGTTCTTTTGAGGCGGAGGGAATGTGGTTTCGCAATGCAGCATGCGTTTGTGCACTAATTTGGTGCCAATGCATCCCGGCGGTGCGCCTGGCGGGTGCATTGAACGTTCACCGAGGCTGTGCACCAAGAGGACGAGATGCTGGGGGGCGTAGAGGGCATGCGTGATCGCCGTGCCTTGCGTATCCTGTAACCAGCCATCGACATTGACCGACAGGAGTGCGACCCATGGTGACGAATGATCGTATTAGCCGTCTGGCCCAGCAGCTCGGCGAGCGCCTGCAGGGCGCCTCCCACGCCCCCGAGGAACTGCAGCGCAGCGTTCAACAGGTGGTGCGCAGCGCCTTCGAGCGCATGGAGCTGGTGACCCGCGAGGACTTCGACATCCTGATGGATGTACTGCAGCGCACCCGCTCACGGGTCGAATCGCTGGAGAAACAGGTAGCGGCGCTGGAGGCCGCCATCGAGCGCGATTCCTCGGCGCCTACCGAAACGCCGCTGGCAGCCGAAGCCGCAGAAGTTGCCCCTGAAGCGCTGGATGAGTCGCCTAGCGGCGAAGAATCTTCCAGTGACGACAAGGCCGCTAAGCCGTCCGCCGACAAGAAGTCCTCGGACCAGCACTGAGTCCGCATTGTCATGACAGCGTCAGCGACAGGTAACCATGTCTTGCGCTAGTGTCTGGTAAAAGACACTGAGCTACGCAAGGAACGCGTATGACACTGGCGATCATCTCGAGCCGGGCGAGCCTCGGCCTCGAGGCCCCGGAAGTGCTGGTTGAAGTGCATCTGGCCAACGGCTTGCCGGGCCTGACTCTGGTCGGCCTGCCGGAGACGGCGGTCAAGGAAAGCCGCGAACGGGTGCGCAGCGCCCTGGTCAATTCCCAGCTCGAGTTTCCCACCACGCGACGCATTACCCTCAATCTGGCGCCTGCCGACCTGCCCAAGGAAGGCGGGCGCTTCGATCTACCGATCGCACTGGGCATCCTGGTAGCCTCCGGCCAGCTCCCCGCCGAATCCCTCACCGACCTGGAATGCTTAGGCGAGCTGGCGCTCGACGGCCGCTTGCGGCCGGTGCCCGGGGTGCTGCCCGTCGCGCTTGCCACGCGGGCGCGTGGCCGCAAGCTGATCGTTCCCCGCGCCAATGCCGACGAGGCAGCGCTGGTGAGCGGTCTCGAGGTATTGCCCGCCGACCATCTGCTCGAAGTCGTCGCGCATCTGGTGAAGCAAACGCCACTGACGCCCCATCGCCTATCGAGTCCACTGCCGCCTGCCGCGGTCAGTGCCGATCTCTCCGAGGTCCGCGGTCAGCATCAGGCGCGCCGAGCCCTCGAGGTGGCGGCTGCCGGCGGGCACAACCTGATGTTTGCGGGACCACCCGGCACCGGCAAGACCATGCTGGCCAGCCGCCTGCCTGGCATTCTGCCTGCGCTTTCCGAGGACGAGGCACTCGAGGTGGCGGCGATTCGCTCGGTGTGCGGGCTTGGCCTGCGCGACAACTGGGGGCAGCGGCCCTTTCGCGCGCCACATCACACGGCGAGCGCCGTGGCGCTGGTGGGCGGTGGTTCGAAACCGCGTCCCGGTGAAATCTCACTTGCCCATCACGGGGTGCTGTTTCTGGATGAACTGCCGGAGTTTTCCCGCCATGTGCTCGAAGTGATGCGCGAGCCCATGGAGTCTGGGCAGATCCATATCGCCAGGGCCAGCCAACAGCGCAGCTACCCGGCCGGATTCCAACTGGTCGCGGCCATGAATCCTTGTCCCTGCGGCTATCTCGGCGACCCGCGGCGGGCCTGCCACTGCACCGCTGCACAGATTCAGCGCTATCAGGGGCGGTTGTCCGGGCCGCTGCTCGATCGTATCGACCTGCAAGTCGAGGTGCCGGCGCTGGCGCCTGAACAACTGACCTCGAGTGAGCCCGGCGAGGACTCGGCCACGGTGCGGGCGCGGGTGATCGCCGCCCGGGCCCGACAGGCCGAGCGCGGTGCCCTCAATACTCATTTGCCGGGGCGCGAACTGGAAGCTGCCTGTGCCCTGGAAGCCGCCGACCGCGCCTGGCTTGCCAGCGTGCTCGAGCGGCTATCGCTCTCGGCGCGTGCCTATCACCGGGTGCTGCGGGTGGCGCTGACGCTTGCCGATCTTGCCGGCGAACCGCGCCCCGGACGAGCCGAGTTGATGGAGGCCATCGGCTTTCGCCAGCTCGACCGGCTGTTGAAGCGGGGCTAAAAAGAGCGGCAGCCAGCGCCACTTCAGGTGGCGGGATCGACTCGGCCGCTGGCAGACGTCTCAGCCGCTGGTCAGCGCCTCTTCCAGCGCGGCCAGACGGCCGGGTGCCAGGGCGTCCTCGACGGCGCTGATACGCAGGATATGGCCAAGTGCCGGGTGGGGCGGTCGGTGGATCAGGCTGCCGGCGGCGAGCAAGTCGCCATGTATCCGGGCGGCGAGCTCGGCATCGGGCAGGCGCACGGCGATGAAGTTGGTGGCGCTGGGCAGTACCTCGGCGCCGAGCTCGCGCAGGTGCGCGGCCAGGCGCTCGCGGCGCGCGATCACGGCGTCGATATGCTCGCGCGTCTCGTCCGGGTGGTCGAGCAGGGTCTCGGCGGCGGCCTCGGCAAGCGACGACACCGCATAGTGGATGCGGACCTTCATCAGCATCTCGAGGGTCTCGGCTTCGGCCAGGGCGTAGCCAATCCGCAGTCCGGCCAGACCGTGGGCCTTGGAGAAGGTACGCACGCGGATCACCCCAGGCAGCACGGCGTGGCGTGCCGCATCAGCGCGGAAGTCGTGATAGGCCTCGTCGAGCAGCAGGGTGCAGCCCTCAGGCAACGCATCGCACAGCGCGGCGATGGCGTCATCGTCGTGCAGGTGTCCACCGGGATTGTCGGGATTGGCCAGATACACCAGCCGTGCGTCTTCGCGGGTGGCGGCATCGGCCAGGGCGTCCAAATCAGGGGCGAGCAGGCCGGGCGCTTCCCGATAGTGGGTCTCGATGATGCGGCAGCCCTGGCCGGCGGCGAAGTAGCCGAAGGTGGGGTAGCTGCCGGCGCTGGTCACCACCGTGGTGCCGGCGGGCGCCACGGCGCGCAGCGCAAGCGCCAGCAGGCTGTCGGCGCCGGCATCGACCAGCAGGTTGTCCAGCTCGACATCGAGCGCTTCAGCGAGTCGTGTGCGCACGCCCATGGCGCCTGCGTCGCCGTAGCCGCGGGCCAGCTCGCACAGCGCCGTGCCGAAGCGGGCCTCGAGCGCCCGGTGCGGCATGTCCAGGCCCTCGTTGGAGCCCAGGCGGTGGGGGATCTCACGGCCCAGGCGGCGCTCCAGCGCCTTGATCCCCGGGAAGGGGTTGGCGGGGCCGTCGCGGTAGAGGTGGTCGGCGAAGCGGGGCATGCGGGCTCTCCTTTCAGGCGGTGTGACGATTGTGGCGCCAGAGGAGGAGCGACTCAACTGTGCAGGCCAGGGCAGTGAGGCTGGCTTCGCTAGTCCGTTTGAGCGTGTGAAAGCTCAAGGGCTAGAGCGCGGTGGTGTCGAAGGCGCCGCTTACCATCCGCTGCCAGCGGAGCTCGTCATCACCTGGGTGGCGCAGCGCCAGGGTCAGCCGGTAGGGCAGCAGGTCACGGTCCGAGAGGGTCAGCCTGGGGCCATCGGGTTCGAGTCGGCTTTCCAGCAGCCAGAGATTGGCGTTATCGCTTTCGCGTGTGCTTTCGGGCGCGGTCATGCTCGGCATCCAGTCGAGTACCTGCGGGCCCTGGGGGGCGGCCAACAGGGCGCGCGACAGGCTCTCGCCAAAACGCGCCGGGGTAATGCCGAGGCTGGCGTCGACCTCAGGCTCGCCCAGCAGCAGCACGATATCCTGCTCTGCACTGGAATCGGCCTGCGACCAGGCCGGCTGGGCCAGGACCAGTGCGGCGGCACGATCGCTAAGCCCCAGTAGCGCCTGTCGCAGAGTCGGAGGCCCCTCGGGCGTGCTGGCGCAGCCGCTTACCAGCCAGAGTATGGCCAGCATCGTCAGGCAAGCTTTCTGGGTGGGGCCGGTGAGGTAGCTCATACCGAGGGTTCCTGGGTCATGGCGGGGCGCGTCTCGAACTGACCCAGAAAGGTTTCTAGCTCGGCGAACATGCTTTGACGGATTTCCTCGGCTTCATTGACCAGATGATGACGCGCTTCGGGGTGGCGGTGGACGACGGCGCGAGGAAACTTGCCGCGCAGCACCTCGAGGTTCCACTGCCAGTCGACGGTCAGGTCCTGCTCGCCCTGCAGGATCAGCACGGGCAGCTCGCTGGGGGGCAGCGCCAGCAGGCGCGGCATCCAGCGGCGCATGGCGTTGATCCAGCTTACCGGCAGGCGATCGGGTTGCAGGGGATCGCTCTCCTTGAGGAAGGTGGTGAAGTCGCTGTCGGTGGAGTTGGGGTTGAAGCGCCTGGGCAGGCTGCGCAGGAAAGGGCCGGCAAGTAGGTGCAGCCAGCTCGACTGCGACCAGCCGAAGGGCCGGACCAGCGGCGCCAGCAGGGCAAGCCCTGCCCAGTGACTATCGGGCCCCTGGCGCAGGGCGTCGGTGGCAAGAATCGCCGCGCCGGTGCTCTGGCCGATGCCGATCCAGGGCTTGGGCGCCAGGCCGCGATGGGAGAGGTGGTCCTGCAATGCTCGCAAGCATAGCCCGTAGTCGTCGAAATCCTCGATGGTGGCCCGAGGGCCGCTGGACAGGCCATGGCCGGGCAGGTCCCACATCACGACGCGCCAGCCGCGCTCGAGCAGCAGGGCCAGCAGGTGGCGATAGAGGCCTAGATGGTCGAAGTAGCCATGCACCACGAAGGCCGTGCCCTTGGGTTCGGCGGGGCTCCATACCTGGGCCCAGAGGCGAAAGTTTCCGGCCTCGATAAAGCCCACATGCAGGCCGACCTGGTCGGCGAGCAGCGGCGACAGCTGGTAATGCTCGAGATATCGGCCGAGGGTCCCGGCATGGGGTGGTCCACCGGGCGCACCAGTGCGTTCCATCGGCCCAAGCGCCTGCAGTGATGCGAAGTCGGTCATCAATCTCTCCCTAGTGCTCACATGCTAGCGCTAGCGGGGGGCACAAGCCATATTTGTAAACGACGGTTCTCATCATTTGGTCGAGGAATTGACGACGGCCGACGAAATATGGGATAGCATCAGCTCGAGAATATTCTGGAATTAATTTCCACAAACTGCCCTGCGTGCCAACGAGAGGGCACTCGCTGTGGCGAGTCTGGCCGGTTGGTCAGCGTGCATCAGGAGATCCCCATGGTTGAACGAGTTACCCGCCACCGCCTTCAGGTGGCTCGCGAGCTGGATAGCTTCCTCACCGATCAGGCCCTGCCGGGCACCGGCATCGATGCCGAGGCCTTCTGGGCCGGCGTTGATGCCCTCTTTGCTGATTTGACACCGCGCAACCGGGAATTGCTCGCCGAGCGCGAGCGCCTGCAGCAGAAGCTGGATGCCTGGCATCGGGAACACCCCGGCCCGGTGAGTGACATGCCAGCCTACCGCGCCTTCCTTGAGGAGATCGGCTATCTGGTCGACGCGCCGAAGACCGTCAGCGCCACTACCGCCAATACCGACCGCGAGATCGCCGTTCAGGCCGGTCCGCAGCTGGTGGTGCCGGTCAGCAACGCCCGCTATGCCCTGAACGCGGCCAATGCACGCTGGGGCAGCCTGTACGACGCGCTCTACGGTACCGATGCGATCAGCGAAGACGATGGTGCCGAGAAGGGTACCAGCTACAACCCCAAGCGTGGCGCCAAGGTGGTGGCTTACGCACGTGGCGTGCTCGACCGTGCCGTGCCGCTGGCCACCGGTTCGCATCGCGATGCCGTCGGCTATTCGCTGCGCGATGGTCATCTGCTGGTGCGTCTCGAGGGCGGCCGTGAGACCGGGCTCAAGGATCCCGGCAAGTTGATCGGTTATCAGGGCGAGGCGAGTGCGCCAACCGCCATCCTGATGGCCAATCATGGTTTGCACCTGGAACTGCAGTTCGACAGCAGCCACCCGATCGGCAAGACCGACCCGGCCGGGGTCAAGGACCTGGTGGTCGAGGCTGCCCTGAGCACCATCATGGACTGCGAAGACTCCGTGGCTGCGGTGGATGCCGAGGACAAGGTCGGTGTCTATCGCAACTGGCTGGGACTGATGCGTGGCGATCTCGAAGAACAGATCGAAAAGGGCGGCAAGACCGTCACTCGTCGCCTCAACGCCGATCGCGACTATCTGACGCCTGACGGCTCCACGCTGAGCCTGCATGGCCGCTCGCTGATGCTGGTACGCAACGTCGGCCACCTGATGACCACGCCGGCAATTCTTGACGCCGATGGTAACGAGGTGCCGGAAGGCATACTCGACGCCGTGGTCACCGGCCTGCTGGCGCTGCACGACCTGAAGAAGGCCGACGGAGCGCCGCGCAACTCGCGTCGCGGCTCGGTCTACATCGTCAAGCCGAAGATGCACGGCCCGGACGAGGTGGCTTTCGCAAGCGAGCTGTTCTCCCGCGTCGAGGACCTGCTGGGCATGCAGCGGGACACCCTGAAAATGGGCATCATGGACGAGGAGCGCCGCACCTCGGCCAACCTCAAGGCCTGCATCCACGAAGCCGCGTCACGGGTCGCCTTCATCAATACCGGCTTCCTGGATCGCACCGGCGACGAGATGCACACGGCCATGGAAGCCGGGCCGATGATTCGCAAGGGTGACATGAAAGGCAGCAAGTGGATCGGCGCCTACGAGCACAACAATGTGCAGATCGGTCTGGCCTGCGGGTTGCGTGGCCGGGCTCAGATCGGCAAGGGCATGTGGGCGATGCCGGACCGCATGGCTGCCATGCTCGAGCAGAAGGTCGGTCACCCCAAGGCCGGCGCCAACACCGCCTGGGTACCGTCGCCCACCGCCGCGGTGCTGCACGCCCTGCACTATCACCAGATCGACGTGAACGCTGTCCAGCGTGAGCTGGAAGACAAGGGTGAAGCCGATCTTCTCGATGATCTGCTGACCGTGCCGGTGGCCGAGACGCCTGACTGGTCCGACGAGGACATTCAGCAGGAGCTCGATAATAACTGTCAGGGCATCCTCGGCTACGTGGTGCGCTGGGTCGAGCACGGTACCGGCTGTTCCAAGGTGCCGGATATCCACAACGTCGGCCTGATGGAGGACCGCGCCACCCTGCGGATTTCCAGCCAGCATATCGCCAACTGGCTGCACCACGGCGTGGTGAGTCCGGACCGCGTTCAGGAGACTCTCGAGCGCATGGCGCGAGTCGTCGACGAGCAGAATGCCGGCGACCCGGACTACACGGCGATGAGCGCCGACTTCGCTGCCTCCAGCGCCTTCCAGGCCGCTTGTGACCTGGTGTTCAAGGGCCGGGTACAGCCGGCGGGCTATACCGAGCCGCTGTTGCACCACTGGCGGGCAGTGCACAAGGCGGGCCGAGCTACGCCCGGAGCTTGAAGTCATAAGCTGGAAGTCGGAAGAAAAGTCAAAAGCGAAAACCGGTTATTGGGTTTTGTGGTGGTGGTTGGATCTTGGCTTCCAGCTTCCAGCTTCCAGCTCTCTGGGCTATCTTGACGGCGGCGCCATTGTTCCCGTCGATGCTGCGCCACCCGTCGAACAGCCATACAGGGAGAGCCCGATGACCGTGATGTCCGCCGCCGCCATCGAAGAATTTCTCGACGAGGCCTTTCCCCATCGCCAGGGCACCATCGAGGGCGTCGATGAGATGCGCGCCACCATGAGCCTCGCCATCGAGGACGAGCATCTGCGTCCCGGCGCCAGCGTGTCCGGGCCGAGCATCATGGGGCTCGCCGATGTCTGTCTGTATGTGGCGATTCTGGCCCAGATCGGTCCCGAAGCGATGGCCGTGACTACCGACTTCAACTGCCACTTCCTGCGCCGTGCCCGGGGCGATCGCGACCTGATCGCCAACGCGCGAATCGTCAAGCTGGGCCGGCGCCTGGCAGTCGGCGAAGTGGAGCTCTACTCCGCCGGCGACGAGCAGCCGGTAGCCATCGTCACCTCGACCTATTCACTGCCCGACGGCGACTGAGTCTTGAACGCCCCGTCGCTAAGCCTAAGCCCGCCAGGCGCTGACGCCCAGCGTCAGCCAGCCGAGGATCAGCAAGAAGCCGCCAAACGGGGTGATCAAACCGAGCAGCGTCACGCCGCTGAGTGCCAGCGCATACAGTGAGCCCGAAAACAGCAGGATGCCCAGCGCCCACAGCCGGATCACCGTCAGTTGCCCGGGGCGAGGCAGGCTTGACCGCCAGGCCAGCACGCCGAGTATCGCCAGGGTGTGCCAGGCCTGGTAGCGAACGCCGGTTTCGAAGGCTGCCAGCAGCTTGGGGGCCAGGGTGTCGCCCAGGGCATGGGCGCCGAAGGCCCCGGCCATTACCGTCAGCGCGCCGCTGCCGGCGGCCGTCATCCACCATCGCCTGTCTTGCATGCTGCTCTCCTGTTCGACTTGCTTATTCAGCTTGGGGTCATGGGGCCGCGCGGTTGCAGTTGGCGCCGATGCCGGGATTACCGTACCCGGAGCGCCGCGAACAGGCTACAATATGGGCCCTTTAACCAGCCTGTTGAGAGGATGCCATGCAGATCCAGCTCAATGGTGATGCCAAGCAATTGGCGAGCGAGACCACCGTCGGCGAGTTGATCCTGGCCCTGGACTTGGCCGGTCGCCGGATCGCCGTCGAGGTCAACGAGGAGATCGTGCCCCGCAGCCAGCATGCGGCGACCCGGCTCGGCGAGGGCGATCGCGTCGAAATCGTGCATGCCATCGGCGGCGGCTAGCCGGCGCTTTCACCGCCTGCCAGTCACATTCGAGGAGACCAGATGTCTGAACGTATCGAAGATCAACCGCTGACGATTGCCGGTCGCGAGTTCGGCTCCCGCCTGCTGGTCGGCACCGGCAAGTACCGCGACTTCGACGAAGCGTCCCGGGCGATTGCGGCCAGCGCCGCCGAGATCGTCACCTTCGCGGTGCGTCGCACCAACTTGGGGCAGGACGCCGATGCAACCAATCTGCTCGATGTGATCCCGCCGAGCCGCTATACCCTGCTGCCCAACACCGCCGGCTGCTACACGGCGCGCGATGCGGTGCGTACCTGCAAGCTCGCCCGCGAGCTGCTCGATGGCCACAATCTGGTCAAGCTCGAAGTGCTCGGCGATGACGGCACCCTCTACCCCAACGTGGTCGAGACCCTGAAGGCCGCCGAGGAACTGTTGGCCGACGGTTTCGACGTCATGGTTTATACCAGCGACGACCCCATCGTCGCCCGCGAACTCGAACGCATGGGCTGTGCGGCGATCATGCCGCTGGGCTCGCTGATCGGTTCCGGCCACGGCATCCAGAACCCGCACAATCTGCGCCTGATCGTTGAGCAGAGCCTGGTGCCGGTGCTGGTGGATGCCGGCATCGGCACCGCCTCGGACGCGGCCCTGGCCATGGAGCTTGGCTGCGACGCCGTGCTGATGAATTCGGCGATCGCCCATGCCCGTGATCCCGAGCGTATGGCCAATGCCATGCGTCAGGCTGTGGAAGCGGGTCGCGAGGCCTTTCTGGCCGGTCGCATGCCACGCCGACAGAGCGCCGAGCCGTCCTCGCCCTTCGCCGGGCGCATCAACGGCTGACCACCACCGTTGACTGACGACCGCCTTACTTATGACTAACGGATACCCGACCGCCGCCGTATGAACGACGACCGCACCCCGACGCCCGACACTGCAGCCGCCCAGGCGGATGATGCCGACCCTGTCGCCGATAACGCTGCTCGTGCAACCCAAGATGCTTCTGTGCAAGAGCCGGCAACGCAAGACGAGTCCGCGCCCCTGCATCGCCGCGGCATCAAGAGCTACGTGCTGCGAGCCGGGCGCATGACCCAGGCCCAGACTCGCGGCCTCGAAGAGGTCTGGCCGCGCCTCGGCCTGACGCTGGATGATGGCCCACAGGACCCGGCGACCCTGTTCGGGCGCCAGGCACCACTGGTGGTGGAGATCGGCTTTGGCATGGGCGGCTCCCTGATCGAGCAGGCCGAGCGCCACCCCGAGACGGACTTCATCGGTATCGAGGTTCACGCCCCGGGCGTGGGCAAGCTGCTGGATGAGGCCGACAAGCGTGGGCTCACCAACCTGCGGGTCTACCGCGAGGATGCTCTGCGGGTACTCGACGAGTGCCTGCCCGAAGCGAGCCTGGATCGCCTGCAGCTATTCTTCCCCGACCCCTGGCCGAAGAAGAAGCACCACAAGCGCCGCATCGTCCAGCCGGCCTTCGTCGAGCTGGTGCGCGGTTGCCTGAAGCCCGGCGGGACCCTGCATATGGCCACCGACTGGGAAGCCTATGCCGAGTGGATGGCGGAGGTGATGGCGCAAGCGCCCGGCTATCGCAACACCGCCCCCGCCGAGAGTGCGCCCTATGTGCCGCGACCCGACTTCCGGCCGTTGACCAAGTTCGAGGCCCGCGGCGAACGGCTTGGCCACGGCGTCTGGGACCTGATCTTCGCTCGCGAGGCCTGAGCCTCGCCCACTGGCTGGGCCTTGATTTGAGGGAGCTGAGGGATCTCTTGGCGAGCGCGTTCGCCATCGAGGTCGCCACCACCCTGGGCCCTCCAGTGGGAGGTCTCCATGCCGGCTTGATAGGGCGTCTGGTTCGCCGCCCGATCCAATGTGCGTGGGGCTTTGCCTGGGCGTGAGCCCAACGCCATCAGCACGCCCACGGTGGCCACCGCCATGCCCAGCCAGCCAAGCTGCCCTGGCAGCTCATCGAAGAGCACGGCGGTGAAGCCAAGGGTCACGGCCGGGGTCAGATAGATCAGTGTCGATAGCCGCGCCACCCCCAGGCGTCCTAGCCCCGCCACGAAGAAACCGTAGCCGCCGAAGGTGGCGAGCCCTACCAGCCACGCCATGACGGTGAGCGTCTCGGCATCCATCGTCGGCGGCGTCATTGGGCTGCCAGCGGCCAGCGCCGCGGCGAAGAACACCAGCGTTGCGGCCATGAGCTGGGCGGTCAGACGCGCCATCAGCGGCAGCTTCACTTTTGGCGTCGAGGTCATGACGCTGCCAAGCGTTACCGCCGCGACTGCCAGCACTGGCAGGGCATAGGCCCAGGCCGGAGCTCCGCCGACCCCTTGCACGTCATCCATCACACATAGCCCGGCGCCCAAAGTGGCCACGCCCATGCCGATCCAGCGGCCGCGACCGTTGACTTCCCCCAGCCACAGGCCGGCCAGGCCGGCGGCGGCCAGCGGTTGCAGTGCACCCACCAGCGAAGCCACGCCGGCACTGACACCCTGTTGGACGGCCACCAGCATGGCCAGCAGATAAAGCCCCACGGTCAGGCTGCCAATCGCCGCTTCCCGCCCAAGTGGGTACCAAGCCAGCTGCTTGCGCAGGCCCTGCGGTCCCACCTGTGCGGCCCAGATCAGGGCGGCGATCAGCGTCGCCAGAGCGAAGCGCCAGGCGTAGAGGGAAAGCACCGGGGAGTCGACGGCAACCGCGAGGCGGCTGCCAACGAAGCCACTGCTCCAGCAGAGTACGAAGCCCGCTGCAATGGACAGTGTCCCGAGTGGTAGACGGTGGGGGAATCCAGGTGTCGATGAGTGCAGTTGCATGATGTCTCCTTGCGCATCATCACATCCCAGGTGTTCAGCGGTCGTCGGCGATGATGGCGCGGCCATTCTCGGGCGACTAGGGTGTTAAGAGAATCGATTAAATTTGTAGTGAGCCTTCAATATGTCTGAAGTCATGACCAGCGCCCTGGATCTTGAGTCGCTGCGCAGTTTCATGGCCGTCGCACAGCTTGGCACCCTGGCGGCAGCTGCCGAGCAGCGGCATCGCACGGTCAGTGCGATTAGTATGCAAATCAAGCGCTTGGAAGAGCGTCTGGCAACACGGCTGCTGATCCGTAGTGCCCGGGGCATGACGCTGACGCCCGCCGGCGAGTCGCTGATGCGTGAGGCCCGCGCCCTGCTGTCTCAGCATGATCGGCTGCTGGCACGTTTTACCGGCCGAGGGCTTTCCGGCAGGGTGCGCTTCGGTATGCCGGAAGACTTTGCCCGCGAGCTGGTGGGCCAGATACTGCCCGAGTTCATGGCCCAACATCCGGACGTACTGCTCGAGGCGGTGACGGCAACCAGTGGTGAGCTGGCTAGACGGCTCGAGCGTGGCGAGCTGACCCTGGCACTGCTGCTCGATCGCTCGCATCGTTTCGAAGGCGGCCAGCCGCTGTGGCGAACGTCACCGGTCTGGGCTGCGGCGCGGGAGTACGTACTCGATCCGGCCCAGCCTCTGCCCTTGGGCCTGCATCCGGTGGATTGTCCGTACCGGGCGATCGGGGTCGAGGCGCTGGAGGCCGAGGAGCGTGCCTGGTACGCAGTTTTCACCAGCACCAGCGTTCATGCGCTGGAGACAGCGGTAGAGGCGGGGCTATCGATCAGCGTGCTCGACCGGGAGCGGCTGACGCCGGCGATGCGCGAGCTGGGGCCGGCGGATGGCCTGCCGGCGCTGACCGGAGGCGAGGCGCAGCTACATCTAGGCAAACGGATGTCGGCGGCCTCGAAGCCCGCGGTGGATGCCCTGGCCGCCCTGCTGCACGAGCGGCTTTATCAGCGCGGCCTGTGGCGGGAACGGGGCGCTCGCTGAGGTATCGAGAAAAGGCGTGGCGGTCTAGGCCGGATGAAACGGTCGGGTTTGACGGAGGACAAGGCGAGCCACATCAGTTCCCGGCACAATGCCCTTATTGTCTTGAAAGACAGGCAAAAAAAGCCGCCCGGGAGGGCGGCATTAAGACCGTGACTAGCTTGATGAGGAGAAACCATGGCAGGGAACCTGACATTCTCTGCATGGTCAGTGGCACTTGGCGAGCGCCACACGTGAAATATAAGCATTCTCATTTGAGTGGTCAAGCGAAACGAGAATATTTTTCAAAAAGGGCCTTGCCGCCAGGTCTTGTGCCAAGGTTCTTATCCGCTTCTTCACCAGGAGGTGTCCGTGCCCCGCGTTGCCGTGTTCAGTGCTCAGCCCTACGACCGTCGTTTCTTCACCGAGGCGTGCGCCGGTCGCGATATCGACCTTCAGTTTCACGAGGTGACCCTGACGCCGGAAAGTGCGGTGTTGGCTCAGGGCGCCGACGGGGTCTGCGCCTTCGTCAACGACCGGCTGGATGCCGAGGTGCTGGAAGCGCTGGCGGCGTTCGGCGTGCGTTTCATTGCCATGCGCTGCGCCGGTTTCAACAACGTGGACCTGGCGGCCGCCGAGCGTCTGGGCCTCGCGGTGGCGCGGGTACCGGCCTATTCACCGGAAGCCGTGGCCGAGCATGCCTTGGCGCTGTTGCTGACGCTCAACCGTCGCACCCACCGCGCCTTCAATCGGGTGCGCGAGGGCAACTTCATGCTCGAGGGCTGCTGGGCATGACGCTTGCCGGCAAGACGGTAGGCCTGATTGGTACCGGACGCATTGGCCTTGCCACGGCGCGTATCTTCCGCGGCTTCGGCTGTCGGCTGCTGGGCGAGGACCGTTATCCGAACGAGACCTTCCAGGCGCTGGATGGGGAGTACGTGTCTCGGGAGCGGCTATTGGCGGAAAGCGATGTGATCAGCCTGCATTGCCCGCTCAATGATGACACCCGCTATCTGATCGATGAGCAGGCGCTTTCCCGGCTCAAGCCTGGGGCGATGTTGATCAATACCTCCCGGGGTGGGCTGGTCGATACCCGGGCCGCGATCGCAGCGCTCAAGACGCGGCGTCTAGGGGGCCTGGCCATTGACGTCTACGAGCAGGAAACGTCGCTGTTCTTTCGTGACCACTCCGGCGACATCATCGATGACGATGTTTTCCAGCGCCTGACCACCTTCCCCAATGTGCTGATCACCGGCCATCAGGGTTTCTTCACTGCCGAGGCGCTCACCGAGATCGCCGAAGTGACGCTTGCCAATATCGATGCCCTGAGCCGCGGTTTGCCCTGTGCCAACCGAGTGACCCAGGAAGGATAAAACGGCGACTCGGGGCAGGGCGAGCATGGCTGGCTAGCCAATCACCAGGCCCAGCCACAGCGGCAGGGTCAGCATGGCGAGCAGGGTCTGGGCGGTGATCAGCGCCGCCATCAATTCGGCATCGCCACCCAGCTGGCGGGCGAGTATATAGGCCGAGGTGGCCGTGGGCAGTGCGGCGAACAGCAGCGCCACGTCGCGACTGATGGGGGGCAGGCTCAGCAGCAGGGCGAGGCTCAGCACCAGCGCCGGCATCAGTGCGAGCTTGATGGCCGTGGCGGCCCAGACGCCGGCCGAGAGCCGCAGCAGTACCTGAGGGCGCAGGGCGACCCCCACTGCCACCAGGCCGAGCGGCAGGGCGGCCCGGCCCAGCAGGCTGACCGCCGCTTCGCTCCAGCCTGGCAGCCCGATGCCGCTAAGGTTGAGCGCGATGCCCGCCAGGCAGGCAAGTATCAGCGGATTGCGCGCCAGGGCGGCGAAGCTCTTGCCCAGACTAGAGGGCCCGAGCGTGCCGGCGGCAACGAAGGCGGCAACGCACAGCACATTGACCACCGGCACCATCAGCGCCACCGCCACGGCGGCCACCGTGGCGCCGGCGTTGCCGTGCAGGGCGGCAGCCCCGGCCACGCCGACATAGGTGTTGAAGCGCAGTGCCCCCTGGAAGGCGGAAGTAAAGGCCGGCTGGCTCAGCGACAGCCAGCCTCGGCCCAGCCATAGCAGCAGCGCGAAGACGAGCATCGCCCCCAGCAGCACAAGCGCAAGGCGCACCACCGGCACCGAATCGACCTCAGCGGTGGCCAGGGTCGCCACCAGCATGGCGGGGAACAGCAGGTGATAGATGACGCCCTCGAGGCGCGTCCAGAAGTCGCCGCCGGGCCATCGTGCAACGCCCAGCAGCGCGCCCGTCAGAATCAGCAGGAATAACGGTCCGAGTGCCTGTTCGACGCTGGTCATGGCGTCTCCTCATCCTTGTGGCCGCCCTGCGACATTCCCGCTCAGGGCATCAACGGCAAATGCTGATAAGCTTACTCTTTTAGACATGCCTTGGGAGTGCTGCTTTCGCCGCCATGAACTCTTCCCCTCATGCTCAGGACGATGATGCGCCGCGTTCACCCCTGCTTAACCTGCTGATCATGGTCACGCTGGCCACCGTGGTGGTGGCCTGTTGGTATCTGCTGGACTACTACCTGCGAGACAGCCAGAGCGACGTGACCTGGTATCCACCGTCGGGCGCCTGCGATCTGCACGAAGGGCCTTGCGAAGCCAATCTTGGCCTTGGTGGGCGGCTGGTATTTGGCGTCGGCAACGACCTGGTTCCGATGAAGACCCTACCGCTTACCGTGGCCCTGGAAGGCCTCGACGCCAAGGCGGTTACCGTGGAATTCGTGGGACGCAACATGCCCATGGGGCTGCATCGCTTCCCGCTGAAAAAGGTCGGGCCGGGCACCTTCGTGGGAGAAGGACAGATCGGCTTTTGTACCGAGAAGGTGATGCCCTGGCGCGCCCAGGTGGTGGTCGAGAGCGATAAGGCGCGCCGCGGCAGCTGGTTCGATTTCGAGGTGGCCAGGCGACACTGACGGCATAACAGGCAAGGCATGGGCGCTTGAGTGATGTGATATTGCGTCGCTGACCGATTGGCAGCAGCAGGCGAGGGAGAAAGCTCAGCTGTCGGGTGCGGCGCTAGCGGGCTTGCCGAGAAGTTGCCGAACGATTTTTACCAACCCCGTCAATTGCTTGCCGGCCCGGCTATCGTGCTGGGGTTGCGGCTGCCAGAGACTTTCTGCATAGCCCCACCAGTCCCAGCAGCCCAGCGGGTTGGCCAGGCTGGCGCTCGCCTGAGGGTAGAGCACTACCAGGTCATGATGACTGGCCCAGTGGTTGAGGCCGGTATCGCGCACGAAGGCCTTGCCAATCTCGGCGGCATTCATGCTGCAGCCGTGCAGGGCAACGACGAGGCGGCAGGTCTTACCGGTTTCGCAGGCTTGCGGCACATAGAGATAGCCCTGTTCGGCCAGATCGTCATCGAAGGCTGTTTGGTCGAAGGTCAACAACCGCCCGGTTGATGGCGTGGGCGGGGCTGCTTCTTTACTATCTTCGCTCGTCTCACTATTTGCACCTTCTGCACCTTCTGCACCTTCTGCACCTTCTGCACCTTCTGCACCTTCTGCACCTTCTGCACCTTCCTGGCCTATCTCGGCATACAGCCAGCCAAGCGCCTCGCCGGCCCCGTCGAGGCCGCAGTCCAGCAAGTAGGGCGCGCCACCTTCCCGACAGTCGACGAGCTCGGCCGAATCAGCCAGGACGCTGCTGTCCACCGGCCAGCCGTGTCCGGCGCCGTCCTGGTACACCACCTTGAGCTGCGATTCGGGAGCGGCCAGCCAGTCGCGGTACTGCTCGGCGAGCATCTCGCCCAGAGCGGGCTCCACGGTGGTGTCGGCGCTGCCATGCCAGAGGTAAACCCGCTGATCGGCAAGCGCCTCGGCTTCGCCGACCAATCCCTGAGTGCGGTAGTCCGACAGGCGCGCTTGCAACGCATCGCGCTCAGGTAGGCCGCGGAGAATCGACATGCACTGGCCCAGGGCACGACTCAGCTCGCCCTGAGCACAGCCCCATGGGCCAGCGGCAAACACGGCGAGGCCCTGGAAAAGCTCGGGGTAGGCGACGGCAAGTTGGGTGGCCATGTAGCCACCGGAGGAGACGCCCATCACACTGATGGTGCTGGGGTCGAGGATCAGATCAGGAAGCGCGGGCGGGGTATCGTCAGACGCCAGCGCTGGGCCCGCCAGGCCCAGCGCCAGAACGGCAGTGAAGCATGCCGTCTTCATCCTGACATCAGGAGTCGTCGGCTTGGTCCGCATCCGGATTGAGGTCAAGCAGCTCGACCTTGAAGGTCAGCATTTCGTTGGGACCGATGGGGCCCTGGCCACTGCTGCCATAGGCGAGATCAGCGGGGATGTAGACCATCCAGGTATCGCCAACGCTCATCATCTTCAGGGCTTCTTGCCATCCCGGGATGACCTGACCGACCTGGAAGCTGACCGGTTCACCGCGCTCATAAGAGCTGTCGAAAACGGTGCCGTCGAGCAACTTGCCTTCGTAGTGCACCTTGACGGTGTCACCGGCACTCGGGGTGGCGCCGTCACCGGCTTCCAGCACCTTGTACTGCAGGCCGGAGTCAGTCGTAGTGACCCCTTCTTTATCCGCGTTTTCGGCGAGGAATTTCTGGCCGGCTTCGAGGTTGGCGTTAGCCTCGGCCTTGGCGGTTTCCTGACGCTTGGCCATGGCCTGCTGCTGGAACTGCTGCAGAGACTTTGCCATTGCCTCTTCGCTCATGGCGAGATCATCGCCAGCGTAGACATCTTCGAGGGCCTGAGTGAAGGACTCGAGGTCGAGATCCTCAACGTCTTGGACCAGGCTCTGACCCAGGGTCACACCCAGGCTATAGCCGAGCTTGGCTTCGTCGGTCTCGGGGGCAGCCAGCGCATAGGGCGCTGCTGCGGTCAGCAGAGCGCCAATCGTGGCGGCTTTAACCAATGTCTTCATGAAGGGTCCTTGCAATCTTTTTGGGATGGATACGCAACCCCTCGGACTCTAGCAAGCCTGATCGGGTTCCGCATCCAGTCGAATTGTCATGCAGTCGCGATCGTATCACCCGATCAGACCACCCGCGCATCCCGTCCGCTATGCCGCTTTCTCAATCACCCTCTAAACCACTCTTTAAACCACGAGGGTCGGGCAGTGGGCCTGACTGGCCACCCGCTGGGAAACGCTGCCGAGGAAGGAGGCGCTCTTTTCGCCCCCGGCGCCTTGGGAGCCAATCACGATCAGGTCGACCTGACGCTTCTTGGCGAAGCGCACGATGGTACTGGATGGGCGGCCGCCCTTGACGAAGGCGCGCACTTCGGTAGCTCCCATCTTGAGCGCCCGATTCTTGGCATCCACCGCGATCTCGGAGGCATATTCCTTGAGCGCATCGTCAGGCAGGTCCAATTTGGCCGGGCGCACCATCGACAGCGATGCCTCGATCAGACTGTGGTGCTTGAACACGCTCAGGACGTAGAGCTCGGCGTCGGTAAGCTTGGCCAACTCTACCGCTCTGAACAGTGCCTCGAGGGCGCCCCTCGAGCCGTCTACGGGGACTAGAATTTTCTTGAACATGGCGTCATTCCCTCCGTCAGGGTCAATCGGCGAAGGCAATATCGCGCAGGAACAGGGCGATCTGCGGGAACATGATCAGCAGAGCCGCCGCCAGGATCAGAATCAGGATGAACGGGGGCGTCCCCTTAATGACATCCAGATAAGGCCGTTTGAAGATGGCGATGGCCGTGAAAATGTCGCAGCCGAAGGGCGGCGTCGCCGAGCCGATGGCCACCTGCAGCGTGATCAGGATGCCTACCAGCACCGGGTCGAGGCCCGTGCTTTCGATTGCCGGGGCGAAGATCGGCGTCAGCACCAGAATCACCACGATGGGGTCGACGAACATGCAGGCCACGAAAAAGGCTACGCAGATGGCGATCAACACCCCGGTTGGACCGGCCTCGTTGATGCCGACCGACTCAAGGATCGCCTGCGGAATCTGCGCAAAGGAGATGATCCATGAGAAGCCGTTGCCGACGCCGACCAGAATGAACACCACCGCGGTGATCAGGCCGGTAGACTTGGCGATGGTGTAGATGTCGTACATCTTCAGCGAGCGGAAGATCACGAATTCCAGCAGGATGGCGTAGAGCACGCAGGCCGCCGCCGCTTCTGTGGGGCTGAAAATACCGCCATAGATGCCGCCGACGATGATCACCGGGAAGCCGAGTGGCCAAAGCGCCTGCTGAACGGCCGTCATGCGTTCGCGCCAGGTGGCGCGTGGCTCGGTGGGCACGCCCTTGATGACCGCGTAGAGCACGCAATACATCGAGAACATCAGCAGAATCAAGAGCCCTGGGCCGATACCGGCGATGAACAGCTCACCGATCGAGGTGCCCGAGATGACGCCGTAAATGATCATGCCGATGCTCGGTGGGATCAAGAAGGCAATGTCACTGGCATTGATGATCAGCGCCAGGGTAAAGGAGTCCGAGTACCCGGCCTTGAGCATCTTGGGACGCAGCGGCGAACCAACCGCCACTACCGTAGCCTGGGTCGAGCCCGAGACAGCGCCGAACAGGGTACAAGAGGCAGCGGTGCTAACCGCCAGTCCACCTTTGATATGGCCGATGAAGGACATGACCATGGCGATCAGCCGGTTCGCCGACTGTCCCCGGGTCATGATGTCGGCGGCCAGGATGAACATCGGCACGGCAATCAGCGAAGCCGGACGGATTCCCGCCAGCATCTGCTGGATGAAGGTTTCCATCTGCCCGAAACCGTTGAACATCATGAAGAAACCGATGACGGCCGCGGTAATCAGCGGAATCATCATCGGGAAGCCCAGCAATAGCAGGGCTATCATGGTCGATACCATTATTGTCGTCATCGCGCGCTCCTGCGAGTTAGCCCTGTGTCAGACTTCCGTTTCCGTATCTTTATAACCGTCCACCACCGAGGTCGAGAGGTAGACGTCTCGCGTGCGGAAGTTCTTGATGCCGGTCAGGAGATACTGGATGCCGGTAATCAGAAAGCCGATCGGGACCCAGATATAGATAATGAAGATCGGAAAGCCAAGGGCGGGCAGGATGCGCCCCTTGCTGTACAGATCCACAATATAAAGTACCGAATAGTAGAGCAGGAAAAACATCACCAGCGATGTGAAGAACGAGATACCGATCATCAGCGCCTTGCGGCCACCCACGGGCAGGGCGTCATAGATCGCCGACATGCGGATATGCCGACCATGGCGCGCGGCATAACCGATGCCCGCGAAGGTGATCATGATGATCAGGATTCGATTGATTTCGCCGGAGAAGAAAATACTTTCACCGAACACGAAGCGACCAACGACGTTGGCCACGGTGTTGATTGCCATCAACAGCACGCCGATGGCCAGAATCACGGCCTCCAAACGGCTGATGGCGGTATCGATCAGCCCCAGTACCCCGGGAAGCCCGGAGGTATAGGCTCTTTCTTCCTCGTCGGACATGCACACACTCCCTTGAACGGGTTCCCCGAATCTAGGCTCCCTCGCTGTCAGGCTACAAGAAACCCGACAACCAATGGCGGCCCGATCTCAACGCTGGGTGTACGTTGGGGAATCGGCAACGAAAAAGGGGGCAGCCGTGGCCGCCCCCTGGCGTAGTAGCGAGAGCCGTTACTCTCCGGTCACGGCTTTCAGGTCGGCATTGAACTGATCCAGCAGTTTCTTACCGCTGTCGCCGGTCATGTCGATGAAGGCTTTCTCGACTTGCGGAGCACGCTCCTTGAAGGCCTGCATTTCTTCCTCGGTGAGGCGGGTCACGGTCACGTCATCGGAGGCTGCCTGAATCTTCTCGAGAGATTCCTCGGCGAGGCCCTGGATGTGCTCCATGGTCTTGGCGTAGGCCGCATCGGTAGCGTCCTGCACCAGTGCCTTGTCTTCCTCGGATAGGCCCTCGTAGAAGTCCTGGTTGGCCATCATGGCGGTCGTGAACCAGCCGTGACGGGTGAAGGTCAGGTTCGGGGAAACCTCATACAGGCCGCCGGACTCGATCCAGAAGATCGGGTTTTCCTGGCCGTCGATGATGCCGGTTTGCAGCGCGCCATAGACTTCGCCCCAGGGCAGCGGGGTCGGCGTGGCGCCGAAGGCGTTGTAGGTTTCCGACAGCAGCGGGTTGGTCATCACGCGGATCTTCTTGTTGTCGAAGTCCGCCGGCGTGTGAATCGGCTCGTTGGCGGTGACCACCATCTCGCCTTCCGGGTACATTTGTAGAAGCTCGAGACCCTGCTCGGCATAGAGCTTGGGGAACATCTCGTTGATGGCCTTGCTCTCGTCGAAGAACTCGAGCACGTCCTGCATGTCGGTCGGCATCAGATATGGGATGAAGAAGATCTGTGCTTCGGGGATCAGTGAGCCGGTGAAACCGGGCGACTGATTGACGAATTGCAGGATGCCGTTCTGCGTCTGCTCCATGATGTCGTCGGATTCGCCGAGTTCACCGAAGCGATAGATTTGCAGGGTGTTATCGGAGTTGGCCTCGATGTAATCCTTGAAGGCTACGGCGAAAACGTCCTGAACGTCGCCCTCATATTCCTCATGCGCATAGCGCCAGTTGTCGGCGAAGGACGCCGTGGACAGCCCCATCATCAGAGCACCCACACTGGCAGTGGTCAGCAGTTTTTGCACCTTCATTATTGTCATCCCCTTAGCCACATTGGGCATTGGATTGGCCGCGAGACTCGACCGCAAACTTTTACCCGTAAAACGGCGAATTTAATAAGGTCTTTCTACTCAAACACTAGTCCGACGGACTTGGGGGGTCAAGACGCGCCTGCAGGATATGCAGGGCACGGAGATCAGAAAATGTCGGCGTTGCCAGCCAGATACTCAGGCGTCTGGCCAGATGAGGATCCTCATTGCCCAGGGGACGAATGCCTTGCCCTGTGCTGGCCAGTGCTTGCAGTCGTGTCAGCGCCTCGCGCTCGGCGAGCAGTTCGGCATGCTTGATCGTTTCCCGCAGCTCGGCGATGGCCGGGTTGGCGAGTGCTTGCTCCTTGAGCGCCCGGCGCTGGCGCCTCAAGGGAGCAGTGATCTGCTCTTGCCAGGCGCTCACCTCGGCCCAGAGCGGATGGGCGGCGTCGGCGAGCGCTTCCTCGGGCGTTAGGCCATGAGTGTCGAGCCAGCAGGCCCACAGCAGGGCGTTGACGTCCAGGCCCGCGCCGTCCTGAAGGCGCAGACAGGCGGCCTCGATACCGGGGCGGGCGTAGAAGGTCAGCGCGAAGTCCCATAGCGAGCGCCGCCAGGCTGGCGGTGTCTGATCATCGCCAATTGGGCCCCGCAAGTGTCGGCGCAATTCGGTAGAATCCATGTTCATCGTGTCGTCGCCGCCTGAGGGGGTTGACCGGAGGGTGGGGCGCGAACTTTTTGATACTCCGGAGTCAGGCATGATTGCACTGCGTCAACTCAGTCTGCAACGCGGGACCCAGACGCTGGTCGAGGATGCCGACCTGACCCTGCACGACGGCCACAAGGCCGGCATCGTGGGCGCCAACGGCGCCGGCAAGTCGAGCCTGTTCAAGCTGCTGCTCGGCGAGTTGGCCCCCGACAAGGGGCAGCTCGAGATGTCCGGCGGTCAGCGCATCGCCCACATGGATCAGGAAATCGAGGCACTGGACGGGGCCATCGTCGATTACGTGTTGGATGGCGATCAGGAACTGCGTGCCACCGAGCAGGCCCTGGCCGCCGCTCAGGCAAATGGCGATAGCCACCGCGAGGCTGAACTGCATGGCGCCATCGAGGCGCTGGATGGCTACAGCGCTCGGGCGCGGGCCTCGCAGCTACTGGTCGGCCTGGGGTTCGATCAGGGCGATCTCGAGCGTCCGCTGTCGGACTTTTCGGGTGGCTGGCGGATGCGCGTGAATCTGGCGCGCACCCTGTTCATGCCCTCTGACCTGCTGCTGCTCGATGAGCCGACCAACCACCTGGACCTCGATGCCCTGTTGTGGCTCGAACAGTGGCTCAGCCGCTACCCCGGCACGCTGCTGCTGATTTCTCACGACCGGGACTTCCTGGATGCGGTCTGCGATCACATCGTGCACTTCTACCAGCAGCGACTGACCCTGTATCGCGGCAACTACTCGACCTTCGAGCGCACCCGCGCCGAAAAGCTCGCCCAGCAGCAGGCCGAGGCCGCCAAGCTGCAGGCCCGGCGCGCGGAGATCGAGCGCTTCGTGGCGCGTTTTCGTGCCCAGGCCACCAAGGCTCGTCAGGCGCAGAGCCGCCTGAAGATGCTCGAGCGCATGGGCACCGTCGCCCAGGCGCATGTGGATTCGCCCTTTCACTTCACGCTGCCCTCGGCCGACAAGACCTCGCATCCGCTGCTGGTGCTCGATGAGGCCAGGCTCGGCTATGCGAGCGAGGAGGGTGAGCGGGTCCAGCTCGATGACGTCAAGCTGACCCTGCTGCCCGGGCAGCGCATCGGCTTGCTGGGCCCCAACGGCGCCGGCAAGTCGACCCTGATCAAGTCGCTGACCGGCGAGCTTGCGCCCCTGGCGGGCAAGCGGGTCGCCGGCGAGCACCTGGCCATTGGCTACTTCGCCCAGCATCAGCTCGAAGGGCTTGATCTGGGGGCCACGCCCTTCCTGCACGTGCAGCGGCTTTCGCCGACCGCCAGCGACCAAGCGATTCGCAACTTTCTCGGCGGTTTCGGTTTTCGCGGCGATGATATCTTCGCCCAGGTCGGCAGCTTCTCCGGGGGGGAGAAAGCGCGCCTGGCGCTGTCGCTGGTGGCCTGGCAGAAGCCTAACCTGCTGTTGCTCGATGAGCCCACCAACCACCTGGATCTCGAGATGCGCGAAGCGCTGACCGAGGCCTTGGCAGGCTTCGAGGGCACGGTGATCATCGTGTCTCACGATCGTCACCTGCTGCGGGCCACCGTGGATGAGTTCTGGCGCGTCGCCGATCATCGCGTGACGCCCTTCGATGGCGATCTCGAGGACTATCGCGCCTGGCTCAAGCAGCGTCTCGAAGCGTCGCGCCGAGAGGCCCGGGCCGACAAGGCCGAGGATAGCGCCGCCAGGGCGGCCTCGAGCGGCGTGCAGAAGGATGACCGCAAGGCCCAGCGTCGCGCCGCGGCGGAACTGCGTGAGAAGCTGCGCCCGCTCAAGCGCGAGTGCGACAAGGCCGAAAAGGAGCTCAACCAGGTCGTCGAGGCGCTCACTGCACTGGAGGCAGAGCTCGCCGATGCCGAGCTCTATACCGATCCGGCGCGCAAGGATGAGCTGGCCAAGAAGCTGGCTCGCCAGGCCGAGCTGACCAGCCGTCAGGAGCGCCTGGAAGAGCGCTGGATGGAAGCCGCAGAGGTCATGGAAGCCGAAGAGCAGGCGCTGCTGGCCGAGGACTGAATAGGCGAGGAGCCGCCTGCTGTCGTTGGCCTCAGCTTTCCAGCAGGAAGGTCACCGGGCCGTCGTTGGTGAACTCGACCTGCATGTCGGCGCCGAACTCTCCGCAGGCGACATTCGACCAGCGGGCACGGGCCGCATCGACCAGGTACTGATAAAGGCGCTTGCCCTCGGCGGGAGGTGCGGCGCTGGAGAAGCTGGGCCGCAGGCCCTTGCGGGTATCGGCGGCCAGGGTGAACTGGGACACCAGCAGCAGGCCGCCCTCGACCTGCTGAAGGTTGAGGTTCATCTTGTCATCGGCGTCACCGAAGACCCGGTAGTGCAGCAGCTTGTGCAGCAGCTTGTCGGCCCGCGCTTCGTCGTCGTCGCGCTCGACGCCGACCAGCACCGCAAGGCCCTGGCCGATGCTACCGGTCTCTCGTCCCGCCACGCTGACACGGGCGTGGCTGACGCGCTGAATCAAGGCTCTCATGGCGGCTTCCCCTGGCTGAATGAAAGGGGCCAGCCTAGCATGGAGGCGTCTCAGCGCCCCAGCAGGGCGTCGCGGAAGTCATCTCCCAGCGGTTTGTCGCCGAGCCAGATGCCGAACAGGGCGTTGGCCAGGGTCAGATCGTTAGCCGCGAAGACTCTTTCGCCGTTGAGCGCCAGACTCAGGGTCTTGCCGTCCCAGCTCAGCATATAGCGGTCTCCCGGGTCGACGTCGCGATACTGGCGACTGAAGGCCTCGACTCGCTGGCGAATCTGCTGGTAGGCATCGTCGCTCATGCTGTCGCGCAGGGTGTCCTCGGTGGCCTTGGCGAAGTCCTCGGCCGTGATGGCGTGGAAGTACTCGAGCTCCAGGCGCCTCGGCACGTCTGACTGAGGTGCCGGTTCGGGCTCGTCGCTGGCCTGGTAGTAGGCGCCGGCGTAGGCATCCCACATCAGGTAGCGAAACATGCCGCTGCCGATCAGCCGGTAGGACTGCCCCTGCTGCTCGATCCGGGTAGGAAAGGTTGCCCCTTCTACTTCGACCTGATCCTGAGCGAGAGCGCTCGGGGCGATAAACACGGTCAGGAGCCAGGCGATCAGCGGAATGAGTCGCGTCAGGGGCAGGTGCATGCATCTTTCTCCGGCAGCGTAGGGATACAAAGAGGAAAACTCATCGGGCCTCATTAAGGACACGTTGGCCGGAGAAAGGTTCGCCAAGCGTTACCAGGCGCGACAGACCATGACATCGCAGTGGGTTTCTGCCAGCAGTCGCTCGCTGAGATGGCCCCGGGCTTGCCAGTCGCCGCGGCTGCCCAGCGCCAACAGATCAGGGGCGCGGCGGCGCAGGCGGTTCATCAGCACCGTTTCGGGGTTGCCCTGTTCGAGTTCCAGCTCCAATTCCGGCACGTCGTCGAGGGTGGCCATCAGGGTCTCGACCTCGGCCTGCAGCTGGCGGCGCAACTGGCGCACGCGGGTATCGCGCCACTGGGCATAGTTCGGCGTCGAGCCAAGCTCTCGCTCGCCGGGCAACTCCCAGGCATGCAGCAGGGTCAGGTGCGCGGCGGGAAAGCGCCTGAGGGTCTCGCGCAGCGCGTTGCGACAGGTCAGCGAAAAGTCCACCGGCACCAGGATATCGCGCCAGGTCTGGGTCGGTGGATGGCTGATTGAGACCACCGGGCAAGGCGCTCCTCGCAGTACGCGCGCCAGAGTGGTGCCGGCGACCAGGTCAGGCTGGCCCCGCTTGCGATGGGCGCCCATCACGATCATCTCGACCTCGCGCTCGTGCGCTTCGCGAATGATCTCGGCATAGGGCGCGCCGGTCACCGTCTGGATCAGACATTCCGGCGCTGGGAGCGCATAATCCTCGCGGATGTCGGTGAGCATGCGCTCCATGTCGGCGATCACTGCCTGCTCAAGGTCATGCAGGGCCGTATGTGGCAGGTAGGGATCGAGGACGTGAAGGACATCGAGTCTGGCACCGGTCTCCAGCGCCAGGCGGATGGCCCGGCCGAAGGCGGCACGGTTCTCGGCGGACAGGTCACAGGCGAACAGCAGGGTGCGGGTCATGGTTTCCCTCCCTCTCGTCTCGCGCATCAGCCGGCGCGGAGCAGGCAGCTTACAGCATGGTGGCAGTTGCCGATGCCTGCAAGGTGGATCATGACGGCGGCATCCTGTCAGGCCAGGTCAAGCCTCACACCGGCCATTTACGCTAGTCTCTTATGCCAGCCCCTTACACAGGAGGCTTTCGGAGGCTTTCGCATCACCCTCTCGCAGCAGCCTCAATCAGTATTCGTCGCCTCGTCCTGGCCTTACCACCAGGCATGGAAGTGATGTACCGGTCCGCGGCCCTTGCCGACCTGCAGGCGGTGACTGGCTTCCAGTGCGGCATGCAGCCAGCGCTTGGCGTCGTCGATGGCTTCCACGATGTCAGCCTGGGAGGCATCGACCGGCAGGCGCGATAGCTTGGCCGCAATCGCCGAGGACAACGCACAGCCGGTGCCGTGCAGGTTGTCGGTGGCCACCCGCGGAGCTGGCAGCCAGGCGCTATCGGTGGGCGTGGCCAGCAGGTCCGGGCAGGCGGCACCGGCGAGATGGCCCCCCTTGAGCAGCACATAGGGTGCCTTGAGCGCCTGCAGGCCGGGCAGCATCGTCTCCATGGCGTCGGGAGTCGTGGGCACCTCGCCACCCAGCAGAACTGCAGCCTCGGGCAAGTTGGGGGTGATCACGTCGGCCAGTGGCACCAGCACCTCGCGCACCGCCCGGATGCCCTCGGCATCGACCAGGATATCGCCGCTCTTGGCCACCATGACCGGGTCGAGCACGATCCAGCGGGGGCGTCGCTTGAGCAGGGCATCGTGTATCGTTTCGGCCACCTCGCGACTGGCCACCATGCCGATCTTGACCGCATCGATGCGGACGTCATCGAGCAGGTTGTCGAGCTGCTGACGGATGACATCGGCAGGCACCGGGTGAACCATCGCCACGCCGCGGGTATTCTGGGCGATCACCGCGGTGATGACATTGGTGGCGTAGGTGCCGAGCGCCGAGAGCGTCTTGATATCGCCCTGCAGGCCGGCGCCACCCGAGGGATCGGAGCCGGCGATGGTCAGGGTATGGGGAATGCGAGGAGAGAGGGACATCGTGGCATCGTCTCGTAGCCGGAAAACGCCGCTCAGCATACGCCAGTCGCGGCGGTTCCGGCCATGCTAAGCCTGTTTCTGGTGGCGCTTGCCAGTGCCACCCTGCTGCCTGGAGGCTCCGAGCTGTGGCTGGCGCGGCTGTGGTGCCAGGGCGAGCCAGCGCTGGCCCTGTGGAGTCTGGCCACCGCCGGCAATACCCTTGGCAGCTTGATCAACGTCGCCTTGGGGCGCTATGCCCGCCATTATCAACATCGGCGCTGGTTTCCCGTTTCTCCACCGGCATTGGCGCGAGCCGAAAGGGGCTACCGGCGCTTTGGGGAGGCAAGCTTGCTTTTGGCCTGGGCGCCGGTGATCGGCGATCCGCTGACGGTGCTGGCCGGTCTTTTCCGACTGCCCTGGTGGCGAGCCACGCTGTGGATACTGATCGCCAAGGGGGCACGCTATGCGCTGGTGCTGTGGCTCGCTGGGCGCTTCCTGGTGCCGCTTTGCGCCGGTTGAATGCCGATGCCGGGAGTAAAGCCAAGGCTCATAAGCAGAGGACAAAAAAGGGCCACCCGAAGATGGCCCTTGTCTGAGTGGCGTGCGCCTTACTCGGTGGTGTCGCCCTCGGGGTTGCGGGCGTTGTAGTAGGCCTGCTCGGAGATGGCGTGGTAGTTCACGACCTTCTCCTGGAAGCTGGTGTAGGAGTCGTAGATCTTCTTGGCCATCTCGCTGGACTCGCCAAGTTCTGCGACGACTTCGGCGGACAGTTCCTTGGCCCGGGCCAGCACGTCGTCCGGCAGGCGACGCAGCTCGACGTCATGCTCGTTGATCAGCGTTTCGAGCGCGTCGTTGTTGCGTGCGGTGTACTCGTCGAGCATATCGGCGTTGACGTCGCGGATCGCGGTCTTGAGGATCGCCTGCAGGTCGGCCGGAAGCGACGACATGGCCTCGTCATTGACGATCGCCTCGAACATCACAGTCGGCTCGTGCCAGCCCGGATAGTAGTAATAATCGGCCGCCTGATAGAGGCCAAAGGCCAGGTCGTTGTATGGACCGATCCACTCGGTGGCGTCGATGGCGCCGGACTGCAGCGACGTGAAGATCTCGCCGCCGGGCATGTTGACGATGGCCACGCCCATGCGGCTCATGACTTCGCCGCCGAGGCCCGGCATGCGCATCTTGAGGCCGTCCAGGTCGGCGGTGGAGTTGATCTCCTCGTTGAACCAGCCCCCCATTTGCACGCCGGACGCGCCGGCCACCATGACGTCGACCCCGAACGGCTCGTAGAGCTCGTTCCAGAGTTCCATGCCGCCGCCGTAGTGCAGCCAAGCGTTCATTTCCTGGGCATTCATGCCGAAGGGTACCGCCGCGAAGAACTGGGCTGCCGGGGCCTTGCCCTTCCAGTAGTAGGAAGCGGAGTGGCCGAGCTCGGCGGTGCCTTCGGCGACGGCGTCGAAGACTTCGAAGCCGGGCACCAGCTGGCCGGCGCCATAAACGTCGATGGTCAAGCGGCCGTCGGACATTTCATCGACCAGCTTGGCCAGGCGCTCCGGCCCTTGGCCGACACCCGGGAAGTTCTTCGGCCAGGAGGTGACCATCTTCCATTCGAAGGTTTCCTGAGCCTGAGCGGTGTTATCCACGCTGGAAACCAGGAACAGGCCGGAGGCAGCGCTGCTGATGGCCACGGCGGCGACGAGTGATTTAAGTTTCATGCGACTTCCTCTCGTTATTTTGCGCATTGTTGTACAGGTTGTTGTGCGGTTTGTGGTGCGAGAGGCCCGCCTAGCGGGCCGGCATGCGAGTTGGGCCAGTGGCCCGGGGCCGACACCGCGCGGGTGCCGGGAAAACTTCATGCTCTTTTTATGTCGTCAGCATCGGTCAAAATTGCGCTGGCAGCCAGGTAGCAAGTTCGGGGAAGAAGGCCAGGGCGATCAGCATGCCTAGCTGCAGGCCGATGAACGGGATGACCCCCCGGTAGATGGCTGAGGTCGGTACCGACTCCGGCGCTACGCCACGCAGGTAGAACAGCGCGAAGCCGAAGGGCGGTGTCAGGAACGAGGTCTGCAGATTGATGGCGATCATGATGCCCAGCCAGACCGGGTCGAGTCCCATGGCCAGCAGAATCGGCCCAACGATCGGCACCACCACGAAGGTGATCTCGATGAAGTCGAGGATGAAGCCGAGCAGGAAGATCACCACCATCACCACCAGGGTCGCTCCCACCACGCCGCCAGGCATGTTGTTGAAGACCTCGTGGATCAGCTCCTCGCCGCCAAAGGCGCGGAACACCAGTGAGAATAGCGCCGCCCCGATCAGGATCAGGAACACCATGGTGGTGACGTGGGCAGTGGAGCGCAGCGCTTCCTTGAGGGTGTTGAAGTCCAGCTGGCGATAGGCCAGGGCCAGCACCAAGGCACCGAAGGCACCCACCGCCGACGCCTCGGTGGGCGTGGCGAAGCCACCGAGGATCGAGCCCAGCACTGCGATGATCAGTACGATCGGCGGCACCAGGCCCTTGAGCAGCAGGGTGAACAAGCTGCCCTGATGACCGAGCTCTTCCATCAGCTCTTCGCGGTCGGCGGGCGGCGCTGCTTCAGGCTTGAGCCAGGCGATGAAGGCGACATAGGCGATGTAGAGCGCCACCAGGATCAGGCCGGGCACCAGAGCGCCCATGAACAGATCGCCGACCGAGACGGTCTTGGGGCTGAAGATGCCCATCGACAGCTGGGCCTGCTGATAGGCGGAAGACAGGACGTCACCCAGCAGTACCAGAGCGATCGAGGGGGGAATGATCTGGCCCAGGGTGCCGGTAGCGCAGATGGTGCCGGTAGCCAGCGGCATGCTATAGCCGCGCTTGAGCATGGTCGGCAGAGACAGCAGACCCATGGTTACCACGGTGGCACCGACAATGCCGGTCGAGGCCGCCAGCATCATGCCAACCAGGGTCACCGAGATGCCCAGGCCGCCGCGCAGCGAGCCGAACAGCAGCGCCATGGCATCGAGCAGGGTCTCGGCAACCTTCGACTTCTCGAGCAATACGCCCATCAGCACGAACAATGGCACCGCCAGCAGCGTCTGGTTGGTCATGATCCCATAGAGTCGGTTAGGAAAGGCCGACAGGAAGCCGGGGTCGAAGTGCGCATTGATGCCGAGCGCTTCGAGGCCCATGCCGAGGCCGGCAAAGGCAAGCGCGGTGCCGGCCAGCGACAGGGCGACCGGGAAACCGAACATCAGCACCACGCAGATGACGGCGAACAGGATCAGGGGCATGAATTCCAGCATTACAGCAGTTCCTCGGCGTCGTCATCGTGGGTCGGCGCCAGGCGCCCGGTGAAGATCATGGCGTTGCGTGCTATCTCGACGAGCCCCTGCAGAATCATCAGGCCAGCGAATGCAGGGATCAGCGTCTTGAGCAGGAAGACGCCGGGGATACCGCCGGATTCCGGCGAGCCTTCAAGGATCGCCCAGGATTTACCGACATAGCCAAGGCTGGTCAGGATCACGAAGACCATCACCGGCAGCAGCAGGAAAAGGGTGCCGAGAAGGTCGACCAGCGCCTTCTTGCGTGCTGTCATGCCGCGATAGAAGATATCCACCCGCACATGGCCGTCGTGCTTGAGGGTGTAGCCGGCGGCCAGCATGAAGACGCTGGCGTGCATGTACATCACCGATTCCTGCATCGGGATGCTATTGAAGTTGAAGGCGTAGCGCAGTACCACGATCAGGAACTGGATCAGCATCATGATCAGGATCAACCAGGCCAGGCTTTTGCCCAGCCATTCGGAGGCCTGGTCAAGCCTGGCAAAGATGCCCGGCAGAGTGGAAGAGGAGGGCATGGGCGTCTCGCTTTGGGTATCTAACGAAAGTCTACGCCGCTGGCTCGCCAGCGATGGCAAGCCGGGCGGGTGGTCACTACCACCATGGTCGATGAGTGTACGTGATTTGCCCAAGTGCTGTTATGCCAAGCACTTATCCATTGGTCGAAGTAATTGGTCTTACCTATTGCCCAGGGCGACGTGACATACCTCTGGCAAGGTGATGTCGACGGCGATCGGCAGGTGGTCGGAAAACAATTGATCGAGCACGCGCACTTCGCTGGCTGCGAGGGACCTGGAGAGCAGGATGTGATCCAGTGCCCGTCGCGGCTGCCAGGACGGATAGCTCAACGGGGGGAGCACCGGGTCGAGCGGCAAGGAGGCGCAGAACCGGTCGTGGGAGTGCAGCTGTTCGGGGGTGCAGTTCAGATCGCCCATCACCACTACATGATTAAGTGGACTGATGATCTCGCTCAGGTAATCCAGCTGTCGAGAGCGGGTGCGATAGCCCAGCGCCAGATGGGCAACGAACAGGTGCAGGGCGTCGGGGCCGTGGCCGAACCGGGCATGGATGGCGCCGCGCCCGGGTAGAGTGCCGGGCAGGCGATGCTCCACGAGGTGCGTGGGCGTGAGCCGCGACAGCAGGCCATTGCTGTGCTGGGCGACCCGGCCCAGATTGCGATTAAGCTGCTGATAGTGGTGGGGAAAGCCGGCCTTGCGGGCCAGGTACTCGACCTGGTTGACATGGCCGGACCGGAAGCTACCTCCGTCGACCTCCTGCAGGCCGACGAGGTCAAAGTCCCTTAGCACATCGCTCATCATCGCGAGACGGTCGAGACGACGAGGATGCGGCAGCAGGTGTTGCCAACTGCGGGTCAGGTAATGGTGATATGCAGAGGTCTGAATACCGACCTGCAGGTTGAAGGTCAGCAGACGCAGGCGATGGCCGTCGCGATGCAGCCGCTGGCCTTCGGGGCGGGGCACGGCGTGGCTCATGGCGAACCGACCCCACGATTGGAAGCGTTTGTTTCGCTCATGAGGCGTCGCTGCGTTCCTCGCGGACTTGTTTGATCAGTTCTCCGGCAATCTGCGGCATGTTCTCGAGGCTTCCTGCGCTTGACGGAGTGATCACGTAGTGGCCGTCGACGATCAGGGCCGGCACGCCCATTAACTGCATGGCGCGCATGCGGGCATGGGCCTGGTTGACCTGGCTTTTGACGCCGAAGGAGTTCAGCGCATCCAGCGCGTCTTGCTCGCTGACACCATAGTCGCTGAAGAAAGCGGCGATTTCTTCGGGGTCGGTCAGTTGCTTGCCTTGCTGGTGGATCGCATCGAAGAAATCCTCGTGAATCTCTTCCTGGATGCCCAACTGCTTGGCAGCATAGAAGGCCATGGCGTGGCGGTTCCAGGCACCCCCCATGGTGGCCGGCATGCGTTGGAAGGTGACGTCATCGGGCAGCTCTGACACCCAGGCGTTAAGCGGCTCCTCTAGCTTGTAGCAGTGCGGGCAGCCGTACCAGAACGCTTCGGTGACCGCGATCTGGCCGTCCTCGACGCGGGTCGGTACGGGTTCATCCAGCACCTCGTAGTGCTGACCGGCAACCGGCGGGGCCGCCATGGCCAGGGTGGACATGCCGAGGCCGATGAGGGCAACGCTTAGTGTCTTGAACATGTGACAGACTCTCCTTGAAAAGGCTTGTACGGATCGCGGAACCGTGAGGATATGCGCAAAGGTAACAGGAAATGCCGGTGGGGTGAGCCCCGGCCACAGGCTTTGAGCCCAGCCGGGCGGCAGGGTTCCATCAGCGGTGCTTGCTGGCACCAGGCCAACGACGTGGTAGGCATCAACGCAAAGGCTGCCCTCATCAGGTCTGCGCCGATATCAGGCCCTCACCCGGCCTCTCACCACGGACTCGTTCATTAAGTGTCAAGGCGCCGGAAGGCTACCTGAGCGCTTGTCTTAAAGCGGGCCTCAATGGAGGCCCAGCAGGTACTGGGAGACTGCCTGCATGTCATCATCGCTCATCTTGCCGGCAATGGTGCGCATGATGGCGTTGGGGTCGTTGGCCCGTTCGCCGGCCGCGAAGGCCTTAAGCGTGGAGACGGTATAGTCGGTCTTCTGGCCGGACAGCGCCGGGTAGGCCGCGGTGCCGATGCCTTGCCCGGTGGGGCTGTGGCAGGCGGTACAGGCCGGGATGCCCTTGGCCATGTCGCCGGCACGGTAGAGTTGCTGGCCGCGGGCGATGACCTCTTCCTCGGCATCGATCTGGCCGAGGTTCGAGGGTTTGCTGGCAAAGTAGGCGGCCACGTCGGCGGCATCCTGGTCGGAGAAGTTGTCGACCTGGCCGGCCATCTGCGCCACCACGCGATTGCCGTCGCGGATGTCCATGATCTGCTTGGCCAGGTAGGACGCCTGCTGCCCCGCGAGGTTAGGGAACATGCCCACGGCACTGATCCCTTCGGCGCCGTGACAGGCGGCGCAGCTTTGCGCCATTTCGCGACCCGCGGCTGGATCGCCCTTGAGTTCGGCCTGGGCCAAGCCGCTGACGCTCAGGGTGATGGCCAAGCTTGCCAGTGCCAGTAACTTTCTCATCGCAAGTCCACTCTGCCTAAACGTGTTGCCTGTCCGAAATTGACCGGTACACCCCCGGTAGGAACGCCTCATCATGAGCGCGCCTAACTGTCAGGTCGCGGTTCGCGGTCGGTGAGAGCGCGGTGGTACACTAGCCATCTTTATGACGCAGATATTAGAAACTGCAGTATAGCCAGTTCATCTAGCAACTTGAATTGCCCGTTCGTCGCCGTCAAGCCTCAGGATTCCCACCGACCATGCCGCGTCTCAATTATCAGACTGCCCGTTTCCTCACCAGCGCTCCGACGCTTGCCAAGTGCCCGCCGGACCTAGGCGTGGAGGTGGCCTTTGCCGGTCGCTCCAATGCCGGAAAATCCAGCGCCATCAATGCACTGACGCAGCAGAAAGCCCTAGCGCGGACCTCCAAGACGCCGGGCCGTACCCAACTGATCAATTTTTTCGGCCTCGCCAACGGTGACGAGTGCCGCCTGGTGGACCTTCCTGGCTATGGTTATGCCAAGGTGCCGGAGCAGGTCAAGCTCGAGTGGCAGCGGCACCTGGCGGAGTATCTGCAGGAACGTGAATCGCTGCGTGGCCTGGTATTGCTGATGGACGTGCGCCATCCGCTGACCGAGTTCGACGAGATGATGCTTGGCTGGGCCGACGACAAGGATATGGCGGTTCGTATCCTGCTGACCAAGGCCGACAAGCTGAAGCCAGGAGCGGCCAAGAACGCCCTGCATAATGTGCGCGGTCGGTTGCGGGAGTGGGAGGATCTGGTATCGGTCCAGCTGTTTTCTGCGCTCAAGCGTCAGGGCGTCGATGACGTGCATCGTCAGCTCGATGACTGGCTGCTGGGCGACGAGACAAGCTGAGAGGGCAGGGCTCGGCCTTTCCGAGGCGGTGATCAGGCAGGCTCAGACGCTTAGAAGACCCAGACCGGCGCTGCCTGGCGGTGGTGGTCGAGAAGACGCTGGCGAAGGGTGTCGAGACACTCCGCCGTGCAGCCGGAACCTTCCAGGCCGGCCACGTCGCGCTCGGAGCGCTGTGGCCAGGTGCGACGAGGCGCCTCGGCTGTTCCCGCCCAGGCCCTTGCCAACGGCACCGTATTGGCAGTGCCATTCACCGCGATAGCGGGCTCGATTTTTAGGGTTGGGGTGGCTTGTACGGCTTGCATCGGCACCGAGGCCTGGTTGTCAGCTAACATCACCTCGAACGATGCAGCGCTGAGCCCCCAGCCAAGCAGCATAGCCAGCGCCAGGGCGGGAGACAGGGCTTGGCAGCGTCCGGGAAAAAAGCCTGCCTTGGCCGGGGTGGCGCAGTCACGAGGGTGCATGGGCGGTGACTCCTGTACATATCCTGTACAGGAGTATGGGTCTGTGCCGCGTTTTGTACAAGAGTTTCCGGCTGCTCGTCCTACTCCACGCCCACGACGTTTGCCTGGCCTTGCGTCGCTTCTTCCCCACCTTCCTCGCCACGTCACTCAGCTAGTCGCTTGCGTTGCTATCTCTCGACCCATCAAAGAAGCCGCCGGTACGACGCCGGCTGCGTCAGCGGCCACCTTCCACGAGGCTTTCCAGCAGCGCGGGCAGCTCCCGGACATGGCCTAGCCGGTGCACACCCGGCAGATACGACGGTAGCCCCTCGTCACGCTTGTCGATCCACGCCACGCGCATCCCCAGGCGCTGGGCTGGCAGCACGTCTTCGGCCCAGGAATCTCCCACATGCATGGCCTGCGAGGGTGTCGCCCTCAAGCGTGACAGGGCCGCCAGGAAGGGGCGAGCGTCGGGTTTGGGCGCATGCATCTCGCCAGCGGCAATGCGCACCGGAAAGTGATGTGCCAGCGGCAACCTGGTCAGATCGACGTTGCCGTTGGTGACGGCGGCCAGGCGAAAGTCCGCGCCGAGGTTAGTGAGCAGCGATTCGACTTCGGGGTAGGGCGTCAGGCGGTGGCGCAGGGTCATGAACTCGTCCATGGCGGCGGTGGCCCAGCGCCGTGATTCCTCGTTGGACAGCCCATACTCGGTCAGCAGTTCATAGAGACTCTGTTCGCGAATCCAGGTGAAGTCGCCACGTCGCAGCGGGTGACGTGCCGCCAGTTCGCCGCGGCGTTGCTGGTAGGCGGTGAGCGGGAAACGCTCGCCGAAACGGCCCAGGGTGTCGAGGCGAGGAGCGTGCCAAGTGGTCAGGGCCTCGTCGAGCCAGGCGTAGTGGCCAGTTTCAGTGTGGGCCATGACCTGGCCGTTATCCCAGAGGGTGTCGTCGAGGTCGAAGGTCAGGGCCGTCAGCGGTCGGGCCGGTGTCATGGTGTCCCCTCGTCGGACGGCGGGCGGCGTCGCGCCCTTGGGTGGGCGGCATCGTAGCTGGCGGCCAGGTGCTGCCAGTCGAGCCGGGTGTATACCTGGGTCGTCGACAGGTGGGCATGACCAAGCAGCTCCTGGACAGCGCGCAGGTCCTGACTCGATTCCAGCAGGTGGCTGGCGAAGGAGTGTCGCAATCGGTGTGGGTGCAGATGCTCGGCAAGGCCGCGCTCCCGGGCAAGGGACGCCAGGCGAAGCTGAACGGCGCGGTGGCCGAGCCGGGCGCCGCGCTGACCGACAAACAGCGCCGGCTCATCGACCTTTGCCCACTGGCCGCGGGCCTGGACCCAGGTGTCCAGCGCCGTAGTGGCGCGGCGGCCGACCGGCACTTGGCGAGGCTTGCCGCCCTTGCCGATTACTCGCACTCGCGTCGACTCAATATCGCCCAGATTGAGCGCTGCCAGTTCGGCCAGGCGCAGGCCGCTGGAGTAGAAGAGCTCCAGCATGGCCTGGTCGCGGCGTGCCAGCGGGCTATCGTCATGAGGGGTGTTCAGGAAGCGCGCCAGCTGGTCGACGTCGACGGGGCGCGGCAAGTGCTGGGGCTGACGCGGCGAGGGCGTTAGCGAGACCGGGTTATGGGCAAGTACGCCCTCGTGCACCAGGGTGTCGGCGAACCGTGACAGGGCTGCGCGGCGCCGGGCCAGGCTCCGCGGTGCCAGCCCGCGACTGCGTTCCTGGCCCAGGAAGCGCCGCACCAGGGCGGCGTCCAGCTGCGACCAGGAGGTAAGCGATGCCTGCTCGGCGTAGGCGCGAAAGCGGGCCAAGTCGCGCCGATAGGCGTCGACGGTGGCCGGGCTGGCGTGGCGTGCCAAGGTCTCGAGGAAGGCCGACAGCGGCGCCTCGAGGGTGGGCTCAGGCATGGCGGGGCGCATCATGGGGTGGCGGGGCATGGCGGACCAGCAGTCGCGATACCACCTCGCCCAGGTATTCGGTGAACAGGGTGTCGAGGCTGGCGCGGAAGTGGTCCGGGTCGGGGCTCGCCAGTACCAGGTAGCCCAGCGGCTCGCCAAGGGTCAGGCGGGTCAGGGCGCAGGAGCCTGCCTTCTCGGGCACCTTGGTGTGGGGCAGCAGGCGTTTCCAGTCGGTGACCGACAGCCGCGCGCAGCGGCTGGCTCTACCGTCGAGCAGGGCGGATAAGCGCGTCTCGGCAGCGGCGTCGAGCACCTGGCGCGGGGCCTGGGGCGGGGTGGTCTCACCATCGCTGAGGCTTGACGGGCACCAGAGCGCCACGCTCGGCGTTTGAAAGCGCTCGCTGAGCTCCCGCGCCAGGGCCTGGCCCAGGTCGTCGTTGCTCTCGGTCTCGAGCAGTGCCAGCACCAGCTCCCGGATGCGCCGGTACTGAGCCTCGTTATGGCGCGCCGATTCGAGCAGCGTCTCGAGACGCCATTCGGCGGTTTCGGCGCGGCCGCGTAGGTCGTGGACCAGGCGCTCGAGCAGCGAGGTGGCGCCGCGGGTCTCTGGATGCGGGACCTTTAGCTGCTGCAACAGGCCCTCTCGCCCTTCGAAGAAGTCAGGGTGGCGCGCCAGCCAGTGAGCGACCATCTCCGGGTCCAGGGTCTGGCGCGGTTCGGGGATCTTGGCACCGGCCATGGGGCACTCCTTCTGTCGTCTCGTTTCGCCTTGCTCGTCTTGCCAGCCCATCGGAATGGCGGCGCGGGATCAGCTTAGCGCGACCCGACCATCGAAGACACGCACAACCGGTCCGGTCATCAGCAAAGGCGCATCCTGGTTCGGCCAGGCGATGGTCAGGTCGCCGCCGGTCAGGTGCACGGTGACCGGACTTTCGAGCAGGCCCTGACGGATGCCGCAGGCCACCGCCGCGCAGGCGCCGGTGCCGCAGGCCAGGGTCTCACCGCTGCCGCGCTCGAAGACGCGAAGGCGGATCTCGTTAGGCGACATCACCTGCATGAAGCCGACGTTGACCCGGCGCGGGAAGCGCGGATGCGCTTCGATAGCGGGGCCCAAGCGAGCCACTGGTGCGGTCTTGACGTCCTCGACCGTGAGTACCGCATGGGGGTTGCCCAGAGACGCCACGCCGATCTCGAGCGTCTCGCCGTCGACCTCCAGGCGATGGCGCAGGCGGTCCTCATCGGCCTCGAAGGGCAGGCTTTGCGGCGCAAAGCGTGGCACGCCCATGTCGACGCTGACCCGGCCGTCGTCCTCGACCTTGAGGGTCAGCGGGCCGCCGCGGGTCTCGACGTGGATCTCATGCTTGTGGGTCAGGCGCTGATCGCGCACGAAGCGGGCAAAGCAGCGCGCCCCGTTGCCACAGTTCTCCACTTCGCTGCCGTCGGCGTTGAAGATCCGGTAGCGAAAGTCCATGTCCGGGTCCAGCGGGGGCTCGACGACCAGCAACTGGTCGAAACCGATACCGAAGTGTCGGTCGGCCAGTTCGCGAATCTGCTCGTCGCGCAGCCGGGCTCGCTGGGTGATCAGGTCGACGACCATGAAGTCGTTGCCGAGCCCGTGCATCTTGGTGAAGTGCAGGAGCATCAGCATGCCTCCGGGCCATCGGGAAGCAGCGTTTCGCCGCTCCATAGCTCTTCGATGTGCTCGCGGCGGCGCACCAGGTGCAGCGTCTCGCCATCGACCATCACCTCGGCAGGCCGCGGCCGGCTGTTGTAGTTCGAGGCCATCACGAAGCCGTAGGCGCCGGCCGAGCGTACCGCCAGCAGATCGCCTGGGGCGATCGCCAGTTCGCGCTCCTTGCCGAGGAAGTCGCCGGTCTCGCAGACCGGGCCGACCACATCAAAGGTGGCACTTTCGCGGGGCAGGCGGGTGTCGACCGGCAGAATCGCCTGCCAGGCCTGGTAGAGCGCCGGACGAATCAGGTCGTTCATGGCCGCGTCGACGATGGCAAAGTTCTTGGTTTCGCCGGGCTTCAGGAACTCGACACGGGTCAGCATCACCCCGGCGTTGGCGGCGATCGAGCGGCCCGGTTCGAACAGCAGGGTCAGCGAGCGGCCACCGTGACTCGCCAGGCGCTCGAGCAGCGCGGTGGCATAGGCGAAGGGCTCGGGCGGCCGTTCGCCCTGGTAGGGCACACCCAGGCCGCCGCCGAGATCCAGATGCTCGACCTTAATGCCGCGTTCCTCGAGACGCTCGAGCAGCGCCAGCAAGCGATCGAGGGCATCGAGGAAGGGCGAGAGCTCGGTGAGCTGTGAGCCAATATGACAGTCGATGCCGACTACCTCGAGATGGGGCAGGGCGGCGGCGTGCTCGTAGGCGGCCAGGGCATCGTCTACCGGGATGCCGAACTTGTTGTCCTTGAGGCCAGTGGAAATGTAGGGATGAGTGCGAGCGTCGACATCGGGATTGACTCGCAGCGACACCGGCGCCACCTTGCCGAGCCGCTCGGCGACGGTGTTGAGACGCTCGAGCTCGGGCAGCGATTCGACGTTGAAGCACTTGATGCCGAGTTCCAGTGCCCGGGCCATCTCGCCTTCCTGCTTGGCAACGCCGGAGAACACCACCTTGGCGGGGTCACCGCCGGCGGCCATTACCCGCTCCAGCTCCCCCTGAGACACGATGTCGAAGCCGGCGCCGAGGCGGGCCAGTACATTGAGCACGGCGAGATTGGAGTTGGCCTTGACCGCGTAGCAGATCAGATGCGGATGGCTGCCCAACGCCTCGTCGTAGGCACGAAAATGCCGCTCCAGGGTAGCCCGGGAATAGACGTAGCAGGGCGTGCCGAAGCGCTCGGCGACCGACGCCAGGGGCACGTCTTCGGCGTGCAGCACGCCGTTACGGTAGTCGAAATGATCCATGCTCAGCTCTCGTCTTCGGGTGCGTCGGGGGCCGTATCGGCCGGCGTGCTCTCGCCGGTCTGGTCGTTGGTATCGCCGTTCGCTGTCTTGCCCGGTTGCTCACTCGCTGCCTTACTCACGACGGCGGCGTTGTCGCCTTGGCTGTCGGCAGGCATATACAGCGGTCCTTTCTGGCCGCAGCCGGCGAGCAGCAGGGCCGCCAGGACGATCATCGGCAGGGTGCGCGTCACAACTTTCATCTCAGCCCTCGCGGTACAGGGAGGACAGGGCGTCGCGGGCACGCTGGGCGGCGGCGCGGACCTGATCCGGGGCGGTGCCGCCGATATGGTCGCGGGCCGCCACCGAGCCTTCCAGGGTCAGCACCTCGAAGACATCCTCGCCGATGATGTTGGAGAACTGCTGGAGCTCGTCGAGGGTCATCTCGGACAGATCCTTGCCTTCCTTCAGGCCGAAGGCGACCGAGTGGCCGACGATCTCGTGGGCGTCGCGGAAGGCCACGCCCTTGCGCACCAGGTAGTCGGCGAGGTCGGTGGCGGTGGAGAACCCCTTGCGCGCCGCTTCATACATGCTGTCGGCCTTGGCCTCGATGGCCGGCACCATGTCAGCGAAGGCCTTGAGGCAGCCCTTGACGGTATCGAGGGTGTCGAATAGCGGCTCCTTGTCTTCCTGATTGTCCTTGTTGTAGGCCAAGGGCTGCGACTTCATCAGCGTCAGCAGGCTCATCAGGTGACCGAAGACGCGTCCGCTCTTGCCACGCACCAGCTCGGGAACGTCCGGGTTTTTCTTCTGCGGCATGATCGAGGAGCCGGTGCAGAAGCGGTCGGGTAGGTCGATGAAGTCGAACTGGGCGCTGGTCCACAGCACCAGTTCCTCGCTCATGCGCGACATGTGCATCAGCAATAGGCTGGCAAAGGAGGTGAATTCGATGGCGAAGTCGCGATCGCTCACCGAGTCCAGGCTGTTCTCGCTGGGCCGCTCGAAGCCGAGCAGCTCGGCAGTGATGTGACGGTCGATAGGGAAGGTGGTGCCCGCCAGCGCTGCGGCGCCCAGCGGCATCACGTTGACGCGGCGGCGGCAGTCGAGCAGGCGTTCGTGATCGCGGGTCAGCATTTCCTGCCAGGCCAGCAGATGGTGGCCGAAGGTCACCGGCTGGGCGGTCTGCAGGTGCGTGAAGCCGGGCATGATGGTGTCGGCTTCGCTGGCGGCCAGTTCGATCAGCCCCTCACGCAGGCGGCCAAGCTCGGCGCTGACCGCATCGATCTCGTCGCGCAGATAGAGACGAATGTCGGTGGCGATCTGGTCGTTGCGCGAGCGCCCGGTGTGCAGCTTCTTGCCGGTGATGCCGATCTTGTCGGTCAGCCGCGCCTCGAGATTCATATGCACGTCTTCGAGCTTCACCGACCAGGCGAAGCGGCCTTCGGCAATTTCCTGCTCGATTTCACCGAGGCCCTGGATGATGGCATCGCGCTCGTCGGTGGTCAGCACGCCGACCCGCTCGAGCATGGTGGCGTGGGCGATGGAGCCGCGAATATCGTGGTGATAGAGGCGCTGGTCGAAATCCACCGAGGCAGTGAAACGCTCGACGAAAGCATCGGTGGGCTCGCTGAAGCGACCGCCCCAGGACTGATTGGTAGACGTCGTCATCGGACTGGCAATCCCGCTGTGAAGTAGCATGAGAGTATGACTCCGGAGTGTACCAGAGTCGGTGAGGCTGGCCACGCTGCCCGCCGGGGCGCCGTAGGTGGGCCGAGAGAATTTTTCCTGCCCCGGCGGGTGCTTTATGATGATGTCATGACCGACGCGGGCGTCTCGCCCCGCTAGCGTCTCGAGCGCCGCCCGAGACGCGTCTCGCCCCGATTGGAGATCACTGTGCCTGCCAAGCCAACTTTACGCATCGCCACCCGCAAGAGCCTTCTCGCCCTATGGCAAGCCGAGCATGTGCGCGACCGCCTGATGGCGCTGTATCCCGATCTCGAGGTCGAGCTGGTGGCCATGTCCACTCGCGGTGACAAGATCCTCGACACGCCGCTGGCCAAGGTCGGCGGCAAGGGGTTGTTCGTCAAGGAACTCGAGGATGCCATGCTCGATGGCCGCGCCGACATCGCCGTGCACTCGATGAAGGACGTGCCGATGCACTTCCCGGAAGGGCTGGGACTATCGGTGATTCTCGAGGGGGCCGAACCCACCGACGCCTTCGTCTCCAACCAGTATTCCTCGCTTGATGAGCTGCCCGAGGGCGCTCGAGTCGGTACCTCGAGCCTGCGGCGTGGCCTGCAGGTGCGCGAGGCGCGCCCGGATATCGAGGTGCTGAGCCTGCGCGGCAACGTCCAGACTCGCCTGCGCAAGCTCGACGACGGTGAATTCGACGCCATCATTCTCGCCACCTCCGGCCTCAAGCGCCTGGGACTCGAGGACCGCATCGCTCAGGACATGCCCCCCGAGATCAGCCTGCCGGCTTGCGGCCAGGGCGCTCTGGGCATCGAGTGTCGCAATGATGACGCCGACCTGGTGCGCCTGCTGGCCGCCCTCGATGACCCTGATACCGCGGCACGGGTGCGCGCCGAGCGGGCCATGAACACCCGCCTAGAGGGCGGTTGCCAGGTGCCGATCGGCGGCCATGCGGTCTTCGAGGACGGCGGTCGCACCCTCTGGTTGCGTGCCCTGGTGGGCAACCCCGAAGGCACCGAGGTGCTGCGCGCCGAGGGGCGTGGCTCGGTCGAAGAGCCCGAGGCGCTGGGCATCCGTGTCGCCGAGGACCTGCTCGAACAGGGCGCCGGCGAGATTCTCGCCCGAGTCTACGGCGACGTTTGAGCATGGCGGCGCCGCGGGTACTGGTCACCCGACCTGGTGAGCGGGCACGGCAACTGGTCGCCTCTCTCGCGGCGACCGGTGCTGCCCCCGAGCTACTCAAGGTGATGCGTCTGGAAGCGCTGCCCGAAACGCCGGAGCAGCGCAGCCACTGGCTGAATATCGATGAGTTCCGGCGTGTGGTAGTGGTCAGCCCCTCGGCGGCCGAGTGCCTGGCTGAAGCACTCGATCGCTACTGGCCACAGCTGCCGATCGGTGTGGATTTTTATGCGGTAGGTGCCGCCACCGCCGCTATCCTGCATGAACGGTTAGGCGTTCGTGTTCATGTGCCAAGCGCTGGTCAGGGCTTGAACAGGCACGACGCTGGCGAAACGCACCAGGCGCAAGGGGATACCAGCGAGGCGTTGCTGGCGTTGCCTTCGCTGCAGGTGCTTAATGAGCAGAAGGTGCTGGTGGTGGCCGGCGAGGGTGGTCGTCCTCTGCTGGCCGATACCCTGGCGGCGCGTGGCGCCCGCCTGACCCGTCTGGCGGTCTATCGGCGCGTGCTTCTCACGCCAGAAGCGAGCATGCAGCAACGGTTGGCCACCGGCGACTACGCCGCGCTAGTGGTGAGTAGCGGCGAAATCCTCGAACATCTGGCAGGATGGTGCCAACCGGCAGCGTTGAACCAACCGCTAATCGTTTCCAGTCAGCGCTTGGCTACACTGGCAGGCAGCCTGGGTTTCGCGAATTGTCGCGTCGCCGCAGGCGCCACGCCAGTCGCTCTGGCGGCTGAAGTCGCCAGGGCCTGCCACCTGGACGGTGCCGATGTCGATCATGACGATCTTGAAAAGGGCTAGCGACAGATGAGCAAGCAATCACACGATCAGGACGAACCGCAGCAGGCGCCGGGCACTTCCGCCTCGGCCGCCGCTGCTCAGAATGACACCTCATCGTCGGGCGCCACGTCGTCGACCGCCGATGCGTCGGATACCCGTTCAGCGGATGCGTCCGGCACGGGCGAGGCGAACAAGACCAGCACCCGCGGCCGCCCCAGGGGGCGTCGCGGCGGTAAGGGCCGCACCTCTAACACCCGCGATAGCGCGAGCGCCAGAGCCCAGGGCGACGACGCCTCGGCGCAGACGAACAGCAAGGGGGCGGAGAGTCAAAACGCCGACCGTCATAGCGCTGAAAGCCAAGGTTCTGAGAGTAAGGACTCTGAGAGCAAGGGCTCTGATAGCAAGGGTGCTGAGAGCAAGGCTTCTGTAAGCAAGAGCACTGGGACTCAGGCGTCCGGTGACCAGAACGCCGGCGCGAGTGCCAAGGCCTCGACTGGAGCATCAACGCCGAGTGCTCAGGCCACCAAGTCCTCGGCGTCGACGCCAGCATCATCTCAGACCACTTCGTCAAAGTCCTCAGCGTCAAAGTCCTCTGCATCCAAGCCCTCGACAGCGGATGGCGCCGGTGGCAGCGGCCAGGGCGGTTCAGCCACGGCGGCCTCGGGCGGTAATGGCGGCGGGCGCCAGACCACCGGTACCGTTGCCCTGGTGCTGGTGATCCTTTTGGCTGTGGGCGTGGTGGTCGCTGGCTGGTTCGGCTGGCAGCGCCTAGAGCAGCAGCAACAGCGCTTGGCGCAGGTCGATACCAACCGCGAGGCGGTGAGCGCTCTCGAGAGTCGCCTCAGTGAGGCCGAACAGGCCCGCGCCTCGGTAGATGAGGCCGTGGCGAGCGTCGAAAGTGAGTTTTCCGACTACCAAAGCCAGGTCAATGACACCTTGGATGGCGTGCTCGATGAGCTCAATAGCCAGCAGCAGACCGATGAGCGGGAGTGGCTGCATGCCGAAGTCGCCTACCTGCTGCGCCTGGCCAATCAGCGACTGCAGCTCGAGCGCGATGTGGGCGGCGCCATGGCGCTGCTCGAGACCGCCGACAAGCGTCTGAAAGAGGCCGACAACCCGGCGTTGCTGCCGGTGCGCCGAGCCGTTGCCGATGAACTTGCCAAGCTGGATGCGGTACCCGATGTCGATCGCACCGGCCTCTACCTGTCGCTCAATGCTCAACAGGAGCAACTGGCCAGCCTGCCCCTCAAGCAGGACGTGGCCGAGATCGCCGCCGAAGGCAGCATCGAGACCCCGCCCAGCGGCGACTGGCAGCAGCAACTGAAGCGCTTTGGCAGTGAGCTCAAGGACTTGGTCACGGTGCGCCGTCATGACCAGGCCCTGGAAGCCTTGATCACCCCCGAGCAGGAATCCTACCTGCGCCAGAACGTGCGTTTGGTGATTGAGCAGGCTCAGTTAGCGCTGCTCAAGGAAGAGCCAGAGCTGTATCGAGCCAGCCTGGATAAGGCCGTGACTCTGATCGAAGGCTATTACGACACCGACCGTGATAGCGTCCAGACGTCCATCGCGCGGCTCACCGACATGCGTGGCAAGACCATTCGCCCCGAGCTCCCGGACATCAGCGGCTCTCAGCAGGCCATGGCGCACTTCATCCAGACGCGTTTCGATGCCGGTGCCCAGGGAGGTGATGCATGAGAAAGCTGATCCTGCTGATCGTACTGGGGCTGGCCGTTGGCGCCCTGTTCGGACAGCTGATGCAGACCTTGCCCGGCTACTGGCTGGTACGGGTCGGCGATACCTCGGTGCAGACCTCGTTCTGGTTCGGCCTGGTGCTGCTGTTGGGCGCCTTCCTGGTGCTGCATTTCGTGCTGCGAATACTGATGCGTATGCGCCGCCCGGTCAGCCGCCTGAAACTGTGGAGTAGCCGCAACCGTAACCGCAACGCCATGCGCCGGACGGTGCGCGGCCTGGTGGCGCTGGCCGAAGGGCGCTGGAAGCGCGCCGAGAAATCGCTCGTCAAGGCGGCCGATGATTCCAGTACGCCGCTGGTCAACTATCTTTCCGCGGCCCTGGCGGCCCACTATCAGGGACGTTACGAGCAGGCCGATACCCTGCTCAAGCGCGCCCATCTGTCCACCGAGGGTGCCGACACGGCAGTGGGCATGGTGCAGGCCCAGCTGATGCTCGATCGCCAGCACTACGAGGAAGCGCTTGCGACCCTGACGCGCCTCGACAAGCAGTTGCCCGATCACCCGCAGATCCTCAAGCTGCTCAAGCAGGCGTATTTGAGCGTCAGCGATTGGGATGGCCTGCGCCGGCTGATGCCGCGCCTCGCGAGACACCAACTGATCGCCGAGGACGAACGCCAGGAGCTTGAGCAGCGTGCCTATCGTGAGTTGATCGTGCAGGCCTCGCGTAACCCCGACGACATCGAGCGAGTGCGTAACCTGTGGGCCGACATGCCCGATCACCTGCGTAGCAACATCGAGCTGGTGGGGCTTTACGCCGAGGCGCTGGTACGCGGCGGTGAGGAAGGGATCGCTGAGCGCCTGCTGCGCCATTCGCTGAAGGATCACTGGGACGCGCGGTTGGTGCTTCGCTACGGGCTTCTCAACGTCGATGCGTCGCGCCAGCTGGCCTACGCCGAGAAATGGCTGCAGGAGCGTCCCAACGACCCGGACCTGCTGCTGACGCTGGGTCGTCTGTCGCTGCGCAACGCCTACTGGGGCAAGGCGCAGGAATACTTCGTGTCCAGCCAGCGTCAACGCCCCAGCGGCGTCGTCTGTGCTGAGCTTGCCAGGCTGTTTGCCAACCTTGGCGAGCACAACAAGAGCCAGCTCTACTATCGCCAGAGTGTCGAGCTGCTCGACCGCTCGCTGCCCGCCTTGCCTCAGCCCAGCGATGCCAATCGCTGAGCCATTCTCCGTTTTGCTCTTCCGGGCGCCCTAGTGGCGCCCTTTTTTATGCCACTGCGTGGCATTCGGCTGCGATAGCGGCAGGACCGATCCCACCTCGAACCTAGCCGGCCAGACGGGGCCTGAACCAGCCAGGTCGATGCCGCTTGCCCATCAAGCCGCAGGTTCTGGACAGGGCAGCTTCCTGGGCCGGGGATGGTCAGCGCGAGGTAAGGGTCGCTGGCCGCCCCGTTGATGGCTCGCCCGGTGGCGTCAGCTATTGGCGGTGTGCCCGCTATCCAGAAGCCGGGCACAAAAAAGGGCCACCCGAGGATGGCCCATGATCGATCCTTGTCTATCCGAGTCAGGGTCAGGTCTCGTCGCTCTCACCGTCGTAATCGACCGCGGGAATCGAGCCTTTGCCTTGTTCCACCGGCTGCTCATCGTGGGACTCGTCGTCCTTGTCGCCACCGGAGCGGCGCTTAGCACGACTCTCCAGGACGCGAATGTTGCCGGCCGGCGCCGAGCCCTCTTTGTCCTCGCCGAAGTAGAGCGTGGTATGCGGGAAGGGAATCTCGATACCCGCCGCGTCGAAGTGCATCTTGACCAAGCGGTTGTAGGCACGGCCGGTGGCCCACTGGGTACCCGGTGTGGTCTTCAGGCGCACGCGGATATTTACCGAGCTGTCGGCCAGGGCGATGACGCCGGCGACTTCCAGGGGGGCGAGCAGGTTCTGCTTGTGGTCGTCGCTGGCGGCCAGTTCCTCGAAGGCATCCTGCAGGCACTCGATTGCCTCGTCGATGCTCTCGCGATAGGCGATGCCGTATTCGCCGACGTGGTAGGCGAATTCACGCATGTAGTTGGACACGGTATCGACGCTGGAAAAGGGCACGATGTGATAGGTGCCGGACAGGTCGCGGATACCCACCGAGCGGATGCTCAAGCGCTCTGCGGTGCCGGTGACGCCGCCAACGGTGACCACATCGCCGGTGTTCATGGCGTTTTCCACCTGGATGAATACCCCGGTGATGATGTCCTGTACCAGCTTCTGGGCACCGAAACCGATGGCCAGGCCCAGCACCCCGGCGCCCGCGATCAGCGGGCCGATATTGATGCCGATCTCGGACAGCGCAATCATCAGCGTCATGGCGATGATGGTGATGGCCAGGGCGTTACGGAACAGGCTCAGCAGCGTCTGTGCACGGGCCGTGGGCTCGCCGCTGCCGGTTTCCGGATTGAGGCGGTGCTCGATCAGGCTGGCGAGCCCGATCCAGATGGCCATGGCCACGGTCACGATCAGCAGTACGCTGATGACCTTGGCGACCAGGCCGCGGCCCAAGTCAGTGGCATACCAGCCGGCTAGGTCGAAGATGCCCCAGGCGCTGGCAGTGATCATGACCACGGTGATCAGGATCAGTGCCCGGATTACCCGCAGCAGGTTGGGTACATAGGCATTGAGACGTGTCTCGAGCAACGGCAGCTTGCGCTTGAGGTCATCCGGCAGGTGAATGCGCTTGCCGATGGTCTGGGTCAAGAAGCTGGAGATCAGCATGCCTGCGCCGACCACCGCGAGTGTCTGCAGGGTAGCGAGCATCACGAAGGGCAGTGCATCTTCCGGGCGGGTGAACGTCAGCACCAACACCATCAGGAAGTAGGCGATCGCCAGCAGGTGCCATACGCGGGCGAACAGCTTGAGCGAGACTCGGGTGGCACTCATGGTCGCCTTGGCGGCCTGGGCATTGATGCCATCACGCAGGCGCTGGCGGTTCTTGAGTACCACGCTTACCGCGTAAATGAAGGCGCCGATCATGACCAGGGCGCCCACACCCTCGCCGAGGGCCGGCGACAGGTAGTAGTTGAGTAGCGGTACCACCACCATCAGGCCGTAGCCGACCAGACCGATTAAGCGGGCGATCCAGCGGTTCCAGTAGCTTGCCTCTTCAGCCGCGATGGGCAGCAGGCGCAGTCCCTCGTAGCGAGAGGCGAATAGCATGCGCACCCCAGCCTTGAGCAGTTCGATGACCAGGAAGGCATTGAGGAACAGCGAGGCTCGGGTCGATAGTTCGCCGCTTTCACCGATAGCAAAGGTGGCCAGCAGGTTACCGCCTACATAGGCCAGAGCAATCACCAGCACGTCAACGGCGGCGGCAATCGCCACGGCCAGCACCAGGCGCAGCACTGGCGTCGTGCCTGGGCCCTGCTGGGACCAGCGGCCGACCGATGAGAAGGCTGGTCGTGCCAGGCGCCTGAGCGCGACGAACAGCACGAAGGTCGCGATGATCACCAGTCCAAGGTTCAGCGCCGCCGAGCTGAAGGCATCCATGTCGAAAGGCTGCCCTGTACCTGCACCCTGGAAAATGCCGCTGAGCGCTGCCACGAGCCCCTCGAGCTGACTGCCAATCTCGCTGGCAATCGTGCTGGTCAGCTCGGCCAACTGTCGTGGCAGTGAGGCTGCATTGGCCTCCTGGCCGCTGGGGGCCTGGTCGGCGGCGGTCTCGGCGCTTGAGTCGGCTGCTGCCTGGGCGTTCTCTTGAGCGTTACTAGCCATGCCGCGCAGCTGATCGATCAACTGGGTCCGAGTTGCCTCGTTCTCCAGCAGGTCAGCCAGCGTGGAATAGGCGGGGGTATCGGTGGGGGGGCTCTCTTGAGCCTGTGCCGGCAAGCCAAACAGCATCAGTGCCGTCAGCAGCCAGGCCATCAAGGGTAGCAGTCGCAATTTCAGCACACATGCCTCCGTGTAATGGTGTGAATGATGTGGGGCACTCGGCGGCGCGTTGCTTGGCATCAAAGCATGGGCTGAGGTGAGTCACAAGGCGTTGCCTGTCATGCCGGGGTCATGCAGTTAGGCTATAAACGTCGCCAGATCGGTCATCATCGCATGATAAACCTTTGTTATACAGAAATTGTACATTGTGCGATCGGTCGTGCACTATATACTACCAGAAGTCGCAGGCGCAGGAGGCGCGCGACGCATCACGCCATCAGGAGGAAAGCGGTATGTTGGAAGTTCGTCTGGAGCTGGAATGTTCGCTGTGCGGTGCCCAGCACTTTCGAATCCCCACCTGCGATGCAGATCGGCAAGTAGTGACCTGTGCCCGCTGTCATAGCGTCAAATGCCGGGCAGAGGATCTGGAGTGGCGTATGGCACAGGCCAGCGAGTTGCGCCGTAGATCTAGAGAGACCCTTCTGGCCAGTTGAGTATTTGAGCACCGGACGTCTGCTTGGCGCCTGGTGCTAGATTTTGGTGTCAGGCCTCTCAGTCAATGCCGCTCAAGAAGGGGCCTTTTCCCAACCGTCTTCGATAAGCCGTTTTTGGCAAGCAAGTAGTACCGTGAGCAGTACCTTCGACCACCCGCATGCGGGTGGTTTTTTTATAGCTGTGGGTCGTTACTTCTCGTCGGCGTAGGGCACCGTCTTGGAGTCCTCATCGCAGCCAGGGTCGCTGAGGAAGGTCTTGTCGACATCCAGCACGCCCAGGTGGCTAATGGTGCGACGACCCAGGAGTAGCGGATAGTTCATCTTGCTGCGGTTGCGCAGGCTGAAGTCTTCCTCGTAGCGGGTGTCGCCCAGACAGATGGTCATGATGACGGTTGGGCGATGCGAGGTGCCGCCGGCGCCACGCAGTACCAGATCGCGATTTACCGGCCGCTCAAGCGTTTTCTCGAACATCTCACCGGTTTCTTCATCCTCGAGTTCGAGGCGGAAGCGTACCCAGTCTTCCCCATCCTTCTCGAAGCGCTCAATGTCGCGGGCATCCAGCGACGAGGTCAGGGCGCCGCTGTCGAGCTTGGCCTTTACCTCGACGCCCCAGGGTTCGACGAGGGCTTTTTCGACCCAGCCGAAGACCGGCTGATCGGTGGTTTCCTGCGCAAGTGCCGGCGTCAGGGTGGTGGTGGCCAGCAGGGCGGCCAGGGATAGGTGGCGCATCAAGGCAAACATCGAGCCTCCTCGGCATGGTTTAGCGCAGTGAGAGTCAATTCAAGCGTGATGGTTCCACTGCCGACGACCTAGAGCAAGCCCCAGGGTGTGGAGAGCGCCGACACGTGGTTGTGCTGGGTGTCGGCGGAAACGAAAAAAGCCACCCGGTGTGGGTGGCTTCTCTCTGATGTTGGTGGAGACGGCGGGAATTGAACCCGGGGGTGTGGAGAGCGCCGACACGTGGTTGTGCTGGGTGTCGGCGGAAACGAAAAAAGCCACCCGGTGTGGGTGGCTTCTCTCTGATGTTGGTGGAGGCGGCGGGAATTGAACCCCGGGGGTGTGGTGAGCGCCGACACGTGGTTGTGCTGGGTGTCAGCGGAAACGAAAAAAGCCACCCGGTGTGGGTGGCTTCTCTCTGATGTTGGTGGAGACGGCGGGAATTGAATCCCGGAGGTGTGGAGAGCGCCGACACGTGGTTGTGCTGGGTGTCGGCGGAAACGAAAAAAGCCACCCGGTGTGGGTGGCTTCT
>NZ_JABVXC010000014.1:0-63462 GCF_013349955.1 Onishia taeanensis | reverse complement strand
AGGTGTGGAGAGCGCCGACACGTGGTTGTGCTGGGTGTCGGCGGAAACGAAAAAAGCCACCCGGTGTGGGTGGCTTCTCTCTGGTGTTGGTGGAGGCGGCGGGAATTGAACCCCGGGGGTGTGGAGAGCGCCGACACGTGGTTGTGCTGGGTGTCGGCGGAAACGAAAAAAGCCACCCGGTGTGGGTGGCTTCTCTCTGGTGTTGGTGGAGGCGGCGGGAATTGAACCCGCGTCCGCCGACACGCACTCTTCGGCTCTACATGCTTAGGTCCGTCTTTTGATTTAACGGGCCTGGCTCCGACGGGCAGGATCCAGTACCGCGATTCTTCTAAGGTTTAACGCTTGGCAGGAAGACGCTACCAACCGCGATCCCATTATCTTTGGCTCTTATCCCGTCCGTCACGAATGGGCACGTAACTTCTAGGCCAGGCTAACAACTAACAGCTATTTAAGCTGCCAGTGCGCCCTGAGCGTAGTTGTCGTCGTTTGCGACTATTTAGTCGTGATGTTGGATTTACGAGATACATCACGCTCTCGGCATGCACCTAGGAGGTTGTCATCGGCGTCGAAGCCATGTCGCCCCCGTGGAACGTCTTCAGTTTAACAGGTGGGGCCATCTTTACGCCAGTTCAAGGTGTTGCGGGCGCAAAAAGAAGGCCGCCTTACCTGGCGTCACGCATGATGCGTGCCTTCTGACGATTCCAGTCGCGCTCCTTCTCGGTGGCTCGCTTGTCGTGCTGCTTCTTGCCCGTCACCAGTGCCAGCTCGCACTTGATCAGGTTCTGCTTCCAGTAGAGCTTGAGGGGCACGCAGGTGTGCCCCTTGTCCTGGGTGCGCGAGAAGATCTTGGCGATTTCCTTGCGATGCAGCAGTAGCTTGCGGGTCCGCGTCGGATCGGCCAGCTCGTGTGTGCTGATGGTGTTGAGCGGGGTGATGTGACTGCCAAGCAGCCAAGCCTCGCTGTTCTTGATCAGGATGTAGGTGTCGGTGAGCTGGGCCTTGCCCGCGCGCAGACTCTTCACTTCCCAGCCGGACAGGGCCAGGCCGGCCTCGAAGGTCTCATCGATGTGATACTCGAATCGCGCCTTCTTGTTCTGGGCGATGACGTTGCTGCTCGGGCCCTTGCCCTTGCCTTTTTTATTGGCCATGGAACCTCTGTCTCGATATGCCTCGGTGTTGGCTTCACTGCGTTGGATGGTAGGTGGGGGGAAGCGTGATACCATTCAAGGCCTGACGAATTAACCGCTCATGATACGCCCAAGCCCCTGTAAAGTCAGCGGAGAGGTAGATGCCAACGGTCAATCGGTCCGCCCTGGTGCGGCATTCCCCCCAGGCGATGTTCGACCTGGTCAATGATTTCGAACGCTACCCGGAGTTCCTGCCGGGCTGTCGGCGGGCCCGCCTGATCGAGTCCGATACGGAGCACCTGGTTGGTGAGCTGACGCTTGCCAAGGCTGGCGTCGAGCAGAGTTTCACGACTCGCAATGATCTCTACAGCCCGGAGCGCATCGAGCTGTCACTGGTGCGGGGGCCATTCCGTCGCCTGCGTGGACGCTGGCTGTTCACGCCGATGGGGGAACAGGCCTGCAAGGTCAGTCTGGAAATGGAGTTCGAGTTCGCCAACCGTTTGATGGGCATGGCCTTTGGCAAGCTCTTCCAACAGGTGGCCGGTCAGCTGGTCGATTCCTTTTCGCGTCGCGCCAACGACCTCTATGGCGGCGATGGACGCTACTGAGGCCGGCCCGATCCGGGTCGAAGTGGCCTATGCGCTGCCGACACGCCAGAAGATCGTCGAAATGAGCGTGCCGCCTGGCACCACGGCCCGCCAGGCGGTGTCGATGGCAAAGCTTGAGCGGTACTTTCCCGATGTGCCGGCAGTGGAGTTCCTGACGGCGGACCTGGGCATCTTCGGCAAGGCGCTGCGTGACCCCGATAGCCAGGCCCTGCGCGAGGGAGATCGGGTCGAGGTCTATCGGCCGCTCAAGATCGACCCCAAGGCCGCGCGTGCAGCACGCGCGGCCAAGGCAGCGAAATCCCGTTAGAGCATGGCGTGCCTTTAGCTGGCGCTATTTGCCCACCCTTTCGCAGCGTTATTCGATTGGTGTGCCCACCGTGGGTGCGTTGCCCGGGCGCAGCGGCGCTGAGTCGGTCTCGGGCATGTTGTTGGGACCCGTGCCCGGCTGAGCGGTGAAGTCCAGCGCCTCGTCGAAATCGCCGCTCATGCTCATGCTGGCCAGCCGGTTGTCCTCGAAGTTCAGGGTCACGCGACGCTTATCTACACCGCCGTAAGCCTTGTCGAGGCGGAACAGGTAATCCCATTCATTGTCATCGAAGGGCGCCTCGAGCAGCGGACTGCCCATGATTTCTTTGACCTGGCTTCGGCTCATGCCGGGCTGAAGCTGGCTGACGGCTTCCTGAGTCACTAGGTTGCCCTGAACCAGATCGCGCTTGTAAACGCCCAGATAGCTGCACCCGGTGACTAGCGTCAGGGTCAGCGAAAGGGTGACCATTTTCATCAACTTTTGCATTTGCGCCTGTTCTTCACTATCGTGGATTCGGTCGATCATACCCGACCCTACACGTTACTGCGAAGAGCAACCATGGCCGACCAGAACCATGAACTGCGCAAGGCGGGCCTCAAGGTCACACTGCCGCGCGTCAAGATCCTGCAGATCCTCGAGAATGCCCCCGATCAACATCACCTGAGCGCAGAAGACGTCTACAAGGCGTTACTGGACGCAGGCGAAGATGTCGGGCTCGCTACCGTCTATCGCGTGCTGACTCAGTTCGAGTCTGCCGGACTGGTGGTGCGCCATAATTTCGATGGCGGGCATGCTGTTTTCGAGCTGTCTCATGATGAACACCACGACCACATGGTGTGCCTCGAGAGCGGCGAGATCGTCGAGTTCTACGATGAACAAATCGAGCAGCGCCAGCAGGAAATCGTCGATGAGCATGGCTATGAGCTCGTCGACCATGCGCTGGTGCTCTATGTGCGACCCAAGGGCTCTAAGGCCACGCGCCAGGAAAGCCCTAATTCCAAGCCCCCCGGTCCCAAGAATAAAGCCTAATGGGCTAGTTCTTGCTCTTTGCTGACCTGAGGCATTGCTGAGCCGTACTCGCCGTGCCTGAGTCTGCCAGCAACATATTACGATTTACGACAACGCCGACCTCTCAGGGTCGGCGTTGTCGTGTCCGGGCGTGTTATACGGCGGCGGGCAAGAGCTGCTAGCGGGTCTTGCGGGAAGGGCTCAGGTGCTAGTGATGCGGGTGCTGGCTGGCGTCGAGCATTTCCCTGGCGTGTGCCAGGGTGCGTTCGGACAGATTGACGCCGCCCAGCATCCGCGCCAGTTCGCTGATGCGGCCTCCTTCGTCGAGCAGTGCCATGCGGGTCTGGGTGCTATCGCGTTTGGCCTGTTTCTCGATATGCAGGTGCTGGTGCGCCTGGGCGGCGACCTGGGGCAGGTGTGTCACGGTCATCACCTGGCCGTTGGCGCCAAGCCGTTTGAGGAGCTGGCCGACGATTTCGGCGGTGGCGCCGGAGATACCCACGTCGACCTCATCGAATACCAGCGTGGGAATCGTTGAGTGGCTGGCGGCCACTACCTGGATGGCGAGGCTGATGCGCGACAGTTCGCCGCCGGAGGCGACCTTGGTCAGCGCTCGTGCCGGCTGCCCTGGGTTGGCGCTGATCAAGAACTGTACGCGATCGAGGCCATCCGGTGCTGGGCTGGTACGCTCATCGAGGGCCACCTCGAAGCGCGCCTTGCCCATGGCCAGAAAGGCCAACTGGCCCTGCACTTCCTTGCCGAAGCGTTTGGCTGCCTTGCGGCGCGTCTCGCTGATGTTCTTGGCCTGCGTTCTCCACTGCTCGCGCAGGGCCTCGACTTCGGCGCTGAGCGCTTCGATGTCGTGCTCGCCGCCATCCAGCCCCTCGAGCTCTTCGCGCAGCCGCTGATGCAGGGCGGTCATTTCCTCGGGCATCACATGATGCTTGCGGGCAATGCGGTGCACTTCGCCGAGGCGATGATCGACCTGAGAAAGACGCTCGGGGTCGAGCTCGGTGGCGTCGGCGAAGCGGGCCAGTTCCCGGGCCGCTTCTTCGACCTGAATGCGCGCACTGTCGAGCATGCCGAGAGCCTCGGCCAGGGCACCTTTTTCACTGCCGGGCAGAGGAGAAAGGTGGCTCATGGCCTGGTTGAGCAGGGTCAAGGCGCCGCCTTCGTCATTTTCGCAACACTCACTGGCGAACTGGCTCTCGCGCAGGTGCTCTTCGGCATGGGCGAGGCGCTCCTGCTCTTCCTCGAGCTCGGCGAGCTCGCCCTCGGCCAGCGCCAGCTGGTCGAGCTCTTCGACCTGATAGCGCAACAGTTGGCGGCGGGCCTGGATCTCGTCGCCGTCCTCGGCGAGGCGCTTGAGCTGCCTGCGGCTCGCCTGCCAGGCCCGGAACGTCTCGGCCAGCTGTGTCACGGCGGGCCGATGGCCGGCAAAATCGTCGAGCAGACGCAGATGGGTATCCTCGTTCAATAGCGCCTGATGCGCGTGCTGGCCGTGAATCTCGATCAAATGCTCGCCGAGCGCCTTGAGGTCGGCAATCGTCGCCGGCTGGCCGTTGATCCAGGCCTTGGAGCGGCCACCCTTGGTGATGACCCGCCGCAGCAGGCAGTCGTCGGCAGGCAACTCACGGGCGTCCAGCCAGTCGCGAGCAGACGGCAGGTCGGCGATATCGAAGCGGGCGCTCAGGTCGGCGCGCTCGGCGCCATGGCGCACGCTGCCGGCATCGGCGCGCTCGCCGAGGCAAAGCCCCAGGGCGCCAAGCAGAATCGATTTGCCGGCGCCGGTTTCGCCGGTGATGGCGGTCATGCCGCCCCTGAGCTCCAGGTCGAGTCGCTCGACAATGGCAAAGTCCTGAATGGCAAGCTGCACCAGCATGGCTGTCTCCCGCACGTGATGGGTAATGTCCCGCCGTCTCGCGTCATGGTCTGTGCGTTTATACAGTAGTCCATGCCCCCCTTCAATTACCAGTACAAGCGCTGCCCCGTCATGCCTTGAGTTCGCCGTGACCATCCCCATATAGGCGTGAGTTCACCCGTATCAGTTGACTCATTCAGCTGCCAGGGCGGCTTTTGGCCGCCTTTCGACGTCAGGAGATGCTTCATGGCCAAAGAACCTCAGACGCCATCACCGCAAGACGAGACCGAGCAAAGCACGCTCGAGGAAGAGATTCAGGGAACCGTCGAGGCCGCCATCGAGCCCGAGAGCGAAGTCGTCGACAACGCCGAGGCCGACGTGCTGGCCGCGAAGGTAGAAGAGCTCGAAGAGAACCTCAAAGAGGCCAAGGATCAGCAGCTGCGCGCCGCGGCCGAAGCGCAGAACGTGCGTCGTCGTGCCGAGCAGGATGTCGACAAGGCGCGCAAGTTCGCGCTGGAGAAGTTCGTCAAGGAGCTGCTGCCGGTCATCGACAGCCTCGAGAAGGCCTTGGAGGCGATGGAAGACGGCGCCAGCGAGGCGCATCGCGAGGGCGTGTCGATGACGCTCAAGATGCAGCAGGACGTGCTGGGCAAGTTTGGAGTCGAGACGGTCGACCCGCAGGGCGAGCCGTTCGACCCGCAGTTCCACGAGGCGCTGACCATGGTGCCGTCGCCCGATGTCGAGCCCAACTCGGTCATCGAGGTGATGCAGAAGGGCTACCTGCTCAATGGTCGACTGGTGCGCCCGGCGATGGTGGTGGTCAGCCAGGCTGCGAGCTGATCGCAGGTAGCGGGCGGGCGCATCCTTACGCGGTGCGCCCTCCGTGCACGACATCACTGGTTCTTGACAGCAAATCAGCAGACGTCGTCAAAAAAAGGGCTTGAAATGATCTCAGCGGCCCCCACATAGACGACAACCCCGCGGCGTTTGCCGCGAGTAACGAATCAAAGCAACGATTTTTCGCAACGACTTTTCGAGGATTTCCTATGGGACGCATCATCGGTATTGACCTGGGGACAACCAACTCCTGTGTCGCCGTTCTCGACGGCGACAGCGCCAAAGTCATCGAGAACGCTGAAGGTGGCCGCACCACGCCGTCCATCATCGCCTACACCGATGATGGCGAGACGCTGGTAGGCCAGGCGGCCAAGCGCCAGGCCGTCACCAATCCGCAGAATACTCTGTACGCCATCAAGCGCCTGATCGGCCGTCGCTTCAAGGACGATGTCGTCCAGAAAGACATCAAGATGGTTCCCTACACCATCACCGAAGCCGACAACGGTGATGCCTGGGTGCAGGTGAAGGACAAGAAACTGGCACCGCCGCAGGTCAGCGCCGAAGTCCTGAAGAAGATGAAGAAGACCGCCGAGGATTACCTGGGCGAGGAAGTGACCGAAGCGGTGATTACCGTGCCGGCCTACTTCAACGACTCTCAGCGTCAGGCTACCAAGGACGCAGGTCGCATCGCCGGCCTCGAGGTCAAGCGCATCATCAACGAACCGACCGCAGCCGCGCTGGCCTACGGGATGGACAAGGCGCGTGGCGACAAGACCATCGCGGTCTATGACCTGGGTGGCGGTACCTTCGATATCTCCATCATCGAAGTGGCCGACGTCGACGGCGAAACCCAGTTCGAAGTGCTCGCCACCAACGGCGACACCTTCCTGGGTGGCGAAGACTTCGACATGCAGCTGATCAACTACCTGGTCGATCAGTTCAAGGCTGACAGCGGCATCGACCTGTCCGGCGACAACCTGGCCATGCAGCGCCTCAAGGAAGCTGCCGAGAAGGCCAAGATCGAGCTGTCCAGCGCCCAGCAGACCGACGTCAACCTGCCGTACGTCACGGCCGACAACACCGGTCCCAAGCACCTCAACGTCAAGGTGACCCGTGCCAAGCTCGAGTCGTTGGTCGAGGACCTGGTCAAGCGTTCCATGGCGCCCTGCAAGACCGCGCTGTCCGACGCCGGCCTGTCCGCGTCCGAGATCGACGACGTGATCCTGGTGGGCGGTCAGACTCGCATGCCGATGGTGCAGAAGCAGGTCGCCGAGTTCTTCGGCAAGGACGCCCGCAAGGACGTCAACCCGGATGAAGCCGTGGCCGTGGGTGCTGCCATCCAGGGTGGCGTGTTGGGCGGTGACGTCAAAGACGTGCTGCTGCTCGACGTGACCCCGCTGACGCTGGGCATCGAGACCCTCGGTGGTGTGATGACGCCGCTGATCGAGAAGAACTCGACCATCCCGACCAAGAAGACCCAGACCTTCTCGACCGCGGATGACAACCAGACGGCCGTGACCATTCACGTCCTGCAGGGCGAGCGCAAGCAGTCCAGCGGTAACAAGTCCCTGGGTCGCTTCGACCTGGCCGACATTCCGCCGGCGCCGCGCGGCGTGCCGCAGATCGAAGTCGCCTTCGATCTCGACGCCAACGGTATCCTCAACGTGTCCGCCAAGGACAAGGCGACCGGCAAGGAACAGTCGATCGTGATCAAGGCCTCTAGCGGCCTGTCCGAGGAAGAAGTCGAGCAGATGGTCCAGGATGCCGAGGCCCACGCCGACGAGGACAAGAAGTTCGAGGAACTGGTCCAGCTGCGTAACCAGGCCGACGGCATGGTCCACGCGGCCAAGAAGACCATCGAGGAAGCCGGCGACAAGGCGACCGACGATGAGAAACAGAAGATCGAAACGGCTATCGCCGAGCTGGAAGAAGCATCCAAGGGCGACGATCAGCAAGACATCCAGGCCAAGCTGGATGCCCTGACCGAAGCCTCCGGTGCCCTGGCGCAGAAGATGTACGCCGAGCAGGCCGAAGGCGAGCAGGCCGAAGCTGGCGCCCAGGCGAGTGCCAAGCAGGAAGATGACGTGGTCGACGCCGAGTACGAAGAAGTCAACGACGACCAGAAAAAGCAGTAAACCACGACATCTGAATGACGGATGACGCCAGCGCGGGAGCCTGACTCCCGCGTTGGTGTTTCCGCACTGTCGCTACGGAGGCGGACAGACCCATGTCCAAACGTGATTACTATGAAGTTCTGGGCATCGAGCGCGGGGCCGACCAGAAAGAGGTCAAGAAAGCCTACCGACGCCTTGCCCAGAAGTTTCACCCGGACCGCAATCCGGATGACGAAGGTGCGCAGCAGAAGTTCCAAGAGGTCTCCGAGGCCTACGAGGTGCTGAGCGACGCCGAGAAGCGTGCGGCCTACGACCAGTTCGGTCATGCCGGTGTCGATGGCCAGGCCGGCGGTGGTTTCGGCGGCGGCGCCGGTGCCGGCGGCTTCAGCGATATCTTCGGCGATGTGTTCGGCGACATCTTCGGCGGCGGTGGTGGTCGACGCCACCCGAACGCCCCGCAGCGCGGCTCCGACCTGCGCTACAACCTCGAGCTCGATCTAGAGGATGCGGTGGCCGGCACTTCGGTGGATATCCGTGTGCCACGCCACGTCGAATGCGGCCGCTGTGACGGCGGTGGTGCCGAGCCCGGCTCCACCAAGGAAACCTGCCCGACCTGTGCCGGCCACGGCCAGGTGCGCATGCAGCAGGGCTTCTTCGCCGTGCAGCAGACCTGCCCGACCTGTCACGGCAGTGGCCAGCAGATCAAGGTGCCGTGCCACGAATGTCATGGCGAAGGTCGCGTGCGCGAGACGCGTACCCTGTCGGTGAAGATTCCCGCGGGCGTCGATACCGGCGATCGCATTCGCCTCAACGCCGAAGGCGAGGCCGGCATCAACGGTGGCCCGCCCGGCGATCTCTACGTGCAGGTGGCGATCAAGCCGCACAAGATCTTCCGCCGCGACGGGCGCGATCTGCAGTGCGAAGTGCCGATCAACTTCGTCGACGCCGCCCTCGGCGGTGAGCTCGAAGTGCCGACCCTGAATGGCCGGGTCAAGCTGAAGATTCCGCCCGAGACCCAGACCGGCAAGCTGTTCCGCATGCGCGGCAAGGGCGTCAAGCCGGTGCGCGGCGGCCCAGCAGGCGATCTGTTGTGCAAGGTCGTGCTGGAGACACCGGTCAAGCTCAGCGATGACCAGAAGGACCTGTTGCGCCAGTTCCAGGACAGCCTGGAAGGCAGCAACAACCATCACTCGCCGAAGAAGACCAGCTTCTTCGACGGCGTGAAGAAGTTCTTCGAGGACATGAAACCGTAAGTCGGTTTCTTTCCTTAAGGACCAAGGCCCCGCTCTCTGTTAAGGGAGCGGGGCTTTTGTGTCTGAAGATGGGAATAATTCCTGATTACCGTGTACCATATTGCCTCGCTCGCCGGTGAGCCGCCTTTTCGATGGCACGTCGCGGCGCCCCTTGGGACTCGATTAGACCGATAAGGACACTCATGGACGATGTTGCGGATCGGTCTTTGGCCGGCATTCTGCTCAGGCTGCTATCAGGCATCCTCTTCACCGGGATGATGGTATGCGTCAAGGCGGTGAGCGTGGATGTGCCGCTGGGGCAGACCGTGTTCTTTCGCTCGCTGTTCGCGCTGTTGCCGATCGTGATCTTCATGGCCTGGCGGCGGGAGTTCCCGAGGGCCCTGGCGACTCGCCGCCCGCTCGGGCACCTGATGCGCTCGGGGCTGGGAGCGGCGGCCATGTTTGCCTCCTTCGCGGCCGTGGCGAGACTGCCGGTGGCCGAAGCCACCCTTCTGGCACAGCTGTCGCCGGTGGCCATGGCGGTGGGCGGGGTGCTGCTGCTGGGCGAGCGGTTTTCCCTGCACCGGGCGCTCGCCCTGGCGCTGGTGCTCAGCGGCGTCGCGGTGCTGGTGGTGCCGGACCTGCAGGGCCCTCAGGAAGGCGTGCGTGTGCTGGGGTATCTGTTGGGTATCCTGGCGGCCTTGCTGACGGCGGGGGCATTGATGACCGTGCGGCGCATTTCGCGCACCGAAACGGCGGCCTCCATCGCCTTCTACTTCGTGATGGTCACGACCCTGGCGGGGCTGGCGACACTGCCGCTGGGTTGGGTGGCCGTATCCGGCGAGACCCTTGGCTTGCTGGTGCTGTCGGGGCTGTTCGGCGGGGCGGCGCATATCTGCATGACGCTGGCGCTGCGCTACGCCGAGGTCTCGCGTCTGGCGCCGTTCGAGTATGTGGCGCTGATCTGGCCGGTACTGGCTGACCTGTGGATATTCGGCCTGCCACTCACCAGCGGCTTCTTGCTGGCCCTGCCGCTGGTGTTGGGCGGTGCGGCCCTCGCGGGCTTCGAGGGACGGTTTAAACGGCTGCTTCGACGATGAGCTGGGGGCGCCCCATCGAGCATGGCTCGATACGGGCATCGACCTGAAAGACGTGGCGCAGCAATGTCGGGGTCACCACCTGCTCGGTGGTGCCGCAGGCCACCAGCTGGCCGTTTTCCAGCACCATGGCCTGGTCGGTGAAGCGCAGCGCATGGCCGATGTCGTGTAGCGAGGCGATGACCAGCATCTCCCGCTCGCGGGCCAGCCGCCGCAGGATGCTTAGCAGGCTGATCTGGCGGTGAAGGTCCAGCGCCGAGGTCGGCTCGTCCAGGAGCAGGATTTCGGGCGCCTGCACCAGCGCTTGCGCCGCGCTCACCAGCTGCCGCTGCCCGCCGCTGAGGTCGCCGATATCGCGCTTGCTCAGTGTTTCGATGCCCAGGTCCTCGAGGGCGCGATCCACCTCGCGCAGGTCTTCGGGCTGAACCTTCAGGCTACGCCCCTGCATGCGTGCCAGCAGCACCGATTCGTAGACCGTTAGCACCGCAGTGGACCCCGTTTCCTGGGGCATGTAGGCCACCGGGCGCTCGCTGGTGGCGCCCTCGATACGCACTTCGCCGCCGCCCTTGAGCAGCCCAAGGATGCGCCGAAAGAGGGTCGACTTGCCGGCGGCGTTGGGGCCTAGCAGAGACACGATCTGGCCGCCGGCGAAGGTGGGCGTGGTGATCTCCGAGAGAATTTGGCGCCGGCCGTAGTGTGCCGAAAGGTGTTCTAGCGTAAGCGTTACCATGAAGCCTTCTTGTGGCGTAGCACGAGGAACAGGAAGAACGGAATGCCCACCAGCGAGGTGATGATGCCGATGGGGATAATGGTGCCGGGCAGGATGATCTTCGACAGCACGGAGCCAACCGAGAGGATCAGGGCGCCGCAGAGCGCCGAGCCAGGCAAGAAGAAACGTTGGTCTTCCCCCAGCAGCATGCGGGCGATATGCGGCCCGACCAGGCCGATAAAGCCGATGGTGCCGACGAAGGCAACCGAGATGGCGGCCAGCAGCGAGACCAGCACCAGCACCTCTAAGCGCAGCGCCCTCGGGTTGACGCCCAGGCTCTCGGCCTTGGCATCGCCCATGCGCATGGCGGTCAGCGCCCAGCCATGACGCGCCAGCAGCGGCAGGATAACGGCCAGCACGCCAAGGGCGATCCACAGCTTGGACCAGGTGGCCTTGGTCAGGCTGCCCATGGTCCAGAACACCACCGCCGACACCGCTTGCTGGCTGGCGAAGAACTGGATCAGTGCCATCAGCGAGTTGAAGATGAACACCATGGCGATGCCCAGCAGCACGATGGTCTCGATGGTGACGCCGCGCCGCATGCTCAGCAAATGAATGGCGCCGGCGGTCAGCATGGCCATCACGAAGGCATTGATCGGGATGATGTAGTCGACCGCCGTCGGCACCAGAGACACTCCAAAGGCCAGTGCCAGCGCGGCGCCGAAGCTGGCGCCGGCGGAGATGCCTAGCGTGAAGGGGCTGGCCAGCGGGTTGCTGAGGATGGTCTGCATCTGGGCGCCGGCGATCGATAGGCTGGCGCCCACCACCAGTGCCATCAGCGCGACAGGCATGCGGATTTCCCACAGGATGACCCTGACCGGCTCGCTCACGACGTCCGGTGTCAGCAGGGCGGTGATCACTTGGCCCAGGCCATAGCGCGCTGGCCCAAGTGCCAGGTCAAAGCATAGGCTCAGGGCAAGCGCCAGGGTGAGGGCGGCCAGAATCAGCTGGCGCTTGATCACCAAGGCGCGGTAGAACCCTCCTTCTTTCGGGGCGGCGGTGCTTAAGGCCGTCTCAGTGCTCATTCAAGGAAACCCAATATCCGGCTTGGTAATCGACCGGCAGGAAGCGCTCATGCAGGGTCTTTAGCGTCGCCTCTGGGTCCAGGTCGCTGAACAGTTCCGGATGCAGCCATTTGGCAAGCTGCTGCACGGCCACGAAGTAATAGGGACTGTTGTAGAACTGGTGCCAGATGGCGTGGAAGTTGTCATTCTTGACGGCGTTGATGCCGGTCATGGCGGTGCGCTCGGTCAGCGCTTGAAGCTTTTCTCTGGCCACGTCCAGGTCGGCACCCGGCCCCACGCCGACCCAGTTTCCGTCGGGCACATAGGCGTCCCAGCTGCCGCCGGTGACGACCACGTGGTCGGGGTTGGCAGCGATGATCTGCTCGGGATTGAGGGTGCCGAAGGTGTTGGGAATGATATCGGCGGCGATGTTGGTGCCGCCGGCGAGCTCGACATACTCACCGAAGTTGGCCGGCCCGAAGCTCATGCAGCAGTCTTCCGAGTAGCCGCCGGCACGGTCAACGAAGACCGTCGGGCGCTCGGGGTCGGCAGCCTCGATCATGTCGGTGACGCGAGCCATCTGTGCTTCGGCGAAATCGATGAAGGCCTGCGCCTTTGCCTCATCGCCCAGCAGGCGGCCCATCAGGCGCATGGAGGGGATGGTGTGCCTGATGGGATCCTCGCGGAAGTCCACATAGACGATCGGGATGCCGAGCTGGGCCAGCTTGTCGTCGTAGGCGGCATCCTCGGTAGCCGCCTTGGCTTCGAGGTTCATCAGCACCACGTCCGGCTGCAGCGTGGCGGCCTGCTCGACGTCGAAGGTACCATCCTTGAAGCCGCCGAAGGTTGGGATGTCCTTCAGTCCTGGGAACTCGGCGGCATAGGCCGCGTAGTTGTCCGGATCGGCCTCGGAAAAGTCCTTGCGCCAGCCGACCACGTGCGCGAAGGGATCTTCGGGCTCCAGTGCCCCCAAGAGATAGATTTGGCGGCCTTCGCCCAGGATCACGCGTTCCACTGGAGCCTCGACAGTGACCTCGCGGCCGGCGATGTCCGTGACGGTGATGGGATCGGCCTGAGCGGCCATGCAACTGAGGGCGATGGCCGTGCCAATGACGGGCTTGAGCAGTGAGGTATGCATGTGCGGATGTCGTACTCGTTGTTGGGTCACGTCGAAATCGGTCAGCAGGAGCTGATGGATTCGGTTACTTTCTGGTTTTGATTCTTATTTGCAAATGGGGCGCAGTATGTCGCAATCCCCCAGCAGCGTCCAGAGAGCTTGGGTGCTGTTGACCCTTAGGGGTGGCGCTCTTTGAGGCGCGGTCTTAGGCTGAAGCCTCATCACTTAGGAGTGCAGAGTTCACGATGCCCATTTCACGTACCGAAATTCCCACTGAATCCGGGGACAAGCTGATCAAGCGCCTGTGCAAGCACTGGGCGCACAAGTTTCAAGTCGAGCACGAAGAGGGGCATGGTCGTGTCCATTTCGACGCTGGCACCTGTCTGATGGAGGCCGATGCCACGCACTTGCGAGTGGCCGTCGAGGCGCTGGATGTCGAGAGCCTCGATACGCTCGAAGGCGTGGTGGCGAGCCACCTGGAGCGCATGGCCGGCGATGAGCCGCTGACATTGGTCTGGGAAAACTGACTAGACGCGCTCGATGATCCTCAAGGCTCACCTCGGCCTGCTGCTGTGGGCACTGCTGGTCGGCCTGTCGTTTCCGGCGGTGGGGCTGATCGGCGCTGACCTGCCGCCGATGTTGCTGACGGCGCTGCGCTTTGCGGTAGCGGCAATGGCGCTCTGGGGGCTGGCCAGGCGAGCGCCGGATCGCTGGCCCCTTGGCGCTGCCTGGCTGCTTTATGGGTTGATGGGGTCGTGCCTCGCCGGCTTCTTTGCGGCCATGTTCTGGGCGGCTCACTATGCGACGGCGCTATCGATGGCCACGCTGTTCGTCAGTGTGCCGTTGCTGGCCTTTTTATTCGGCCTCGCCGCGGGGCTCGAACGACGCGGCTGGCGGCTGCCCCTGATTCTTGCCATGGGCGCCGCCGGGGCGCTGCTGTTGGCGCTTGCCGAGGCCGGAAGTCAGGACGGTACAGGCTCCGAGGTCGTGTTCGGGTGTGGCGAGGCGGTGTTTCTGCTTGGCTGCATGGCCAGTGCGCTCTATCCGGTATTGTCCAAATGGGGGCTTGCTCGAGGTTGGCTGTCGACTTCGGCGACGGTGCGGGCCTTCTGGAGTCTAGCGCTGGGTGGTGGCCTGATCGGCGCCATGGGCCTTGTCGTTGAGCCTGCTGCGGCGCTATCCACGATGCGCCTCCGAGATGTCCTGGTCGTGGTCTACCTGGGGCTTTTCTCCAGCGCCGTGACCTTCTGGTTGCAACAGCGGGCCACCGCCGTGCTCACCCCCGCTGCCGTGACGGCCTATGGCTACCTTGTGCCCTTCGTGTCGATGCTGCTGCTGTTTCTTCAGGCGCCCGATCGGCTTGGCTGGGCATGGTTGCCGGGTAGCGTGCTGGTGCTGGCGGCGATGGCATTGCTGTGGCGCGACGATGTCCTCAGTCGCTGGGCAGCGAGAAACAGCTGAGCAGGGTCGTCTGCAGGGCGATGAAGTTGTCGTCGCTGACCATCAGGAAGCGGCCATCATCGAGCCGTGTCAGCCCCTCGAAGTTATCCAGTCGCCAGCCCTCGCCGCTGGAAAGGCGCGCGAGGGTTTCGACCTCGGCCTCCCCGCTGTCGGTGAGGCGCACGCGACGCAGGCTGATCACCAATGGCGCCGGCGGCGCGAAGGCTCGCTCCAGCGCCAGCAGGGTGTCGCCGTTTCCTTCCAGAGCCGTCAGGCCGCTGCCGGCTTCCGGCGCCAAGGTGTAGCGCCACTGTCGGCCGCTGGCGGGGGCGAACAGGCGAGTAATGCCCGCAGGCATGCCCTCAGGTGGGCCTTCCAGGCCGACGACCAAGCCCTCGCGACGGTCGATAGCGAGTGCCTCGGCGCCGGCGTTGAAGTCGGCGCCCTCGAAGCCGGTTGGCCGCATGGGCTGCCCCACCGGCTGGCCGTCAGGAGTGAAACGTTGCAGGCGGTGTTGGCGCTCAAAGCCAACCAGCAGGGTAGCGTCGCCAGCAACTCCGTTGGCGCCATCCTCGACGATCAGCGATTCGGCATCCGCCGCGTCGTCCTCGAGCGGCTGGCCATCGGCACTCTTGAGAGGCAGGGTAGCGAGCAGGCTGAAGCCGCTTAGCCTGCCGGCCGTGAAGTCGAGGCGCGCCTGGTACAGCTGGCCTCGATCGGATAGCAGGTAGAGCCGCTGGGCGTCGCTGTCCCAGCCCAGTGCCGAGAGGCCGCCCAGCGCCGTGCCGTTCAGGGGGCTACCCCCGCCCTCAGGCTGCCATTCGGAGGGCAGTTTGAGGGTGCCACACTCCTCGATGCCTGGCTGGGGCGCGCCGGTGGGCGGGGCCAGCTGGGTGGGGCTAACGCCGCCCGCACAGCCCAGGGGCACCAGGGCGAGGGTGATCATGACAGGCAGCAGCCAGACGGCAATGCGCAGCAGCAGGCGCCGGGGCTGTGTACGAGCGCCTGCTCGCGGGTCTGCGTGATGAGCTGAGTGAGGGCACGAGACAGGCCAGTAGGGCCGATAGGGACGAGGCATGGTGGCAACCGGTGTGATGATCCCTTCGAGCTTAGGCCAGTCGCGAGTCGTGCGCATGACAGACGCGGTGCGTCGACCCTTGCTATACTCCCGCGACTTTTGTACGACGTCGTTCCACTGACACGACCTGCCTCGTGATGCTCCGCGATTTGCCCCCGCGAGTGTCGCCAACCGCCTGGAGACCCTATGTCCTCTCACGCTACCCGCATTGCCATCGTCGGTGCCGCTGGCCGCATGGGCCGCACCCTGGTCAGCGCCGTCACTCAGGATCCGGAGGCCATTCTGGCCGCGGGCATCGTCGAGTCCGGTAGCTCGCTGGCGGGTGCCGATCTCGGCGAGCTTGCGGGTCTCGGCAAGCTCGGCGTGGTGGCAAGCGACTCCCTTGCCGCCGTGCTCGATGACGTCGATGTGCTGATCGACTTCACCGCCCCGCAGGTGACGCTTTCCAACCTGGCGCTGTGCGCCGAGCATGGCAAGGCGATCGTGATTGGCACCACCGGGCTTTCCGACGATGAGCTCGCCGAGCTCGACGGCTATCGTGACCGGGTGCCGATGGTCTTCGCGCCCAACATGAGCGTCGGCGTCAACCTGACCCTCAAACTGCTGGAGACCGCCGCCAAGGCCTTGGGCGATGAGGGCTACGATATCGAGGTGATCGAGTCTCACCATCGCCACAAGGTCGATGCGCCCTCCGGCACGGCCCTGAAGATGGGCGAGGTGATGGCCGATGCGCTGGAGCGCCCCCTCAAGGAATACGGCGTCTTCGAGCGGGTCGGCCAATGCGGTCCCCGCATCGACAAGGAGATCGGTTTCGCCACCGTGCGCGCCGGCGATATCGTCGGTGAGCACACGGTGATGTTTGCCACCGAAGGCGAGCGCATCGAGATTACCCACAAGGCCTCGAGCCGCATGACCTTTGCCAAGGGCGCGGTGCGTGCGGCGCGCTGGGTGTCCGGCCGTGAGGCCGGCCGCTATGACATGCAGGATGTGCTTGAACTGAAGTAACGCAAACCCTCACGGCCTCTGGCGTCCATTGGACCAAAGGGCTAGCCGCCGGGCGGTGATTCCGGTAACATAGATCAAATTTTTTGGCAGGGCGATGTTGCCACGCTTGTAGCGAATCGCACCTCGCTTGTAGCGAATCGCCCCAGCAGGCACCGAGCGAATGACAACAAGCGGGATGAAACCGGTTTTTCGGGTTTCGTCCCGCTTTTTTACGAGCCGCCGGCAGCACCCGCCGCCAGAAAGCACACTAGTCGTCGGACGATGAGGCCGTTGCCCCTGACGGTCTCCTGAGCATGGGAGGAAGTTGCGTTGAACAAACCCGCGATATTGGCCTTGGAAGATGGCAGCGTATTCCATGGCACCGCGATCGGCGCCGATGGGCAAACCAGCGGTGAAGTGGTGTTCAATACCGCCATGACCGGTTACCAAGAAATTCTCACCGACCCCTCCTACACCCGACAGATCGTCACCCTCACCTATCCCCACATCGGCAACACCGGCATCAATTCAGAAGACGTCGAATCCGGCGCCATTGCCGCTGCCGGTCTGGTGATCCGCGATCTGCCGCTGCTGGCCAGCAACTTTCGTAGCGAGCAGCGCCTCGACGACTACCTGAGAAGCCAGAACGTGCTCGGTATCGCCGATATCGATACCCGCCGGCTGACCCGCATCCTGCGGGACAAGGGTGCTCAGAACGGTGCCATCCTGGCCGGCCCGGATGCCGAAGGCGATGACGCCGTCGAGCGCGCCCTGGCTGCGGCCAAGGCCTTCCCGGGCCTCAAGGGCATGGATCTGGCCAAGGTGGTGTCCTGTCAGAGTCCGTATGAGTGGAGCGAAGGCGAGTGGACCCTGGGTCAGGGCTATGCCGATACCGCCGCCGATGAGCGCCCCTTCCATGTGGTCGCTTATGATTTCGGCGTCAAGCGCAACATCCTGCGCATGTTGGCCTCCCGCGGCTGCCGCCTGACCGTGGTGCCGGCCCAGACCCCGGCCGCCGAGGTGCTGGCGCTCAACCCGGACGGTATCTTCCTGGCCAATGGCCCGGGCGACCCCGAGCCCTGCGATTACGCGATCACGGCGATCCGCGAGATCCTCGACACCGAACTGCCGGTGTTCGGCATCTGCCTGGGTCATCAGCTGCTGGCGCTGGCCAGCGGTGCCAAGACCACCAAGATGAAGTTTGGCCACCACGGCGCCAACCATCCGGTCCAAGACCTCGAGAGCGGCCAGGTGATGATTACCAGCCAGAACCACGGCTTTGCCGCCGACGAAGCGAGCCTGCCGGACACGCTGCGCGCGACGCATCGCTCGCTGTTCGATGGCTCGCTGCAGGGCATCGAGCGCACCGATCGCCCGGCGTTCAGCTTCCAGGGCCACCCTGAAGCGAGCCCCGGCCCGCGCGATGTCGCGCCGCTGTTCGACAAGTTCGTTGACCTGATGCAGGCCCGCCGCTAAGCGGCTCCTGCTCGATCGCGCCGTCGTCTGTCACCTTTTTTCTGCGGGAAACGTCATGCCCAAGCGTACCGATATCCAGAGCATCCTGATCATTGGCGCTGGCCCGATCGTCATCGGCCAGGCCTGCGAATTCGACTATTCCGGCGCCCAGGCCTGCAAGGCTCTGCGCGAGGAGGGCTACCGGGTCATCCTGGTCAACTCCAACCCGGCGACCATCATGACCGACCCGGTGATGGCCGATGCCACCTACATCGAGCCGATCACCTGGGAAGCGGTGGAGAAGATCATCGAGGCCGAGCGCCCCGATGCGGTGCTGCCGACCATGGGCGGCCAGACCGCGCTGAACTGCGCTCTGGAGCTCGACAAGCACGGCGTGCTCGACAAGTACGGCGTGGAGATGATCGGTGCCAATGCCGATACCATCGATAAGGCCGAGGATCGTGATCGCTTCGACCAGGCGATGAAGAAGATCGGCCTGGAGTGCCCCAAGGCCAAGGTCGCCCACTCCATGGACGAAGCCTGGGAAATCCAGGCCGAGCTCGGCTTCCCGACCATCATCCGGCCGTCCTTCACCATGGGCGGCTCCGGTGGCGGCGTGGCCTACAACAAGGAAGAGTTCCAGGAGATCTGCGACCGCGGCTTCGAGCTTTCCACCAATCATGAGCTGCTGATCGACGAGTCGCTGCTCGGCTGGAAGGAATACGAGATGGAGGTCGTTCGTGACAAGAACGATAACTGCATCATCGTCTGCGCCATCGAGAACTTCGACCCGATGGGCGTGCACACCGGCGATTCGATCACCGTGGCCCCGGCCCAGACGCTGACCGACAAGGAATATCAGATCATGCGCGACGCATCGCTTGCGGTGCTGCGCGAGATCGGCGTCGAGACCGGTGGCTCCAACGTGCAGTTCGGCGTCGACCCGAACACCGGCCGCATGGTGGTGATCGAGATGAATCCGCGGGTGTCGCGTTCATCGGCGCTGGCCTCCAAGGCCACCGGCTTCCCGATCGCCAAGATCGCCGCCAAGCTGGCGGTGGGCTACACCCTCGATGAGCTCAACAACGACATCACCGGCGGTCGTACCCCGGCGTCCTTCGAGCCGGCCATCGACTACGTCGTCACCAAGATTCCGCGCTTCACCTTCGAGAAGTTCCCCCAGGCCAACGATCGCCTGACTACCCAGATGAAGTCGGTGGGCGAGGTGATGGCGATCGGTCGTACCTTCCAGGAGTCGCTGCAGAAGGCACTGCGTGGCATGGAAACCGGCAAGGACGGTCTCGACCCGGTGGTCGACGACTATTCGCCGGAGAGCATGGCGCACGTGAAGGGCGAGCTGCAGGCCGCCGGCGCCGAGCGCATCTTCTATATCGCCGACGCCATGCGCGCCGGTCTTTCCGTCGACGAGATCTTCGCGCTGACCAACGTCGACCGCTGGTACCTGGTGCAGCTCGAGGACCTGATTCGCCACGAGGAAGACCTCAAGCGCCGCTCGCTGTCCGACTTGAGTGGCCGCGAGATCTTCGCACTCAAGCGCAAGGGCTTCAGTGACGCTCGCCTGGCGGCCCTGCTCGGCGTGTCCGAGGGCGAGTTCCGCAAGACGCGCCACGGCCATGACGTGCGCCCGGTCTACAAGCGCGTCGACACCTGTGCCGCCGAGTTCGCCTCCGACACCGCCTACATGTACTCCACCTACGAGGAGGAGTGCGAGGCCGAGGTCAGCGACAAGAAGAAGATCATGGTGCTGGGCGGCGGGCCCAACCGCATCGGCCAGGGTATCGAGTTCGACTATTGCTGCGTGCACGCGGCGCTCGCCATGCGCGAGGATGGCTTTGAAACCATCATGGTCAACTGCAATCCGGAGACCGTGTCCACCGACTACGACATCTCCGACCGTCTCTACTTCGAGCCGGTGACCCTGGAGGACGTGCTGGAAATTGCCGACAAGGAGCGCCCGGAGGGCGTGATCGTGCAGTTCGGCGGCCAGACGCCGCTCAAGCTGGCGCGCGCCCTTGAGGCCGCCGGCGTGCCGATCATCGGCACGACTCCGGATGCCATCGACCGCGCCGAGGACCGTGAGCGCTTCCAGCACATGATCGATAAGCTGGGCCTCAAGCAGCCGCCCAACGCCACCGCCAGAAGCTTCGAGGATGCCTTTGCCAAGGCCGAGGCCATCGGTTACCCGCTGGTGGTGCGCCCCTCCTACGTGCTGGGCGGCCGGGCGATGGAAATCGTCTATTCAGCCACCGAGCTGGAGCGCTATATGACCCATGCGGTCAAGGTCTCCAACGACTCGCCGGTGCTGCTGGACCACTTCCTCAAGGCGGCCATCGAGGTCGATGTGGACGCGGTCAGCGACGGCGAGCAGGTGGTGATCGGCGGCATCATGCAGCACATCGAGCAGGCCGGCGTGCACTCCGGTGACTCTGCCTGTGCGCTGCCGCCGTATTCGCTGCCGGCCGATGTGCAGGACGAGATGCGTGACCAGATCAAGCGCATGGCGGTGGAGCTCAATGTGGTGGGTCTGATGAACGTGCAGCTCGCCTGGCAGGACGGCGAGATCTACGTCATCGAGGTCAATCCGCGCGCCTCGCGTACCGTACCCTTCGTGTCGAAGTGCATCGGCACCTCGCTTGCACAGGTCGCGGCGCGCTGCATGGCGGGTCAGACCCTGGCCTCTCAGGGCTTCACCCGCGAGATCGTGCCGCATTTCTACAGCGTCAAGGAGGCGGTCTTCCCCTTCAACAAGTTCCCGGGCGTCGACCCGATCCTGGCGCCGGAGATGAAGTCTACCGGTGAGGTGATGGGCTCGGGCGAGACCTTTGCCGAGGCCTTCTACAAGGCGCAGCTGGGCGCTGGCGAGGCGATTCCGCGCCTGACCGGCGAGCGCAAGGCCTTCCTGTCGGTCCGCGAACCCGACAAGGAGGGCGTTATCGAGGTGGCCCATTCTTTGATAGAATTAGGCTTTACCCTTTGCGCCACCCGCGGCACTGCACGCGCCCTCGAGGCCGCGGGCATTGCCGTCGAGTCCGTGAACAAGGTCAATGAAGGCAGGCCGCATATCGTCGACATGCTCAAGAACGACGAGGTGGCCTACATCGTCAATACCACCGAGGGGCGCCAAGCCATCACCGACTCCTCGGTCATCCGTCGCACCGCCCTCGCCCGCAAGGTCCCCTACGCCACCACGTTGGCGGGGGCGCGGGCCGTTTGTCTGGCGCTTGAGTACGGCAATCAGATCACGGTGCGGCGGCTTCAGGAACTGCATGCAGGAGCGACACAATGAACAAGGTCCCGATGACCGTGGCCGGCGAGCAGAGCCTGCGACAAGAGCTTGAACAGCTCAAGAGCGTGGAGCGCCCCCAGGTGATCGCCGCCATCGCCGAGGCCCGTGAGCACGGCGATCTCAAGGAGAACGCCGAATACCATGCCGCTCGTGAGCAGCAGGGCTTTATCGAAGGTCGTATCCAGGAGATCGAGGGCAAGCTCTCGAGCTCTCAGGTGATCGACGTCACCAAGCTGCCCAAGACCGGCAAGGTGATCTTCGGCGTGACCGTCGAGCTGATCAATCTGGATAACGACGAGGAAGTGCGCTATCGGATCGTTGGCGAGGACGAAGCCGACATCAAGTCCGGCAAGATCTCGGTCACCTCTCCGATCGCCCGTGCCCTGATCGGCAAGGAAGAGAGCGATGTGGTCGTGGTCAAGACCCCCGGCGGCGAGGTCGAATACGAGATCGGCAGCGTCGAGCACCTCTGACCCCAGCTCGAAGCCTTAAGCTGGAAGCTGGAAGAAAAACACCCCCGCAGCGCCGCTGCGGGGGTGTTTCGATTTCTGAAGCTGTTGATCCTGCTGGGCTTCCAGCTTCCAGCTTCCAGCTCGCGCGAAGCGCGTCAGCGCCGGCCGTGGTGCTCTTCGAAGCGCTTGATATTGGAGAGCTTGGGATTGGCCTTGGGGTTGGCGCGGTAGAGCAGCACCACCTTGCCGATGCTCTGCACGTTGACGGCGCCAGCGGCCTTGGTCAGCTCGGCGATTACGGCAGCGCGGTCGTCACGCTCGGGGATGGCCAGCTTGACCTTGATCAGCTCATGGTCGCCCAGGGCGCGGTCGAGTTCCGCCAGCACGCCCTCGGAGATGCCGTTCTCGGAGACGGTCACGACCGGGTTGAGGTGATGGCCGATGCTGCGCAGTGCTTTCTTTTGTGCCTGTGACAAGCTCATGATATCTTGATCGTTCCGGTTGTGCTGACAGATTGTGCTTAACAGGCCATGGTACGTGGAAGTCAGCCTTTGCGAAAGCGTTGGTCTTTGTGAAAGCCTTTGCGAAAACATTGCCTCCACGCAAGCCATGTGACCGGCCCCTCTAGTAGTTATTAGTCGTTATTCGATCCCCCAAGCATTTCAGGTGATGACGTGGCACGCTCCACCAGCTCCAAGAGTGCCGGGTCACGCGGTGGCCAGGCCAGCAAGACCAGCGGTAATTGGCTCAAGGAACACTTCGACGACCAGTATGTGCAGCGCTCCTGGCAGGATGGCTATCGCAGTCGGGCAAGCTACAAATTGCTTGAGCTGGATGCCAAGGACAAGCTGTTCAAGCCAGGCATGACGGTCATCGATCTGGGCGCGGCCCCGGGCGGCTGGAGCCAGGTCGCCGCCGAAAAGGTCGGTGAGCGAGGGCTGGTGATCGCCTCTGACATCCTCGAGATGGATGCGCTGGCCGACGTGACCTTTCACCAGGGCGATTTCACTGAGGAATCAGTGCTCGAGGCGATCCTCGAAACCCTCGGTGAGCGGCGGGTAGACCTTGTTATGTCGGATATGGCCCCCAATATGAGTGGTATGGCAGCGATCGATCAGCCGCAGGCGATGTATCTGGTCGAGCTGGCCCTTGATCTGGCCCGCCAGACGCTTTCACCCGGCGGCCGCTTTCTAGCCAAGGTCTTCCAGGGCGAAGGCTTCGATGCCTACCTCAAGGACTTGCGCGGAAGTTTTACCAAGGTCATGACCCGCAAGCCGGAGGCTTCCCGAGCGCGTTCGCGGGAAGTCTATCTGCTGGCGGACGGTTTTCGCGGCTGATCCCTTTTAGGGTTGCGCCGCTTGGGCGAGGGCTGAGTGCCCGTCGCCGGCCATAGCGATTGGCTATGGTTCTCATGTACGGACATGTACTGCCGAGTGTGCGATGCTGATCGATGCTGGCGTTGGGTGGTTGAACGCGCCGGGCTCCTGTAGTGTCGAACGCATAACCACGTTGGCAGTTTGATTTCAGCAATGAGGGTATTCCCTTGAATGATATGGCGAAGAACCTGATCCTGTGGTTGGTCATCGCGGCGGTGCTGCTGACGGTGTTCAACAACTTCAGTGTCGAGAACTCACCGCAGACGATGAACTACTCTCAGTTCGTCCAGCAGGTGCAGAACCAGCAGGTCCGCACGGTCACCATCGATGGCTACACCATCACTGGTGAGCGCACCGACGGGTCGGATTTCCAGACCATTCGGCCGTCTGCGCAAGACCCCAAACTGATGGATGACCTGTTGGCCAACGATGTCACCGTGGTCGGCAAGAAGCCCGAAGAACAGAGCCTTTGGACGCGGCTCTTGATCGCCAGCTTCCCGATTCTGATCATCCTCGCCATCTTCCTGTTCTTCATGCGTCAGATGCAGGGCGGTGCCGGCGGCAAGGGCGGGCCGATGAGCTTTGGCAAGTCCAAGGCCAAGCTGCTCTCCCAAGATCAGATCAAGACCACCTTCGCCGATGTCGCCGGCTGCGACGAGGCCAAGGAAGAAGTAGAGGAACTGGTCGACTTCCTGCGTGACCCGTCCAAGTTTCAGCGCCTGGGGGGCACCATTCCCCGTGGCGTGCTGATGGTGGGCCCGCCGGGTACCGGTAAGACGCTGCTCGCCAAGTCCATCGCCGGTGAAGCCAAGGTGCCGTTCTTCTCGATCTCTGGCTCCGACTTCGTCGAAATGTTCGTCGGTGTCGGTGCGTCACGTGTGCGTGACATGTTCGAGCAGGCCAAGAAGCAGGCCCCTTGCATCATCTTCATCGATGAGATCGATGCCGTGGGCCGCTCGCGTGGCGCCGGCATGGGCGGTGGCAACGACGAGCGCGAGCAGACATTGAACCAGCTGCTGGTCGAGATGGATGGCTTCGAAGCCAACGAAGGCGTTATCGTCATTGCCGCCACCAACCGTCCCGACGTGCTCGACCCGGCGCTGCTGCGTCCGGGCCGCTTTGACCGTCAGGTTACCGTCGGCCTGCCGGACATCCGTGGCCGCGAGCATATTCTCGGCGTTCACCTGCGCAAGGTGCCACTGGCGGATGACGTCAAGCCGTCACTGATCGCCCGCGGTACTCCCGGCTTCTCCGGCGCCGACCTGGCCAACCTGGTCAACGAGGCAGCCCTGTTCGCCGCGCGTCGCAACAAGCGCCTGGTGGGCATGGAAGAGCTCGATCTTGCCAAAGACAAGATCATGATGGGCTCTGAGCGCAAGTCGATGGTCATGACCGACAAGGAAAAGCTCAACACCGCTTATCACGAGTCCGGCCATGCCATCATCGGCCTAGTGATGCCCGAGCATGACCCGGTCTACAAGGTCACCATCATTCCCCGTGGCCGGGCGCTGGGCGTAACGATGTTCCTTCCCGAGGAAGACCGTTACAGCCTGTCCCGTCAGCAGATCATCAGTCAGATCTGTTCGCTGTTCGGTGGCCGGCTGGCCGAGGAAATGACGCTGGGTCCGAACGGCGTCACCACCGGCGCCTCCAACGACATCAAGCGTGCCACCGAGCTGGCCCACAACATGGTGGCCAAGTGGGGCCTGTCCGAAGAGATGGGGCCGATCATGTACGACGAGGACGAGTCGCATCAGTTCCTCGGCGGCGGTGGCCAAGGTGGCGGCAAGTTCAAGTCCGGCGACACCACCACCAAGCTCGATCATGAGGTGCGTCGCATCATTGATGGCTGCTATGCTCAGGCCAAGCAGATCCTTGAGGACAATCGCGACAAGCTGGACGCCATGGCTGAAGCGCTGATGCAGTTCGAAACCATCGATGCCGATCAGCTCGCCGACATCATGGATGGCCGTCCGCCGCGCCCGCCCAAGGATTGGGATGATGACGGCGGCAGTGGTTCACCGGTCGGCGGTGCACCCAGCGCTGACGATCAGGCCAGCGGCAAGGAAGACGACAAGGACGCGTCTAACGCCGATGAGGACGACGAAGAGCCGCGTCGCCGTCCCTCCGACCCCTTGGGTGGCCCCGCCGGCCATTAAGGCAGGGCATCCCAGCAAGACGCGAGGCGCCCCTAGTGGGCGCCTCTTGCGTTTATTGGGTATCATGCGCACCAGCATCCCCCGCGCGGGGCCAATCGCCAGTCAGCAGGATCAAGCAAGCCATGAATGACGGACAAGGCGCCAATGCGCTGCAGTGCGGCCGGCATCGCCTGGATATTTCCTTTCCCCGCGTGATGGGGATCCTCAACGTGACTCCGGACTCCTTCTCCGACGGTGGCCAGCATGCGGCCATCGACGATGCGCTGCGCCATGCCGAGCGCATGCTGGCCGAGGGCGCGGCGATCATCGACGTGGGCGGCGAATCGACCCGCCCTGGAGCAAGCGAGGTATCACCCCAGCAAGAGCTCGATCGGGTCGCTCCGGTCGTCGAGCGCCTGGTGCGCGAGCTGGATGCGCTGGTATCGGTCGATACCAGCGCCCCCGAGGTCATGCGCGAGACCGCCGCGTTGGGTGCAGGCATGCTCAACGATGTCAGGGGCCTGCGCCGTGAGGGTGCGTTAGGGGCGGCCGCACACAGTGGCCTGCCGGTGTGCGTGATGCACATGGCCGGCGAGCCTGACACCATGCAGCGTGCCCCGGGCTATGAACAGCCGGTGGAAGAGGTGGTCAAGGCCTTTCTCGAGGAGCGCATCCGTGCCTGCGAGGCGGCGGGTCTGCGGCGCGAACGCCTGATCCTCGATCCGGGGTTCGGCTTTGGCAAGAGTGTTGAACATAACCTGCGCCTGCTCAACCGCCTGGCGGACCTCAAGGATCTGGGGCTGCCGATTCTCGCCGGCATGTCGCGCAAGAGCATGATCGGCAAGGTGCTCGATCGCCCGGTCGAAGAGCGCCTGCCGGGTAGCCTGGCGCTGGCGGCGCTGGCTGTCGAGCGCGGCGCACGGATTCTGCGTGTCCACGATGTGGGGCCCAGTGTGGATGCCGTGAACATGACTTGGGCCGTGATGGAGGAGGGGGTTACCCCATGAGCAGACGTTATTTTGGTACCGACGGTATCCGTGGCACCGTGGGCGATTACCCGATCACTCCTGACTTCATGCTCAAGCTTGGCTGGGCCGTGGGGCGCGTACTGGCCCGTGAGGGGCGCACCAAGGTGCTGATTGGCAAGGATACCCGGATCTCCGGCTATATGTTCGAGTCGGCACTCGAGTCGGGCCTCTCGGCGGCCGGCGTCGATGTCTCGCTGCTGGGGCCGATGCCGACACCGGCCATTGCCTATCTGACCCGCACCTTTCGGGCCCATGCCGGGATCGTGATTTCTGCGTCGCACAATCCCTTCGAGGATAACGGCATCAAGTTCTTCTCCGCCGAGGGTGCCAAGCTCCCCGACGAAATCGAGGAGCGCATCGAGGAGATGCTCGAGGCGCCGTTGACTACCGTGGCGCCGGACCGGCTCGGCAAGGCTGTGCGCATCGACGATGCGCCGGGGCGCTACATCGAGTTCTGCAAGTCGACGGTGCCCGACCGGGTCAGTCTGCATGGCTTGAAAATCGTCCTCGATTGCGCTCATGGTGCGACCTATCACATCGCGCCCAGTGTTTTCCGCGAGCTCGGCGCCGAAGTCAGCGTGGTCGGCGCTAGCCCCGACGGTCTCAATATCAATCATGAGGTTGGCTCGACGCACCCGGCCAGCCTGCGCGCGGCCGTGATCTCGCGAGGCGCTGACCTGGGTATCGCTTTCGATGGTGACGGTGATCGGGTCCTGCTGGTCGATGCCGACGGCCGTGAACTCGACGGCGACGACATCCTGTTCCTGATCGCCCGCGACCGTCATGCTCGCGGTGAGCTGGGTGGCGGGGTCGTCGGCACGCTGATGTCCAACTTCGGCCTCGCGGCGGCACTGGAGGCGCTGGAGATTCCCTTCGAGCGCGCCAAGGTCGGCGACCGCTATGTGATGGAGCGCCTGGTGGCCAACGGCTGGCAGTTGGGTGGTGAGTCCTCCGGGCACATCGTCTGTGGCCACATCCAGACCACTGGCGACGGCATTGTCTCGGCGCTTCAGGTGCTGGCGATCATGGTCCGCGAGGGCCAGACGCTGGCCAAGCTACTGGGAGGCTTCGAAAAGGCGCCTCAGGCCTTGGTCAATGTGCGCCTCGATGCCACCACCGATCGCGGCGCACTGATGAATAGCGAGTCGCTCAAGAAGGCCGTGGCCAGCGTCGAGGCGGAGCTCGGCAATGAAGGGCGTGTGCTGTTGCGTCCCTCCGGCACCGAGCCACTGGTTCGGGTGATGGTCGAGGGGCGGCCTCATCTCGATGTGGATGGCTTGGCCAGACGACTGGCCGGCGAGGTCGAGTCGCTGGCTGACTGAGCCACACCCGCTGATGGCCGGCATGCCTTGTGGTGTGCTGGTTGTCATGCTATGAGCGCTCCTATACCATTTCGCACCACCTTGAAAGAGGACCGACTATGCGTACTCCGCTGATTGCCGGTAACTGGAAGATGAATGGCTCGCTGGCGCTGGTCGATAGCTTCGCTCGCGCCCTTGCAGAGCGCGGCGTTCCCGCGACGGCCGACGTGGCACTGATGCTGCCGGCACCCTATCTGCATGCCGCTCATCAGGCATTCGCTGAATTGCCGGTAGCGCTGGGCGGCCAGACGCTGTATCACCAGCCGAGCGGTGCCTTCACGGGCGAAGTCAGCGCTAGCATGCTTGGCGACTGTGGGGCCCGTTATGTGCTGGTCGGTCACTCCGAGCGGCGCGAGCTGTTTGGTGAGGACGATGCCGAGGTGCTGGCTAGGGTGAAGGCGGCACTCGGCGCTGAGCTCACGCCGGTACTGTGCGTCGGTGAGACCCTCGAAGAGAGAGATGCCGACCGCACCGAAGCGGTGGTGCTCGGGCAACTGGCCGCGGTCTTCGACGCTCTCGCCGCGGATGAGCGGTCTCGAATGGTGGTGGCCTACGAGCCGGTCTGGGCCATCGGTACCGGGCGTACCGCGACGCCTGAACAGGCTCAGCAGGTGCATGCGGCGCTTCGAGCGCATCTTGCGACCTATGATCCGACGCTGGCCGAGGGCCTGCGTCTGTTGTACGGCGGCAGCATGAAGGCTGCCAATGCCGCCGAGCTGCTCGCGCAGCCGGACATCGACGGCGGTCTGGTAGGAGGAGCCTCTCTCCAGGTCGACGATTTTCTAGCCATTTGCCAGTCAGCAGGTTGAACCCCATGCAAGTTGCCTTTCTCATGATCCACGTGGCGATCGCCATCGCCTTGGTCGTCCTCGTCCTGCTGCAGCAGGGCAAGGGCGCCGATGCCGGCGCCTCCTTCGGCGGCGGTGCCTCGCAGACCGTGTTCGGGTCCCGCGGCAGCGGCGGCTTCCTGTCCAAGTTCACGGCGCTGCTGGCGGCGGGTTTCTTTGCCACGTCTCTGACGCTTGCCTACTTTGCCTCCCAGGCCGGCCAGGCGCCTGAAACCGGCATTCCGGACGCCAAGGTAGTGGAGCAGCAAAACAACGTGCCAACGCTTGACGACTCCTCATCCGATATGGATAATACAGCGCCAGTGCTAGAGGAGAGCGGCAACTAAGTCGGTCTCAATTAGTGCTCCCCTGATGCCGAAGTGGTGGAATTGGTAGACACGCTATCTTGAGGGGGTAGTGACCTTACGGTCGTGCGGGTTCAAGTCCCGCCTTCGGCACCATCTGAAACGCCTTGTTATGCCGAGGCCTTCAGTAGCAAGATTGGCATTCAGGTGATTGTCACTCCCACGGCAAGGTAAGAGTTCTTGACGTGAGCCAGAGTGGCAGGTAATATAGCCGACCTGTGATGCGGGGTGGAGCAGTCTGGTAGCTCGTCGGGCTCATAACCCGAAGGTCATCGGTTCAAATCCGGTCCCCGCTACCATTTAGGCCGTCAAAAGACGCCAAATGGTATATAAGGATTCTTGTGAAAGGCCCCTTCCAGTGAAGGGGCTTTTTGTTAGTAGCTCATCTGTTAGCCGTTCCCCTGTTGCCGGCCTTCGCTGGTGACACGCCAATCAGCCACCTCGCTTCCTCTTCATCTCCCGGCCAGGTGCCTGACGCAACGGCTGTAGGAGTCTTCGTCTGTGGCAATCAAGGACGCTGCGCTATACGCGTTAATCGAGCCGGTGGCCTCCGCCATGGGCTTCGAGCTCTGGGGGCTCGACTACCTGTCCCAGGGCAAACACTCCCGCCTGGTGATCTATATCGATGGCCCCAACGGCGTGACCGTCGACGACTGTGCCGATATCAGCCGCCAGATCAGTGCGGTCATGGATGTCGAAGACCCAATCGCCGGCGAGTATCGGCTTGAGGTGTCGTCCCCTGGCTTGGACCGGCCGTTGTTCACCCTCGATCATTTCGAACGCTTCAAGGGGCATGTGGTGGCGATCAAGCTACGCACGCCCTTCGACGGCCGTCGCAAGTTCCAGGGGCTGCTGGCCGGTATCGAAGAAGACGAAGTGTTGTTGCAGGTTGAAGGCGAGGAGTACTGCTTTCCCATCGACAGCATCGATCAGGCGCGTGTCGTGCCCCAGTTCGAGGATTGAGGTCGATGCATAAGGACAGGTTTTCTGGCGAGGCAAAGGCATGAGCAAAGAGATTTTGATGGTCGTTGACGCGATCTCGAATGAGAAGGGCGTGCCCCGTGACGTCATCTTCGAAGCCGTCGAAGCGGCGCTGGCCAGTGCATCGCGCAAGCGGTTCGACGGTCAGGAAGTCAACGTGCGGGTGGCAATCGATCGTGCGACCGGCGACTACGATACCTTCCGTCGCTGGGTGGTGATCGAGGACGACGAGTTCGAGAACCCGGACGCTGAGATCAAGCAGTCCTTCGCCGAGCGTCGTGATCCGCCGCTGACCGTGGGCGATGTGGTCGAGGAGCGCATCGAGAATGCCGTCTTCGGTCGCATCGCGGCACAGACCGCCAAGCAAGTGATCGTGCAGAAGGTCCGTGAGGCCGAGCGCGCCGAAGTGGTGCGCCAGTACACCGATCGCGAAGGTGAGCTGGTGGCCGGCATTGTCAAGAAAACGACACGTGAAGGCCTGATCATCGATCTGGGCGACAACGCCGAGGCGTTCCTGCCGCGTAACGAGATGATCCCCGGCGAGCGCTACCGCATGAACGAGCGGGTGCGTGCACTGCTGGTTAAGGTCGATGCTGAGGCGCGTGGCGCCCAGCTGATTCTGTCGCGGACCTGCCCGGAGCTGATCATCGAGCTGTTCAAGATCGAGGTGCCGGAAATTGCCGAGCAGCTCATCGAGATCAAGGGCGCAGCGCGGGATCCCGGTTCGCGGGCCAAGATCGCGGTCAAGACCAACGACCGTCGCATCGATCCGGTCGGCGCCTGCGTCGGCATGCGCGGTTCGCGAGTGCAGGCGGTGTCTACCGAGCTGCAGAACGAACGTGTGGATATCATTCTTTGGGACGACAACCCCGCGCAGCTGGTGATCAACGCCATGGCGCCGGCGGATGTCGCCTCGATTCTCGTCGATGAAGACAGCCATGCCATGGATGTCGCCGTCGCCGAGGACAACCTCGCCCAGGCTATCGGTCGCAGTGGCCAGAACGTACGGCTCGCCTCAGAGCTGACCGGCTGGAAACTCAACGTGATGACCGAGGACGAGGCCGAGGGCAAGCGCGAGCAGGAAATCGATAGTCAGGTGGAGTTCTTCATCAACCACCTGGAGATCGACGAGGAACTGGCACGTATCATGGTCGAAGAAGGCTTCACTTCATTGGAAGAAGTTGCCTACGTGCCCCTCGAGGAAATGCTCGAGATCGAGGAATTCGACGAGGATCTCGTCGAGGAGCTGCGTGCACGCGCAAAAGATGAGCTGTTGAACCTGGCAATCGCTTCCGAAGAGCAGCTCGACGGCGCCCAGCCCGCCGACGACCTGCTCGAGATGGAAGGGATGGAGCGTCACCTGGCCTTCATTCTGGCCAGCCGGGGCATTGTCACCATGGAGGACCTTGCCGAGCAGTCCGTCGATGATCTTGAAGACATCGAGGGCGTGGACGAGGAGCGCGCTGCGGCACTGATCATGACTGCCCGTGCGCCTTGGTTCGAGAGCGAACAGTAAACAGGTCACGGGCTCAGGAGGGTCGTTAATGTCAGACATGACCGTAAAAGATTTTGCCGTAAAAGTGGGGCGCGAAGTGCCCCGCTTACTAGAACAGATGAAAGAAGCCGGCCTGCCGCACAAGGCCGAGGGCGACGCTGTGTCCGAAGCGGACAAGAAGCGCCTGCTCGACTATTTGACCAAGAGCCACGGTGGCGATAGCGATGCCGGGGCCAAGAATCGCGTCACCCTGACGCGCAAGACCAAGAGCCGGATCCGTTCCGGTGATCGTGGCAAGTCCATTGAGGTCTCGGTTCGCAAGAAGCGCACCTACGTGAAGCGCGACGAAGAGCCGGCCGAGAAACCCAAGGCCGAAGAAACGGGGCCGCGTCAGCTGGTCGGCGACATGGCCGACTCCCAGGCCGAGCGGGCTGCCCGCGAAGCGGAAGAAGCCAAGGCCGCCAAGGCCAACGCCGAAGCCGCCAAGGCGGAGGAAGCGGCCAAGGCCACGGCGGCCGAGCCGGAGATTCCGGTGCCGGAGCTCGAGACCACCGAGCCTGCTGCCCCCGAAGTCAACGCACCGCCCAAGGAGCCCCGCGGCGATACGCGTCGGGCGCCCAAGAAGGCCGGCGCCAAGGCCAAGAAGGGTCGTCATGAGCGTGATGATGACGATCGCGAAGAGCGTCGTCGCGGTGGCAAGAAAGCCAAGCGCGCCGAGCGTCGTGGCAGCCGTCGTGGCGGTCGCGAAGGCGGCGGCAAGCACGGCTTCCAGAAGCCCACGCAGCCGATCGTGCGCGAAGTGTCGATTCCCGAATCGATCAGCGTCGCTGAGCTTGCCGACAAGATGTCGATCAAGGCCAATGAAGTCATCAAGGCCATGTTCAACATGGGCGCGGCCGTGACCATCAACCAGACCATCGACCAGGACACGGCGGTGATCGTGGTCGAGGAAATGGGCCACAAGCCCAAGCTGGTCAAGGACGACGCGCTCGAGACCGAAGTGCTCGAGAGCATCTCCTACGAAGGCGAAGAGATCACGCGCTCGCCGGTGGTCACCGTCATGGGCCACGTCGACCACGGCAAGACCTCGCTGCTCGACTACGTGCGTCGTGCCAAGGTGGCGACCGGTGAAGCCGGCGGCATTACCCAGCACATCGGTGCCTATCACGTCGAGGACGATCACGGCGGCGTGACCTTCCTCGATACCCCGGGCCACGCGGCGTTCACCGCCATGCGTGCACGCGGTGCCAAGGCGACCGACGTGGTGATCCTGGTCGTGGCAGCGGACGACGGCGTGATGCCGCAGACCATCGAGGCGATCGAGCACTCGAAGGCTGCCGGCGTGCCGATGGTCGTGGCGGTCAACAAGATCGACAAGGCGGGCGCCGATCCGGACCGGGTCAAGAACGAGCTGTCCCAGCACGGCGTCATCTCCGAAGAGTGGGGTGGCGACACCCAGTTCGTCCACGTTTCTGCCAAGTCCGGTGAAGGCATCGAAGACCTGCTGGAATCCATCCAGCTGGTGTCCGAAGTGCTCGAGCTCAAGGCCGTGCCGGAAGCGCCTGGCAAGGGCGTCGTGGTCGAGTCGCGTCTCGACAAGGGCCGTGGTCCGGTCGCCACCGTACTGGTCCAGAACGGCACCCTGAAGAAGGGCGATATCGTACTCGCCGGCCTTCACCACGGCCGCGTGCGTGCTCTGACCAACGAGCTTGGCAAGCAGGTCGATGAGGTGGGTCCGTCCATGCCGGTCGAGATCCAGGGTCTCGACGGCACGCCGGATGCCGGTGACGACTTCATGGTGCTCGAAGACGAGAAGAAGGCCCGCGAAATCGCCAACTTCCGTCAGGGCAAGTACCGCGAAGTGCGCCTGGCGCGCCAGCAGAAAGCCAAGCTGGAGAACATGTTCAGCCAGATGGGCAAGGAAGAGGTCGCCAAGGTCAATATCGTCCTCAAGGCCGACGTCCAAGGCTCGCTGGAAGCGATCAAGAGCGCCCTCGAAGAGCTGTCCACCGAAGAAGTCGAGGTCGCCGTGGTGTCCTCGGGTGTCGGCGGTATCACTGGTACCGACGCCAACCTGGCGCTGGCCAGTGAGGCCATCGTGGTCGGCTTCAACGTCCGTGCCGACGCCGCGGCCCGTGAGATCATCGAGCGTGAAGGCCTGGATCTGCGCTACTACAGCGTGATCTACCAGCTGATCGACGAGGTCAAGCAGGCCATGAGCGGCATGCTGGCACCGGAGTGGAAGGAAGAGATCGTCGGCGTGGCCGAGGTTCGTGACGTCTTCCGCGCGCCGAAGATCGGCGCCGTGGCCGGCTGCATGGTGGTCGAGGGCACCGTGCACCGCAACAAGAAGATTCGTGTGCTGCGCGAGAACGTGGTCATCTACGAAGGCGAGCTGGAATCCCTGCGTCGCTTCAAGGATGACGTCAATGAAGTGCGCAACGGCATGGAATGCGGTATCGGCGTCAAGAACTACAACGACGTCCAGGCCGGTGACAAGATCGAGGTCTTCGATCAGGTCAAGGTCGAGCGTACCCTGTAACCGACCGAGGAGAGCTGGTCATGCGCGAGTTCAAGCGTACCGATCGGGTAGCCGACCAGCTGCAACAGGAGCTGGCGGTACTCATCCAGCGTGAGGTCAAAGACCCGCGTCTGGGCATGATCACCGTCAGCGGGGTCACGGTCAGCCGTGACCTCGGCTATGCCGACGTCTATGTCACCCTGCTCGGCGAGAACGACGCCGAGCGGGTCAAGGACAACCTCAAGGTGCTCAAGCGCGCTGCAGGCTTTCTGCGTAGCCAGATCGCCCGCCGCATCAAGCTGCGCCACGTGCCGGAACTGCGCTTTCATTACGATGAGAGCGTGGTGCGCGGCCAGCAGCTGTCTTCGCTGATCGAGGAAGCGGTCGCCAGCGATCGCGCCCAGCATCACGAAGAGCCGGGCGGTGACGGTGATGGCGCCGATTCTCACGGTGATCAACACCGTGACGAGGAAGGCCGCTGATGGCGCGAAAGCGTCGCGGTTTGCCGGTCGATGGCGTGCTGTTGTTCGACAAGCCCAAGGGTGCATCGAGCAACCAGGTGCTGCAGCGTGTCCGGCGGCTCTATCAGGCTCAGAAGGCCGGTCATACCGGCACCCTGGACCCGATGGCCACCGGCTTGCTGCCGATCTGTTTCGGCGAGGCCACCAAGTTCAGTTCCTTCCTGCTCGAGGCCGACAAGGTCTACGAGACCCGGGTGAAGCTGGGCGAGGTGACCGACACCGGCGATGCCGAGGGCGAGATCGTTGAGCGCGCTCCGGTACCGGCCTTGAACGAGGCCGATATCGAGGCGGTGCTGGCCCGCTTTCGCGGTGAGATCGACCAGGTACCGCCGATGTATTCGGCGCTCAAGCACGAAGGGCGCAAGCTCTATGAGCTGGCCCGGGAAGGCAAGACAATCGAGCGTGCAGTCCGGCGCGTGAGCGTTTATGATAGCCGGCTGCTCGCGGCAGATGCCGAAGGTTTCGCGCTGCGGGTGCGGTGCAGCAAGGGCACCTACATTCGCACGCTCGCCGAAGACATCGGCCAGGCGCTTGGTTGCGGTGGTCATATCACCGCCCTGCGGCGGCTCAAGACCGGTCCCTTCGACGGTGAGGGCATGCACACCCTGGGCGCGCTGGAGGCATTGGCCGACCAGGACGCTCGGGAAGCCCTGCTGATGCCGATCGATGTGCTGGTGGCGCATTTGCCGGCCCTCGAGGTCGACGACGTGGCCGCCGCCCGGATCCAGCACGGCCAGCAGGCCCGCGTGGACACCGGAGAGCTTGGCGTCGACGACACCGTCAGACTCTATCGTGGCGAGGTCTTTCTGGGCCTGGTCACGGTCAAGGCGGCAGGGGAAATTGTTCCCCGTCGCTTGTTGAATACCGCCGCCGCCCAGTCGGGTGGCGATGGGTAAAGCAACCCGCACCGCGTGGAACCTGCTGCGCGGTGCAGGCGTGGAGACTGCAAATATGCGTGGTCTCCGACATTCATCACCAGGCATATTGCTTACTGGAGAAACAGATGGCACTGACCGCTGAAAAGAAGGCCGAGATCGTTAGTGAATTCGGCCGTGTCGAAAATGACACCGGTTCCCCCGAAGTTCAGGTGGCCCTGCTGAGCGCCAACATCGACGGCTTGCAGGATCACTTCAAGACCAACAAGCAGGATCACCACTCTCGTCGTGGCCTGATCCGTATGGTCAACCAGCGTCGTAAGCTGCTCGACTACCTGAAGCGCAAGGACTTCGAGCGCTACCAGTCGCTGATCCAGCGCCTGGGCCTGCGTCGCTAAGCGGCACCGGTAGCCAGACAGGGAAGGGTCCAAGGATTCTTCCCGAACCCGCGGCAGCGCCGCAGGGTTCTTCGGACAAGCAACCCCAAGGGGTTGCTTGTTGTTTTATGGGATCTTGGTAGCCCTTGCCCCGACGACCTCCTAAAATGGTCGGCGTGTCAAAAAGACCCAATATGAATTCGACAAGTTGAAGGAAGCCGCCGTGAACCCGGTCAAGAAAACATTCCAGTACGGTCGCAGCACCGTGACTCTCGAGACGGGCCGCATCGCCCGTCAGGCCACTGGTGCCGTCCAGGTCACCATGGGCGATACCGTGGTGCTGTGCACCGTGGTAGGCAAGAAGACCCTCAAGCCTGGCCAGGACTTCTTCCCGCTGTCCGTGCACTACCAGGAAAAGACCTATGCCGTGGGCAAGATCCCCGGCGGCTTCTTCAAGCGTGAGGGACGTCCCACCGAGAAGGAGACCCTCACCTCGCGCCTGATCGATCGCCCGATCCGCCCGCTGTTTCCCAAGGGCTTCATGAACGAGGTTCAGGTCATCTGTAACGTGATGTCCGCCGATCGCAATGAAGACCCGGATATCGCCGCCATGATCGGTACCTCCGCGGCGCTGGCCATTTCCGGGCTGCCGTTCAGCGGCCCGATCGGCGCCGCCCGCGTTGGTTTCGACGAGGAAAAGGGCTACTTCCTCAATCCGACCGTCGAAGAGCTGACCCGCTCGGAACTCAACATGGTGGTCGCCGGTACCGCTAAGGCCGTGCTGATGGTCGAGTCCGAGGCCAAGGAACTGCTCGAAGACGAGATGCTCGGTGCGGTACTGTTTGCCCACCAGGAGATGCAGGTCGCGATCGACGCCATCAACGAACTGGTCGCTGAAGCAGGCAAGCCGAAGTGGGATTGGCAGCCGGCTGAAGAGAATGCCGCCCTCAAGGAAGCCCTGGCCAAGGACTTCGAAGCCAAGGTCGGCGAAGCCTATCGCATCACCGACAAGATGGCTCGCCAGGATGCCCTGAGCGCTGCCAAGGACACCGCCATCGAAGCGCTGGCCGGTGAAGAAGATGGCACCTTCGACGCCGATGAGGTGGCCAAGGCCTTCGCCGCCCTCGAGAAGCGTGTCGTGCGCTCGCGGGTGGTCAAGGGCGAGCCGCGCATCGACGGCCGCGACCTGAAGACGGTGCGTCCGCTGGACATCCAGGTGGGCATGCTGCCCAAGACTCACGGCTCGGCGCTGTTCACCCGCGGTGAGACACAGGCCATGGTGGTGGCGACTCTCGGTACCCTGCGTGACTCCCAGCTGATCGAATCCCTGGAAGGCGAGCGCAAGGACCGCTTCCTGTTGCACTACAACTTCCCCCCGTACTGCGTGGGCGAAGCCGGCTTCATGGGCGGGCCCAAGCGTCGTGAGATCGGTCATGGCCGCCTAGCACGCCGCGGTGTCCAAGCCATGCTGCCGAGCGATGATGACTTCCCCTATACCATCCGTGTGGTCTCCGAGATCACCGAGTCCAATGGCTCCAGCTCCATGGCCTCTGTATGTGGTACCTCATTGGCCCTGATGGACGCGGGTGTGCCTATCAAGGCGCCGGTGGCCGGCATCGCCATGGGCCTGGTCAAGGACGAAGATGGTTTTGCCGTGCTGACCGACATCCTGGGCGACGAAGACCATCTCGGCGACATGGACTTCAAGGTGGCCGGCTCGGCCTCCGGCGTCACCGCCCTGCAGATGGACATCAAGATCGAGGGTATCAACGAGGAGATCATGGAGCAGGCGCTGCAGCAGGCCCATGAGGCGCGTCTGACCATCCTCGAGCAGATGAACCAGGTGATCGGGCAGAGCCGCAGCGAAGTGTCCGATAACGCGCCGTCGATGGCCACCATCAAGATCAACCCGGACAAGATCCGCGATGTGATCGGCAAGGGCGGCGCGACCATCCGTAAGATCTGCGACGATACCGGCGCCTCCATCGATCTGGACGACGATGGCACCGTGCGCATCTACGCCGATGACAAGGTGGCCGCCAAGGCCGCGATCGACACGGTGCTCGCGATCACTGCCGAAGCCGAGATCGGCAAGCTCTACAAGGGCAAGGTCGTGCGCATCGCCGACTTCGGCGCCTTCGTCAACATCATGCCGGGCACCGACGGTCTGGTGCACATCTCTCAGATCGTACCCGAGCGGGTCAACGACGTGCGTGAATTCCTCAACGAAGGCGACGACGTCATCGTCAAGGTGCTGGATATCGACAACCGCAACCGTGTGAAGCTCACCATCAAGGAGATCACGCCGGAAGAGAAGGCCGCCTTCGAGGCCGCCGAGGTGGTCGTCGACTGAGCCTCAGCGACGCCGCAACGACAACGCCCCCGCAGCCTTGGCTGCGGGGGCGTTTTTTTGGCTCGTGCATGGCGATGGCGCGGCTTTTCCGACGACAGGTCCCGGGGTGCCGGACCATCGCGGAGGCGCTGTGAACCCTTCCTTGGGCGCTACCGATGCCCTGCGGCGCTCTCGCATCCTGCTCCGCTTGCAGGGCCGGTGCTGGCCATCCCTGGCCAGCCCGTTCGGAGCAGTGCTCCTTACCCCTGGCATCGGACCTCCGCTCCGCCCTGCCCCCGGGGAACCGGGATCGCTCTTGTGGTAGTGCGGGCTTACCGTTCGATGGCCAGCGCCACCCCCTGGCCGCCGCCGATGCACAGCGTTGCCAGGCCTTTCTTGGCGTCGCGGGCGATCATCTCGTGAACCAGCGTCACCAAGATCCGGCAGCCGGAGGCGCCGATCGGGTGGCCGATGGCAATCGCGCCACCGTTGACGTTGATCTTGTCGGCATCCCAGCCAAGCTCCTTGTTGACCGACAGCGCCTGGGCGGCGAAGGCCTCGTTGGCCTCGATCAGGTCCAGTTCACCGATCGCCCAGCCGGCCTTGTCCAAGCAGCGACGGGTTGCCGGTGCCGGGCCGATCCCCATGATCGCCGGTTCGACACCGGCGTTGGCGTAGGCCTTGATGCGAGCCAGCGGCTCGAGGCCCAGCTCCTTGGCCTTGTCGGCGGAGCACAGCATGACCACCGCGGCGCCGTCGTTGATCGAGGAGGCGTTGCCGGCGGTCACGCTGCCGTCCTTCTTGAAGGCCGGACGCATGCCGCCAAGCTTCTCGGCAGTCACGCCCGGGCGCGGGCCTTCGTCGGTGTCGAAGACCACCGGATCGCCCTTGCGCTGGGGAATCTCGACCGGGACGATTTGGCTCTTGAACTTGCCGGCTTCGATAGCGGCGGTGGCCTTCTGCTGGGAGCCAGCGGCGAAGGCATCCATCTCCTCGCGGGTGATGCCGTACTTCTCGGCCAGATTTTCGGCGGTGATGCCCATGTGATAGTCGTTGAAGGCGTCCCAGAGGCCGTCATGGACCATGGTGTCGACGGCCTTCCAGTCGCCCATGCGCTGGCCGGTGCGAGAATGTGGCAGCACGTGGGGCGAGGCGGACATGTTTTCCTGGCCGCCGGCGAGGATCAGCTCGGCGTCACCGCAGCGGATCGCCTGCGTCGCCAGGTGCAGCGCCTTGAGACCGGAGCCGCAGACCTTGTTGATGGTCATGGCCGGTACGCCGTCGGGCAGACCGGCCTTGATGGCGGCCTGACGCGCCGGGTTCTGGCCGACACCGGCGGTAAGGACCTGACCGAGCAGTACTTCGTTGACCTGATCCCCTGCAACGCCGGTCTGAGTGAGGATATCCTTGATGACCAAGGCACCCAGCTCGCTTGCAGGAATGTCGGCGAGCGAGCCACCGAAGGTGCCAACGGCAGTGCGGCGGGCCGCGACAATCACCACGTCTTGCATAAAGAGACTCCTCGAAAAGGGCAAGTGACCACTAAGCATAGGAGAGTATTGTGCGCCGCGACAATGGCTAATGGCGTAAATGGTACCAAAGCGCAAGTCGAGGAGAGGAAGTGAGTGACCCGGGGATGGAGGGCGTCGCGGCCGGCGAGAGAAGACATATCGCCGGCCGCACGAGGTGCTTGGGGAGTGAGTGGTTTGCTGTTAGCTACCAGACGCTACGTTTTAGGTTCAGTCTCAGGCGAGCTGGACGGGAATGGCATGACTGGTGTGGCTGACGTCATTGCCTTCCTGCAGATAGACCAGGGCCGGCTGATGGTGCTCCACTTCGCGATCATCGTAGTGGGCATAGCTGCAGATGATGACACGGTCACCCACATTGGCCAGATGAGCCGCGGCACCGTTCACCGAGATGACCTTCGAGCCTTCCTCGGCGCGTATGGCGTAAGTGGTGAAGCGCTGGCCGCCTTCGACGTTATAGATCTGGATCTGCTCGTTTTCGCGAATGCCGGCCATATCGAGCAGCTCACCGTCGATGGCGCAGGAGCCTTCGTAGTTGAGCACGGCGTGAGTGACGCGGGCCATGTGCAGCTTGGCCTTGAGCATAATGGTGTACATCGGATTGCCTTCCTTATCCGTCGCGACGCGACAGGCTAACGGTCAGATTGTCGATCAGGCGGGCCGGCCCCAGCTGGGCCGCGGCGAGAATCACCGCCTCTCGGGTGTCAGCGTCGATCTCGCCGAGATCGTCGGCGCGGCGCAGCGCCAGGTAGTCGGTCACGAAACCGCGTGCGACCAGGTGGTCATTGGCAACGGCGAGGGCATCGGCCACTGGAGTGCCGGCGGCGATGGCATCGCGTAGCTCGCAAAGTGTGAGGTGGAGGCCAGGAGCCCGGATACGCTCTTCTTCACTTAGGTAGCCGTTGCGAGATGACAGCGCCAGGCCATCTTCGGCACGCACGATCGGGACGCCGACGATCTCAATGGGAAAGTGCAGGTCGCGGGTCAGTTGGCGAATCACCGCCAGCTGTTGATAGTCTTTTTCGCCGAAGCAGGCAAGGTCGGGCTGTACCAGGTTGAAGAGCAGGCTGACCACGGTGGCCACGCCGTCGAAGTGTCCCGGTCGCGAGCCGCCGCACAGCCCTTCGCTGACTCCGGCAACGCGGACGCGGGTCTGCACGCCAAGGCCCTCGGGGTAGAGTTCGCGGGTCGATGGGGCGAACAGCAGGTCGCAGCCGGCGTTGGCGAGCCTGACCTGATCCTCGTCGAGAGTGCGTGGATAAGCGTCCAGGTCCTCATCGGGGCCGAACTGCAGCGGGTTGACGAAAATCGTCGCCACCACCAGGTCGGCGCGTGCCCGCGCCTCGGCGACCAGTGCCAGGTGGCCCGCATGAAGGTTGCCCATGGTCGGCACCAGGGCGATGCGCTGCCCGGCGCGCCTGGGGCCGGCCAACGCCTTGCGCAGCGCCTGAACGTGATGCAGGGTGTCCATCAGAAGCTGTGCTCCTCGGCCGGGAAGCGGCGTGCCTTGACGGCATCGTGATAGCGGCGGAAAGCGTCCTGGATATCCTCGGCCTCGGCCATGAAGTTCTTGACGAAGCGCGGCGTGCGACCATGGGTGATGCCCAGCACGTCGTGCATGACCAGGATCTGGCCATCGACGTCGGGGCCTGCGCCAATGCCGATCACTGGCACGTCCAGCGCATCGCGCACCGCGCGGCCCAGGCTTGCCGGCACGCATTCGAGCAGAATCACCGAGGCGCCGGCGTCTTGCAGGACCTTGGCGTCATGGAGAATCTGTTCGGCGCGTTCGGTGTCACGGCCCTGTACCTTGTAGCCTCCCAACTGATGCACCGACTGCGGCGTCAGGCCCAGATGTGCGCACACCGGCACGCCGCGTTGGGTCAGCTCGCGGATGCCCTCGGCCATCCAGGCCTCGCCCTCGACCTTGATCAGCTCGGCCCCCGCGCGCATCAGCGCGCCGGCATCGTCGAGCATTCTCGGCAGGCTTGAGTTGCTCATGAAGGGCAGGTCGACCATCAGCAGGCTGGCACCCTTGCCGCGGGCTGCACAGCGGGTGTGATAGCAGATGTCGCCGAGGGTGACCGGCAGGGTGCTGTCGTGGCCCTGCAGCACCATGCCCAGGGAATCACCGACCAGCAGGACTTCGATTCCGGCATCGCTGGCAGCGCGGGCAAAGGAGGCGTCGTAGGCGGTCAGGCAACTGAAGGTCTCCCCCGCCCGCTTGTGGGCCGAAAGCGTGCTCAAGGTGACGGTTTTCATAGTATTGCGGTCTCGTCGATAGCGTCGTGGGACCGCGGTGAAGACACGCGGTCGCCTGGCTGGCGTCGGGCTGGAGCCATCAAAGTGTTACCCCGTTAGCCCCCGGAAGTGTGGAATGGTAACAAAAGTCGGGCAACTCTACCTTTAGGGTAACAGGGCCCGCAAGTCGTCGGCGTCCTGCCAAGCGGGGAGCGCCACCAAAGGGCCCTGGCCCGGGAGCTCGAGTCTTGGTGCCAGCTCGTGTAGGGGCACTACCACGAAGGCGCGTCTGGCAATCTCGGGATGCGGAAGGCGGAGACGGGGGTGGCTCAGGCACTGGTCGTCGTACAGCAAGAGGTCGAGGTCCAGGGTGCGCGGCCCCCAGTGGCGCCGCCGCACCCTGGCGTGGCGCTGTTCGAGGGCCTGCAACTGATCGAGTAACGCGAGCGGTGATAGCCGGGTCTCGATGTGGGCCACGGCATTGATGAAATCGGGCTGGTCCTGGGGGCCCACCGGACGGCTCGCGTAACAGGATGACGCGGCCATCAGGCGAGTCAGCTTGAGGCCATCGAGCTCAGCAAGTGCTCGTTCTACGTGATCTCGCGGGCCATCGAGATTGCTGCCAAGGCCGATATAGGCGTGAGACAGCATGCGCTCAGTCCTGCTGGCCCGACGTTGAGGGTGCCGCATTGCGCTTGCGCCTGCGCGGACGGCGCTTGCGCTTCTTGCCACCACCACTGCCGGCCGGGTCGCTGCCGAGTTTCTGCAACAGTCGGCGCTGTTCGTGTTCGTCGGCATCCTGGAAGGCAGTCCACCAGGTACCCAGGCCGGGTTCGATCTCACCGGCTTCCTCGCGCAGCAGCAGAAAGTCGTAAGCGGCCCGGAAACGTGGGTGCTCGAGGGTCTGGAAGGCTCGCTTGCCGTGGCGCTTGGGCAGATGCATCTGCAGGTCCCAGATTTCACGCATCGGGATGCTGAAACGCTTGGGGATCGAGACATGCTTGAGCTGACGGCCCACCACCTGCTGGGCGGCAGTGTGCAGTGCCGGTACTGCGGGCATGCCGTCATCCAGCAGCACCTGATGGCGAAGCGTCACGGCTGGCCACAGCAGGGCGCCGATCAGGAAGGCCGGGGTGACCGGCCGGTCACGCCGGATGCGATCATCGGTATTCGCAAGTGCCCGTTCCATCAGCTGCTCGGCCCAGGGCAAGACCTCCAGGGCCTCGTCGGCTTCCGGAAAGAGCATCGGGAAGAGGCGGTGATGGCGCAGCGCATGGAAGGTGTCCAAGGCATGGCCTGCCAGGAACAGCTTGAGGATCTCGTCGAACAGTCGGGCTGGCGGAATCTGCAGCAGCAGCGGAGCCAGCTCGCGTATCGGCGCCTCGGTGGCAGCATCCATGTCGAAGTCGAGCTTGGCGGCGAAGCGCACCGCGCGCAGCATGCGCACCGGGTCTTCCCGATAGCGGGTCGCCGGATCGCCGATCAGGCGAAGTGTGCGCGATTCGATGTCGCGCACGCCGTTCGCCCAGTCATGGATCGAGAAGTCGGCGATGTTGTAGTAGAGCGCATTGACGGTGAAATCCCTGCGCAGCGCATCTTCCTCGACGTTACCCCAGACATTGTCACGCAGCAGCAGGCCGTCTTGTGACTGCTGTGACTGCTGACCGCCATGGTCGTCGCCAGGGCGTCCGCGGAAGGTGGTGACCTCGATCACCTCGCGCCCGAAGCGTACATGCACGATGCGAAAGCGCCGCCCGATGATGCGTGAATTGCGGAACAGGTCGCGCAGCTCTTCGGGAGTCGCATCGGTGGCGACGTCGAAGTCCTTGGGCGTCTTGCCGAGCAGAGAGTCCCGGATGCTACCGCCGACCAGGTACGCCTCGAAGCCTGCATTGTGCAAGCGATAGAGAACCTTCAGCGCAGCATCGGAGAAGAGCTTGCGGGAAACGTCATGGTCATCGCGGGGAATCACGCGCAGCGCGGGTGTCTGGCCGGCAGGGTCCTGAGGGCTGAAAAGCGACTTCAAGCGCTCACCGGGGGCTTGTAGAAAGCGGGTAAATCCTTTGAACATGCAGCGAAATCGACTCGCTAAGGCAAAACCCAAGTGTAGCCGACCACCGACACCTTGGGAACCATTGCCTGGTTGGGGAACGGGGTGGTGCAATCAATGTCTCAGTGGCCATGGCCGCCAGACGCAGAAAGGGGAGGCCAGTTGGCCTCCCCTGTAAGCTTGAAATCAGCATCCCTGCTGTTGGTTTTTCTTCGTGATGGCGCATCGCCTTGAATACGCACCACAGTCACCAAAGCTGGTTCAGGCAAGCAAGATTCTTGTTGTTGTCGACCTTCCTGATGGCGACCGTCTCGTATTCAAAACAATAGTCCAACCACGACGGCAGAGAATTTGCCTGCCTCCGGTGTGTTGTTGTTGTTACCGGAGGTGCATCGCGTGCGGGCTTGTTGTTGTTATGCCCCGTCGGGATGCGTTTCGTCCTGGTCAGCTTTCCGGACCCTCGACCGCAATTATTGTTGTTGTGGTCGAGCTGCACCGGGATGGCTTGTCGTTGTTATTGTTAGCGGCATTGCCATCATGGGTGCCGTGTCGCGCCATCAGCATTGTTGTTATTGGGCTGTTGGCGGTGTCTGAGAGCTCGTTCTTGTTGTTGTTGGCACGAGTGCTCAGTGACGTCCGGCTGTTGTTTTTCTTACCTTAAACATTGCACTGCTCATGCCATGTTTAAGAAAATTCATTAAAATCAGTGTGTTATATTTTTTCTAATCAGTTCCGCCTGATATGCACATCAATTGTGTTACCCCTGGTGCCGCATACTGGGGCATTTCTTGTGTGGGATGGTAACAACTGGTGCAGAGATGGCTGCCATGATGAGGAAAAGCGCCTGCGAATGGAACTCGCAGGCGCTTAGACCATGGTCGTGTGGAGGCGAAAAAGCAGGCCTGATCAGGCCTGCCGGCTGCGGGCGCTGCGCTTTCTGGGGATGCCCAGGCGTTGCCGGCGTTCCCACAGGCACTTGCGGCTGATGCCGAGTTTCTGGGCCAGTTCGGTTTCGCTCATCTCTGCCTGATGCTCGAGTACGAAGTGTTGGAAGTAGTCCTCCAGCGACAGGTCTTCCTCGTTGATGTCCTCAGCCATCGCCCCGTCACGCATCGTCGCTGCGGGGCTGGCGGTGGGACGAGCCGAGGTCGACACGGGGCGCAGGCCCAGGTCATCGGGATGGATCAGATGGCCTTCGGCAAGGATCACGCCCCGCTCCAGGGCGTTCTCGAGCTCACGGACATTGCCGGGCCAGAGGTAGTCGCGGATCTCGCGGCGTGCGCTGCGCGATAACTTGAGCCCCAGGCGGTCATGGCGGCGGCAGGCGGCTTCGAGCAGCACGTCGGTAATGGTCAGGATATCGTCATCGCGCTCGCGTAGCGGCGGCAGGTCGATCTGCATGACGTTGAGGCGATAGTAGAGGTCGAGGCGAAATTCGCCGGTCTTCGACAGCGCCTGGAGGTCGCGGTGGGTGGCGGCGATCAGGCGCACATCGACGTGACGAGTCTCTACCGAGCCGATCTTGCGGATTTCGCCTTCCTGCAGCACACGCAGCAGCCGGGCCTGGGCATCCAGTGGCAGCTCGCCGATCTCATCCAGAAACAGGGTGCCGCCGTCGGCAGCCTCGACCAGGCCGGTGCGGGCCGCGCTGGCGCCGGTGAAGGCGCCCTTCTCATGGCCGAATAGTTCGGATTCGATCAGGGTCTCGGGAATCGCCGCGCAGTTGACGCAGATCAGCGGCGCCTTGGTGCGCTTGCTCTGGCGGTGAATGGCGCGGGCCACCAGTTCCTTGCCGGTGCCCGACTCCCCTTGGATCAGCACCGTGACGTCGGCCGGAGCGGTCTTGCGGATCCGGGTATAGACCACCTGCATGGCCGGACAGTCGCCGATCATCGATTGAGGTACAGCCTCGCCTGCCTGCTCAGACGCCGGGGGCTCGACGCTATGCTCACGCAGCGCCCGGTCCACGGTCTCGAGCAGCTCGTCATGGTCAAAGGGCTTGGCAATGTAGTCGACCGCGCCTTGTTTCAGGGCATCGACCGCCGAGCGCATGCTGGCGTAGCTGGTCATGATCAGCACCGGCACCGGTGCGGCACGCTCGATCATCGCGGTGCCAGGGTCGCCGGGCAGGCGTAGATCGCTGATCACCAAGGAAAAACCCTGGGGATCCAACGCCTCTGCCTCGGCCACCGAAGCGGCCTCGCTGACCTCGTGGCCATGGCGCTCCAGCAGCCGCTTCAGAGCGCTGCGGATGATGCTTTCGTCTTCAACGATCAGAATCCGGCTCATGGGGGAGCTCGTTGTCCTCTTTGCTCAGTGGCCGCCTGCTGACAGGCAGCCACATGACGATGCGGGTGCCGCTTTCGCGCCCGGTGGGGGGCGATTCGGTTTGGATCCGTCCCTGATGCTCGGCTAGGATGCCATAGACTAGGGCAAGGCCCAGGCCGGTGCCCTCGCCAGGCGCCTTGGTGGTGGTGAAGGGCTCGAAAAGATGATCGCGGACCCTGGCGTCGATGCCCGTGCCGGCGTCGGTCACGCTCCATTCTATGCCATTACGGCCCTCGCCATCCTCAAGGCGCCGGGCGTCGATCTCGATCGCACCACCGGCGGGGCTTGCATCGCGAGCGTTGCCAAGCAGGTTGATCATCACCTGGACCATCCGCTGGACATCAGCCTCCAGCTCGAGGTCGGCGGGGCAATGATTGTGATAGGTCACATCCTGGCCCGTGCGTGCCAACTGAATCAAGTGAAGCGCCTCGTCGGTCAGCTCGCGAGGCTTGGCTGTGGCATAGCGCCCGGTGTTGTCCTGATGGCCGCCGTGGGCGAAGCCGACTAGCGAGCCGACGATGCGCGAGACGCGCTCGGTGAGGCTCTGAATCTGGTCGGCCGTCTCCAGCAGCGCAGGGTCATCGGTGTCATAGCGCAGGTTCTGGGCCAGCGATGAGATACCGGTGATGGGGTTGCCGATTTCATGGGCGACCCCGGCGGACAGTTGGCCGATCGAGGCCAGCCGGGCGGCGTGCACCAGCTCGTCCTCGAGCCACTTCATCTCGCTGTGATCCTCGATCAGGATCACTCGGCCGCCATAGGCGTCGTCATCCGTATCCAGCGTAGCCTGGTGCAGACTCAGATAGCGCGTACTGCCGGCAAGCGTCACCGGCTGTTTGTAGAGGTGGCGCTGGCCGTTGCTGAGCAGCCGGCCGAGTAGTTCGGCCCAGGGCGCCGGCAGGCTGTCTCGGTGGGCGCCGACGACGCGCTCGCCATCGATGCCGGAGAGCGCTGCCAGGGCATCGTTCCACATCAGCAGTTCATCATCGTCGCCGAAGGCGCACAGGCCGATGGGGAGCTGGGTGAGGGTGCGGCGATGGTAGCGGCGCAGGCCGTCGAGCTCTCGGGCCAGGCCAGTGAGGCGCGAACGATAGGCTTCCAGGCGGCTTTCGACGAAGTGAATATCGTCGACTGGCTCTTTTCCCAGCCCTGCCCCGTTGCGACGATAGGGCAGGCAGCGATCGACGATGTCCTGGGCCACCGACGGGCCCATCAGTCCCGAAAGGTTGGCCTGGATACGATCGCGCAGCCGGCGCAGCGCATAGGGGCGGTGCTCCCAGGAGGTCAGCTCGAGCGATGCCAGGGCGCGCTCGACCTCGCGCCCGGCGACATCGGCCCCCAGCGCCGGGGTGAGATGATGCTTGAAGTCTTCGCCGTGGCTGACGCTAAGCGGCAGGCGCTTGGGTCGAATCACCGGGTCCGCGGCACAGGCCTCGGCGGCGGTTCGTTCGCCTTCCGAGGTGCGCGTCAAAAGCGAGACGACAATCAGGATCACCGCGTTGGCAGCCAGCGCCACCAGCGTGACGCTATACCAGGCAGGCGCGCTCGACAGGCTCTCCAGGCCGGGCGGTACCAGCACCCAGGGCGGTAGCTCGGTGACCAGCGGCAGCCACAGGCCCAGCACCCAAAGACCCGTACCCACCAGTAGCCCACTGACCATGCCCTTGCGATTGGCGCCGGGCCAGTAGAGCAGCGCTAACAGCCCCGGCAGGCATTGAGCCATGCCGGAAAAGGAGGCGATGCCGAGGGTGGTCAGGTCATGGGCAAGGCCCAGGGTGCGATAGTAGAGCCAGCCGGAAAGAATCACCGCCACCACCAGCGCCCGCCTAAGCCAGCGCAGCCACCGATATAGGTCGCCCCGGTGATCCGGTGGGTGAGCGACCAGCACCAGATGATTGAGGATCATGCCTGACAGGGCCAGGGCTATGATGATCAGGGTGCCGCTGGCCGCGGCGAGGCCGGCCAGGAAGGCCAGCGCATCGACCCACGGTGAGGCGGACAGGGCGAAGGCCAGATAGGCGCTCTCAAGACCCGGCGGGGCAATGCTGGCGCGCTGAGCGCCCCACAGGATCAGCGGCACCGGCAGGGCCATCAGCAATAGATAAAGCGGCAGACTCCAGCCGGCCTGCAGCAGCGCACGCGAGGAAAGGCGCTCGGCGAAGGTCAGGTGGAACATGTGCGGCATCAGGAAGGCGGCGGCGAAAAATAGCAGTAACAGGGTGCGCCACTGCCCCGCATCGAGCTCGCTGATGCCGGCTTGATGGGTAAGCCCCGGGCCTTCGAGCCAGGCCTGCAGGTCGCTGGGGCCGTCGAAGATCCCGAACAGGGCGATGGCCCCCAGCGCCAGCATGGCGGCGAGCTTGACCAGCGACTCAACGGCGATCACGGCAAGCAGGGTGTCTTGATGGGCGTTGAGGTGGGTGTGACGCGCGCCAAAGACCACCGCGAACACGGCTATCACCAGGCAGAACCCTAGCGCCGCAAGCGCTGGCGACGCCGTGCCCGTGAGCTGCTGGATCGCCTGGCCCAGGGTCTGCACCTGCAGTGCCAGCAGCGGCAACACCGCCATGGCGCTGATCACGGTGACCAGAGTGCCGACCCAGCGCGAGCGGAAGCGGAAGGCAAACAGGTCGGCCAGTGAGGCCAATTGATAGGTGCGGGTCAGGCGTTGGATCGGCAGCAGCAGCACCGGGGCCAGTAGAACGGCGCCGGCCGCCCCCAGGTAGTAGGCCAGGTAGCCATAGCCGACCCGGCCGGCTAGCTCCATGCTGCCATATATCGCCCAGGCGCTGGCATAGACGCCGAGCGCCAGGGTATAGATCGCCGGATGGTGCACGAGGCGCGAGGGGAACCAGCGCCGTTCTACCGCCAGTGCACACAGGAAAAGCAGTGCCAGATAGCCACCGCCTACCAGCAGTAAGGGAGACAGGCCTTCAACCCTCATCCAGGGCCCTCTTTTGCTCCAGCCATAGCGATAGCGCGATCAGCACCCCCCAGATAACGAAAGGGCGATACCAGACGCTATCGGGGCTGGCCCAGCCATTCATCAGCACCGGTGAGAGCAGGTAGCCGACGAAGACCAGCAACAGCATGATGCGATAGACGTACATGGACCTCTCCTTAGGTTGACGCCCGTGGTGCTCGTACTGTTTGGCGAGCCGACTTCGCCGGGCGCCTTAGTCGATCCAACGACCGGGCAACTGGCGTTACTCAGCGTCGGTTATCTCTTCTGGGCTAGGCAGCGGGCCAGTTCGGAGCCACGGATGTACTGCCGGCGGTCAGTCGCGTGGGGTCCCAGGCGGCGATGGCGGCAGCCAGCTGATCCTCGACCGGTGCGGTGGCAAGAGCGGGGGCTGGCGTCTGGTCGAGCGCCGAGACGGCCTGATGCAGCAGCGGGCGGACGCGCTCGTCTTCGGGCAGCGGCCGGGCCAGGTTCTGCTTGGAGAGTTTCTGGCCGTCATCGCCGATCACCAGCGGCAGGTGCAGGTAGCGGGGCTCAGGCAGCCCCAAGGCAGCCTGCAGCTGTCGCTGCCAGGGCGTATTGTCGAGCAGGTCGACGCCGCGCACCACATCGCTGATCGCCTGGTCGGCATCGTCGACCACCACCGCCAACTGATAGGCCCAGAGGGCGTCCTTGCGTTTGAGCACCACGTCGCCGAGGTCGGCCGGGTCCAGGCACTGTCGACCGTAGAGGCGGTCGTGCCAGACCACCGGTCGCAGTCCAAGGTCGCTGCGCAGCCGCCAGGCCAGGGGCGCCTTGGGGTCGCAGGGACCGTCGCGGCACCAGCCGGGATAGGTGGGGTAATCCCGCCACTGCTTGCGCGAGCAGCTGCAGGGATAGGCGAGCCCCGCGTCAGCGAGTTGTTGCAGAGCCGCCGCGTAAGCCCTGTTGCGCGTTCGCTGGTAGCGTATCGGGCCGTCCCAGTGAAGGCCGAAAGCCTCGAGCTGGCGCAGGATGGTATCGCTCGCGCCTTTTGGGCAGCGTGGCGGATCGATGTCTTCTATGCGCACTTCCCAACGGCCTCCTGCCTTGCGGGCATCCAGGTAGCTGCCCAGCGCCGCGACCAACGACCCGAAGTGCAAGGGGCCGGAGGGAGTGGGGGCGAAGCGTCCGCGGTAGTCGTTCATAGCAGGGCTCATCGGAACACGTGGCAAGGGAACTGGAAAGGGGGCGCTCAAAAAGGGGCGCTGGATACGCCGACGGGCACCCGAGGGTGCCCGTCGAAGATGGCCAAGGTGGCCGCGCAGGCCTGGCGGGCAAGCTGCAGTCAGCCGCCGAGCTGCTTTTCCTTGAGTTCGGCCAGAGTCTTGCAATCGACGCACTGAGTCGCAGTGGGGCGCGCCTCGAGGCGGCGAATGCCGATCTCGACGCCGCAGGCTTCACAAAAGCCGTAGTCGTCCTCATCGATCTTGTCGATGGTTTCGTTGATCTTCTTGAGCAGCTTGCGCTCGCGATCTCGGGTACGCAGCTCCAGGTTGAAGCCTTCTTCCTGGGTGGCACGATCCGCCGGGTCCGCGTAGTTGTTGGCGTCTTCCTGCAGGTGGCGCACGGTGCGATCCACTTCTTCCATCAAATCCTTTTTCCAGTCGAGCAGGATCTGCCGGAAGTGCGCTAGCTGCTTGTCGTTCATATACTCTTCACCCGGCGCCGGCTCGTACGGGGTGAATCGCTTGAGTGCTTCCGGGGTTTGTGCTGCTGCTGGCATGTGGCTGCCTCATTACTCGAGTGACTGGGGCCGATACCCGTTCGAAGGGTGCTATCCATCGCGGGCCCAAAACCCAGTGTATTTAGCGAAAAAAAGCCGCGAACGCAACCGTTGTGACACCTTCTTTGCTGTAGAGGCGCTGCGTTAACCGGTTACCATACCGTATTGACCGTGCCGCCTGTTGGCGACGTCCAGTGTTTCTCGCCATCGGTCGCTTATTCTAGCCACTCATCCTGGCCACGAGTGGGGTCGCTTTAGGGAGTCGTCTATGTCGTTCAGTGCCGGGTCGTTCAGTGACAGGCTGGATCGGGTTCAGCCGTTTCGGGTCATGAGCCTGCTCGAGGCTGCCCAGGCTCGCGAGGCGGCGGGTCATGACGTGATTCATCTGGAGATCGGCGAGCCCGATTTTCCGACGCCAGCGCCGGTGATCGCTGCCGGCCAACAGGCGCTGGCAGCGGGCCATACCCGGTATACGCCCGCCGCTGGGCTGCCGGCGCTGCGCGAGGCCATCGCCGGCCACTACGCCGAGCATTTCGGTGCCCGGGTCGACCCTACGCGGATCATCGTCACTCCGGGGGCCTCCGGGGCCCTGCTGCTGGCCAGCCAACTGCTGGTGCAACGCGGCGATCGGGTGCTGATGGCCGATCCGACCTATCCCTGCAATCGGCATTTCATGGCACTGGCCGAGGCCGAGCTGGATACCGTGGCGGTGGGCCCGGACAGCGGCTGGCAACTGGATGACGCACTGATCGAACGCCACTGGCGCGATGAGACCAGGCTCGCGATGCTGGCCACGCCCTCCAACCCCACCGGGCATACCCTGGATGCAGGCCAGCTCGCCGCGGTGGCCGAGACCGTGGCCGCGCGACAGGGGGCGCTACTGGTCGATGAGATCTATCAGGGCCTGACCTATGACGTGGCCCCGGTGTCGGCGACCGCCGTGGCGCCCGAGGCCTACGTGGTCAACAGTTTCTCGAAGTATTTCGGCATGACCGGTTGGCGCCTCGGTTGGCTGGTAGCGCCGGAGAACGCCGTGGAGCCGCTGACGCGACTCGCCCAGAATGTCTTTCTCGCCGCGCCGACCCCCTCCCAGCATGCTGCTCTGGCCGCCTTTACGCCGGAATGCCGCGACGAGCTGGAGCGCCGCCGTCGTGAGCTGCATCGACGCCGCGATGCGCTGCTGGAAGGGCTGGCGGGCCTGGGGCTGGCGCCCGCGTTGCCCCCTCAGGGGGCCTTCTACCTGTGGCTCGATATCAGCCGCTACAGTCAAGATAGTTTGGCCTTCTGCCGTCGCCTGCTGGAGGAAGAGAACGTCGCCATCACTCCGGGCATCGACTTCGCGGTGACCGGTGGCGAGCATCATGTCCGCATCGCCTTTACCGCCGATATTGCGCGTCTCGAAGAGGCCGTGGCGCGTCTCGGACGCTTTCTGGCGCGTCAGTCCGGACCGTCGGTGACGGAGAGGCCCTGATGGACTACCCACGCCTGATGCCCGGCATCCTGATTCGTCGCTACAAGCGCTTTCTTGCCGATGTGCGTCTCGACGACGGTCGCGAGGTGGTGGCGCACTGCCCCAATACCGGCTCGATGCGTGCAGTGAACGTGCCCGGGGCCCGGGTCTGGCTGTCGCCGAGCGACAATCCCAAGCGCAAGCTTGGCTGGACCTGGGAGTTGATCGCGCTGCCACAGCCTGATGGCGGTACGGCGCTGGCCTCGGTGCATACCGGGCGCACCAATGCAATCGTCGAAGAAGCGCTGCGCGCCGGGCGTATCGAACCGTTGGCGGGCCTCACCGAGCTGAAGCGAGAAGTGCGCGTCGAGGGCGCGCGACTCGATTTCCGCTTGGCCGAATCAGGCGCGGACGCCGATAGCGCGGCTTACGTCGAGGCTTATGTCGAAGCTTATGTTGAAGTTAAGCAGGTCACCCTCAGGGAGCCCGACGGCCACGGTTATTTTCCGGACGCGGTCAGCGAGCGTGGCCGTCGACATCTCGAGGTGCTGAGCCGACTGGCGTCTGAAGGCCAGCGCGCGGTATTGCTGTTCTGCGTGACGCATACCGGGATCGACGACGTCGCCCCGGCGGCGCACATCGACTCGGTCTATGCCCAGGCGCTGGGCGAGGCAGTCGCCGCGGGCGTCGAGGTGCTGGCCTATGGCTGTGAGGTCGACTGGCAGGGGGGCGTGCCAGTCGGCATTCGGTTGGCGAGGCCCCTGCCGGTATCACTCACGCGCCAGATGGATGCCGCCCTGGTCGTCGATGCTGAGCGCTAGCGGTTCCAGCGATTCATACTGGCAGGGGCCCGCCACGCACTCGCCGCTCTCCGGCAGAAAGAGGGCGCCATGATGGGCGCACTGGATCAGTTCGCCGCCATCCGCAAGGAAGCGATTGGTGTCGATATCGAGCCGGCTGTCGCGGTGCGGGCAGCGGTTTTCATAGCCATAAAGCCGGCCATGCACCCGTACCAGCAAGCCCGCCCGGCCATCGGGCAGGGCGATGGCCAGGCCGCCGGTGGCGTCGAGGTCGGCAAGGTGGGCAAGAAGGGTGCCGCGCATGGGCGCTCCGGTCGTTTCAGCGGTCGATATAGAAGCGCTGGATGAAACTCACCTTGGCAGGTGACGCATTGCGGTCATAGCGCACGCTCAGATCGAAGCGCATCGGCTCGTCTTCCTGAATGCGGAAGGTCGCCAGATGATAGACGGCACCGTCTTCGCGCACGGTGCGAAAGGTTAGTGGCTGCGATTGGCCGGCCAGGTTGCCGACTCTGCCTTCCACCGAGGCTTGTACCGGGCGAGTGGTGCCGTTCTGCTGTTCCTCGCGCACGCTGACGTTCAGCAGTGCCTGCACTCGGCTGCGCTGGATACCGTTTGCCGCCGCAACCTCCGGCGTCAGGAAACTGGTGTTCACCGCGTTGTAGTGGACCTGGTAGCGGCCAAAGCGTTCGAGCTGTTCGGCCTGGGCCGTTCCCAGGCTCGCGCTGGCAAGCAGCGCAAGGCCAAACAACCAAACCATCCCGCGACTGATAGACCGGCCGTCTGACCGGTGGCGATGCTTCACCATGATGACGTCCCCCTAAGGCAGGGCCTGGTGGCGGTCAGGCGTCGCCTGCACGGCTGACGCGGAAGATCGCCGTTTCACCAAACAGGTTAGGCCATAGCCGCGAGCTCCAGTGTGCCTCGTGCTCGCCGTTGCCAACTGCCTGGTCCGTAATGGTCAGACCCTTGTCGCGGCACAGGCGTTCAAAGTCATTGAAGGTCGACAGATGGATGTTGGGGGTGTCGTACCAAGCATGGGGTAGAGACTTGGATACCGGCATATAGCCCTTGAAGCCCAGATACAGGCGGTGGCGCCAGTAGGCGAAGTTGGGGAAGGTGATGATGCATTCCCCGGCCACCCGGAGCATCTCGTCGAGCATCAGGTCGGGGCGGCGCAAGGCTTGCAGGGCCTGGGTCATGATCACCAGGTCATAGGCGTTGTCGTCGAAATTGGCCAGCCCCTCGTCAAGGTTCTGCTCGATGACGTTGACGCCGCGGGCGACGCAGGCGGTCAGGCCGTCGGGATCGATCTCCAGCCCGTAGCCGGTGACCTGTTTGTCACGGGAGAGGGCGTCGAGCAGGGTGCCGTCGCCGCAGCCCAAGTCGAGTACCCGGGCGCCCTCGGGCACCCAGCCATGAATCAGTTCAAGATCGGCGCGCATTATGAGCCCTCCAACTGCTGGTCTCTGGCCACGCGCGCCATGAAGCCCGCAAACACCGCCTGGTAGCGGGGCTCGGGCAGCAGGAAGGCATCATGGCCGTGGGGGGAGTCGATGTTGGCATAACTGACCGGCTTGTCGGCACGCACCAGGGCGTCGACCAGTTCCCGGGAGCGCCAGGGCGGGAATCGCCAGTCGGTCGAGAAGCTGACCACCAGGAAGGGACACTGTGCCGGAGCCAACGCCGCAGCGAGGTCGCCACCGTGGGGCGCGGCAGGGTCGAAGTAGTCCAGCGCCTTGGTCATCAGCAGGTAGGTGTTGGCGTCGAAGGATTCGGAAAAGGTGTCGCCCTGGTGGCGCAGGTAGGATTCCACCTGGAACTCGACTTCGTAGCCATACCCGAGATCCTGGCGCAGGTCACGGCCGAACTTGGAGCCCATCGCCGTCTCGGAGAGGTAGGTGATGTGGCCGACCATGCGCGCCAGCTTTAGGCCGCGTCTTGGCAGGGTGCCGTGCTCGCCGTACCAACCGTCATGGAAGTCGGGGTCGGAGCGGATCGCCTGGCGCGCGACCTCGTTGAAGGCGATGTTCTGGGCCGAGAGCCGTGGGGTGGCGGCGATGACTGCAGCATGGGCGATGCGTTCCGGGTAGTCCAGCGCCCACTGCATCACCTGCATGCCCCCCAGGCTGCCGCCGACTACCGCGGCGAAGCGTTCGATGCCGAGCCGGTCGGCGAGTCTTGCCTGGCTGTGCACCCAGTCGCTAACCGTCATCATCGGAAAGTCCGGGCCCCAGGGGCGACCGGTTTCAGGGTTGATGCTCAGCGGGCCGGTGCTGCCATGGCAGCCGCCCAGGTTGTTGAGCGAAACGACGAAGAAGCGATTGGTGTCGATGCTCTTGCCGGGGCCGATATGGGCATCCCACCAGCCTGGCTTGCGATCATCTTGATGATGGCGCCCGGCGGCGTGGTGGTGCCCGGACAGGGCATGGCAGATCAGTACCGCATTGGTGCCATCGGCGTTGAGAGTGCCATAGGTCTCGTAGACCAAGGTGTAGCTCGGCAGGGTCTTGCCGCAGGCCAGGGCCAGAGGGTCGTCGAAGTGGGCCGTCTGTGGCGCCACCACGCCGACCGAATCGGAAGCAAGCTCGGGCATGGCGGTTTCAGTGTCCTGTCAGAAGAAAATAAACGCTAGCGGGGCGCTCGGCCCCGCTCACAGTACTGTCAATCACAGCCCTGTCCGTCTTAGTCGCATCATTCACCGCTGCATCGATCACAGCCCCACCAGGGCGCCGGAGACGCCGGCGGCACGGGTCAATGAGCCGACCACCAGATTGTCGAGCAGGCTGATGGAGATGAACACCACGATCGGGGACAGATCGATCATGCCAAGCGGCGGGATCACCTTGCGCACCGGAGCCATGATCGGCTCTACCAGCTGCATGACCAGCAGTGCGCCCGGGTGACTCGCCTGAGGGGCCACCCAACTCAGGATGATCATCACGATCAGGGCGAAGAAGTAGATCTTGAGGATGCCGCTTGCCAGCGCGGCGACCCCGGCGATGGCAATGCCGGCGATTGGCGGCATACCGTAGCCGGCGATCTGCAGGATCAGGATGATGCTGATCACCTTGATCAAGAAGGCTGCCGCCAGGGTGGCCAGGTCGAAGCGTCCCACTGGGCGCAAGAAGCCCTGGAAGGGCTTCACCACCGGCTGGGTCACCTTGACCACCGATTGGCTGATCGGGTTGTAGTAGTCGGCGCGGGAGGCCTGTAGCAGAAAGCGCATCATCAGCATCAGCAGATAGATGTTGATCAGCGTATTGACCAGCAGCAGGCCGGCACTTCCCAATTGACTGCCCATGGGGGCTCCTTGTTTATAAAAGACGGCAACGAACGGCGATGGCAATGGGGTGACGTCAGCGATTCACAGATGGGCGGGCGTGTCGACGCCCGCCTTCACCTTGGCGATTTACTGCTTGCCGAGCTCCTCGCCCATCTCGCGAGCGCGGGCGGCACAGACCTCGGCGGCCTCGAGGAAGATCTGGCGTAGACCGGCCTCTTCGAGGTGGTTCACGGCGCGTTCGGTGGTGCCGTTCGGCGACATCACATTGCGCCTCAGTTGGGCGGGGTCGGCGTCCCCCTGCTGAACCATTCGAGCCGCGCCGAGGCCGGTCTGCACGGCCAAGCGACGGGCGCTTTCAGCCGGCAGGCCGAGCTTGGCCCCGGCTTCTTCCAGCGCTTCGAAGACCAGGTAGAAATAGGCAGGGGCGCTGCCGGCAACGGCGGTCACGGCTTCGAGCAGTACCTCCTCGTCGACCCACTCCACGATACCCACGGCTTCCATCAAGGTGGTGGCAATCGATTTCTGGCTGTCATCGACGAGACGATTGGCATAGAGGCCGCTGGCGCCGGTACCCACCAGCGAGGGCGTGTTGGGCATGCAGCGGATCACCGGTAGGTTCCCGCCCAACCAGCGCTCGAGGGTCTCGGCGGTCAGGCCGGCGGCGACGGAGACGATCAGCGGCTTGCGATCCTGGACGGCATCGCGCATGGCCGCACATACGTCGTGCATGATCTGTGGCTTGACCGCCAGCACCACGACATCTGCAGTGGCCACGGCGGCATTGTTGTCGGTCTCGGTGTGGATGCCGTACCGCTCGCGTAGCGGCGCCAGCATTGCGTCGTCGGGGGAGGTGGCGGTAATCGCCTCGCGGGGGTAGCCGCTCTCGATCATGCCGCCGAAGATGGCGCTGGCCATGTTGCCGGCGCCAATGAAAGTCACGTTGCTCGCCATGCTGGAGTCCTCTTCTGGTGTCTGGTTGGCCGTTTGCCTGACCTGTTAGTCGCCGTGCCTGTTCTGCTCGCGATGTTAGCGTGCCCGTCAGCCTGTCGTTTCTTGGGTGCGACATGCCGTCAGCGGCGTCATCGCCTCAGGCTGCTGGGCGTGGCCGCGCGCCGAATAGCGCCGTGCCCAGCCTCAGCAGGGTCGCACCCTCGGCGACGGCGGCCTCGAGGTCATCGCTCATGCCCATCGACAGGGTGTCGAGCTCGGCCTCGGGGAAGCGTGTCTTGAGTGCCTCGAGGGCCTCGCGCAGCCTGGCGAAAGGGGCTCGCTGCGCGGCGAACCCAGCGCTTGGGGCGGGAATCGCCATCAGTCCGCGCAGGCGCAGACCCGGCAGCGATAGCACCGTCTCCGCCAGCGGCTCGAGGGCCTCGAGGGCGACGCCGGCCTTGCTGGCCTCATCGCTGATATTGACCTGCAGGCAGACGTTTAGCGGCGGCCGGTCGGCAGGGCGCTGCTCGGCCAGGCGTCTGGCGATCTTCTCACGATCGACGCTATGAACCCAGTCGAAGTGCTCGGCGACCTGGCGGGTCTTGTTCGACTGCAGCGGGCCGATGAAATGCCAGATGATATCGTCGAGATCGGTAAGCTCGGCCTGTTTGTCGAGAGCCTCCTGCAGATAGTTTTCGCCGAACTGGCGCTGACCGAGGCCATATGCCTCGCGAATCATCGCCGCGGGCTTGGTTTTGCTGACGGCCAACAGTTCGGTGGCCTGCGGGTCTCGGCCTGCGGCGCTAAGCGCTGCACCGAGCCGCGACTTGGCAGCGGCGAAGGTTTCGGTTAACACAACCTCTGTCATACTGGATCGACCTTACCTGGGAGCAGGAATCTAATGGATATTACCGAACTGCTGGCATTCTCGGCAAAGCAGAACGCATCGGACCTTCACCTTTCCGCCGGCCTGCCGCCGATGATTCGGGTCGATGGTGATATTCGCCGGCTCAACGTGCCTGCCATGGATGATCGTGAAGTGCGTGCCCTGATCTACGACATCATGGGTGACCGCCAGCGCCGCGACTTCGAAGAATTCCTGGAAACGGATTTCTCCTTCGAGGTGCCCGGTGTGGCACGCTTTCGCGTCAACGCGTTTCAGCAGGGCCGCGGCGCCGCAGCGGTAATGCGCACCGTGCCTGCCGAGGTGCTGACCATGGAAGCGCTGGGCATGGGCGATGTCTTCCGCCGTATGGCGCAGCTCCCACGTGGCCTGGTATTGGTCACTGGCCCCACGGGGTCGGGCAAGAGCACCACCCTGGCGGCAATGATCGACTTCATCAACGACACTCGCTACGACCATATCCTGACGATCGAAGATCCAGTTGAATTTGTGCACCGCAGCAAGCGTTGCCTGATCAATCAACGTGAAGTGAGTCGCGATACTCACGGTTTCGGACCGGCGCTGCGCAGTGCACTGCGCGAGGATCCGGACGTGATCCTGGTCGGCGAGCTTCGCGATCTGGACACTATCCGGCTGGCACTGACCGCGGCCGAGACCGGGCACCTGGTGCTGGGCACCCTGCACACCACGTCGGCGGCCAAGACTATCGATCGCATCGTCGACGTCTTTCCGGGGGCGGAGAAGGATATGGTGCGCTCGATGCTTTCGGAGTCGCTGCAGGGCGTGATTTCGCAGGTGCTGCTCAAACGCGCTGGCGGCGGCCGGGTGGCGGCGCACGAGATCCTGGTGGCGACCTCGGCGATTCGCAACCTGATTCGTGAGGATAAGGTGGCCCAGATTTATTCGGCCATTCAGACCGGCGGTAACCTGGGGATGCAGACTCTCGATAGTGCCCTGGCCAAAATGGTCAACGATGGGGTTGTGATGCGCGAAGAGGCGCAGACCGTGGCCAAGGGTGTGTTCGGCTGAGGCCATTGATGAGCCGGTCAGTTGAAGCCCTGATGCACGCTAATGCCCAACAGCTCTGAGCGAGCATAAATAGAGAGCAGGCGGAATATCATGAAAGCGAACGAATGGTTGCAGCAACTGCTCGAGATCATGGTCGATAAGGAAGCCTCGGACCTCCTGATCTCGGTGAATGCTCCACCTACCCTGAAAATGGCTGGGCAGCTTATTCCGCTGGGCGAGCAGGTGTTATCGCCGGCTCAGGTGGCCGAGCTGGTCAAGGCCGCCTTACCGCCGGCCCAGCGTGAACGCTTTGCCTCTGAACAGGAGGCCAACTTTGCCTTGAGCCTTCCTGGACGAGGGCGCTTTCGGGTCAGCGCCTTCCAGCAGCGCAATCAGCCGGCCATGGTGCTGCGGCGGATCTCCTTCGAGATTCCTCGGCTCGAGACGCTGAACTTGCCGGCAACGCTCGGTGAGCTGGCTGGCGCCAAGCGCGGCCTGGTGTTGGTCGTCGGCGGCACCGGCACTGGCAAGTCGACGACCCTAGCGTCGATGATTCAGCAGCGCAACGAGACCCAGGGTGGGCACATCATCAGCATTGAGGACCCGATCGAGTATGTGCACCCGCACAAGAAGGCGATCATCAATCAGCGGGAAGTGGGCATTGATACCGAGTCGTTCGAGGTGGCGCTGAAGAATACGCTACGCCAAGCGCCGGACGTGATCCTGATCGGCGAGATCCGCACCCGCAAGACCATGGAGCATGCGCTGACCTTCGCTGAGACCGGTCATCTGTGCCTGGCGACCCTGCATGCCAATAACGCCAATCAGGCGCTGGATCGGATCATCAACTTCTTCCCCTCGGAGCGCCACGATCAGGTCTGGCTCGACCTGTCGCTGAACCTTAAGGCCATTGTCGCCCAGCAGCTGCTGCCCACCCAGGATCGTGGGCGCCGCGCGGCCATCGAGATCATGCTGCGCTCACCGCTGATCGGCGATTTGATCCGCAAGGGCGAGGTCGCCGAGATCAAGGACATCATGCGCCGCTCCCGGGACCTTGGGATGCAGACCTTCGATCAGGCGCTCTATGAGCTCTACCAGGAGGGTGTGATCAGTGAGGACATCGCCATGGTTCACGCCGACTCTGCCAACGATTTGCGCATGATGATCAAGTTTGGCGACGAGGGCGGGGTGGCCGACGCCCAGGGCGCCGCTCGTCACCTCGAGCTGCGGCGTGGAGATGATTTCTAGCGATGTCTTTATCGGTCCTCAGGGCATGTGCCGGCACACATGGGTGGTGCAGAGGCCGTCGGTGTTTACGGGCAGGGCGGATGGCCGCAACGACTGGGTTAGTGTGAATAGACGCCGCCAAGCACCCGCGGGCCAGCGGCACCGGTGACCGCGGGCAGGTTGCCGGGCAGGCCAGCCAGGCGTCGCCAGGCCAGCCAGGCGAAGGCGCCGGCCTCTAGCCAGTCGGCGCTCCAGCCATCCTGGTCGATGATGCTGATTTCTGTCTGAGGCAGTCGCTGGGCCAGCCGTGCAAGGAGATCGGCATTGCGGGCGCCGCCACCGCAGGGTAGTAGTCGGCGGGGAGGGGGTGCCTGATAGCGGGCCATGGCCTGGGCGATTCCGGAGGCCACGCTTGCTGCGGTCAACTCGGCGAGGGTCGCCTGCACGTCCTGGGGCGACTCATTGCCGGCCAGTCGTGCCTCAAGCCAGGGGAGGTGAAAGGCCTCGCGGCCGGTGCTCTTGGGCGGCAGCATGGTGAAAAAGGGGTCCGCCAGCAGGCGAGAGAGCAGTGGTTCGATGACCCGTCCGCCCGCGGCCCAGGTGCCGTCCCTGTCGACAGGGGTACCCATGTGGCGCTGATGCCAGGCGTCCAGTAGCACGTTAGCCGGGCCGGTATCGAAGCCGACCACCTCGGCGGAACTGGTAACAGGCGGTAGCAGCGTCAGGTTGGCGAAGCCGCCCAGGTTGAGCACCAGCTGCCAGTCGTTGGGGTGGCGAAACAGCGCAGCATGGAAGGCGGGGGCCAGTGGTGCGGCCTGCCCACCGGCGGCAAGATCGCGACGCCGGAAATCGGCGACCACCGGGCAGCCGGTCAGCTCGGCCAGCAGGCTGGGGTTGTCGAGCTGCAGGGTATAGGGGGCGCTTGCGTCCTTGTCAGGATGCCCGAGGGGGGCGTGCTCGATGGTCTGGCCGTGGCTACCAATGGCGGCCACCGCGCTTGCCGGGGTCTTGCTCGCAGCCAGCAGTTCGCTCACGGCGCGGGCCTGCAGGCGGCAGAAGGCGTCTTCGGTGCGGGCCAGGTCGGCAAAGCGCACGGCGTCAGCATGGCAGAGCTCAAGCAAGGTCGCACGCAGGCTCGTAGGCATGGCGACTTCATGAGTGGCCAGCAGGCGCGGCGCCTCCTGCGTTCCATCCGGCCCAGGCTCGCCGCAGGTCACGAGGGCTGCGTCGATGCCGTCGAGGCTGGTTCCCGACATCAATCCAATCAACAGTGGCATGCTTGTCTCCCTGGTGTGTCCGGCGCTCAACCGATTGAGCAAGACATGCTACCATCTGCCCCCATTATCAGGCCTGCTCTAGATGCCAAGGAGCCTTGCCTGGCGATCAACTGCTTTTGAGGGGAGAACGGTAACGATGTCCGACGTCGCTGATGCGCTGGCGCTGCTTGAGCGCGGCACCCATGAGATTCTGCTGGCCGATGAGCTCAAGGAGAAGCTCGCGTCTGGCCGTCCCCTGCGCATCAAGGCCGGCTTCGATCCGACCGCGCCGGATCTGCATCTGGGCCACAGCGTGCTGCTGACCAAGATGCGCCAGTTTCAGGATCTCGGTCATCAGGTGATCTTCCTGATCGGCGACTTCACTGGACGCATCGGCGACCCCACCGGCAAGAATGTCACCCGTAAGCCCCTCACCGAGGAAGAGGTGAAGGCCAATGCCGAGACCTACAAGGCACAGGTCTTCAAGATTCTCGACCCCGCGAAGACCGAGGTACGCTTCAACGCCGAATGGTTCTCCGCGATGAGTGCCGCTGACATGATTGAGCTTGCCGGTCAGAGTACCGTAGCGCGCATGCTCGAACGCGATGACTTCGAAAAGCGCTATCAGGGCGGTCAGTCGATCTCCATCCACGAGTTCCTCTATCCGCTGGTGCAGGGCTATGACTCGGTAGCGCTGGAAGCCGACGTCGAGCTGGGTGGTACCGATCAGAAGTTCAATCTGCTGATGGGCCGCGAGCTGCAGAAGCACTTCGGACAGTCACCGCAGGTGGTGATCACCATGCCGCTGCTGGAAGGGTTGGACGGCGTGCAGAAGATGTCCAAGTCGCTGGGCAACTATGTCGGTGTTGATGATGCGCCAGGCACCATGTTCAACAAGCTGGTGTCGATGCCCGACAGCCTGATGTGGCGCTATTTCGAGCTGCTGTCGCTGAAGTCCAACGAAGACATCGAGGCGCTCAAGCGCGACGTCGAGCAGGGTGCCAATCCGCGCGACATCAAGATGGTGCTGGCGCGCGAGCTGGTCGGTCGCTATCACGGCGAGGACGCGGCGGCCAATGCGCACAAGTCCGCCGGCAACCAGTTAGCCGATGGCGAGCTGCCCGAAGACCTGCCCGAAGTGCACGTCGACTTCGAAGGCAGCGAGCAGGCGCCGATCGCCGCGGTACTTAACCGCTCAGGTCTTGCCAACAACAGCGCCCAGGCTAAAGACATGCTCGGCAACGGTCGCGTCAAGGTCGACGGCGAGGTAGTCGCCCGCGATCACATGCTGGCGACCGGTGCGAGCTATGTGGTTCAGGCTGGCAAGAAACGCTATGCCCGAGTGATCATCGACTAAGCGATCGGCGCTATTGGCTGTTAGTCGCCTCTCTATCAGTCCTTGAAACGCCCGCCCTTGTGCGGGCGTTGTCGTGTCTGGCTCCTCGATTTATCCACACCCGGTCAGCCGCCTTCACCTATCCACAACCTCTTCGTCATCTTTTTGCAAGAAAGGGGTTGTGTGGCCCGTCGATAATCCGTAAAGTACGCATCCGCTGCCGCCGACGGGCAAACGTCGGACGCGGTGAAGGGTGTTGGAAGCACTTGTTTTCGTTAGGGTTTTTCGGTTCGCTTGAGTCGATAAGCATTGACAAAAACGCCGGAAACGGTAGAATGCACCTCCACTCGATCGGCGCTCAACTCGCCGCTGGTTCACCCGGTCATCTACGGTGAGCAACAACAGCAAGGGTTGACA
>NZ_JABVXC010000013.1 GCF_013349955.1 Onishia taeanensis | reverse complement strand
ACCTTGCCGACCGCTTCGCCGCCGCGGCGCGCGACGTCGGACGCCGACTCGGCCAAGCCATTGGCCTGACGCGAGGATTCCGCGGTGTGCTCGACGGTGCTGGTGATCTCCTCCATCGAGGCCGAGGTCTCTTGCAGACTGGACGCCGCATTCTCGGTACGCCGCGAGAGATCCTGACCGCCGGTCGAGATCTCGGTAGCGGCGATGCGCACCGATTCGCTGCTCTGGCGGATGGTCACCATCACCGCCTCCATCTTGCCGACGAAGCGGTTGAAGGCGGCGGCGATCTGCGCCACTTCATCGCGGCCCTGCTCCGGCAGGCGTCGCGTCAGGTCGCCCTCGCCACTGGCAATGTCCTCGAGAGCATCCCGGGCACGCTCCAGGCCGGCCAGGGTGCGCTTGAGCCACAGGCCGAGCAGCAGCGCGGTGACGGCGATGATAATCACCAGGGTGATCAACGAAGACTCGAGAATGGCGCGCAGGCCGGCGGTGGCCTCGTCCTCGTCCAGCATCACCCCGAGTTCCCAGTCGCTGCCAGCGATAGGGGTCACGGACAGCCGCTTATCGGCACCGTCGATAGCGACGTGCTGCCAGTTATTCGTGGTGCTACCTAGCCGCGAGATAGTGGATTGCGTCAGTTCCTCGCTTAGGCGGGTCAGGGGCTTGAGAGTCAGATCGGCGTTGGGATGGGCGATCAGCGTCTCGCCGCCGCTGCTCAGGAAGGCGAAGCTCGATGGCGTCGGTTGGATGCTATTGACCTGGGCAATCAGCTTGTCGATCACCACATCACCGCCTATCACACCATACAAGCGACCACCACGCTCGACCGGAGTGGCGAAGGTGACTACCACTCGGCCACTGTTGGCGTCCACATAGGGCATCGAAACGATGGTCTTGTTCTGCTCGGTAGCCGAGAGGTACCAGCCGCGCTGTCGCGGATCGTAATCGTCCGGCGGCACCCAGCCATCTGAGGTGGTCAGCGAGCCATCCGGCTTGCCGAGATAGGTCGACAGGAAACCACCGGACTCGGCCAGCTGGACCAGCGCCGGCACCGGCGTATCGCCCTTGACCGGCTCACGGGCCGCTTCGACCATGCTGGTGCGCGCGGCAATCCACTCTTCGATCGCCATGGCATTGCCGGAAGCGATGGATCCCAGCTGGTCGGCAATCTGTTGTTGATCATGAGACTTGACGGTCAGATAACTGACGGTCGCATTGATCACCAACGCCAAGGCGATGACCGCCAGGGTGATGATCAGTATGCGCTTGCGCAGGGAGGAAAACATGGAGCGCCCTTAATGAATAAATCATTGTGTTGTTCGACGGCAAACACCTGACTTAACGGTGTTTGCTACAACGTCTATCGGCGAGGGCACCCATTTCTTGAGCCGCCGATAGACCATACCCCCGCGCGCAGGGTTGGCTGTGACGAGCGTTGTGAGCGCATATCGCTGACCGCCTCCTGAATGGTCTCGAGACTGGCCTTCGACAGGTCCTTGGCCAGGCTGTGAATCACCCGATGCGCGGTCGAACCGTCGAGGGCGTCAACTGCGTGTCGTCGCCCAGCGGCGACAGGATGCGCACTGAGGGCGCTGTGCTAAAATCCTTGCCGCCAGGAAGGCACTCCGAACCGCAGATGCGGTCATGGCCCCGCCCCATTTTCGTCACTGGAGACGTCCTCGATGCGCAATCTGCTGCTGATGCGCCGCCCCATGCCGCGCAGCCTGCTGGTCTTGCTCCATCTGCTGAGTCAGCTCGGCATGCTGGCAGCCGGTGGGCTCTGGACCCGCGAGGCGCTGGCGCCACTAACCACCACGCCGCTGTCGAGCCAGTGGCCGATACTGGCGTTGGGCGTTGGCGCAACCCTGGCCGCCTGCCTGCTGGTGCGTATGCTGTTCGAGGTGCTGATGACCCCTCACCATGTGCAAGCCATGATCGCCCTCCAGCAACTGCCTTTCACGCGTTCCACTCGCCGGCGCCCGGCGGTCCATGACGAGGACGACAGCTGGGTGGGCGAGGCGCGGCCGATGAATCCCGACGCGGCCGCACCACCACCGCCTGAACCCTTCAATGCTGCCTACGCAGCATCGACAGCCGCAGCGCCGGCTGCCGCAGCGCCGCTTAACGAAGCGCCGACTGCCACACAGCCATCAGCCAGCGCTTCGTGGCCCCGTGAACCGCAGCTCGACCTCGCCGCGGCCCCCTGGACAGACAGCTACGTGCCCACAGCAGAGCCACGCCTGTAGCCAGGGCGTCGCCGGAGCATGACCGTCATCAGGTTCAAGCAGGTACGGCCAGCGGCGTCTGAATCGCCCTGTAAGCAAGATACCCCCATGGATCACGAACCGCTGGTGGACTCAGGAGAGGCCGCCGGAATCCAGGCAATCATGTCGACTTCGACGTCGGCACCACCAGCCAGGCCGGTAACCCCAATGCAAGTGCGCGTGGGCAGGGGCGCAGGAAAGTAACTGGCGTAGACCGCATTGACCTCTTCGAAGTGCCCCATGTTGGTGATGAATACCCGTGACTGAACCACAAATTCGAAGTCAATACCCACGGCTTCGAGGATGATCGCCAGGTTCTGCATCACGCGATGCGTCTGCTCGGCAAAGGTGCCGAGCAGCATCTCGTTCGTTTCCGGGACCGTCGGCATTTGCCCGGTGATGAAGACCAGGTCACCGACCCGGCAGGCATGGGAAAAGGGCGCGATCGGCTGAGGCGCACGATCGATAAACAGTTTTTCAATCATCAACGAAACTCCCCTGGCACAGCCGGCATACCGGCTGTGCATGATGCGACTCAGTGGCCCAGAATCTGACTCAGGAACAGCTTTGTCCGCTCGGACTGGGGGTCATTGAAGAACGGCTCTGGGGCGTTCTCCTCGATGATCTGGCCCTGATCCATGAAGATGACTCGGTCGGCGACCGTCTTGGCGAATCCCATCTCGTGGGTCACGCAGAGCATGGTCATGCCCTCTTCGGCGAGTTCCACCATGACGTCGAGCACTTCCTTGATCATCTCGGGGTCCAGCGCCGAGGTCGGCTCATCGAACAGCATCACCTCCGGGTGCATGCATAGTGAGCGGGCAATCGCCACGCGCTGCTGCTGACCGCCGGAGAGCTGGCCCGGGAACTTGTGCGCCTGCTCGGCGATGCGCACCCGTTCGAGATACTGCATGGCCAGGGCCTCGGCCTCGCGCCGCGGCTTCTTCTGCACCCAGATCGGCGCCAGGCTGCAGTTCTCGAGCACCGAGAGGTGCGGGAAGAGATTGAAGTGCTGGAACACCATGCCGACGTGGTGGCGGATCTGTTCGATGCGTTTGACGTCCTGCGTCATGGGAATACCGCCCACCACAATCTCACCCTGCTGATGCTCCTCAAGATGGTTGATGCAACGGATCAGCGTCGATTTGCCTGAGCCCGAAGGCCCGCAGATGACGATGCGCTCGCCGCGCTGAACGGTCAGGTCGATGTCGCGCAGCACGTGGAAGTCGCCGTACCACTTGTTCAGGCCGCGCATTTCGATCATGGGGGTGTCGTCGGCCTTGGCCGTTTGTGAAGTCATATCGATATCCTTGTTCTTGTAGGCGACCACCCGCCGAACAGGCGGTCGCCGGCTGCGCCTGTGCGCGTCTAGTGGCCGGTGTGCAGCTTGCGTTCCAGGTACTGGCTGTAGCGAGACATGCCGAAGCAGAAGATCCAGAACACAAACGCCACGAAGACATAGCCTTCAATCGAGTAGCCCAACCAATCGGCATCGGCGAGTGCCGCCTGAACGATTGCCAGCAGGTCGAACAGGCCGATGATCAGCACCAACGAGGTGTCCTTGAACAGGGCGATGAAGGTATTGACGATGCCGGGGATCATCATCTTCAGCGCCTGGGGCAACACGATCAGCCCCATGCGCTTCCAGTAGCCCATGCCCAGCGCCGCGGCGGCCTCTTCCTGGCCCTTGGGGATCGCCTGCAGGCCACCCCGCACCACCTCCGCCATGTAGGCGCTCTGGAACAGGGTGATGCCGATCAGCGCGCGCACCAGCTTGTCCATGTCCACCTCGGTGGGCACGAACAGCGGCAGCATCACCGAGGCCATGAACAGCACCGTGATCAGGGGCACGCCGCGCCAGAACTCGATGAACACCACCGAGATGCTCTTCACGATCGGCATCTTCGACTGGCGCCCCAGCGCCAGCACCACCCCGATCGGCAACGCCGCGACGATCCCCACCACCGCCAGCACCAGGGTCAGCATCAGACCGCCCCAGCGATGCGTCGGCACTGCCGGCATGCCAAAGGAGCCGCCGTGCAGCAGGTAGAAGGCCACGATCGGAAAGATCACCAGGGTCAACACCGCCGCCAGCTTCTTGGCCGGCAGGCGAGGCAGCGCCAGCCAGGCGATCATCACCGCAAACAGCACGAAGGTGAGATTGACCCGCCAGCGCAGCTCACTGGGGTAGAAACCATAGATGAACTGCTCGAAGCGGGCCGAGATGAACACCCAGCAGGCGCCGCCGGAGCTGCAGGCCTCGCGGCTGGTGCCGATCCAGTCGGCGTCGATGATCGCCCACTGGATCAGCGGCGTGAGCCCCGCGATCAGCGCCCAGATCGCCAGCAGCGAGAGTACGCTGTTGATCGGGCCCTGGAAGAGATTGGCACGCAGCCAGGCGATGGCACCGATGCTGCGCTTGGGAGCGGGGCGGGCATCCACCGGCGTCGTATTTAAGGTCAGTTTGCTCACTTATCGCTCCACCAGCGCCATGCGCGCGTTGAACCAGTTCATGAACATCGATACCAGAAGACTCAGCGTCAGATAGACCGCCATGGTCATCATGATCACCTCGATGGCCTGCCCGGTCTGATTGAGCGTGGTACCGGCAAAAACGGATACCAGGTCCGGGTAACCGATGGCAGTGGCCAGTGACGAGTTCTTGATCAGGTTGAGGTACTGGCTGGTCAGCGGCGGGATGATCACCCGCATCGCCTGGGGAATCACCACCAGCCGCAGGGTCATGCCACCGGAGAGCGATAGCGCCCGCGACGCCTCGGTCTGCCCCTTGGATACGGCCTGGATGCCCGAGCGCACGATCTCTGCGATGAAGGCGCCGGTGTAGATCGACAGCGCCAGCCAAAGTGCCAGCAGCTCCGGCAGCACCGTGATGCCGCCCGAGAAGTTGAAGCCACCAAGCTTGGGAATATCCCAGGTCAGCGGCATGCCGCTGACGACGAACACCAAGGCAGGCAGAGCGACAATCATCCCGGCACTGATCCACCCGGCAGGCAGCCGATCCCCGGTTGCCTCCTGGCGGCGGCGGTTCCAGCGCACCAGCACGATGGCCGCGATCACGGCCACGGCCAGCGCCACCAGCGTCCACCCGAAGCCCGCCCCACCCACTGGCGCGGGAACCACCAGACCACGGATGTTGAGGAACACGGCCTCGCCGAGGCTCATGCTCTGGCGCGGCGACGGCAAGCTGCGCAATACGGCGAAGTACCAGAAGAAAATCTGCAGCAGCAGCGGAATGTTGCGAAAGATCTCGACGTAGGCGCCGGCAATTCTGGCGATCAGCCAATTGGGCGACAGACGGGCGATGCCCATTAGAAAGCCGATGACAGTGGCCGCGAAGATGCCGAGGGCCGAGACCAGCAGAGTGTTCAGCAAGCCGACCATGAAGGTGCGGCCATAGCTGCTCTGCGGCGTGTAGTCGATCAGGCTCTGGACGATACCGAAGCCGGCGGTGTCATTGAGAAAGCCGAAACCGGTAGTGATCCCCCGAGCGTCCAGATTCTCGAGGGTATTGCTGACGATGAAGCCAATCACCGCAAACAGCGCGGCGAGCATCAACGCCTGAAAGAGTAGCGCCCGCTTGGCGGGGTCACGCCAGAACGGTGGCGTCTCCCCGCGAGGTGGGGGCGAGGAAGGAGTAGTCATGGAAGGTCCTCTCCACTAGCGATGACACAACGACGGACCCCGCCCCAACAATGGGGCGGGGCCTGTGGAGAGCGTTAGCGAATCGGCGGAGCGTACTGAATGCCGCCTTCGGTCCACAGGGCGTTGATGCCACGCTCGATGTTGAGCGGTGAACCGGCACCAACGTTGCGATCAAACACCTCGCCGTAGTTACCGACCTGGCTGACGATGCTGTAGGCCCAGTCGGCCGGCAGGCCCATGGCCTGGCCGAAGTTACCTTCGCTGCCCATGAAGCGGGCGATGCCTGGCTTTTCGGAGTTCTTCAGTTCATCGGCGTTTTCACTGCTGATGCCCATCTCCTCGGCATTGATCATCGCGAACAGGGTCCACTTGACGGCATTGAACCACTGGTCGTCACCCTGGCGAACCACCGGGCCCAGCGGCTCCTTGGAGATCACTTCCGGCAGCACCTTGGCGCCACTCGGGTCGGCCAGCTTGATGCGCAGGGCGTTGAGCTGGGAGGTATCGGACGTCAGCACGTCGCAGCGACCGGCCTCGAAGCCACCGACGGTCTGGTCGGAGGTATCGAAGACGACCGGCTCGAAGCTCATGTCGTGGGCCTGGAAGTAGTCGGCCAGGTTGAGCTCGGTGGTGGTACCGGACTGTACGCAGAAGGCCGCGCCGTCGAGCTGCTTGGCACTGTCGATACCCAGCGATTCCTTGACCAGGAAGCCCTGGCCGTCATAGAAGCTGACGCCTGTGAAGTTGAGGCCCAGAGTGGTGTCGCGGGTCGCGGTCCAAGTGGTGTTGCGGGACAGCACATCGATCTCGCCGGACTGCAGTGCCGTAAAGCGTTCCTTGGCGTTCAACGGCACGAACTGCACCTTGGAGGCATCGCCGAATACCGCGGCGGCCACACCGTGACAGACATCAACGTCGATGCCTTCCCAGTTGCCCTGATCATCGGGCGTGGAAAAACCGGGCAGGCCGGTACTGACGCCACAGACCACCTGGCCGCGCTCTTTCACAGCCTCCATCGTCTCACCGGCCTGGGCAGAGCCCGTCGCCAGCAGGGTGGCCATTAGGGCGGTCGCGGAACACAGCAGGGTTTTGTTGTTATGCAACATGGTTATTCCCTTGGATTGGGTAAGTTGTTGTTGTCATGCTCGTGGCATGTCAAGCGACAGTAGCAAAGCCAATTCGCGAGTCGTTAGATAACATCGACAACCTTTCTTCAACGCAAGCAACCATGAAAGCGCCTGTAAATACGACCAAGCAAGAAAAAAAGCATTTAAAAACAATCGACTAAAACCTTCCAACCAAAGTCGTAGAGCGTTGACTAAGATGGGACGTCACCCGATGAGAGCCATTCCACGCTCGGTGAAACGGCATGAAAGCGCGGTCGGCAACAGGGACAAAAGAGCTGAAAGAGACGCGAGAGGAAACCGAAGGCAGGCGGCGAGGAGCAAAAAAAGAAGCGCGGAAATGAAGGCGGGCCAGTGATAGAGACAGGCACCAAAACGCAGTAAAGGGGCAAGATAGCAGAGGCCGTGACAGGCCTTTACAGGCACCGACACCGGCGCGGGGCCGGTGCCGGGCGACTCACTCTGCGAAGGCGCGGCGCATGAAGGGCGGCAGCGCCAAGGCACCGCGATGGGCCTCAGCGGTGTAGTAGTCCAAGACCATATCGCTTGCCGCCGCGTCGGCCTCGCGGAACGCCTTCACGTCGGCGCCCTTGCCGGCCAGGGTCACGCTCCACCAGCCCGACGGATAGACCGGCTGCGGGAACGGCAGCGTGGCGACACTCTCGAAGCCGGCGGCAAGCATATCGCGACGCAGCTCGCGGATGATGCTGCCGCTGTGATAGAGCGGCGATTCGCTCTGCTGCACCATCACCCCGCCCTCGCGCAGCAGACGATGGCAGCGCTTCAGGAAATCGACCTTGAATAGCCCCTCGGCCGGGCCTACCGGATCGGTGGAATCGATGATCACCACATCCACGCTCTCGTCATCGGCCTCGTCCACCCACTTGACCCCATCGGCAAACAGCAGCTCGGCGCGGGGATCGTCATTGGATTCGGTCAACGCCGGAAAGAAGCGCTCGGCGGCCTTGGTCACTTCCTCGTCGATATCGATCAGGGTGACATGCTCGACCCCCGAGTGTTTGAGCACCTCGCGCAGGGTGCCGCAATCGCCGCCGCCAATGATCACTACCCGCTTGGGTGCCGCATGAGCGAACAGCGCCGGGTGGGCGATCATCTCGTGATAGAGGAAGTTGTCGCGATCGCTGAGCATCACGCAGCCATCGAGCGCCATCAGATTGCCATAGGTCTCGGTGGCATAGACTTCGAGGTGCTGATAGGCGCTGGTCACCTCCCACAGCTTCTCGCGGACCTTCAACGAGAAGGCGCTGCCGTGGCTATCGAAGACTTCGGTGAACCAACTGGTGTCGAGTGATTCGGTCATCATGGACTCTCGCAGAACAGAAAAAGGGGACTAGCGTTAGGTGATATCGCCTGGGCGACGGTTCATCAAGCGCCACCGCGCAGCAGGCACCGGCGCAGCAGGGCGAGCATGGCCAGTCCGAGCAGTGCGCCGAGGGTGTTGGCCAGGATATCCCAGGGATCGCCCCCCATGCGCCCAGGCACCGGCAACTGCGTGAACTCGATGGCGACCCCGTAGGCCACCACGCCGATGAAGGCCGGCCGTGGGCCGATGCCGGCAAGCCCCATCAGGCCCGCCAGCCCACCATAGCCAATGAAGTGGTTGGCCTTGTCCCAGGGCAGGCTATCAGGCATCTCGGTGCCTGGGGTCAGGCTACCGATGGCGATCACCAGCGCTGCCAGGACGGCGAGCCCAGCCCAGGCGCGCCGCCGCTCGTGCAGGCGAAGGAGAAAGCCCATGGCTCAGTTCGCCGCGTGATAGGACGGGCTCAGCTCGTGCAACGCCTCCATGAAGGCAGTGACGTGGTCAGGATTCGTGAACTGGCTGATGCCGTGGCCAAGATTGAAGATATGCCCCGGGCCGCTACCGTAGCTGTCGAGCACTCGCGCCACTTCGGCGCGGATCGCGCTGGGCTTGGCGAACAGCACATTGGGGTCCAGGTTGCCCTGGAGGGCGACCCGGTGACCGACCCGACGACGGGCATCGGAGAGCTCGGTGCTCCAATCCAGGCCCAACGCATCGGCACCGCTGGCGGCGATATGCTCGAGCCACTGGCCGCCGTTCTTGGTGAACAGGATGACCGGCACCCGGCGCCCTTCATGGCTGCGGATCAGACCGGCGACGATCTGTTCCATGTAGCGTAGCGAGAACTCGAGGTAGGCCGGCGTCGACAGGCTGCCACCCCAGGTATCGAAGATCTGCACCACCTGGGCGCCGGCGCGGATCTGGGCGTTGAGATAGTCGGTGACCGAGCGGGCCAGCACGTCGAGCAACTGGTGCATGGTGTCCGGCGTGTCGTAGAGCATGGTCTTCACATGACGGAAGTCCTTGCTCGAGGCGCCTTCGACCATATAGGTCGCCAGCGTCCAGGGGCTACCCGAAAAGCCGATCAGCGGCACCCGGCCGTTGAGCTCGCGGCGAATGGCGCTCACCGCGTTCATGACGTAGTCGAGATCCCGCTCGGCGTCCGGCACCTCGAGGGCGGCCACCTCGGCCGGAGTCCGCACCGGCTTTCGGAACTTGGGTCCCTCGCCGGTCTCGAAGTAGAGCCCCAGGCCCATGGCATCAGGGATGGTCAGGATGTCGGAAAACAGGATAGCGGCATCCAGCGGAAAGCGTTCCAGCGGCTGCAGCGTCACCTCGCAGGCCCGGTCGGTATCCCGGCACAGGTCCATGAAGCTGCCGGCCTGACCGCGAAGCTCGCGATATTCCGGCAGATAGCGGCCGGCCTGGCGCATCATCCAGACCGGGGTGCGATCCACGGGCTCACGCGCCAGGGCGCGCAGGATACGATCGTTCTCGAGTTGCATGCGACGTCATCCGCTAAGAAATTTGCCGACATTGTACCGGATGCCAGGCCCCCAGGGGCTAGTCCTGCGACGCGATGCCTCGATTCATAGAGGCCTCGATCGGCGAGAAGATCCTTGGATGGCGGCAAAGCCGCCAGCATGCGATGAGCGCTCACGAGCCGTGAGCGAGCGCGGCGATGCTGGTAGACTTGAGCCATCGCGTGCCAAGCGCCGCCCCGTTTCATCGAGGTTTTTCGTGACGATCCGATTCATCGCCGCCTCCCGGCTGCCCACCCCTTGGGCGACTTTCACCATGCATGGCTTCGAGGACGAGGCCACTGGCAAGGATCATATCGCCCTGACGCTCGGCGACATCACCGATGGCGCCCCGGTGCTGGGGCGGGTGCACTCCGAATGCCTGACCGGTGATGCGCTGTTCTCGATGCGCTGCGACTGCGGCTACCAACTGCAGGAAGCGCTCAAGCGGATCGCCGCCGAAGGCCGTGGCGTCCTGCTCTATCTGCGCCAGGAAGGCCGCGGTATCGGCCTGCTCAACAAGATCCGTGCCTACCACCTGCAGGACGAAGGCGCCGATACCGTGGAGGCCAACGAGCGCCTGGGCTTCGGCGCCGACATGCGCCGCTATGGGCTGTGCGTGCCGATGCTCGACCACCTGGGCGTGGCCTCGCTCAGGCTGATGACCAACAACCCGCGCAAGGTCGAGGCGCTGACCCGCGATGGCGTCGAAATCAGTGAACGTTTGCCCATCACCACCGGTCTCAATCCGCATAACGAGCAGTACCTGTCCACCAAGGCCGGCAAGCTGGGACACATGATGGCGCTGGGCGACTTCACCCAGGCAGATGACGTGGACATCGAGCGCAAGTCGTAATCTACGCTCACTAGCGACAACGCTGAGCGACGCGGCATGGCCATGCCGCCACGATTCAGTGACCTGCGCAGACTCGACCGTTGGCAGAAAAGGCACGGGGAGAGAGCATGGTCGCGAAATCACCACCTAGCCAGGATACGGCTTCCCGGGCGGATGCTTCGGACGGCTATACCCTGCTCGAGGAAGTCCTGCATAGCGTGAGCCACGGCATCGGTGCCGTGCTCAGCGTGGTGGGCATGACCGCACTGATTGTGGCGGCGAGCCTTGCCCACGACGTCGACCCCTGGAAGCTGGTCGGCGTGAGCCTCTACGGCATTACCCTGGTCGGCCTCTACACCGCCTCGACCCTCTACCATGGCAGCCGCCATCCACGCCTCAAGCAGGCGCTGCAGATCGCCGACCACTGCGCTATCTATGCACTGATCGCCGGCACCTACACGCCCTTCATGCTAGTGAATCTTCGCGACGGCCCCGGTTGGCCGCTGCTTGCCGTGGTGTGGACCCTGGCGCTGGGCGGCATCGCCCTGAAGGTGCTCTGGCCCCGCCGGTTCACGGCCCTGAGGCTGATCCTCTACCTGGCCATGGGTTGGCTAGCCGCCCTGGCGGCCGGCGACCTCGTCGCCACGCTCACGCCGACCAGTCTTGCACTGCTGATCAGTGGCGGCGTGATCTACACCCTCGGCGTGATAGTCTTCATGCTCGAGCCCCTTCCCTACAATCACGCCATCTGGCACGGCTTCGTGCTGGCCGGCAGCGGCTGCCACTACGCCGCCGTCTATACCGGCGTCCTGCCCTTCGCCGCGCTCTAGACCCGGACACCGAGCCAGACGCTAGCCCACGCTCTCCAGCGCCGGCAACCGATAGCGAGTGCCACGTCCCACGCCGGTGCTCTGAAGCACCCCCTTGGCCGTCAAGTCCGCAAGGTCCCGGGCCGCGGTCGGGTCGGAGGTCGCCACCAGATCCCGATAGTCCGAGCGAGCCACGCCCACGCCGTCATCCCGTTCGAGCAGGGTCAGCACCAGCTCACGCTGGCGCGCATTGAGCGGCGTGCGGGCGTGAGCCAGCCACAGCCGCTCGGCACGGCGAACCCGCGCAAAATGGGCTTGGCTGCGCCGCGCGCCTTCGCGCAGCCGGGTCAGCCACCAGCGCACCCAGGGCGCCAGCGCACCGGGACGCGCCGACGCGTCCTCGGCAGGCAGGCCAGCATCCAGCCGCGAGCGTGGAGCGGGCGGACGGCCGAAACAGGTCTCGCGCAGGACCTGCCACTCGTGCTGGGCCTCCACCAGCGCCGGGGCGAGTGCCTGACGACGCCAGGCATAGCCCTCCAGCGTCGCGGGCTCGGGCAGCACCTCGAACTCGCCTTCCGCCTGTAGCGCCATGATGCCTTCGGCGCGAGTGAGCCAGCGCGCCAGCAGCAGCCGGCCAATCAGGCCGTTGCCCAACGCCAGCGGCGATAGCGCCAACCAATGAGCATGCAGCCGCAGCGCCTGCAGATGGCCGGCCCCTTCGAGCCCCGGCTCCTCGTCCTCGAGACGCCCGAAGAAGACCTTGAGCTCCGCCTTCAGGGCCACTCGATCCTCTGCCGGCGCCCGATAGCGCAGACGCTTGAGACCATAGCGGCCACTGACCTCTTCGAAGGGCCCATCGCGCCACTCCCCCACCGCCAGGCCGGCACTGCGCGGAAGCTGAGGCGCCAGGCGACGATGCCATTCCAGCAGTCGGGCCTCGCCAAGGGGGGCAAAGGCCGTACGCACCGCCTCCAGGGTCACATCGACGAAGGTTTCCACCACAGGCGACACCGGCCGCACCGGCCCGTCATCGGCCAGTCCCAACGCCTGATGCAGAGCGGTACGAATCTCACTGCGCTCCAGGGCGACACCGGACAGCCTGGCGCTGGCTTCGATCTCCTCGCCAAGCAGCGTCGCCTCCAAGCGCAGGCGCTGATCGGTCGTCAGCGCAACGCCCTGACTCACCAGTGGCGCAACCGTTGCCTGAGTCGCACTCAATGGCCCTAGCAGCATGCTTGGGTCAAGACGCCCCCGGGGCCAGTCAGGCTCCTGCCAAATCCACATAACGTCTTCTTCTCCTTGATATTTTTAGAGCCGAACGGCCGCCGAGAGGCGCACTTTATCACACTGCGAATCACAATATGATACATAAAACACACATCTTGCGATCAGCGATGATTATTTCATCATGCGCCCCGGTAACGACTTGCCGACATCACAGCAAATCCATGATTTATCAGCATTCATCGCTAGAGACGGCCCGCACTGATGCGCCACGCGACCATCTTGATCAGACGGCAATCAGCCCACAAAAAAACACCCTTTGCGAATCATATTTCGATACGCAAAGGGCGCTGGCATGGCTCAACAGTGGCTTGGCGGCTCGCTATCAGGCAGCGGCTTCGCGGGCCTTCTTGATGCGCTCGTAGGCGCTGCTGATCTCGCTGGTACGCTCCTTGGCCATTTCGCGCATGCTCTCGGGCAGCCCCTTGCCGGCCAGCTTGTCAGGGTGGTTCTGGCTCATCAGGCGGCGATAGGCCTTCTTGATTTCGGCGTCGCTGGCATCTTCTTCAACGCCCAATACCCGATAGGCATCCTCAAGCGAGGGGCCCTGAGGGCCGCCTTCGGCTCCTCCCCCGCCGCGCAGCATGGCCTCGATCTGCGCGATCTCGGCTTCCGTGCAGCCAAGCCCTCGGGCCACGCGCAGCAGCATGTCATGCTCAGCGGGATGCAGCTGGCCGTCGGCGGCAATGGCCGCTAGCTGTACCTGCAGAAACACCTGCAGCATGGCTCGCTGACTGCCGACGACGCCACGCACCTTGGCAAGCTCCGCTTCGAGGTCGAAGTCGTCGCGCTTGCCACGGGTGAAGTCTTCACGCGCCTTGGCACGCTGGGCCTCGTTCAGTCTCAGCCGATCCCACAGCTGCCGCGACGCCTCGAGTTCGTCTTCGGTGACCTGGCCATCGGCCTTGCACATGCAGCCCATCACCGCAAAGGTCGACTCGAGAAACTGCGCCTGTGCTCCTGCCAGCTTGCCGATCAGACTCTTCTTGAGTCGCTGGATCAACCAGTAGCCAAGACCGCCACCGATGAGCAAACCGATCGGGCCACCGATCAGATAGCCCAGCAGCGCACCAATCAATATCGCTATTAACATGATTCTCTCGTCCTAGAGCCGGTGCCTCGCGCCGACGTGGGTGAATACAGCAAGGTATTTAAGGGGCCGGCTCGCCGAGGCGTGCCGTCCGGCCATTCTATCAGGGCCCAGGGCGCAGCCACGAGGGACACACCGTTATCATCACCGCGTCACGCGGCCGGACACCATCCAGCCGCAGTCGGCCTGACCTTCCGCAGCAGGGTGATGTGTATCCCTACCGTGCTGTTTTTCTTGCCAAAAAAAGACCCCACCGAAGTGGGGTCAGGCAAGGGATCAAGAAGGATGCTTGAATGAGACGGACAGGGCTTAAGGACAGGGCTTAACGGGTTGCAGCCTGGGCATGGCCCAGCGAATCGGCCTGGGCCTCAGCCGAAAAGTGAGTACGACGCTCTTGCTGGGCGATCAGCGCGTGGCTTGCCTCGGCAAGACCTGCACTGGCGTCGTTGATGCGAAAGTCGGCGACCGGCTGACGGGTATCAACGACCGACACCTGTTCGGGGGCAGCCTGGTTGACGTCGAGGGCACGTTCGGTGGCAACGCTTGCCTGAGCGGCCATCGGCAGAACGGCGACGACCAGAGCGGCGAGAGTAAGTTGGCGTTTCATATAGCGAATCTCCTTTGGGCTATGTTGCTATGCTAGTGATAATATTAGCATGTTAATTAACATGCTAATAGTTTATTCCGATATTTGTGGTGCTTGCTCGCTATCGCCGTTCGCTCAGGGGCCTGGTGTCCCAACAGCGTCGAACCCGGTGTACTGGTAGACAAAAAAAGACCCCACCGAAGTGGGGCCAGGCAAGGGGTGAAAAAGTCACTCTTTCGCGATGGTCGTCAGCTTACGAAGAACGCTAGCCTTAATGGGTTGCTGCCTGAGCATGGCTCAGTGCCTCGGCCTGCGCCTGACGCGAAAAGTCGGTATGACGTTCCTGCTGGGCGAGCAGCGACTGGCGCGCCTCGGCCAAGCTAGCGCTGGCGTCATTGATGCGAAAATCGGCGACCGGCTGACTGGAGGCACTGGAATGCACCTGTTCAGGGGCCGCCTGGTTGACGTCGAGGGCACGTTCGGTGGCAACGCTTGCCTGGGCGGCCATCGGCAGAACGGCGGCGACGACTGCGGCGAGAATAAGTGGGCGTTTCATATAGCGAATCTCCTTTGCGCTGCGTTGCTATGAGGAGAATACTATTAGCAAGTTAATTAGCTTACTAACAGTTTGTCGCAATATGGTCGATGCGCTCTGCCTATCGGCGTCGGTGTCTACAACGGGGCCTGCAACGAAAACGCCGCCCCGGGGGGCGGCGTGACTAGTCACTGGGAGGCAAGACTATCGAGCCCGTTGCAGCAAGCACCTAGGCTCGACGCGCCAGGATGGAAGCCTCGATGCCGGAGACGTCGAGACCGCAGTCGCTGAGCAGCTCGGCGGGCGTGCCATGCTCAACAAAGGCGTCGGGCAGGCCCAGGTTGAGCACAGACACCGGCTCGCCGGCCTCGGCGAGCAGCTCATTGACGGCGCTGCCGGCCCCGCCGGCCACCACGTTTTCCTCGAGAGTCACCAGCAGGTCATGATAGCGCGCCGCCGCCAGCACCGCCTCTCGATCCAGTGGCTTCACCGAGCGCATGTTGAAGTGGGTAGCGTCCAGGCGCTCGGCGACCTCGGCGGCGGCACCGTTGAGGCTACCGAAAGCCAATATGGCGATGCCATGGCCCTGACGGCGCATCTCCGCCTTGCCGATCTCTACCGGCTCGAGGTGCGAAGGAATCTCCACCCCTGGACCAGTTCCACGCGGATAGCGCACCGCTGCCGGCCCCGGGTGATGATAGGCCGCCGAAAGCATGGCGCGACACTCGGCCTCGTTGGCCGGAGCCAGGACCACCATGCCGGGCACGCAGCGCAGGAAGGACAGGTCCATGGCCCCGTGATGCGTGGGGCCATCCTCACCGACCAAACCGGCACGGTCGATGGCGAAGGTGACGTCCAGCTCCTGCACGGCGACATCGTGAATCAGCTGATCGTAGCCGCGCTGCAGGAAGGTCGAGTAGATCGCCACCACCGGCTTGCTGCCCTCGCAAGCCATGCCGGCCGCCAGCGTCACTGCATGCTGCTCGGCAATCGCCACATCGAAATAGCGCTCGGGGTATTCCTTGGAGAAGCGCACGAGATCCGAGCCTTCGCGCATTGCCGGCGTAATGCCAAGCAGCCGCTCGTCCGCGGCGGCCATGTCGCACAGCCAGTCGCCGAAGACGTTGCAATACTTCTTCGGCTTCGGGCGCGGGGCCGTGGCGCCCGGCGGCATCACCGGCGCCGGCGATGCGGCCGGCGGCGCGCTGGGCTTTTCGAGCTTGGTGATGGCGTGATAGCCGATCGGATCGGCTTCGGCGGGCTCGAAGCCGCGACCCTTGCGCGTCTTGACGTGCAGGAACTGCGGGCCCTCCAGGTCGCGCATGCTGCGCAGGGTCTGGATCAGCAGCGGCAGATCGTGACCGTCGATGGGGCCGATGTAGTTGAAGCCCATTTCCTCGAACAGCGTCGCCGGGCTGACCATGCCCTTCATGTGCTCTTCGGTGCGGCGTGCCAGCTCCAGCGCGCCGGGCAGGTGCGAGAGCATGCGCTTGGAGTTCTCGCGCATCATGGTATAGGGCTTGCTGGTGAGGATCTTGGCCAGGTAGCTGGCCATGCCGCCGACGTTCTCGGAGATCGACATCTCGTTGTCGTTCAGCACCACCAGCAGGTTGGCGTCAACATGCCCGGCGTGGGCCAGGGCCTCGAAGGCCATGCCGGCGGTCAGGGCGCCATCGCCGATGACCGCACAGACGCGGCGATCCTCGCCCTGGGCGCGAGCGGCCAGCGCCATGCCGAGGGCCGCCGAGATCGAGGTGCTGGAGTGGCCGACCCCGAAGGTGTCGAATTCCGACTCGCTACGCCGCGGGAAGGCGGCCAGGCCGCCATGCTGACGAATGCCAAGCATCGCCTCGCGCCGGCCGGTAAGAATCTTGTGCGGATAGGCCTGGTGACCGACGTCCCAGACCAGTCGGTCATGGGGGGTGTCCAGCGCCTGATGCAGCGCCACGGTGAGCTCCACCACGCCGAGCCCGGCGCCAAAGTGGCCGCCGCTGACGCCAACGCTATATAAGAGGTAGGCGCGCAGTTCATCGGCCAACTGGGCGAGCTGAGTCGCGCTCATCGCATGCAGCGCGGCGGGCGTATCCAGGGTGTCGAGCAGCGGCGTGGCCGGACGCTCGGCGGGAATCTCGTCGAACAGCTTCATGTGGGCATCTATCGTGTCAGTGGTCGCGCTCGATCATGTGGCGAGCCAGGGCGGCCAGGGTAGCGGCCTCGTCGCCCAATGGCGCCAGCGCCGCCAGGGCCTCGTCGAGCAGGTCATCGGCCATGGCGCGAGCGCCATCGAGGCCGAGCAGGGCCGGATAGGTCGGCTTGTCTCGGGCGGCATCGGCCCCCGAGGTCTTGCCCAGCGTCACGGTATCACCGGTGACGTCGAGAATGTCGTCCTGGATCTGAAAGGCCAGGCCGACCGCCGCCGCGTAGGCGTCCAACGCCACCAGGCGCGGGTCGTCTGCCTCGACGGCCGTGAGGCCACCCAGGCGAACGGCGGCACGAATCAGCGCGCCGGTCTTGTGGCTATGCATGCGGGCCAACGCCTCGAGATCGGCCGGCTGGCCCACCGCGGCGAGATCCAGCGCCTGACCGGCCGCCATGCCGCTGCGCCCGGAGGCCTCCGCCAGCGTCGCCACCAGGGCGGCCAGCCGCGGATGTGCCTGGCGCGCCAGTACCTCGAAGGCCAGGGTCTGCAGGGCATCGCCAGCGAGAATCGCGCTGGCCTCATCGAAGGCCCGATGGACCGTCGGCTGGCCACGGCGTAGATCATCGTTGTCCATCGCCGGTAGATCGTCGTGCACCAGCGAGTAGGCGTGAATCAGTTCCACCGCCGCGGCGGGCGGATCGAGCGCCTCATCGGTAGCACCCAGGGCGCGGCCGGCGGCATACACCAGTACCGGCCGCAGACGCTTGCCGCCGCCCAATACACCATGTCGCATGGCGGCGTCGAGGCGCTCGGCCACGCTCGGCGTCGCGAACAGCGCCTGGAGCCAGGCATCGATGCGCGCTTGGTCAGCGCTCAACCTAGTCTTCAGCGTCACCGGCCCGGCGACGGCCGACGCGTTTTCCTGGGCACTCTCTTGGGCACTCTCTTGGGCACTTTCCTGAGCACTCACCGCACGTCCTCCGCAGCGCCTGGGAAGGGCGCTTCATCGAGATCGCCATCGCCGCCCTCGACCAGGCTACGCACCTTGAGTTCCGCTGCATCGAGGCGGCGCTGGGCCTCACGGGTCAGCCCCACGCCCTGCTCGAAGGCGGTAAGCGAGGCCTCGAGGCTCAACTCACCGGACTCGAGACGAGTCACCAAGGCTTCGAGCCGCTCGAGGGTCGAGGCAAAATCCTGAGGGGGCGCACCGGCATCCGGCATGCTGTCCTGATCGGCCATGGGCATCTCGCTGTCGTGGGCAGGCCGCCGGGCCCGCGCGCGTCAAAAAAATCTGGTCGATCAGTATACACGCAACCCCCGGGGGTGCGTCTGCCCCGTGCCCGACTTGCACCACCCTCATTCCTGCTGTTCATGCAGCCCGTTCATGACCAGCAAGCAGCATTTTCATTCCGGTCACCCACGGCGGAGGCCGCGTCTGTGCTAGGATATGCGCCCTGTTGACCCTGCTTCTCGCTTCTTACTTCTCGCTCCTTACTTCTCGCACCTATCAAGCTGTCAAGGGCGACCAACTAGTAGGGACGGCGCTTAGTCTGGGCGCCACGGGATGGAGCCTCAACAGGCCAACAGACGACATATCATCAAGAGGCACCGCGCCCGTGGTTGGCCGGGTCTCGCAGAACTAGGCGACTCACGCCAACGATAGGGTTGATTCGACAATGGCCAAAACGTCCCTGGACAAGAGCAAGATCAAGATCCTGCTGCTCGAGGGCGTCCACCAGAGCGCGGTGGACAACTTCCTGAATGCCGGTTACACCAACATCGAGCATCTCTCCACCTCGCTGGATGAAGAATCACTGATCGAGAAGATCCGCGATGTTCACTTCATCGGCCTACGTTCCCGCACCCAGCTGACCGAGCGTGTCTTTGCCGCCGCCGAGAAACTCGTTGCGGTGGGCTGCTTCTGCATCGGCACCAACCAGGTCGACCTGAACGCGGCGCTCAAGCGCGGCATCCCGGTGTTCAATGCCCCCTACTCCAACACCCGCTCGGTGGCGGAGCTGGTGCTGGCCGAGGCCATCATGCTGCTGCGCGGCATTCCGGAGAAGAATGCTCAGGCCCACAAGGGCGGCTGGCTGAAGAGTGCCAAGAACTCCCACGAAGCTCGCGGTAAGACGCTGGGCATCGTCGGCTACGGCAGCATCGGTGCTCAGCTGTCAGTGCTCTCCGAGTCGCTTGGCTTCGACGTCATCTACTATGACGTGGTGACCAAGCTGGCCATGGGCAACGCCCGCCAGGTGGGCAGCCTCGAGGAACTGCTGGCCCGCGCCGACATCGTCAGCCTGCACGTGCCCGACCTGCCCTCGACCCGCTGGATGATTGGCACCGAGCAGATCGGCCTGATGAAGCAGGGCGGCATTCTGATCAACGCCTCGCGCGGCAGCGTGGTGGAAATCGAACCGCTGGCCGAGTCCCTGAAGGAAGGGCGCCTGCTCGGCGCGGCCATCGATGTCTTCCCGGTCGAGCCCAAGGGCAACAGCGAGGAATTCGTCAGCCCGCTGCGCGGCTTGGAGAACGTGATTCTGACCCCGCACATCGGCGGCTCGACCCTGGAAGCCCAGGAGAATATCGGCGTCGAGGTCGCAGAAAAGCTGATCACCTACTCCGACAACGGCACCACCATCACCTCGGTCAACTTCCCCGAAGTGGCCCTGCCGGCGCACCCGGACAAGCACCGCCTGCTGCACATCCACGAGAACGTGCCCGGCGTGCTGTCCGAGATCAACCGCGTGCTGTCGGAGAACGGCATCAATATCTCCGGCCAGTACCTGCAGACCAATGAAGAGGTCGGCTACGTGGTGATCGACGTGGACAAGGCTTATGGCCCGCAGGCCCTCGAGGCCCTCAAGGAGGTCGCGCATACCCTGCGTATCCGCGTGCTCTACTCCGAAACCAACTATTCGGAGTGACCGGGTCTCGCCTGACCGGGTCTCGCCTGACCGGGTCTCGCCTGACCGGGTCTAGCGTGCCTCCGCGAAGCTAGCCCTGAGCGGGCACGCCCTGCATCAACGCCACGACCCCGGCTTTAGCGGCCGGGGTCGTGGCGTTTGGGCACACCTGACCACACCACTGACCACGCCAACTCGTCACCGGCCTGATCGAGATCAAGGCCCGCGGGGTGCGCACGCCTCGTCGGGCGGGTAAAATGCTTGCCACTTTCAACCCCGGTCCGTCCTTTGCGAGGACGACAACCAGGAGAGCTTCATGGCATCACCTCACATCGAGGGGGGCATCGTCGTTGCCGCCCTCTACAAGTTCGTAACGCTGGATGACTTCGAGGCCCTGCGCGAGCCGCTGCGCCAGGCCATGCTGACCTATGACGTCAAGGGCACCCTGCTACTGGCTCGGGAAGGCATCAACGGCACCGTCTCCGGCACCCGCGAGGGCATCGATGCCCTGCTTGGCTGGCTTGGCCGTGACCCGCGCCTTGCCGACGTGGATCACAAGGAATCCTACTGCGACGAGCATCCGTTCTACCGCACCAAGGTCAAGCTGAAGCGCGAAATCGTCACCATGGGCGTGCCGGACGTCGACCCCAACGCCAAGGTCGGCACCTACGTCGATCCCGAGGAGTGGAACGCGGTCATCGCCGACCCCGAGGTGCTGGTCATCGACACCCGCAACGACTATGAAGTGGCGATCGGCTCCTTCGAGGGCGCCGTCGATCCCCAGACCAAGTCATTCCGCGAGTTCCCGGATTACGTCAAAGCGCATTACGATCCGGCCAAGCACAAGAAGGTGGCCATGTTCTGCACCGGCGGCATCCGCTGCGAGAAGGCCTCTAGCTTCATGCTCCACGAGGGCTTCGAGGAAGTCTTCCACCTCAAGGGCGGCATTCTCAACTATCTAGAGAAAGTGCCCGAGAATGAGTCGATGTGGCGCGGCGACTGCTTCGTCTTCGACAATCGGGTGACGGTGCGTCACGACCTGAGCGAGGGCGTATTCGACCAGTGCCACGCCTGCCGCATGCCGATCTCCGCCGAAGATCAGCGCGCCGAGACCTATGAGCCAGGCGTGAGCTGCCCGCACTGCTTCGACTCGCTGCCCGAGAAGACTCGCGCTGGCGCCCGCGAGCGCCAGCGCCAGATCCAGCTGGCCAAGCAGCGCGGCGAGCCGCATCCGCTGGGCCGCGACCCGCGTCAGATGAAGGCAGGCGCAAACAGGCAGACCAGCGAAGACACTCAGTAAGCCTACACCCGTCCCTCACGATCAAAAGCGCCGCCCACGAGGCGGCGTTTTACATGCTTTCTTGCGTTCCTACTCGGCCAACCTTCGCGACTGGCTATCCACCGACACAGCTTGCGGTCGAGCCAGTTGATGATATACAAGGAATGTATACAAAATATTCCAAGGTGTGGACCCTCGAACAGGCGACCTGTCGACGCCACCGCACCCGCCCGCGATGGTTTCGCGGGCCATCCCACGCCCGCTCCAGCATCCCCAATCATCAACAACAATGCATGCGGAGAACCCAGGATGACCCTTCACAGCGACTCGCTCGCCGATGCGCCCTCGCGCGCTCGCAGCACCCATGACGTCAATGCCCTGCCACCCCTGACCCGAGCGATTCCGTTGGGGCTGCAGCACGTACTGGCGATGTTCGTCGCCAACGTCACCGTCCCCATCATCATCGCTGGTGCCGCCGGCCTGCCCGCCGAGCAGACCGCCTTCATGATCCAGGCGGCGATGTTCGTTGCCGGCGCCGCGACCCTGCTGCAATCGCTGGGCCTGGGGCCAATCGGCGCGCGACTGCCGATCGTGATGGGCACCAGCTTCGGTTTCGTGCCGGTGCTGATTCCCATCGCCGTGGGCATGGGCCTGCCCGCCGCGCTCGGCGCCGGGCTGTGCGGGGGCATCGCCATGGCGCTGGTCGGCAGTTGCCTGCGCTGGGTGCGCTTCCTGTTCCCGCCGGTGGTGACCGGCAGCTTCGTGGTCATGCTCGGCACCCTGCTGATTCCGGTTGGCTTTGCCTATGTGGGCGGCGGCTTTGGCGCCGAGGACTTCGGCGCCCCGCATCACCTGCTGTTGGCGGCACTGGTGCTGTTGGTGACCCTGGGGCTGCATCAGTTCGGCCGCGGCATCTGGTCAGAGGCCGCACCGCTGATCGGCCTGCTGGCGGGCTACGCCACCGCCGCGGCCTTCGGTCTGGTGGATGTCTCGGCGGTGGGTAAGGCGAGCTGGCTATCGCTGCCGACGCCGTTTGCCATCGGTGTCGAGTTCCATCTGGCGGCGATCCTGCCGGTGGTGCTGCTGGCGGTGGTGACCTGCGCCGAATCGATTGCCGATATCGTCGGCACGACGTCGGGCGGCATGGATCGCCAGCCGACCCGCCGCGAGCTCTCCGGTGGCGTAATGGCCGACGGCCTGTCCAGCGTGTTCGCCGCGGTGTTCAACGCCTTCCCGCAGATCAGCTTCAGCCAGAACGTCGGCATGGTGGCGCTGACCGGAGTGGTCAGCCGCTATGTGGTGGCGATCGGCGGGGCCTTCCTGGTGATCGCCGGCCTGGTCCCCAAACTGGGCGCACTGATCTCGAGCATTCCCGACGCCGTGCTCGGCGGCGCGGTACTGATCATGTTCGGCATGATCGCCAGTGCCGGCATCAAGATGCTTTCCCATATCGCCTTCGACAAGCGCAACATGGTGATCATCGGCGTCTCGCTGTCGGCGGCCATCGGCCTGCCGGCGCAGCAGGGCCTTTATGCGGGCCTCGGCGAGAACCTCCAGGCGATCATCGAATCCGGGCTGATTCCCGGCGCACTGTGCGCCATCATCATGAACCTGGTACTGCCCAACCGCGAGGCCGGGCCCGCCGAACACAAGCCGTCCTGACGCTAGGCCCCGCCGACAGGGATCACGCATGCCGATCTAGAAGTAGGTCGGCATCTCTTCGACTACATTCAGCGCCGCGTCGACCCGACAGACGCGGCGCCACTTGTCGAAGGTCAGGCAAGGATGCGAGGTGCCGAAGGCGATCACGTCGCCAACGGCGATAGGGGCGTCTTCAGGGATCTTAAGGAAGGTGTGCTGATCCATGATGTGAGTGGTCTGCCAGCCGCTCACATCGACCGGCTCCCTGCCCCCCTCGGGATTCGAGGCCAACGCATAGCGCCGCAACGGCAGCGGTAAGTCCGGTTCGTGGCCGATGTCACGCTTGCCGAGCGCGACGATCGCCAATCCCGGCTCGGGCAGCGACTGCACATGAGCGAACACCTCGAGTGCTGGCTTAAGCTCGCCTTCCAGCTGTGGCTGACGCGCCTTCACGTCCGCCATGGCACCGGCATAGAGGCGATGATCGTGGACCACGTAGCAGCCCGGGCGCAGCACTGGCGTATAGCCTTCGCGCAACGCCGCCTTGTCGAACGCCTCGGCGATCAGGTCGAACCACTTGGACCCGGAGGCGGTGACGATCGGCGCCTCGCGTCGCAGAACGCCGCTGGCCCGCAGGGCCTTGACGGTATCCACCAGGCGCTCGCCGTAGGCGCGAACCGCGGCGACCTCGTTGCCGCCCGCGATCATTCCCTCGTAACCCTCGACCCCGACCAACGCCAGTGCCGGCTGCGCGGCGATGGCCGCCACCAGCGCCTCGATCTGATCGGCATCACGACAGCCGCTGCGCCCCCCCATGACGCCCAGCTCTATCAGTACGTTAAGCGACTGGCCTCGCGCGGCAAAGTAGCGCCCCAGGTGCGCGACATTGGCGGCGCTATCGACCACGCAGAAAACCTCGGCGCCTTGTTCGACCAGCTCGGCGATGATCGCCATATTGGGCTCGCCGACCAGTTGATTGGCCATCAAAAGCCGCGTGACGCCATGAGCGAAAGCGGCCCGACACTGCGGCGCGGTGGCCAGGGTGATACCCCAGGCCCCCGCCTCGAGCTGACGTGTGAAGAGCGAAGGCGTCATGGTGGTCTTGCCGTGCGGAGCCAGGTGCGCGCCATGGGCGTCGGCGAAGCGCTGCATCCAGGCCAGGTTATGGGCAAGTGCCGGCTCGAAGACCGCCGCAGCAGGCAGGCTGACGCCGCCCAGCAGGCTAGGGCCAGTTTCGGTGGTGCCCTTGTCGGTGTTCATGGGGCCTCCTGGGGAGGGGGAAATGGGGGATAAGGTGAGCCGCCATCATGCCCCAGGAGCGGAGGTGGTAACCAGAGAGCCGCCCGAAGGCGGCTCTCAGCTAATGCGTATCATGATCGTCAAGAAAGGCTGACCCGCACCGGTAACGCCTGCTCGTCGCAGTTATTGCCGGGGCCGCCCCGGTCGACGACCAGAAACTCCCCTTCGCGCTCGAGCACCGACTGCACCGCGTGCCAGGTGCCGGCATGGTAGTTGACACCCTGGCGGCCATCGGTGACGAAGGCGCATACCTGACCGGGGTCGATGACGTCCCCCGGGGGCGCCACCACGATCAGGAAGCGCTCTTCGTGCAGCGGCATGAAGGCCTGGCTGCCCAGCGGATGCCGCTCGAGATGCGCGATCTCGAGCGGCAGGCTGACCGGCTGGCTGACGAACAGGCTGATCAGCGGTCGGGCGCCCTCTCCCAGGAGCTCGACGCTTGCCAGATCATGGTGGCGCTGGGTGCGCCCGGCATTGATGGGGAAAGACGCCGTGCCCCGGCTATCGATGACGTCGCCGAAGGTCGCGAAGGCCTCGTGAGTCAAGGGGCGGGCGATCAGCTCGAGCATGGCAAACTCCTCAACCAGCATTAACGTGTCAGGCCACGATAAGCCGCCGAGGCGTTCAACGCCATATGGCGATTGACGTCCTTGTAGAGCAGATAGCGGAAGGGACCCGGGCCACCCGCATAGCAGGCCTGCGGGCAGAAGGCGCGTAGCCACATATAGTCACCGGCCTCGACCTCGACCCAGTCCTGGTTGAGATGGTAGACGGCCTTGCCTTCCAGCACGTAGAGGCCGTGCTCCATCACATGGGTCTCGTCGAAGGGAATCACGCCGCCGGGCTGGAAGGTGACGATATTGACGTGCATGTCATGGCGCATGTCGCTGGGATCGACGAAGCGCGTGGTCGCCCAATTGCCGTCGGTATCCGGCATCGGGGTCGGCTCGATATCCTGCTCGTTGGTCACGAAGGCGGTCGGCGGATCGATGCCCTCGACGGCTTCATAGGCCTTGCGAATCCAGTGGAAGCGTACCTCGCTCGAGGCATCATTGCGCACCTGCCAGTCGCTGGCCGGTGGAATGAAGGCATAGCCGCCCGGCATCAGGCGATGGGTCTCGCCGGCAAGCGTCAGGGTCAGCTCACCTTCCACCACGAACAGCACCCCCTCGGCGCCGGGGTCGAGCTCGGGCCGGTCGCTGCCGCCACCCGGGGCAATTTCCATGATGTATTGGGAAAAGGTTTCCGAGAACCCCGTCATCGGCCGCGACAGCACCCAAAGCCGGGTCTTTTCCCAGAAGGGCAGATAACTGGCAACGATATCGCGCAGCACGCCCTTGGGTATGATCGCATAGGCCTCGGTAAACACCGCCCGATCCGACAGTAGTTGGGTTTGCGGGGGCAGTCCGCCCTTGGGGGCGTAATAGGAACGCTGTGGCATGCTCTCTCCTCAATCCATCGTTATGGCCCGGCTAGCGCCCGGCAACTGTTTTTTATCAGCTCAGCGCTGACTGATGCTTTGTCACTCTGCGCGCCGGCTGCCCTGGCTATCTACCAGGCCTATCTATCAGGTCTATCTATCAGGTCTAGGGCGCCAGCTCTTCGAGCTCCTGGTAGAGTTCCATTACCTCGCCAATGCGGGCACGCCCTTGCGCCAAGCGGCGATGCAGCATGGCATTGGCCAGCAGGCTGACCAGGCTCATCGCACTGGCATAGCTGTCGAACGCTGAAAGCGTCTCCAGCGAACATTCCAGCCGCCAGGTCACGCGATCATCATATTTGGCGGTCGTCGGGTCCCCGATCAGCAGCACCCGCTGCTCACGCCGGGCAAGGGTCTCGATCAGCGTCTCGAACAACCGTGGGCGACGCCGAAAACCGATCAGCACGATCAGCGCCTGTGGATCGAGCTCGACCAGTTCCTCCGCCAGCGACTGATTGGGGGACGGCAGTAGCTGTACCGCCGACCGTGCCTGCAACAGCTGCTGACGCAGATGCAGGGCGATGGGATAGCTATTGCGATAACCGATAACGGCCAGTGCCGGCGCTTCGTCCAGCGCGCCGACCACCTCATCGAACAGCACCGGCGTCAGTCTCTCGAGGCACTGGCGCAGGTTGTCCTGCTCACGCTCGGCATGACGCCGGAAGCGTTCGATTCCATCGCCCAGCGAATCGGCACCCGACGCCAGCGGCACACCGTAGTGGCGCAGTTGCCGCGCATGCGCCTTGACCGCCTTGAAGTCGTCGTAGCCCAAGCGCCTGAAAAGACGCGTGACGGTCGCCTTCGACACTCCGCTCAGCCGGGAGAGGTCGGCGGCACTGTAGACCGCCAGATCCTCGAGGTGGGCGAGAATGAAATCGGCCACCCGTCGCTCCTGGGGACCCAGTTCGGAAAAATGCTGCTGTAACCGACGCCCGATATGGGTCTGCGTGCTCGCTCCCGCCATGACGCTTCTCGCCTTCCATCTCAATTACCAATACGTTACCGCACCCGACGGCTTACTACTTGCTTACCACTTTCTTACAACACCGAGGCGATGAACTGGCTCAGTTCTGGGGTCTTGGGTTGGGTGAAGAGCGTCTGCGGATCACCCGATTCGTGAATGCGCCCCTGGTGCATGAACACCACCCGGTGGCTGACGTCACGGGCGAACTTCATCTCGTGTGTGACCAGAATCAGCGTCATGCCTTCCGCCGCCAGGCTCTCCAGCACCAGCAGCACTTCTCCCACCAGTTCGGGATCGAGCGCCGAGGTCACCTCATCGCACAGCAACACCTTGGGGTCCATCGCCAGTGCCCGGGCGATGGCCACACGCTGCTGCTGGCCGCCGGAAAGCTGGGCCGGATAGGCATCGACCTTTTCCAGCATGCCGACCTTGTCGAGCACTTCCTCGGCGATCTTGCGGGCCTCGGCGCGGGGCGTCTGCTTGACCACCACCGGCGCCAGCATCACGTTCTCGACCACCGTCTTGTGTGGGAACAGGTTGAAGCTCTGGAATACCATGCCCACGTTCTGGCTCAGCTCTCCCGGCGACATCGCGCTGCCGTCGAGACGCTGATCGGCCAGGTGAATGGTGCCCCAGTCGTGTTGCTCGAGCTGATTGAGACAGCGCAGAAAAGTGCTCTTGCCGGAGCCGCTGCGCCCGATGACGGCGACCACCTCCCCCGGTTCGATGTCCAGATCGATGCCCTTTAGTACCTCCAGATCGCCGAAGGATTTATGCAGGTCTTTAACGGATACCAGCGCCATAGAGTCGTTTCTCCAGATAACGGGCATAGCGGGACAGCGGATAGCAAAGGATGAAATATCCGAGCGCCACCAGCGCGAAGATGGTGAAGGGAGCGAAAGCTGCGTTGTTAAGCATGGTGCCGGCCTTGGTCAGCTCGACGAAGCCGATCACCGAGGCCAGGGCAGTGCCCTTGATGACCTGTACGGAAAAACCGACGGTCGGTGGCACGGCCAGCCGCAGCGCCTGAGGCAGGATGACGTGGCGCATCGACTGCAGGTAGTTCAGCCCGAGGACACGCGAGGCCTGCCACTGACCGCTGGGCACCGCTTCAACGCAACCTCGCCAGATATCGCACAGGAAGGCGCTGGTAAACAGCGTCAGTGCCAGGCTGGCAGCGGTCCAGGCGGAGACATCAAAGCCCAGCGCCGCCGCACCGAAATAGGCCAGGAACAGTTGCATGAGCAGCGGCGTACCCTGGAACACATCGACGTAGAGCCGAATCAGCCAGCGAATCGGCTTGAAACCGCCCATCCGCAGCAGGGTCAACACCAGCCCGACAGCGGCCCCGCCGACAAAGGCAATCAGTGACAGGACGACTGTCCAGCGCCCTGCCAACAGCAGGTTGCGGACGATGTCCCACAGCGTGAAATCCGTCATGCCGATCCTCCTTGGCGAAAGGCGAACAGTCGCCGCCCAACCAGCTCGAACGAGCGCCGCATGCCGACGGCCAACAGCAGGTAGATCAGGGTCACGACCAGATAGACCTCGAAGCCGCGGAAATTGCGTGACTGGATGAAGTTGGCGGCATAGGTCAGATCGAATACCGAAATCTGGGACACCACCGCCGAGCCCAGCATGACGATGATGCACTGGCTGATCAGCGACGGATAAACCCGCGAAAACGCCGGCACCAAGACCACATGGCGATAGCTCTGCAGCCGGGAAAGCCCCAGTGCCCGCGAGGCTTCATGCTGGCCGCGGGCGGTGGAGTCGATCCCTGCGCGCAGAATCTCGGCGGTATAGGCGCCCAGGTTCAATATCATCGCCACCAGGGCCGCGACCGTCGCGCTGATCGGTATGCCCAGCGCCGGCAGTCCAAAAAACAGAAAGAACAGCTGCACGATAAACGGCGTATTGCGCACCACCTCGACATAGCCGCCCAGCAGGCGGCTCATGATTCCCGATTCAAGGTCACGCACATAGGCGACGACAATCGCCAGGGCGATACCGACAAAGGTAGTGACGACCGTCAGCCATAGCGTCGTCACCAATCCCTCCATGATCTCGCCCGAATACGGCAGCAGGGTGGAAAAATCCAGCGTCATGGTCGGTCACCCGCTCAGTTGGACAGGTCGTCAGGTAGTGCAGTGTGGAACCACTTCTGCGACATCGATTCCAGGCTGCCATCCTGCTTGGCCTGCTCGATCAGCGTGTTGACCTTGTCCTTGAGCGCCTCATTGCCCTGGCTCAGGCCGATGTAGCAGGGCGAATTCTTGATCCGGAACACCATGGTCGGCGCCCGTTCGGCGTTGCGCTCGGCAATCTGTGCCGCCACTACGTTACCGGTAGCGATGTAATCGACCTGGCCGGAGAGAAACGCAGAGATGGTCGTCGCGTTGTCCTCGAAACGCTGGACGGTGGAATCGCTCGGCACCAGCTCGGAAAGCTCCATGTCCTCGACAGAGCCGCGGGTCACGCCGATGGTCTTGCCGGAAAGCCCGGCCGCATCTTCGATCATTACCGCCTCAGGTGTGCCGAAGACCCCCAGGAAGAAGGGCGCATAGGCGTCGGTAAAGTCGATCACCGCAGCACGCTCAGGGTTCTTGCCCAAACTCGAGATCACCAGGTCGACCTTGTCGGTCTGCAGGAACGGAATGCGGTTGGCGCTGGTCACGGCCACCAGCTCCAGGTCCACCTCCATCTGATCGGCCAGGTAATGCGCCATGTCGATGTCATAGCCCTGAGGCTGAAGGTCAGTACCCACCGAGCCGAACGGCGGGAAATCCTGCGGGACAGCGACCCGCAGCGTGCCACGCTCCTCGATGGTTGCCAGGTCGCTGGCCTGCGTCGAGACGGCGGCCAGGCCGGTCACGACGGTACAGCAGAGCGCCAGTAGGGCCTGGCGGTAGAATCGATGCTTGGTGAAAGCAAACATGACACATCTCCTGATGAGCTCGGTGTTGTTGTTCATATGGAGAAACGATTGGCGACTTCTATTAGCGATAAGAAACCTTCGTTTCACCTTTGGCTCTGCAAACACGACGCCAATCTTTGTTCTATTGGCGTCAATTCAGGGGATTAGCCAATATTCACGGCCGCAGCACGCTCACTTCAGGGCCCACTTGAAATGCTAAAACGCACGCATTGAGTGCGTGCTACGGGCCTCGTGCGCCATCGGGGCACACAATGGAGGCAAATGGACGATGAGCCTATGACGGCGTGCCCCATCACCACCAAGCCCCGCGACAAGCCTTTGGGATAGACCGCAACGAATCACGGCCAATCCTCACCGCCTCAATCTAAGGGCCGCTCAGCCGGGGTGCTCGGCCTGCCAATGGCGTGCGATATCCACACGCCGGGTGATCCACACCCTGTCATGGGCCTCGATATGGTCGAGAAACCGCTGCAGCGCCCGGAACCGCCCGGGACGGCCGATCAGCCGGCAATGCAGGCCGATCGAGAGCATCTTCGGTGTCTCCGCTCCTTCGGTGTAGAGCACGTCGAAGGCGTCCCGCAAGTACTGGAAGAACGGTTCACCGTGGTCGAAACCGGTCGGCGAGGCGAAGCGCATGTCATTGGTGTCCAGGGCGTAGGGCACGATCAGATGACGATGCGATTGCCCCTGGCTGTCCTCGGCGTCGGTCCAGAACGGCAGATCATCACCGTAGTAGTCGCTGTCGTAGAGGAAGCCGCCCTGATCGAGCAACAGGCGCCGTGTATTGGGGCTGTCGCGGCCGGTGTACCAGCCCAATGGCGGCTCACCGTAGAGCGACTCGAAGATCGCAAGCGCGCGCTGGAGGTGGTCGCGCTCGACCGCTTCCGACACGTTCTGATAGTGAATCCAGCGATAGCCATGGCAGGCCACTTCATGGCCGAGCTCCTTGAAGGCATGAGCCACCTCAGGGTGGCGCTGCAACGCCATGGCGACGCCGAATACCGTCAGCGGCAGGCCGCGGCGCTCGAACTCCTTAAGTACCCGCCACACGCCAGCGCGGGAGCCGTATTCATAGATCGACTCCATGCTCAGGTGGCGATCGGGGTAGGCCTCGGCGCCGGCGATCTCGGAGAGGAACTGTTCGGAGTGGCTGTCGCCGTGAAGCACGCAGTTCTCGGCGCCCTCTTCATAGTTCAGCACGAACTGAACGGCGATGCGGGCCTTTCCAGGCCAATTGGCCTGAGGTGGCGTGCGGCCGTAGCCGATCAGGTCGCGGGGATAGCCGTAAGAGTGCTTGCTCAGTGTGTCCCTGGTCATGGCTCAAGTTCCCGGGGCGGATGCGTGGTCAGCGATGAAGGCACCAACCGTCGCCCGCTCGTCGTCGGTCATGCCGGTCACGTTGCCAAGCGGCATATAGTGAGTGGTGACCGCGACGCGCTGAATGTCCTTGAGATGCCGGCGAATCTGCTCGCCGGTATCCAGCTGCACGCCGGCCGGTGCAGCAGCGAAGCCTCCGAAGGTCGGCACGACGGCGTGACAGCCTGCGCAGCGCTCCTCGATGATCGCCGACACCTCGCTGAAGGCGATCTCGGGGGCTGCGTTCTCAGTGGTCTCGGCGGCCGCGGTCGTCCCGCGAGACGAGGGAGCCGGCGCGGGCGCCATCACCGCCATCAGCGTCACCAGCACCAGGCCGGCGACGGGCAGCACCCATATCTTGCGCCCGGCCAGATGGCGGATATTGAAGTAGTGACGCACCAGTACGCTGAACGCCATCAGCCCCGCCAGCACCAGCCAACCCCACTCGGAGGCGTAGGTCATGGGATAGTGGTTGCTGATCATCAAAAACAGCACCGGCAAGGTCAGGTAGTTGTTGTGCCGCGAGCGCAGCAGGGCATGGCGACCGTGGGCGGGGTCCCGCTCGGCGCCGGTCTTCATCGCCGTCACCAGCGCCTTCTGGCCGGGGATGATCACCCGGAAGACGTTGGCCACCATGCAGGTGCCGATTGCCGCGCCGACATGGATATAGGCCGCGCGACCGCTGAAGACCTGCATCAGGGTCCAGGTCAGCCCGATCAGCAGCGCAAAGCCGATCAGCGCCAGCCAGGCCGGGCGGCGCCCCAAAGGGCTACGGCACAGGCCGTCATAGACGAACCAGGTGCCGAATATCACCGCCAGCCCCACCAGCACACCCTGCCAGGGTGCCAGCGCCGAGCCCGGTGGCAGCAGCATGGTATCCGCGTTCAGGTAGTAGACGACCCATAGCAGCGCGAAGCCGGTCAGGAAGGTGGTGTAGGCCTCCCACTTGAACCAGTGCAGGGGGTCAGGCAGGCGAGGTGGCGCCAGCTCGTACTTCTGCAAGTGGTAAAAGCCGCCGCCGTGGATCGCCCATAGCTCGCCGGCCACGCCGTCGCCCAGAGACGCATTCCGGCGCTCGAGATGGTTCTCGAGCCAGTTGAAGTAGAAGGAGGCGCCGATCCAGGCCACGCCAACGATCAAATGGCCCCAGCGCAGCAGCAGGTTGGCCCAGTCATGAAGATAGTCCATGAGCATTCCTCGAAGAGGGCGTTAGCTGCCGCGGTAGGTGGTATAGCCGTAGGGCGAGAGCAGCAGCGGCACGTGGTAGTGCTCGTCGGCACTGGCAACCCGAAAGCGCAGCGGAACACGTTCGAGGAAGACGCCCGACGCCGGCTCGCCAAGATAATCACCGGCATGAAAAAGCAGCTCGTATTCGCCCTCGGTGAAGGCATCACCCTGCAGCAGCGGCGCATCGCAGCGGCCATCGGCATTGGTCACGGCCTCGGTGAGGCGGGTGCGGGACTCGCCGTCGAGGCGATAGAGTTCGAGGCGGATGCCATGGCCCGGGCGTCCGCGAGCGGTGTCGAGCACATGGGTAGTCAGGTACCCCATGAGACCTCCTGTGGGTTGTCGGGACGTGTTTCGCCCCTGATTATTGTATACAGTTACTGTATCGCATATCTGCCGCCGCCGCGCAAAGGAGTCGCCATGGCCGATCGTTCCTCCGCTTCCCTGCCACTGCAGCTTCGCCCCAGCCGCCTCGACCGTGAGGCCTTCATCGCCCGCTTCGGCGATCTCTACGAGTCTTCGCCCTGGATCGCTGAGGCCGCCTGGGACCAGGGGCTCGGCCCGGAGGCGGATAGCCTCGACGGCCTCGCCGGACGGCTCGCCGCCGTGCTCGATGCGGCGGATGAAGACCGTCAGCTCGCGGTGATACGCGCCCACCCGGATCTCGCCGGTAAGGCGGCACTGGCCGGCGCCCTCACCGACGACTCGCTCAAGGAACAGGCCGGTGCCGGGCTGGATCAGTGTACTCCCGCGGAGCTTTCACGCTTTACACGACTCAATGAGGCCTACCAGTCGCGCTTCGCCTTTCCCTTCGTGATCGCGGTCAAGGGCAAGGATCGCCATGCCATTCTCGCCGCCTTCGAGGATCGGCTCGATAACACCCCGGATGAGGAACGCCGCACCGCCATCGACCAGATCCATCGTATCGCCCGACTGCGACTCGAATCCCGCGCCGCGGAATACGGCAAAGAGCGCGGGCATGAGCGCGAGCAATAACGACCGGCCCTGTCCCAGTGAAAAGGGGCTAGTGAAAGGGCTAGTGAAAAGGTGGAAGCCCTTTCCGTTTTCACGACAGCCCACCGCCGAGGCGGTATCCTGTGAACCGACTAGGCAGGCCATGAGGAGCACGGCGTGACAGACGGCAAACGCAAGACGGTGGGACGCCCCGCCGGCACGGGCAAAAGCGGCGGTGGCCACAGCCAGTCGCTGGTGCGCGGGTTGAACATCCTCGAGGTGCTGGCCGCTGAGCCCCAAGGGCTCGCGCTGTCGGATATCGCCGAGCGCATGGAACTCGCCCCTTCCACTACACACCGGCTGCTGCAAGCCCTGCACGGCCAGGGCTTCATCACCCAGGAGGCGGAGCTCGGCCGCTGGCGTATCGACGTCAAGACGTTTCGCATCGGCAACGCCTTCCTCGAGGCCCGCGACCTGGTCGCCACCGCCCGCCCCTTCCTGCGCCGGCTGACCGACGCCAGCGGCGAGTCCGCGAACCTCGGCATCGAGGACAACGGCCAGGCGGTCTTCCTGGCGCAGACCGAGTCGCCGCAGATGATGCGCATGATCACGCGACTTGGTTCACGCGCACCGATGCACGCCTCCGGCGTCGGCAAGGCCCTGCTGGCCTGGCTGCCCGAGTCCGAGGTGGCACGCATCCGCGATGCCCACGGCCTTCCGCGTGTTACCTCCAATAGCCTGGATAGCTCCGCCGCTCTCGAGGCCGCCATGGCCGAGATTCGTCGCGCGGGCTATGCCTGCGACCGCGAGGAGCACGCGATCGGCCTGCACTGCGTGGCCGCGGCCATTCACGATGAACACGGCCGGCCACTGGCGGCGATCTCGGTCTCCGGCCCGATGGCTCGCATCCCCGAGGTGCGGCTCAATGAACTTGGCCAGCTGGTGCGTGAAGCGGCCGACGAAATCACCGCCCTGCTGGGCGGCCGGCGACCCGACGCTCAGGCCTGAGTAAACGCGTTCAGCGGAGAGAATTAGCCACTAGGGTTGAGACAACAGCACACGAGAGCCGCCGGCGCGATGCGCCGAGGCTGAAGCGTGGCGCCACGCGGAGTACACTAGCGCCCACCGTATCCAGTCAGCCGAGGCCCGCGATGAGTTCCCACCTGCTCTCCGTCGATTCCCTGTCACGCGACGATGTCGATCACCTGATGCGCGTCTCCGCGCTGATGGAGCCGATAGCCCAGCGCCGCAAGGTCACCCGCGTGCTGGAAGGGGCGGTGCTCGGCAACCTGTTCTTCGAGGCCAGTACCCGCACCCGCGTCAGTTTCCACGCCGCCTTCAGCCGACTCGGCGGCAGCGTGTGCGATACCACCGGCTTCACCTTCTCGTCGATGGCCAAGGGCGAATCGCTCTACGACACCAGCCGCGTGATGAGCGGCTACTGCGACGCCATCGTGCTGCGCCACCCCGAGCAGGGCGCAGTGGCCGAATTCGCCCGCGCCACCAACGTACCGGTAATCAACGGCGGCGACGGCCCCGGCGAGCACCCCAGCCAGGCGCTGCTCGACCTCTATACCATCGACAAGGAATTCACCCGGCTCGGCAAGTCGCTTGCCGGCGCCCATATCCTGCTGACCGGCGACCTGAAATACGGGCGTACCGTTCACTCGCTGATCAAGCTGCTGTCGCTGTACGAGCCGATGCGTATCACCCTGGTGGCCCCACCAGGGCTCGAGATGCCGAACCACCTGATCGACCTGGTCAGCAACCGCGGCCACCGGATCGAGACCCGCGAGAGCCTGGCCAGCGATTTCAGCGACCTGGACGTGGTCTACACCACCCGCATTCAGAAGGAACGCTTCACCGCCGAGATGAGCGAAAGCTTCGGCGGCCTGACCCGCGACTTCACCGTCGACCGCGCCTTCATGGATCGCTACTGCAACCGCGACACCATCGTCATGCACCCGCTACCCCGCGACAGCCGCCCCGAGGCAAACGACCTGGACGTTGACCTTAACGGCGACCCGCGCCTGGCCATCTTCCGCCAGACCGATAACGGCATACCGGTACGCATGGCGATCTTCGCCACCCTGCTCGAGGTCGATCACCTGATCGAGAAGGACCTGCGCGACGTTCGCTGGTTCGTACCCGACACCGTCGGCGTCGACGACCTGCGCGGCTGATACACGACAGGCACTCGGCCTCTCACTATGCAAGGGCCCGCTCAATGGGCGGGCCCTTGCATGCTGACAGTAGAAGGGGAACAGGTCAGGCGAGCGCATGCCAGCCAGGGGCAGTGGAAAGGGCAAGCCAGCATCGACACTGGCTCTGGACTAGAGGACGGCCCAGCTCGCCATTGAAGCTCAGACCGCTATGCCACCTACTCGGTACAGACCTGGTCGCGACCAGCGCGCTTGGCGGCATAGAGCGCAGTGTCCGCGCGCTTGAACAGCTCCGAGAACGCCTCGCCCTGGGCATACTCGCTAAGACCGATACTAATGGTGATGGGCAGTTCACTGTCGTCCTGGAGGGTGACAGCGCCGGCCTTGATATATTGGCGCACCCGCTCCATGACGTTCTCTGCGGCTGGCAGGCTTGCCTGTCGCATCACGACAACGAACTCCTCACCGCCGGTTCGCGCCACGATGTCGCCATCGCGCAGACACTCCGAGATACGGCTACTCAACCACTGAATCGCGATATCCCCCACGTCATGGCCGTGGGTATCGTTGACTCGCTTGAAGTGATCGATATCGACCACCGCAAGCGAGAAGCGTTCTTGCCGCGCGATCAATGTCTCCAGGTGCTGATCCAAAAACGCGCGATTGGGTAGCCCCGTCAAATAATCCCGGGACGCCTTGTCGGCCATCAGGTCGAGCTCCTGGCGGACCTGTTCGATCTCGGCTTCGTTGGTGATGACACGCTCCACCGCATCGGCAATCAGCCTGACTAGCTCGACCTCCACTTGGCTAAAAGGCGCTTGACGCGGGCTTGTGCTCGAGAAATTGAGCGTTCCCCACACCTCGCCATTCAGATGCAGCGGCGTGCCGATATAGGTCTCGAGACCAAATTGCTGGTAACAGGGATGACCGCTGATGCGAGCATCCTGACTCGCTTGAGTGGTATAGAGGATATCCTGGGTATCGAGCATCAAACGACAGTAGGTATCTCCCAGGGCGAAGGTATCACCCGGCGAGATACCGGCATCTGCCGCAGCCCATTTGACGATGTACTGATCATCGATGATGCGGCTGACGAGGCCGATTTGCAGAGATAGGGTGTCCAACGCATCGCGGAGCAGTCGATCGATGATCTCGCTGGTGCTGATATCGGTACGATTCACGCTGCTGTGGATATCACGCAGCAGTTGGATCATGGCACGATCTTCTGAGACATCCTGGATAACGGCATAGAACCCCAGCACTTCCTGTTCCAGAAAGTCGGGGAAGTAATTCACTTTGAAAAAACACGTACGGCCGTCAGAGAGTGAGATTCTGTCCTCATAGTTGACTTCCTGGCCGGAGAAGGCCCGCTGAAAGCGGGGCCACAGCTTGGCGTAGGACTCGGCATCGAGGACCGACGACACCGGCTGGCCATAGAGCGCCTCCCGGCTTAGGCCGATGAAGTCCACGTAGGCCTGGTTATTGAAACGAAAACAGCCCTCTCGGTCGATGTAAGCCACCATGACAGGCAATTGGTCGGCGAGTCGCCCGAGGATGCCCTGACTGGCCTGAGGGGATGACGTAAGTTTGATGACGATACTGCCATCCGATAGCCCGTAATAGCAGCCTGCACCATCTTCGAACGCCCAGGTTGCGCCTGGCCGCACCTCACGCCTGGCCAGGCATTCCGAAACGGCGACACCGAGCTGCGTGCGAATGTCCTTCAGCTCATTCGGTGACAGGCCAATCAAATCCTCAGGGTTGCGACCTAGCAGCGACCGTGTGTCACCCACGGCATCGGTGATTATCCGCTCACTCGAAATGCGCAGGTAGGCAGACTGCGAGAGGGACAAGACCTCATTCCACCATTGCGGTTGGCTCACGGCGTCATATTTCCTTTATTGATTAAGCGGTACCACTGCCTAGTGCTCATGCCTCCAACTACGACTATGCCGAGCCGATCCCCCATGATCAATCAATGGATATCCAGCGCCTGATGAGGGGTGTGAGACGTTGTCGATTAACGACATCATAGTCTTATGGGAGGCGAGGCGTCTGGCGGGTATTCATTATTTTATTAGAGTCAGGAATCAAAATGAACTTCATTCATTTTGATGCGGGAATCCTTCATTGGTGGTAGCGGCTAAGGGCCTGCCAAAATGCGTCCTCAGTTGAAGACGCATACCACCACGGAGGCATCCAGCCATGACGCAAGACCTGATCACCCAACGACTCGACCAGGGTCCGCTTATCTGTGCCGAGGGCTTTCTGTTCGAGCTCGAACGGCGCGGTTACCTCTCCGCCGGTGAGTTCGTGCCTGAAGTGGCGCTGTTGCGCCCGGACGCGCTGGAAGCGCTGCATCGCGATTTCCAGCATGCGGGGTCGGATGTCGTTCAGGCGTTCACCTACAACGGCCACCGCGAAAAAATGCGGGTGATCGGCAAGGAAGAGCTGCTGGAACCACTGAACCGGGCTGCGTTGAAGGTCGCTCGCAAGGTGGCCGATGAAAAACCCGGCAACCTGATGGCCGGCAACATCTCCAACAGCAACGTCTGGGACCCGGAAGATCCGGCCGCCCAGCAGAGCGTGCGCGCCATGTTCGACGAGATGGTGCAGTGGGCCGTCGAGGAAGGTGCCGACTTCATCATCGCGGAAACCTTCTACTATGCCGGCGAAGCGGAAGCGGCCCTGGCAGCGATCAAGGCCCAGGGGCTTCCTGCCGTGGTCACCTTGGCGCCAATGGCCGAGAACCGCATGGTCGATGGCCCCGGCATCGTGGAAACCTGTGTCGCCCTCGAGCAGCAGGGAGCCAGCGTGGTCGGCCTGAACTGCTTCCGGGGGCCGGATACCATGCGCCCTTGGATCCAGCAGATTCGCGACGCCGTTTCCTGCCATGTGGCGGCACTGCCGGTGACCTATCGCACCACCGAGCAGGAGCCAACGTTCTTCAACCTCTCCGACAATCATGGATGCAGCTGCCCGGCGCCCCACGGACGCGCCTTCCCGACCGCCCTGGACCCGCTGTTCTGCAACCGTTACGAGCTCGGCGCCTTTGCTCGCGACGTGCATGCCCACGGGGTCAACTACCTCGGCGTGTGCTGCGGCGCATCGCCGATGCACGTGCGTGAGGTGGCCATGGCGGTGGGGCGTGAACCGGAAGCCGCCCAATTTGCAGAGCGCATGGAGAACCATTTCATGTACGGCTCCCATGAGCGCCTGCCGGAGCATATCGCCGCCCTGGGGGTAAAGGCCTAGGCAATGTCCGAAAAGTGCTGCATCTGAAAAGTACTACTGTACTTGACCATACGGCGTTAAAAATCGCCTCAGCCGCTCTTACGGCCACCGGGCAAGCCTTCCCCGTGAGCGAACCAGCCCTCGAGAATCAGCGCGGCGGCGAGGCCGTCGACGCTGTCCTCGCGGTAGTTGCCGCGGTGGCCGGCCTCCCGGGCGAGGGTCTTGGCCTCGCGGGTGGAGCCGCGCTCGTCGACCATTTCACAGGGTTTGCCGTAGCGCCCGTAGAGCCGGTTGCCGAACTTGCGGGCGCGGGTGCTCATCTCGGACTCGCTGTCGTCCATGTTGATCGGTAGGCCGACCACGAACAGGTCCGGACGCCACTCATCGATCAGCCGCGTGACCTGAGTCCAGTCGGGAATGCCGTCTCGAGCCGGCAGCGGCTCCAGGGCTGTGGCGCTCCTTAGCATCTCGTTGCCTACCGCCACGCCGATGCGCCGGGTGCCGAAGTCGAAGGCCAGAACCAGCCGTTCGCCTGAGTTGGCCATCAGGAGTGCCCCGCCTCGCGGCTCATCAGGTTCAAATCGATGCCGAGGATGCCGGCGGCGGCGTGCAGGCGCTGCTCCGGCGGGGTGTCGAAGAGAATGCGACTATCGCCCTCGACGGTCAGCCAGGCGTTGTCCTTCAGTTCGTCTTCGAGCTGGCCGGCCTCCCAGCCGCTACAGCCCAGGCAAATCAGGAAGTCGTCGGGGCCTTGGCCTTCCGCCAGCGCCTTGAGCATGTCCATCGAAGTGGTCAGGGCGATGTCGTTATCGACCTGAATGCTGGAATCCCAGGGCTTGGCGGAGCCGCGGTGCAGAATGAAACCGCGATCCTGATGGACCGGCCCGCCATAGTAGACAGGGGCGTTGCGATGCAGGCTCTCGCTGGCATCCAGATCCAGCTGCTCGAACAGGGCGTCGAGGCTCATATCCAGGGGGTGATTGACGATCACCCCCATGGTGCCGTTGTCGTCGTGATCACACAGGTAGCTCAGGCTGCCCGCGAAGTTGGGATCTTCGAGGTGGGGCATCGCCAGCAGAAAGTGGTGCTTCAAGCTTTGCATGGGCCTCCCGGGCGTCAGCGCACGCCGAAATCATTGCCGGTGCCGAATCGCCAGATGCGGCTGATGGACAGGCGGTCGAGCCCGGCCATACCACGATCGAAGGGCCGGTAAGGTGCTGCACCACGGATGGTATCCAGCGCCGCCTGGTCGAGTTCGGGATGTCCCGACGATTGTACCACCTCTGCCTGCAGGAGCTGTCCCCGGTGGTCGATCACCACGCGCACCTTCAACTGACCGTCCAGGTCCGGCGGCGCGGGGTAGAAGCGGTTGCCGTAATCTTGCACCCGCCGCGTCCAGGCATCCACGTAGCGGGCCTCGGCGGCCTCCCTCGCGGCCTGCTGCTCTCGGTCGGCGAGCTCGGCGGGCTGCTCACTCATGGCGAAATCCCGCTCGCGAAGCGCGGCGGTGGCATTGGCGGCCAGCTCGCGGCCGGACTGGGACGGCGCCTTATGCTCACTGACTGACTCACTGGCCGGCTCGCTGACGGGCTCATTCAACGTCTCAGTCACCGGTTCTGCGGTGACCGGTGGCTCGGGGGATGGGTCTGGGAGAGACTCGGTGGCCTGCTCGGACGTACGCCCCTCTGAAGTCGGCTCAGATGATGGCTCAGGCGTCGTGTCGGGCGCCATCTTGGAAGGCGTCGCCGGGGTAGGTTCGGACAGGGTATCGGCGCTTGCCGCCTGCTGCGAGGCCTCGGCGATGGCGGTGGCTCGCTCCGGCGTCGCTGCCGGGCGGCTGACCAGCACCACATCGAGGCTTTGCGACGATTCTGGCGCGGGCGCCTTGGGCAATGACACGCCCGCCACCAGGGCGAGCAGTATCAGGTGCAGGACGATCGCCACTCCCCAGGCGATGACATGCCGATAGCCCCGGGTAACCGGAACCTGGCTAGCATCAGGCGCCACGCCGAAGGGCATGCTGACGACATCGCCGAACCAAGCCATGGCGCAGGCGCTAGCCGGCCCGCTGGGCGTCGAGGCGGCGCTCGATGGCGTCCATCAGGGTACCGGCGATGTCGGTGCCGCGTTGGTCGTCGATCTCGCGCACACAGGTGGGGCTGGTCACATTGATCTCGGTGATGTAATCGCCGATCACGTCGAGGCCGACGAACAACAGGCCCTTCTCGCGAATCATCGGCTGCACCTGTTCGATCAGCCAGTGATCGCGAGCGGTCAGCTCACGGCTGATGCCACGCCCGCCGGCGGCCAGATTGCCACGGGTTTCGCCGGCCATCGGCACCCGGGCAAGACCATAGGGAATCGGCTCGCCGTCGACCAGCAGGATGCGGGTGTCGCCGTCCTTGATCTCGGGGAGGTAGCGCTGGGCCATGATCTGGCGGTGGCCACGATCGGAAAGCGTCTCGATGATGGCGCCGATATTGCGCCCGTCCGGCAGCACGTGAAAGATGCCGCTGCCACCCATGCCGTCCAGCGGCTTGAAGATGACATCACCATGCTCGGCCTGGAAGGCGCGCAGCACCGGCTCGCTGCTGGATACCAGGGTCGGCGTGCAGCACTGAGGGAACTGCTGGGCAAAGAGCTTCTCGTTGCACTCGAGCAGCGCACGGGTCGGGTTGACCACCAGCACGCCCTCGCGTTCGGCGAAGCCCAGTAAATGCACCGCATTCAGGAAGTTACCGTCTACCGGCGGGTCCTTGCGCATCAGGATAACGTCGAGCTCGGCGAGCGGCGTGGCCACTGGCTCACCGAGGCGATACCAGTCCTCGGGATCGTGGAAGACCTCGAGATCGCGAAGCCGGGCGTGGGCGCGGCCATCGCGCAGGTAGAGATCCTCCTGCTCCATGTAGTGAAGCGAGGCACCGCGTGCGGTGGCCGCCCACAACATGGCCAGAGTGGTGTCCTTCTTGTAGGTGATGTCGGCGATAGGATCCATCACCACCCCGATCTTCAGGGCGCGACCGCCCCGTGCGGCGTTCTTCGACTCGTTCATGGGCTCGTTAATCGGCTGGCTCATCAAGATGGCTCTCGGCTAGGGGAATGCCGCTAGGGGCATGATGGCCGCAGTATGCCGCAGCAACGTGGCCGGCACCAAGGTCGATGCCCCAGGCAGGCGACCTTGGCGTATCAGTCCTGGTCGTCTTCGCGCCGGCGAATGCCATTGGCCTCGAGGACGATCTGGCGAGCCTTGTAGAGGCCGCCGATGGCCTGCTTGAAGGCATTCTTGCTGACGCCAAGCCGTGCCTTGATCGCCGGCGCCGGGCTCTTGTCAGTCAGCGGAAGAAAGCCGCCGGCCTCGTCGAGGGCCGCCAGCACCTTGTCGGTGGCCAGATCGCGCTTGGCGCCGCCCGCCGGCATCAGCGACAGGTCGAGGCGGCCGTCATCGCGCCGCTGCTTCACATAGCCGGTCACCCGCTCACCGCGCCGCACCTGGCGTGGTAATTCGTCGTGATACAGAAGCCCCCAGATGCGGTCCTCGACCACCGCCTTGAGGCCCAGGTCGGTGCGATCGCCGATCACCAGCGTCACTGCCCGACCTGGCAGCATCGCCTTCGCCGCGTCTTCGCTCAAGCCGCCATCGCGCAGGGCATCGTCGATGCTGTCGTGAAGAAAGTCATCCAGGCGCATCGAGGCGGTAGGGCGACCCTGGTCGTCCTCGAAGATGATCACCAGCACGCGCTTGCCCACCGCGGGCCGGTAGGGCTGCTCGTTGAAGGGCAGCAGCAGGTCCTTGGGGCGCCCCCAGCCGAGGAAGGCACCGGTGTTATTCACCGCCACCACCTCCAGATAGGCCACCTGGCCGACCTCGGCCAGCGGCGTGTCGGCGGCAGGGGCAGGGCTCGAGGCAGAAGCGCCACGGGTGTCGGGGCGATCCTTGGAAGACCGGGTCATGGGCATATCCTGGAAATTAATGATGAGGGGCAAGGTAGAACGATACTGACGGGACGCAACAGCAGCACCAGCAGGGTAGTGCGCCGGATCACGCTGGGGACTAGAGATCGCCGAAGTGGTGCTGCAGCAGCGTCAGCGCCACCACCGGGGCGGTCTCGGTGCGTAGGATGCGCGGACCCAGCGTCAGCGGGGTGAAGCTATCAGCCAGGGCACGCTCGACCTCGCGAGGCGAGAGCCCGCCCTCGGGGCCGATCAGCAGCGCTGCCGCCTCGGGCGCTGACGACTGGCTAGCCGCCTCGAAGATGCCTTCCGTCGCCGGGTGCAGCACCAGGCGCAGCGGCTCGCCGCGCTCAGCGAGCCAGTCGGCCAGGGCCATCGGCGCATGCACCGGCGGCAGGGTGGCGCGGCCACACTGCTCGCAGGCGCTGGCAGCCACCGCCTGCCAGTGGGCGAGTTTTTTGGCCGCGCGATCGCCCTTGAGGCGCACGTCGCCATGCTCGGTGTAGAGCGGCGTGATCGCCGCCACGCCAAGCTCCACTGCCTTCTGGATAGCGTAGTCCATGCGATCGCCCTTGGAGATCGCCTGGCCCAGGTGCACCGCGAGCGGCGATTCACCGTGCCCCGGGGTCACCGACTCAAGGCGCGCCACCACCCGCTTACGGGTGACCTCAATCAGCACGGCAGCGGCCTCGAGACCCTCGCCGTCAAACAGCGTCAGCGTCGCGCCTTCCTTGAGACGCAGCACCAGCGCCACATGACGCGCAGGGCCCTCGGGCAGTACGAGTTCGCCGCCAACGCTGAGGCCGGCGGCGACATGGATACGCGGGCCGTTCATGGCCGCCCTCCAGCGATCGGATACATCTTACTGGGTCGTCTCGCTGGCCTGAGCCTCTCGCTGCTTCTTCTGGGCGTACATCGCCTCGAAATTGACCGGCGCCAGCATCAGCGGCGGGAAACCACCGCGATTGACCAGGTTGTCGATGCACTCGCGGGCATAGGGGAACAGCAGGTTGGGGCAGAAAGCGCCCAGGGTGTGTTCGAGCTGCGCGCCTTCGATGTTGGCGATGCGGAACAGGCCGGCCTGCTCGATTTCCGCCAGGAAGGAGGTGTTGCCGGTCTCGCTGTGGGAAACCTGGGCGGTGACCTTGATCACGACCTCATAGAGGCCTTCGCCGACCTGGCTGCTGGTGGTGTTCAGATCGAGACCGACCTTGGGCTTGAACGGCTGCTGGAACACCGCCGGCGAGTTCGGCGACTCGAAGGAGATGTCCTTGACGTAGATACGCTGCAGAGAAAACTGCGGCTGGTTCTGCTGCTCGCCGGAGGCGGCACCTTCGGCACCACCGGTGGTTTGGTTGTTGTCTTCCGCCATGGCTTTGGTTCCTTGATGCGTGCGTGATGGTATGGGGATATAAAGGCGGTGCGCAGCGGTTTACTTGCGCACCATCGGCAGGCCGTCCGCCTGCCACTGGGCCATGCCGCCCTTGAGCTTGAGCGCCCGGGTGAAGCCAGCCTTCTGAAGCTTGGCAAGCACCGTACCGGAGGCCTGGCCCTGCTTGCAGACCACAATCACCGGCTTGTCCTTGACCTTGTCGAGTTCATGAAGGCGATTGTCGAGTTTGCTCTGGGGAATATTACGGGCGCCGGCCAGGTGACCTGCCTTGAAGTCCTTGGCATCGCGGATATCGAGAACCACTGCATCTTCACGATTGATCAGCTGGGTGGCTTCGCTGGCGTCGACGCCGCTACGACCACTCTGCATGGTTTCGTAGGCGATCCAGGCCGCCAGCACGATCACGAAGGCGCCAGCCAGCAGCGCGTGGTTCTGCACGAATTCGAACAACTGATCGATCATGGGTCCGGGACACTCTCGTTGGAAATCACTGGTGTTGATAATCGCGGGTGTTGAGAAACACAGGATGCCCCGCCGCCGGGGCGGCGCCCAGTATACACAAGGCATCCTGACGCGTCTGGCACAAGGGCGGCTGACGTTATGCACCGCCCTAGGATATGATGCCCCAAGGAGCCGTGAGTCGCGACCCCGTGCCGGCACCGCCGACCGGGGAATCTCCGACGTTTACCAACGAGGCCTTTTCATGTCCGATGCCAACTCCCGCCCGCGCCCGGTGGCCCTGATCATTCTCGATGGCTATGGCCACAGCGATTCGCTGGAATCCAACGCCATCGCCGCCGCCAACACGCCAGTGATGGACCGCCTGACCAAGGACTATCCGCATAGCCTGATTCATACCGATGGCAAGTATGTCGGCCTACCCGAGGGCCAGATGGGCAACTCCGAGGTCGGCCACATGAACCTGGGGGCCGGTCGCGTCGTCTATCAGGACTTCACCCGCATCACCAAGGCCATTGAGGACGACACCCTCAAGGACAACACCACCCTGACCGCGCCGATCGATGCCGCCGTCGAGGCGGGTCGCGCCGTGCACCTGCTGGGGCTGCTGTCGCCCGGCGGCGTCCACAGCCACGAGGATCACATCCTGGCCGTGGCCGAACTGGCCGCCGCCCGCGGCGCCAAGCAGATCTATCTGCACGCCTTTCTCGACGGCCGCGACACCGCACCGCAAAGCGCCAAGGCCTCTATCGAGCGCGCCGACGCCAGGCTCGCCGAACTGGTCGGCGAGGGCAACGGCTTCATCGCCTCATTGGTCGGCCGCTACTACGCCATGGACCGCGACAATCGCTGGGACCGCGTCGAGAAGGCCTATCGCGTCGCCACCGAAGGCGCGGGCGAGCATGTCGCCGCCAGTGCCGCTGAAGGCCTGGACGCCGCCTATGAGCGCGGCGAAACCGACGAATTCGTCGACGCTACCAGCATTCGCCCCCAGGGTGAGCCGGTGACGATGGCCGACGGTGACGCGGCGATCTTCATGAATTTTCGCGCCGACCGCGCCCGGGAGCTGACCCGAGCCTTCGCCGAAGATGACTTCTCTGGCTTCAGCCGTCAGGCACGCCCCGCGCTTGCCGGTGACGGCCTGGTGATGTTGACCCAGTATGCCGCCGACATCCCGGCACCGGCTGCCTTCCCACCCGCAGAGCTGACCAACACCCTGGGTGAGGTGATCGCCAAGCGCGACATGAAGCAGCTGCGCATCGCCGAGACAGAGAAGTATGCTCACGTGACCTTCTTCTTCTCCGGCGGTCGCGAAGAGCCCTACAACGGCGAGATCCGCGAGCTGATTCCCTCGCCGCAGGACGTCAAGACCTACGACGAGAAACCCGAGATGAGCGCAGTCGAGGTCACCGACAAGCTGGTCGAGGCCATCGACGGCGGCAACTATGACCTGATCGTGTGCAACTATGCGAACGGCGACATGGTCGGCCATACCGGCAAGTTCGATGCCGCGGTCAAAGCCATCGAGGCCGTGGATGCCTGCGTCGGCCGCGTGGTCGAGGCCCTGGAGCGCGTCGGCGGCGAGTGCCTGATCACCGCCGACCACGGCAACGCCGAGCAGATGGTCAACCCGGAAACCGGTGCGCCGCAGACCGCTCACACCACCTGCGAAGTGCCGCTGATCTGGGTCACCAAGCGGAAGGCCAAGCTGCGCGAGGATGGCCGGCTTTGCGACCTGGCACCGAGCCTGCTGACCATGATGGGCGAGGCCATCCCCGAGGAAATGACCGGCCAGGTACTCACCGAACTGTCGTGACCTCGCTGCACCCCAAGGCCGCTTCGTCAGCCGGCACACGTCGTCTGCCAGACTGCACGTCGAAGCGGCGTCTCGCGACCCGGCTGATCGATGTCCTGTCAGCGGTGCCCGGGGCCGGGGCATCGCTGCTGGTGGTCTGTGCCCTGAGCGCTTTCCCGGTCACCGCCCTAGTCACGCCTGCCCTGGCCGCCCCCGACGAGGAGGCGGCCAAGGCCCGTGTGGACGCCCTGGCCAAGGACATTCAGGCCCTGGAGCGCGAACTGTCCGGCCGTCGCGAGGCCCGCGACGATGCCGCCGAATCGCTTGCCGAGGTGGAGACGGCGCTGGCCACCACCCACCGTCGGCTGGATGAGCTCCAGGCCGAGCGGCGCTCGCTGAACGATGACATCGCCGACCTGGAGGATCGCCGAGATATTCTTGAAGGTGAGCGCCGCGCCCAAGAGGCGGCTCTCGCCAAGCAGCTCGACGCCCTCTACCGCCTCGGCGTCACCCCCGAGCTCAAGCTGTTGCTCAACCAGGACGACCCGGCGCGACTGGATCGGCTGCAGACCTATCTCAATCACCTGTCACGCGCCCGCAAGGCCCGCCTGGACGAACTCGCGACCCTGGATGCCAAGCTTGCCGACAACCGCCAGACCTTGACCACCCAGCTCGGTCAGTTGGCCAAGGTGCGCGAGGAAGTCGAAGCACGCAGCCAGACGCTGGCCTCGCGGCGCAGCGAGCGCGAGGCCTTGCTCAACGAGCTCGATGCCGATATCAGCCGTGGTCGCACACGACAGGCGCGTCTCGAGGAAGAGCGGGAAAATGCCGAGCAGGTCTTGGGCCAAGTCCGCGACCGGCTCGCCGCGCTCAAGCGTCCGCCTCCCACCACGGCGATCGAATCGACCCGCGGCGATCTGCCCTGGCCGACTCAGGGTCAGGTGCTGTCGCGCTTCGGTGCCGGCGAGGGGGTGGATCGCGATGGCCTGCTGATCAAGGCCGCGGCGGGCAGCCCGGTCAAGGCGGTGCATGCCGGGCGGGTGGTGTTCGCCGACTGGATGCGCGGCTTCGGCAACCTGTTGATCATCGATCATGGTGACGGCGTGATGACCCTGCACGCCCACCTGCAACACTTCACGGTCTCTCCCGGTGACGCCGTGACCGGGGGGCAGACCATCGCCGCCGTGGGCGTGAGCGGCGGCCGCACCAGCCCAGCGCTCTACTTTGCGGTGCGCCGCAACGGCGAGCCGATCGACCCCTCGACCTGGATCGCCCGGCGCTAGGCGCCTCGATGCCTGCGCCATAAAAGAGGCACCCAGAGGCTTTTTCTGAAAAGTCGACGAGCGAAGGCAAGACCGGGGCGCGTGGCTAAGGCAAAAATCAGCGAAAGTGCGGACCGGGCTGGCGCTCCAGTTCACGGGGTGTAAATGAGCATCTTGACCGGACTCGCGCCCGAGACGATTTTTAACGCCGTATGGGCGAAGACATTGCCTGGCAATGGATTCCTGCCCCGCTGTAACGCTATGCTGGGCACTTGCCCCCAGTTCCGCGACGGAGACCGAATGCGCGTCAAGGCCCCTCTCTCATTTTCGACCCGGTTGTTCTCGTCCCGGCTCACGGCCTGGCTATTCGCCGCCCTGCTGACGCTGCCCGTTTCCGCTCAGGCACAGACCCCGAGCTCGGGTGACGACCTGCCGGTCGCCGACGTCCAGACCTTCGCCGAGGTCTTCGAGCGCATCAAGCGCGCCTACGTCGACGAGGTCGATGACAGCACCCTCTTGCATAACGCCATGCGCGGCATGCTCAGCGAGCTGGATCCACACTCGACCTATCTCGACCCACAGGAATTCCAGAGCCTCAAGGAAACCACCGAAGGCGAGTTCGGGGGCATCGGCATCGAGGTCGGCATGCGCGACGGTCAGCTAATGGTCATCTCGCCTATCGACGACACCCCCGCCGCAAACGCCGGCCTGCAGTCTCAAGACGCCATCCTGCGTATCGATGACACCGCCACCGACGGCCTGTCGCTGCAGGAAGCGGTTGAGCTGATGCGCGGCGAGCCGGGCAGCGATATTCGCATCACCATTCTGCGTCAGGGTGAAAGCATGCCCCGCGACCTGACGCTAACCCGTCAGGTGATTCGTACCGAGAGCGTCAAGCACGAGTTGCTGGCGACCGGATACGGCTACCTGCGCATCAGCCAGTTCCAGAGCAGCACCGGCGAGCAGGTCAATGACGCCCTTGCCGACATGCAACAGGAAGGCGACCTGGACGGCCTGGTGCTGGATCTACGCAATAACCCCGGCGGCGTACTGCAGGCGGCGGTCGAGGTGGTCGATGCCTTCGTTGATCAGGGCCTGATCGTCTACACCGAGGGGCGGCTGGAGGACAGTCAGATGAGCTTCTCCGCCCACGCCGAGACCACCGCCCCCGACGTACCGATGGTGGTGCTGATCAACGGCGGCAGCGCCTCGGCCTCGGAAATCGTCGCCGGTGCTCTGCAGGACCAGCGTCGCGCGGTGATCATGGGCACGGAAAGCTTCGGTAAGGGCTCAGTGCAGCAGATCATGCCGCTGGGTAACGACGACGGCCTGAAGCTGACCACCGCGCTCTACTACACGCCCAACGGCCGCTCGATCCAGGCGCTGGGCATTACCCCAGACGTGCAGGTGGTGCGCGGACGCCTGGAGGTGGCTGACGGTTATGCCCAGCAGCTGCGCGAGTCCGAACTCTCAGGGCACCTCAAGGGCAGCGGCGATAGCGCCACCGCCGCCGAGACCTCGCCCAAGGTGCGCGACGACTACCAGCTCGGCGAGGCGCTTAACCTGCTCAAGGCGCTTAACGTGCTGGGGCCAAGAGCCGAGCGCTAAATCGCCAACGCTAGTCCAGAGGGGCGAGTCCAAGGGCAGTGCCGCAAAGCGGCTCTCTAACAAAAGGGGCGCATCGACAGTCAGTCGATGCGCCCTTTTTTGTTCCTCGACGCGTGCGGATTGCCCGGGGCACGCTGCCCGGGGCACGCTGCCTGCGAGCGGTCGATCCGTGCCCGGTGCTTCAGCGACAGCTGACGGGCAGACGGCTACGCTCGCCGATCGCCTGGCGCATCATCAGGCGCTTGAGGGGCGTCAGCCGGTCGATGCCGGCAAGCCCCAGATTGCGCGCCAGGGTCAGCGCAGGCTGGCGCGACCCAAACAGCAGCCGGAAGGCATCCATCAGCATCAGCATGCTGGCGTTGTCACCACGCCGGCGCCGGGCATAGCGTGACAGAATTCGCTCGTTCCCCATCGACACGCCCCGCTCGCGAGCGGCCAGCAGTTCCTCGGCCAGCACGGCCACGTCCATCAGCCCCAGGTTGACTCCCTGACCGGCCAGCGGATGGATGCTGTGGGCGGCATCGCCGACCAGCGCCAGCCCCGGCTGGACATAGTCACGCGCGTGGCGCTGGGTCAGTGCCACGCTGACCGCGCTATCGATGGGAGTGACCTCGCCAAGCCGATGGTCGATGGCCGCCGCCAGTTCCTCGCCCAGCGCTTCGGGAGAGAGCCGCGTCAGCCGGCTGGCCTCGTCGGGGCTGGTCGACCAGACGATCGAGCAGTGATCATTGCGCCCGTCGATGCACAGCGGCAGGAAGGCCAGGGGGCCCGTGGCGAGGAATGCCTGGCGGGCCACGCCGCCATGGGTACGCCCAAGACGCACGGTGGTAACCACGGCGACATGCCCCGTCTCCCGAGACAGCGTCTCGATGCCCGCCCGTTCGCGAAGCGGCGAGCGGGCACCGTCGGCGGCCACCACCAGCGGAGCGCTGAACCGGCGGCCGTCTTCCAGCAGCAGCTCACGCCTTGGCTGATGCCCCCACTGGGCTTCCTCAAGGACAACGACCCGCGCCTCGGCCTCGCAGCGCACGTTGGGCAAGGCGGCGAGGCGCGTCTCCAGGGCGGCCTGGGTGACGTCGTTCTCGACGATATGGCCAAGTACCGGCACGCCGGCCTGATCGGCGTGGAAGTGAATTTCACCGCTGCCTTCGGCGTCCCACACCTGCATCGCGGTATAAGGCGACAGGCGGCGCTCGGCCATCGCCGACCAGACGCCGAGACCTTCCAGCAGTCGCTGAGAGACCGGCGTCAGGGTGCTGACTCTGAGCCCAGGCCGGCCGCGGCCGGCCGTGTCGTCGGGCAGGCTGGCCGGACGCGCATCGAGCAGCCGCACCGCGACACCGGCCTGGCCCAGCAGTACCGCCAGGGTCGCGCCCACCATGCCGGCGCCGACAATGATCACCTCATCCGGCGTGCCTTGCTGTTCCTGCATCTTGTTCTCCCATGTTTCCTTTGCCCCGGCCTGATGGCCCTGGATGATGACCTAGCATGAGCCTCCAGCGCACCGTCTCAGCGTTCTCGCCCCATGGCCCGACGCCCCAGCGCCCGACGCAGCGGTCCCGCCAGGTTGAGGCCAACAAGCCCTGCCGCCCGGGCATGGGAGAGCAGCGGGTGATCAACCCCAAACAGCCGGATCAGGCCATCGCTGAAGCGGGTGACGCTGTGACGGTCGGCGGCGCGCTGCGCCTCGAAGGCCTGCAGGGTCGCCATATCGCCCGGCGCGCGGCCGTCCTCAACTCCCGCCTCGAGGGCGGTCACCAGATCCATCACCCCGCGCAGCGCCAGGTTGAAGCCCTGACCGGCCACCGGATGCAGGGCATGGGCGGCGTTACCCAGCACCGCAAGACCCGGCCGTACCTGCTCGGTGGCAGTGACCAGCGACAGCGGATAAGCATGGCGCTTGCCGACCCGGCGGAAGTGGCCGGCCCGGTCGCCGAAGGCCTGCTGCAGGCGCGCCAGGAAGTCGCCGTCGCTTGCGGCCAGCGTCTTAGCCTCGGCGCCCCCCTGGTGGGTCCATACCAGTTCCATCCGTTGGCCAGACAGCGGCAGCAGTGCCAGCGGTCCTTCGGGCGTGAAGCGCTCGAAGGCCACGCCGTCGTGGGACCGACTGACCTCCAGGTTGGCGATCACCGCCACCTGATCATAGGCCTCGTGCCGGCTCTCGATGCCAAGCCGTTCCTTGAGCCCCGAGCGGCCGCCATCGGCCAGCACCGTCAGGTCCGCCTCGAGCCGGCCGCCGTCATCCAGCTCAAGCAGATGGCCACCATCCTGCGGGTTGATCGACGTCACCCGTGCCGGACAGTGCCAATCCAGCGACAGCTCACCGAGCCGCCGATGCAGCACTCGCCCCATCCAGGCATTGGGCAGCACATAGCCCAGCGCCTCGACGCCGAACTCCTCGGCATTCAGTCGGGTAGCCCCCAGCCGGCCGCGCTCGCTGACATGAATGCGGCGAATCGGCTCGGCCTCCTCGGCCATCTCCGCCCACAGCCCCAGTGCCTCGAAACGATCTCGAGAGCCCTGAGCGATGGCGCTGGCCCGGGCATCGAAACTGGGCTGATAGGCCGTCTCATCGGGGTCGGGAAGCGGGCTGGCCTCGATCACCGCCACCTTGAGCCCCGACCGCTCGATGAGGGGCGCCAGGGCACAGGCCAGGCTAGCCCCCACCAGGCCACCGCCGACAATGGCGATATCGACCCGCCGGCACGGCCTATCCTGCGTATTGCGGGCGTCTTGGGTCATGCGCTCTTGCATTGGCTGTCGCTCAACGTAAAGAAAATCACGCCTTTACGTAATTTACGTAAGGCAGTCTCATCGACCGTTCGCGTTGATCATTCCTTGGCCATCAGGGCTTCGATCTCGGCCACCCGCTTAGGCACGCCGGCGGTCAGCACTTCGTGCCCCTCAGCGGTCACCGCCACATCGTCTTCGATGCGAATGCCGATGCCGCGGAAGGGCGCGGGAATGTCCTCTTCGTCGGGAATATAGAGGCCGGGCTCCACCGTCAGCACCATGCCCGGCACCAGCGGGCGCGGCTCGCCATCGCGGCGATAGCTGCCCACGTCGTGCACATCCAGGCCCAGCCAGTGGGAGGTGGAATGCAGATAAAAGCGCTTATAGCGTTCTTCGCTGATCACCGTCTCCAAATCACCGTCGAGCAGGCCAAGTTCCAACAGCCCACGGGACAGGTCGCGCACCACGCCCTGGTGGATCGCGGCCAGGGTAGCGCCGGGCGTCACCGCCTCGATGGCGCGCTCTTGGGCCGCCAGCACGATGTCGTAAAGCTGGCGCTGAGGACTTGAGAAACAACCGCTAACGGGGAAGGTGCGAGTGATGTCGCCAGCGTAAAGATCAAACTCGGCGCCGGCATCGATCAACACCAGTTCACCGGCCTCAAGCGGGTCACGGTTCTCAATGTAGTGCAGCACGCAAGCGTTGGCACCGCCACCCACGATGCTGTCGTAGGCCGGGCCCTGGGCGCCCTGCCAGCGGAACTCGTGCTCGAGCTCTGCCTGCAGGTGATACTCGTTGAGGCCTGGGCGGGCGGTACGCATGGCGCGAACATGCGCCTTGGCCGAGACCTTGCCGGCATGGCGAAGCAGGGCGAGCTCGGCTTCGCTCTTGATCAGGCGCTGCTCGTGCAGCAGCGGGGCCAGGTCGGCCAAGGCCTGCGGGGCGGTGGCACCGCGCCGGGCGCGCCCCTTGAGCTCGCTGCGCACCTCATCGGCAAGCGCCAGGCTATCGGCATCGTCGAGCAGCAGGTAGAGCGTCTCGCGACCGTCGATCAGCTCGGCAAGATGCTCGACCCGCACCGGATTCTCGAAGGCCTCGTCGATGGCAAAGTGGGCCAGGGCACCCTCGATGCCCAGGCGAACGCCGGTCCAGGCCTCGATGGCCGGATTGCGCTCCTGGCAGAACAGCACGCTTTCCCCGGCCTCACGGCCGGGGAGCAGCAACAGCAGGGCATCCGGCTCGGGGAAACCGGTCAGGTAGTGGAAATCGCTGCGCTGACGAAAGGGGTAGTCGCTATCATTGCTGCGTGTCGTCAGGCTGGCGGCAGGCAACAACACGGCACTCTGCGAGGGGAGGGCGGCCATCAGGGCTTGGCAGCGCTGGCGATACTCGTCCCGTTCGATGGCGGCCGGGCGGGGAAGTAATTCGGGTGACATCTCGGCTCCTGAGGTGGGGTTCACTGTTGTGGGGCGTCAGCCTCTTCGACCTGCGGCTGGCCGGGATGTTGCTCGGTATAGAGCAGCATGGCCGCCATGCGGGCGTGCTCGGTGAGCGCGAAGAGGTCGTTCTCGTTCTCGCTGCTATCGTCCAGGTCGACCTCGATTGCCGCCAGCGCCTGCAGATCGTCCAGCGCTTCACGCAGATTGGCCGACCAGGCGTTGCGGGTCTCGGTGTCGACGGCCTGCACCAGCTCGAGGAAGCCCAGTGTCCACTCTTGCAGGCCCTGGGCGCGCTCGGCCAGGGAGAAGAGGTCATCGGGCAGCAACGGCTCGTAGTTAAGCTCCGCAGCGGACAGGGCATCTAGGGCCTGGCGGCGCCAGCCCAGCAGCACCTCGGCGCTTTCCTGGTCCCGGGGCTGCTCGATGCCGAAGGTCGCGCACAGCTCGTCGAGCCAGGCCTCGGCGGTCAGGTCATGGAGCGCCAGGGCGCCAGCCAGTCGCCCATCCTGGAAGGCCGGGGACTGCATGCTGCCGTGCATCAGGAAGACATCGGCGACGGTGGAAAAGTCGAGGCGATCGTTGATTAGGGACATGAAGCACTCTTGGATCGGGCCGGCGCGGCGGCCGGCTAATATGGCTTGCGTTGACCGCTCGTGAGCGGCTCTCTTATAGTGAATCGATATCTTTCATAGTAACGCATCGGGCCCGTCGCTGGCCCGGTCTGGAGCCCACCGATGACCGATGACGCCCGTCGCACTGCCGACATCACTCTTTTGGGCCGCAGCTACGTCATCGCCTGCCCGCCGGATGAGCAGGACCAGCTCGACCGCGCCGCCCGCTATCTGGATCGCGCCATGCATGGCATCCACTCCCAGTCCAAGGTGCTCGGCACCGAGAAAACCGCCATCATGGCGGCGCTGAACATCACCAATGAACTCTTGCAGATGATCGACGAGCGCAAGGCCGACGAGGAGAGCCTCAACCGCCTCAACGAACGTCTCGAACGTGCGCTGGATGCTGGCAAGGGCGACTGAACAATCTGCGCTTTGGCGCTTAGCCCCGCTCTGGTAGGATGAGGGCGTTCCCTGGAATGTACGCCAGTCGTTACAGTCCCTCGAGCCTATGCGCATTACCCAGGGGGCCAAATGCTAGACAGACCCGTGTGCATGTCCGCGCGACGGAAAGCCTGACGGTCTGTCTGCGGCCACCCACCTTGAACCAATGGGTTCAAGGGCCAGAACGACAGCGGCATTCTGGGGAACCTCGATATCCGCCGCCCGCCGTGAGCTCGTACGCCATGCCTCATGCGCCCTTATCTGATACGCCCCTCTCGCGTGATACCCATCACGACGAGCAAGCTCACGAACCGACAGTCGCCGATACGCCCAGGCAACGCCGTGAGCTGCGCCGTACCCTGCGCCGCCGTCGTCGCTCGCTAACGCCAAGACAGCAACGCCAGGCCGCCAAGGCTCTGTGCCACCGCCTGCGTGGGCTGCCGGAGTTGCGTCGCGCCAAACGCGTGGCGCTCTATCTGCCCAACGATGCCGAGATCGATCCCCAGCCGCTGATCGCCTGGCTCGAGCGCCGTGGAGCAGAGGTTTATCTGCCGGTACTGGCACCGCTGACACACAACCGGTTGTGGTTCGTGCGCTATCACGCAGGAACACCAATGGTCACCAACCGCTTCGGCATCCGCGAACCCGATACCCGGCACGGCGCCCATCGTGCCCGACGCCTGCCCGCCTGGGCGCTGCAACTGGTGTTGATGCCGCTGGTCGGCTTCGATGACCAGGGACAGCGTCTGGGCATGGGCGGGGGCTTCTACGATAGAAGCTTCGCCTTCACGCGCCAGCGCGGCCCGCGTCCCCGGCTGATCGGTCTGGCCCATGACTGCCAACGCGTACCGACGCTGCCGGTGGCGAGCTGGGACGTGCCTCTGGACGCTATCGTAAGCGACGCCCGAGTGCTGCGGCCCTAAGGACACCTCGTCAGGCCAGCACCTTCGCGAACCTCAGGCCGCGCAAAGAACTCCCGAACCGGCGCTAACCCTCCCGCCAACCTCAGGCCATCAAAAAAAGACCGGCCGCTGCCTGAAGGAGGCAGCGGCCGGTCTTTTCCCTAACCCGCTTTTAGCACGCACCGGTCACGCGAGGGAGCCGTCGGTGCGCGTCGGAGGGACAGAATAGGGGTATTCACAGTCGGTATGGCGTGGTTCGGGCTGTACGAGCCTAATGAAAAGCGCTCTGGTCAAGAAACCTCATCACATGAGCCCTAGCTGACTGAGTTCAAAAAGGCCTGAGAAGATCGGGTGGACCTTGCGATGCAAGCCACAGGGTGGCGCCTCTCGCGTCACCAGAGGCTCAGCGAAGTATCAGCTACCGACCAGGGCCTGAGCGTAACCGGTGGCGACCACTCCGAGACCGAAGACCAGCACCAACGCCATGACCAGATCGGGCTTGCGTTTCATTTCCAACTCCGTGTTGTCGTAACAAAAGATGAGAGCGTCGTCTGACTAACGACGTGTATGACTATAAGGCTAAGCCTAAAGAATGACAATTACCTTAATAGCCAAAACACATGATAAAACGCCTACCACCTCTAAGGCTAGCCGTTAGTCAACGCTTACCTACTATTACGATTACGGGCCATCAGGCCATGAACAGTCTATAGGCCGGGTTATGGGTTTCTTTCCAGTACCGATAACCGATGGCGTCGAAATACTCCTCCACGTGAGAGCGATCGTCGCTGGGCATCTGCATACCAACCAGCACCCGGCCATAGGCCGCACCATGGTTGCGGTAGTGAAACAGCGAAATGTTCCAATCGGCCGGCAGATGCGTCAGGAAGTTCATCAAGGCCCCGGGGCGTTCCGGGAACTCGAAGCGATAGACTTCCTCTTCGAACTGCTCTTTGGGCCGGCCACCACCCAGGTGACGAATATGCAACTTGGCCATCTCGTCATCTGTGAGATCAACCACCGGATAACCCTCGTCGCGCAGCTTGCCGATCACCGCCTGGCGATCCTCGCCGCCCGGCTTGACCTGCACACCGACGAAGATATGCGCGGCGTCGGGGTCGGCATAGCGATAGTTGAACTCGGTGACCATGCGCTTGCCGATGGCCTTGCAGAAGCGCTTGAAGCTGCCTGGCCGCTCGGGGATGGTCACCGCCAGAATGGCCTCGCGCTGCTCGCCAAGTTCGGTACGCTCGGCGATATGCTGCAGGCGATCGAAGTTGGTATTGGCGCCGGAGTTGATGCACAAAAGCGTCTCGCCCTCGGCGCCGTCACGCTGGATGTACTTCTTGAGGCCGGCAAGCGACAGGGCGCCTGAGGTCTCGGCAACCGCCCGGGTATCTTCGAAGATATCCTTGACCGCGGCACACATCTCATCGGCGTTGACGGTGATGATCTCATCGATCAGGTCCCTGGCAATGGCGAAGGGCACTTCACCGGCCTGAGCCACCGCGACGCCTTCGGCAAAGACGCCGACTTGATCCAGCACCACTCGCTCGCCAGCGTCCAGGGCGGCCTTGAAGCTGGCGCTGTCCTCGGATTCGACCCCGATGACCTTGACCTCGGGGCGCAGGTACTTGATGTAGGCGGCCACGCCGGCAATCAGGCCACCGCCACCCACCGGCACGAATACCGCATCCAGGCGACCGCTGTGCTGGCGCAGGATTTCCACGCCGATGGTGCCCTGACCCGCGACCACGTCGATATCGTCGAAGGGCGGAATGTAGGTATAGCCGTGCTCGGCGATCAGCTCCTGTGCATGGGCGGCGGCGGCGGCAAAGGCGTCACCCTTGAGGATGACCTTGGCACCCCGGGCGCGCACCGCCTGGACCTTAATTTCCGGGGTGATGCGCGGCATCACGATCACCGCCTTGACGCCCATCAGTTTGGCCGCCAGCGCCAGCCCCTGAGCATGGTTGCCCGCCGAGGCGGCAATCACGCCCTTGGCCTTCTGCTCGTCGGACAGCTGGGCCATCTTGTTGTAGGCGCCGCGTATCTTGAAGGAGTAGACCGGCTGGAGGTCTTCACGCTTGATCAGAATCTGGTTGTGCAGACGCTTGGAAAGGATGGTGGCCGCTGAAATCGGCGTTTCCCGTGCAGCTTCGTAGACCCGGGCGGTAAGTATCTTCTTGACGGTTTCTTCGAGCATCCTGATATCCCAAGGGCGTCGGCATGACCCAAGGCCATGCGGCCAACGCATGCGTGGCAAAACATCTATTGGTAGCAGACCCGCTACCGTGGCGTCCAGCGCCTTCGATACCGAGGCAGGGGACCATCAACACGGCCGTGTAACTGGCCTATAATCGCGGCGCATCTTCCGCCAATCCCAAGCGAGCTCTCATGACCCAAGACGAACTGAAGGATGCGGTGGCCGCCGCTGCCATCGAGGAAATTCGCCCGTTGCTCGGCAGCGAGGTGATCATCGGCGTCGGCACCGGCTCTACCGCCGACCGTTTCATCGACCGTCTGGCCGCTCTGCGCGACGACTTCAAGGCCGCCGTGGCCAGCTCCGAAGCGACCGCCAAGCGCTTGAAATCCCACGGCATCGACGTGGTCGAGATGAATTTCGCCGGCACGGTGCCGGTATACGTGGACGGCGCCGACGAGATCAATCCGCGCCTTGAGATGATCAAGGGGGGCGGGGCGGCCCTGACCCGCGAAAAGATCGTGGCCGCCTGCGCCCAACGCTTCGTCTGCATTGCCGATGCCTCAAAGCAGGTAGACGTGCTGGGCGACTTCCCGCTGCCGGTGGAGGTGATCCCCATGGCCCGTTCCTACGTGGCCAGGGAACTCATGAGGCTCGGTGCCACGCCGGTCTATCGTGAAGGCGTGGTGACCGATAACGGCAACCAGATCCTCGACTGCTATGAGTTCATGATCGAGGACCCGGTGGCCATGGAGGCCCGCATCAACGCCATCGTCGGCGTGGTCACCAACGGCCTGTTCGCCGCTCGCGGTGCCGATGTGCTGCTGCTGGGCGGCCCCCAGGGCGTGAAGCGCATCGAAAAAGACAACGCATAAGTAAGCGCCTACTTCGCCTCTATCATCCTCTCCAGGCCTTCCAGGGTGCGGGAGAGCGCGCCCCGGTTGGCGGCCACCACCTGCCACCCCGCCTCGCCGAGGCGGGCTCGAGCCGCCGGGTCGTCGATCAGCGTACCCAAGACCTTGGCAAGCGCCTCGGCATCGGCGACTTCGGTGAGCGCCCCGGCCTCACGCAGGATCGCGGCGACATCGCTGAAATTCTCAAGCGACGGCCCGGTGACCACCGGCACTCTCCGAACCGCGGGCTCGAGCAGATTGTGCCCACCGATGGGTACTAGGCTGCCGCCCACGAAGGCGACATCCGCCGCCCCATAGCAGGTCGAGAGTTCACCCATGGTATCGGCGAGATAGACGCTGGTGTCGTGGCCGGGGCGCTCATTTTTTGATCGACGCGCTAGCCGCATGCCCTGGGCCGTACACAGCGCGGCCACGTCATCGAAGCGCTGGGGATGACGGGGGACCAGGATCAACAGCGCATCGCCATGCCTCTCGCGCAGGCGTCGATGGGCGGCGAGAAGTTGCTCATCCTCGCCCGGATGCGTCGAGCCGGCGACCCAGATCGGTCGCTCGCCAAGCCAAGTATGCAAGCGCTCACTACCGTCTGAATCCTCGTCAGAGGTGCTGATATCGAATTTAAGCGAACCCACTACGCTGGTGTACGCATCGGCCATGCCCAGCAACCGGTAGCGTTCGGCATCCTGGGCGGACTTGGCGGCCAGCCAATCGACATGGGCCAGTGCATCCGCCATCAAGGGGCGAATCTTCAGGTAGCGCGCGAAGGCAAGGGGCGACAGGCGGCCGTTGACCACCGCCACCGGCACGCCCCGCCGGTGGCAGGCGGCAAGCAGGTTGGGCCATAGCTCGGTCTCGAAGAAGATCGCCTGCACCGGGGCAAGCCGGGCGACGAAGCGTCGCGCGGCGCCGGGGAAATCCAGCGGCACGAAGTGATGACTCACTATCGCGCCAGCGCCTTTTCCATTCAGGGTGTCGGCCAGGGCTTGAACCCGGTCGGCGCCGGTCGCTGTCATGGTGGTGACCACCAACCGGTGGCCGGGTCGCGCAGCGGCCAGCGCCTCGATCAGCGGACGCGCCGCCAGCACCTCGCCCACCGAGGCGCAGTGCAGCCAGGTCACGGGGCGCTTGCGGTGACTATCCGCGGCGGTGCCCGCAGAGGGAGGGGGAATCAGCCCGAGGCGCTCGCGCCGAGGGTGAGTGAGCGCCTGCTCACGCCATACCCGGCGCCAGATAAGCGGCGAGAGGGCATAGAGCGCCGCCGAATAGAGGCAGCGCGGCCAGCAGGCAAACATCAGCGCTCCCGATCGAGAATGGTCGAGATCATCGCCGTGGTAGAGACGCCGTCTTCGAAGTCGAGCACCCGCACCTCGCCACCGTTGGCGATTACCGCCTCGCCGCCGGCAATATCGGCAGGCTGATAGTCACCGCCCTTGACCAGCACGTCGGGCAGCACGGTCTCGATCAGCGACGCCGGGGTGTCTTCGCTGAAGGGCACCACCCAGTCCACGGCACCGAGGCCTGCGAGCACTTGCATGCGCCGCTTAAGAGGGTTGATCGGCCGGGTCGGCCCCTTGAGGCGCGCGATTGAAGCATCGTCGTTGACTGCCACGATCAGCCGATCACCGAGAAGGCGAGCCTGCTCCAGGTAGGCCACGTGGCCGGCGTGCAGAATGTCGAAGCAGCCATTGGTCATCACCACCTTCTCGCCGCGGGCCTGGGCGGCGCGCACCGCTTCGACCAGCGGCGCGGCCTCGATGAGGCCGAACTCGGCGAGCTTGTCGCCGTGCAGCGCCGTGTAAAGCTCTGCGATCGAGAGGGTCGCGGTGCCGGGTTTGGCCACCACCAGGCCGGCGGCCAGGTTGGAAAGCGTCATGGCTTCGGGGAAGCCGTGCCCGGCGGCCAGCGCCAACCCCAGCACGCCGATCACGGTATCGCCGGCGCCGGTGACGTCATAGACCTCGCGGGCCCGGGTGGGCAGGTGAAGAGGGGCATGATCAGCGCGGATCAGGGTCATGCCCTTCTCGCTACGGGTGATCAACAGCGCCTCCAGGTCGAGCTCGTCCCGCAGTGCCTCACCCTTGGCGGCCAGTTCCTCGTCGGTTCGGCAAGGGCCCGCCACGGCCTCGAATTCGGTCAGGTTGGGGGTGACCACGCTGGCCCCACGATAGCGGCGGAAATCGCTGCCCTTAGGATCGACCAGCACCCGCTTGCCAGCATCGCGCACCATCTGAATCAGCGACTCGACGCGATTCAGGGTGCCCTTGCCGTAATCGGAGAGGATCACCAGATCGGCGTCACCGAGCTGTGCCGCGACCCGGTCATGCAGGTCCTGGGTATCCACCTCGTCCAGCGCCTGCTCGAAATCCAGACGGATCAGCTGCTGATTGCGGCTCATGACCCTGAGCTTGGCAATCGTCGGAATCTCAGGGCTACGCTGAAAGTGAGTACTCACTCCAGAATCCTCGAGCCGATGAGTCAGCAGGTTGGCATTCTCATCGTCACCGACCAGACCCGCCAGGGCGGCGTGGGCACCCAATGAGGCGATATTGAGCGCCACGTTGGCAGCCCCGCCGGGGCGGTCTTCGCCGTCGTTGACCTTGACCACGGGGACCGGCGCCTCCGGAGAGATCCGCGAGGTGCCGCCGTGCCAGTAGCGATCGAGCATCACATCGCCGACTACCAGCAGACGGGCCTGTTCGAGAGCAGTCAGATCAAACTTCATCGCGGGACTCCATGAGTAGAGCGTCGAGGTGAGCGATCACGTCATCGGCATGGATCAAGGACATGGCATCGGGGTGACGTACACGGGTGCCCCAGACGATTTCGTCAGGCGACTTGTGCAGGTAAGCGCGCACGGCCTCGGGATAGCGATTGACGACATGCTCGCGCCAGCGATAGGGAGCGGCACGCTCGGGGTTGGTGGTGGCATAGAGCCCCACGGTCGGCGTATTCAGGGCGTTGGCCATATGCACCGGACCGGAGTCCGGCGCGACGACGGCACGTGCCGCGTCGATCAGTGCCAGCAACCCTTTTAGCGAGGTACCGCCGATGGCGTCGATCACCGCACCCTCCGAGCACAACGCCTGAATGCGGGCGCCCATCTCGCGCTCCTGGGTGCTGCCGCCACCGCTCATCACCGTCGCCAGGCCGTGACGGCTCCACAGGTGTTCGATCACTGCGGCATAGCCCTCGGCGGACCAGTTGCGGAAGTTGCGCAGCCGCGGATTGGCGCAGGGGCTGATCAGCACATAATCCTGCTCGCCGCTGACCTGGCGCGCCTCGCGACGGGCCTCATCGGGAATCGCCAGATCCCATTCAGGCGTCAGATCCTTGACACCGAGCTCGCGGGCGAAGTCCATGAATGACTCGAGCACATGGGCACGCGGATGCGGGGCCAACTGATGCTGAGTGAACCAGTGCTGCCAGTCCTTGGCGCGAGCCTTGTCGTAGCCGATACGCACCTTGGAGCGCAGCCCCAGCGACAGCACGCTGGCACGCAGCGACTGCTGCATGTGCAGCAGCGCATCGAAGCGGGTGTCCTTGAGCATGCGCCATATCTCGCGCATGCCGGCAAGGCCGGTCGACTTGTCGTAAACCACGAACTCGACCCCGGACAGGCCCGACAGTAAACTGTGCTCCGCCTTACCGACGATCCAGGTAATGCGCGCGCCCGGCCACTGTCGCTGCAGGGCACGCACGGTCGGCACCAGGTTACAGACATCGCCCAGGGCCGAGAGCCTAAGCACGCATAGGTGCGTGGGGTGGACGGGCAGAGGATGCTTCATGCAGTTGGCAACGTTCCAGAAAGACAGGGCCCTCATTCTATATGATGCGGGGCGTTTTTGTGACGGGGGAAAACCGGCACAGGGCCGCGAGACTGCCACCAAGCATGCTACGGCCAGCGACCACCTGGCGTCACCTATACCCTTGGAGCCACGCTGGTTCTGCCCGGACTATTGGCGTGCGCATGGCACCGTGACCGGCGAGGCGCCCGGTCGGGGGGCGAGCCTCTTCTTGGAGGCACCCGACCGACCGGACGAGCAATGGGTGCTACGCCCCTACCGGCGCGGCGGCCTGATCGCCCGCGTCAACGACTCAAGCTACCTGTGGACCGGGCGCGAGGGAACCCGCGCCTTTCGTGAGCTGCGTCTGACCGCTGCCCTCCATGCCAAGGGGTTGCCGGTGCCTCGCCCCGTGGCTGCCGGCGTCTGGCGACGCGGCCTCGCCTATCAGGCCGCCTTGATCACCGTGCGACTGACCGGGGCTCGCGCCTTGGCCGACTGCCTGACGAGCGCTGACGCTGCGCTGCTCGAACGGGTCGGCGTTACCATTCGCCGCTTTCATGACGCCGGCCTCGATCATGTCGACCTCAATGCCCGGAACCTGCTGATCGGCCCGCAGGGCGAGGTATTCATGATCGACCTGGACCGCTGCCGCCTGCGGGCTCCGGGGCGCTGGCAAGCCGGCAACCTGGCACGACTCGAACGCTCTCTCGAGAAGTTCGCCTCAGCGGCGGCAGTGCCCGCCATCCTCGCCGGTTACCACGGCAATACCGATGCCTGACCCGAGCGGGCGAAGTACTTGTCCATCACCAGCAGGCTGACCAGACGCTCGCGCCGCTTGTCCTCGAACTGCGCCACATAAGCGTTGGCGTTGGCGATGATGCGCTTGGCCTCATCGGGGTGTTCCCGGTAGTGAGCCATCTTTTCATCGAGATCGCCATAGTCGTCGGCGAGCTGCACATAGTGCTGACCGGGAATCAACCGTCCCTCCATGAACCAGGTCTCAAAGCGCGGCGCGGCCATGAAACACAGGGAATTCGAGGCCATGACCCACTTCAGGTTGGTCGCCACATCCTTGCCTTCGATGCTCAGCACGAACTTGTACTGAAGCTGCTCCTCGATGCTCATGAAGGGCCGGTGATAGGGCTGACCCTGCGAGCAGCGACGTACATCGCCCACGTCGCATAGCGGGTGATCGTGGAAGCGTTCGACGAAAGCCTTGCGGTGCGCCCGATGGCAGGCGCCGCGCCATACCAGCCGGTCCTCCTTGGCCTCGAAAGGCGTGCAGTCGGGAACGACGTAGTAATGGCGCACGCTATTAAGCTTGAGCAGCACCGAATGCTGATTGTCATCGCTCACCGGCCGGCTCTTCAGGAAGGTGGGTCGCTCTGGCACCTCACGAATATCGCCGAAGAGATGGCGAAAGCGTAGGTGCCGGGGAAAGAAACGCAGATAGCGCAGCAGATCGAGGTAGTAAGCCCAGCTGCCGTCGCGGCTGAAGTCGCCAATCGTGGTGGCTTTGCCGCCTGGCTCAAAGGCCGAGGCGCAGCGGTTATAGTAGGCGACCCGCGCCTCGACCTCCTGCCGCGACGCCTCATCGAGGGCTTCGAGCTCGGCCAGGATACTCGCCAAGCGCCACCTCTGTATGGCGGCCGGCACCACCAGCCCCGCCGCATGCCTGGCATAGAAACGAAATTTGTGCGCGTTCTTGTGCAGCTGCGCCAGTAGCGTCTTCATCCGGGCCATCACTTTGCCATTGCGGCCGGCAAGCGTCCTCAGTGGGGCCGCTTGCGCCAGTGTCTAAAGGCGTCCATGCGTCTTGTCGTCTCATCGCCGCCACCGGTCCTGTGGCCGTGTCATGCTATATCACGTCCCGATAGAGCCGCCAATAAGCCTCGGCCATGGCCTTGGGCGTATAGCGACCGAGCTGTGCACTCGCACCGTCGACCAACCGCTGGGCCAAGGCGGGCTCATCATGCAACCGGGCAATGGCGGTCGCCAGGGCCTCGGCATCGCCGGGTGGCACCAGCAGCCCGGTGTCGTTATCGCGGACGATGTCGGGGATGCCGCCGACCCGCGAGGCCACGATCGGCACCCTGGCATCCATCACATCCAGCAGCACCGAGCCCAGCCCTTCGTTGCGTGAGGGAAACGCGAAGAGATCGAGCCCCGGCAGGTAGTCACCGATATTGTCCTTGAAGCCCATGAAGGTAACGTTACCAAGGTCAGCCGCCTCGGCCTCTAGCACTTTGGCATCCTCACCTTGACCGAAGAACAGCACCTGCAGGTCAGGCCGAGCCTCCTCTAGGCGCCGGGCGGCAGCGACCAACACCCGCTGGCCCTTGTGGCGATCGACCAGGGCACCAACATGCCCGACCAGATATTTGCCCGGGAAGTCGGCATGCAGGGCCTTGGCCCCGGCCGGATCGGCCTTGATTCCAGACAGGGCGCTGGGAATCAGCGCCACCTCGCCCCAGTCACGCGCCTCGAGCTGGCGCTTGATCAGCGACGAGATCGCCACTCGCCGTGCGGCGCCGCGATAGAAGAGGCGATTGCTGAGCTTGTTTTTGACCGGCGCATCGACCCGACGTGTCAGCAGGTAAGGGACGCCATGCCGCCAGCGGTGCAGGCCCGCCCAGTGCACCGCCTTGGCATCGTGGGCATGCACGACATCGGCGCCCAGGCGTCCCGCCTGCGCGTGGCCCGCAAGCTGGTGGTCGGCATCGATAAAGGCAAGCCCAGGCACCTCGGCAAGACGGTCACGCAGCGGCGAATCTCGTCGGCAGGCTAGCCATTGTCTTGCGCCCTGGCGAACGGCCAGGGCGCGAATCAGCAGTTCGGTCTGACGCTCGCCGCCACGGAACCCCTTGGCCAGATTGACATGGATGATCTTCAACAATGGCTCCCACTGAAAACAGGCTGACTCGGGGCGAAGGCTGGACGCCGCGGAGTGACTCATACAATGCAGTGGTGCGGGCAAATGGCCCGCCCCGGTCACAGCGGGGTACTATACCCCTTTGCACGACGAGGCTTAAGGCACTGAACGGACAGGCACCCAGCAGGGTCGCTGTGGCGACCTAGCCGCCCAGTACCAAGCATTGCTCGCGGCCTGGTTCGACGCCACCATGCCCACCGCACTCGCACAACAAGAGATCGCACCATGACGCCGATTACCGGAGTGGTCATCACTCTCAACGAAGAACGACAGATCGCTGAATGCATCCGCTCACTGTTTCGGGTCTGTGACGAGGTCATCGTGGTGGATTCGCTCAGCCAGGATGACACCGTCAGGATCGCCGAGGCCGAAGGCGCCCGGGTGATCGAACAGGCTTACCTGGGCGACGGGCCGCAGAAGGCCTTTGGCGTGCCCTACGCAAGCCATGATTGGATCCTGGCCCTGGATGCCGATGAGCGGCTCGACGACGATGCCGTTACCTGCATCCAGTCGCTAGGCCTCACTGACCCCTCCACGGCCTATGCGTTTCGGCGCAAGAACTACGTCGGACACCACTGGATTCGGGCGGCCGGGTTCTATCCCGACTCGGTGGCACGGCTATACAACCGTACTCAGGCCGGCTACGAGCCCAAGAAGGGCCATGCCGCCGTCAAGGCCCCCAAGGTCGAGCCTACCGGCGCCCACCTGCACCACTTCACCTATCATGATCTCAAGCACTGGATCGAGCGCATCAATCAGCTGTCATCACGAGATGCCTGGGCGATGAAGGATCGCGGCGTGCCCGCCTCGAACTGGGCGCCAGCATTGCATGCCCTGACCGCCACCCTGCGCAAGTTGATCCTCAAGGGCGGTATCTTCCAGGGCAGCGATGGCATGACGGTAGCGATGACCACCGCCTTCAGAGCCTATATGAAGTACGCCAAGCTCAATGAGCTCTACGAGAACGAACGGGTCAACCGGCAGGCGTAAGCACCTGGGGCGAGGCGGGCAGGATCGACGCCAACATGCGCTCGGGAGAGATATCCTTGAGGCAGTTGGTGTGGCCAAGCGGGCACTCCCGGGCAAAACACGGCGAGCAGGACAGCGCCAGATAGTGAATGCGCGCGTTACTGGTCAGCGGCGGCGTGTACTCGGGCGACGAGGAGCCATAAATGGCATGCACCCGAGTGCCGACCGCGGAGGCCACGTGCATCAGCCCTGAGTCGTTGGTCACCACCTGCTCGCAGTCGGCGAGCAGGTCAACGGCATCGGCCAGCCGCGTGCGCCCGCACAGATTATGGGCATGAGGCAGCCCCGCGCAGATCACCTCACCGGCGGTGGCATCCTTGTCTCCCCCCAAGACCCGAACCTCGTAGCCCTCGGCCACCAGCTTTTCCGCCAGCGAATGAAAGTGCTCGAGGGGCCACTGCTTGGCAGGGCCATATTCGGCCCCGGGCATCATGCCGATGGCCGGGCGCGATGACAGCTGATGCGTGAGCCTGAGCTCGACCAGATTGTCCGGGTCCACGGCGAGGCGGGGGCGTGGAATGGCAAATTTCCCGCCAGCCGCTTCCTGCTCGGGTAGCCCCAGAGAGACGAAGCGCTTGACGGTCTGGTCGAGCACCGTCTTGTCCAGGTGGCGCCGCTCGTTGAGCAGCCACAATCGCTGCTCGCCGGTAAAGCCTCGGCGCTTGGGAATGCGTGCCAGGAAAGGCACCATCGCCGACTTCCAGGAGCGTGGCAGCACGATGGCCCGATCGAAGCGCCCCTTGAGACGACGTGCCAGCTCACGGCGAGCGGCGAAACCGAACTCCCCGTGACCCACCTCCAATGCCAGCGCCTCGTCGACCTCCGCCATGCGCTCGAGGATCGGCAGCGACCAGCCTGGAGCGACCACGCCCACCGTGCAGCCGGGATGGCGCGCCTTGAGCGTCATCAGAAGGCTCTGGGCCATCACCATGTCTCCGACCCAGGACGGCCCCACTACCAGAATCCGCTCGCCGGCGTTAGCCATTCAGCCACTCCAGATACTCGCGCACGCCCTCGGCGACGGTCTTGAACTCGGCAGTATAGCCGGCCTCGCGCAGACGCGTGATATCGGCGCGGGTATAGCTCTGATAGCGCCCCTTGAGCTCATCCGGAAAGTCGATGAAATCGATCTGCCCTTTGCCGTAGTAGTCGATTGCGGTATCGGCGATCGCCTTGAAGGGTTCGGCCCGGCCGGTCCCCAGATTGAAGATTCCCGAACGCTCCGGGTTGTCGAGGAACCACAGGTTCACCTTCACCACGTCGCCGACGTAGACGAAATCGCGGCTCTGCATGCCGGCCTCATAGCCGTCCCAGGCGCCGAAAAGCTTGGGATTCTGCCCAGCCTGCACCTGGGTGTGGTGGTGGTAGGCCACACTGGCCATCTTGCCCTTGTGCTGCTCTCGGGGCCCGTAGACGTTGAAGTAGCGAAAGCCTACCACCTGGCTGTTGAAGGTATCCCAGCGCGCCCGCACATACTGATCGAACAGCAGCTTGGAGTAGCCGTAAACGTTGAGCGGCTTCTCGTGCTCAGGGGCCTCGAAGAATACCTCGCTGCCGCCATAGGTCGCCGCCGAGGAGGCATACAGGAAGGGAATGCCCTTGGCCTGGCAGAAGTGGAGCAGCACCTTCGAGTACTCGAAGTTGTTTTCCATCATGAAGCGCCCATCCCACTCGGTGGTGTCTGAGCAGGCGCCCTCGTGAAAGATCGCTTCGATCTCCGGTAGCCCGGCGTCATCGCCGCGCAGCGAGGCCTCGACGCGCATCAGGAAGTCATCCTTGTCGAGATAGTCCCCCAGCGTGCAGTCGGCCAGATTGACGAACTTGGTGCCGTCGGAAAGATCATCCACCACCAGCACGTCTTGCCGGCCGCGGGCATTCAGTGCCTTGACCAGATTGGCGCCGATAAAGCCGGCGCCGCCTGTGACTACGATCATCGTCAACTCCCCATCATGTCCGGCACGCGGCTCAATCCGTCCACGCGCCTATATCCGATTAACCTCTGATTGTATACTTGGCAGTTCTTGAATTCATGGGCCAACGGTGCTTCACCAATGACACAGTCGACGCCAGACGTGAAAACCTTCCAGGGCCTGATCCTCGCCCTGCAGCAATATTGGGCCGAACAGGGCTGCGCCATCATGCAGCCGCTGGATATGGAAGTCGGTGCCGGTACCTTCCACCCCGCCACCTTCCTGCGCTCCATCGGCCCGGAAACCTGGAACGCCGCCTACGTTCAGCCTTCGCGCCGACCGACAGACGGCCGCTACGGCGAGAACCCCAACCGCCTGCAGCATTACTACCAGTTCCAGGTCGTCATGAAGCCGTCGCCGGCTAACTTCCAGGCCCTCTATCTCGGCTCGCTCGAGCGTCTCGGCATCGACCCGCTGGTCCATGACATCCGCTTCGTCGAAGACAACTGGGAATCGCCGACCCTGGGCGCCTGGGGCCTGGGCTGGGAAATGTGGCTAAACGGCATGGAGGTGACCCAGTTCACCTACTTCCAACAGGCCGGCGGCATTGAATGCTATCCAGTGACCGGCGAGCTGACCTACGGCCTCGAGCGCATCGCCATGTACCTGCAGGACGTCGACAGCGTCTATGACCTGGTCTGGACCATCGCGCCGGACGGCACGACTGTCACCTATGGCGATGTCTTCCTGCAGAATGAACGAGAGCAGTCGGCCTACAACTTCGAACACGCCGACGTGCCGGCCCTGTTCGACGCCTTCGATTATCAGGAACGCGAGTGCAGCAAGCTGCTCGAGGCCGGCCTACCGCTGCCGGCCTATGAGATGGTGCTCAAGGCCTCCCACACCTTCAACCTGCTCGATGCCCGGCATGCGATCTCGGTCACCGAGCGCCAGCGCTTTATCCTGCGTGTCCGCACCATGGCCCGCGACGTGGCCCATGCTTATTACGAATCGCGCAAGGCCGCTGGCTTCCCGATGGCCCCGGACGCCCTGAAACGCGAACTGCTAGCCGAACAAGGAGACGCCTGAGCCATGGCCACCGATACCTTTCTGATCGAACTCGGCGTCGAGGAACTGCCACCGAGCGCCATCGACAGTCTCTCCGATGCCCTGGCCAAGAGCCTGCGCCAAGGCCTCACCGAGGCTGAAGTACCCTTCGCCGAGGTGCGTGCCTATGGCACACCGCGCCGCCTCGCCGTGCAGATCGACGCCCTGGCCGACAAGCAGCCAGATCGCGAGATCGAACGCCGAGGCCCGGCGCTGGCTGCCGCCTTCAAGGACGGCGTAGCCACCAAGGCTGCCGAAGGTTTCGCCCGCTCCTGCGGCGTCAGCGTCGATGATCTCATCCATCTCGAAACCTCCAAGGGCACCTGGCTCGGCTACCGCGAACAGCAACAGGGTGAGGCCGTTACCGCCCTGCTGCCGGCGATCATTGCCAAGGCTATCGACGGCCTGCCGGTACCCAAGAACATGCGCTGGGGCAGCTCGCGTATCGAGTTCTCCCGCCCGGTGCATTGGCTGGTGATGCTTTATGGCCGCGAGGTCGTCGAGGCCAAGGTGCTGGGCCTGGATGCCGGCCGCACCACCTATGGACATCGCTTTCACGCCCCTGAGGCGATTGCGCTGGCCCATGCCGATGACTATCTCAGCGCCCTGGAAGAGGCCTATGTACTCGCCGACCGCGACCGTCGTCGCGAACGCATCCGCGAACAGGTACTGGCCGAAGCCGAGTGTCTAGATGCCGAAGCGGTGATCGATGAGGACCTGCTGATCGAAGTCAGCGGCCTGGTGGAATGGCCGGTGGCCCTCACCGGCAGCTTCGACGAGCGCTTCCTGGAAGTACCGCCGGAGTGCCTCATTTCTTCTATGAAGGCCAACCAGAAGTACTTCCACCTGCTGGATGTCGACGGCCGCCTCAAGCCACTGTTCATCACTATCGCCAATATCGAAAGCCGTGACCCGCAGCAGGTGATCGAAGGCAACGAGAAGGTGATCCGGCCTCGCTTGGCCGACGCGGCCTTTTTCTACGACATCGATCGCAAGACGCCGTTAGCGGCGCGCCGCGAGGGGCTTGGCAATGTCGTCTTCCAGCAGCAACTGGGCACCCTGGCCGACAAGGCTACCCGCAGCGTAGCAGTGGCGAGCTTCATCGCCGAACGCATCGGCGGCAATGCCGAGCATGCACAGCGCGCCACCCAGCTCGCCAAATGTGACCTGGTCACCGAAATGGTGCTGGAGTTCCCCGAACTGCAGGGCATCATGGGCTGCTACTACGCCCGCCAGGATGGTGAAGCCGAGGAAGTCGCCCAGGCTCTCTACGAGCAGTACCTGCCGCGTTTTGCCAGCGATGTGATTCCCCAGACCCGTACCGGCCAAGCGTTGGCGCTGGCTGATCGACTCGACACCCTTACCGGCATCTTCGGTATCGGCGCGCGTCCCACCGGCGCCAAGGATCCCTTCGCCCTGCGCCGCGCCGCCATCGGCGTGCTGAACATCCTGATCAAGGGCGAGCTGGATCTGGACCTGCGCGAATTGCTCGAGCTGGCCGCGGCCCAGCATTCGGACCTACCCAAGGCCGACGGGCTCGTCGATGACGTCTTCGACTACATGCTCGACCGTTTCCGCGCCTGGACCCAGGATGAAGGCATCGCCGTCGAGGTGTATCTCGCCGTACGCGCGCGTCCTGTCACCAAACCGCTGGACTTCGCGCGCCGCGTGCAGGCCGTGCATGCCTTCAGCCAGCGAGAGGAAGCTGCCGCCCTGGCTGCAGCCAACAAGCGAGTGGCCAATATCCTGGCTAAACAGGACCACGACGGCTCGACTCACGTCGACACTCACCTGCTGGCGGAACCCGCAGAACACGCCCTGGCGGAGGCGCTGGAAGCGCGCCGTGTCGCCGTGACGCCTCTGTTCGCTGAGGCTCGCTATGCCGAGGCACTGGATGCGCTGTCCAGTCTGCGTGAGCCGGTCGACCGTTTCTTCGATGAAGTGATGGTGATGGCCGATGACGATGATGTTCGCCGCAACCGCCTGGCGCTGCTAGCCAACTTGCAGGCTCTCTTCCTAGGTGTGGCCGATATCGCCGAGCTACAGCAATAAAAGCCTGGAGTTCCACGTGAAACAAAAAGCCCGACAAATATGTCGGGTTTTTTATGCCACCTGTCATCCTCTTGCCTCAGCTCTACGCCGTGTTTCACGTGGAACATTCCTTCCTGCTATGCGAGAGGTATTGCATCCCTCAGTTGTTCCATGTGAAACACCCACCTACACTAAACGTCTGAGCCTACCCACTGAGACACCCATCATGCCCATTGCACCAAAACTTGTGATTCTCGATCGTGATGGCGTCATCAACCAGGACTCCGACCAGTACATAAAATCCCTCGACGAGTGGGTGCCCTACCCCAGCGCCATCGATGCCATCGCATGGCTGAGTCGCAACGGCTGGACAGTGGCGGTTGCCACCAACCAGTCAGGCGTCGCTAGGGGATATTTCGACGAGAGGGTCGTCGACGCGATTCATGCCCGGCTGAATGCCCTAGTAGAAGGCGCCGGCGGCAAGATCGAACAAATCGTCTACTGCCCACATGAACCCGCTGACAACTGCCATTGTCGTAAGCCCAAAGCGGGGCTGCTGGAAACGATTCGCGACCGCCTCGGCCTAGCAGACCTTGCGCGCAGCTGGATGGTCGGAGACAGTCTGCGCGACCTCCAGGCAGGAGAAGCTATTGGCTGTCGTAGCGCACTGGTGCGAACAGGCAAGGGACGTGATACCGAGGCTAAGGGAGAAGGATTGCAGCATGCCCGCGTCTTCGATGACCTAGCCACCTTCGTGGGATGGCTGATCAACGACGCTCAGGCGGACAGTCTCGATTCCAGCCCACCTGCTGGCACCCCGGATGCCGCCATGGATGAAGGCGCCAGCCTAGCTGCTACCCGGACATCACCACTGAACCATCCACCCGCCTCCTGACGGCTCGCATGCGCCAGGCACTGAGAACACCCTCCTTCCAGAACCAACGACACGAGGCCGGCATTTGCCGGCCTCGTGTCGTTAAGGGATAAAGAAGATGGGACCATGTTTCACGTGGAACATTGGCCTGGACACCAACGTCACGAACAAGCTCGCACATGCCCCATGGTGCCAACCCAGTCGGCGGTCAGACGTCCAGGTTGGCGACCAGGGCGAAGCGCTCGATAAAGTCACGACGTGGCTCCACCTCATCGCCCATCAGGGTGTTGAACATCATGTCTGATGCCACCGCATCCTCGATGGTCACGCGTAGCATACGACGGGTCTCCGGGTTCATGGTGGTATCCCATAGCTGATCGGGGTTCATCTCACCAAGTCCCTTGTAGCGCTGGATGGAGAAGCCTCGCTGGGCCTCCTTCATCAGCCACTCGAGGGCATCATAGAAGGTCGTGATTGGCTGCTGACGCTCACCGCGTGATACGTAGGCGCCTTCTTCGAGCAAGCCTTCCAAGGCATCGCCAAGGCCGGTCATGGCCTGGTAATCGACGCTGCGGAAGAAGTCCATACCCCACACATAATCCGTCGACACGCCATGAGCGGTAAGCGTCACCGCCGGCAGGAAGAGACCGCGTTCCGTATCCTCCTGGAGTTCGAAGGTATAGCGGGGTCCGCCCTCATAAGCAATCAGCGCATCCATCTCGTCCTGCAGCTGGTCGATCCAGCGCTGCATCCGGTCGCGATCCTTGAGGCTCTCCTCTCCCGCCAGGCTCTCGGCATGCACGATCTTGCGCAGCACCTCGCTGGGGTAGACCCGCGACAGACGGTCGATGCGGTTCATGACATCTCGATATTGCTGCACGAGTGCTTCTAGCTGCTCGCCACCGATCCCAGGCGCATCCGCATTGACGTGCAGGCCGGCGCCATCCAGCGCTGTCGTGGTCAAATAGTTGACCAGTGCCTGTTCGTCCTTGAGGTAGCTCTCCTGCTTGCCGCGCTTGATTTTGTAGAGCGGCGGCTGGGCGATAAAGACGTGCCCCCGCTCGATCAACTGCGACATCTGACGGAAGAAGAACGTCAGCAGCAGGGTGCGGATATGAGAGCCGTCAACGTCGGCATCGGTCATGATGATGATCGAGTGATAGCGCAACTTGTCAGGGTTGAACTCTTCGCGACCGATGCCACAGCCCAAGGCGGTGATCAGGGTGCCGACTTCAGCCGAGGACAGCATCTTATCGAAGCGCGCTTTTTCGACGTTGAGGATCTTGCCCTTGAGCGGCAGGATCGCCTGGGTGCGACGATCACGCCCCTGCTTGGCACTACCTCCCGCCGAGTCACCCTCGACCAGGTAGAGTTCGGAAAGACTAGGGTCCTTCTCTTGGCAGTCCGCCAGCTTGCCGGGCAGGCCGGCAATATCCAAGGCACCCTTGCGGCGCGTCATGTCGCGGGCCTTACGAGCCGCTTCTCGGGCACGAGCAGCATCGAGCATCTTGTTGACGATCGACTTGGCTTCGTTGGGCCGTTCCACCAGATAGTCTGAGAACTGACGCCCCATCTCCTGCTCGACGGCCGTCTTGACCTCGGAGGAGACCAGTTTTTCTTTGGTCTGGGAGGAGAACTTGGGGTCTGGCACCTTGACCGAAATAATCGCAGTCAATCCCTCACGGGCATCATCGCCGGAGGTACTGACCTTCGCTTTCTTCAGCAGGCCCTCAGCTTCGATGTAGTTGTTGAGACTGCGGGTCAGCGAGGCACGGAAACCGGCCAGGTGGGTACCACCATCGCGCTGGGGAATATTATTGGTATAGCAGAAGATATTCTCGGCGAAGGTGTCGTTCCACTGCATCGCCACCTCGACGCCAACGCCATCTTCCCGCTCCACGTTGAAGTGGAAGACCGGATTAAGCACCGTTTTATTGGTATTGAGGTGATCGACGAAGGCCTTCAAACCGCCTTCATAGTGGAACAGCTCCTCCTTGCCGCTGCGCTCGTCCATCAGACGAATCGCCACCCCGGAGTTCAGGAATGACAGTTCGCGCAGGCGCTTGGCGAGAATATCGTAGTGAAATTCAATGTTGGCAAAGGTCTCCGGAGACGGCCGGAAGTGCACCCGTGAGCCGCTCTTTTCGGTCTTGCCGACGATCGACAGCGGTGAAGCCGGCACGCCGTGATGATAGATCTGTTCGTGAACCTGGCCGGCCCGCCAGATGGTCAACTTCAACTCTTCGGAGAGCGCATTGACCACCGACACCCCTACCCCGTGCAGGCCACCGGAGACCTTGTAAGAGTTGTCGTCAAACTTGCCGCCAGCGTGGAGCACGGTCATGATCACTTCCGCTGCCGACACGCCCTCTTCCTGATGAATGTCGGTAGGGATGCCACGGCCGTTATCACTGACGGTGATCGATTCGTCCGGATGAATGACGACGCGAATCTCGCTGCAGTGACCGGCCAGTGCTTCATCGATGGAGTTGTCTACCAGCTCGAACACCATGTGATGCAGGCCGGTGCCGTCATCGGTGTCACCGATATACATGCCAGGACGCTTGCGTACGGCATCCAGCCCTTTGAGTACCTTGATGCTCGATGAGTCGTAAGCCTGTTCGCTCATTGACTACTCCGTCGTGAAGTCTTTCATTCCGTATGCCGCCAGCCGGCCATGTTCCACGTGAAACATCGCTACTGGCGTTGTCGACTGCCATACCCCGGAGAGAACATCGGGGTCGACAGTAGTGATGAACACCTGGCACTCCATACGCTCCAGCCACCGGCAAAAAACACGGCGATGGTTGGCATCGAGTTCGGCAGGCAGATCATCGATCAGATAGATGCAGGTGCGCCCGGTGGACATTTCCAGTAATCGTCCCTGTGCCAGCTTCAGCGCGCTTACCACCAGTTTTTGCTGGCCTCGCGACAGCACCTCGACCGCCGGCCGACGCTGCACGCGAAGTTTTAAATCCGCCCGCTGCGGCCCCTGCTGGGTAAACCCCATCTGACTGTCGCTTTCCCGTCCCTGCCGCAGAACCTCAGCCAGGGTCCGCTGCCGATCCCAACCGCGCGAATAACGAAGGCTCAAACCAGGAAGCGGCAGCAACTCGGCTAGCGTGTCCTCGAAAACCGGGAGGAAGGCATCCATATAAGCATGTCGCAAGGCGTCAAGCCGCTCACTCCACTGTGCCAACTCGTGGTCCCAGACATCCAGTGAACGACCGTCAATTCTATCACGCCTGAGCAGCGCATTCCGATGTTTCAGCGCCCTGCGTACGCGCCGCCAGGCCTCGAGGAAATCGTGTTCCACGTGAAACACACCCCAGTCGAGAAACTCGCGACGGGATGAGGGAGAACCTTCCAGCAAACGAAAGGCGTCGGGATTGATCAGCTGCAGGGGGAGCGCTTCGACCAGCTGAGAGACTCGCGCCACCCGCTCGCCTGCCATGCGCATTTCCAGCTCAGACTGGTCACGACGCCGCCGGATGCCTACCGGCAGCGGAGGGTCGCCAACCAGTCGACCATGCAGGGTCATCGTCTGATCGTCATGATCAATGGCATGCTTGAGCTGCTGGGTACGAAAGGAACGCCCCATGCCGAGAATATGAATACCCTCGAGGAGGCTGGTCTTGCCGCTACCGTTGGCCCCGACGATGACGTTGATCCCCGGTTGAGGGGCCATCTCCAAACTGACCAGATTGCGAAGCCCCATGAAGGCGAGACGGTCGAGGGTCATGAAACACTTCCCGGGATACCCGGCGGCGCACCGGGCATCATCCGTGGTGCAGAGGAGGGAGAGATCAGAGACGCATCGGCATGACGACGTACATGGCATCGCCGCCACCCGGCTCTTCCATGAGGGCACTGCTGTTAGGGTCAGCCAGCGTCATCTGCACGCGATCCTCGTCGAGAACCCCTAGCACATCAATGAGATAGCCAACATTGAAGCCGATTTCCAGCGCCGGCCCGGAATACTCGATGGCCACGTTCTCCTCGGCTTCCTCCTGCTCGGGGTTATTGGCCATGACCCGCAGATTGCCCTCTTCGAGGTGCAGCCGGACGCCGCGATACTTCTCGTTGGAGAGAATCGAGGTACGTGACAGAACCTGGCGCAGTTCGGCACGGTCCGCGATGAACACCTTGTCGCCGTTACGCGGCACTACCCGCTCGTAGTCAGGGAACTTGCCATCGACCAGCTTCGAGGTGAAGGTGAACTCACCGGTGTGAGCACGCACGTGCGTGGAGCCGAGCGTCAGGCTGACAGGCTCATCACTGTCGTCGAGCAGACGTGAAAGCTCAAGCACCCCCTTGCGCGGCACGATCAGCTTCTGGGCCGGTTCGACTTCGATGTCGGCTGGACGCGAGCAGACCGCCAGACGGTGACCGTCGGTAGAGACGGTGCGCACCAGGTTGGAGCGCAGCTCGAGCAGCATGCCGTTCAAGTAGTAGCGAACGTCCTGCTGGGCCATGGCGAAGGAGGTCGAATCAATCAGGTGTTTGAGGGTACCCCGTGGCAGGCTCAGCTCAACGCTGCCCTGGCCATCCTCGATATTGGGGAATTCCGCCACCGGCAAGGTCGACAGGGTGAAGCGCGAGCGACCGCTGCGCAGCACGGCACGCCCGTCTTCCAGAACGAACTGAATCTCCGACTGCTCGGGCAGCGACTTGCAGATGTCCATCAGCTTGCGCGCTGGCACCGTAGCCGAGCCAGGCTCATCGACCTGAGTCGGGGCCGTACGACCGATCAATTCGACCTCGAGGTCGGTGCCGGTCAGGGCCACTTGGGTATCCTGGACCTGGATTAGCACATTGGAGAGTACCGGCAGGGTCTGGCGACGCTCGACCACGCCGGCGACCAGCGCCAGGGGGCGCAGCAGGGCTTCGCGGGAGATGGAAAATTTCATGTGTGCTCCACTCTTGTCCTGAATTCGATGACGTGATGCGAAGGTAACCGGTCGGCGGCCATCAGCTGGTCAGCAGGCGCAACAGGTTCTTGTAATCTTCGCGGATGTCCGCGTTCTCTTCCTGCAACGCCTGCACCTTGCGGCAGGCATGCAGCACCGTGGTGTGATCGCGCCCGCCGAAGGCGTCGCCGATCTCCGGCAGGCTGTGGTTGGTGAGCTCCTTGGCCAGGGCCATGGCCACCTGACGGGGACGCGCCACCGAACGCGAGCGACGTTTAGAGAGAAGATCAGACAGCTTGATCTTGTAGTATTCGGCGACGGTGCGCTGGATATTGTCGACCCCTACCTGCTTGTCCTGCAGGGCCAGCAGATCCTTCAGGGACTCACGGATGAAATCCTGAGTGATCGTCTTGCCCATGAAATGGGAATCGGCGATGACCTTCTTGAGGGCGCCTTCCAGTTCACGCACATTGGAGCGAATCTTCTGAGCTATAAAGAAAGCCGCATCATGGGGCAGGTCGACTTTGGCCTGATCGGCCTTCTTCATCAGGATCGCGACCCGGGTCTCAAGCTCCGGCGGTTCGATAGCCACCGTCAGCCCCCAACCAAAACGTGACTTCAACCTCTCTTCTACCCCACTGATTTCCTTGGGATAACGGTCGGAGGTCAGGATCATCTGCTGGCCGCCTTCAAGCAACGCATTGAAGGTATGGAAGAATTCTTCCTGGGAACGCTCCTTACCGGCGAAAAACTGGATATCGTCGATCAGCAGGGCATCCACGCTCCGATAGAAGCGCTTGAAGTCATTGATAGCATTGAGCTGCAGCGCCTTGACCATGTCGGCCACGAAGCGCTCGGAATGCAGGTAGACCACCTTGGCGTTCTCGCTGCGGCCGGCCAACTGGTTACCCACCGCGTGCATCAGGTGCGTCTTACCCAGACCCACGCCGCCATAAAGGAACAGCGGGTTATAGGCGCCACCGGGATTCTCGGAGACCTGGCGGGAGGCGGCACGGGCCAGCTGGTTCGACTTACCCTCAACGAAGGTCTCAAAGGTGAAGTTGGGATTGAGGCCGCTCTGGTGTTTGAGACTGCCCTCGACCTGTACCTGGCGGGCATTACCGGCAGGCCTCCGGGGCCCCTCGTCACGCATCTGACCAATCTCACGCTCATCGGCATAATCGCCCCGAGGTGGCGTATGCACCGCCGGTGCGGCCTGCGCTGGACGCGACCCGGCGGAAACCGGGTTGCCCAGTTCGCGGGGTTGAGGCGCTGGAGCGGCACGCCGACTGCCCACCGTCAGCGACACCTTGGGTGGCTTCGCTGGGGACAGCTCACGCATCAGTTCACTGATGCGCTTGGCGTACTTGTCACTGACCCAGTCACGCACGAAGCGGTTGGGGGCCAACAGGCAAAGCTCGTTGGACTCCCCTTCCTCCGCCTGCAAGGGACGGATCCAGGTATTGAACTGCTGGGAGCTCAGTTCGTCCTGCAGGTAATCCAGACATTGTTGCCAAAGAGCGACAGACACGCGACCTCACCAACCGGTTGACGAAAGACCCGCATTGTAGCGTTCGAGGCTCAGGTTATCCACATGACACGGCATGGTTTTCTCCCTGTGGACAACCTTGCGTCTGTCTCCTTAAGAACCCCTGGATGAACCTGAGGGCAACCACTGGCTGTGGACAGCCCTTCAACTTGTCATCAACTTATCCCCTGAGCGTCCTTCTGGCATCGACCGTTTGCACACAGGCTTGTTGTCCATATAAAAAACTGTAATAAATGACTTATATTGGCTTATCCACAAATATTGTCCCCACTATTAATAACAACATCAGTAAGAAGGTCTAATATAGTTATTGAAGTGGTCATGATGTTTAAAACAGCGAACGATGCTTGCCTGATGAGCGGGTCACTGGATGCCACTGGAACGGCGATGGCAGAGAAAAGACCACGAGAGGTCGACGGAAAAATTGCACCGAGACGGCGAATTCACTAGAATTCCCGGTCTTGAGCCGAATCTACCCGGGTTCCCCGTCGGAGCCAGGGCTTCGCCAATTAGACGTCATGTCCAATTAACCACGTGGGAATCAAATAGTTATGAAACGCACCTTTCAGCCCAGCGTCCTCAAGCGCAAGCGTAACCATGGCTTCCGTGCACGCATGGCCACCAAAAATGGTCGCGCCGTCCTCGCACGTCGTCGTGCCAAGGGTCGCAAGCGTCTGAGCGCGTGATCTCGGATTGCGCTTGCCCCATCAGGACTTTCCCCGGTCGCTGCGCCTGCTGAACGCCGGGGAATACCGTCACGTCTTCGACCATGCGTCACTCAAGGTTCACGGCAAGGGGATGCTGGCTCTCGCCTGTCATAACCCGCTTGGCCACCCTCGTGTCGGCATGGTGTTCAGCAAGAAGACCGTGCGACGAGCCGTCGATCGCAACCGTCTTAAGCGCCTAGTGCGTGAATCCATTCGTCACCAGCAGCATCGCCTACCTTCCGTGGACATCATCGTCCTGGCCCGGCGCGGCGTTCATGAGCTGGATAATGACACTCTGCATCGCCAGCTTCATGGCATGTGGCGGCGTCTGGAAAAAGACGTTCGCAAGCAGTCGGCCTCGCCATCCTGATCGGACACACCGGCGATCCTCGGAGCCTGCCCCTGGCAGGCTTTCGTGTGTATTAACGGGGCAACGATCCCTGCACTGCAGAATGTTCATTTTCCATCGGGCAGGACCCTCATGGACGTAAAACGACTCCTACTGCTGATTCCTCTCGCCGTACTGGCCTATCTGCTGGTGGTACAGTGGAACCAGGACTACGGCCAGGTCACCACTGAGACCCAGGCACCCTCGGTTGCCACCAGTGGCCAACCCACTGGTCAGGACAACGCCGATGAGGCGTCGGGCCTGTCGGTACCAACGACTTCTTCGAACCCGCAAGGGGCATCGGACCTAACCGGTAGCATGAGTGATCCAGCGGCTGCCGACGACAACAGCCGTGCTCTAGTCGCCGTGACCACCGACGTGCTCGACGTTCGCATCGATCCGCAAGGCGGCGATATCGTCTACGCGGCCCTGCTCGATCACAAGCTGACCAATAATTCCGACCAGCCCTTCGTGTTGCTCTCCGACAACGCGAACCGTAGCTTCGTCGCCAAATCGGGCCTCCAGCTCGAGGGACACGAAGGACGGATCGCCTTCACGCCGAGCCAGGCCGACTATCGCCTCAACGAGGGCGATGACAGCGTGGTGGTCGAGCTCAGCGCTACGGTCAACGGCGTCGATGTGACCAAGCGCCTGACGTTCCAGCGCGATACCTATGCCGTCAAGGTCGACTACTTCCTCAACAATGACCGAGGGGAACCCGTCAGCGCACGCTTCATCGGTCAATTGGCCCGGGACAACAGTGCCGATCCGAGCACCGGTTCGGGCATGGGCATGAAGTCCTATCTTGGGGCGGCCTACTCTTCTCCGGAGAACCACTACGAGAAGGTCGACTTCGAGGATATTCAGGACGGCAGCTTCAACAACCGTGATGTCGAGGGTGGTTGGGTCGCCATGATCCAGCACTACTTCACCACGGCCTGGGCTCCTCAGCAGGGCCAGCAGAACCTGTACTATGCGGCCACCGATTCTCGCGGCCGCAATGTCGCCGCCTTCGCCGGTCCGCTGCAGACGCTGGCACCGGGCGGTGAAGCCGCTCTCGGTGCTACCGTCTACATGGGGCCAAAGGTGCAAGAGCGCCTCGAGGCCGTGGCTCCGCACCTGGAGCTGACCGTGGACTTCGGCTGGCTGTGGTTCCTGGCCAACCCGTTGTTCTGGCTGCTCGACCATATCCATGATTTGCTCGGCAACTGGGGCTGGTCGATCGTGGTCCTGACCATAGTCGTCAAGCTGGTCCTGTTCCCGCTGTCTGCCAAGGCCTATAAATCGATGGCCCGCATGCGCAAGCTGGGGCCCGAGATGCAGCGTCTCAAGGAACAGTTCGGCGATGATCGCCAGAAGATGTCCCAGGAGATGATGAAGTTCTACCAGAAGGAGAAGATCAATCCTCTGGGGGGCTGCCTACCGATCCTGATCCAGATGCCGGTCTTCATCGCCCTGTACTGGATGCTGATGGAATCCGTTGAACTGCGTCACGCGCCCTTCATGCTCTGGGTGCAGGATCTGTCGGTGAAGGATCCCTACTTCATCCTGCCGATCCTGATGGGTGCCTCCATGTTCGTGCAGCAGCTGCTGAACCCGACGCCGCCGGATCCCACTCAGGCGAAGATCATGAAGATGCTGCCGGTGATCTTCACCTTCTTCTTCCTGTGGTTCCCGGCTGGTCTGGTGATCTACTGGGTGGTCAACAACACCATCTCGATCCTGCAGCAGTGGTTCATCACGCGGAACATCGAGAACGATCCAAGCGTTGGCAAGGGCATGAAGACCAAGGAGTGATCCTGGTCACCGCCACGCTTCCAGACCCCCGCCCCGGCGGGGGTCTGGCGTTTCTGCCCCCGTCACGGGACAATTCCACGACCTTGTCACCGGAGTCATCATGGCTGCCAGTCGTCTCTATACCCAGGACACCATCGTCGCCCTCGCTACCCCGCCGGGGCGCGGCGGGGTGGGCATTGTGCGCGTCTCAGGGCCGCTGTGTGCCGCGATCGCTCGGCACATGCTGGGCACCCTGCCGCGACCTCGTCAGGCTCACTATGGCCCTTTCCAGGGCCAAGAGGGCATCATCGACGAAGGCATCGCCCTCTACTTCGAGGGCCCGCATTCCTTTACCGGCGAGGATGTACTGGAACTGCAGGGCCATGGCGGCCCGGTGATCATGGACCTGCTGCTCGAATGCTGCGTGCAGCAAGGCGCTCGGTTGGCCCGGCCCGGAGAGTTCTCCGAGCGCGCCTTCCTCAACGACAAGCTGGACCTGGCCCAGGCCGAGGCCATCGCCGACCTGATCGATGCCAGCTCGCGCAGCGCCGCCGAGAACGCCCTGCGTTCGCTGCAGGGCGAGTTCTCGTCCCGCGTCGACGCCCTCGTTCAGCGATTGATCGAGCTGCGAATGTATGTCGAGGCGGCCATCGACTTCCCCGAAGAGGAAATCGATTTCCTGGCCGATGGCAAGGTCGCGGCAATGCTCACCGCGGTCAAGGAAGAGCTGGCGGCAGTGCGGGTCAGCGCCGGCCAGGGGGCCCTAATGCGCGAGGGCATGAGCGTGGTGATCGCCGGGCGCCCCAATGCCGGCAAATCGAGCCTGCTCAATGCGCTGACCGAGCAGGACACCGCCATCGTCACCGATATTGAGGGCACCACCCGAGACGTGCTGCGCGAACATATCCATATCGACGGCATGCCGCTGCACGTGATCGATACCGCCGGACTTCGCGACACACCGGATGCCGTCGAGCAGATCGGCGTCGCCCGCGCCTGGGCGGAGATCGAGAAGGCCGACCGGGTGCTGCTGATGGTCGATGCCAGCATCAGCGAGGCGACCGATCCGATGGCCATCTGGCCGGAATTCGTCGCACGTCTCGCCGACCCGTCCCGGCTGACCCTGGTCCGCAACAAGGTCGATACCAGCCAAGAAGCCCCAGGGCTCGACTTATCCACACCCACCCCGGTGCTGCGCCTTTCGGCGAAGACCGGAGAGGGTGTGGATAACTTGAAGGAGCACTTGAAGACGGTAATGGGCTTTTCCAGCACCACCGAGGGCCGTTTCTCGGCTCGCCGGCGCCACCTGGACGCCTTAGACCGTGCGACGGCGGCCCTGGAAAACGGAGAGGCGCAACTGGCGGGTTACGGAGCGGGGGAACTGCTGGCCGAAGATCTCCGCGATGCTCAGCAGTCCTTGGGTGAAATCACCGGTGAGTTCAGCGCCGACGACCTGCTTGGCGAGATATTCGGCAGTTTCTGTATCGGTAAATGAATGGATCCAAATAGCGAGCCCCGGGCGCGATCAAGCGAAAACCGCTCTACTCGCAAGCCCAGGGCTTCACCGTCACCATTCTATAAGCCTCACACTATAAGCCATACAGACGAAGTGAACGCTTACTCCCCTACCCACCAGCCACTCTCATGGCGGCCCTGAGGGGCCAGGCGTGCGCGGATCAGCGACATGGTTGGGTTCAGCATCTCGTCGAGGCCCCAGGGGGGGTTCATCACCAGCATGCCGCTGCCATACATGCCATGAGAGGCCGCCCCGGGATCCCGAAGGATGAACTCACTGCGCCACAGCTTGCGGAGTCCTGCCCGTTTGACCTCGTCGAGCAGCACATGATGTCGCCCTGCCGGCAGCAATGGATACCAGATCATCACGACCGCATGACGGGCCTTGCGGCCGATCTCGCGAAGGCTAGCAGCCACCTCGGCATATTCTTCCTTGCGTTCATAGCTGGGGTCGATCAGCACGCACAGGCGCGGAGTAGCAACGGGCAGCCGCTTTTTGAGCCCTTCCAGTCCATCGCCATGGATACGCCTAGCATTGTCGGGTAGGGCCTGTCCGCTCAGGTGATCGTGCTCCTTGGGATGGAGCTCGAACAGACTGAGCCGGTCCTGCGAGCGTAGCGCCTGATTCAGCCACCAAGGCGAGCCGGGATAGACCGCCAGATGAGACTTGCCTTCAGGACGTGCCTCGCGCTGTGCCAGATCCAGCCTATCCAGCCACTCGCCAAGCAAGGGATCGCTCTGCCCCAGGGTCTTACGCTCATCCCAGAGCGGCGCCACTCCGTGGCGGTACTCCTCGAGCTTTAGGGTCTCCTCGGCATCCAGGGGATAACTTCCGCGGCCGGCGTGCGTATCGATATACGTAACAGGCGATTTTTTACGTAATAAATAATGCGTAACGGCAAAAAGCGTTAGATGCTTATGAACGTCGGCGAAATTGCCGGCATGGTAGGCATGTTGATAGGCAAGCATAGTCGAATCCACGAAAAAGACCCGCGGGCTGGCTGGCAGGCCCGCGGGTCAGAATGCGGCCTGCCAGAGCAGGCACAGGGTGGCGTATTACTGCTGCTGCTGTTGCATCGGAGTCAGCGTGATCTCGACCCGACGGTTCTGGGCACGACCCTGCTCGGTATCGTTGCTGGCGATCGGCTGATTTTCCCCATAGCCGGTCATCGACAGGCGCATGCCGGCGACGCCGGTCTGGGACAGGTAGTTGCCCACCGCAGAAGCACGCCGCTCGGATAGGCGCTGGTTGTAGTCAGCCGCCCCCGTGCTGTCGGTGTGACCAGCGATATTGACGCGGGTCTCAGGGTACTGTTGAAGCACGTTAGAGACATCATTCAGGGCTGAGCGTGCTGCGGGGGTCAGGTCGCTGGAATCGAAGGCGAAGGTCACGCTGCTCGGCATGTTGAGAATGATGTTGTCACCCTGGCGGTCTACGCCGATACCGGTGCCTTCCATGCTCTGGCGCAGCTCGGCTTCCTGGCGATCCATATAGGCGCCGATACCGCCACCGGCAGCTGCACCCACCGCGGCACCGATCAGCGCACGGTCACGGCTGCTGGAACCACCATCACCACTGATCATGCCTGCCATGGCACCGACAGCGGCACCGATAGCTGCACCGGTTCCCGTGTTGCTGCGTTGGGTCTCGCCGGTGTTGGAGTTGGTGGTCGAACAGGCGGCCAGCGTCAGGGCTGCAGCCAGCGGCAGGGCAAGGCGAAAGTATTGGGTCATACGGTTCATACTCCTTGGGGTCACGAACTCGTCACCTTGGGTTAGTCGTCACTGACCATAGCCAAGAGATCATTGAGAAACAACAAGCCTTGAGCAGAGGCTCGCAGATGCGAGGGATCTTCCACAAGTAATCCTTTTTTGCGCGCTTCCTTCAGCGACCGCTCCAATTGCTCGAGTGAACGTCCGGTATGGCGTACCCAGGTGTCCGAAGGGACGCCCTCGACCAGGCGCAACGTGTTCATGGCGAATTCGAGCACTAGGTCCTGTTCAGGAATACGCTGGTGGCCGGCGACAAAGCCGCGGGGATCATTCAGGCGACGCAGATAGGCCTCGGGCTGGCGGCTCTTCCAGCGACGCTCGATCTCCAGCCCCTGTCTTCCCGGCCGGCTCAGCTTGCCATGTGCACCGGCGCCGATACCCAGATAGTCGCCAAAGGTCCAGTAATTCAGGTTATGACGTGCTTCACGCCCGGGGCGACTGTAAGCCGAAATCTCGTAGCGATGAAAACCGGCCGCTTCGAGTTGGTCATGGCCCTTGTCTTGAATCTTCCAAAGCGTTTCTTCTTCGGGCAAGGCCGGCGGATGGGAATGGAATTCGGTATTGGGCTCCAGGGTCAGCTGGTACCAAGACAGATGATCGGGGCCGAGCGCTAGCGCCTGCTGAAGATCGTCTTCCGCCAATGCGGGGTCCTGCCCGGGCAGGCCGTGCATCAGATCCAGGTTGATATTGTCAAAACCGGCATCCCGCGCCTGCTCGAAGGCATGCTTGGCATCGTTACCGCTGTGAATGCGGCCCAGCGCTGCCAACTGCGATGACTGAAAGCTTTGAATGCCCAGGGAGAGCCGGTTGATCCCCGCTTCCCGATACCCTTCAAAGCGATCGTGCTCGACGGTACCCGGGTTGGCTTCGAGCGTGATCTCGATGTCCTCGGCCAGCGGCAACCTGAGGCGAAGCTCAGCGATGAAACGGCGATAAAAGTCGGCCGACATCAGGCTCGGCGTTCCCCCACCGATAAAGATGCTGACCAGCTCACGCCCGTCGGCCAAGGGAAGATCGGCATCGAGATCGGCCAGCAACGCCTGGAGGTAGGTATCCTCAGGCAGGTCTGCTCCATAGCCCACACCGTGGGAGTTGAAGTCGCAATACGGACATTTGCGAACGCACCACGGCACATGGACATAGAGCGCAAGAGGCGGCAGGGCACTCATGTTGCCAGTTGCTCCAATAATGCCTGCATGGCCTGGCCTCGGTGGCTGACACGATTTTTCTCATCGCCATCTAGCTCGGCGGCTGATCGGCCAAGGGAGGGTAGCCAAAAAAGCGGATCATAACCGAATCCACCTTCACCCCTTGGCGAGAAAAGGATCTCGCCATCCCAGCTGCGTTGCACGATCAGGGGAACCGGGTCATCGGCATGGCGCAGATAGACCAGCACACACCAGTAGCGTGCCGCCCGCTGACCTTCTGGCACCTCGGCCAAGGCGGCGAGTAGCTCGCGGTTGTTGGCATCGTCGCTTTTCGGTACCCCGGCATAGCGGGCGGAGTAGATCCCAGGGGCCCCATTCAACGCGTCCACCGCCAAGCCGGAGTCATCGGCGAGCGCGGGCAAACCACTCACTCGACATGCTTCGCGTGCCTTGAGCAGCGCATTCTCGACGAAGGTAAGGCCGGTTTCCTCTACCTCAGGTACCTCATACTCTGCCTGCGGATGTACGGCGTACCCCAGGGGTGCCAGAAGGCGATGAAACTCCTGCAGCTTTCCGCTATTACCACTGGCCAATACCAGTCGTTGCATGGTCATCATTTTGGCTCCTGCTAGAGAAATGCCACCATTTTACGCTCCAGGCCACGCCTGTGACATCCAGCACTGGGGAGGAGGGATAGGCTTCGACGATTAGGAATGTCACCGAAAAGCACGAACCCAGCCCGCTCAACAATCAGTTACATTATGAAAATCGACTCAGCGTTATGCTTCAGCCGGCTCATCCTGGACTCGGTAAAAACAACTAACTATATGATATATATAGTGTAATAAGAAAATGATGGTGGCCAGCAGTTGCCATTCCGATAGGCAGGTGCAAGCTATTTTTGTAACTAAACTTTACAAATAGGCCGGAACAAGCAACGCTTAGGCGAGAGATCGGCTATACATATGGATCATATGAGGCGTCATCCTATCGGATGATGAAAATTTCGCCGGAGTACAGGTCATGAATCATCCAGGCATTTCAATCCTGCTCGTCACGGACTGCAACCCCCAGTCTCAGCTCTTCATCAACTATATTCATGAGCAGTTAGATGAGACGGTCACTGCCCTTCCACCGGATGCACAAGTCATTCCAGATGGCAGTAGCAAGAACATCGTGTTGCTGGACACGAACCATGTGGCGGAAGAAGCGATTCAGCAATGGCACAACCTGTCGCTGGAAAATGAGACCGTGGTGCTCGCGGCCCTGAATCTTCGCGATGAGGATCACGCTGCCGACTTACTGGCGGCCTACCACCTACAGGGCGTTTTCTACCGCAACGATAGCTTGCTATTGACCTGCAAGGGGATCAACCGACTCATCGAAGGCGACCTTTGGATGTCGCGTAGCCTGATGGCACGGCTGATAAACTTCTATCGGCAGCAGCAGCGCAATGCGTATCGCCCGGTTTGTGGGCTGACACACCGCGAAATGGAAATCATCAGCCTGCTGAGTTCTGGTGCTTCCAATACCGATATCGCCGATAAACTTTTTGTCAGCGAACATACCGTTAAATCGCACCTTTACAATATTTTCAAAAAAATAAAAGTCCACAACCGTATTCAAGCAATGAATTGGGCACGGCAAAACTTGGCGACTAGCCCTGCCCCATTAAAAAAAATTCTCAAAGGAGCTTGAAAAAGCAACTAGAATAGCCAGCTTCTCTATATCTTTTAAAGATAAAGGTGAATCGAATGGACTCGCCTGAGTTCTTCATTTTCCCCCATGAGTGCTCTCCACATATTCGGGATAAGCTTGATATACTCGAGGAAAAAGGCTGGATAGGAATTTCGTCTGCTAAGTTGCAAGTTAAATCGCAAAATGAGGGAAGTAGAATACCTATCGGGCTCATACCTATTCATAGCTCAGATGAGGATGAATTATCTACGCTTGAAGAGTCCATCAGTGCTTACCCTGATATGGACTGGGTCGGATGGTTGGTAAATGACCCGGCCTCTTTTCGAGCTAGTCACGTACTCGAGACATTTATATTACGCAACCTTTTCGTCTTTCATGAGCACGATGATTCCGTTGATGACATCATTATTTCATTATTTCGCTGCAAGGCGATGTCACTGCTAAGGAGAGAAAACAGTGCAAGATCCCCTCGCGAGGGAATGAAGCAGGGTAGCATGCTAAAAATGTTAGGTAACACAGCATCAATGAAGGGGCTGTTTTGTAACATCAAAAAAGTGGCTGCAGTCGATGCTCCCGTGTTTATCAATGGCGAGTCCGGAACAGGCAAAGAGCTGACAGCCCGAAGCATTCATGAAATATCAGCACGTAAACATGGCCCTTTCAATGCCGTGAATTGTGGTGCTTTGCCGACCCATCTCATTCAGTCCGAACTTTTTGGTCATGAAAAAGGGGCCTTTACAGGGGCGATAAAGCGCAAGGTTGGACGCATTGAAGCGACTCAAGGAGGAACGCTTTTCCTGGATGAAATAGGGGATCTTCCGCTCGAAATGCAAGTTAACCTACTACGGTTTCTAGAGGACCATAAAATACAACGCATTGGCGATACGACTGAAATATCAGTAGACGTCAGGGTATTGGCAGCGACTCATGTCGATTTGAATAAGGCGATCGAAGAAGGAAAGTTCCGAGAGGACCTCTATCACCGTTTGAATGTACTCCATATCTCAGTCCCTCCCTTAAGAGACCGTAGCCAGGATATTGGACTTATATCTGATCATTTCTTCGATAAATTTTCAGGTGAGACTAGAACCAGAGCTCGTGGCTTCAGCAAGGACAGCAGAGCTGTGATGCAGCAGTATCAATGGCCAGGCAATGTCAGGGAGCTCATCAACCGCGTAAGGCGGGCTACGGTGATGTGCGAGCATCGTTTGATTTCGCCAGAAGATTTGGGGCTGGAACGACGCAGTCATGACTGGCGAGAACCGCTCACGCTGGAAAAGGCCCGTGAGATCGCCGAGCATGAAGTCATCAATGCCGCCTTGGTCAGGAACAAGTACAAGGTACAAAAAGCTGCCAAGGAGCTAGGTGTCTCCCGTGTAACACTCTATCGCCTAATGGAGAAGCATCACCTATCTCGCCAAGCTACCGAAGGATGTGATACCCAAAAGACCATTTTTGAAACTTCCAATATAATAAATTCATCATCTATCTAGCGGGTAGGCAACTCATTACTCACAATATTTTTTTATCCTGAACGCAAATTTCTTGAGGCCGGCTATAGATGCACTAAGCTTGCCTATGGGTAGGTAAGAAAATAAGCACTCATCATTAGCTGGCACATCATACCTGATACGAGTAAACCAACATGATCGAGATCAATCGATCAACACATTGTTGGGGTCAAAGGGGCTAAAAAGCGAGGGGACGACTATGCACGAGATGACCAAAAGGGTAATCATTTTACCCAGTCTGCTAACAATGATGGTGGCTGGATCCTCATACGCCCAGACATCTGACGATCAGAACATGGAGCAGGTCGGCCAGCCGCCTCCTGCACAGGAAAAACAGCCAGAAATCCAGGCAATTCCCGATATAGGTGGGGTACTGACGCCTCAAGGTCGGTTTGTACTAGAGCCTGAATTCCAATACTCACACTCCAGCGTCAATCGACTGACCTTCCGCGGTGTCGAAATACTCAGCACCCTGCTGATCGGCGCCTTGAATGCCGAAGATGTTGATCGGGATACCTGGACGACGTCGCTGACAGGGCGCCTGGGGGTGACCAATCGACTGGAGCTCGAGCTCAAGGTTCCCTATGTCTATCGTGAGGATACGGTTACTACTACCATTGCAGAAGTTGAACCCTCATTTGATCAATCACGCTCTCTCTCCGGCGATGGCTTGGGTGATATTGAAGTTGCTGCCCACTATCAGCTCAATCGTAACCTCGATGGTGGTCCCTTCTACGTCGGCAACCTGCGCTACAAGTCAACAACGGGCAAGAGCCCCTTCGAGATAGATCGTACCGATGATGGTATAGAGCGGGAGCTGGCCACAGGCTCAGGCTTCCATTCCATTGAGCCCAGCCTGACCATCCTGTTTCCATCAGACCCGGCCATCTACTTCGCTAACATCGGCTATCTTATTAACCTCAAGAAAGATGTTAATGAAAGGATCGGTGAATTTGTCATCGGTGAAGTGGACCCCGGTGATGCTATACGCATGAGTTTTGGCATGGCCTACGCCATCAACCAGAAGTCTTCCTTCACGATAGGCTATAAGAATGATTTCATTGGTGAGACAGATACTGAGTTTACAGACCCTGATACCGGGATTAAGACCACACAAACGGCTGAATCTTTAAATGTCGGCTCTATGCTACTCGGGTGGTCTTACCAAATTGATCCGGATGTCGCCCTAAGTTTAAACCTTGAGTTCGGTGTCACTGAAGATGCTCCCGACACTACACTGACACTACGCGCGCCTTTTGGTTTTGATGTTTTCTAAACAACTGGTTTTTAAAAGCCGTACTGTAAAATAAAAGGCCTTCAATGAAGGCCTTTTTAATATATAAAATTAAATAAAATCTCTAAAAACTCCTGAATGAACGCATAATGGCGGACTGTGTCTGTGAGGATTGAAGTGCTTCAGCATTTCTCAACGTCACACTGACGTCAATACTCTGAGAAATATTCTGTCCGGAACCATTGCTTACAACGGTACTGATAATGGCATTTCGGGTGATATTATGAAGCGCCGCCGTGAAACTTCCAGCGTCGGAAAAAGCCACCCCGGAAAAATCTGCAAGCCCTGCCAGATTGAATGTCTTCGGAGCAACCTGGGTAACAGATGTACCATTAGGGCTGATACTCGTGGCATTTGGCGACAGGTAGGTAGTTTCCTCTGAGACGACATTGATGCCGGCCTGGCTAAATGCTAATTGCGTCTGCATACGAACCATGCCGTCGATTTTGGTCTGCAAGGTGGCACCGAAGTCCACATCAACACCACCAATCGAAAAGCCGCCACGCAGTTCTTCCATGTCATCCAAGGGGATGACATCCGCATGGGAGTGCGTATAGATATCTTCATTGAGCGGTGATGCAGCCGCCTCACTTAGAATCAAGCTTTCTGCTTCCACTGTGCCAGGCACCAACACCAGGCCTGCTACTACCAACGCAGTGAGGGCAGCTCCATGCACCTTGCAACAGCTCCCCTTCTTGATGCTCCTTGACGCTTCCATGGTTTGCCACTCCTGTGGTGATAAACCAACCATTGCTAAATAGTATAGGACCTAGTCAAAAGCCGGTTAAGGCTTCGATAACTAGCGACCCAGCTCATTGCGACCCGGCAGAGGCAACATGGCCGAACCAATGGCCGAGCGCTGCATACCTCGCTGGAGAGGAGAATTCGGCCTAACCTGCCAATCACGATCATTATTGAAATACTGTTTTGCCAGCAGCATGTCTTCACGAGCGCCTAGCACGGTTCCGGTCCATAACGTCTCGAAATGTTCCTTGGGAACCACCACAGTGCCAACCGCTGGATCACCAACCAGTACATTACCGTCGTCCATTCCCTTGATCACCACGAAGTGCTTGTATCCGCCGGTATTGATTAGAGTAATGGCAGGTAGTCCAATGCCGATAAAGTCTTCTAGCTTCACACGGAAACCATCGGAATTAAGACCCTGTGAATCCAGATACTGCTTCATGTCAAGCATGGAAAAACCATAGGTACGAATCTTGTCCGCATCGCCACGATTAATCATCGATTCAAAAACTTCAGCTTCGGAAGTAGGACGCTCATAATGATAAGTCAGCAGTGTCGCGACGGCAGCGGAACCACAACTGAAGTCATACTGCTGACGTACCACGCTTTCCCAACGTAACTCATTGAGACTTTCAGCTTTGACATTAAAAGAGCCAAAGGGACTGACAATCGTCACTGGCCCTGCCCAAGCCGGCTGAGTCGCTAGGCTCAAAAAGGCTGCTATCGCGGCTGAACGAAAAAACATCGACATCAAACTCTCCCCCTTTTGATATCATCACTAGCAATCAATGGCGCAAGCATCACTGGGGGTTTGCGATGTAAACACTAATACCTACTGCACCACTTACGGCATTGGCATTACCCGTCGTGATATTGAACACACCTACACCGCTGTAACTATTTAGCGAGTCTGGCTGGATGTTTACATTACCGGTCACCACATCTCCGGAAACATTGAAACTGGTCGTGTCCACCGATGTATCAATATTCTGAATACTCTGGACATTGGTAAGGTTAATGCCCTCGCGGCCTCTTTCTTGCTGCATTTCTTCCATGTCGAGACTATTACTATCATCGAAGCCGGTAGCGGTAGATGAGACGGAGGTGTCGGCATAACTCAATTGACTCATACCGGCAGCAGCGATTAGCCCGGCAGCGATGAGAATTGCTTTGTACCGAGGCAAAAAGATACGGACTGCGCACATGGCCTGGCACTCCTTGCTATGAAAACTCGTGATGAGCAACAGGCTGGCGGAGCAAGCCCCGCCAGCCGTTAACCATTACTGCTCAGGAGGAGTTCATCCCGACCTTATGTCATGTCGGTCGAACCCAACCCTCAGTTGCCGATGCTGACGTTGCTGTGCGCTGCCACATTGGTCCCGGCCAGTTGGGAGTTGTAGATCCCGGTTGAGACGTTCATGTTGGCGATGCCACCGAAGTTGCCAGCCGCAACACTAACGTTGGCTGCTCCGGTGCTCAGCAGAGCCGCTCCACCAGCGCCGCCGGCGCCACCAGCTCCGCCGTTACCGGTAGCGGCCGTTGCGGCTCCACCAGTACCGGTGCCGCCACCGCCGCCACCGCCGTTGCCTGCACCACCGCTGCCGGTAGAAGCCGTGGCAGCAGCGCCGTTACCGCCGGCCCCGCCAGTACCGGAGCCTGTGCCAGATCCAGCACCGGTGCCGTCGCCGGCAGTAGCATTGCCCGCAGTCGCGCTAGATGATGACGTGGAGCTTGCCGCTGTGCTCTGGGTATTATCATCATCCAGATCGTCGTTATAGTTTGAAGCAAAGCCACCAGCCATCGAACCGGAGCCGGCTGCTGAATCAGCCTCGCCGCCTGCCCCCAGACCCAAGCCTGCGCCCAGCCCAGTGGCATTGCCGCCATCATCACCGTCGCCGCCATTGGCATCGGCATAACCGCTGTTGCCACCGTTACCGTTTCCGCCAGCACCGCCAGCACCCAGACCCACGCTAATGGCACCGGCATCACCGCTAGCAGCGCCTGCACCACCACCAGCCCCAGCACCGCCGGTGACATTGATACGAGCCCCTGTCACCTTGGAGCTCATCTCCTGCAGCGAGATCACGCTGGTAGAGGTGTTGTAGGATTCGCTCATGGACCAAGCGTCACCACCACGACCGGTAGATCCGCCAGCGCCGCCGGTACCGGAACCTGCACCAGCACCAGCAGTACCACCAGCGCCGGCATTCATGCCTGAAGAGGTATTGTCATCGTCCAGGTCCAGGCTGTTATCGGCGTCACCGCCTGAGGAGCTGCCGCCCCATCCCATCCCGAACCCACTGCCCCCGTTGGCACTGCCGCTGCTACCACCTACCGACAAGGCGGTTGAATGAACCGTCTGGTCTGCTTTGTCGGCAACGCCAGCACTCGGGTTGGCATGTGCAGCCGAAATTGCCATCACCAGGGCCAGCATTGATGTACCTGCGATTACATAGTTCTTCATGACCGTTTCTCCACTCTGGATATGATCCCTTGCTTCTCGCTGCGAACCATGACTCGTCAAAGAACCGGTAGCGGTCAGTGGCTGGCGACATTCATTCGCAGTCGTTATTTACAGGGCATAATGCGTGCCAGTTTTTGTGAAACGGTTTGTAAAACACTGTAAGTATCAGGAAATAAAATAGCGGTAGCCCGGAGCGCCACAACATGGTTTTACAAAGCGGCGGTCAGATGGCTTGGAAAGTGTTTCATCCTTGCAACACTCCCTGGGAAAAGCTCAGGAATTAGACAGATTTGTTTTTAAATTCAATCAATTAAGGTGTTATCGCCAGTGATGCATTGGTGATACAAAAAGCCGGCACTGGGCAATCCAAGCACCGAATAAACACGGGAGAAGAGGGGAAAATCTAGTGGAAACAATGCAGTGAAGTACGTCGTATCCTTTTGTAAATAGGCATACGACGACTTCTTGGGGCGGGCGCTTCAGAGCTTATTCATATGCTGATGGATCAGTTCCGCCAGCGTCTCGCTGGCATTTCCGGCGGTGGTGTCCAAATGAACCAAATGGTGGCGTTCCTCTTCGCTGAAAGGCTCAAAGTGCTTGAGCTGCCGCTCGAGCACCGAGAGGCTCGCCTCGGATGGATCGCCCCCCAGTCGTGCACGCTTCTCGATGCGTGACCGCAGGGTAGCCTCGTCTGCCTCGAAACTGATGATCAACACCGCCAGTCCTCGGGCCTCGGCCTGATCCGCCAACAGGTCACGCTGCGATTGCTTCAGACAGGTGGCATCGATACACACCGACAGCCCCGCTTCGAACAGAGTGCCGCTGATATGCGCCAGGTGCCGGTAGGTCCGCTCGGTCGCCTCCGGGGTATAGATATCCACACCCTCTTGCCGACTATCCGCCTGTGGAGCGAATCCGAACAGGCGCTTACGCTCGACATCGGAGCGCAGACGCACGCCGCCCAGACGCCTGACCATTTCGCCGGTGAAACGGCTCTTGCCACTACCCGAGACACCGACGCCAATCAGTAGATAGGGAAAGCGGAACTCGCTATAGCCTTCGGCCAGCAAGAGATGGCGCTGGTACTCAGACCAAAGCGATGCTCGCTCATCATCGGTTAGGTCGGGTTCGGCATAGCGCAGCATAGCGACCTTGGCACGCACCAGGGCCCGATAGATTTTGTAGTAGTCCAGTACCCGCACCAGCGCATAATCGCCTGAGAGCTCCAGGTAACGATTCAGCGCATGGCGGGCCAGCATTAGCTCGCCGCGGGCTTCCAGATCCATCAACAGGAAGGCCAGGTCACAGCCGACATCGTTCCAGCGCAGGGCATCATTGAACTCGATGCCATCAAACAGCAGCGCCCGGCCCTGATGGCGCACCGCGTTGCCCAGATGAATATCCCCATGCGTCTCGCGAACGAAACCTTCGCGATGGCGCTCGGCAAACACCGGTGCCAACCGCGCTTCCATTTCGTTGACACGCTCCTGTAGCGCCTTCAGCCGCTCGCCATCATCATGGCCAGGCAGCCGCTCGCCAATCAACAAGAACTCCCGGGCGACGATCTCGCGAGTTGACTCGGCACTCCCATGGTGGCTCGTCGCCTCCACCCTAGCCGCCTGCTCGTGAAAATCCACCAGTTGATCGACCAGATCGTCGAGCAGCTCCATCGACAGCTCACCTTCGGCCTGCAGGCTGCTGAACAGGTGGCGATTGCTGAACTGGCGCATCTTCACCGCATATTCGAAAGGCACACCGTCCCCGTTGAGGCGAGGATCCTCGGGCGAGCCACAGATCGGCACCACGTCCAGGTACAGGCTCGGCGCCAGGCGCCGATTGAGGCGCACCTCCTGCTCGCATAGTGCGCGGCGTTTCTCCAGGGTCGAAAAATCCAGGAAGCTGCCGAAATCGACCGGCTTCTTGATCTTGTAGGCATAGTCGCCGGTCAGCAGGATCCATGAGATATGGGTCTCGTGAATCTCGATATCGCCTACCGGATGCTCGTAGCAGGCCGCCTGGCGGAGGGCCTGAATCATGACATCGCTCACCGAGATGCCTCCTCAGGCTTCGTTCATGGCGGCAAAGGCACGCTCGGCGCCATCCAGGGTAGCCTGAATGTCTTCCGGCGTATGGGCGTTGGACATGAAGCCGGCTTCAAAGGCCGAGGGGGCCAAATAGATTCCCTCGTCGAGCATCAACGAGAAAAAGCGGCGGAACGCCTCGGCATCGCATGCAGTCGCCTGCGCGAAGTTATCGACCTGCGACTGGGCGGTGAAGAACAGCCCGAACATGCCGCCGGCCCGTTGGGTGATCATTTCGATGCCAGCAGCATCGGCCCGGGCCTGTAGGCCATCGCAGAGCGTATCGACGCGCTGGGTAAGGGCGTCATGGAAGCCCGGCTCCTGAATCTTGGTCAGCAGAGCGATGCCCGCTGCCATGGCCAACGGATTGCCGGCCAGGGTGCCTGCCTGATAGACCGGTCCCAGCGGTGAAAGCTGCTCCATTACCTCACGCTTGCCGCCAAAGGCACCCACCGGCATGCCGCCGCCGACGATCTTGCCCAGGCAGGTCAGGTCCGGGGTTACCCCGAAGTGCGCCTGGGCACCCCCCTTGGCGACCCGAAAACCGGTCATGACCTCATCGAAGATCAGCACGCAGGCATGACGGTCGCAGACCTGGCGAAGCGACTCGAGAAAGCCCTCCCGCGGCGGAATGCAGTTCATGTTGCCGGCCACCGGCTCGACGATGATACAGGCCACTTCATCGCCGATTTCTGCAAAGCAATCTTCCACCGCATCGATATCGTTGTACGGCAGGGTCACGGTGTGCTCGGCAAGCGAAGCCGGCACCCCCGGCGAGCTCGGCACGCCATGGGTCAGGGCGCCGGAACCAGCCTTGACCAGCAGCGAGTCGGAGTGGCCATGGTAGTTACCCTCGAACTTCACGATCTTGTCACGCCCGGTATAGCCACGGGCCAGACGGATCGCCGACATGGTGGCCTCGGTACCCGAGTTGGTCATGCGCACCATGTCGATGGACGGCATGATCTCGCAGATCAACTCGGCCATGCGGGTCTCGATGGCCGTCGGGGTGCCGAAGGACAGCCCCATGTCGAGACGCTCACGCACCGCGCCCAGCACGTCCGGGTCAGCATGACCGGTGATCATCGGCCCCCATGAGCCAACGTAGTCGACGTAGCGCTTACCCTCGACGTCATGCAGGTAGGCGCCCTGAGCGCGTTCGATGAACACCGGCGGGCGATCCATGCCCTTGAAGGCACGAACCGGCGAATTGACGCCGCCTGGGATGTGGCGACAAGCCTGTGCGAAGAGCTCTGCTGAGGTGGTCATGGAAGCCTCTCGGTCAGCGAATATTGTGGATAAGTCTCTGGACACTGCGGATAACTTTCGGTGAGTGCCCTGTGGATAAGCTATGAATCAAGCGCTGCCGCGGCCAAGCGACGGTTAAGCTCACTAACACGCGCCTCGGGATCCTGGCCGCCGAATACCGCGTCCACGGCGGCGACGATATCAGCGCCGGCCCGACGCACCTTGGCGATGTTGTCGGCCGCGATGCCGCCAATCGCCACCCGCGGCAGGCCGAAACGCCCGGCCTCGCCGAGCAGTGATAGCGATGCCGGCGGCGCGGAAGATTTGGTACGGGAGTCAAAGAAGCGTCCAAAGGCCAGGTAAGACGCCCCCTCGGCCGCAGCCCGCTCGGCAAGATCCAGCCGCCCATGACAGGTGACACCGACGATCGCCATGGGGCCCAGCCGATAACGAGCTCCGTCCACATGGCCATCCTGCTGGCCGAGATGTACTCCGACTCGCCGGTGGCCAGCCGAGCGCAAACGAGCGGCAAGCGCCACGTCATCGTTGATGATCAGCGGAACCTCAAACGTCGCACAGCGCGCCGCCAGTTCGCTGGCCTGGCGCCAACGCTTTTCGCTGTCGCCGGATTTGTCTCGGTATTGCAGCAGTGCCAAGCCACCGCGCAGCGCAGCATCGCAGGCACTGAAGAGGCGCTCGTCATCCGACAGCAGGGCCTCATCGGTAATGGCATAAAGGCCACGAGTCCATTCAGGCTCAATCATGGTCACTCCGAAGTGGTAGCAGGGCAAGGGTGGCGCCACAGGCGGCGTGGCAGCGCCTGTCCATCGGCTGGGCGCCAGCCATGGCGCAGCGTCTGCCAGGTATATCCCTGGGCCAGCTCACAGGCTTGAATCAGGCTCTCGCCGGCCGCCAGATGAGCGGCCAGAGACGCCGCCAGGGTACAGCCGGAGCCGTGGAAGTTGCCGGCCAGACGCGGCCATTGCCATTGGCGTCCATTGTCCGGCGTATGCAGGGTGTGGACAACCTTGTCGGCGGTGCTTCCCGCCGTCGGCGAATCGGTCCCGGTCACCAGCACCGCCTGGCATCCGGCGGCCATCAGCGCAATGGCGCGATCGGTGTCATTCTGCCAGCAGGAATCGGTGAGCCGCGCCAATTCGGCCCGGTTCGGCGTCAGAATATCCACCAGCGGCAGCAGCCGTTCATGAAAGGCATCGATCAGCTCGGCGGAACTCAGCTCGCGCCCGCCGCCGGCGCGCAGCACCGGGTCGACCACCACTGGCACGCCGGGATAGCGACGCACGATATCGACCACCGCATCCAGACTCTCGAGATCCGCCACCAGCCCCACCTTGATCGCAGACACCGAGAACTCGCCGAGGGCCGCGGCCATGGCGCGCATGTCATCGCCGCGACAAGGCATGACGGCGCTGACATCGCAACTGTTCTGTACCGTCAATGCCGTCGGGATGGTCAGCGGCCAGCCGCCGCAGGCGCCGATGGTCTCGGCATCCGCGGTTAGCCCGGCGCCGCCGCTGGGATCGTGACCGGCCAGCACCAGCACCACCGGTAGCTGGCGAGTGTCATGCAGTGCATATTCGTTGGCATCAGGCATCAAAATGGCTTGACCACCGCCAGGATCACCACCAGGACCAGCACCACGACCGGCGCTTCGTTGAACCAGCGGAAGAAGACGTGAGATTTCTGACAAGTGCCGGCGGCCAGCTTCTTCATATAGGCCAGGCACACGTGGTGATAGCCGACCAGCAGCACGACCAGCGTCAGCTTGGCATGCATCCAGCCTTGGCTCATCAGGCCCGGCACCATCGCCAGCATGCTTACACCAAACACGATCACGGCAATCATCGACGGCATCATGATGCCGCGATACAGCTTGCGTTCCATGGTGGTGAAGTAGCCGATGGCCTGCTCATCGCCGGCATCGCGCGCCATGGCGTGATAGACGAACAGGCGCGGCAGGTAGAACAACGCGGCAAACCAGGTCACCACGGCGATCAGGTGAAGGGCCTGAATCCATAAATACATAACCACTCCTCATAGGTCATCGCTGGGGTAGCGGCCCGCCGGGCCACGCCCGCTCACGGCGTGTAGCGATAGTAATTCTCGATGCTCTCACGGGTGATGATACCGGAAATGCGCCGCTTGATCGGCCCCATCGAGGTTTCCACGTAAAGCGCATCGACACGCGCTTCGTTGAGCCGATCCAACGCCTCGCTGAGGGTGGCCTCGAGATGAATCGGCGCCATGTCCAGACGCTGGCCAGGCACTTCGAGCAGGTCGATCTGCTGCTCCTTGGCCCAGGCTTCATCATCAAGTAGTACCCGGGCCAGATCCGCGGCCTTGAGCGCCAGCGTCGGCTTGTCATCCCGGGAGCGCACGATGACCACCCAGGCCGGCTTGGCATGCAAAAGCGCCTCGGCTTCCTCGCGGCTCACCATGCGCTGGCTGCGCACCAGGCTGCGCTCCATCACCGCCGGCACCGAAACCCGTGATAACGCCTGCGCCAGCGGCTGCTGCAAAGGGTGCAGGCCATGGCGGGTCAGGTTGATGAAGAACCCCTCGCAGCGACACAAGCGACGAGCGGTAAGGCCGGAGATCACCACCGCCAGCATGCCGGGCAGGATGATATTGGGGTTGTGGGTCAGCTCGAGCAGCGCCATCAGCGCCGCCAGTGGTGCCTGCAACACCGCACCCATCATCGCTGCCATGCCCAGCATGGCGAACAACGACGGATCCGCCGCTGCCGCCGGCCAAAGCCAGTGGCCAAGCAGGCCGCAAAGGCCTCCGGCCGCGGCACCGCACACCAGCACAGGGCCGATGATGCCGATGGGAATCCCACTGGCCACGGTGAGTGCAGTCAGGCCCAGCTTGGCCAGCGCCAGGGCGACCAGCACGCTCACCGCCAGCTCGCCGTCCAACATCGATGCCAAGCTGTCGTAGCCGATGCCCTGGACCTCGGGGTACCACCAGGCCACCAGGCCGGTGGCGAGCCCCACCGCGGCCAAACGCGCCGCGACCGGCCAGGCCGCAAAGCCCGTCGTCAGCTTGGCCAGGCGAATGAAACCACCGGACAGCAGGCCGATAACCAGCGCGCTGACCAGAATCCAGGAAAGGTTGAACCAGGAATCCAGCGACACGCTCGAGCTCTGGAAGGCCGGCTCGGTGGAATAGACCAGTTGGGCGACGACCGCGCCCATGCTCGAGGCCAGTATCACCGGCATGAAGCCGGCGATGGTGTACTCCATCATCACCACTTCCATGGCGAAGATGACCCCGGCGACCGGCGTATTGAAGGAAGCAGAGATGCCCGCCGCCGTGCCGCAGGCGACCAGCACCCGCAGGCTGTTGTGGGGCAAACGTAGACGCTCGCCGATGCCACTGACCGCCGCCGCACCGAGATGGATCGCCGGCCCCTCACGGCCGGCGGAAAGCCCGCCGAGCACTGAGGCCACCCCAACCCACCACTGGTTGATCCAGTTGCGCAGCGGAAATCGCCCCTGATGATAGGTCAGACGCTCGATCACGTGACCGACGCCGAGCTTGCGCGCCGCCGGCGGCTGGCGCCATAGCCCTACGCCGATCAACGTCACGGCGACCAATGGAAGAAGCGCACGAAACCAAGGGGCCAGCCCCTCGAAGTCCTCCGATTCAGCCCCGGGCATGAAAGCCAGCGCCCCCAGGTCCAGCAGTAGCTGAAAGCCTACCATCAAGCTGCCGGTGACAAGTCCGGCAATTGTCCCCAGCACGCACAGCTGGGGAAGGGCATCGACGTTGGCCAATTTGCGACGAAAGGTCGCAAGGCTCAGATCGGGAAGATGAGGGCGTGGCACGTCGGCGCGTCCTTGACCAAGGGGCCCCTGGTGGGGCCGGGATTCCACCTGTCATTGTCAGACATGTGTATCATATCGGGACCATCTCTTCAGACTCGACCCCATCGAGGTCGACCCAGTACCCAAGCCAGCACCTAAGGAGGGACATCGTGATCAAGGTGGGCATTGTCGGAGGCACCGGCTATACCGGCGTCGAACTGCTGCGGCTGTTGGCACAGCATCCTCAGGTCGAAGTCGCGGCCATTACGTCGCGTTCCGAAGCGGGACTCGCCGTGGATGAGCTCTATCCCAATCTACGCGGCCACTACCCCGGCCTCGTTTTCACCGCCCCGGACGCCGAACTGTTGGGCCGCTGCGATGCGGTGTTCTTCGCCACTCCGCACGGTGTCGCTCATGCACTGGCCGGCGACTTGCTCGCGCGCGGCACCCGGGTCATCGACCTGTCCGCCGACTTCCGTCTGGAAGACGCCAAGGAATGGGAGGCGTGGTACGGCCAGCCTCACGGGGCCCCCGAGCTGTTAAACGAGGCCGTCTATGGACTGCCCGAAGTCAACCGCGAGGCGATCCGGCAGGCACGCCTGATCGCGGTGCCGGGCTGCTATCCCACCGCCGTGCAGCTGGGACTGCTGCCACTGCTCGAAGCCGGCCTGATCGATCTCGAACATGTGATCGCCGACTGCAAGTCAGGCGTCACCGGTGCCGGGCGCGGCGCCAAGGTGGGCTCGCTGCTGGCCGAGGCCAGCGAATCCATGAAGGCCTATGGCGCCAGCGGTCATCGCCACCTGCCCGAGATCCGCCAGGGCCTTGGTCGTGCGGCCAAGACGCCGGTGGGCCTGACCTTCGTGCCTCATCTGACGCCGATGATTCGTGGCATTCACGCCACTCTCTACGGGCGGCTGACCGAGGAGGCTGACGATCTGCAGGCACTGTTCGAAACCCGCTTCAAGGACGAACCGGCCGTCGATGTCATGCCCCCCGGCAGTCACCCCGAGACCCGCAGCGTCAAAGGCAGCGACATCTGCCGGCTGGCCGTGCACCGTCCCGGCGGCGGCGACACCGTAGTGGTGCTTTCCGTGATCGACAACCTGGTCAAGGGCGCCTCCGGCCAGGCCATCCAGAACCTCAACCTGATGTTCGGCTTCGATGAGATGGCAGGCCTTACCGCCCCGGCGCTGATGCCCTGATATCCCTCTTGGACTATCTCCAAGGACGCCGTAGGTAGGTCACAGCGAAGGTCCTCTGCCATGGATGGCAGAGGTAGCGCCCAGGGATGGGTTTATAGCGCCTTCGCAAGTGACCTGCCTACGGCTTAGCCCCTCAAAAGTTGACCCTTTTGCTGGGGATTGGGGATAATCACTATATGAACCTCATTCCATCAACCGCGGGAGAATCTCCATGAGCGGTGCCGAATCCTTCGACCCCGGGTCCCTCAAGCCAATGCAGCTGTCCCCCAGCGCCCAGCGGCGCCTGCGTGGGCTGATCGCCGAGGAGGGTAACGCCGCACTCAAGTTGCGTGTCTACGTCACTGGCGGTGGCTGCTCGGGATTTCAGTACGGTTTCGATTTTGCCGATGATGCCAGCGAGGACGACACCCTGATCGCCTTCGACGACGTCGCCATGATCGTCGATCCGCTGTCCTATCAGTACCTTGTCGGTTCCACGGTCGACTACGAGGAAGGCCTGGCCGGTGCACGCTTCGTGATCCAGAACCCCAACGCCACCAGCACCTGTGGCTGCGGTGCCTCCTTCATGGTGTAAAACACCGTCAAAATGGCGCTTTTTTCTTCAACTTGACGCTTCCCCGGGAACTCGCCATTGTTAAAGGCGTGTTCCGTAAACAAAATTTCCAAACGGGGAACCTCATGTCAACACTGCATAAAAAAGCCTCTCTGCTTTCCGCTCTTGCCCTCGGCCTTGGCATGTCCACCCTGGCCAGTGCCGCCGACCAGCCGACCCTCGATGTGGTCACCGACCCGAGTTTCGTTCCCTTCGAGATGATGGATACCGACTCCGGCCAGATGGTCGGCTTCGATATCGACATCATCAACGAAGTCGCCGATCGCGCCGGCTTTGATGTCAACCTGAACACCATGGACTTCAACGGCATCATCCCGGCGATTCAGACCGGTAACGTGGATATCGCCATCGCCGGCATCACCATTACCGACGAGCGCAGCGAGATCGTCGACTTCTCCGACCCCTACTACGATAGCGGCCTGCGTATCATGGTAGCCGCCGACGACGACAGCATCAGCACCATCGACGACCTGGCCGGCAAGACCATCGGCACCAAGATCGGTTCGACCAGTTACGATTACCTCACCGAAAACCTCGGTGACGAGGCCACCATCACGCCCTATCCGGGCAGCTCCGACATGTATATGGCCCTGCTCGGCGGCAGCGTCGATGCCGTCTTCTACGACGCGCCCAACGTCGGCTACTTCTCCAAGACCCGCGGCGAAGGCCGAGCCAAGGTCGTGGGACCGCTCTATGAAGGCCAGCAATACGGCATCGCCCTGGTCAAGGGCAGCGAGTGGGTCAAGCCCGTCAATGATGCCCTCGCCGCCATGCGTGAAGACGGCACCTACGACGAGATCCACGAAAAGTGGTTCGGTAGCGCCGAATAACACGGCCAGCTGACACTGTGTCTGAGACGTTTACGAACGGCCAGACATGGCTCAGTCGCAGGGGGTCGAGTCACTAGGCTCGACCCCTTTGCGTAGCGCCTTGGCAACGCCTCTTTACCCCTCTATCTGACGAAGTTTCTGGACGGGAGATCCCTCGTGGACGTCACCTTTCAATTCGACTGGCAGGCCGCCATATCCTCGATTCCCTACTTGCTGACGGGGATTCCCTACACCCTGCTGATCTCATTCGGTGGTCTCGCCATCGGCTTTCTGATCGGCATCCTGTTTGGCCTTTTACGCATCAGTCCGGTCGCTTGGCTGCGCATTCCCGCCATCGCCTATATCGAGATCTTCCGCGGCACGCCAGTGCTGGTACAGGTGCTCTTCATCTTCTATGGCCTACCGCAGATCATCGGCGGACCGGTCAATGCGCTGGTGGCCGGCATCGCCGCCATTGCGGTCAACTCCGGCGCCTACATCTCAGAAATCGTACGCGGTGGCGTGCAGTCCATCGAACGAGGCCAGCGAGAAGCCAGCCTGTCGCTTGGCTTGTCACGCACCCAATCGTTCCGCTACGTGATCTGGCCCCAGGCCTTTCGCCGCATGATCCCCTCGCTTGGCAATCAGGGCATCATCAGCATCAAAGATACCTCGCTGTTCTCAGTGATCGGCGTCGGGGAACTGGTCCGTCAGGGTCAGATCTACATCGCCACCACCTTCAGTGCCCTGGAGGTCTATCTCATGGTCGCCATGCTGTATCTCGCGATCACCCTGAGCCTCTCGCTGGCCCTGCGCCTGCTCGAGCGCAAGGGACTGGTAGGTCAATAACGCCGGTACTCGCACATCGTTACAAGGCACATCGGTACAACGAGGGAACCGATCATGACAGATATCAAGACAGAGCCCGGCGCTGAGCTGATCGTGCGCATGGAGAAGGTCAACAAATTCTTCGGCAGCCTGCACGTGCTGCAGGACATCGAGCTTTCGGTCACTCACGGCGAAGTGGTGGTGATCATCGGGGCCAGTGGTTCTGGCAAGTCCACCCTGATCCGCTGCATCAACGGCCTCGAGGAGTTCCAGCACGGCCATATCGAGGTTGACAGCAACGAACTGCTGCCAAACGGCAAGAGCAGCAAGTCGCTGCAGACCATCCGCACGGAAGTCGGCATGGTCTTCCAGCAGTTCAATCTCTTTCCGCATCTTAGCGTGCGCGACAATGTCACCTTGGCGCCTATCAAGGTCCGCGGCACCAGCGAGGCCGATGCCATCGAGAACGCCGACAGGCTGCTGGAACAGGTCAATATCGCCGACCAGGCCGATAAGCTGCCGGGTCAGCTCTCAGGCGGCCAACAGCAGCGCGTGGCGCTGGCCCGTGCCCTTGCCATGGAACCAAGGCTAATGCTCTTCGATGAGCCCACCTCGGCCCTGGACCCGGAGATGATCGGTGAGGTGCTGGATGCCATGCGCGAGCTGGCCAAGGCCGGCATGACGATGATGATCGTGACCCACGAAATGGGCTTTGCCCGGGAAGTGGCCGACCGTGTGATCTATATCCATCAAGGCCAGATCGTCGAGCAGGGCAAGCCGGAAGACGTCTTCGACAATCCGCAGAATGAACGCACCCAGAGCTTCCTGGGGCGCGTCCTCAAACACTGACACAAGAGCTTTAGCAAGCTGCCAATAGGCTAGAAACCCTTCAGGTACCGCTGTAAAAGACCTGATTTTGGCACCTCAAAGGGCCTGTCGAGAAGTCGACAGGCCCTTTTTTTGGCTGTGGACAAGTTTTTTTCACACAGCCTCCAAATCCTTCCACAACCACCGGCATCAGCGTCTTTACGGATATCGGTTTCGCATGTTGACCGCTGCGGTAACAACCCAGGCTAGGCTCGGTGGATAACCTTGGGTCATTTAGCCTTGTGGACAAGGCGCCCATTCGTCCACAGGCTCACGACAAGCTGTACGCACGCCCTTCGCCGTTTTTCACACGATCGGTCAACATTTTAAGCAATTGATAAAAATACAAATAACTCAGTTTTCCACAGAAAGTATCCACACTAGTAGTTACTACAACAACAGAACTTCTTTCTTATTTAATCTGTATTTTATATAGAACCCCGCATTGAACCGCCTGGCTTCGAATCTGGGTGTGGAAAACCCCTGACGGTTACCCACAGGAGGTTTATACTGTGCCGCTGATTTCTCACCCCGTCGGTTGACGACGGTTATGGACACGGCGCCATCGGCGCCATTCGAGGTGCAACGTGGACTACCCCGACCGTTTTGACGTCATCGTCATCGGCGGAGGCCATGCGGGAACCGAAGCCGCCCTGGCCTCCGCTCGCATGGGTGCCAAAACCCTGCTGCTGACCCACAACATCGAGACCCTGGGCCAAATGTCCTGCAATCCGGCCATCGGCGGGATCGGCAAGAGCCATCTGGTTAAGGAGATCGATGCGCTCGGTGGCGCCATGGCGCTGGCCACTGACCAGGGCGGCATCCAGTTTCGACGGCTCAATGCCCGCAAGGGGCCTGCCGTCCGTGCCACTCGCGCCCAGGCCGACCGAGTCCGCTACAAAGCGGCGATTCGCGGCATGCTGGAAAACCAGCCCAATCTGACGATTTTCCAGCAGGCAGCCGGCGACCTGATCGTCGATGGCGACACCGTGCGTGGTGCGGTCACCGAAACCGGTATTCGCTTCCTCGGCGAGAGCGTAGTGCTCTGTACCGGCACCTTCCTCGGCGGCGTGATCCATATCGGCCTAGATCAGAGCCGCGGCGGTCGCGCTGGCGATGCGCCGTCCAATGCCCTGGCCGAGCGGCTGCGGGCGCTACCCTTCAATGTGGCGCGCCTCAAGACCGGCACACCGCCGCGCATCGATGCTCGTACCGTTGACTTCACCCATCTCGAAGAACAACCCGGCGACAGCCCGGTGCCGGTGATGTCGTATCTCGGTAACCAGGCCATGCATCCCGATCAGGTCAGCTGTCACATCGCGCATACCAATGAGCGCACTCACGAGATCATCTTCGCCAATCTCGACCGCTCGCCGATGTATTCCGGCACCATCGAGGGCGTTGGCCCGCGTTATTGCCCGTCCATCGAGGACAAGGTGCATCGCTTTGCCGACAAGTCGAGCCACCAGATCTTCATCGAGCCTGAGGGCCTGGATACGCACGAGCTCTATCCCAACGGGATTTCCACCTCGCTGCCCTTCGACGTGCAGCTCCAGGTGGTGCGCTCGATCAAGGGCTTGGAAAACGCACACATCACGCGCCCGGGTTACGCCATCGAGTACGATTTCTTCGATCCCCGCGATCTGAAGCACACCCTGGAAACCAAGTTTGTCCACAACCTGTACTTCGCCGGGCAGATCAACGGCACTACCGGTTACGAGGAAGCTGGCGCCCAGGGGCTGCTGGCGGGCCTCAACGCTGCCCGCCGTGCACATGGGCTCGAGGGCTGGTCACCGCGCCGGGATCAGGCCTACCTCGGGGTGCTGGTCGACGACCTGATCACCCTGGGAACGCAAGAGCCCTATCGCATGTTCACCTCGCGGGCCGAGTATCGCCTGCTGCTGCGTGAAGACAACGCGGACCTGCGCCTGACCGAGATCGGTCGCGAGCTGGGGCTGGTCGATGACGACCGCTGGGCGGCCTTCACCACCAAGCGTGAGGTCATCGAGCAAGAGGCCGCGCGCCTCAAGACCAGCTTCGTGCAGCCGGGCAGTGATGCTGCCGCCTCGCTCGAGGCCAAAGTCGAGAAGCCGTTGACCCGCGAGTACAGTCTCACCGAGCTGCTGCGTCGCCCGGAGCTCGAGTACGCCGATGTGGCCGGGCTTCCCGGAGTGGCCGGCGAGCCGGTCGAGGATCCTGCGGTGGCCGAGCAGGTGCAGATCCAGACCAAGTACCAGGGTTATATCGATCGCCAGCAGGAGGAAATCGACAAGCTCAAGCGCCACGAGGCAACGCCGCTGCCCGCTGACCTGGACTATCAGCGCGTCGAAGGGCTCTCCCATGAGATCCGCCAGAAGCTCGAATCCGCGCGCCCGGAAACCCTGGCGCATGCCGGGCGTATCTCCGGGGTGACCCCGGCGGCGGTGTCGATCCTGCTGATTCACCTGAAAAAGCGCCGCCTGCTGGATGACAGTCAGGCGGTGAGCGCATGAATCAGGCCCTGGTCAATGCAGTACCCAAGGCCGTGGCGGAACGGCTGGATGCTGGGCTCGCGGGCCTCGACATCGTGCCCGATGCCGGCCAGCGCGAGCGCCTGCTGGGCCTGTTGGCGTTGTTGCACAAGTGGAATCGCGCCTATAACCTCACCGCGGTACGCTCGCTCGATGATATGGTCACCAAACACCTGATCGACAGCGCCTCGGTGCTTGACCATGTGCATGGCCCGCGACTGCTCGATGTCGGTGCCGGCCCGGGCCTGCCGGGGCTGGTGCTGGCGATTCTCAAGCCGGAGCTTCAGGTCACGCTGCTCGACAGCAACGGCAAGAAGGTTCGCTTCCAGCGCCAGGCAATCTTCGAGCTGGGCCTGGATAACGTCACGCCCAGCCAAGCGAGGGTCGAGGCCTTCGACGCCGCACCCTTCGATCAGGTGATCTCCCGGGCCTTCGCCAGTCTCGAGGATTTCATCGGCTTGACCGAGGCGCTGCTGGCCGAGGACGGTGAATGGTTGGCCATGAAGGGCAAGGCCAGCGATGAAGAGTTGGCCGCCCTGCCCGATGGGGTGACCCTCGTCGAGCGCCGCGCCCTTGCCGTACCCGGTGAGGAAGGCGCGCGCCACCTGCTGACGCTGGCTCGCCGAACCGGCTAAAACAGCGCTGCAATGCGACCACCAAGGCTGCCCCGGTTTTCAGGGAGCCGGACCCAGGAAGGATGCCGCTCGTGACCAAGATCATCGCCTTGACCAATCAGAAGGGTGGGGTAGGCAAGACCACCACGGCCGTCAATCTCGCCGCCAGCCTGGCGGCGCTCGACCGCCGCGTGCTGCTGGTCGACCTCGATCCTCAGGGCCATGCCACCATGGGCAGCGGCGTCGACAAGCATGAACTCGACGGCAGCGTGCTGGACGTGCTGCTGGGCGACAAGCGGGCCTCCAAGGTGATCCTGGACTGCCCCGTCGCCGGCTATGCGCTGCTGCCCGGCAATGGCGACCTGACAGCCGCCGAGGTGGCGCTACTCGATCGCGAACAGGGCCGTGAGCGCTGCCTGCACAACGCTATCCAGAGCGTGGCGAGCGCCTATGACGTGGTGCTGATCGACAGCCCGCCCTCGCTGAACATGCTCACCGTCAACGCCCTGACCGCCGCTCACGGCGTGCTGATTCCGCTGCAATGCGAATTCTATGCCCTCGAGGGGCTCTCGGCGCTGCTCGATACCGTCGAGCAGCTGCAGGCGAGCGTCAATCCTAGCCTCGAGGTGCTGGGCATCGTGCGCACCATGTTCGATGCGCGTAACAGCCTGACCCGCGATGTCAGCAAGCAGCTGATGGACTACTTCGGCGATGGCCTGCTCAAGACCACCATCCCCCGCAATGTGCGCGTCGCCGAGGCCCCGAGCCACGGTCTGCCGGTGACAAAATATGCCCGCTTCTCCCGCGGCAGCCAGGCCTATCGAGTGCTGGCCAAGGAGCTGATTCGTCGTCAGCTGATCTAGCCGCCTGAACGGACAACGCGGTAATGTCAGCGTGATTGGCGGTAATGCATGGCCTGAGACCGTGCCCAAACGGTCGATGCTGGCTGCGCGGGGGACTGTAATGTTGGATCGATTTCGAGGATTGCCAGATGACGCGTAAGCGAGCCCTGGGACGAGGCCTGGATGCCCTGATCGGTGCCGGTTCCCGCCATCGTTCTCTTCAGCCCGATGAGACTCTTGACGCTGCCGACGGCGAGGTCATGGTGCCGGTCGACGCCGCGGAAGATCTCGCTCCGCAGGATCAGGAGCGACTCGAACGCCTGCCGCTCGGACAGCTGACCCGTGGCAAGTACCAGCCGCGCCGCGACATTCAACCCGAGGCGCTTGAGGAACTGGCCGACTCGATCCGCTCCCAAGGGGTAATGCAGCCCATCGTGGTGCGCCCGATCGATGACCATCGTTATGAGATCATCGCCGGTGAGCGGCGCTGGCGTGCCGCCCAGCTTGCCGAGCTCGACGTCATCCCCGCGGTCATTCGCGAGGTCAGCGATCAGGTCGCCCTGGCGCTGGCGGTTATCGAGAACATCCAGCGCGAGAACCTCAACCCGGTCGAAGAGGCCATGGCCCTCAAGCGCCTGCAGGACGAATTCGAGCTGACCCAACAGCAAGTTGCCGATGCCGTGGGCAGGTCTAGAGCCCAGGTCGCCAACCTGATGCGGCTGCTGTCGCTGGACCCGGAAGTGCAGACCCTGCTCGAGCGCGGCGACCTGGACATGGGCCATGCTCGCGCCCTGCTGGCGCTGTCCGGGGCGGCGCAGCGCGCGGCGGCGCACGACGTGGTCGACAAGGACCTGACGGTGCGCGCCACCGAAGCCCTGGTGAAGCAACTGCTCGAAGGCGCACCGGCCAAGCCCGAGAGCCAGCCTCGCTCGACAGATGTGGTGCGCCTCGAGAATCAGCTCGGCGAGTTGCTCGGTGCCCCGGTGAAGATCCAGCACGGTCGTAGCGGCAAGGGTCGCCTGACCATTCGCTACACCAGCCTCGATGAGCTGGACGGCATCCTTGGCCATATCCGATAGGGGGAAAATTGCCTACATTCGTCCCGGCTTCTTTTAGCAAGCTAACGTGATTTGTCGACGTTTAGCGGGCTATTGGTCGTCTACTGAAGCAATATCGTACAAAATCGCGATAGCTTTGGTTGAAGCCGCCAAGGGCCTTCCCTATAATCGCGCCGGAGTTTGTCGTGAGTTATAGCGGCAGAAACGGACAGACGATAGCGTGAGACGACGCGAGGCAGGGAGTAACCGGTGGCAGCCAAGCTCAAGCGACCACCCATTGCGCGCCTGCTCGTGGCTCAAAGTCTCATGTTGGCCGTGGTCAGCGCCCTCGGGATGCTGGCCGCCGGGATCGGCGGCGCGGTATCGGCGCTGACCGGAAGCGGTGTGGCACTGTTGCCCAATGCCTATTTCGCCTGGCGTGCCTTTCGCTTTCAACATGCGCGGCATTACCGGCAAATGGTCAACGGGTTTTATCGGGCAGAGGCCGGAAAGTTTGGTTTGACGGTGGCATTGTTCACGATCGTGTTCGTGACAGTGCCCCCCTCAAATCCCGCTTTCTTCTTTGGCGCTTACGTGGCGACGCTGTTGGTGCATTGGCTGGGGCCCTGGCTCTTACGTCGACCGTCGCACACCTGAAATCGAGGCAGAGTATGGCAGGCAACAACCCGACTCCTACGGAGTACATTCAGCACCACCTGCAGAACCTGACCTTCGGGCATCACCCGGAAAACGGTTGGTCGATGGCGCATTCCGCTCAGGAAGCTGCCGACATGGGGTTCTGGGCGATACACGTGGATACCATGGGCTGGTCAGTGGCCATGGGCGTTCTGTTCATCTGGCTGTTCCGCAAGGTTGGCAAGGCAGCAACGACAGGTGTGCCTGGCAAGTTGCAGAGCGCCATCGAGATGATCTTCGAGTTCGTCGAGGACATGGTGCGGGGCGCCTTCCACGGCAAGAACACCATGATCGCTCCGCTGGCCTTGACGCTGTTCGTGTGGATCTTCTTGATGAACCTGCTCAAGCTGGTGCCCGTGGACCTAGCACCCGAGCTGTTTGCCAAGTTTGGCGTCGAATACATGAAGCTAGTCCCCACCACGGATCCCAATGCCACCTTGGGCATGGCCCTCGGTGTCTTCTGCCTGATCATCTACTACAGCATCAAGGTGAAAGGGGCCGGTGGCTTCGTCAAAGAGCTGTCCTTTACCCCGTTCAACCACTGGTCGCTCATTCCCTTTAACCTGGTGATGGAAATCATCGGCCTGCTGGTGAAGCCGCTCAGCCTTGGTCTGCGTCTCTTCGGCAACATGTTTGCCGGCGAGGTGATTTTCATCCTGATCGCCCTGTTGCCGTTCTGGGTCTCTTGGACACTGAACGTCCCCTGGGCCATCTTCCATATTCTCGTTATCACTCTGCAGGCGTTCATCTTCACCGTGCTGACGGTGGTTTATCTGAACTCTGCACACGAGCATCACTGAATCACGTATCACCCGATAAACCCTTAACCTTCGTCTCAACTCGATAGGAGCATCACCATGGAACTCATCTACATTGCTGCCGCTCTCATGATTGGCCTCGGCGCCCTCGGCACCGCTATCGGCTTCGCCCTTCTGGGTGGCAAGCTGCTCGAAACCACCGCTCGTCAGCCGGAAATGGGTGACCATCTGCAGACCAAGACCTTCCTGATGGCTGGCCTGTTGGACGCCGTTCCGATGATCGGTGTCGGTATCGCGATGTACCTGATCTTCGTCGTCGCCGGTTAACAATTAGCATACCGAGCGCACCGCGCTCGGTTGGCTTGTTTCCGGTCGCCACGAATCTGTCAGAGGTACGTCCCTGTGAATATCAACATGACGCTTATCGGGCAGATGATCGCCTTCGCGATCTTTGTCTGGTTTTGCATGAAGTATGTGTGGCCGCCGATCAGCACTGCGCTCCATGAGCGCCAGAAGAAGATCGCCGATGGCCTGGACGCTGCCAGCCGCGCAACACGCGACCTCGAGGTGGCTCAAGAAGAGGCCAACGAGACGCTACGTGCTAGCAAGGAACAGGCAGCAGAAATCCTGGAGCAGTCCCACAAGCGGTCCAGCCAGATGATCGAGGAAGCACGTGAGCAGGCTCGCCAAGAAGGTGAGCGCATGATCGCCTCTGCCAAGTCCGAGATCGATCAGGAAGTGAACCGCGCCAGGGAAGAGCTGCGCGGGCAGGTATCTCGTTTGGCCATTGTGGGTGCAGAACGCATTCTGCAATCGTCGATCGACGAGACCAAGCATCGCGAACTTGTCGACAAACTCGCCAAAGAGCTTTGAGGAGGTGACCCATGACGGGAATGTCTACCGTCGCACGTCCTTACGCTAAAGCGGCCTTCGAATACGCGCTTGGCAAGAAGGCGCTCGAAGACTGGTCCGACATGCTGGCAACGCTTGCGCAGGTCGCTCAAGACGGCGATGTGCATGAGCGGGTCCTGAGCAACCCTCAGCTGACCAGCACCCAGAAAGCGGATCTGCTGCTTGATGTTTGCGGCGACGCCGTAAACGACGAGGTCGGCAATTTCCTTCGCTTGGTCGGCTCCCAGGCTCGCCTGGCCGCGCTGCCGGCAATCGCCGAGCAGTTCGAGCTGCTCAAGGCCCAGCAAGAGAAGCGCATGGACGTGAACATCGTCTCTGCCTTCGCGCTGGACGACGCACAGCAAGAAAAGCTCGCGAGTGCACTGGCCAAGCGTCTGAACCGCGAAATCTCCATTACCACTCAGGTGGATTCCACCCTCCTGGGAGGCGTCATCCTGCGCGCCGGCGACACCGTCATCGACGGGTCGGTGCGCGGTCGACTGAGTCGCCTCCACGAGGCCCTTTCCGCCTGAGTCTGAGGGACATGGCATGCAGCAACTGAATCCTTCCGAGATCAGCGACATCATCAAGCAGCGTATCGAAAAGCTGGATGTCGCATCCGAAGCCCGTAATGAGGGCACCATCGTCAGCGTGTCTGACGGTATCGTGAAGATCCACGGTCTGGCCGACGCAATGTTCGGCGAGATGATCGAGTTCCCCGGTGGCATCTACGGCATGACGCTGAACCTCGAGCGGGACAGCGTCGGCGCGGTAGTGCTCGGCGACTATCAAAAGCTCGAAGAGGGCATGACCGCCCAGTGTACCGGCCGCGTCCTCGAAGTACCGGTAGGCCCGGAGCTGATCGGCCGCGTGGTCGATGCACTGGGTAACCCGATCGATGGCAAGGGCGATATCAACGCCAAGCTGACCGATGCGGTAGAAAAGGTCGCGCCGGGCGTCATCACCCGTCAGTCCGTCGACGAGCCGATCCAGACCGGCCTCAAGTCGATCGACGCCATGGTGCCGATCGGTCGCGGTCAGCGTGAGCTGATCATCGGCGACCGTCAGATCGGTAAGTCGGCGATCGCCATCGACGCGATCATCAACCAGAAAGGCAAGGGCATTACCTGCGTCTACGTGGCGATCGGTCAGAAGCAGTCGACCATTGCCAACGTGGTGCGCAAGCTCGAAGAGCACGGTGCCATGGAACATACCATCGTGGTTGCGGCTGGCGCAGCCGACCCGGCCCCGATGCAGTTCCTCGCCGCTTACTCTGGTTGCACCATGGGCGAGTACTTCCGCGACCGTGGCGAAGACGCCATGATCGTCTACGACGACCTGTCCAAGCAGGCCGTGGCTTATCGCCAGACCTCGCTGTTGCTGCGTCGTCCGCCGGGTCGTGAAGCCTTCCCGGGTGACGTCTTCTATCTCCACTCTCGTCTGCTGGAGCGCGCCGCGCGCGTCAACGCCGACTACGTGGAGAAGTTCACCAACGGTGAAGTCAAGGGCAAGACCGGCTCGCTGACCGCGCTGCCGATCATCGAGACCCAGGGTGGCGACGTCTCGGCGTTCGTTCCAACCAACGTGATCTCTATCACCGACGGTCAGATCTTCCTGGAGACCAACCTGTTCAACTCGGGCATCCGTCCGGCGATCAACGCCGGTCTGTCGGTATCCCGTGTCGGCGGCTCGGCCCAGACCAAGATCGTCAAGAAGCTCGGCGGCAGCGTGCGCCTGGCCTTGGCTCAGTACCGTGAGCTGGCGGCATTCTCGCAGTTCGCTTCCGACCTCGACGACGCGACCCGTAAGCAGCTCGAACACGGTCAGCGCGTTACCGAGTTGATGAAGCAGAAGCAGTACTCGCCGATGTCCGTGGCCGAGATGGCGCTGTCGCTGTATGCCGCTAACGAAGGCTTCCTGGATGATGTCGACGTGAGCAAGGTGCTCGACTTCGAGCATGCCCTGCACGCCTACATGAAGGCCGAGCACGGCGATCTGCTCGACAAGATCAATGCCAGCGGCGACTACAACGACGAGATCAAGTCAGGCCTCAAGGCCGGTCTCGAGAAGTTCAAGGCCACTCAGAGCTGGTGATTTCCCGGCCCGGTAAGGGCGTGTCCCGGCCGGGCCACGGATGTTTCTGAGGGCCACGAACGAGAGGTAGATCGCTATGGCAGCTGGAAAAGAGATACGCACCCAGATCGGGAGCATCAAGAATACGCAGAAGATCACCAGCGCCATGGAAATGGTTGCTGCGTCGAAGATGCGTAAAGCCCAAGAGCGCATGTCGGCCAGCCAGCCGTATGCGCGCCAGATCCGCAATGTCGTTGGTCATATTGCCGACGCCAACCCCGAGTATCGCCATGACTATATGGTCGAGCGGGAGGTCAAGCGGGTCGGTTACATCGTGGTCTCCTCCGACCGCGGCCTGTGCGGTGGCCTGAACAACAATCTGTTCAAGGCCGTGCTCAAGGACGCCAAGGCGTGGCAGGACAAGGGCGTTGAGCTCGATTTCTGCGCGCTGGGCGCCAAGGCCGGCAGCTTCTTCCGCAAGTACGGTGGACGCCTGGTGTCAGCGACCAGTGGCATGGGCGAAGCTCCCGCGGTCGAAGACCTGATCGGCAGCGTCAAGGTGATGCTGGAAGCCTACGATGCGGGCCAGCTGGACCGGCTCTACGTGGTGCACAACCAGTTCGTGAACACCATGACCCAGAAGCCGGCCGTGCGGCAGCTGCTGCCGCTGTCTTCGGACATGGGTGCCGACAACTCGCAAGACGAAGAAAACAGCCGTCCCGCAAGCTGGGACTACCTGTATGAGCCGGATGCCAAGGTGCTGCTGGACCGGCTGCTGGTGCGCTTCATCGAATCCCAGGTCTATCAGGGGGTGGTCGAGAACGCCGCCTGCGAACAGGCCGCGCGGATGATCGCGATGAAGAGTGCCACCGACAATGCCGGCGACCTGATCGACGAGCTTCAACTGGTATACAACAAGGCCCGTCAGGCCGCGATTACCCAGGAAATCTCCGAGATCGTTGGCGGCGCGGCAGCCGTATAGCGCCACTGGGCCGGGCCGTCGCGAGGCGACCGGCCGCCCAGGCACACAGGTTTCATTTGCAGGTATCTAAGAGGAACCAAGATGAGCGGACGTATCGTACAGATCATCGGCGCGGTGATTGACGTAGAGTTTCCGCGGGACGCAGTTCCCAAGGTCTACGACGCGCTGAATGTCTCGCAGAGCGAGACCGTACTCGAGGTCCAGCAGCAGCTGGGCGACGGCGTGGTGCGCACCATCGCCATGGGCTCCACCGAAGGCCTCAAGCGGGGCACCGAGGTCGAGAACACCGGTGCTGCCATCTCCGTGCCGGTTGGCAAGGAGACCCTGGGTCGCATCATGAACGTGCTCGGCCAGCCGATCGACGAAGCAGGCGAGATCGGTGAGCAAGAGCGCATGCCGATCCACCGCAAGGCGCCGGGCTATGCGGACCAGGCAGCGACCAGTGAGCTGCTGGAGACCGGCATCAAGGTCATCGACCTGGTTTGCCCGTTCGCCAAGGGCGGCAAGGTCGGCCTGTTCGGCGGCGCCGGCGTCGGCAAGACCGTCAATATGATGGAGCTGATTCGCAACATCGCCACCGAGCACAGCGGTTACTCCGTGTTCGCCGGTGTTGGCGAGCGTACCCGTGAGGGTAACGACTTCTATCACGAGATGACCGAATCCAACGTTATCGACAAGGTATCGCTGGTTTACGGTCAGATGAACGAGCCGCCCGGGAACCGCCTGCGCGTGGCCCTGACCGGCCTGACCATCGCCGAGAAGTTCCGCGATGAAGGTCGTGACGTGCTGCTGTTCGTCGACAACATCTATCGTTATACCCTGGCCGGTACCGAGGTGTCCGCACTGCTGGGCCGTATGCCGTCAGCGGTAGGCTATCAGCCGACCCTGGCCGAGGAGATGGGTGTCCTTCAGGAGCGCATCACCTCCACCAAGGATGGCTCGATCACCTCCGTGCAGGCCGTCTACGTGCCCGCGGATGACTTGACCGACCCGTCACCGGCGACCACCTTCTCGCACCTGGATGCGACCGTGGTACTGGCGCGTTCGATCGCCGAGCTGGGTATCTATCCGGCCATCGATCCGCTCGACTCCACGTCTCGCCAGCTCGATCCGCTGGTGGTGGGTGACGAGCACTACGACACGGCCCGCCGCGTGCAGGGCGTGCTGCAGCGTTACAAGGAGCTCAAGGACATCATCGCGATCCTGGGCATGGACGAGCTGTCTGATGAAGACAAGCTGGCCGTGAACCGGGCGCGTAAGATTCAGCGCTTCCTGTCGCAGCCGTTCTTCGTGGCCGAGGTGTTTACCGGTGCGCCGGGTAAATACGTGTCTCTGAAGGAAACCATCCGTGGCTTCCAGGGCATCCTCAATGGCGATTACGACGAGCTGCCGGAGCAGGCCTTCTACATGGTTGGCACTATCGACGAAGCGGTCGAGAAAGCCAATTCCATGCAGTAAGGTCGTCCACCCTACGGGAGCCCCAGAGGGGACATAGCTATGGCGAAAAGCTTCAAGTGCGAGATCGTCAGCGCCGAGGCTTCGATCTTTTCCGGAGCCGTCGAGCAGGTGATTGCCGCGGGTGTGATGGGTGACCTGGGGATTCTCCCGGGTCACACCTCGCTGCTCACAGAGCTCTCGCCGGGACCGGTGCGGGTCATCCACGACGGCGGTCAAGAAGATCATTATTACGTCACGGGCGGCTTCCTCGAAGTGCAGCCCAAGATTGTAACGATCCTGGCCGACACCGCCGTGCGCGCCGACGATCTGGATGAGGCGGCTGCCGAAGAGGCCCGCCAGCATGCACTGAAGGAACTCAACGACAGCAACGCCGACCTCGATTATTCGCGCGCTTCTTCAGAGCTCGCCGAGGCCGTTGCCCAGTTGCGGACCATTCAGCAATTGCGCAAGAAGGCCGGCAAGGGCTAAGTCTTATCCCTGGCCGTCCGCGACGCCCCTTGGACTCCCGGTTCAAGGGGCGTTTTTGTGTCGGCTCCGGCCGTCTTGTCACACCCGGCGAGGTATCGTTGGGCAGTTGTCCAGAGACAGAATCGGAGTCAGGAGGAGGCGATGGCAAAGACAGATAGCTTGCAGGCTGACAAGGGGCTGCTTGAAACCGCCCTTGCGCAGAAGGATCAGATCGCTCTCGAGGCCTTGCTTGGCAAGCGGCGCTCTGCGGATGTGGCCGAACTGCTCGAGACGTTCATCGACGATGACGATGACGAGGCAACGGCGCTTGCACTGCTCGAGACGCTGTCGTTCGAGCGGGGCGGCAATGTCTTCAGCTACCTGCAGGATGAGACCCAGCAGCGGCTTGCCGCCGGCATGGCCGACAAGCGATTGGTCAAGCTGCTCGAGGAGATGGGGTCGGACGAGCGTGCCGATTTCTTCAATCTGGTCGGTGAGGACCGACGCGAGGCCCTGCTGCGCCGAATGGCGCGCCACGAACGCGAGGAGGTCCTGCTGCTGGCCAGCTACGAGGAGGGCACCGCCGGGGCGCTGATGACCGCTGACTATGTGGCGATCCCGGCTGGGTTGAGTGTGTCCCAGGCGATGATGCGGGTCCGCCAGACGGCGCCGGATGCCGAGACCGTCTACCAGATTTATATTCTCGATGGCGATGGTCGGCTCATCGGCACCCTGTCGCTGCGTCAGCTGATGGTGGCGCGTCCTGGTGCCGCGGTTGACGACCTGATGATTCGCGATGTTATCCACACCCAGGTGGATGCCGAGCAGGAAGACGTGGCCAAGCTGGTGGCTCGCTACGACCTCTTGGCTGTCCCGGTGGTCGATAACAGCGAGCGTCTGGTGGGCATCGTGACCCATGATGACGCCCTGGACGTGGTCGAGGCCGAGGCCACTGAAGATATCCACAAGGGGATGTCGATCGGCCAGCTGGAGACCGGTGTCAGCCGAGTGCCGCTGCTGAAACTGTATCGCAAGCGCATTGTCTGGCTGGTGCTGCTGGTGTTCGGCAACCTCTTCTCAGGAGCCGGCATCGCCTTCTTCGAGGACACCATCGCCGCCCAGGTAGCGCTGGTATTCTTCCTGCCGTTGCTGATCGGCAGTGGCGGCAACGCCGGCGCCCAGGCGGCCACCTTGACGGTACGTGGCATGGCCACCGGCGATGTCGGCGTGCGGGATTGGGGCAAACTGATGGGCCGCGAGCTGCTGGTGGCCGGCGCCCTGGGCCTGACCATGGCATTGGCCGTGGCGCCGATCGGCGTGATACGCGGTGGCGAAGCGGTGGCCCTGGTGGTGGCGATCAGCATGATCACTATCGTGCTGTTTGGCAGCCTGCTCGGCATGTGTCTGCCTTTCCTGCTCGACCGCCTGGGCTGGGACCCGGCGACGGCATCGGCACCGCTGGTGACCACCGTAATCGATGCCTGTGGAGTGGTGATCTACTTCGGTATCGCCAGCCATTTGCTGGGGCTTGGCTAGATTACTCCGGTAGCCCGCCCGGCTAGATGATTCGGCCAAGCCGACTGGCCAGGTTGAGTTTCAGGTTCTGGAGAAGAACCCGAGTCGGGGGGGGCGAGGACAAGACTGGGTCTGACGTGTATCCTCAAGCCCCACTTGGCGCAGGCGTAAGAGGCAAGAGGCGTCTGGCGGGTTAACCCGATCAACGAAAGTGAACCGCATGGATTGGCTACAGGTCGTCGTTTTGGCCCTGGTACAGGGCATCTCCGAATTCTTGCCGGTCTCGAGTTCGGCCCATCTGGTGCTGGTTCCGGCCCTCACTGACTGGCCCGATCAGGGGCTGGCTTTTGACGTGGCGCTGCATGTCGGCAGCCTATCGGCGGTGGTGGTGTATTTCCGCCGCGATCTGATCAAGATGATGACCAGCTGGTGTGGCTCGCTCGCGGGGCGCGGCCAGGATGAGAGTTCGCGGCTCACCTGGTGGGTGATCCTTGCCACCATCCCGGTCGGCCTGGTGGGGCTTGCCTGCAAGGACCTAGTCGAGGACAACCTGCGTTCGGGCTTGGTGATCGGGGCGAGTCTGGCCGTCTTCGGGCTGGTGCTGGGCTGGGCCGATCTTCGTCATCGCGGACATCGCAATGAGTTCGATCTGACCTGGAAGGATGCCCTGCTGATCGGCCTCGCCCAGGCGCTGGCGCTGATTCCAGGCACCTCGCGTTCGGGTATCACCATGACCGCGGCCCTGATGCTGGGGCTGAGTCGAGAGGCCTCGGCGCGCTTCTCCTTCCTGTTGTCGATGCCCGTGATCGTACTGGCCGGCGGTCTCAAGACCCTCGATCTGCTCGAGTCTCCCGTACCCGTGAACTGGATAACGCTGGCCGTCGGCACCCTGTTGTCAGGTATCAGCGCCTATCTGTGCATCCATTATTTCCTGGCATTCATTCACCGCATCGGTATGCAGCCCTTCGTGATCTATCGCGTGGTCTTCGGGCTGTGGCTGGTGTGGTTCTTCTGGTAGGACAGCGATCATGACTCGACGCCTTTCCCTGTTTGCGCTTGCGGCGCTGTTGCTCGTGGTAGCGCTGAGCGGTTGTAGCGAGCCGCTCCGCGAGGCCCCGATCACGCTCAAGGGGCAGATCTTCGGCACTTACTATCAGGTGATTCTGGCCAAGCCGATGACCCGCGACCAGGTCGCCGATATCGAGGCCGGGATTCTCGATGAACTCGAGGCCGTCGATGCCTCGATGTCGACCTATCGTGAGGATTCGGAGCTCTCAACCTTCAATCGCTCGCCGGTCGGCGAGTGGCAGCCTCTCTCGCCTGAGCTGATGCAGGTACTCGAGATCAGTCGGCGGGTCTCCCAGGCAAGCGATGGTGCCTTCGATATCACTGTGGGTGGCCTTGTGAACCTGTGGAGCTTTGGTCCCGAGGCGCGCCCCGAGAAGGTACCGCCTGAGGATCAGCTTCAGGAGCGCCTGGCCCAGATCGGTCCCGACAAGGTCGAACTGGATATAGACGCCGGCCGAGCTCGGCGCCTGAGCGATGTCTATGTCGATCTCTCGGCGGTGGCCAAGGGCTTCGGTGTCGATCAGGTCGGCGACTATCTCGAGGAACAGGGGATCGAAAACTTCCTGGTCGATATCGGCGGCGAGCTGGTGCTGCGTGGTCATCGCGACGATGACGGCGACCCCTGGCGGGTCGGGGTGGAAGTGCCGGACGAGCATCGCCAGGTGGCGCAGTACGTGCTCGCCCTGACCGACATGTCGGTCGCCACCTCGGGCGACTATCGCAACTACTTTGAAGAAGACGGCAAGCGCTACTCCCATACCATCGACCCGCGCACCGGGCGGCCGGTAGAGCATGCGCTGGCATCGGTGACGGTGCTGGGTGAGACTACCGCCTACGCAGATGCCTGGGCGACCGCGCTTAGCGTCCTTGGCCCCCGGGCCTCTCTCGAGACGGCGCGCCGCGAAGGACTGGCGGTGCTTACCCTCGAGCGCGAGGGCGAGGGCTGGATCAGTCGGGCCAGCCCGGCCTTCGCCGAGCGGGTCGGCGATGCCACGCTCGACAAGCTAGGGATTCCGCGGCCGGATCAGGATACGGCGCAAGACCCGGTTCAAGGCTCGCTTCAAGACTCGGACCAAGACTCGGACCAAGACAACGAGGAGACATGATGACACTCGACGTGGTGATTCTCGCCGCTGGCCAGGGAACGCGCATGCGTTCTCGCAAGCCCAAGGTCCTGCACACGCTGGCGGGTAAGCCGATGGTGCGTCATGTGATCGATACGGCGGCTGGCCTCGGCGCCGACAAGCTGCATGTGGTGATCGGCCACGGCGGCGATGACATGCGTCAGTCGCTGGGTGACGCCGGCGTGCATTTCGCCGTGCAGGAGCAACAGCTCGGCACTGGCCATGCCGTCGCCCAGACCCTCGATCAGCTCGGCCATGACAAGGTCCTGGTGCTCTACGGCGATGTGCCGTTGATTCGCCGTGAAACCCTCAGAGAGCTGCTGGCTCGGGTCGACGAGGATCATATGGGGCTGCTCAGCGTGACCCTCGATGAGCCCAAGGGCTATGGCCGTATTCTGCGCGACGCAGACGGCCAGGTGGTCGCCATCGTCGAGCACAAGGACGCCAGCGAGGCGGAGCGCGCGGTCAAGGAATGCAATACCGGCATCATGGCCATGACGGCGGCCCAGCTGAAACGCTGGCTACCGCAGCTATCCGCCGACAACCAGCAGGGTGAGTATTATCTGACCGACGTGATCGCCATGGCCGCCGCCGAAGGGGTAGGGGTCGTCACCGCCCAGCCGGCCACGCCGATCGAGGTCGAAGGCGTCAACAACCGCCTGCAGCTGGCGCGCCTGGAGCGGGCTTACCAGCACAGCGTCGCCGAACGGCTGATGACCGAGGGCGTCGCCCTGGCCGACCCGTCGCGGATCGACGTGCGAGGGACCCTGACCTGCGGCCGTGACGTCGAGATCGACGTCGGCTGCGTCTTCGAAGGCGACGTGGAACTCGGCGAAGGCGTGCGCATCGGCCCCTACTGCGTGATCCGTGACAGTCACTTGGGCGCAGAGACGGTGGTCGAAGCCCACAGCATGATCGATCAGGCGGTGGCCGCCGGCCACAACCAGATCGGCCCTTTCGCTCGGCTGCGCCCCGGCACTCAGCTTGCCATCAAGGCCAAGGTCGGCAACTTCGTCGAGACCAAGAACGCTCGGGTCGGCGAAGGCAGCAAGATCAATCACCTGAGCTATGTCGGTGATGCGCGCCTTGGCGAGGGCGTGAACGTTGGCGCCGGCACCATCACCTGCAACTACGATGGCGTCAACAAGCACCGTACCGAGATCGGCGACGGCGCCTTCATCGGCTCCAATACCGCCCTGGTCGCGCCGGTCAGTATTGGTGAGGGAGCCACCGTTGGCGCCGGCTCGACCATCAGCAAGGACGTCGCTGACCACGCCCTGGCGGTGTCTCGAGCGCGTCAGATCAGCAAGGCCGACTGGCCGCGGCCGAGCAAGAGCGCCAAGGACTGAAATAGCGTCAAGGACTAACGGCGCATCATAAAGTGAATTTATCCGGCCCCGGGTGCGAGGCGCTGAGTCAGTGCCCGCCGGGGGCCGACTCGATGGCTCGACACGAAGGTCCGGCCGTCGGCAAGCATGAGAGGAGAACGGCATGTGTGGAATCGTCGCAGCGGTCGCCGAGCGTAACGTCCAGGGCATCCTGCTCGAAGGCTTGAAGCGCCTCGAGTATCGGGGCTATGACTCGGCCGGAATGGCCGTACTGACGGCCGAGGGGCGTCTCGAACGCCAGCGCGCTGCCGGCAAGGTGGCGGCACTCGAAGCCTGTCTCGATGCCTCACCGCTGGTCGGCAGCGTGGGCATCGCCCATACCCGCTGGGCGACTCACGGCAAGCCCAGCGAACACAATGCCCATCCGCACCAGTCCGGCGACAGCCTGGCGGTCGTTCATAACGGCATCATCGAGAACTTCGAGGTGCTCAAGACCGAGCTGGAAGGGCAGGGCTACGCCTTTACCTCGCAGACCGATACCGAGGTCATTGCCCACTTGGTCGGCCGGGAGTTCACCCTCGGTCAGGATCTGCTGGCATCGGTGCAGCGTGTGCTGGCGACCCTGGACGGCGCTTATGCGCTGGGGGTGGTTCACCGCGGCGAACCCGATACCCTGGTCGGCGCCCGCAAGGGCAGCCCGCTGGTGGTCGGCGTGGGCATCGAGGAGGCCTTCCTGGCCTCTGACCCGCTGGCGTTGCTGCAGGTCACCGATCGCTTCATCTATCTGCAGGAGGGCGACGTGGTACGCCTGCGTCGTGGCGGCAGCATCGAGATCTTCGACGCCGCCGGGCAGGGCGTCGAGCGGCCGATCCAGGTCTTCGAGCACGGCGACGGTGCCGCCAGCAAGGGCGAGTATCGCCACTTCATGCTCAAGGAAATCTACGAGCAGCCTCAGGTGATTGCGGCAACTCTCGAGGGTCGTCTTGGCGAGCGCAGCGCACTGATCGAGAGCTTCGGCAATGGCGCCGAGGAGCTGCTGTCGCAGGTCAAGCAGGTGCACATCGTCGCCTGCGGCACCAGCTATCACGCGGGTCTGGTGGCGCGCTACTGGCTCGAGCAGTACGCCGGCATTCCCACTCAGGTCGAGGTGGCGTCGGAGTTCCGCTATCGCCGGGTGGTGGTGCCCGAGGGCACCCTGTTCGTGACCCTGTCACAGTCCGGGGAGACCGCCGATACCCTGGCTGCGCTGCGCTTCTCCCGAGAGCTCGGCTACTTGGGAAGCCTGGCGATCTGCAACGTACCCGGCAGTTCCCTGGTGCGGGAATCCGACCTGACGCTGATGACCCAGGCAGGCCCCGAGATCGGCGTAGCCTCGACCAAGGCCTTTACGACACAGCTTGCTGCCCTGATGCTGCTGACGCTGGGCCTTGGCAAGGTGAATGGCATGGACGAGGCTCGCCAGGCCGAGATTGTCACGGCGCTGCGCGGCCTGCCCACCTTGATGGGCCGCGTGCTGGGACTCGACGGCGAGATCGAGGCACTGTCCACGGCCTTCGCCGAGAAGAATCATGCGCTCTTCCTGGGCCGTGGCGCCCACTTCCCGATTGCCCTGGAAGGTGCGCTCAAGCTCAAGGAAATTTCCTATATCCACGCCGAGGCCTATCCCGCCGGCGAGCTCAAACACGGCCCGCTGGCGCTAGTCGACAGCGAGATGCCGGTGATTTCGGTGGCCCCCAACGACGCCCTGCTCGACAAGCTCAAGTCGAACCTGCAGGAAGTGCGTGCCCGTGGCGGCGAGCTTTACGTGTTCGCCGACGAGAGCGTGGGTCTCGAGGAAGCCGAGGGCCTGCATGTGCTGCGTCTGCCGCACATCGACGAGGCCCTGGCGCCGATCCTCTACACCCTGCCGTTGCAGCTACTGTCCTACCATGTCGCGGTGCTCAAGGGCACCGACGTCGATCAGCCGCGTAACCTGGCGAAATCCGTGACCGTGGAATAACGCCAGCGGCCTGTGTGTCTCTTGGGCGCGTGGGCCAGTAAAGGCCTTTAACGCCGGCCTCCCATGCCGATCTGCTCGGCGAGGGAGGCCGGCGTTTTATTGCCAGCCAAAGGAATACTCAAGAAAGAAAGCCGAAATGCCGCTGCCAGGTCGCTGTGCGTGCCTGATCTCGTGCCTCGTAGTCGGCTAGCGCCTCCTCGAGGCTGCCAGGCGATTCGGTGTCTCGATCCTCGCCGAGCCGGGTGAGTCGCATGGTGTACCAGGCGGTGACGCCCCCCTCTGGTGGCGTGTCGAAGCGCGGAAAGGCAAGCTCAGAGCAGTGTCCATGGCGCCACTGGTGGGGCAGATCAGGCGCGAGCGCCAGGCCGCGGGCCAGGCCGATGATATCGGCGGCGCCTTCGGCGACGACATCGCGGGCCTGGGCCAGGGACTTGAAGCCGCCGGTCAGCATCAATGGCAGCGTCGTTTTCTGGCGTGCCTGTCGGGCGAAGTCCAGAAAGTAGGGGCCGCTCGCCGAGCCGTCCGAGGCCGATCGCGCTCCGGGGAAGTAGGTGCCGCCACTTATGTCCAGCAGATCGATGGCCTCGCGGTCCAGTGCCTCGACCACCGCGAGGGCGTCGACCTGACTCAAGCCGCCTTCCAACTGGTCGGTGGCATTGAGCTTGACCGCGATCGGAAACGCCGGCCCTACGGCTTCACGTACTGCTTGGATTACCTCGATCAGCAGGCGCTGGCGGTTGTCGATGGAGCCGCCATAGGCGTCTTCGCGCTGGTTGAACAGGGGAGACAGGAACTGGCTCAACAGGAAGCCGTGGGCCGCATGGATCTGCACGCCGCCGAAGCCGGCGCCCTTGCCAAGACGGGCCGTGCGGGCGAACTCCTCGGGCAGGGCGTGAATCTCGGCAAGGCTCAGGGCCTCGCAGCTAAGCCCAGGCAGGTCCAGGGCACTGGGGCCCCTGGGCATGCTGGTCGGCGGATAGGCCAGCGCTCCCGCATGGCCCAACTGAAGCCACAGGCCGCTGCCGTGCTGGTCGCCAGAACGCGCGAGTCGCTGGAAGCGTTCTATATCCGACTGGTCGTTCAGGACCAGGTTGCCAGGTTTCTCGGCGACATCGGACCTGCCTTGCACCTCACCAATCAAGGAAAGGGCAACCCCGCCTTCGGCCCAGCGCTCGTAGAGCCGGCATTGGGTAGTCGTTGGGTGGCCGGTGCCGTCGCCGAGGGAATCCGACATTGCCGCCTTGGCGATGCGGTTCTTCAATACGCTGCCGCAGGGTAGGGTCAGGGGGATAAAGAGGACGTCGGCATCGTTCATGAACGCTGCCCCGGCGCTGAAGCTCGACTCGGTCATGTTGCGCTCCTTGGACATTTCAAATGCTGTCCTCATCGTGACAGTCGCCGCGGCGGCCGATAATCCGTTGCCGAGGCACAGGATCTGTGAGCATATGGAACAGATGAAACCGGATACCGAACTCGCCATCTTCCACGCGGTCGTCGAGGCAGGGAGCTTCTCGGGAGCCGCCCGCCAGCTGGGTATCACTCACTCGGCGGTCAGCAAGCGCATTGCCCGCCTGGAGCAGCGCCTGGGGACAGCCTTGCTGGTGCGTTCCACCCGACATATGCGCCTGACAGAGGCCGGCGAGGCCTACGCCGGCGAAACCCGGGAACTGCTGGCCAGGCTCAGGCAGGTGGAACAGGAGATTACCGAGGGCACGGGGGCGCTCAGAGGCCGCATCCGGATCACCGCACCGACGGCGCTGGGCAAGCAGCAACTGATGCCGCTGTTGCTGGCCTTCATGGATGATTATCCGGCGGTGGAGATCGACCTGACGCTGACCGATGCGATCGTCGACCTGGTGCATGAGGGCATGGACCTGGCGGTCCGCAGCGCCTCTCTGGACGATTCCGGGCTGATCGCCCGACGGCTTACCACCCATCCTCGCCTGATCTGCGCCGCGCCCGGCTATCTGGCGCGACACGGCTGGCCGGCAAGCCCCGGCGACCTGGCGCGGCATACCTGCCTGTTCCTGAACCTGTCGCGGGGCGTCTCCATGTGGGGGCTGCGGGAAAGCCCTCGCGGCCAGCCCGGCTTCCTGTCCAATTCCCTGGAGACCCTGCATGCCGCCTGCCTGCATGGACGGGGGATCGCCTGTTTGCCCCGCTACATGGTGGCAGAAGATCTTGCGGCCGAGCGGCTTCACCCCCTGCTGGATGCTTACCGTGACACTCAGGTCGGCACCGCCATTTCGATTCTACGCCCCGAGACCAGCCTGCTGCCGCGGCGGGTACGCGCCCTGATCGACTACCTGGTGGAACACTTTCCCTGAGGGCTCAGCGTTTGAGCGCCTTCGAGGCTAGCTCCTGGCGTTAACCCTTCCCCACCAAGGACGGTATCGGCGCTGACTCTCTGGGTTCTGTCGCCATCAGTCTGGGGCTTTAGCGTTGCTGTTGTCCTACGTTGGCGTGCCGTTCAGCGTCTCTTCCAGCCAGCCCAGCAATGCCCGTGTGGCGTAGCGTTCCGATGATCTGTGGCGTGTGTACACGGCGATCGCCTCCGGTTGATACAGGCTTTCGCGCACGGGACGCACCAGCTCATCCGACGCGATCAGCCGTTCGGCCGTGCGTCGCCAACCCAGTGCCACGCCGTGGCCTTCCAGCGTTGCTTGAAGCATCAGCGGATAGCTGTCGAAGGTCTTTCCCGGCAGGGGGGCCGTCAGCGGATGCTCCATGGCGCGGAACCAGTCGGCCCACTCTATCCAGTCCGGTGGCTCCACTCGATGATGAAGCAACTCGGCTCCAGCGAGCGACGCCAACGAGAGGGGTGCCTTTACTGCCGCAGGATGGTCTGGGCTGCAGATAGGATAAATCTCGTCGCTGGCAGTAAAAGCGAGGTGATGGTTGCCGCTGGGCCTGCCGTTGGTTTGCAGTGCGATATCAAACGGATCGGGATATTCGGTCAAGGGGCGTGTCGAGGTGGCCAGCTTTAGATCGATGTCGGGGTAGCGGCGGTTGAAGCTCGCCAGGCGCGGCATCAACCAATAGAACGCCTCACAGAGCTGACAGAAAAGAATCACCTGAGCACCGTGGCTGGGGCCGCGCAAGTCGTTGGCCTGATCCGCCATGTTGCCTAACGAGCGAGAGACGATATGGGCAAACTCGCGACCCTCTGGGGTGAGAAAGACGCCGCGATTTCGGCGCTCGAATAGCGCCTGGCCCAGGTCTTCCTCCAGTGCGCGGACCTGGCGGCTGATCGCGGCCTGGGTGAGATGCAGTTCATCCGCCGCTCGGGAGAAACTCTCGAGGCGTGCGGCTGCCTCGAAGGGCAGCAACGTCGACAAGGGCGGAAGTGATCGGCCTAGCCAATTCATAATCTGAGCTCATGGATGGTGACGCAGAAGTCGTTAGTCAGGTGAAAGGCGCCCCATGCATGCTGATTCCCTCTCAATCCAGAAAACACAGGGATCATCATGCACGACACACGCCATGACAATCATCGCCAAGGGGTGATGTTGATCGTCGGCTCGGTCTGTCTGCTCGCTTTATCCGATGCTCTGGTTAAGTATCTCAGCGCAGCTCTGTCACTTTGGCAACTGCTCGCATCGGCATCATTGGTGTCACTCCCCATGCTGGCGGGATGCTTGGTCTTGCGCGGAGGGCTTGCCGCCCTTGTGCCCGAGAGGATCGGGTGGGTGGTACTGCGAAGCTTACTGTTGTTGGCGATGTGGTTGTTGTTCTACGCCGCGCTGCCATTGATTCCGCTCGCCACCGCCGCGGTGGGCATCTATACCACGCCACTGTTCATTGCGATTATCGCCTCTCTGGTGGGCGATGAAAGGCTGACGCTCCATGGCTGGGCGGCGATCGGTATCGGTTTCGCAGGCGTCCTGTTGGTGCTGCGTCCAGGAACGGGATTGGTCTCTTTCGCCGCGATATTGCCGGTGGCGGCCGCCTGTTGTTATGCCGTTGCCATGGTCTTGACGCGTCGTCACTGCGCTGGCGAGCGCCCGCTGGTATTGGCGCTGGGCCTGAACCTCTCCTTTGCGTTGGCTGGCATAGTGGGCAGCGGCCTGACGGGGGGGATCGATGACGCAGCGAGTCAGCAGGGCTTCTTGAACCGTGAGTGGCAGCCACTCGAGGCCATCGAGATAGGGCTGATCCTGCTTTATGCGCTATTGATGGTGACCGTCAACACGGGCGTCGCGCGGGCCTATCAGATTGCGCCGTCTTCCCTGGTGGGGACCTTCGATTACGCCTATCTACTCTTTGCAGCCGTCTGGGGCCTGGTGTTGTTCGATGAGGTGCCTGACCGGCTTTCCGTGATGGGGATGGGGGTGATCCTGATCGCAGGCGGGCTAGTCATGCGGCGACGAGGACGCTGACTCGGTTAATCTGCACAAACGACGCAATGACCGGTGGGATGGACCAGCTGTGCCATCCCACCGGGCTTTTCGCTCGCCTTTATCGCTTTCTTGAGGCGCCCTTTCTCAGTCTGCCGTGGCGCTCCCCAGGGTCTTCAGCACCCCTTCCTTGGAAATGCTCTCACGCTCGGCGTAGAGGGCGAGCTCATCGGTGACAGTAGCGCCCAGGGCGGCCTCGAAGGCTTCGCGGTTGGCGTGCCCGGTATAGGCATCGTTCTGCGCGCCGCCGAGGTTCGACTGGAAGATGCCCGCCGCACTGACCGGCAGGAAGTCCTCATAGGTGATCGGCCGAGCCGTGACCAGACCCTGCGCAATCAGCGCGTCAAGGTCCGTTTCATGGCCTGCATCGGCGGCGTGCCCGGCATCGGTGAGGCGGTACTCGAAGAAAGCCAGCTCCTCGCGGCGCAGGGTAGCCTCATCATCCGGGAACTCGGCGAATACCTCGGCCAGCGCCTGCTGGTGGGCGTCGTTGGCGAGCCCTTGGGTCTTGTCCCGGGAGGCGGCGAGCAGGCGATCATAGAGCGCTCGACCCTTGCCGGTCAGCGCCACGCCGCGCTGTTCGATCTCGCCGAAGCGGGCGGTGTGGGTCCCCTGACGCTCGCCCTTGAAGTGAGTCGGTTCCTCCAGGGCCTTGAAACTGGTCTGGCGCAGCAGGATCGGGCAGTGACGGCGGGGCGGCCCCTCGATGATTTCCTTGGCGTTCATGCCGGCGGCCGGCATGCGCTTCTGGACTTCATCGATATCCAGGGTGCGGGGCGTCAAATGGTTGATATGCGGGCCACGGAAGCAGACCACATCGGCGATCAGCCGGTGCTCGGCGTGCAGCGCCTCATAGGTGGCGAGATCCACGGTGGCATCGCGGTGCCAGCGAAAGGTCTCCAGTGCCTCGGCCACGAAGCGGTCGGCCTGTTCGTCGCTGAGCCCGCCCTGAGATTCGCTGAGCGCGATCAACTCCCGGGCGCCAGCGGTGAAGATATCGCGCTCGGCAAGGATCGACGCGGCCTGCTCGCGAAGTGCGGGGCTCTCGATCAGCTCCAGGCGCAGCAGCGAGGTGAAGACCCGGAAGGGGTTACGAGAAAGGGCGGCATCGTCGATAGGGCGGAAGGCGGTGGAATGCACCGGCACCCCGGCCTCGGAGAGGTCGTAGTAACCGACCGGGTGCATGCCCATCACCGCGAACAGCCGGCGCAGCATGGCAAGCTCTTCCGCAGTGCCGACGCGAATGGCGCCGTGGCGCTCGACCCCGAGACGATTCAGCTCGTCATGGGCGGCAAGCCGCTCGGCGAGTGCGGTGTCACGCTCGAGGGTCTCGCGATTCACCTCGTCGACCAGCTCGAGCAGCGTTTCGTACTGGGGCACCTCGGCCTGGTACATGGCCGACATCGCCTTCGAAAAACGGTCGCGAATGTCATCGGGAGCAACGAGAGAAGTATTCGACATGTTTATGTCTCCATGGGTATGTGGTGAGCATCGAAAGCTGAGTTAACGGCAGAGGCCTGTTTCAGCGTCTCCAGCAGCCCCTGCAGGGGGTGAGGCAATGACGTGTCGGAGAGTCGCTTGGCCTGGCTGCGGCAGGAATAGCCGGTGGCCAACAGGCGGCCGGTGTTGGCGGGGTCTTCCA
>NZ_JABVXC010000012.1 GCF_013349955.1 Onishia taeanensis | reverse complement strand
CGAACTCGGAAGTGAAACCGCTTAGCGCCGATGGTAGTGTGGAGTTTCTCCATGCGAGAGTAGGTCATTGTCAGGCACTTATTGAGAGAAAACCCCGGTCCTTTACAGGTCGGGGTTTTTTCGTGTCTGGGGCATGCCTGGGCGGTAGGTCGTCTCCGGCCGGTGAACCCGTCTGCCGAAGGTATACCCATCACAGTAGGTGTCCACCTACTCATAAGTGGACACCTACCATGAGTGGCTGCCTTCGACGAAACATGGGGTACCAGCCGTGCGTGACAAAATAAACCGCCTCGCTTGCCTAGCAAGTGAGGCGGTTGTGTCAAAGCTTGTCGCCGAGAGGTTCCTTACCTCGTTTTCGCTATGGCGGCGGAGCCACTGTGCCGCGCTCCACCAGGTGAGTCGCAAAGCAGCGTTCGCCTTCCCAGGGCTCGTCATAGGCGAGTGACAGCAACCGGCCACTGGCGGCCTGGGCCATACGGTCTACCGGGACGTGGACCGACGTTAGGCCGGGGGTAACGTAGTGGGCGTAGACTTCATCGTCGAACCCCACCAGCGAGACGTCCCTGGGGACGTTCAGGCCCAGTGCCTGTAGCCGCATCATGGCGCCAATGGCCATGTCATCATTGCCCACCGCGAGGGCCGTAAAGTGAAGGTTTCGCTGTCGTAGGGTATCCACGGCAATTCGTCCGCTGGATTCTTGCCAGCTTCCCTCAATCACGGCGGCCTCCGGCACCTGCAGGCCTGCCTCGGCCATGGCCTGGCGGAAGCCTGCCAGCCGCTGGGCGGCGTCCTGCTTCCACAGCGGGCCGGTGATACAGGCGATGTGACAGTGTCCCTGTTGGATCAGGTGGCGGGTAGCCAAGTAGCTTCCTCGCTGGTTGTCGACGTAGCTGCACTGGCTAGCCAGCGCAGGCACCAGGCGGTTGATGACGACCAGCGGGATCTCCGTCGCCAAGGCTATCAGGGCGTCATCACTCAGGCGGTCGGATTGAACCAGGAGGCCATCGCAGCGTCGCGACATCAGGAAGTCGATCGACTCCATCTCGCGGGACAGTTCGTTGTGTCCCGAGGACACCAGCAAGGACTTCTGGTTAAGGCGAAGGCGTTCTTCCAAGTTCACCATCATGGTGCCCATGAAGGGGCCGGCGAGGTGAGAGATGACCAGGCCGATGCAGTCGGAACGGTTGGAGGCCAGCGAACGAGCGAAGGAGTTGGGGCGGTAGCCCAGGCGTTGCATCGCGTCCTCGACCCGCTGGCGTGTCTTTTCAGCCACCGGCACTTCGCCATTCATGACACGGGAGACCGTGGCGGGGGATACTCCTGCAAGGCTGGCAACCTCCTTGATGGTGGACATGTAGGCTCCTGTTGCTCTTCGTGTGCAGATCTGGACGAGGGCACTTCAGAGGCGCCGTCGGTTTCGTACAGACAGTAATATCAGCAAGCGATCATTATAGGCAGTAATGTAATCGCTTTCATGTTTATTACTCTTATCGCGCGGGGACTTGGCGCGAGTAGACGGGATCAGAACTGATACTTGGGGCGTAGGTGAGCACCGTAGCGGTCGGCATCGCTGTTAGCGCTTACTTGATCATGATCGATGGTGCTGTAGTCGGCGCCGAGGGGTTGGAAGTCCTCGTGGCTCATCACGTCGACGAACTTGTATGGAGAGGTAGAGGGGGTCGAGCGTATAGCTCCCTGCGGGATTGGTGTTGTCTTTCTGGTGGGCATCCAGGTAGCTCAGGTCGAGGTTGCCGGTGGCATAGGAAAGCCAGGTGCCTTAGCCAGTGCGGTCACTGATGTCATGCTGGGCTCATCGAGGTAGGACGGCCTACCTACTCAAGGATCAGCTCAAGACCCTATGGTCTAGCGGCGACGACGCCTCTGTTGGGTGGGCCTGGCAGGAGTGGATCGGGGGCGGCATTAATGCTCTGGGCGGCTTCGTCAAGCAGTTGGCCCCTATCTAGAGGGGATCGTGTCCACTAGCCGGCACCGGCTAAACACCAGTGTGTAGGAGGGCATGAACGATCGGACCAAGGTCATCGGTCTACGGATACCCCGACACGGCGTACTTCTGCTTGAAGATCCGTGCCGAGTTTCCCTGCAAAGTGCGATGAATTAAAAAAAGGAGCCTGCCTACAAGCAGGCTCCATGGCAGCGAGGTGGATATCGCTTTAGTGCATGGTTACCACCACATGTCGGCTTGAACGCCGACGATGATATCGCTCTCGTCGCGCTGATCACCATCCAGGTAGGTAGCAAGAAAACGAATCTCCGGCGTCGGCCCAAAGCCGGTGTCGACTTTAAGCTTGGGTCCTACCGTTAGCTTGTAATCGTAACTATTTGATTTTGAGCCAGAGGCGTCTTGTTCACGGTTATACTGGTAGCCGGCTTCCGTAACAAAATCCAAGTTGCTGCTGATGGGAAACGTAGGGCGAACCATCGCCGATGCCCAGCTATCCGTGCTTCCATTCTCCTTATCATTGTATTGCCCCTGCATCGAATGGAACACGCTGACACCGTTATCGAAGAAGTATCCACCCCAGACCAGCGCACGCATGGACATATCACCGCTTTCCACTGCTTTCACGCATGAGGTTCCGCAGGCTGTTCCGGTTATCTTGCTACCCGTTACGTTACTGCCTGGCGCGTAGGTGTTATACGTTGTCAGTGTGCCACCCAGCAACTGCCCGGACCCCAGCCCTTTACCCGCCTGACCGATATACTTGGTAAAGCCCTTGTCGGACAAGCCATAGACACTCTCTGAATGAACAATGGCACTAAGGTCATAGCCACTGGTGGCGTACTCATTGGCTACACCATCTTCTTCAACGATATTATCGGGCAGGTGCTTGCCCATCGCGTGCAATTCGACACCTCCGAGGTCAACACCAATATGCACTGCATTCATGGCATTGTTATTGTCGTTTCCTCCAAAGAACTCTGTATCCCCTGAGTCATCACTTGCGATATAGGCAAAATCCCACTTGTTGCCGCCCAGCTCAATCCCTTCAACACCCACACCTGTGCCTGACATATCGGTATAGAAGAAGTCGGTCATGAATATGTAATTATCTTTTCCATAAAAACGTTTACCAGCCCATACAGTACCGGTCTCCGTATAACCATCGAACTCAACATACGTCTCGATCATGCCGATTTCGCTGTTTGTCGCGTCGGCATTGGCACCCAACTGATTGGTGGCATTCTGCGAGTTATCTGCACCGGCTCGCGTTTTTATACGAACCTGCTGCCCTTTGTCGTTTTCGAAATTCTTCTGCAGGGCCAGTTCAAAGTGATTGTCCGACTCGATACCCAGACGACCCAGACGCTCTTTCGAGCCGGGAAATTGTGAACGTTTGAAATCGTCGTTCGCGTTAAGCAGAACGCCCGCTCGAAAGTAGCCGTGGAATTCGAATCCCTGCGACTTCTCTGCGTAAGTCGGCATGGAGGTCATGCCCGCCGATACTGCGAGAAAAGCGAGAGACATTTTTGTTAGTTTCATGGTAACTCCACCAAGTTGAGGGGATAAGCAAATGAAAGCGGTTTCATGGAAGGGCTGACGTATGTCCAATGGCTGCCTTGTTGATGATCATGAAACCGGTTTCATGAAGGAATTAGACATTCGTCTTCTGTTTATGTGTTTCAGTGCCTAGGAGCTGCTCCTGGCGGCAGGTTACGGCAGGGGCCAGACCGGATAGTTAGCCATCATGGCACTCCTTTAGACGGTATATCGGCGTGGTTATCCAGTTCAGCCGGTTTCACTCCAGTCTGCGAAGAGCCAAAGATTGGGCGTTCCGAATTCAAGCAAAAAGTGCAGCACCTGCAGTATTCACGGCTCGATGCCGTCAACTTCTCAGTGGGCTGTCGCCACTGATTCGAGTGGACACCCGTCCGCGCGTCGTTCCGGCATGCCGGGCGTCTCAAGCGGTGGCCAGTGGCCTTGATCATTCGTACAGGTAGCAGCGCACGAAGTGGTCCTCCGCGACCTGTGTCACCTTGGGCAACTGGGTGCTGCACTGCGGGCTCGCATGTAGGCAGCGCTCGGCGAAGGGGCAGCCGGTGCTCTCAGGCTGCCACATGGGAATATCCGCTTTGTGCTGGTACTGGCTCATGTCTCGGCTGTTCTGCGACCCGGGTTGTGGCACCGCGGCGAGCAGCAGCTGGGTATAGGGGTGCTGTGGATTCTGGGTGACGGCATCGCTGTTGCCCCACTCGACCATGTGGCCGACGTACATTACCGCCGTGCGCTCGGCGAAATAGCGGGCGGTAGCGATGTCGTGGGTGATGTACATGAAGGCGATGCCGTGCTGATCCTTCAGGTCCAGCATCAGGTTGAGGATACCGAGCCGGATCGACACATCGAGCATCGAGATCGGCTCGTCGGCCAGGATGACGTCGGGCTCCACCGCCAGTGCCCGGGCGATCGCTACCCGCTGACGCTGGCCGCCACTGAGCTCATAGGGAAACTTGTCGGCCGTCTCGGCGGCAGGAGTCAGTCCCACTGTTTCCAGTAACTCGAGTACTCGCTCGCGCAGCGCCGTCTTGCCACGGATCTTGCCGTGGAGCTGAAGGGGGCGGGCGATCTGGTAGAAGATGCGGTGGACCGGGTTGAGGCTGCCGAAGGGATCCTGGAAGATCATCTGCACGTGGCTGGCAAAGCCGCGCTTGCCGCCCTGGGCGATCAGTTCATGCATGGGCTGACCGCGAAAGGTCACTTCGCCGGAGGTGGCCTCGTGGACCTGCGACAGAATGCGCGCACCGGTACTCTTGCCGCTGCCCGACTCGCCGACGATCGCCAGAGCCTGTCCGGGGAAGAGGTCGAAGGACACGGCATTCAAGGCCCGCATGGTGGTTCGCTCGAGCATCGATCCGCCCAGCGTGAAGTCCTTGGACAGCTCACGTGCCGATACGATGGGGGTGTTGGCCTCGGTGGTTACGGTCATCCTGAAGTCCTTTCGGCAAGCAGGTGGCAGGCAGCCTGGTGAGTGGAAGACACCTCGCTCATTTTCGGGTCATGAGTCCGGCAGGGGGAGAAGCACTGCGCGCAACGATCCTGGAAATAGCACCCCTCGGGGGCTTCGAGCAGGTTGAGCGGGTTGCCGGCAATGCCATAGAGCCGCTCCCTGGGGCCGTGAATGGTCGGGAAGGAGTTGATCAGCCCCTGGGTATAGGGGTGTTGCGGGCGTGTGAACACTTCATCGGCGGTGCCCAGCTCGACCAGCTTGCCGGCGTACATGATGCCGATCCGGTCGGCGATCTCGCCCATCAGGCTGAGGTCGTGGCTGATGAACAGGATGGAGAAGCCGAACTTGTCCTTCAGCTGATACAGTTCGTCCATGATCTCGCGTTCCACCACCACATCGAGCGCCGTGGTCGGTTCGTCCATGATGATCAAGCGAGGCCTGAGTGCCAGGGCGATGGCGATCACCACCCGTTGACGCATGCCGCCGCTGAGCTGGTGGGGGAAACTGTCCATGCGGCTGGCATGCAGGCCCACGGTCTGGAGTAACTCCTCGCCCTGGCGCCAAGCATCCTTCGACTTGATCTTGCGGTGGGCGAGGATCACATCGATGATCTGCTCACCGACCGTGATCACCGGATTCAGAGAATTCATTGCGCTCTGGAAGACCACGCTGACCTCGTTCCAGCGGAACTGGCGCAGGGTACGCTTGTTCATGCTCAGCACATCGCGGCCGCGATAGCGGATCTCGCCTTCAGAAATCAGTGCCGGCGCCTTGTGCAGCCGGGAAATGGAAAAGGCTAGGGTCGATTTTCCGCAGCCCGATTCGCCAGCCAGGCCCAGGGTCTCCCCCGGGCGGATCTTCAGGCTCACATTATTGACCGCCCGGACCATGCCCTTGGGTGATACGTAGTCGACACAGAGGTTCTTGATCTCCAGCAGCTCGCTGGTGTCCTCGTCGGGGGCCGGTTGAAAGGCTTGGAGCGCCATCAGGAAGTACCTCCCTGGCGTTTGGCTTGAATGAGGCGGTTGAGCTTGCGCCAGCGCTTGATGTGCGGGCCGGTCTTGAGCTTGGGGTTGCTGACCTGGTCGATGGACATGTTGATCAGCGCCATGGCACCGCCGACCAGGGCGATGGTCACGGCGGGCACGATCATCTCCCACCAGCCACCGGTGTAGAGGGCCGCTGAAGATTGTGCCCAATACAGCATGGTGCCCCAGGTCACGATGGTGGGGTCACCGAGTCCCAGGAACTCGAGGCCAGCCTCGTTGATCAGGGCGTACATGACTACGCCCACGAAGCTGCCGGCGACGATCGAGATCAGGTTGGGCAAGATCTCCACCAGCACGATACGCAGGCGGTTCTCGCCCATACACTCCGCCGAGAGGATGAACTCCTTCTGGCGAATGGCCATGGTCTGGGAGCGCACGACACGTGCCCCCCATGGCCAACTGGTGATGCCGATCAGCAAGGCGATCACCACGGGGCCCACCTGTCCCAAGAAGGCCGCCAGCACGATCAGCAGTGGCAACTGGGGGAAGACCAGCACCACGTTCATGGCGAAGTTCAGCCACTGGTCGATGCGCCCGCCGAAGTAGCCGGCGGAGATGCCGACCAGGATGGAGATGACGGTGGAAATGGCCCCGGCGATAAAGGCCACGCTCAGCGAGGCACGGCCACCATGCAGCAGCTGGCTGAATACGTCGCGGCCCTGGCGGGTGGTGCCGAGGAGGTGCTCGGCATTGGGCTCGACGTGCGGGCGGGCGACGCGCTCATCAGGGGCATGGGCGGTGAACCAGGGGCCGATCAGGCAGGCCACGATCACCAGCGCCATCAGGCCGCCGCCGATGGAGGCCGACAGGTTGCCCTGGAAGAAGGCGGCGATGTTGCGTAGCCGTCGCCAAGGGCGTGATTGCGCCTTGGGGGGCATGCTGGAACGGTCAGTTGACATGGAGTGGTCAGTCATCGGTAAGCCCTTCGATTACTTGCGTAGACGCGGGTCGAGCCAGAGGTAGGTGAGGTCGGCGATGAAGTTGCCGATCAGCACGAAGGCGACGATCAACAGCAGCAGCGCTTGCACTAGGGGATAGTCGCGAGCATTGATTGCCTTGAGCAGGGTGTTGCCCACGCCCGGGTAGTTGAAGACGATCTCGATGAAGATCTGGCCGGCGACGGCGAAGCCCAGGCCCATGGCCACCGAGGTCACCACCGGCAGCACGGCGTTGCGCGAGGCATAGCGCAGCATGATGCGGGTCTGGCTGAGGCCCTTGGCCTCGGCCATGGTGATGATGTCCTCGCCGAGCACATTGATCATGGCGTTGCGCATGGTCATGACCCACTGGGCGAGGCTGACCAGCACGATCACCAGCAGCGGCAGCACGGCATGATGGGCGACACTGCCGACATACTCCGCGCTCCAGCCGGGCTCCAGAGACGGGTCGGCCGCATAGCTCATGGGAAACCACTGCAGCTTGAGGCCGAAGATGTAGAAAACCAGCAGGGCGGTGACGACCGCCGGCATCGAGGACAGCACAGCGGCCATCGGCGGAAACAGCGAGGCAAACCAGTTGCCACGCTTGTAGGCGGCAATGGTGCCAAGGATCAGGCCGAGGATGATGGCAGTGCTGACGCCCAGGCCAATCAGGAACAGCGTCCAGGGGAAGGTGAAGCCCAGCACGGTGGTCACGTCGGTCGGGTACATCAGGACCGAGGGTCCAAGGTCCCCAGTAAAGACGCTCTTAACGTACTGGAGATACTGCAACCACATTGGCCCGTCGGAGAAGCCATACATCGCGCGGATGGCATCCATCTGGGAGGGGTCGAGTTGTCCCGCGGCACCGGCGAAGAGAGCATCGACCGGATCGCCTGGCATGATGCGCGGTAGCAGGAAGTTGAAGGAGATGGCGATCAGAAACGCGACAAAATAGAACAGAAATCGACTGGTTATGTACCGCATGGACATCGCCTCTGGATCTGACAAGGAGAGGCAACCGACGCGGGTCGGTTCCCTCGCCCCTGTGTTGAATTACTTCTGATGGAGATTGTTGAAGATCAAGGTGTTGTTACCCGTGGAGTAGAACACCGGGTGCACATAGGGATCTTCTTCGTTTGGCCAGCCGACGAACTCGCTGGTGTTGTACTGGAACCAAGTGGCGTTGGAGAACAGCGGTACGAAGGGCAGCTGCTCGGCGGTGAAGCGCTGCAGCTCGTCGAGAGTGTCCTGCTTGGCGCCTTGGTCGGTCAGTGAACCGAAGTCCTCGATCAGTGCATCGACCCGCTCCGCGTGCACCCCATGCCCGGCATGCCAGATCTGGCCGACGCGGCTGGTGTGGTAATACTCCTTGAAGGTCTGGATCGGGTGGGTCGACAGCAGCGACCAGTTGATGGCGGCCTGGTAGTCGCCATCCTTGAGCGCCTGGTCGTAGACCCCCCACTCGACGGCATTGACATTGGCATTGATCCCGACGTCCTGCAGATACTCGGTGATCATCAGCACGGTCTGCACCCAGTCTGTCCAGCCGTTGACGACGTCGATGTCGAAGGACAGTTCGGAACCGTCGGGCAGCTCGCGCTGACCGTCGCCATCGACATCCTGGTAGCCGGCTTCGTCCAGCAGCGCTTTCGCCTTCTCCGGGTCGTACTGGGTCAGCCAGCCAAAGTCTTCCATGACCGACTCATCCATGTAGTCGGCGAAGTAATCTCCGATGCCACCGGGGAAGAAGTTCGCCGTCGGGTAACCATAGGCCGCCAGGTCAACGATCGCCTCCCGGTCCAGCGCCACGGACACCGCCTGACGGAATTTCAGATCGTCGAAGGGCGCCTGCTCGGTATTGAAATAGAGGTGGATGGCATCGTTGGCCGGGTACCAGTAGTGATGGTTGGCGGGGTCGGTGGCGACAAAGGTCTTGTCGACATCGGCGATGAAGTTGGAGCCCCAGTCGATCTCGCCACTCATGAGGGCGGGCTGAATCTGGGAGTTGTCGTTGAAGGCACGGTACTTGATGCAATCCAGGTAGGGCCGGTCTTGCTGGTAGTAGTGAGGATTCCGGCAGATTTCCATTTGCTGGGGGCGCACGTACTTAATTTCCGTGACCGGCCCCGAGCCGACTGCCTCGGGATTGGTGAAGGTGGCGGGGTCGCCGGCCTGCTCCCAGACATGCTTGGGCAGAGGCATGTAGCGGTTCAAGTCCCAGTGGACGGTACTGTCGACCTTCGCCAGGTCGAAGCGAACCTCCCGCTCCGACACCTTGGTGACCTTGGTGACGAGCCCGCTGGCGAGGACACCGGCCAGGTCGTAGACGGCGACGTCACCCGCCAGGTCGAAGGTATAAACGACATCTTCTGCGGTCAGCGGTTCGCCGTCGGACCACTGAAGGTCGTCACGCAGGGTGTAGGTGATGCTCTTGTAGTCCTCGGCATACTCATAGCTTTCGGCCAACCGAAAGCTGGTTTCCCCCTGCATGACATTGGTGAAGGCCAGGGGCTCGAAGATCATCCCGCCGACGGTGTTGAGGTTGTCGATATAGGGATTGAAGCTCTTGGTGAATGCGGTAGTGATGACGGGCACGGTCAGGGTGCCACCTTGGGCCGGGGCGGCGATCGCCGGGGCCGAGGAGGCGGTCACCGCAGCGGCCAGCGCGAGCATGGGCAGAGATTTCATAACCTTCACCTTCTATTGTTGTGGTGGGAGCAGGGGAAGCGCTCAGCGCCCCGTCTGACGACTCTTCAGGAAGTCGGCAAACGCCTTGGCGCTGTCCTTTAGGGTGCGCTGCTGGGTCTCGTAGTCGATGTACACCATGCCGAAGCGCTTGCTGTAGCCTTCCGCCCACTCGAAGTTGTCCATCAGGCTCCAGGCGAAATAGCCCCGCACATCGACGCCTTGCTCGATCGCATGGTGCACGGCATTGAGGTGGCTGTTGAGATAGCGGCAGCGCTGCTCGTCATGGACCTGGCCATCCACCAGGTGATCGTCGCCAGCCATGCCGTTCTCGGTCACCATCAGGGGTGGCAGCCGGTACTGCTCGTTCAGATCGACCAGCAGATCGGTCAGGCCCTGCGGGTAGACTTCCCAGCCAAAATCCGTGACTTCCACGTTCTCGGGCGGGTGATTCTTGATCAGGTGCTCGCCGTCGTAGGAAACGACGCCGCGGGTGTAGTAGTTGATGCCGATGAAGTCCACCGGCTGTGAAATCAGCTCCATGTCGCCCGGCAGCACCTGGGGGGCCTGTTCCGGATAGAGGCGAGTGTAGAGCTCGGGATAGCGGCCCTCGAGCACCGGCTCCAGGAACCAGTGATTCATGCCCGCCTCGCCGACCAGAGCGGCCACACGGTCATCGTAGCGACGGCTGTGAGGGGTGTTCGGGCCCATGTTGAGCACCAGCCCCGCCTGCGACTGCGGTGCGTTGGCGCGCAGGCTCTGCATGGCCAGACCATGAGCCAACAACAGGTGATGCCCGGCCTGACGGGCGAGGCGGGCATCGGTCAACCCCGGGGCGTGGATGCCTGCCTCGTGGCCGAGGATGGCGCTGACCCAGGGTTCGTTGAGGGTGGCATAGGAGGTCACGCGATCACCAAGTTCGCGGCTGACCAGGTCGGCGTATTCCTGGAAGCGATAGGCCGTTTCCCGGTTGAGCCAGCCGCCCCGCTCCTGCAGGTGCTGGGGGAGGTCCCAGTGATAGAGGGTCACGAAGGTGGCGATGCCGCGCTCGCGCAGGCTGTCGAGGAGGCGCTTGTAGAAGTCCAGGCCCTTGGCGTTCGGCTGGCCGTTCTCGGTCATCACCCGGGGCCAGGCGATCGACAGGCGGTAGGCATCTACGCCGAGGCTCTGGATCAACTCGAGGTCTTCCTGCCAGCGATGGTAGTGATCGCAGGCGGGCATGCCGCTGTCGCCGTTTTTGATCCGGCCCTCTGTGGCACAGAAGTGATCCCAGATGGACGGCAGGCGGCCGTCGGCGCGGGTGGCGCCCTCGACCTGAAAGGCGGCGGTGGCAACCCCGAAGGTGAAGTCCGGTGTGAGCAGGCGTGAGGTGCTTGGCAGTTCGATTTGTTGCATGGGGGAGCCTTCTTCGTTGAGCCCATGGATGATGGGGCCATGTTCATGAAATCGGTTTCATAAAAATATTAGACCATGGTAGTGGCGGTTACGGGGTAAGTTTGAAATCGCTTTCATGACAACCTGATACGGCCTGATGTCCTGATCCATAACCCAGGAATCGACGTCATGCCGCACGGTTAGCCACGCCCGGCAGTGTGAGGATCTTGTCTGCGGTCGGGCTGGATGATCTCGCCCATATGGTCTTGGTGCGGCCCGACGGGGGCTGAGGGCTGGTCGTGCTCAATGCCACCGAGGCAGACGTCGACGGGTCGCTGGTGATCGGCGGTAACGCCTGGACGCTCACCACTCCTGCATGTGTTGCAGGCTTGGTGTCTGGCCCCGCCATGACGGGGCGGGCGAACTCAGGGCCTGCTCCTTTAGTGTGGGGATTCGGACGTCATGATTTCCGGGTGCTGCCAGCATCCGCTAGAATGGCGATTTTTGCGGCGGGAAGGTGCGCATGACCATCGGTGAACTGATTCGCTTGTTGAGTGACGGTGACTTTCACTCTGGCGAGCAGTTGGGTGAGCGTCTCGGCGTATCGCGTACTGCGGTGTGGAAGCAGCTCAAGAAGCTCGAGGCTATGGATATCCCGCTGGAGGCGGTCAAGGGGCTGGGTTATCGCTTGGCCAGCCCTATAGAGCTGCTGGATGGCCCGGCGATCATCGCCGAGCTGTCTCGTGACAGCCGCCAGGAGATGGCGCGACTGTTCATAGAAGAGAGCCTGCCCTCGACCAACCGCTACCTGCGTGAGCGCTTCGAGCAGGGGGCTGGGCACGGCGAGGTTTGCTTGAGTGAGTCACAGAGCGAGGGTCGTGGCCGCCGTGGCCGTGGCTGGTCCAGTCCCTGGGGGCGTGGGCTGCTGCTATCGCTGGGCTGGCGGTTCGAGTCCGGTGCTGCATCGCTGGAGGGATTAAGCCTGGCGGTTGGCGTCGCGCTAGCTGAGGTGTTCGAGCGTCATGGCGTCGAGGTGGCGCTAAAGTGGCCTAATGACGTCTTGGTGCTCGGCAAGGGGCCATCCCGCAAGCTTGCCGGCATTCTGCTCGAGGTGAGCGGTGACCTGTCGGGGCCCTGCGAGGTGGTGATCGGGCTGGGTATCAATGTCAGCCTTCCGGAGGCCGTTCGTGAGGCCATCGATCAGCCCGTGGCCGCGGTCCATGATCAGCAGCCCAGCGTGACTCGTAACCGGCTGGCCGCCGATATCATCGATACTCTGCTGGCGCTGCTGCCACGTTTCGAGCAGGAAGGCTTCGCCGCCTGGCGTGACGCCTGGAACAAGCGTCACGCCCATGCAGGTCAGGCTATCGATATCATCCAAGGCCCGCGGCGTCAGGAAGCGGTAGCCGAGGGGGTCGATGTCGCCGGTAACCTGGTGGTATGGCTGGACGGAGAGCGTCAGTTATTGTCGAGCGGCGAAATCAGCGTGCGTGGCCATTCATGATTCTGGACCTGGATATCGGCAACACCCTGTCGAAGTGGCGCCTTAAGGACATTGTGAGCAGCGAGATTCGTTCGCGTGGTGCGGTGTGGACGCGTGAGGAATGGCGGCCAGGCTCTGACATTCCCGACCTCGATGTGGTGAGCGCGGTGCGCATCTCAAGCGTAGCCCGTCAGAAGGTGCTGCAGGAAACCGTTGAGCTGCTGCGTCATGAGGTCGGCGTGGTGCACGTGGCGCGACCGGTGCGGGAATCGCTAGGCGTCGTCAATGGGTACGACGAGCCCGGTCGGCTTGGCGTGGATCGTTGGCTGGGGGCCTTGGCGAGTTACCAGTTGGTAGGGGCCTGCTGCACGGTCGACTGCGGGAGTGCGATCACCATCGATTTTGTGCTGCCCGGGGGGCGACATCTGGGCGGCTATATCCTGCCGGGGCTGCGCCTGATGAAGGAGAGCCTCAAGCTCGGTACGCGCAACGTGGCGATCGACCCGGACAGCGAAGCCGATGAGCTGCTGGCGCCTGGGCGCAATACCGTTGAGGCGGTCAACCATGGCATTTATATGGCGGCAGTGAGCGCCGTGAATCGCATCTATGGCGAAGTCTGCGACCGTGAGGGGGTGGCGTTACCACTGCTGCTGACCGGTGGCGATGCGCGTGTAGTGTCGCGAGGCATCCGGGTTCCGCATGCCCTGTGGCCGGACATGGTCTATGGGGGGTTGGAGGCGTGTTTCCCGCAGACGGCGGCCGAGAGAGCGGGGCGGCTGTCGGGCGCGCCGGAGGTGCCGGCCCCGGTGACGCTGGAAAAAATACGCGCAAGCCTTGCATTCTCCATGCTGCTTTGACAGAATGCAGCGCGTTCGCAGGGCAAGCGTATCCGGGTCGTGGTCCGGAAAAGGCAAGATAAGCGCTTGACATTATTGCGAAAAGCGGTAAAATTTACCGCGTGATTCGGAGGGGTTCCCGAGTGGCCAAAGGGAGCAGACTGTAAATCTGCCGCGAAAGCTTCGAAGGTTCGAATCCTTCCCCCTCCACCAGATTTTGCCGAGGCGCCTGTTGTCGATTCGGTGGTAAGAGCGGGCAGGCGGGCATAGTTCAATGGTAGAACCTCAGCCTTCCAAGCTGATGATGCGGGTTCGATCCCCGCTGCCCGCTCCAGTTTTTGCTGTAACGCGTTTTGCTCGTGTAGCTCAGGGGTAGAGCACACCCTTGGTAAGGGTGAGGTCGGCGGTTCAAATCCGCCCACGAGCTCCATATTAGAAAAGGCGAGCTGTAAGCTCGCCTTTTCTTTTTGCCTCCGGCGGTGTGTCGGGGGTTGTCAGGCAGGGGAGCTTTCGCTATGATAGCGCCCGCTGTTACGGGATGCCTGCAAAGGGCTTCCAGTGGAAGCGCAGATACAGGCCAGTAGCTCAATTGGCAGAGCAGCGGTCTCCAAAACCGCAGGTTGGGGGTTCGATTCCCTCCTGGCCTGCCAGTCTTCCCCAGGCTGGTAATATCCCTTATACTTTCATGTTTCGATTGCTGCACCCTGAGGAGTCTCGTTCGCATGAAACAAAACGCCGAGGTGCAGGAGTCGCGCCACGACGGGCTCAGGTGGGCGGTTGTCGTCTCTCTGGTAGTCGTTGCCGTTGTCGGTAACTCCTATTTCGCCGATCAAGCGCTGCTCTACCGTGTGTTGGGCGTCGTGGCGCTGTGTGCGCTTGCCGCCGGTGTGGCTATCACCACCACCAAGGGGCGCAATCTCCTGGAGCTGGCCCGCAGTGCGCGCAAGGAAATTCAGCGCGTCGTCTGGCCGACCCGCCAAGAAACCATTCAGACCACTGCGATCGTGATGGTGGCTGTGCTGGTGGTAGGTCTGATGCTGTGGCTGATTGATACCCTTCTTGGCTGGGCGATGTCCGGCGTCATTGGTTAGGAGATTCCATGTCCAAGCGTTGGTATGTCGTGCATGCCTACTCCAGCTTCGAAAAGCATGTCATGCGCTCGCTCATTGAGCGCGTGAAGATGTATGGCATGGAAGATCGCTTCGGCGAGATTCTGGTGCCGACCGAAGAAGTGGTCGAGATGCGCGACGGCAAGCGCCGCAAGAGTGAGCGCAAGTTCTATCCCGGCTACGTGCTGGTCGAGATGGAGATGGACGACGCAACCTGGCATCTGGTCAACGAGACACCGCGCGTTCTCGGTTTTATCGGTGGCACGAAAGAAAAGCCGGCGCCGATCAGTCAGAAAGAAGCCGATGCCATTCTGCGTCGCGTTCAGGACGGCACCGACAAGCCACGGCCGAAGACAGTCTTCGAGCCGGGTCAGTCCGTGCGCGTTATCGATGGCCCCTTCGCCGACTTCAATGGTGTGGTCGAAGAGGTCAATTACGACAAGAGTCGCGTTCAGGTTAGCGTGCTGATCTTTGGACGTGCGACCCCTGTCGAACTCGAATTTTCCCAGGTCGAGAAGGACTGAGTCTCGGCCCGGAGGCGTGATCGAGTAGTAAGATCGAGCGCCAGTCAGAAGTAGTCAGGCCGTCGAGGCGGCCATTCAACCGGGGAGCCGCAAGGCGCTAGCACCCAATTGGAGTCCTATCATGGCCAAGAAAGTACAGGCTTACATCAAGCTGCAGGTTGCAGCTGGTAAAGCTAACCCGAGTCCCCCCGTGGGCCCCGCGCTGGGTCAGCACGGCGTCAATATCATGGAGTTCTGCAAGGCGTTCAACGCCGAGACCCAAGATATCGAGCCGGGCCTGCCGACGCCGGTCGTTATCACCGTCTATTCCGACCGCAGCTTCACCTTCATCACCAAGACGCCGCCCGCGGCTGTCCTGCTGAAGAAGGCCGCTGGCATCAAGTCCGGCTCTGGTGAGCCGAACAAGAAGAAGGTCGGCACCGTGACTCGCGACCAGCTCGAAGAGATCGCCAAGACCAAGGAGCCGGATCTGACGGCTGCTGATCTTGACGCCGCGGTGCGCACCATTGCCGGTAGCGCCCGTAGCATGGGCCTCAACGTGGAGGGTCTCTGATCATGGCTAAACTGTCCAAGCGCGCTCTGAAGATCAAAGAGCAGGTTGACGCGTCCAAGGTCTACACCCTGGATGAAGCCGTGGCACTGCTCAGCGAGCTGTCCACCGTCAACTTCAAGGAATCTCTCGACGTTGCCATCAATCTGGGCGTCGATCCGCGTAAATCCGACCAGGTTGTGCGTGGTGCTACCGTCATGCCCAACGGCACTGGCAAAGACGTGCGCGTCGCCGTCTTTACCCAGGGCGCCAACGTTGATGCTGCCAAGGAAGCCGGTGCCGACATCGTTGGCATGGACGACCTGGCCGAGCAGGTCAAGAAAGGCCAGCTCGACTTTGACGTGGTCATCGCCTCGCCGGACGCCATGCGCGTCGTCGGTCAGCTGGGTCAGATCCTCGGCCCGCGTGGCCTGATGCCGAACCCGAAGGTCGGCACCGTGACGCCGGACGTCGCCACCGCGGTCAAGAACGCCAAGGCGGGTCAGGTGCGTTTCCGTACCGACAAGAACGGCATCATTCATACCACCCTGGGTAAAGTGGATTTCGCCGCTGACGATATCCGCGGCAACCTTGAAGCGCTGGTCGCTGACCTCAAGCGCCTCAAGCCCAGCACCTCCAAGGGTGTGTATTTCAAGAAACTGACCCTGTCCACCACCATGGGCCCGGGTCTGACCGTCGATCATTCCGCTTACGCGTGATCGGCGCAGCCAAAGATACTTTGCGGTCCCCGTCCTTCCTCGTGGAGTCCGGGGCACCGTCAAAGACCGCAGGTGCCGTGTCTCGCATGCGAGTCACGGCTTAATCTCCCCTTGGGAAGCCTGCGCAGATGGTGTGGCCGCCAGTCACTGGTGTGCACCATCACCCAAGCCTTCTCACCACTAGGTGAGGAGAGATGGTAACCCCCGGAATCGTGAGGTGTGAGCCTCTCGGTCCCGGCACGAAGGAGTGATCACTGTGCCACTAGCTCTCGAAGGCAAGAAGGCAATTGTTGCCGAGGTCAGTGAGGCCGCTAAGGACGCTCTCTCCGTCGTAGTTGCCGATTCTCGCGGCGTGGACGTTAGTGCCATGACCAGCCTGCGTAAGCAGGCGCGCGAGAATGGTGTGCAGATTCGTGTTGTTCGCAACACCCTGGCACGCCGCGCTCTGTCCGGAACTCCCTGGGAGATTCTGGATGAGACTTTCTCAGGTCCGACACTGTTGGCCTTCTCCTACGAGCACCCGGGCGCTGCAGCCCGTCTGTTCAAGGAGTTCGCCAAGGGTCAGAAGGACTTCGAAGTCAAGGCGCTGGCATACGAAGGCGAGTTCATCCCGGCTTCCGATCTTGACCGTCTGGCCACGCTGCCGACACACGATGAAGCGATCGCCAAGCTGATGTCCGTCATGAAGGAAGCTTCTGCCGGCAAGCTGGTTCGTACTCTCGCGGCATTGCGCGACCAGAAGGAAGAAGCGGCCGCTGCCTGATTGGCCCGCTTCTCCAGGTAGCCTGAACCGACCATTGAATCACGAGCACTTGGTCCCCTGGCCGAGGCTCCGCAAAGTCTAGGAAATTGAACATGGCACTTACCCAAGAAGACATCATCAACGCCGTCGCCGACATGACCGTCATGGAAGTGGCTGAGCTGATCGAAGCGATGGAAGAGAAGTTCGGCGTGAGCGCGGCTGCAGCCGTCGTCGCCGGCCCGGGTGGCGGTGAAGCCGCTGCTGAAGAAGAGCAGACTGAATTTGACCTGGTGCTGACCGGCGCTGGCGACAAGAAGGTCAACGTCATCAAGGCCGTCCGCGAGATCACTGGTCTCGGCCTGAAGGAAGCCAAGGGTGCCGTCGACGGCGCGCCGGCGACCATCAAGGAAGCGATGTCCAAGGACGACGCCGAAGAAGCGAAGAAGAAGCTGGAAGAAGCCGGCGCGAGCGTGGAGCTCAAGTAATCCTTGTGCCCATGGCTTCACGCGCTGCGTAAGCTTCCACGGCTGGTGGCGGGCTTCCCGCTACCGGCCTTTTTCTGTTGTTACTAGCTGCTCGCATTCAGGCGACGCCGCTAGCCGAATTCCGACGGCGAGCTTCCATGAGGGGGCTTGCCGTCAGCGCCTGACGGGACCCATCCCGTCAGGTGGCGCCGACACGCATCGGTCACCCATGGTGAACAAGCTGGGGAATACAGATGGCTTACTCATACACTGAGAAAAAACGCATCCGCAAGGATTTCGGCAAACTGCCCCAAGTGATGGATGTGCCTTACCTGCTGGCCATCCAGCTTGATTCCTACTACGACTTCCTCCAGCAGGATCGCTCGCCGGAAGAGCGGCTCGAGCTCGGCCTGCACGCCGCCTTCAAGTCCGTATTCCCGATCGAGAGTTTCTCGGGCAACGCTGCTCTCGAGTATGTCAGCTATCGTTTCGGCACGCCGGCCTTCGACGTCAAGGAATGTCAGCTGCGCGGGGTCACCTATTCGGCACCGCTGCGCGTCAAGGTCCGTCTGATCATCTACGATCGCGAGTCATCCAACAAGGCGATCAAGGATATCAAGGAGCAGGAAGTCTACATGGGGGAAATCCCCCTGATGACCGAGAACGGTACCTTTGTGGTCAACGGTACCGAGCGTGTCATCGTCTCCCAGCTGCATCGCTCGCCGGGTGTGTTCTTCGACCATGACAAGGGCAAGAGCCACTCCTCCGGCAAGCTGTTGTACTCTGCGCGGGTCATCCCCTACCGCGGGTCCTGGCTCGACTTCGAGTTCGATCCCAAGGACAACGTCTTCGTGCGCATCGACCGTCGCCGCAAGCTGCCGGCGTCCGTGTTGCTGCGCGCGCTGGGCATGAGCGCCGAGGAGATCCTCGATAACTTCTTCGAGACCAGCACTTTTCATATCGAGAAGAGCGGTTTCTCGGTGGATCTGGTGCCGTCGCGCCTGCGCGGCGAGACCGCGACCTTCGACATCAAGGATGCCGATGGCAGTGTGATCGTCGAAGAAGGTCGTCGTATCACCCAGAAGCACATCCGTCAGATGGAAAAATCGGGCCTCGAGCGTCTCGAAGTGCCGATGGAGTACCTGTACGGCAAGACGCTGGCCAAGGATCAGGTCGATCCGAAGACCGGCGAGCTGATCTGCGAGTGTAACTCCGAAATCACCGCCGAGCTGCTCGAGAAGCTGGCCACCGCCGGCATTACCACCCTCGAAACGCTCTACACCAACGACCTCGACTGCGGTCCGTTCATCTCCGACACCCTGAAGCTGGACAGCACCCGCAGCCAGCTCGAGGCGCTGGTCGAGATCTACCGCATGATGCGCCCCGGCGAGCCGCCCACCAAGGAAGCCGCCGAGACGCTGTTCCACAACCTGTTCTTCACCGAAGACCGCTACGACCTGTCGGGCGTGGGGCGGATGAAGTTCAACCGTCGTCTGCGTCGTGACGGTGATACCGGTTCCGGCGTGCTCGACAACGGCGACATCCTCGATGTGCTCAAGGAGCTGATTGCGATCCGCAACGGCTTCGGTGACGTCGATGATATCGACCACCTGGGTAACCGCCGCATCCGCTGTGTCGGCGAGATGGCAGAGAACCAGTTCCGTGTTGGCCTGGTGCGCGTCGAGCGTGCGGTCAAGGAACGCCTGTCCATGGCCGAGAGCGAAGGCCTGATGCCGCAGGACCTGATCAACGCCAAGCCGGTCGCGGCAGCGGTGAAGGAGTTCTTCGGTTCCAGCCAGCTGTCCCAGTTCATGGACCAGAACAACCCGCTGTCCGAGGTCACCCACAAGCGTCGTGTCTCGGCGCTCGGCCCGGGCGGTCTGACCCGTGAGCGCGCCGGGTTCGAGGTGCGTGACGTACACGCGACTCACTATGGTCGCCTGTGCCCGATCGAAACGCCGGAAGGCCCGAACATCGGTCTGATCAACTCGCTGGCCACCTACAGCCACACCAACAGCTACGGTTTCCTCGAGACGCCGTACCGCAAGGTCGTGGACGGTCAGATCACCGATGAAGTGGTGCAGCTGTCGGCCATCGAAGAAGGCAACTTCGTCATCGCCCAGGCCTCGGCCACGGTTGACGAGAACGGCCATCTGGTCGATGACCTGGTTCAGGTGCGTCACCGCGGCGAGACCACCTTCATGGCGCCGGACAAGGTCACCATGATGGACGTGTCTCCGCGTCAGGTGGTGTCCGTGGCGGCAGCCCTGATTCCGTTCCTCGAGCACGATGACGCCAACCGCGCCCTGATGGGGGCGAACATGCAGCGTCAGGCGGTGCCGACCCTGCGCGCCGACAAGCCGCTGGTAGGTACGGGCATGGAGCGATTCGTCGCCCGTGACTCCGGTGTCTGCGCGGTGGCCCGTCGTGGTGGCGTGATCGACTCGGTCGATGCCCGTCGCGTCGTGGTGCGGGTCAATGAGGACGAGATCATCGGCGGTGAAGCCGGTGTGGATATCTATAACCTCACCAAGTACACCCGCTCGAACCAGAACACCTGCATGAACCAGCGTCCGATCGTGCGCCCGGGTGACCGGGTATCCAAGGACGACATCCTTGCCGACGGCCCGTCCGTCGACATGGGCGACCTGGCGCTGGGCCAGAACATGCGCATCGCCTTCATGCCCTGGAACGGCTACAACTTCGAGGACTCCATCCTGTTCTCGGAGCGCGTGGTGCAGGAAGATCGCTTCACCACCATCCATATCCAGGAACTGACCTGTGTGTCTCGCGACACCAAGCTGGGCGCCGAGGAAATCACCTCGGATATTCCCAACGTGGGTGAGTCGGCGCTGTCCAAGCTCGACGAAGCCGGCGTGGTCTATATCGGTGCCGAGGTCGGCCCGGGCGACATTCTGGTCGGTAAGGTCACGCCGAAGGGCGAGACCCAGCTGACGCCGGAAGAGAAACTGCTACGTGCCATCTTCGGTGAGAAGGCCTCCGACGTTAAGGATACCTCCCTGCGTGCCCCGACCGGCATGAAGGGTACGGTCATCGACGTTCAGGTCTTCACTCGCGACGGCGTCGAGAAGGACTCCCGCGCACTGTCCATCGAGCAGATGCAGCTCGATGAGGTGCGTAAGGATCTCCAGGAGACCTACCGCATCGCCGAAGACGCGACCTTCGAGCGCCTGAAGCGCACCCTGTCCGGTCAGCCGGTCAACGGTGGTCCCAAGCTCAAGAAGGACGATATCCTCTCCGAGGAGTATCTCGAAGAACTGCCGCGTCAGCAGTGGTTCAAGCTGCGCATGCAGGACGAGTCGCTCAACGAGCTGCTGGCCCAGGCCGATGAGCAGCTCGAGAACCGTCGCAAGGAGATGGACGAGCGCTTCGAGGACAAGAAACGCAAGCTGACCCAGGGTGACGATCTGGCGCCTGGCGTGCTGAAGATCGTCAAGGTCTACATGGCGGTCAAGCGTCGCATTCAGCCGGGCGACAAGATGGCCGGCCGTCACGGTAACAAGGGTGTTATCTCCGCGATCATGCCGATCGAGGACATGCCCTTCGACGGCGGCGGTGAGCCGGTCGACGTGGTCCTGAACCCGCTGGGCGTACCCTCGCGCATGAACGTCGGTCAGATCCTCGAGACGCACCTGGGCATGGCCGCGCGTGGTCTTGGCGTCAAGATCGAGCACATGCTGCGCGAGGCCCGCGAACAGCAGGTCGTCCAGCTGCGTGACTTCCTCGGTAAGGTCTACAACACCGAGGGCGCACGACTCGAGGACATCAGCTCGCTGTCCGACGATGAGGTGATCGCGCTGGCGAAGAACCTCCAGGGCGGTGTGCCGATGGCCACCCCGGTCTTCGACGGCGCCAAGGAGCATGAGATCAAGCATCTGCTGAGCCTGGCCGATCTGCCGGATTCCGGTCAGATGACGCTCTACGATGGGCGTACCGGCGAGTCCTTCGACCGCCCGGTGACGGTGGGCTACATGTACATGCTCAAGCTCAACCACCTGGTCGACGACAAGATGCATGCGCGCTCCACGGGCTCATACTCGCTGGTCACCCAGCAACCGCTGGGCGGCAAGGCGCAGTTCGGTGGTCAGCGCTTCGGTGAGATGGAGGTCTGGGCCCTGGAAGCCTACGGTGCTGCCTATACCCTCCAGGAGATGCTCACGGTCAAGTCCGATGACGTGGAAGGTCGTACCAAGATGTACAAGAGCATCGTGGATGGCGACCACACCATGCAGGCGGGCATGCCGGAATCCTTCAACGTACTGGTGAAGGAAATCCGCTCGCTGGGCATCGACATCGAGCTGGAAGGCTAAGCACCCGGGACTTGAGTCAGTACTGGCGACAGTACTCACGACAGTGCTCGAGAAAGATGGTCCGCGGGGGCGGGCAGCACGCCGCCCCCGCCTATGACAACTCCGCAACGGAGCCGACCTATGAAAGATTTGGTTAAAGTTCTCAAGTCGCAGGCACAGTCCGAAGAGTTCGACGCGATCAGAATCACTCTCGCGTCACCGGACCTGATCCGCTCCTGGTCTTACGGCGAGGTAAAGAAGCCCGAGACCATCAACTACCGTACCTTCAAGCCGGAGCGTGACGGCCTGTTCTGCGCCAAGATCTTTGGCCCGGTGAAGGATTACGAGTGCCTGTGCGGCAAGTACAAGCGCATGAAGCACCGCGGCATCATCTGCGAGAAGTGCGGCGTCGAGGTCACCAAGGCCGCGGTTCGTCGCGAGCGCATGGGCCATATCGAACTGGCCAGCCCGGTCGCGCACATCTGGTTTTTGAAATCGCTGCCGTCGCGCATCGGCATGTTCCTGGACATGACCCTGCGTGACATCGAGCGCGTGCTCTATTTCGAGAGCTTCGTGGTCGTCGATCCGGGCATGACCACCCTCGAGCGTGGCCAGCTGCTCAACGACGAGCAGTACTTCGAGGCCCTCGAGGAATTCGGCGACGACTTCGATGCCCGCATGGGTGCCGAAGCCGTGCAGGCGCTGCTCAAGGACATCGACCTGGACGAGGAGATCAATCATCTGCGCGAAGAGATTCCGCAGACCAACTCCGAGACCAAGATCAAGAAGCTGTCCAAGCGCCTCAAGCTGCTCGAGGCCTTCTCCAAGTCAGGCAATGCGCCGGCCTGGATGGTCATGGAAGTGCTGCCGGTGCTGCCGCCGGACCTGCGTCCGCTGGTGCCGCTGGACGGCGGTCGCTTCGCGACCTCGGATCTCAACGATCTGTATCGTCGCGTGATCAACCGCAACAACCGCCTCAAGCGTCTGCTCGACCTCAATGCGCCGGACATCATCGTGCGCAACGAGAAGCGCATGCTGCAGGAATCCGTGGACGCACTGCTCGACAACGGTCGTCGTGGGCGTGCCATCACCGGTTCCAACAAGCGTCCGCTGAAGTCGCTTGCCGACATGATCAAGGGCAAGCAGGGGCGTTTCCGTCAGAACCTGCTGGGTAAGCGCGTCGACTACTCCGGTCGTTCCGTGATCACCGTGGGTCCGACCCTGCGTCTGCACCAGTGCGGCCTGCCGAAGAAGATGGCGCTCGAGCTGTTCAAGCCGTTCATCTATTCCAAGCTGCAGTCCAGCGGCCAGGCGTCCACCATCAAGGCCGCCAAGAAGATGGTCGAGCGCGAGCTGCCGGAGGTGTGGGACATCCTCGCCGACGTCATCCGCGAGCACCCGGTACTGCTCAACCGTGCACCGACGCTGCACCGTCTGGGCATCCAGGCCTTCGAGCCGCTGCTGATCGAAGGCAAGGCGATTCAGCTGCACCCGCTGGTCTGTGCCGCCTACAACGCCGACTTCGACGGTGACCAGATGGCGGTCCACGTACCGCTGACCCTGGAGGCCCAGCTCGAAGCCCGTGCGCTGATGATGGCCACCAACAACGTGCTGTCGCCGGCCAACGGTGATCCGATCATCGTGCCGTCTCAGGACGTGGTGCTGGGTCTGTATTACATGACCCGTGAGAAGGTCAACGCCAAGGGCGAAGGCATGATCTTCTCCGACCTCAAGGAAGTCGAGCGCGCCTTCGGCACTCAGAACGTGTCCATGCACGCTCGGGTCAAGGTGCGGCTGACCGAGTTCCTGCCCGAGGAAGAGGGCGGTGAGCTTGTCGAGCGTACCTCGCTCTACGACACCACCGTCGGCCGTGCGATGCTGTTCCGCATCCTGCCCAAGGGCGCCCCCTTCGAGCTGGTCGACCAGCCGATGAAGAAGAAGGCGATCTCCGGGCTGATCAACGAGGTCTACCGCCGTACCGGCCTCAAGGATGCCGTGGTCTTCGCCGACCAGTTGATGTACACCGGCTTCCGTCTGGCCACCTGGTCCGGCGCCTCCATCGGCGTCAACGACTTCGTCATCCCCGATGCCAAGAAGGGCATCGTCGATGCCGCCGAGGACGAGGTGAAGGAAATCGAGGACCAGTTCTCCTCCGGTCTGGTGACCGCGGGTGAGAAGTACAACAAGGTCATCGATATCTGGTCCAAGGCCAACGACAAGGTCGCCAAGGCGATGATGACCGGCATCTCCAAGGAGAGCGTGGTCAACCGCGACGGTGAAGAGGTCGAACAGGACTCCTTCAACAGCGTCTTCATCATGGCCGACTCCGGTGCGCGTGGTAGTGCCGCTCAGATCCGCCAGCTGGCGGGTATGCGTGGCCTGATGGCCAAGCCGGATGGCTCGATCATCGAGACGCCGATCACCGCCAACTTCCGTGAGGGTCTGAACGTACTCCAGTACTTCATCTCCACTCACGGTGCCCGTAAGGGGCTGGCGGATACGGCCCTCAAGACCGCCAACTCCGGTTACCTGACCCGTCGCCTGGTCGACGTGGCGCAGGACCTGGTGATCACCGAGCCGGATTGCGGCACCGAGAACGGTCTGACGCTGCACCCGGTCATCGAGGGTGGTGACATCATCGTCTCGCTGGCGCAGCGTGTGCTGGGCCGTGTGGTCGCGCAGGACGTGGTCGACCCGGCCACCGACGAAGTGCTGATCGCGCGTGGCACCCTGCTCGACGAAGCCTGGTGTGCCGAGCTCGACACCATGGGTGTCGACGAGATCGTGGTGCGTTCGACCATCACCTGTGACACCGCTCACGGCGTCTGCTCGGCCTGCTATGGTCGTGATCTGGCGCGCGGGCACCAGGTCAACACCGGTGAGGCGGTCGGTGTCATCGCCGCTCAGTCGATCGGTGAGCCGGGTACCCAGCTGACCATGCGGACCTTCCACATCGGTGGTGCGGCCTCTCGTGCCTCGGCCGTCGACAGCGTGCAGGTCAAGCACGGCGGCAAGGTGCGCCTGCACAACATCAAGTCAGTGGAGCGTGCCGACGGCAAGTTGGTGGTGGTATCCCGCTCCAGTGCCCTGGCCGTCGCTGACGACCACGGCCGTGAGCGCGAGTACTACAAGCTGCCTTACGGCGCCGAGCTGTCCGTCAAGGACGGCGAGCTGGTCGAAGGCGGTCAGACCGTCGCCAAGTGGGACCCGCACACCCATCCGATCGTGGCCGAGGTCGAGGGTAAGGCGCAGTACATCGACATGGACGAAGGCGTTTCCATCCACCGCAGTGTGGATGAGATGACGGGCCTGTCTTCCATCGAGGTGATCGAGTCCGCCGCACGCCCGGCCTCCGGTCGCGAAAAGCGTCCGATGATCATGCTCGCCGACGACGCCGGTCAGCATATTTCGCTGCCTGGCTCCAACACTCCGGTGCAGTACCTGCTGCCCGGCAAGGCCATCGTCTCGATCGAGAACGGTGCCGAAGTGGGTGTCGGTGAAGTGGTCGCCCGTATTCCGGTGGAAGCGACGGGTAACAAGGACATCACCGGTGGTCTGCCTCGCGTGGCCGACCTGTTCGAAGCACGTAAGCCCAAGGAGTCGGCGATTCTCGCCGAGATCAGTGGCGTACTCAGCTTCGGCAAGGAGACCAAAGGCAAGCGTCGCTTGACGATCACTCCGGCCGATGGCGATCCGTTCGAGATGCTGATCCCGAAATGGCGTCAGATCGCGGTCTTCGAGGGCGAAACGGTCGAGAAGGGCGAGGTCATCTCCGATGGCCCCAGCAACCCGCACGACATCCTGCGTCTGCTGGGCGTCAGCGAGCTGGCCAAGTACATCACCGCCGAGGTGCAGGAGGTCTATCGCCTCCAGGGCGTGGGCATCAACGACAAGCACATCGAAGTCATCGTGCGTCAGATGCTGCGCAAGGTCGAAATCACCGATGCCGGTGACTCCGACTTCATCACCGGTGATCAGGTCGAAGTGGTGCGTGTGCTCGAGCAGAACGCGCGTCTGGAGCAGGAAGACAAGTTCCCGGCCAAGTACGACCGCTTGCTGCTGGGTATCACCAAGGCGAGCCTCGCCACCGAGTCGTTCATCTCCGCGGCCTCCTTCCAGGAGACCACCCGCGTGCTGACCGAAGCGGCGGTAACCGGCAAGCGCGACTACTTGCGCGGCCTGAAGGAAAACGTGGTGGTGGGGCGCCTGATCCCGGCCGGTACCGGCTTGACCCACCATGCGGAGCGTCGCCGTCGTCGCGAAGACGCCGAGCGCGTGCTCCAACCGTCGGCTCAGGACGTCGAGCAGGAATTGGGCGCTCAGCTCACCGCCCTCGACGCGGATGACGACGAGATCTAACCGGAGCCAGCTCAAGGCCGGCGCCATATGGCGTCGGCCTTGACGCGGATCGCTCCGAGACAGTAGAATGCGCAGCCTTTGAAAGTGGGGTGGGTACGCCCGCGCTCGCTAACGAATGGCCAAGGCAATCATTGGAGTCAGCTACAGACCATGGCAACTATTAACCAGCTAGTGCGCAAGCCGCGCAAGCGCCCCGTCGTCAAGAGCGACGTCCCGGCGCTGCAGGCCTGCCCGCAACGTCGCGGGGTTTGCACCCGCGTTTACACCACTACCCCGAAGAAGCCGAACTCCGCACTGCGTAAGGTGTGCCGCGTTCGTCTGACTAATGGGTATGAAGTGTCTTCCTACATCGGTGGTGAAGGTCACAACCTGCAGGAACACTCTGTCGTGCTGATTCGCGGCGGCCGAGTGAAGGACTTGCCGGGTGTGCGTTATCACACCGTTCGCGGCGCTCTCGACACCTCCGGTGTCCAGAACCGTAAGCAGGGCCGTTCCAAGTACGGCACCAAGCGTCCGAAGTCCTAAGCGACTCGTACGCCGCCGGAACCGCCATACCATATTGCATCGGTCTGATAAGAGTAAGGTCGAGCGTTGCAGGCAAGTCCTGTATCAGTCTCGGGTTTACCTGAAGGACCCCTTAGTTTTGAGGGCTTATCATGCCTAGAAGAAGAGTTGCTGCGAAGCGCGAAATCCTCCCGGATCCGAAGTTCGGAAGCGAGCGCCTGGCAAAGTTCATGAACCACCTCATGATCAGCGGCAAAAAGTCTGTAGCTGAACGTATCGTCTATGGCGCCCTGGACCGCGTGTCCGAGCGCAACAATGATGACCCGCTGGAGATCTTCGACAAGGCGCTGGAAACCATTCAGCCCATGGTCGAGGTAAAATCTCGTCGTGTCGGTGGTGCTACCTACCAGGTGCCCGTGGAAGTGCGTCCCTCGCGTCGTCAGGCGCTGGCCATGCGCTGGCTGGCCGATGCTGCCCGTAACCGTGGTGAAAAGACCATGGTGCAGCGTTTGGCCGGTGAGATGCTCGATGCCGCTGAAGGCAAGGGCGCCGCTGTGAAGAAGCGCGAAGACGTGCACCGCATGGCGGAGGCCAACAAGGCCTTCTCGCACTACCGCTTCTAAGCAGGCTTCGCAACTTGAGGCGCTCATATGTCTGGGCGCCTCCAACCAACGGGGAATTCCATCGTGGCACGTAAGACACCGCTTAAGCGCTACCGTAATATCGGTATCGTTGCCCACGTCGACGCCGGGAAGACCACCACTACCGAGCGTGTCCTGTTCTACACCGGCCTGTCCCACAAGGTTGGTGAGGTCCATGATGGCGCCGCCACCATGGACTGGATGCAGCAGGAGCAGGAGCGTGGTATCACCATCACCTCCGCGGCGACCACCTGCTTCTGGCAGGGCATGAACAAGCAGTTCGATGAGCACCGCATCAACATCATCGACACCCCGGGGCACGTTGACTTCACCATCGAAGTCGAGCGTTCCCTGCGTGTGCTCGATGGCGCGGTCGTCGTGCTGTGTGGCAGTTCCGGTGTGCAGCCGCAGACCGAAACCGTCTGGCGCCAGGCCAACAAGTACGAAGTGCCGCGCATGGTCTTCGTCAACAAGATGGACCGTGCCGGCGCTGACTTCTTCATGGTCCTCGACCAGTTGAAGACCCGCCTGAACGCCAATGCGGTGCCGATCCAGATCAACTGGGGCGCCGAGGACGAGTTCAAGGGTGTCGTCGATCTGATCCAGATGAAGGCGATTCTGTGGGACGAAGACAACCATGGTATGAACTATGACCTGGTTGATATCCCGGCAGAGCTTCAGGAAACCGCCGAGAAGTATCGCGAAGAGATGGTCGAGGCGGCCGCCGAAGCGTCTGAAGAGCTGATGATGAAGTACCTCGAGGAGGGCGAGCTCTCCACCGAGGAAATCAAGGCCGGCTTGCGTCGTCGTACCCTCGACAACGAGATCGTCCTGGTGACCTGCGGCTCCGCGTTCAAGAACAAGGGCGTGCAGGCCGTGCTGGATGGCGTCATCGAGTACATGCCGTCACCCACCGAGGTCAAGGCCATCGAGGGCGAGCTGGACGACAAGGATGGCACCATCGCGACCCGTGAGGCCGATGATAGTGCGCCCTTCTCCGCGCTGGCTTTCAAGATCGCCACCGACCCGTTCGTTGGTACCCTGACCTTCATCCGTGTGTATTCCGGGGTCTTGAAGTCTGGCGACAGCGTCTTCAACTCTGTTAAGAGCAAGAAGGAGCGTGTCGGCCGTATCGTGCAGATGCACTCCAACTCTCGCGAAGAGATCAAGGAAGTGCTGGCCGGCGATATCGCCGCCTGTATCGGCCTCAAGGACGTCACCACCGGTGATACCCTGTGCGACCTGACCGACAAGATCGTGCTCGAGCGCATGGAGTTCCCGGATCCGGTGATCTCGGTGGCCGTGGAGCCGAAATCCAAGGCCGACCAAGAGAAGATGGGTGTGGCCCTCGGCAAGCTGGCTCAGGAGGATCCGTCCTTCCAGGTCAAGACTGACGAGGAAACCGGCCAGACCATCATCTCCGGCATGGGCGAGCTGCACCTCGATATCATCGTTGACCGCATGCGTCGCGAGTTCAAGGTCGATGCCAACATCGGCAAGCCGCAGGTCGCCTATCGCGAGACCATCCGCCACAGCGTCGAACAGGAAGGCAAGTTCGTTCGTCAGTCTGGCGGTCGCGGTCAGTTCGGTCATGTGTACCTGCGCATCGAACCGCTGACCGCAGAAGACAAGGGCGACGACGAGGAGATGCACTTCAAGTTTTCGTCCGAGATCGTCGGCGGCGTGGTTCCGAAGGAATACGTGCCTGCTGTCGAGAAAGGGGCCTATGAACAGCTGCAGAACGGTGTCATCGCGGGTTACCCGATGATCGACGTCAAGGTCACGCTGTACGATGGTTCCTATCACGACGTGGACTCTAACGAGACCGCGTTCAAGATCGCTTCTTCCATGGCGATCAAAGAAGGTGCCAAAAAGGCCAAGGCCGTGCTGCTGGAGCCGATGATGAAGGTCGAAGTCGTGACCCCCGAGGAGTTTATGGGTGACGTCATGGGCGATCTTAACCGTCGTCGCGGTCTGGTGCAGGGCATGGATGACACTTCCTCAGGGAAGACCATCCGCGCAATGGTGCCGCTGGCTGAGATGTTCGGTTATGCAACCGATCTGCGTTCTCAGACCCAGGGCCGTGCAAGCTACTCCATGGAGTTTGCGAAGTACGACGAGGCGCCCTCCAGCATCGTGGAAGCCGTCATCAACCAGAACGGTTAACCGTTAGCTAACGTAAAGAGGTTATAGCAGTGGCTAAGGAAAAATTCGAACGTTCCAAACCGCATATCAACGTCGGCACCATCGGTCACGTTGACCACGGCAAGACCACGCTGACCGCGGCTCTGACCCGCGTATCTGCAGAAGTCTTCGGTGGCGACGCTCGTGCGTTCGACTCCATCGACAACGCCCCGGAAGAGCGTGAGCGCGGTATCACCATCTCCACCGCTCACGTGGAATACCAGTCCGAAGAGCGTCACTACGCTCACGTCGACTGCCCGGGTCACGCCGACTACGTCAAGAACATGATCACCGGTGCTGCCCAGATGGACGGCGCTATCCTGGTCTGCAGCGCTGCCGACGGCCCCATGCCGCAGACTCGCGAGCACATCCTGCTGTCGCGTCAGGTCGGCGTGCCGTTCATCGTCGTGTTCCTGAACAAGGCCGACATGGTCGACGACGAAGAGCTGCTCGAGCTGGTCGAAATGGAAGTCCGCGAACTCCTCAGCGAGTACGACTTCCCGGGTGACGACACCCCGATCATCATCGGCTCTGCGCTGATGGCCCTGGAAGGCAAGGACGACAACGGCATGGGTACTACCGCCGTTGCCAACCTGATCAAGGCCCTGGACGCGTACATCCCGGAGCCGGAGCGCGCTATCGATCAGCCGTTCCTGATGCCGATCGAGGACGTGTTCTCCATCTCTGGTCGCGGTACCGTTGTGACTGGTCGTGTCGAGCGCGGTGTGGTCAAGGCAGGCGAAGAAGTCGAAATCGTCGGCCTGAAAGACACCGTCAAGACCACCGTCACCGGTGTCGAGATGTTCCGCAAGCTGCTCGACGAAGGTCGTGCTGGCGAGAACGTCGGCGCCCTGCTGCGTGGCACCAAGCGTGACGACGTCGAGCGTGGCCAGGTTCTGGCCAAGCCGGGCACCATCACGCCGCACACCGTCTTCGAAGCCGAAGTCTATGTGCTGTCCAAGGACGAGGGTGGTCGTCACACGCCGTTCTTCAAGGGCTACCGTCCGCAGTTCTACTTCCGTACCACCGACGTGACTGGTACCTGTGAGCTGCCGGAAGGCGTTGAGATGGTGATGCCGGGTGATAACGTCAAAATGACCGTTACCCTGATCGCCCCGATCGCCATGGAAGACGGCCTGCGCTTTGCGGTTCGCGAAGGCGGCCGTACCGTTGGCGCCGGTGTTGTCGCCAAGATCGTCCAGTAAGCCTTAGGCTCACCCGATGATCGAAGGGGGCTCCTGCGGGAGCCCCCTTTCTGCGCATGTTGTCTCGCAGGGTTTGACTCTGCGAGGCTCCATGCCTATAATGCGCATCCTTTGAATGCGTGGGTAGACGGCTCGCGCCGTCGACATCCATTGGAGTTTAGGGCAAATGCAGAACCAGAAGATTCGCATTCGGTTGAAGGCGTTCGATCATCGCCTGATTGACCAGTCCGCCGCGGAGATTGTTGAGACCGCCAAGCGTACCGGTGCTCAGGTGCACGGTCCGATCCCGCTGCCGACCAATCGTGAGCGCTACACCATCCTGGTTTCTCCGCACGTCAACAAGGACGCGCGCGACCAGTATGAGATTCGCACTCATAAGCGTGTGCTCGACATCGTCGAACCCACTGAAAAGACCGTTGATGCATTGATGAAGCTCGACCTCGCCGCTGGCGTGGACGTTCAGATCAAACTCGACTGAGACCACACTAGACACTTACGGTCGCCGCTCCCCTTGCAATAGTCAGGAGCAGCCGCCGTCACGCCGAGATGGCGTCACACAATGTGCTAGTGGAATGCTCTGGAAAGGGCAGCCATAGCGGGTGATAGCCCCGTACACTATAGGAGACTGAACATGACTATCGGTTTAGTCGGTAAAAAGGCCGGGATGACCCGTGTCTTTACCGAAGATGGCGCATCCGTGCCCGTAACCGTTATCGAAGTTGAGCCTAACCGCATCACGCGCGTTAAGACCGTCGACGTCGACGGCTACAGCGCCGTGCAGGTTACCTCTGGCTCACGCAAGGCCAAGCACCTGACCAAAGCGCAAGCTGGACAGTTTGCCAAGGCAGGTACCGAGGCCGGCCGTTCGCTGATGGAGTTCCGCCTGGCCGAAGGCGACGAAGCTCCGGAAGTGGGTGGCGAGCTCACCGTATCCCTCTTTGAAGCTGGTCAGAAGATTGATGTGACCGGTACCTCCAAGGGTAAGGGTTTCCAGGGCGCCGTTAAGCGCTGGAACTTCCGTACCCAAGACAACAGCCATGGTAACTCTCTGGCGCACCGCGCCCCGGGTTCCATCGGTATGTGTCAAACCCCGGGCCGCGTCTTCAAAGGCAAGAAAATGGCCGGTCAGATGGGCAATGTCCGCTGCACCGTGCAAAGCCTGGAAGTCGTGCGCGTCGACGCTGAACGCAATCTGCTGCTGATCAAGGGCGCCGTACCGGGTGCACCGGGCAGCGACGTTGTTGTTCGCAGTGCCGTGAAAGCTCGCTAAGGGGGTTTGATCCAATGAATCTGAATCTTTCAGGTGCTAGTGCCGGCACGGTTGAAGTGTCCGACGCAACCTTTGGCAAAGAATTCAACGAAGCGCTGGTCCATCAGGTCGTTACTGCCTATCTGGCAGGCGGTCGTCAGGGGACTCGCGCCCAGAAGAATCGTGCCGATGTGCGTGGTGGCGGCAAGAAGCCGTGGCGCCAGAAGGGCACCGGTCGTGCTCGCGCCGGTACCATCCGTTCGCCGATCTGGCGTGCCGGCGGTGTGACCTTTGCGGCTAGCCCGCAAGACTACACCCAGAAGGTCAACCGCAAGATGTACCGGGCCGCGATCCGCTCGATTCTATCCGAGCTGGTCCGCCAGGAGCGTCTGGTCGTCGTCGAGGAGATTTCCGTCGACGCACCCAAGACCAAGCAGCTGACCGCCAAGCTCAAAGAGCTGGACCTGGAAAAGGCACTGATCGTCACCGAAGAAGTTGACGAGAACCTTTATCTGGCCGCTCGCAACATCCCGCACGTGGATGTGGTGGACGTCGCTGCTGCCGATCCGGTGAGCCTGGTCGCCTTCGACAAGGTGCTGGTCACCGTCTCCGCCCTGCGCAAATTCGAGGAGAAGCTGGCATGAACCAGGAACGCGTATTCAAGGTTCTGCTTGGTCCGCACATGACCGAGAAGGCCGCCTCCGCCGCCGAGAACAACCAGTACGTGTTCAAGGTGGCCTCTGACGCGACCAAGCCGGAAATCAAACAGGCCGTACAGGCGCTGTTCGGTAAGAAGGTTGACCGCGTACAGGTCCTGAACATCAAGGGCAAGACCAAGCGCACCGCCAATGGCTTGGGCCAGCGCAAGGGTTACCGCAAGGCGTATGTAACCCTCGCCGCGGGTGAGACCCTTGAAGACTTCTCTGGCGCCGAATAAGGGCAGGAGTACGGATAATGGCAATCGTCAAGACCAAACCCACATCCGCCGGTCGTCGCCACCTCGTCAAGATCGTCGGTGACGATCTGTACAAGGGTCGGCCGTACGCGCCGCTGCTGGAAAAGCAGTCGCACTCGGGTGGGCGTAACAACAACGGTCGTATCACCACACGTCACGTGGGTGGTGGGCACCGTCAGCACTACCGTCAGATCGACTTCAAGCGCATCAAGGATGGCATTCCGGCCATCGTCGAGCGCCTGGAATATGATCCGAACCGTAGCGCTCATATCGCGCTGTTGAAGTATCTGGATGGCGAGCGTCGCTACATCATCGCCCCCAAGGGTGTGAAAGCTGGCGACCGCGTCGAGTCCGGTGTCAACGCCGCGATCAAGAAGGGCAACACCCTTCCGCTGCGCAACATTCCGGTGGGTTCCACCGTGCATTGCATCGAGCTGAAGCCCGGCAAGGGCGCTCAGATCGCACGCAGTGCCGGCACCAGCGCCCAGCTCGTGGCGCGTGAAGGCAACTACGCCACTGTGCGTCTTCGCTCCGGCGAAATGCGCAAGATTCTGGCCGAGTGCCGCGCGACCCTGGGCGAAGTGAGCAACTCTGAGCACAGCCTCCGTCAATTGGGCAAGGCCGGTGCCAAGCGCTGGCGTGGCGTTCGCCCGACAGTTCGCGGTGTTGCGATGAACCCGGTGGATCACCCGCACGGTGGCGGTGAAGGCCGCACCAGCGGTGGTCGTAACCCGGTCACCCCGTGGGGCGTCCCCACCAAGGGTTACAAGACTCGCAAGAACAAGCGCACCGACAAGCTGATCGTACGTCGCCGCAAGGCCCGTAGCTGATCGAAATTGCCAAGACATTAAGAGGTAACGGCTGTGCCACGTTCACTGAAGAAAGGTCCTTTTATTGACCTTCATCTGCTGAAGAAGGTTGAGACTGCAGTGGAGAAGAACGACCGCAAACCGATCAAGACCTGGTCGCGTCGTTCCATGATCCTGCCGAATATGGTCGGGCTCACCATTGCGGTCCATAACGGGCGTCAACATGTCCCGGTGCACGTCTCCGAGGAAATGGTTGGCCACAAGCTGGGCGAATTCGCTGCTACCCGCACCTATCGCGGTCATGCGGCGGACAAGAAAGCCAAACGGTAAGCCAAAGAGGATTGAGAGATGGAAGTCACAGCTAAGCTGCGTGGCGCTCGTTTATCCGCCCAGAAGGCCCGTTTGGTGGCTGACCAGGTGCGCGGTAAACCTGTCGCCGAGGCACTCGACCTGCTGACCTTCTCACCGAAGAAGGCTGCCAAGCTGGTTAAGAAAGTGCTGCAGTCCGCCATCGCGAATGCGGAAGAAAACAACGGCATGGACATCGACGAGCTGCGTGTCTCGACCATTTGCGTCGATGAGGGCATGACGCTCAAGCGCATCCAGCCGCGCGCCAAGGGCCGTGCGGATCGTATCTTGAAGCGCACCTGCCACATCACCGTTATGGTAGCCGAGAAGTAGGAGTCGACCAGATGGGTCAGAAAGTAAATCCGACAGGCATTCGGCTGGGTATCGTCAAAGACCACACGTCGGTCTGGTACGCCGAGCGCGGTACCTATGCCGACAAGCTGAATAACGATCTCGAAGTGCGTCGCTTCATCGAGGAGCGTCTGCAGAATGCGTCCGTGAGTCGCATCCACATCGAGCGCCCGGCCAACAATGCTCGTATCACCATTCACACTGCCCGTCCGGGCATCGTGATTGGCAAGAAGGGTGAGGACGTCGACCGTCTGCGTCGCGACGTCACCCAGATGATGGGCGTGCCGGTTCACGTCAACATCGAAGAAGTGCGCAAGCCGGAACTCGATGCCAAGCTCGTTGCCCAGAACGTCTGCGGCCAGCTCGAGCGTCGTGTCATGTTCCGTCGTGCCATGAAGCGCGCCGTCCAGAACGCCATGCGCCTGGGCGCCGGCGGCATCAAGATCCAGCTCTCTGGTCGTCTTGGTGGTGCGGAAATCGCACGTACCGAATGGTACCGCGAAGGCCGTGTGCCGCTTCATACGCTGCGTGCCGACATCGATTACGCCACCTACGAAGCTCACACCACCTACGGCGTCATCGGCGTCAAGGTCTGGGTCTTCAAGGGTGAAATCCTCGGGGGCATCGAAGAGGTCCGCGCCAAGGCTAAGCAGCCTCAGAGTGCGCCCTCCAAGAAGAAAGGTTCCAGGTAAGGGGAGAGCGGATCGATGTTACAACCTAAGCGTTTGAAGTTCCGCAAAGTGCAGAAGGGTCGCAACCGCGGCCTTGCACATCGCGGAAGCAAGATTAGTTTCGGCGAATATGGCCTGAAGGCTACCGGTCGTGGCCGCGTTACCGCGCGTCAGATCGAAGCTGGGCGTCGTGCCATCACTCGTCACGTAAAGCGTGGCGGTAAGATCTGGATCCGGGTCTTCCCGGACAAGCCGATCTCCAAGAAGCCCCTTGAAGTCCGTATGGGTAAGGGCAAGGGCTCCGTCGAGTACTGGGTCGCACAGATCCAGCCCGGCCGTGTCCTCTACGAGATTGAAGGCGTTTCTGAAGAGCTGGCTCGTGAGGCCTTCGGCCTGGCCGCTCAGAAGTTTCCGGTCTCCACCACCTTTGTGAAACGGACGGTGATGTGATGAAAGCCCAGGAAATTCGTGAAAAGTCAGTAGAAGACCTGCAGGCGCAGCTCTTCGAACTCCTCCGCGAGCAGTTCAACCTGCGCATGCAGAAGGCCACTGGCCAGCTGAGCCAGACCCATCTGCTCAAGCAGGTTCGTCGGGATATCGCCCGCGTGAAGACTGTGCTCAACGAGAAGGCAGGTGACTGAGATGTCCGAAGAAAAGAAAGTCCGGACGCTCACCGGTAAAGTGGTGAGTGACAAGATGGACAAATCTATCGTCGTGATGATCGAGCGCCGTGAGCGCCATCCGATCTACGGCAAATACGTGAAGCGCTCCACCAAGCTGCACGCCCATGACGCGCAGAACCAGGCGAAGGCCGGTGACACGGTTTCCATCGAGGAATCGCGTCCCCTGTCCAAAAAGAAAGCCTGGACGCTGGTCGAAGTGGTCGAGCAGGCCAAGGGTTAACGCCCCGCGCTCGAAACCAGTGCAGTCAGATTAGGTTTGGAGAAAACCGATGATTCAGACGCAGTCAATGCTGGATGTCGCCGACAACAGCGGGGCGCGCCGGGTGCAGTGCATCAAGGTGCTGGGCGGTTCTCACCGTCGCTATGCTCGCGTAGGCGATATCATCAAAGTAACAGTTAAAGAAGCCATTCCGCGTGGCAAGGTCAAGAAAGGCCAAGTCATGAAGGCGGTCGTGGTTCGCACTCGTAGTGGCGTCCGTCGTAACGACGGTTCGCTGATCCGCTTCGATGGAAATGCGGCGGTTCTGTTGAACAACACCAACGAGCAGCCGATCGGTACCCGTATTTTTGGGCCGGTCACTCGTGAACTCCGTACCGAAAAGTTCATGAAGATCATTTCCTTGGCGCCTGAAGTGCTGTAAGGAGCGAGGCGGATATGCAAAAAATCAAACGTGACGATGAAGTGATCGTCATTGCCGGCAAGGATAAGGGCAAGCGTGGCACCATCAAGCGCGTCCTCCAGGACGATCGCTACGTGGTGGCAGGTGTGAACATGATCAAGCGTCACACCAAGCCCAATCCCATGGCAGGCAATCAAGGCGGTATCGTCGAGCGCGAAGCTCCGATTCACGCGTCCAACGTGGCCATCTTCAATCAGGAGACCGGCAAAGCGGATCGAGTCGGCTTCCAGGTGAAAGAAGACGGTACCAAGGTACGTATCTACAAGTCGACGCAGACGCAGATCGACGCCTAACGTGAGTCGGGTAGCAAAATGGCGAACTTGAAAGAACGTTATCAAAACGAGGTGGCAGCTCAACTCAAAGAGCAGTTTAGCTACGCCAACGTGATGCAGGTGCCCAGGATCACGAAAGTGACCCTGAACATGGGCATCGGCGAAGCGACCAGCGACAAGAAGCTGATCGACAATGCCATCGGCGACCTGGAGAAACTCTCCGGTCAGAAGCCGATGGTGACCAAGGCACGCAAGTCCATCGCGGGCTTCAAAGTGCGTGAAGGTTGGCCGATCGGGATCAAAGTCACACTGCGCGCCGAGCGCATGTGGGACTTCCTGGATCGCCTGGTGAACATCGCGATCCCCCGCGTTCGTGACTTCCGTGGTCTCAACCCGAAGTCCTTCGACGGCCGTGGCAACTATTCGATGGGGGTGCGTGAGCAGATCATCTTCCCGGAGATCGAATATGATAAGATCGACCGGATCCGTGGTCTGGATGTCACTATCACCACGACTGCCAACACCGATGAAGAAGGCCGTGCGCTGCTGCGTGCGCTGAACTTCCCGTTCAAGAAATAAGGGTGGGATCATGGCAAAGAAAAGCATGGTAGGGCGCGAGCAAAAGCGTGCACAGCTGGTAGCTAAGTATGCTGCCAAGCGCGCAGAGCTCAAGGCCATCATCTATGACGTGAACGCTTCTGACGAAGAGCGCTTCGACGCGCAGCTCAAGCTGCAGCAGTTGCCGCGCGACTCCAGCCCGGTGCGTAAGCGTAACCGCTGCCGCATCACTGGTCGTCCGCACGGCTACTACAACAAGTTTGGCTTGGGCCGTAACAAGCTGCGTGAAGCCGCCATGCGTGGCGATGTCCCTGGACTGAAGAAGTCCAGCTGGTAACGCCACGCAGAATTATCAGGAGCGCAACGTAATGAGCATGCAAGATACGCTGGCGGATATGTTTACTCGTATCCGTAATGCGCAGATGGCCACCAAGGAGACGGTTACCATGCCGTCTTCGAAGCTGAAGGTCGAGGTGGCCCGCGTACTGAAAGAAGAAGGCTTTATCAACGACTACAGCGTCGCTGAAGGCACCAAGCCTGAATTGGCCGTTACCCTCAAGTACTTCGAGGGCAAAGCCGTCATCGAGCATATCCAGCGGGTGTCAAAGCCGTCGCTGCGCTCGTACAAGGGCAAGGCCGAGCTGCCGAAGGTTGCCGACGGCCTGGGCATCGCGATCGTTTCCACCTCGAATGGCGTGATGACCGATCGTGCGGCCCGTCATGCTGGTGTTGGTGGTGAAGTCCTCTGCACCGTATTCTAGGAGTTTGGAATGTCCCGCGTAGCCAAATATCCGGTTAAATTGCCGAGCGGCGTCGAGATCAAACTCGACGGCAATCAACTGACCGTCAAGGGCGGTCAGGGCGAACTCGCGATGACCGTTCACGACCAGGTCGTGATCGGTCAGGAAGAAGGTCAACTGACCTTCGCTCCGACCGAGTCTGCCAAGAGCTGGGCGATGGCTGGAACCACCCGTGCACTGGTCCAGAACATGGTTTCCGGTGTCACCGAGGGCTTCACCAAGTCCCTCGAGATCAATGGCGTCGGCTATCGTGCCCAGGCAAGTGGCAAGACGCTCAACCTGACACTGGGCTTCTCACACCCGGTCGAATACACGCTGCCGGAAGGTGTTGTGGCGGAAACGCCCAAGAACACCACCATCGTGCTGAAAAGCGCCGATAAGCAGCGTCTCGGCCAGGTCGCCGCGGAAATCCGCGCCTTCCGTCCGCCTGAGCCCTATAAGGGCAAGGGTATCCGGTACGGCGACGAGCAGATCCGTCGTAAAGAAGCCAAGAAGAAGTAAGGCAGGGTTATGAACGCGAAGAAAGAATCTCGTCTCCGTCGTGCCCGCCGCGCTCGCGCCAAGATCCGCGAGCTGGGCGTGTATCGCCTGAGCGTCAACCGTACCCCACGCCACATCTACGCGCAGATCATCTCGCCGGATGGTGGCAAGGTCCTGGCCAGCGCTTCCACGCTGGACAAGGCGCTTCGTGAGGGTGCGACCGGTAACGCAGACGCCGCCGCCAAGGTGGGCGCGCTGATTGCTGAACGCGCTAAGGAAGCAGGCATCACTCAGGTTGCCTTCGATCGTGCCGGTTTCCGGTACCACGGTCGAGTCAAGGCCCTGGCCGACGCCGCTCGTGAAGGCGGCCTGGAATTCTAAAGGGTTTTACGATGGCGAAGAACGAACAGAACAGCGGCGATCTGCAAGAGAAGTTGGTGCAGGTCAACCGTGTCGCCAAGGTGGTCAAGGGTGGCCGTATCTTCGGTTTCACCGCTCTGACTGTCGTCGGCGATGGCAGTGGTCGTGTCGGTTTTGGCCGCGGCAAGGCACGTGAAGTGCCGGTCGCGATCCAGAAGGCCATGGACCAGGCGCGTCGCAACATGATCAAGGTGAGCCTCAGCGGTCACACGCTGCAGTACCCGATCAAGGCCCGTCACGGTGCCTCCAAGGTGTACATGCAGCCGGCCTCTGAAGGTACCGGGATCATCGCTGGCGGCGCTATGCGCTCCGTGCTCGAACTGGCTGGCGTCCACGACGTCCTGGCCAAGTGCTACGGTTCCACCAATCCGGTGAACGTGGTGCGTGCGACCATTAACGGTCTCGCCGCTATGCAGTCTCCGGAAGACATCGCCGCCAAGCGTGGCCTGTCTGTCGAAGCGATCACGGGGTAAGACACCATGGCAGCAACGATCAAGGTTACCCAGATCCGCAGCACCATCGGCGTGTTGGGCAAGCACAAGGCCACCATCAATGGTCTTGGCCTGCGCCGCATCGGTCATACGGTCGAGCTGGAAGACACCCCTGCCGTGCGCGGCATGATCCACAAGGTGAATTACCTTGTGCGTGTAGAGGGAGAGTAATCCATGAAACTCAATAGCCTGAGCCCGGCACCGGGTTCCAAGCACGCTGAAAAGCGTGTCGGTCGTGGCATCGGCTCCGGTCTGGGCAAGACCGGTGGCCGTGGTCATAAAGGCCAGAAGTCACGTACCGGCGGCTCCGTGAAGCCCGGCTTCGAAGGCGGTCAGATGCCGCTGCAGCGTCGTCTGCCGAAGTTTGGTTTCACGTCAGCGAAGTCTCTGGTCAGCGAAGAAGTTCGTCTGGCCGAGCTTGCCAAGGTAGACGGCGATGTCGTCGACCTGGAAGCGCTGAAGAAAGCCAACGTGCTCAAGGACGCCACGCGTTACGCGAAGGTGCTCCTCTCTGGCGAACTGAACAAAGCGGTTACCGTCCGCGGTCTCAAGGTCACCAAGGGTGCCCGGGCCGCGATCGAAGCCGCTGGCGGCAAGGTAGAGGACTAAATGGCTAAGTCAGGAAACATGCCGGCGATGGGCAGCGGTCTGAGTGAACTCTGGGCGCGTTTGCGCTTTGTGCTCCTCGCCATTGTGGTGTACCGAATCGGTGCTCACATTCCCGTACCCGGTATCAATCCTGACCAGCTTGCTGCCTTGTTCAGGGAGCAGCAGGGCACCATCCTTGGCATGTTCAACATGTTCTCGGGCGGTGCGCTGGAGCGTATGAGTATCTTCGCCCTGGGCATCATGCCCTATATCTCGGCGTCGATTATCATGCAGCTCCTGTCGGCGGTCTCGCCTCAACTGGAACAGTTGAAGAAGGAAGGCGAGGCCGGCCGCCGCAAGATCAGCCAATATACCCGCTACGGTACGGTGATCCTGGCCTTCGTCCAGGCTGTCGGTATGTCCGTCGGTCTGGCAGGACAAGGGATTGCCTACACCGCTGACTTCAGCTTCTATTTCACCGCCGTGGTTACCTTCGTGGCTGGCGCGGTGTTCATGATGTGGCTGGGTGAGCAGATCACCGAGAAGGGCATCGGCAACGGTATTTCGCTGCTGATCTTCTCGGGGATCGTCGCGGGTCTGCCGGGCGCGGTGGGCCAGTCTTTCGAGCTGGCTCGCAACGACGGTGCCTGGAACGTGCTGCCCTTGCTGGCACTGACGATCCTCGGCATCGCCACGGTGGCTTTCGTGGTGTTCATCGAGCGTGGCCAACGCCGCATTACGGTGAACTATCCGCGCCGCCAGGTGGGCAACAAGATGTATGCGGGCCAGAGCAGCTACCTGCCGCTCAAGGTCAACATGGCAGGGGTCATCCCGGCGATCTTTGCGTCCAGCATTCTGCTGTTCCCTGCATCGCTCGGACAGTGGGTCAGCTCCGGTGAGGGGTTGGACTGGTTGCAACAGGCGTCCTTGGCTCTCGGGCCGGGTCAACCGCTGTACATCTTGCTTTTCGCGCTCGCGGTGGTATTCTTCTGCTTCTTTTACACAGCGCTGGTCTTCAACCCCAAGGATGTCGCTGACAACCTCAAGAAGTCAGGGGCCTTCCTGCCGGGCATTCGTCCTGGTGAGCAGACCGCTCGCTATGTCGACAAGGTCATGACGCGTCTGACTTTGTTTGGTGCCCTGTACATCACCGCCGTATCCTTGATGCCCCAATTCCTGATCGTGGCCTGGAACGTTCCCTTCTTCTTTGGCGGGACGTCGTTGCTGATCGTGGTGGTTGTCATCATGGATTTCATGTCGCAGGTACAGTCGCACTTGATGTCGAGCCAGTACGACTCGGTGATGAAGAAGTCCAACCTGAAAGGCTACGGTAGCGGCGGCATGCGCTAAGCGCGCCGCACGCGATTTGGAGAGAACGATGAAAGTTCGAGCTTCCGTGAAGAAGATGTGCCGTAACTGCAAGATTATCCGTCGCAATGGCGCCGTCCGCGTCATCTGCACGGAGCCTCGGCACAAGCAGCGCCAGGGTTAACCTGGCGGCTGTACTCAACCGGGTGCCGGCATGCCCCTTGCCCTTCGCTGGGTAAAGGGGTATGCTGTTGCGCCTTTTGTAGATGATTAAACGAGCAAGCCGCTCAAATTTCGGAGTAAGCTGATGGCCCGTATTGCAGGCGTCAATATCCCGGACAACAAGCATGCGGCGATCTCGCTGACCTATATCTTCGGGATCGGCCGTACTCGCGCAGTGGATATCTGTGCAGCTGCCGGTATCGCGCCGACCGCCAAGGTTCAGGAACTGTCTTCTGATGAAGTCGACAGCCTGCGTACCGAGGTCGGCAAGTACACCGTAGAAGGCGACCTTCGCCGTGATACGACGCTTAATATCAAGCGTCTCATGGATCTGGGTTGCTATCGTGGTCTGCGTCATCGTCGTGGTCTTCCGCTGCGTGGTCAGCGTACCAAGACCAATGCGCGTACCCGCAAGGGCCCGCGTAAGCCGATTCGCAAATAATACGCATGTTCTGGCGTTAAGACAGGAAGAAACATCAACATGGCTAACCCGCGTAGTAATCGCAAAAAGGTTAAAAAGCAGGTGGTGGATGCCGTTGCGCATATCCACGCCTCTTTTAACAACACTATCGTGACGATCACAGACCGCCAGGGCAACGCTCTGTCATGGGCGACAGCCGGTGGTTCGGGTTTTCGTGGTTCTCGCAAGAGCACCCCGTTCGCTGCTCAAGTGGCAAGTGAACGTGCAGCGACTGCTGCAGCCGAGTATGGTGTGAAAAACGTCGACGTGCTGGTCAAAGGTCCTGGACCTGGTCGTGAGTCCGCCGTGCGTGCACTCAATGCCGCCGGTTTCCGCGTGCAAAGCATCACCGACGCGACGCCCGTTCCCCACAACGGCTGCCGTCCGCCGAAGAAACGCCGCGTTTAAGGAGACAGACTCATGGCTCGTTATATTGGACCGAAGTGTAAACTGTCTCGTCGTGAAGGCACCGACCTCTTTCTGAAGAGTGGTGTGACTCCCTTCGAGAAGAAGTGTAAATCCGAGCAGATTCCGGGTGTACACGGCCAGCGCCGTCAGCGTCTTTCCGACTACGGCTTGCAGCTTCGTGAGAAGCAGAAAGTACGTCGCATGTATGGCGTACTCGAGAAGCAGTTCCGCAACTACTACAAGGAAGCGGCCCGTGTTAAGGGCGCGACCGGTGAAGTGTTGCTGCAGCTTCTCGAAACCCGACTGGACAACGTCGTCTACCGTATGGGCTTCGGCTCGACTCGCTCTGAAGCGCGTCAGCTGGTCAGTCACAAGGCCCTCGCCGTGAATGGCCGCACCGTCAACGTGGCGTCCTACAAGGTCAAGCCGGGTGACGTGGTCAGCATTCGCGAGAAGGCCAAGAACCAGGCGCGCATCCAGAATGCGCTGTCCATCGCCGCTAACCGTGGTGATGTGTCCTGGGTCGACGTCGACTCCAAGAAGATGGAAGGCACTTTCAAGGCTCTGCCTGAACGCGGCGACCTGTCTGCCGACATCAACGAAAACCTGATCGTCGAGCTGTACTCGAAGTAATCCGCTTAGCGGCGCCGGGTCACCGAGGTGGCCCGGTCGAGTACCGAGTATCCGTTTGGCAGCCTGAAAGGTGTTCATATGCAGCGTTCAGTGACAGAGTTTCTCCGTCCTCGCGATATCAAGGTCGAAGAGATCAGCGCGCACCACGCGAAGATCGTGCTCGAGCCGTTCGAGCGCGGTTTCGGTCACACCCTGGGGAATGCTCTGCGTCGTATTCTGCTGTCTTCCATGCCCGGCTGCGCCGTGGTGGAAGTCGAAATCGCAGGAGTCGATCACGAGTACAGTGCGATCGAAGGGGTCCAGGAAGACGTCATCGAGATGCTCCTGAACCTCAAAGACGTGGCAATCAAAATGCACAGCCGCGACGAAGCAACGCTCACGCTGAACAAGCAGGGTCCTTGCCTCGTCACGGCCGGCGATATTGCCGTCGACCATGATGTCGAGATCGTCAATCCCGACCATGTGATCGCACACGTCAACGAAGGCGCCGAGCTGAAAATGCAGCTAAAGGTGGCCCGCGGTCGTGGCTACGAGCCGGCGGATACCCGCGATGGTGCCGAGGACGAGTCCCGGGCCATCGGTCGCCTGCAGTTGGATGCGACCTACAGCCCTGTGCGTCGTGTTTCCTATTCCGTGGATGCCGCGCGTGTCGAGCAACGTACCGACCTCGACAAGCTGATCATCGACCTGGAAACCGACGGCACCCTGGATCCGGAAGAGGCGATCCGTCGCAGCGCAACCATCCTGCAAGAGCAGCTGGCTGCGTTCGTCGACCTGGAAGCCGACAAGGAACAGGAAGTGGTGGAGGAAGAGGATCAGATCGATCCCATCCTGCTGCGCCCCGTAGACGATCTCGAGTTGACCGTACGCAGTGCCAACTGCCTCAAGGCCGAGAATATCTATTACATCGGCGATCTGATTCAGCGCACCGAGGTGGAGCTGTTGAAGACCCCGAATCTCGGCAAGAAGTCCTTGAACGAAATCAAGGATGTGTTGGCTACGCGCGGTCTGTCCCTTGGCATGCGGCTGGAAAACTGGCCGCCGGCAAGCCTGAAGGACGACAAGGCATCCGCGTGAGCGTCGCCTCGAGTCCCAGTTTGGTAAGGAATTACAACCATGCGTCATCGTAAGAGTGGTCGCCAATTAAATCGCAACAGCTCGCACCGTCAGGCCATGTTCAAGAACATGTGCGTGTCTCTGGTCGAGCATGAAGTGATCAAGACAACCCTGCCCAAGGCCAAGGAGCTGCGTCGTCACGTCGAGCCGCTGATCACCTTGTCCAAGCAGGACAGTGTCGCCAACCGTCGTCTGGCCTTCAGCCGCACCCGCTCCAAAGAAGCGGTCGGCAAGCTCTTCAATGAGCTGGGTCCGCGTTACGTCGAGCGTCCGGGCGGTTACGTCCGTATCCTCAAGTGCGGTTTCCGCACCGGCGACAACGCCCCCATGGCCTACGTCGAACTGGTCGATCGTCCGGTCGTCGAGGAAGCCGCCGAGGATTGATCCTCGCGCTGCCTCGCACCGGTCATCCGACACAGAAAACCGACTCCTCCGGGAGTCGGTTTTTTTATGCGCTTGAAGCTGGAAGAGCGGCGCTTCGCGCCTGGAAGCTGGAAGACGAGCTACGAGCTACGAGCTACGAGCTACGAGCTACGAGCTACGAGCTACGAGCTACGAGCCCGGCTTAGGCCTCCGCCGCGCTCGTGGCTTGCCGCTCAAGCAACGGTTTGAGGAAGTGGCCGGTGTGCGAGGTGGCGTTGGCCGCGACCTGCTCAGGCGTGCCTTCGGCGATGATCTGCCCGCCGCCTGAGCCACCTTCGGGGCCGAGATCGATCAACCAGTCGGCGGTCTTGATCACATCGAGGTTATGCTCGATGACCACGATGGTGTTGCCATGGTCGCGCAGCCGGTGCAGCACCGTCAGCAATTGGCGGATGTCCTCGAAGTGCAGGCCGGTGGTGGGTTCGTCGAGGATGTACAGCGTCTTGCCGGTGTCGCGCTTGGCGAGTTCGCGTGCCAGCTTGATGCGCTGGGCTTCGCCGCCGGAAAGCGTCGTCGCGCTCTGGCCCAGGCGAATATAGGACAGGCCCACGTCCAGTAGCGTTTGCAGGCGCCGGGCGATGGCAGGTACCGGGCTGAAGAATTCCAGCGCGTCCTCGACGGTCATGTCGAGCACCTCGTGGATGCTCTTGCCCTTGTACTGGATCTCCAGCGTCTCGCGGTTATAGCGCTTGCCCTTGCAGACGTCGCAGGGCACGTAGATGTCTGGCAGGAAGTGCATTTCCACCTTGATCATGCCCTCGCCCTGACAGGCCTCGCAGCGCCCACCCTTGACGTTGAAGCTGAAACGTCCCGGCTTGTAGCCCCGAGAACGCGCCTCCTGGGTGCCGGAGAACAATTCGCGGATGGGCGTGAAGATGCCGGTATAGGTGGCTGGGTTGGAGCGTGGGGTGCGGCCGATCGGGCTCTGGTCGATGTCGATGACCTTATCGAGCTGGTCGAGGCCCTCGATGCCGGTGTGAGCCGCCGGGGTCAGGGTGGTGGCCTTGTTGAGCTCCCGGGCGGCGATCGGCATCAGGGTGCCATTGATCAGCGTCGACTTGCCCGAGCCGGACACTCCGGTGACGCAGGTCAACACACCGAGCGGCAGCGTCAGGGTAACGTCGCGCAGGTTATTGCCTGAGGCCCCGGTGAGCCTGAGCTGTTTCTCGGGGTTGCCGGGGATGCGCCAGGGCGGCACCTCGATACGTCGCGTGCCGGACAGATACTGACCGGTCAGCGAGCCGGGCGTGTCCTTGATCTGCTGTGGGGTGCCCTGGGCGACGATCTCGCCACCATGGACGCCGGCGCCGGGGCCGATATCCAGCACATGGTCGGCGGCGAGGATCGCATCTTCGTCATGCTCGACCACTATCACGGTGTTGCCCAGGTCTCGCAGCCGCTCGAGGGTCTTGAGCAGGCGGTCGTTGTCGCGCTGATGCAGGCCGATCGAGGGCTCGTCGAGGATGTACATCACTCCGACCAGGCCCGCACCGATCTGACTGGCCAGGCGAATGCGCTGGGCTTCGCCGCCGGAGAGAGTCTCGGCGCTGCGTTCCAGGTTCAGGTAGTCCAGCCCGACGTTGACCAGAAACTCCAGTCGCGCATGGATCTCGTGGATGATCTTGACCGCGATCTCGCCCTTGCGCCCCGGCAGGGCGAGCGACTCGAAGTAGTTCATCGCCTCGCCGATCGGCAGTCCCACCAGCTGTGGCAGGGTCTGGTCGTCGATGTAGACGTGGCGGGATTCCTTGCGCAGCCGCGAGCCGTGGCAGCTGGGGCAGGGCTGGACGGCAATGTAGCGCGACAGCTCCTCGCGGACCATGCTCGATTCGGTTTCCCGGTAGCGGCGCTGCATATTGGGCAGCACACCCTCGAAGGGATGCTCGCGCGTCACCTGGCGGCCACGATCGTTGACGTAGCTGAAGGAAACGTCGTCGTGACCGCTGCCATGGAGGATGATGTCCCGCTCGTGTCGGGCCAGTTCCTGCCAGGGGGTCTCTAGGGCGAAACGGTAGTGCGCGGCCACGGCCTGTAGCTGGCTGAAGTAGTAGACGCTGCGCCTGTCCCAGCCCTTGATCACGCCTTCGGCCAACGACAGTTCCGGATGGCTGATCAACTTGTCCGGATCGAAGACCTGCTGGACGCCGAGGCCATCACAGGTAGAGCAGGCGCCGGCGGGATTGTTGAAGGAGAACATGCGCGGCTCTAGCTCGGCGATCGAGTAACCACACACCGGGCAGGCGAAGCGCGCCGAGAAGTTGATATCCTCATGCTCGCCGTCCATGAAGTGAACGATCGCTACGCCGTCAGCAAGCCCCAGTGCGGTCTCGAAGGACTCTGCGAGGCGCTGGGTCAGGCCTTCGCGAACCTTCACCCGGTCCACCACCACGCTGATATCGTGCTTCTTGTTCTTTTCCAGCGGTGCCAGGTCGTCTAGCTCGAGCACCTGGCCGTCGATCATCGCCCGCACGAAGCCCTGAGCACGCAGCTCGCTGAGCAGTTGCAGGTGTTCACCCTTGCGGCCCTTGATGACAGGTGCCAGCAGCATCAGCTTGCTGCCGTCAGGCAGGCCAAGCACCTGATCGACCATCTGGGAAATGGTCTGGGCTTCCAGGTCTTCTCCATGTTCTGGACAGCGCGGCGTGCCGGCGCGGGCGAACAGCAGGCGCAGGTAGTCGTAGATCTCGGTGATGGTGCCGACGGTCGAGCGTGGGTTATGCGAGGTGGATTTCTGTTCGATGGAGATCGCCGGTGACAGCCCCTCGATGTGGTCGACGTCAGGCTTTTCCATCATCGACAGGAACTGGCGGGCGTAGGTGGACAGTGACTCCACATAGCGCCGCTGACCCTCGGCATAGAGGGTATCGAAGGCCAGTGATGACTTGCCCGAACCGGACAGGCCAGTAACGACGATCAGCTTGTCGCGGGGCAGCTCGACGTCGATTTGCTTGAGGTTGTGGGTGCGGGCACCCCTGACCAGGATCTTGTCCATTGCCACCTCGTGCAGCACAAAAGCTCAAGTATACGGGCTTGGCGAGTGCGGCGCCAAAGCCGGGCAGCTTTACGCTGCACTGCCTTTCCCTGGGCATGGCCAAGCCGGTAGAATACGGGGTCAACTAAGGCGTGCTTTGCGCCCCTTTCATGCGTTTGGGATCTCTATTTTCCATGGTTTCTCGTTTGCTGACCGCCCCCGAGCGGCGTGCCATCGGTGGCCTGGCGGGGCTCTATGCTTCGCGAATGCTGGGCCTGTTCATGGTGCTGCCGGTGCTCGCTCTGCATGCCGGAGACCTGGCCGGCGCCACTCCTTTCCTGGTCGGCGTGGCATTGGGTATCTACGGGCTCTCTCAGGCCGTGCTGCAGATCCCCTTCGGACAACTGTCGGATCGCATCGGCCGCAAGCCGGTGATCACCGCTGGCCTGTTGCTGTTCTTCCTCGGCAGCGCCGTCGCGGCCCAGGCGGACAGCATCCTGGACATCATCATCGGCCGCGGCCTGCAGGGCTGCGGGGCGGTGGCCGCCGCCATCATGGCGCTGCTCGCCGATCAGACCCGTGAGCAGGTGCGCACCGCGGCCATGGCCACCATCGGCTTGTCGATCGGCGTGGCCTTCGCGGTGGCCATGGTGCTTGGCCCCTTGCTGGCCGCCCACTATGGCCTCAGCGGGGTGTTCTGGTTCACTGCCGCCCTGGCGCTGGTGGGCATTCTGGTGCTGTGGAAGCTGGTGCCTCCGGCGCCACGCCGTCTGCGCCACCGGGACGTCGGGCTCGATAGTGGCCAGCTCAAGTCGATGCTGAAGCGCGGCGACTTGCTGCGCCTGGATATCTCGATTTTCTCTCTGCACCTGCTGCTGATGATGATTTTCGTCGCGGTGCCGGTTCGCCTCGCCGCGCTGGGGGTGCCCGCCGAGCAGCATGGCTGGATCTATCTCGGCATCATGGGGCTTGCCTTCGTGGCCATGGTGCCGCTGGTGATCATTGCCGAGAAGCGCCGGCGCATGAAGAGCATGATGGTGCTGGCGGTGGCCGGGCTGACACTGAGCCTTGCGGGCATGGGGGCGATGAATACCGGCTGGTGGAGCCTGGCCGCATTGCTAATGATCTTTTTCACCGCCTTCAATCTGCTGGAGGCAACCCTGCCTTCCATGATCAGCAAGCTGGCACCGGCGGGTACCAAGGGCACGGCCATGGGGGTCTATTCCACCAGTCAGTTCCTCGGGGCCTTTCTCGGCGGTGTGCTGGGCGGTGCCCTGAGCCAGCAGTGGGGCCAGGACGCGGTATTCTTCGGTGCTACGCTGGTAGGGGTGCTTTGGCTGGGGGTGGTGTATGGCATGCCCACGCCACGTCACCTTTCAAGCGAAGTGGTGGCGCTTGATGAGCGCACTCACGAGGATGCCCTGGAAACCCTGATGCAACGCTTCGCCGAAGTGGCAGGCGTCGAAGATGTGCTGGTGGTCCCTGAAGAGCGTCTTGCCTACCTCAAGGTCGATCGCCAGCAACTAGACAGCGAGGCCCTGGCGCGAGTGGCCGGGGCTCAGGACCGCTAGGCGGTCATCATTCATTCGAGCGGCCAGACGGCCGCCCGCAATCAAGGAGTAGAACATGGCCCGTGGTGTAAACAAGGTCATTCTGATCGGCAATCTGGGCCAAGACCCGGACGTGCGTTTCCTGCCGTCCGGCAACCCGGTTGCCAACCTGCGCATCGCCACCACCGACAGCTGGACCGATCGCCAGAGCGGGCAGCGTCAGGAACGCACCGAATGGCATACCGTCGTGCTGTTCAACAAGCTCGCCGAGATCGCTCAGCAGTACGTCAAGAAAGGCTCGCGTATTTATGTCGAGGGCCGCCTGCAGACTCGCAAGTGGCAGGGCCAAGACGGTCAGGATCGCTATTCCACCGAGATCGTCTGCAACGATATGCAGATGCTCGACTCGCGTAGCGGCGGTCAGGGCGGCTACCCGCAGAACGATCCTCAGGGTGGCAACTATGCGGGGGGAATGAACCAGGGCGGCATGAACCAGGGCGGCATGCCGCAGGGTAATGCCGCTCAGAGTGGAGGGGCAGGTAACTACGGCAATGCACCCCAGCAGCCGCCTCAGGGTAACAACTTCGGTCAGCAAGGCGGCCCGCAGCAGGGCGGACAGCCCCAGCGCCCGCCGCAGCAACCGCCCCAGCAGCCTCAGCAGGGTAACAACTTCGGCGCACCGAATCCGGGCAGCTTCGACGACTTCGATGATGAGATTCCGTTCTGAGGCGCCCCGCCTTTACCTGCGCTGAATCGGTGCCCATGAAGGAGCCTTCGTGAAGCTGTTGATACTGGATGCCGGGCACTGTCTGAGCCTGGCACTGGCCCGTGAGGCCAATCGTCGTACCGATACCGAGCTGGTGATCGAGGCCGGGATGGACCTCGAGGTCGGCCGGCTCGCCGAGATTTCACCCGATGCGGTGCTGGTTCCGCCGCTGGTGCAGCCCATGGATATCGAGCCGGCAGCCGTCACGGCCCATGCCGAGGCGGTAGAACGCTGCCTTACGAGCTGCCGGGATCTCGGTGTGCCACTGGTGTGGGCGGTATCGGATCAGCTCTATGAAGACGGCTTCGAGGGCCCCATCGACGAGCACGTCAGACCCGAGCCGCGTGACGAGGGGTTGCGCCAATTGATGGCCGTCGGCCAGCAGATTCGCGAGCGTCATCCCCGCCACCTGATCGTGCGCCTGGGGCCACTGTTCGCCCTGGAAGGGAGCGGCGCTTGGCTTGGCAGCATGCTCGATCGGCTGGTTAGCGGCGATGAACTGAGTGCGGCTCAGGACGTGATCTTCTGCCCGACGTCGGCGGATGCGGCGGCCATGGCCTTGATCGGCATGCTACAGCAGATTCACTGCGGTGCAGAAAGTTGGGGGGTCTATCATCTGGCCGGCACCGAACCGGTCAGCGCTTTTGCCTTCGCCTCGATGGTGCGCACTCAACTGGTTACGCGCCTCGAAGGCCTCGGCCAGCCGCTGTTGCTTGGCGAGCTCAAGGCACTTGATCACCATCACGGCCAACCCCTGCGTCGGGTGCTTAACTGTCGTCGCGTACTGCAGGTGTTCGGCGTGCACCAGAAGCCCTGGCGCTTGGAAGTCGGGCGTATGCTCGATACCTGGTGCCAGGCCTATCGTCCTGCCGACCAATCTCTTGATCATCGCGGGGGCAGTGCATGAATACCCTGCGCAGTCTGCTCTTCTACGCCGGTTACTTCCTGGCCATGATTCTCAGCGGCGTTTTTCTGTTGCCCTTGGCGCCGCTGCTGCCGTTACGCTCGCGCTATCGGCTGTTGAATCTCTACAATCATGTGGTTGTCGCCTGGTTTCGCATCACCTGTGGCGTGCGCTATGACTTCCGCGGGCACGAGAATGTGCCCGAGGGAGCCTGCGTGATTCTCTCGAACCACCAGTGCGAGTGGGAGACGATCTACCTTCAATTGATCAAGCCGCCGGTGTGTACGGTGCTCAAGCAGGAGTTACTGAACTTCCCGATCTTCGGCTGGGGTCTGAGGCTGCTCAAGCCGATTGCGCTGGATCGCTCCAAGCCGGCTCGGGCCATGAAGCAGGTGCTAATCCAGGGCAAGGAGCGTCTCGATGAGGGGCTATCGGTGCTGATCTTCCCGGAGGGGACTCGGGTGCCACCGGGCGAGCGCCGGCGCTATAACAAGAGCGGGACGGTGATTGCCTGCCGCGCCGGCGTGCCGGTGCTGCCGGTGGCGCATAATGCGGGTGAACGCTGGCCGGGGCGACACTGGGTGAAGAATCCGGGATGCCTGACGCTGGAGATTGGCCCACCGATCGAGACCGAAGGCCGCACGGCAGAAGAAGTGCTGGTAGACGTCGAAGCCTGGATCGAGGGGCGTCTGGCGGAGATATCCGAGGTGCCGAGGCCCGCAAGCAAACCGGCCAAAGAGACCGTGAATAGCTGACGCTCGAAGCATTCGGCCATCTTTGGCGAGCCGCCAGGTTAGCCGTCGATCAAGCTGGCGCGACGCACACGGATGCGATAAACAAAGAAGGCGACCCTTGGGTCGCCTTCTTTGCGTTAGCGGGATGCTAGCCTGAGCGTTAGCCGCTGAACTTCTCCAGCACCAGGCAGGCATTGGTGCCGCCAAAGCCGAAGCTGTTGGACAGCACGCGCGTCACCTCGGCGTCATCGCGACGTTGGGTGACGATGTCGAAGCCTTCGGCCTGATCGTCCAGTTGCTCGATATTGGCCGAGGCCGCGATGAAGCGGTGCTCCATCATCATCAGCGAGTAGATCGCTTCCTGCACACCGGTGGCGCCCAGCGAGTGGCCGGTCAGCGACTTGGTCGAGCTCATCGCCGGCGTCCGGTCCCCGAACACCTCGCGAATCGCCTTCAGCTCGGCAACATCACCCACGGGGGTGGAGGTGCCGTGTGTGTTGACGTAGTCGATGTCGCCCTTGACCGTGGACATGGCCTGACGCATGCAGCGGGCGGCACCTTCACCGGAGGGTGCCACCATGTCATAGCCGTCGGAGGTGGCGCCATAGCCGACCACTTCGGCATAGATCTTGGCGCCGCGAGCCTGGGCGTGTTCCAGATCTTCGAGCACCAGCATGCCGCCGCCGCCGGCGATCACGAAGCCGTCGCGAGACTGGTCATAGGGGCGCGATGCCTGGTCCGGCGTCTCGTTATAGTGGGTCGACAGGGCGCCCATGGCGTCGAACAGGCAGGACAGGGTCCAGTGCTCTTCTTCACCGCCGCCGGCAAATACCACGTCCTGCTTGCCCAGCTGGATCTGCTCGACGGCGCTGCCGATGCAGTGAGCCGAGGTCGCGCAGGCCGAGGAGATCGAGTAGTTGACGCCCTTGATCTTGAACGGGGTCGCCAAACAGGCCGAGACGGTGCTACCCATGGTGCGGGTGACACGATAAGGCCCCACGCGGCGTAGGCCTTTCTCGCGCATGACGTCGGCGGCTTCGACCTGGTTGGCGCTGGACGCGCCGCCGGAGCCGGCGATCAGGCCGGTACGTTCGTTCGATACCTGTTCCGGTGTGAGGCCCGAGTCTTCGATGGCCTGAGCCATGCTCACATAGGCATAGGCAGCGGCATCCCCCATGAAGCGGCGCAGCTTGCGGTCGACCAGCGTGTCGAGGTCGATATCCACGACGCCCGCCACCTGGCTGCGGAAGCCGCGTTCAGCGTAGTCGTCCTTGAAACGGATGCCAGAGCGCCCTGCCTTGAGCGCATCGAGGACCTGGTGACGGTCGTTGCCGAGGCAAGACACGATGCCCAGGCCGGTGACTACCACTCGTCGCATGGGAGCCTCCTGATCAGAAATTCGCGGTGGAGGTGAACAGACCGACCCGCAGGTCATTGGCCTGGTAGATGTCGCGGCCGTCGACGGACACGGTGCCATCGGCGATGCCAAGTATCAGGCGCCGAGTAATGATGCGCTTGACGTTGATATGGTATTTGACCTTCTTCGCTTCCGGTAGGATCTGGCCCGAGAATTTGACCTCGCCACAGCCCAGCGCACGGCCGCGTCCTGGATGGCCAAGCCAGCCCAGGTAGAAACCGACCAGCTGCCACATGGCATCCAGACCCAGGCAGCCGGGCATGACCGGGTCGCCTGGAAAATGGCAGTCGAAGAACCACAGGTCCGGGTGGATATCGAGTTCCGCAATCAGCTCGCCTTTGCCGTATTCACCGCCTTCCTCATGGATATGGGTGACGCGGTCGAGCATCAGCATGTTGGGCGCCGGCAGCTGGGCATTGCCCGGGCCGAACAGTTCACCTTGGCTGCATGCCAGCAGCTCTTCGTGGCTAAAGGAGTGTTGCTTGGTCACAGAATCATTCCGAGAGTCGACATTAGGGTGGGCCGGAGACCGGCTGGACTGCGGGCCATTCTACTGGCAGCGCCAGATGATTGCACGTCGCCACCCTTGGCGGCGGTCCGGCTGACGAGAGGGTAGATACCGCGCCCTCACCATTTTGGTGATTAACGATTAAACCCATGGTAGCGTTCGCCGATAGAGTAATGAAAGGTACGAACTTCTTTCGTACTCGAGTCCATGGACCGTAAAACTGATGACTCCTTATGTGGCCGCTCTTTACACTTAACCGACCAATGGTCTGGCTGGGCTTGCTCGGCGTCGCCGCCCTGCCGTGGGCCAGCGGAGTAGGAGTGCGCTTGACGACCCTGCTACTGCTCGCCCTAGGGCTTTGGGATGCCTCGCGGGTGGTGCGCCAGGAGCATGCCCGTCGAGCACTGGGCGAGCAAGTGATGCTGAACTCCGAAGACGGCATCATGATCTGCGACGCCCGCCACCGTATTCTCACCGTCAATCCTGCCTTTACCCAGATCACCGGTTATGCCCTCGAGGAAGTGCGTGGCCAGGACCCATCGATGCTATCGGCAGGGCGTCACGACAAGGCGTTCTACGACCGTTATTGGGAGACGCTTACCTCGCTTGGCAAATGGGAAGGCGAGATTTGGAACCAGCGCAAGCAGGGCGATCAATACCCGGAATGGCTGCGCATTCAGGCCTACCGTGCCGAGAATGGTAAGGTCAGTCACTACGTGGGACTCTTTACCGACATCTCTCGTCACAAGGCGCGTGAGCAGGACATGCGCCGCATTGGCTTCGAGGACCCGCTGACTGGCCTGCCTAACCGGCGGCGGCTTCACGACCTGCTGAGTTCGCGGCTACGCCACCTGCGTGCCGGTGAAGGGCTGGACATGGCGCTGATCGACATCGATGGCTTCAAGGCCATCAACGATGCCATGGGTGTCGAGGCAGGTGACCGGCTACTGTCGCGCTTTGGCCAGCGGCTAGCGCGGCAGGTGGCAGGGGGAGTGGTGGGACGCCTGGGCGGCGATGAATTCATGGTCATCCGCACCACCAACTTCGACGACCATGATACCTGGGTGGCCGGACTCAGCGAGCATCTGACGGCGCCCTTCGAACTGGACGGGCAGTCGCTGCGCCTTGGCTTGACCGTTGGCAGCTGTCGGGCGCCGGATGATGGTCGCGATTCCAATGTGCTATTGCAGCGGCTGGAAAGCGCTCTTTATAGCGCCAAGCGCCACGGCCGTAACCATCATAAGCGCTTTCAGCCCGCCCTGGATGAGCCGGGGGATCGACAGCTCGAGCTGGTCAACGACCTGCGCGCGGCACTCGCCCACGGTGATCAACTCGAGCTGCATTACCAGACGCAGCACAGCCTGAAGGATGGCTCCCTGGTAGGCATGGAAGCGCTCATGCGTTGGCGGCACCCGCGGCTTGGCATGGTGTCGCCGGGAGACTTCATACCGCTGGCCGAGCGCCATGGTCTGATGACCCCGCTAGGGGCCTGGGTGATCGAGCAGGCGGTTTCTCAGCTGTCGCGCTGGCATCAGGCCGGGCTGCCGCGGGTGCCGGTCTGGGTGAATATTTCCGCGTTACAGCTGATTCAGGGCGACCTGGAATCTCGAGTTTCCGCGTGTCTGGCCCGTTACCAGGTGCCGACCCGCCTGCTCGGACTCGAGCTCACCGAGTCGGTGTTGCTCGATGAGCGTGCCGGCGATGTTTACCCGCGCATGACATCATTGCGCGATAAGGGCCACCAGATCGCCATCGATGATTTCGGCACCGGCTATTCTTCCCTGAGCTATCTGAAGCGGCTGCCGGTAGACAAGCTCAAGCTCGATCGGGCCTTCGTGAGTGCGCTGCCTGATGATCGCGCGGATGCGGCGATCGTCGGTGCGGTGCTGGCGATGGCCAAGGGGCTATCGCTGACGGTGGTGGCGGAAGGCGTCGAAACGCCGGCGCAGCGGGACTTCTTGCACCAGCAGGGCTGCCCCGAAGTGCAGGGGTTCCTGTTCTCGCGCCCGGTGTCGGCAGGCGAGATCGAGGCACGGCTCAGGCAAGAGGGCACGGGGGTTTACTCAAGTGATGGTGCGGCTATCGCCCCGGCCTAGCAATCTAGCAATCTTGTGGCTGAAGCGGCTCCCATGGCATTGGCTTGGCAATGGTGGTCAAGATGGCTTCCGCCCCAGGCGATGGCTGAGCCCCAGGCACAGCACCGCCCATACCAGCGCCTCCGCCGGCAGCAGCCAAGGGGCCAGCTCCACACCGGCCAGCCGTGCGCCGGCCAGGTAGGACAGTGGACCGCTCGTCGCTCCCCCCAGCACCGCCAGCCAAGGGCGCTGCCATAGCCAGGTCAGTGAATGCAGCGGCAGAGTGGCAAACAGCGGCCACAGCAGCCACAGCCAGAGCGGCAGCGGTAGCGCCCCCCATGAGCCTGCCCCAGCGCCGGCAAGGGCAGCCTCACCGCCAGTTGTCGCATCGAAGCCAAAGCCGCCGAGCAGTACGAAACTGCCATCGATGACCAGCCCAAGGGTGGCGAAAGCCGCCAGCAGCCGCCATTCCCGCGGTTGCCCCAGCCAGTAAAGGTGCGCGGTCAGGATCAATGCCGCCACGACGGCGCCTATCGCGCTGCCTCCCAATACGCAGGCAAACCAACCGACCTGAAAGGCCAGGATATTGGCTAGCGAGGCCACCCAGCCACTAAGACGAGGCCGGGTCATGGCGTGCCCGTCAAGGCGGCCCGGCGAGCGCCGGGTTTCGCCATCAGCAGGTGACAGGTGCCGATGCTGCGTTCCAGGAAGCCGCCTTCGCAGTAGCACAGGTAGTAGCGCCACATGCGAATGAAACGCTCGTCATAGCCGAGCTTGCGTACCCGATCCAGCCGCGACTCGAAGCGATGGCGCCACTCGCGCAGGGTGCGGGCATAGTGCAGTCCAATCTCGTCGAGCGAGAGCACGTTCAGTGAGGTGTGGCGGGCCATGCCGTCGAGAATGGCGCGATGCGAGGGCAGGAAGCCGCCGGGGAAGATATAGCGTTTGATGAAATCCATCTCGCGCTTGGCGGCCTCGAAGCGCTGGTCACGGATGGTGATGGCCTGCAGCATCACCATGCCATCGTCGGTGAGCAGCCGATCCAGGGTCTCGAGGTAGGTGTTGAGATACTGGTGGCCTACTGCCTCGATCATCTCCACCGAGATCAGCCGATCATAGCGGCCCTTCAAGGCGCGATAATCCTCTTTGAGCAAGGTGATTCGCTCGCCAAGCCCCTCTTCCTCGATGCGTTTCGCGGTATGGGCGTACTGCTCGTCGGAGATGGTGGTGGTCGTGACCCGGCAGCCGCGGCTCTTGGCGGCATGGATGGCGAGCCCTCCCCAGCCGGTGCCGATTTCCAGCAGATGGTTATCGGGGCCCACGTCGAGCTTGTCGAGCATCACGTCGAGCTTGTGAGTCGAGGCTTCCTCGAGGCTCGCTTCCGGGTGAGGAAAGACGGCACTCGAGTACATCCAGTGCTGGGTATCGAGGAAGGTGGCGAACAGATCGTTACCCAGGTCGTAGTGCGCCGAAATGTTGCGTCGAGCGCCGCGCTGAGTGTTGCGCTGCAGGGCATAGGCGGCGGTCAACAGCCAGCGGCCGAGGCGAGCACTGCCGTTCTCGACCTCGCCGTTGACCCTTTCCATATTGGCGGCAAACAGCCGGGTCAGGCCGACGAGGTCATCGGCTTCCCAGTCGCCGTCCATGTAGGCTTCGGCGGCGCCCACCGTGCCGCCCAGCGCCAGCCGGCGCCAGGCCTGGGCGCGTTGGACCACGACCGTGACGGACAAGGGCCCACCGCGGCCCAGCGTATGACTCTGATCGCCTTCGATCAGGGTGATCTGGCCGCCTTCTAGGTCGTTCAACTGAGCGAGCAGGCGGGGCTTGAGCAGTCGGGTCAGGCGATCGCCCGTCTCGGACTGCGGCGCTGAGGTGGCAGAGCGGATCGTACTCACGGCGGTGTCTCCTCGCGATGGGGATGGTCATGGATCGGCACGCCTTTGGCCCACAGGCGCAGTGCCTCCAGGTGAATGCCGGCCAGGGTCTTGAGGCTCATGAAGGGCTGTCGGACCAAGGCAGCCACCAGCGCGCCACGAGTCGCAGCTCGGGCCTTCAGGGTCAGGGTGGCATCGAAGTGCAGTGCTTCGTCCTTCCAGGTTTCCATATGCATCATCAGGTGCTCCCCGGGCGTCGAGAAGCGCCAGCGATAGATCATGTCCATGGGATTGAAGGGCGAGACGTGCATGGCCTTGTCGAAACTGGCCTGGTGGCTGTGACGCCCCGGATCGACACGGCAGGCATAGCGCACCCGCTCGCCCCATGGCGTGTTGGTGACCTCGGCCAGTAGCGCGACCAACCGGTCGTCGGCGTCATAGGCGTAATAGAGGGTGACCGGATTGAAGGCCACCCCGAGGGTGCGCAACTGGGTCAGCATGCACACCCGCCCCTTAGGCGCCGCGCCGAGTTGGCGTTCGAGCTCTTCCCGGACGACTTGCTTGAGTGGGCGCTCATGGGGCGCCAGATAGTCGCTGCGGCGAAAACGGGCCAGCGCCAGTTTTCCCTCGCCGAAGCCCGGCACGCCGCGAAACAGCGCCGGCAGCTCGTCGAGATCCAGCCAGGCCATCCATAGCCCATAGCGGAAGGCGTGGGCCCTGGGCCGATAGCGGCGATGGCGCAGGTGGCCGTGGTAGATCCTGGAGCGAGGAGCGGCAATCATGCGGGCGCCTCCGCGCCGGTCTCGCTGGCCGTCCGGGCGTCGTCGGCGGGGCGCGGCGTGTCACCCAGCGCCAGGGCTACCCGGCGAGCACTCCAGACGCCATCCTCGTGGAAACCGTTGCGCCAGTAGGCGCCGCAGAAGTGGGTGCGCCGGCCGGTGCCGGAGATCTCCGCATGGCGCGCCTGGGCGGCCTGGCCGGCCAGGGTGAAGCAGGGATGCGCGTAGGTGAAACGCCCCAGTATCCGGCGTGGATCGATGCTGGCGCTATCGTTGAGGGTCACGCAGAAGGTGTGCGGTGCCTCCAGGCGCTGCAGAATGTTCATGTCATAGGTCACCGAGACTCGGGCAGCATTGCCGCGACCGTCCAGGCGGTAGTTCCAGCTGGCCCAGGCGCGCTGGCGGCGGGGCAGTAAGCGGGTGTCGGTGTGCAGCACCACCTCGTTGTCCTGGTAGGGCATGGCACCAAGAATCTCGCGCTCGGCGCCGCTGGCATCCTCGAGCAGTGCCAGGGCTTGGTCCGAGTGACAGGCCAGTACCACCTGGTCGAAGTGCTCGGTGCCATGGCGGCTTATGATCTCGACGCCATCGGCGCGCCGGCGGATGCCTTGCACCGGGCTTTCCAGGCGGATGCCCTCGGCGTAGGGCGCGGTCAGCGCCGGGATATAGGCGCGGGAGCCGCCCACCAAGGTGTGCCACTGCGGGCGATGACTGACCGACAGCAGGCCATGATTCTTGAAGAATCGCACGAAGAAGGCCAGCGGGAAGCCCATCAGGTCCTGGATGCTGGCCGACCAGATGGCCGCGCCCATCGGTAGCAGGTAGCGGTGGCGGAAGTCCTCGCCGTAGCCGCCGGCATCCAGGTAGTCGCCAAGCGTCATCGCCGCGTCCAGGCGGCCGCTATCCAGGTCGCGGACGGCCGAGCGGTTGAAGCGCAGGATATCGGCCAGCATGCGATAGAAGCGCGGGCGCAGCAGGTTGCGGCGCTGAGCAAAGAGAGAGCCCAGAGTGTGGCCGTTGTACTCGAAATCATAGGCGCGCTCATGCACCGAGAAACTCATCTCGGTGGGCTGGCTGGCAACCCCCAGCTCGGCCAGCAGCGCCTGAAAGTGCGGGTAGGTCCAGTCGTTGAAGACGATGAAGCCGGTATCGATGGCGTAGTCGCGGCCGTCCAGCGTCACATCGATGGTCGCGGTGTGCCCACCCAGACGCTCGCCGGCCTCGAAGAGCGTAATATCGTGGTGCTTCGACAGGTAGTAGCCCGCGGCCATGCCGCTGATGCCGCTGCCGATCACGGCGATGCGCTGTCTGCTCATGTTTCGTCTCCTGCTGCCCGGTTATCCCGGTCGCGGGTCATGCGCCGGCCGAGTCGCCAGCGGAGTCCGGGTGGCAGAATGCCCATCAGCTTGACCAGGTAGGTGAAGCGTTTGGGGAAGTGGATATCCAGGTCGCGCTTCTCGAGGCCCTTGAGGATGGCTTCCACGGCGGTGTCGACGCTGACCCGCATCGGCATCGGGAAGTCGTTGCGCTCGGTGAGCGGCGTCTTGACGAAGCCCGGGTGAATCACGCTGACGCCGATGTCTTCGGCGGCGAGATCCAGGCGCAGCGATTCCATGAAGTAGCTGAGCGCCGCCTTGGAGGCACCGTAGGCCTCGGCCCTGGGAAGTGCGACATAGGCCGAGGCGCTGGAGGTAGCCGCCAGCAGCGGCCGGCTGCCGTCGTGGTCGCGTGCCTGGCGCAGCAGCGGCAGCGCCGCCTCGATGGTATAGAGGGCGCCGTGGAAGTTGGGGGCGAAGACCCGCTCGACGAGGTCGACATCGAAGTCTCGCGCATCCAGGTATTCGCAGGTCCCGGCATTGAGCAGGGCAAGCTCGAGCCCGCCAAAGGCTTCCATGATTTGCTTGCCAGCGGCCGCTACGGCCTCGCGGTCGGTGATGTCCAGCGGTACTGCCAGGGCATTGTCATGACCTTCGGTCAGCGCCTCAAGTTTCTCGGCGCTGCGGGCGCTGAGGGCCACCCGATGACCATCGTCGAGCAGGCGTTCGGCGAGGGCGCGGCCGATACCCGAGGTCGCGCCGGTCAACCAGATGCGCTGCGGATGCGGTGTTGTGGTCATGCTTCCTCCTGGCCAGACGGCCGTGTCGGCCTCGATGGCACGCGCCATACGATCCTTCATGCGGCAGCGTCGCTATTAGCTACGATGGCAGTGGCCAATGGGTTTCAGGCCCCGGCGCGTCGCTTGAGATGACGAATCACCCAACCGAGCCCGGGGAGCCGCTCATAGAGCAATTCCCCGGCATCGAAGTAGTCACGGTGGTGCTGCACCTTTTGTAATCCTTCGTCACTGCCGGCCGAAGACGGAGCGAACGTCAGTCGTGAACAACCTTCCACTTCATAGGCCTTGCCCCCTGACAGCCGGGGGTGGCGTAGCGTCATGGTCCAGGTGACGAAGGCGGTGTCGCCCTGGCGCTGCCGTTGATGGAAGGTGAACTGGCATTCCTCTACATTCGTGTACAAGGCTGCGAAGTAGCTCTCAAGTTCGCTCAGACCCTCGATCCGGTGCAGCGGATCCTGAAAGACAATGTCATCAGTGTATACGTTGCCCAATTGATTTGTATAGGTCTTGTCTAGCTTGTTGAAGAAGGCGCAGAAAGCCTCGAGGGCCGGGTCATGAGACATGATGACTCCTGTTCAGGGCGCGCCCCGTCAGGACGCGTCGCTCTTGAGGGCCTTGAAGGCGTCCAGCGCCCGCGCGCGTGCGGCCTTGTGATCGACGATCGGCGCGGGATAGTCGGCCTGGCCAAGCAGGTCGCCTGCCGGCGGCGCATGGCGCTGCTTGGCAGAAAGCGTCGCCAGAGAGGGCAGGTAGGTCTTGATGAAGGTGCCTTCCGGGTCGAAGCGCTGGGACTGGGTGGTGGGATTGAAAATGCGAAAATAGGGCGCGGCGTCGGTGCCGGTGGACGCGGCCCATTGCCAGCCGCCGTTGTTGGCGGCGAACTCGCCGTCGATCAGGTGGCGCAGGAAGAAGGCCTCGCCGCGGCGCCAGTCGATCAGCAGGTGCTTGGTCAGGAACATCGCGGTCACCATGCGCAGCCGGTTGTGCATCCAGCCGGTCTCGACCAGCTGACGCATGGCCGCATCGACGATGGGGTAGCCGGTGCGTCCCTCACACCAGGCCGTAAAGGCGGTCTCGTCGTCGCGCCAAGCCAGGGCCTCGGTGTGTTGCTGGAAGGCCCGGTGACGGCACACTCGGGGAAAACCGATGACGATGTGCTGATAGAACTCCCGCCAGACCAGCTCGTTGACCCAGGCGGTAAGACCAGCGTCACCCTCGTTGAGGCGGCCGTCGTTTTCGGCCAGCACCGCCTGACAGCACTGACGAAAGGACAGCATGCCCAGCGCCAGATAGGGTGAGAGCTCGCTGGTGCCGGCGACTGCCGGCAGATCGCGCTGCTCCTTGTAGTGGCGGCCGCGAAAGCGCAGGAAACGTTCCAGCCGGTCGGCGGCGGCCCGCTCCCCGGCGGGCCAGCGCTCCGGTGCGGCTGGACTATCGCCAAGGTCGGGCAGCTCGGGTACCGGCTCGCTTGAGATTTCTAGCGGCGCCTGGACGGCGGGTGCGTCGCGCAGGGCCAGTCGCTCCGGCGTGAGTGCCCGGTGCCAGGCCTTGGCGAAGGGCGTGAAGACGCTGTAGTAGTCGCCTTGCCCCGTCAGCAATTCGCCAGGGGCGAAGGCGATGGCGTCGGTATGCGCCTTGACCGCCAGGCCCTGGCGGTCGAAGGCGGCGATGACCGCTTCGTCGCGGCGCCACTCGTCGAGGGGATATTCGCGGTTGAAGTGCAGGGCGCAGGCGCCGACCTCTTCAGCCAGGGCGAGCAGGGTGGCCGGGGCGTCGTCGAAGTGGTCGATCTCCCGGTGCAGCAGCGGGATATTGTAACCGGCAAGATCCTCGGCCAGCGCGGCGACGCCGCGATTGAGGAAGTCGAGCTTGTTGGCCCCGTGGCCATGGGCCTGCCATTGGGGCAAACAACGCAAGAAGACGACCACCACCGGGCCCTGACGGGCGGCATCACTCAGGGCGGTGTTGTCGTGTAGTCGCAGATCGCTGCGCAGCCAGACCAGTCGAGGGGCCGCGTTGGCCTGAGTCGCACCTTGCATGATCGCTCCTGTCATTATGGAGGGGGCCGTGTCTGAAGAGGCGCTGTCAGAGGGGGTGAGGCTGGCCGCGATCAGCCCCGGGTCAGCGGCTTGAGTCGAGCGATGGCCTGTATCGGGTCGTCGCCGAGTACCGCGACCTGAGTATCGCTCAACTCCTGCTCGCGGATGCGCGCCACCGGGCCGCAGAGGCCCAACGGTACGGTGAGCTGCTCGGCGAGCTTGGGCAGCTGGCGCCGGAACAGTTCGGCGCGCTCGGCCTGGCCGCTGCACACCAGCATGGCGGCGGCGCTCAGGCGTTGAACGGCGAGCGGCATTTCGTTGAGGGGTAGAGCGGTGTCGAACAGCTGCACACGGTAGCCGGCGTCGCTGGCCGTCAGGGCGATCAGTAACTCCCAGAGCATGCCGTGAGCGTCCGGCAGCCGACTGATCAGCACCATGCCGCCAGTGCCAACCTGGTTGCCGTGATACAGGCGAGTGCCGATGCGGCTGCGCAGGAAGGATTCCAGAGTCGCGCGCTGCAGCGCCGCGCCGAGCTGGTCGCCCCAGTTTTCCTCGAGCGACGCGACAAGCGGCTTGAACAGTTCGCTGACGCAGGTGGCCACTGGGTAGAGCGCCATGGCCTGATGGTAGAGCGTGTCCAGGCGTTCGAGATCCAGGGCTTCGACGGCGGTCTGCCACTGCTGGCGCTGGCCCGTCCAATCGCCGATGGCCGGCATCTGAGGCTCGGGCGGCGCCGGCTGGTCGAGCAGCTCGCGCACCTGGCTGACCGGAACGCCGCGATTGAGCCATTGCAGGATGTGTTCGACGCGCTCCACGTCTTCGTAGGCATAGAGACGATGACCCTTGGCCGTGCGCTGAGGGCGAATCAGGCCGTAGCGTCGCTCCCAGGCGCGCAAGGTCACCGAGTTGACCCCCGTCAATCGCGAAACCTCACGAATAGGGTAGAGCGGCGTATCTGCCGGGTGGGTCGCCTTGGTAGTCATGCGCTTGGGAGCCTCTCGCTGGGTCAGTCGAAACAGCGACTGGCAAACACTGTGCTACGTCGCTGATGGGGCTAAGAATGGTGCAAAATATTATACAAGGCAATGATGTTGTACAAAGTGTGGGGTGAGCGGCATCTCACTATCGCCGCTGATCAGCCGTCGGCACGCTCGTCGATGATGCCGGCCAGGGCATCGACAAAGGCCGGGTGCTCGCCCACCGGCGCAAGCAGCGTCAGCTCGATATCGGGATGGGCCTCGCTCAAGGCGGTGATTTGCCCCGGGACGTCTTCGCGGAGGTGACGGCCGGCGGCGAAGAATAGCGGCAGGATATCGGCCCGCTCGATACCGCTGTCACGGAGCTCGGCCACCGTGGCTTCGAGCGATGGCTCGCAGAGCTCCATGTAGGCCATGCGCAGCGGGGTAGATAGACGCGCTGCGAGGGTCTCGGCCAGGGATTCGAAGGGGGCCTTCCAGCGCGGATCACGAGAGCCGTGGGCGAGCAGAATCAGGGCGTGTGACATGAAAACCTCTTGGCTTCAGGGAATGAGTGGTCGTAATCAGTGGCGTCGTCGTGCATGGGCTGCCCGAGTATCAGTCTTTCAACTGGCCAGTCTTTCAACTCTTGAATTCTTGGCTTTTCTCAGTGGTCGGCCTCATTAGTGACCGATCTCGGCGGCCAGGGCTTGGCCCAGGCCATGCCCGGAAAGCCAGGCTCCCTCGATTCGAGGTGAACGAAAGGCGTCGCCGCACAGCGCAAGGCCCCGGGCACTGAGCCTGTACCCTGGGCCAGAGATCGGCCCGGATGGCTTGGCATAGCGCCAGCGGTGGGCGCCGATGAGACGCGGCTTGGGCAGCGGCCGTGCGTAGAGTGTCTCGAAGGCCGAGAAGAGCCGCTCAGCTACCGTCTCGGCGTCGTCTTCCAGCCAGGCAGTGCTGGCCTCGGGGCTAGCGAGCAGTGTCAGGCTCTCGTCCTGCGATTGCCGGCCGGGCTTGGTGTCGTTGCGGCTGATCATGGCCAGCGGGCCGACATTGACGAAGGCGGCCTGCCAGTCGGCATCGACGCCGGGCAGTGCCGGCAAGGGCTCATCGAAGACCACGTGCCCAGCCCAGCAGGGTTGTTGCACGATGGCGAGGCAGTCGGCGGCAAGCGCCGGATCATGGGGCGCGACCAGCGGCTCGGCCTGAGGCGTCGGCACCGTGACCACCACCCGGGCATAGGGGCCATGAGCGCGGCCGGTGTCGTCGGCTAGCCACCAGCCGTCGGCTTTCTGATGCAGGCCGGTGATGCGCGTCTGAACATGCAGGTTGAGGCCTTCGGCCAGCGAGCGTGTCAGGGCGCTCATGCGCGGCACGGCACTGTAGCGTGTTTGATCGTCCTGGTGGGGCTGCCAACCGTCAGCCTCGACCCGCCACAGTCGCTGCGGCCAGGGAGCCACCAGCCCGGCCTTGCGCCAGACGGCGACCTGGTCGGAGAAGCGCGCCTCACGGACGGTGAAATACTGAGCCCCCAGATCGACGACGGCGCCGGGCAGCCGACGGCTGGTCAGGCGCCCGCCCGGTCCACGCGCCTTGTCGAAGACCTCGCTTGAGATGTCGTGACTGGCGAGTGCCTGGGCGCAGGCGAGTCCCGATAGGCCGGCACCGATAATGGCGATGGAAGGGGTGGCAGTCATTAATCCTCCGGGGACTGGCGTGGTTGGCGTTGCAGCAATCGGTTACTAGGTTAACAGATTCGTACAAAAGCTGTATAACTCTTGGTTTGTCCTGCGATGGTCCGTCATCGCCTTCTGGGGCTGATGCAGGCAAGGAGTCCTGGCGTGACAGTATCGTCATGAGTCACTCTTGCTGTCAGGCTCCTGTTCTCAGCTTTCTGTCCACGGATTCTAGTTCTCGGGCGCTGGGGCAGCATCTTTCCTCGGGTCAGCTTGCCAAGGCGAGACAGCTCGATGTCGGCGGGTAGCACATAGGTTTAGCATTCTAAGGAGGCAGCATGCGTATTCTGGTCACTGGTGGAACCGGCTTCGTCGGTAGGCCCCTGTGCCAACGCCTGGCCAAGGCGGGGCACGAGCTGCTGGTGGTCTCCCGAGATCCGGGCAGCGCTCGGGGCTTGCTGCCGGAGGGTGCGAGGGTCGCGGACTCGGTCATGGCATTCGCCGAGGCACGGCCGGAGGCGATCATTAACCTGGCCGGCGAATCGATCGCCGGCAAGCGCTGGAGCGAGGCGCAAAAGCATCGTCTGGTGGACTCTCGCGTCGGTATCACTCGGGAGCTGGTGAAGCTCTGTGATCAACTCGCCGAGATCGGCGAGGCGCCGCGGGTGATGGTTTCCGGCTCGGCGATGGGCTATTACGGCGATCAGGGCGATACCCGGGTCACCGAGGAGACGCCGCCCCACGACGAATTCGCCCACCGCCTGTGTGAGCGCTGGGAGCAGGAAGCCAAGGCCGCCGAGGCCCACGGTGTGCGGGTCGTGCTGGTGCGCACCGGACTGGTGCTCGAGAAGGACGGCGGCACCCTTGCGAAGATGCTGACGCCCTTCAAGCTGGGGCTCGGCGGCCCCTTCGGCAGTGGGCGTCAGTTCATGCCCTGGATCCACCGCGAGGACATGCTGGCGCTGCTCGAATTTTTGCTCGAGCGCGAGGATCTCAGCGGCCCCTTCAATGCCTCGGCCCCGCATCCAGTGACCAATGCCACCTTCTCTGCCACCCTGGCCCGCCACCTCAAGCGGCCGGCCTTTATGGCGGTGCCGGCCTGGGTGCTCAAGGCAGGCCTCGGCGAAATGGCCAACCTGCTGCTGACCGGTGCCGACATGCGCCCGGCACGCCTCGAGGAGGCCGGCTTTCGCTTCCAGTACCCGACACTCGATCAGGCGCTGACGGCGATCCTCGGGCGCTAGCGCTGTTCGAGTCGGTTCAGAGCTCTCGGCGCCTTCGTTCCCCTTATCACCAAGATTTCCCTTGGCACCAAGAGATTCGTGAGTAGCGGCATTGCCGTAAAACCCAGCGCGCCCGGCCAATTCGGCCGGGCGCGCTGGGTTTCAGGCGTGCCGTGGGCGGGCACCGGGATCGGCGCCCTCATCGAGGCTAGTCGGTGTCGATGGTCACGATCACGCGCACCGCATCCAGGCGTAGCCGGGTGCCTTCGATGGCGCTATCCAGCGCGGCCCGGGTGTCGGCGAGGGCCTTCAGCTCATCTTCACGCACCGCCGGATTGTGTCGGGAGAGCGCCTTGAGGCGGGAAAGCTCACCGTCCAGGGTCTCGCGCATGCGGGTCTGGGCGGCCTCGACGATGCTCGGCAGCTCGCGCTCGGCTTCTTGCTCGCCCTGGGTCAGAAGCTCGCGCAACTGGTCGTGGCGGTCCTTGATCAGGTCGCGGGCCACCGCCTTCTTGACCTTGGTGAGGTTCTTGGCGAGCCCGCCGAAGGAGACCTTGGAGGATAGGTTGCTGCCGGTTTCGTCGAGCAGCACGCGCACCGCGGTGGCCGGCAGAAAGCGGTTGACGTGCAGCTTCTTGGGCGCCGGACAATGGGTGCGGAAGACCAGCTCGGTCATCAGGCGGCCGCCGGGGATCGCCGGATGCTTGAGCAGGGCAAGCGCCGTGTTGCCCATGTTGCCGTCGAGCTGGCGCGCCATCATCTCGCGCACCAGCGGGTGCTCCCAGGACAGGTGCTGCACGTCGTCCCGCGCCAGGGCCTGAGAGCGCGACAGGGTGGCAGAGAAACCGTCCTCGCCTTTCACCAGTCCCGGCAGGCCGTCGAGCATCTGCGGGCTCGGCTGCAGATGCATGATATTGCCGCCGAGCTCCTGGCTGTCGACGCCGAAAATATCCAGCGCCTGTTCCAGGTAACGCGGCAGCGCCTTGTCGTCGTCGAGCTCGCGGATCGCCTCGATCACCTTGGCGGCCCGGGCGGGGCGGCAGGCATTGTGCTCCAGCAGGCGATTGCGGCCGGCCTCGCGCTCCTTGAGCTTGGCAGCGAAGAGCGCGCGGGTCTCGGTGATCAGCTCCTCGAGGCCTTCCTCGTCGAGCAGCGCCTCGGCCAGCTCGTCGCCGAAGGCATCGAACAGCTCGCTGCCCACTCCATGGGGGGCGCTGAAGGCGTCCATTCCTTCCCGATACCAGCGTAGCAGGCGAGCGCCGGGGCTCTGTTCGAACACCGGCACATGCAACTGGATGGCGTGCTGCTGGCCGATGCGGTCCAGGCGGCCGATGCGCTGCTCGAGCTGGTCCGGGTGCTGGGGCAGATCGAACATCACCAGGTGGCGGCAGAACTGGAAGTTGCGGCCCTCGGAGCCGATCTCCGAACACACCAGCACCTGACAGCCGTCCTCGTCATCGGCGAAGGCGGCGGCGGCGCGGTCGCGCTCGACCAGCGTCAGGCCCTCGTGGAACACCGGCGCATGCACGCCGCCCAGCACCCGCAAGCCCTCGGCGAGCTCGAGGGCGGTGTCGCGGTCGTGGGCGATGACCAGCATCTTATCGTCGCCGACCTCGGTGAGCTGTTCGAGCAGCCAGGTCACTCGGGGGTCGAACTGCCACCAGGGTTCGGCATTGAGCGGGTCCTCGCCGAGCGCCCGGTACATGGCGTCCGGGTAGATCAGCACATCTGGGTGATCCAGCCCGGTCTCGATCAGCAGCTCGTCGAGGTAGTCCTCGTCGCGTTCGATCCGGCGCAGCACACGGCGATAGGCCGAGGGCAGGGCGAGTTCGCTGACGTGCAGCTCCCGGGAGGGGAAGCCGCCGACGTGACGTCGGCTGTTGCGGAACATCACCCGGCCGGTGCCGTGGCGGTCGAGCAACTGCTCGGTGAGCTGGCGCCTGGCCGACTCGCGCTGGGCGTCATCGCTTTCCGGCTCGGCCAGGGTATCGAGCAGGGCCTGGCTGTCGGCGTCGTCGATCACCGCATCGATCCGTGTCCGGGCGGCAGTGCTCTCGGCCGTGGAGCCGGCGGGCAGCGTCTCCAGGGCATCGATGGCCTCGGCCACCTGCACGTAGCCGGCCTCCTCGGCCTTGAAGCGTTCGAGGTCCTGGTAGCGGTCCGGGTCGAGCAGGCGTAGCCGTGCGAAGTGGCTCTCGAGGCCCATCTGCTCGGGGGTGGCGGTGAGCAGCAGCACGCCGTCGATGGCGGTCGACAGGCGCTCGACGCAGCTGTAGCCGGGGCCCTGTTCGTCCGGAGCCCAGTCCAGGTGGTGGGCCTCGTCGACGATCAGCATGTCCCAGTCGCAGGCCTCGGCCTGGGCCTGGCGGTGCGGGTTATTGAACAGCCACTGCTGGCTCGCCAGCACCAGTTGGCCGGTCTCGAAGGGATTGCCGTCGCTATGGGCCTGGCTCTGGTGCTCGTCGAGCAGGGTGACCTTGAGGGCGAAGCGACGCAGCAGCTCGACCAGCCACTGATGCGTGAGGCTGTCCGGCACCAGGATCAGCGCCCGCTCGGCGCGGCCGGTGAGCAGCAGCCGGTGCAGGATCAGGCCGGCTTCGATGGTCTTGCCAAGGCCCACTTCGTCGGCCAGCAGCACACGGGGCGCATGGCGGTTGGTGATCTCATCGGCGATGTAGAGCTGATGCTCGATCAGGTCGACCTTGGGGCCGGCGAGACCCAGTGCCGGGTTTTGCTCGATGCGATTATGGTGGTGCAGGGTGCGGAAGCGCAGGTTGAACCAGTCGTTGCGGTCGACCTGGCCGGTCAGCAGGCGGTCGCGGGCCTGGTCGAACTGCATGGTGTCGGCCAGTTGGGCTTCGGGCAGCTCGCGCAGTTGGCCTTGGTCGTCCTCGCCGATATAGACGATCAGACCGCGCTCTTCCTTGCTGTCGTCGACCAGCATCTGCCAGCCCTCGGCGGACTGGATGCGGTCGCCGCTACCGAAGGCCACCCGAGTCAGGGGGGCCTGGCGCACGCTGTAGGTGCGTGTTTCCTCGCTGGCGGCAAACAGCACGGTGACGGTACGGAAATCGCAGTTCAGGACGGTGCCCAGGCCCAGCTCGGCTTCGCCGTCGCTGATCCAGCGCTGGCCGGGAGAAAATTCGCTCATGCTGCCTCGGATACTGAAAGGGTCGATGCGCACGTAGCCGGCACAAAGCGGCCGACGACGACAGGGCGCGGTATCTTACAGCAAAGCGAGGCGCGGCTTAAGTAGGCAAGGCGTCAGCTGGGAAAGCGAGGGCCGCATGCCGTTGACGTCATGCGGCCCTGGGGGTGAATGAGTGGCTAGAATACGCGTTCAGCGCCTCGTCCAGGCCTCGAGCTGGGCGCGGGTAAGCTCGCCGACATGGCGCTCGACCAGCCGGCCGTCGGCATCGAAGTAGAGGCTGGTGGGCAGTCCCGGTGACTCGACGATAACGCCCAGGCGCTGCTGCGGGTCGAGCAGTGTCTGGTCGAAGCGTAAGTCGTTATCGTCCAGATAGCGCACCACCTGCAGCAGCTCTTCCCCTTGGTTGGCGGTGACCACGGTGATGTCGTCGCGACTGGCTACTGCGGCGAGCAGCGGCATTTCGCGCAGACAGGGCGGGCACCAGGTGGCCCATAGGTTGATCAACACCGGCTGGCCCTCGAGCGACGCCAGCTCGATAGGCTCGCCGTCGAGGTTCTCGAGCGTCAGTTCGGGCAGGTTTTGCAGGGTGGCGCTCGATCCTAGTGGATTCCAGCTGACCAGCGCTAGCCACAGCGCCGAGCAGCCAAGCAGCAGCGCCAGGCCGCCCAACATGCGCCCCATATGGGCACGCAGCGTCCAGGCCGTCCAGGCGCTGGCAGCGGCGAGTCCCGCCAGGCCCAGGTAGCCGGGCTGCCAGAACTTGAGGGCGTCCAGCGGCGCGGCGGCGAAGCTGTCGAGGTGGGTTAGCACATGGCCCAGGCGCGCCGCGACCAGCCAACTGAGCAGCAGGCCATTGAACCAACGGGCATGGGCGCGTCGCGGCAGGCCAAGCAGCACCAGGCTGAGGACCAGCAGGACAAGCGCCGCCGCCAGGGCATAAAGACGCGGTAGCGAGATCAACAGCGGGCCGATGGCCAGGGCATCCATGTCGTCGGGCTCCGGTAAGTAGCGAATAAATATAAGTGGCTAGAAAAGGGCGAGCGGGCGGCAGGCGTACCGGCGCCGCATGGCAAAGAGTCGCGCTTAGCCTACTGTCTCGCCCGATGGCTGTCACGGTTGACTGTCACGGATGCCTGTCATAAAGAGAGAGCAGCACGACGTGTCGCGCAAAGGAGCGCAGGCGCTTGGCGACAGGGCAATAATGGGACAGGATAGCCGCATCCCTCTGCCGGAGCCGGTCCCATGCGCCACCTCGTTCCCTTGATCCTGATCTGCCTGCTTGGCCTGAGCGGCTGTTCCACGCTCTCCTATTCGGTGAGCGAGGACACCCTGCAGCAGGAACTGACGGCGGCTGTGGAAGGCTTCGACCGAGCCCAGCTCAAGGCCGGCTCGCCGCTGTCGCTGAGTCTCGAGTCCACCGAGCTCGCCGTCGGTCCGGACGGTCGCGACGTGGTGCGTATCGCGGTAGCCGGCCGCGTCGCCGTCAACGCCTTCGCGTCCAACCTGCCCGCCGATGTGTCGTTGAGTCTCGAGGGCATGCCCTATTACGACAACGACGAGGGAGCGATCTACCTGCGTCGCCTGACGCTGCTCGACAGCCGCATCGATGCGCCCTGGCTACCCGTGGATGTCGCGCCGGTCACCGACATGGTGGTGCGCCTGGTCGCCCAGACCCTGGAGAGCGTGCCGGTATATCGCCTGGATCCGGACGCCATGGGCTGGGGGTGGAAGGAGCGCCTGGCTTCGCGAGCCGTGACCCTGGATATCGAGCCCGGCAGGCTGGTGCTGAAGCCGGGGCTCTAGACGACCCGGGCCCTTCGCATTGGGTATCATGAGGCGCTGCGCGAGGGAGGCGTCTCATCGGTGATGTTGACTTATCCACACCCCTCGCACGATTCAAACGACCCACAACAGGTCAAACGATCCACATCGGGAGCTTTCATGGCCAAGCCTGCCTTCGACATCCTGCGCGCGCTAGCGATCGCCAGTCAGGCCGTTGGCCTGATCGCCATCATTACGCTTGAAACCGTGATGGGCGATGCCGCTCGGCCCTGGCAGGGGCTGACGCTCGGGCTGATGATCGCCTCAGCACTGGTGCTGGCGGTAGCGCGGACCTATCGGCGCAATCGTCAGCGCAGGCAGGCAGATCGCGGCTAAGGGCGCATTCACCATGGCGCTCAGGCGCCCGCGGCGGTGGGCCGAATGCTCATCGGCGCACAGCGCCGTGGGTCGATGGTGACCACCTGCAGATGATGCCCCTCGGGCAGGGGGTAGCTCAGCACTCGCCAGGCGCAGCCCGGGGAACTGCTGCCCTGGCTCTGGTAAAGGCGGGCGCCGCGAGCGGTCAGGCGTTTACATAGCGCGGCAAAGCCGGTGTCGGGCACTTCGAGGGTCATGCGGCGTGGCGGTGAGGGCGTTGCGCTCTTCACCAGCATCAGTACCTGGGTATGCCCTCGGGCGTCGCTGCCCAGCTCGAAAACTGTTCCCGTGGGGGTAGCGATCAACAGCGGCAGCAGCTCGCCGAAGACCTGGGTCAGCGCATCGAGGTCACGAACCCTGAGGGTTGCCTTGTCCAGAGAAAGGCGTTGCATCTTGGCCTCCTGATCAGCGTGTCTATGCCGTGAGTGTTGTGCACGGCGAGGCGCGGTGCCGCTGAATTGTCGCTATGCGTGTGAGTGGCTGGGCCTATCGAGCGGCAGGGCAGACGCAAAAAAAGGGGCGGTGGCTCATGGCCACCGCCCCCTTTTATATCGCCTTATCTGGACTTATCTCATCGCTAGATCAGGCACGAAGGATCTCGCTACCGTGCTTCGCGGTCAGTCCCAGTCGGGCGCGAAGTCGGGGTTGGCGATGCGCTCGCCTCGATCGAGCGTAGCGATCTCTGCAAGCTCGTCGTCATTCAGGGTGATCTTCAGCGCCTCGATGTTGCTCTTGAGGTGATCGGCCTTGGTAGACGACGGGAAGGTCACGATATCCAGCGCCTGAAGCCAGGCCAGCGTGACCTGTGCCGGGGTGGCATCGTGGTCGGCGGCGATGCGCTTGAGGGTGTCGTCTTCCATCACCTTGCCCACGGCCAGCGGCATGAAGGCAGTGACCGCGATGTCGTGGCGCTTGCAATGTTCCACCAGTGCGCGGTTCTGCAGGAAGGGATGGACCTCGATCTGGTTGGTCAGCAGTACGCCTTCGCCGAGGATATCCACGGCCTGGTCGATCTGCGCCATGGTGAAGTTGGACACACCGATATGACGGGTCTTGCCGGCCTTCTGTACCTCACGCAGTGCGGTGAGGTAATCGCGCATCGGCACCTCATCGTTCGGCGACGGCCAGTGAATCAGCAGCAGGTCGACGTAATCGGTGCCGAGCTTGTCCAGGCTCTCGTCGACGCTCTTCTTGAGATCATCGGGCTCGAGAGTGTCGTGCCAGACCTTGGTGGTCAGGAAAATCTCGTCACGCGGCACCGAACTCTCGGCGATCGCCTGGCCGACCTCGGCCTCGTTGCCATACATCTGGGCCGTATCGATATGGCGATAGCCCAGGTCAAGAGCGTTGTTGACGGCGCTCTTGAGGGTATCGCCCTTAAGACGGAAGGTGCCGAGCCCGGGATTGGGAATAGCGGTGTGCTGAGTCATGCAACCTCCGTAACAATGGGCAAGATTCGTGCCTGACGAGTCGCTCCCGTTAGGCATCGATAGCTGACTAATAAACCTTGGGATCATCCCGCCGGATTCAAGGGCGGGATGAGAAGCGTCGATGACGGCTCCTGGCGACTCAGAGGCCGAGTGCCTCGAGCAGTACCTTGGCCACTGGCTCGGAAGAGGGCGGGTTCTGGCCGGTGATCAGGCGGCCATCCTGGCGAGTGTAGGGCGTGAAGTCGTCGGCCTTGGAGTAAACGCCGCCGCAGCCGATCAGCGCATCTTCGACCAGTTGGGGCACGATCTCGGTCAGGCCCACGGCGTCTTCCTCGCCGTTGGTGAACCCGGTGACCTCGCGGCCCTTGACCAGCGGCTCACCTGACTCATCGCGTGCATTGAGCAGCACGATGGGCGCATGGCAGACCGCCGCCACCGGCTTCTGCTGAGCCCAGAAGGTTTCGATCAGGCGGATAGAATCGGGATTGTCGACCAGGTCCCACAGCGGGCCGTGACCGCCCGGATAGAAGATGGCGTCGAAGTCGTCGGCCTTGATCTCGGACAGGCGCTGGGTGTTGGCCAGCTTGGCGTTGGCCGCATCGTCCTGCTTGAAGCGACGGGTGGCATCGGTCTGGCTATCTTCTGCGTCACTGGCGGGGTCCAGCGGCGGCTGGCCGCCCTGGGGGGATGCCAGAGTTATCTCGGCGCCGGCATCCAGGCAGGCATAGTAGGGCGCCGCCAGCTCTTCGAGCCAGAAGCCGGTCTTCTTGCCGGTATTGCCGAGACGGTCGTGAGAGGTCAGTACCATCAGAATGCGTTTGCTCATGGAAGCTCCTGGTGATGGTTTGAAAGATGATTTGGAAAAAGGTCACAGCTGATGCCTCGCCGCCCTCGGCGGCGAGTTAATGATAGCCACTCTAGAGACCGTCACCGTATTCGGGAACTGATGAATACTGATACAAGATATGCGCTATGTGCATATGCTGAGCGGGAACTCGATCTGGATCATGGATAGCGCGCCTGCTCGCGAGATGCTCTCGACGGTGTGCCTGGTTTAACGGCCGGAGTCAGTGCGGCTTCGGTAAGCCTTGGCAAGCCAGAGCGCCAGCAGGGTCAAGGCCAGGCCGGCAAGCATCAGCGCCCAAAGGACCAGCAGCGGCGTCTCGAGTTCGCCCAGCGGCCCATCCCGGTAGCTGCCGTGCCACATTGCTCCCTGCACCAGCCAGAAGCCGAGGGCCCCGATCAGCGACTGGTGGAGGTGGCGTATCAGCAAAAATCCCCAGACCAGGCTCCAGCCAATGGCTGCCACCAGTGGCCCGGCTGCCAGCCAGCCCAGGCCTTGTGCTTGCCAGGTGAGACCAGCGCCCAGCGATATCCCGGCTAGCAGCGCCGCGATCGCCAGTGAGATCAGACACTCCCTGAGCCAGGCCGGCTGAGCTGTAGCGGTTGCGGGAGTCGCTGTCGAGGCCGCCGCGGCTATCGAGGAAGCATGGGTGGTCGAGGAGGCGTTGGTTGTCGAAAGAGCGAAGGGCCGTCGAGCCATGGATCACCTGCCAATGAATGGATTCTAGGGATACTCCTACAGGGCCCCCGTGAGTATGGCAACGTCAGGGTCGTCATGGATCCTCAGACGCAAGAGCATGGATGGCTGTCGGATCTCCATGGGTGAGATACACTCGAAGTGCGTCACCCCGTTATGGGGGTGGTCGGCAAGAACGGCAAAAAGCTCGTTGGCAAGACAACAATTTCCTTGAAAGGAGCCGAGATGCAGCCGCTTAGCTATTACTACGTCAATGTACTGGAAGCGATGGAGAAACCCTGCGACGTTCCCGCTGCGGAGCGCCAGGAAGGCTTCGACCTGCTCTATCAGCAGGGTGGGCGAGTGGAAATCGACCTCATGCAGCAGGCTGAAAAGGCCCTGGCACAGGGGACACCCTTCCACTGGCACGAGGCAATCGACGCCGAGCAGCAAGCCAAGCTGCGCCGCGCGCTCGAGGACCAGGACCCGGCCAAGATTCACAAGCTGCTCCACCGCAACGGCTATGCCAGCGTCCTCTATCACCATGCCCGCACCCATTTTTCCCCGGTACCAGGTGCCGCCTGATGGCCGGCGTCTTCGATGACGGGCGCTAACTGGGCGTCGCATCGAACCTAACAAAGCGAACCAAAAAAGAGACCGCCTCGGCGGTCTCTTTTGGTAGGCGGCCAGCCGGCCGCCTTGCTTATGCACAGGCCTGGATTAGGGGCCCGGTCCGGTCTCAGGCTGGCCCGACGATGTGCTTGACCTCGAGATAGCCGGCCAGCCCCCAAGGGCCCAATTCGCGGCCAATGCCGCTGATGCCGAAGCCGCCCCAGCCCGTTTCGGGCAGCACCAACTGCTCGGTATTGAACCAGATGCTGCCGGCCTTGAGGGCACGGCCGACGCGCTTGGCGCGCTCGGCGTCGCCGCTGATCACGGTGGCGGCAAGGCCAAACGCCGAGTCGTTGGCCAGCGCAATCGCCTCTTCTTCGCTTGCCACGCTTCTTGCGCACAACACCGGGCCGAAGATTTCCTCGCACCACAGGCGGCTGTGGGTAGGCACGTCGCGATACAGCACCGGGGCGACGAAGAAGCCCTGATCCGGCAGGCGGCGATGGCGGGCGTCGCGGACGGCCTCGAGCCCTTCGCGTTCGGCCAGCGCCAGGTAGGAACGCACGGCATCGCGCTGGCGTTCGCTGGTCATCGGGCCCATGTCGGTGCCCTCATCCAGCGGGTCGCCCAGCGTCAGCGCGTCGATACGTTCGCCGAGGGCGGCATACAGCGACTCGCCGATCGCCTCGTGGACGATCAGGCGCGAGGTGGCCGAGCAGATCTGGCCGCTGTTGAAGAAGATGCCTGCCATCACCCAGTCGGCGGCCTGCTCGACGTCGGCATCGTCGAGCACCAGGATCGGTGACTTGCCGCCGAGCTCCAGCGACACGCCGCGCACGCCACGGGCGGCGGCCTGCATGATCTTCTCGCCAACCGCGTTGCTGCCGGTGAAGGAGAGCTTGTCGATGCTGGGGTGCTGGCTCAGGGGCGCGCCGATGCCGTCACCGTCACCGTTGAGCAGGTTGAGCACACCGGCGGGCAGACCGATCTCGAGGGCGATATCGGCCAGCGCCAGCTCGGGCAGCGGCGTGACTTCCGACGGCTTGAAGACCGCGGTACAGCCGGCGGCCAGTGCCGGGGCGAGCTTCCAGGCGCTGGTCACCAGCGGGAAGTTCCAGGGCGCGATCAGGCCGACCACGCCGGCGGGGTCTTCATAGCAGCGGGCCTCGACGCCGTCCATGGCATGTTCCACCAGGCGCCCCTGCCGGGCCTCCAGAGCGCGGGCCTGATTGGCATAGTAGCGGTAGCAGGCGATGGCATCGTCCAGGTCGATGCCGGCTTCCATCAGCGCCTTGCCGTTGTTGGTGGACGAGAGCCGGGTCAGCGTCTCGCGGCGTGCGCTCAGGGCCTCGGCGAAGGCGTCCAGATAGTCGCCACGGGCATTGCCGCCAAGGGCTTCCCAGGCGGGCTGCGCCTGACGAGCGGCGGTAACGGCGGCCTCGACATCGGCCGGGTCGCCGGCGGTGACTTCGGCGATCACCGTTTCCCGAAACGGGTCCATGACGGCCAGCCGGCGCTGACTCTGGCTGGTCACCCAGTGATTGTTAATGAACTGCTGGTCGATCTTTTGCATGACGCGCTCCGTCATAAGTCGAGAGATGGGTCTAGAGAGGTGGGGCGAGAGGTCATTGATCGTGATGGGCAAGCCAGTCGTCGATCATGGCGTTCAGCCGCTCGCCCGAAAAACTCGGGAAGTGGCCGCCGTGAACGATGCGGGCCGGCAGGGCGCGCAGCCGCCGCATGCTGGCGGCATAGTCGGCGAGATTGCTGTGCCAGGCGTCCTCGATCAGCGGGCCGTCATAGACCAGGTCACCGGAGATCAGGGTAGCGGTGGCGGCTTCCCAAAGGGCGATGCCGCCGGGCGAATGGCCCGGCGTGTGAATGACCTCGAAGCGTCGGTCGCCCAGGTCGATGACGTCGCCATCTTCGAGGTGGGCGATCTTGGGCGGTACGGGGATGCGATAGCCGCTGTGGGCATAGGGCGCCGGCGGCAGGGCGTCGAACATCTCATCGTTGAGAAAGGCATCGGCCAGGGTGCGAGCGTTATCCGGCGCGGCGAGGATATCGGCTTCGGCGGCATGCACGTGGCAGCAGTCGAACTCGCTGGCCGCCCCGATATGATCGAAGTGGGTGTGGCTGGCCACGCCGACCAGGTCGCGCTCGGCGAGGAGCGCGACATGCCGGCGCAGGGGCACGGCACCCAGGCCGAAGTCCACCAGCAGATCGCGGTCGCGTCCTCGGACATGCCAGATATTGCAGCGGAAGAACGGCTTGATCCAAGGCTCGTCGATCAGGGTGATGCCATCACTCAGGCGCTGGGTGCGATACCACTGATCCGGCGCGATGCGCTCGAGGCGCGAGGACGTTGAACTCATGCGCGGGCCTTCTGCTGGCGCCTGGACAGCTTGCTGATGACGAAGTAGAGCGTCCCAGTTAGCACGAATACCGGCAGCGATGCGCCGAAGCTCAGCGGCGCGACCCAGTTCCAGTAGTAGGCGAGAACCGCCCCGACCACGTAGCAGCCGAGCGCCTGCGGATTGATCGCCGGCAGGGTCGCGGCGTCCGTGATCAGGTGCTTGGGCGTGTAGCGGTCGCGGTCGACCAGGAAGTAGTCGACGATCATCAGCGAAAAGGCCGGGATGAAGACGCTGCCGATGATCAACAGGAAGGTCTGGAACTGGTCGAGGATGCCCGGGATCAGCGAGCCCAGCACCGAGATGATGCCGATGATCAGGGCCGGCTTCCAGAAGGGGGTCTGGGTGCGCACGCTCATGTACGACAGGGTCGCGCTGTAGACGCACATCACGTTGGTGGTCAGCACCGAGAAGAAGATCACCAGGGCGGCGGGCAGACCGAAGCCGAAGCTGCTCAGCAGCTGGGTCGGGTCATAGGTCTGCGGGAAGCCGATCGAGACCGACAGGGCCGATACCGTGGCACCGAGGCCCATGGCGATCAGTGTGGCCGTGACATAGCCGGCCCAGGTGCCGATGACCGCGGCCTTGGGAGAGCGGCAGTGGCGATTGTAGTCGGCGGCCAGCGGAATCCAGGAAAAGGCGGTGGCGATGATGATGTCGAAGGCCACGCCGGCACCGAGGGCGCCCGTCGCTTCCATGTCGGTGATCGAGGGCAGGTCGTAGTTGCGGGCCAACGCGAACACCACCACCCCGGACAGCAGCAGCATCAGCACCGCGGCAAGCTTTTCGGCCTTCTCGATGCCCAGGTGACCGCGCAGGGTGATCATTACCACCAGTGCCTCGCAGAGCACCGTGAACAGCGCGACGTTGGAATAGCCGGTCAGGCTCGAGACGGCATAGTCGAGGCTCATGCCGGCCAGCAGCGCCTGGATCCAGCTCCAGGCGATCAACGCGAACAGGTTGACCCAGGCCGGGAACATCGCCCCCAGTCGCCCGAAGGTGCCGCGGGCCAGCACCATGGTGGTCATGCCGGTCTGCTGGCCCATCAGGCCGATCAGCACCAGCGGTATGATGCCGACCGCAGAACCGATCAGCACCAGCAGCATGGCATGCAGGAAGCTCAGATCAGGCACCAGCAGCATGCCGGTCAGGATGGTGGTAACCACCACATTGGCACCCAGCCACAGAGCGAAGGTGCCAGGCATGCCCAGGCTGCGTTCGACGTTATCGGCGGCCAGGGTGTCCTGACCGAAGGGAGACGAGGATTGGCTCATTGTTGTTGTCCTTATTAAGAGTTGGGATGAAGCGGGATCTGTTGATGCCATGCAGCCTTACAGACCGAGACCCTCAGCCGGCGGACCAGCGATGGGCATCTATCTCGATCAGCAGCGGTCCTTGTTCGGGGCGCTGTGCCAGGGCCTTGGCGAGGCTTGCAGGATCCTCGGCCCGGGTGGATAGGCAGCCAAAGCCGCTTGCCAGGGTCTGGAACTCAGGGGCATGCAGGTTGACGCCGATCGGGATGACGCCGTTGGCGGCCATATAGCGACGAATCTCCTCGTAGCCTCCGTTGTGCCACAGCAGAATCACCACCGGCAGGCGTTCCTCCACGGCGGTGGCAATTTCTGAGAGGGTGAACATCACACCGCCATCGCCGACCATCGCCACCACCGGCAGATCCGGACGAGCCAGCTTGGCGCCGAGGGCCGCGGGCAGGCCGTAGCCCAGCGTGCCGTATCCAGTCGAGGCGTTGAAGAAGCGCCGTGGCTCGGACTTGGTGACCAGGTGATTGGCGGCGTAGACCGGCGCGCAGGAGTCGCCGACGAGGATCGCGTCGGGCATTACCTCGTTCAGAGTGTCGAACAAGGGCACGAAGGGCGCGAACGCCGGGTCCTGGGGCAGCGCCAGGGCCTCCATGGCCGCGGCGGTGCGCTGGTGACCCTGACGCGACAGGGCCGTCGGGAAGTGGGCCAGCATAGCGCTAAGGGTGGCGCCGGCATCGGCGATCAGGCCAAGCGAAAGCGACTGGTTGCGCACCAGTTGTTCGGGGTCGAGATCGACACGGATCAGCCGGCCCGTCAGCAGGAAGCCATCGTCGAACACCACGTCGTAGTCGGTCTCGCCGAGTTCGGTGCCGATGGCGAGAATCACATCGGCATCATGGGCCAGCTCGCGCACGGCGGGCAGGGCGGCGTTGGCCCCCAGGTCAAGCGGATGTCGCGGCGAGAGCTGGTCGCCGTTTCCCAGCAGCCCCTTGGCGTTGATGGTGGTGACGGTGGGGGCGTCCAGGCGTTCGACCAGCGCGCGGGCCGCCTCGGGTGCCGCGACGCAGCCACCGCCCAGCAGCACCAGCGGACGCTTGGCTTCATGCAGCCAGGCCGCGGCGGTGGCGACCCCAGCGGGGTCCGGTGCCGGGCGATGAATGGTCGGAGCGCTCCACTGGGTGGGCGTCGGTACTTGGGTATCGAACAGATCGATGGGAATCTCGATATGCACAGGCCCCGGGCGCATGCCGTCGAAGACCGCGAAAGCCCGGGCCAGCACCTCCGGCAGGGCCGCTGGGTCAAGCAGGGTATGGCTGAAGCGGGCGACGCCGGCCAGCAACTGCTGCTGGCTCGGCAACTCGTGCAGCCGCCCCTGGCCGCGACCCAGGGTGTCGCGGCGATTGACGCTTGAGATCACTAGCATCGGCACCGAGTCCGCCAGTGCCTGGCCCATCGCCGTGGCGATATTGGTCATGCCGGGGCCGGTGATGATGAAGCAGACCCCGGGCTTGCCGGTGGCGCGGGCATAGCCATCGGCCATGAAGCCGGCGCCCTGTTCGTGGCGCGGCGTGACGTGGCGCAGGCCGCTGTCGGCGAGACCTCGGTAGAGCTCGACGGTATGCACGCCGGGGATGCCGAAGACGGTATCGGCGCCGTAACGGTCGCGCAGCAGGGCGATAAGCAGCTCGGCACAGGTCATGTCAGCACTCCTCAAAAGACGAAGACGTGGGCGATAAAGGCAATGATCGGCAGGGTGATGGCGGTACGCAGCAGGAAGATGACCACCAGTTCCCAGAGTTTCAGCGGAATCTTCGACTTGAGCAGCAGGGCACCGATTTCCGACATGTAGATCAGCTGGGTTAGCGACAGGCAGGCGATCACAAAGCGGGTCAGTTCGCTGTCGATGTCCTTGGCCAGTACCGCCGGCAGGAACATATCGGCGAAGCCCACCAGCGTTGCCGGTGCGGCGGCCGCGGCATCGGGAATCTGCAGCCACTCGAGCACCGGCACCATCGGGTAGGAGAGCCAGGTGAACAGCGGCGTGAATTCGGCGAATACCAGCGCCACGGTGCCAATCGCGATCACCAGCGGCAGCAGGCCGAGGAAGATGTCGGCGACGTTGAAGAGCGCCACGCGCACCAGCGCGCGTGGGCCGGGCGCCGTTTCGGCGCGAGCCACGGCGATGCTCAGGCTGTAGCGGAAAAGGCCCATGTCGCCGGTGCTTTCTTCGGCGATCTGGCAGCCGACCGGCTCATGGTAGGTGTTTGCCTTGCGCGACAGTGGCGGCAGGCGCGGGACGATGATCGCCGCGATCAGCCCCGACACCACCACGGTCAGATAGAACGGCACGAACAGGTGGTTGATGCCGATGAAGCTGGTCACCAGCAGCGCGAAGGCGATCGACACGATCGAGAAGTTGGTGGCGATGGCCGCCGCTTCGCGCCGGTTGTAGTAGCCCTGCTCGTACTGCTGGGTGGTGATCAGCACGCCAACGGTGCCCGACCCCATCCAGGAAGCCGTAGCGTCGATGGCGCTGCGACCGGGCAGGCCGAAGATCATCCGAAACGGCTTGCGCACCAGGCTGCCGATGAACTCCATGAAGCCGAAGTCGACCAGCAGCGGCAGCAGGATCGCCGCAAAGAAGAAGAACGTCAGCAGTACCGGCGCCAGGTCGTTGAGCATCACCCCACCGGTGTAGGCGGCGGTGATAAAGGAAGGACCGACCTGGAAGTAGGTCATCAGCGCGAACAGCGCGCCGAGGCCGCGCATGGCGAACCACAGCGGCGCCACATCGAAGAGCTCCTTGCCGATGCCCTGCTGGCCCCAAGCGGGCTTGCCGAACTTGACCACGGCGGTGAGCACCACCGACAGGCAGAGCACGAACACCGCGATGGCCGGCAGGGTATCACCCAGTGCCGACTTCAGGCCGTCGGCCATCAGGCCCATGCCGATATTGATGGTGTCGTTGACCGAAAACGGCACCAGGAACAGGCCGACCCCCAGCAGCGAGGGGATCAGAAACTTCAGCAGCCCTCGGCGGTTTATCGGTTCGGGATCGGTGGCAATCTCGTCGGTCGCGTCTAGTGATGAAGACATGAGGTATTCCCTATTGGAGTTGTATTGGGCTTAGGGTGTGTAGTGCGTGATTCAGGCCCGATGGCCAGCGGTGTCGCTGGCCGGGTCAGTCGTGGGGTGCCTTGAAGCCTGAGCCGTCAGTCGCGATGCATGACGCCCGGCAGCACGCAGAGCATTTCGTAAAGCAGGGTGGCGCCCATCAGCGCGGTATTGCCGCTGGTGTCGTAGGGCGGCGCGACTTCCATCAGGTCGCCGCCGACCACGTTGAGGCCGCGGGCGCCGCGCACGATCTCCATGCCCTGGGGCATGGTCAGGCCGCCCGCTTCCACGGTGCCGGTGCCCGGTGCGAAGGCCGGGTCGAGGCCGTCGATGTCGAAGGTGATGTACACCGGGCCATCGCCCATCTGCTCGCGTACCTCAGCCATCAGCGGCTCGAGGGACTTGTGCCAGCACTGCTCGGCGGTGACCACGCGGAAGCCTTGGTCGCGGCACCAGTCGAAATCTTCGGCGGAATAGCCGGTGCCGCGCAGGCCGATTTGTACGACGCGGCGGCTGTCGAGCAGGCCTTCTTCCTGGGCGCGGCGGATCGGCGTGCCGTGGGCGATGGGTTCGCCGAACATGTGATCGTTGACGTCGGCATGGGCATCGATATGAATCAGCCCCACCGGGCCGTGCTTCTTGGCAATGGCGCGCAGTACCGGGAGCGTCACGGTGTGGTCGCCACCCAGGGTGAGCGGCACGCAGCCGTGGGCGAGCACCTCATCGTAGAAGTTGCTGATGATGTCCATGCTCTTGGGCAGGTGGAAGGTGTTGATCGGCACATCGCCGATATCGGCGACCTGCAGGCTATCGAAGGGCGCCGCGCGAGTCGCCATGTTGTAGGGGCGCAGCATGCGGGACTCGTCGCGAATCTGACGCGGCCCCAGACGGGCACCGGGGCGGTTCGAGGTGCCGATATCCAGCGGAATGCCGATGAAGGCGGCGTCGAGGCCGGCGGCGGTTTCCTGGGTCGGCAGCCGCATCATGGTGGCCGGGCCGCCGAAACGTGGCATGTCATTGCCGCCCAATGGCTGATTGAAGTCGCTCACGTTCTGCTCCTTGTTCTTGGTGTCGGTAGTCAAGGCCTCTCTCGTCAGGCGTCCTGGTCGGGAGCCCTTGTTGAGAGTCCTTTTTCGAAAGACCTTGCAAAGAGACCTGGTCCGTCGTGACGGTCAGGTATCCCTATATAGGGAGTAGTAGAGCAGGAAACGTGCCAACTTTTATTTTATTGAATTTCAAGGGGTTGGCTTATCCGTGATGCAATTGTGCATTGCCTGGCGGGCCGTATTGATACATTATTGAATCATTGATTCAACAATGTATCGCCGGAGGGCGCCTCATGAGCGAGCTGGACAGCGCCATTCTCAGAACCATCATCGATACTGCCCATGATCACTTCTTCGTGGTCGATGCCAGTGGCCAGGTGCGGGATGTAAGCCCCGGGGCCGCCGCCGTCTATGGCATGTCCTGCGAGGCGCTGCGCGGCAGCAATGTCCGTACCCTGGTCGAGCAGGGCGTGCTCAAGCCATCGGTGAGTCTCGAGGTGATTCGCACCGGCAAGCCGGCGCAGTTGTTGCAGCATACCGGCACCGGCCGGCGGGTGGTTGCCCAGGCGCATCCGGTGTTCAGCGAGGGGCGGTTGGCCTGCGTGGTCAGCCGCTCGATGGATTTAACCGACCTGCAACTGCTGCAGGAGGAGTACGCTCTGCTGCAGCAGCGCTTCAGCGATCACCTCAAGCGCAGCGTCGGGGAGGGCGCGATAGCCGGCGAGCAGGACCCGGCACTGGCGGGCCTGGCGGGCGTGCTGGAAGTGCGCAGCAGCGTGATGCAGGAAATCGCCCTGTTGCTCAAGCGTGTCGCCCCTACCGATGCCAATGTGCTGATGCTGGGCGAGTCCGGCGTCGGCAAGACCGCCTTCGCCCGGCAGCTGCACCGCTGGAGCGCGCGGGGCGAGGGGCCCTTTATCGACGTCAACTGCGGCGCCATTCCCGAGAGCCTGTTCGAGTCGGAGATGTTCGGCTATCAGCCGGGGGCCTTCAGTGGCAGCAACCCCAAGGGCAAGGCGGGGCTCCTCGAGCAGGCGGCCGGCGGCACGCTGTTCCTCGATGAAATCGGCGAGTTGCCGCTCGCCATGCAGACCAAGCTGCTCAAGGTGATCCAGGACGGTAGCCTGATGCGGCTGGGTGACACCACGCCGCGGCGAGTCGATTTCCGGCTGGTGGTGGCCACCAACCAGAACCTGGCTGAGGCCGTGGAGGAAGGCCGTTTCCGGCTCGATCTCTACTACCGGCTGAACGTGATTCCCGTGACCCTGCCGCCGCTACGGGAACGTCGCGAGGATATTCCCGGCTTGGTCGAGCGCCAGCTCAAGCAGCTCAACCGTCGCTATGGCGGCGACAAGATTCTTGACAGCGGCGTCTGGCAGGAACTGATGGGGCGCGACTGGCCTGGCAATGTACGTGAGCTGGAAAACTGGCTGGAGCGCGCCTGGCTATCCGCCGCGAGCCGCGTGATCGCCACGCCCGAGGGTGATGCTCTGGCGGCGGTAAACGACCTCTCTGTGAGTGAGGGGCCAGCGACTGCGTCCAGTGCAGGCGTTAGGCCTGCCGCCGCCGGTGCGCAAGCGAGCCGGCTGGCCGAGGGCGAGGGGCTCAAGGAGGCCATGGCGCGTATCGAGCGCGACATTCTGGCCTCGCTGTGCGGTGAGCTTGGCAGCAGCTATGCCATCGCCGAACGGCTGGGCATCAGCCAGCCAAGCGTGGTGCGCAAGATGCAGCGCCACGGGCTGCGTATCCGTTCGGCAACCGAGAGATAGACGCAAGATACTGATCGGCGGGAAGCGGGAAGCGGGCGCGAAAAAGGGGCAGCCGACCGGCGGGTCGGCTGCCCCTTTTTCCTTTGTGACTTATCGGCTTCCTTGGCCGATGTCTGATCGATGGATAGTCAATCTCGAGCGGATCAGCCCTGGCTTGCGAGATACTGGCGCCAGCCGCCCAGCGCGGTGATCTCTGTGGCCTCGCCGCTCTCGTTCAGCGCCCCCGCCGCGCAGATGAAGCCGCACTGCCAGTCGCCATTCTCCAGCTCCACCTGGCCAAGCCCCAGCGGCGCGGGAATGCCGGCCAGGAAGCTGCCGATGCTGGTCAGCGGCAAGCGCCAGACCTCCACGTCGATGGCCGCACCACCGGCTTCGTCTCGGACCATGGCCGGTCGCGCCGGTGGGCCGCCCGCCAGCGCGAAGAGACGATAGTGGGGCGCGCTGCGGGTCGCGGCGATACGTACACCGCCACGCTCGGTGAGCTGATGGTTGAGTGGCAGCCCTGCGAGGTGGGCGCCGCAGACCACCAGGTCCAGGGTGCCATTGCCGGCCGGTGCCAGCGGCGGAAGCGGCGGCCGAGGCTTTTCGGTGGCCCCTAGCGGCAGGCCGAGAGAGGCTTCCAGGCTGCGGCCCAGGCTCAGCAGTGCCAGGTCGTCGAAGGCTGGGCCAAGCAGGGTGATCCCGAACGGCAGGCCGTTTGGCAGGAAGCCCGTGGGCACCGCCAGGGCGCTGTAGTCGAGCAGGTTGACGAAGTTGGTCCAGGTGCCGAGCCGCGAGTTGACGCCGATCGGGTCGGCGGCCACCGCGGCCTTGGTGGGGTGTTCCACGGTGGTGGGCATCACCAGCACGTCCACCGAGGCGAGCAGCGCATCCGCCTGACGCTTGTACTCGGCAAGCTGGTAGCGTGCCGCGAAGGCATCGACGGCCAGCGGGGTGGCGCCGCCCTGGGTAATCTGGCGGGTCACCGAGTGCAGAGCGTCGGGATCACGATCGAGCAGCGAGCGCACGGCGTGGTAGCGCTCGGCGACCCAGGGGCCTTCGTAAAGCAGTCGGGCGGCGGCCAGTAGCGGCGAGCAGTCGAGCTCGACCTTTTCGCCCCCCTGAGACTCCAGGCTGGCGATGGCCGCCTTCATGCCGGCGGTGTAGTCGGTATCGGTGTGCCACTGGTGCTCGGGGGCAATCCCGAAACGGAAGCGTTGGGGCGCGGCGCCGTAGCCTTGCCCTTCGAGCTTGAAATCGTGGCGCCGCGACCAGGCGCACTGCGGATCGAAAATCGCCGCTACTGACAGTACGGCAGCTGCATCGTCGGCACCGAGCGCGAACAGGCTAATGGTATCCAGGGTCGCGCAGGCCGGCACCACGCCGCGGGTGCTGAGCAGCCCGAGGCTGGGTTTGACCCCGTAGAGATTATGGAAACAGGCCGGCACCCGGCCCGAGCCTGCGGTGTCGGTGCCCAGCGCGAAGCTGACCTGGCCCTGGGCGGCCACCACCGCCGAGCCGCTGCTCGAGCCGCCGGGAATACGCTCGGGGTCGAAGGCGTTAGCGGGCACGCCATAGTCGTCGGGCGCCCGCTCGCCGACCAGGCCGGTGGCGAACTGATCCAGATTGGTCTTGCCCAGCGGAATGGCGCCAGCGTCGATCAGGCACTGGACGACGAAGGCATTTTCCTCAGGCGTGTAGGCGAAGGCCGGGCAGCCGGCGGTGGTGGGCACGCCGGCCAGGTCTATGTTGTCCTTGATCGCGAAGGGTATCCCGTAGAGTGGCAGCGCCTCAGGGGCTGTGGCCTCGAGCCGTTCCAGATAGGGGGCGAGCTGCTCATGGCTCAAGCGGGTGATCCAGGCCGGATCATGGCCGCGCTCGCTGGCATCAGCGAGCAGCTGCTCGATCAAGGCGCGTGGGGTCAGGGTGGCGTCGCGATAGGCCGCCGCCAGGGTGGCGATGCTCATGTCCGTTGCGCTCATGATGATGACTCCTCGGTAGACGCGAGAATGACGATGGGCTTGCCCGGCGCCACGGCGACGCCTTCCTGGATGGGCAAGCGGGTGACACGCCCCTCGGTGACGGCGGTGATCTCGACTTCCATCTTCATGGATTCGACCAGTGCCACCGGCTGGCCGGGGCTGACCGTGTCGCCCTCGGCGACCAAGAGCTTCCACAGGCTGCCGGTCACCGGGCTGTCGATGCCGCTCTCGCTATCGTCGAGCTCGGTGGCCTCGGCGGCGTCCGGGGCCTGGTCCTCGAAGGTGAACTGGCCGTTGGCGCGCCAGGCGGCCATTTCTTCCTGGAAGGCGGCCTCGCGGCGCTCACGGAAGCGCGCGATGGCATCCTCCTGACGGTCGATTTCCGCCTGGTAATCGGCCAGGCGGAAGCGGGCCGGTTCGGTCTTAAGGTCGTAGCGGCCATGAGGGAAGTCGCGACGGATGCGGGTCAACTCCTCGTGGCTGACCTCGAAGAAGCGTAGCTGATCGAAGAAGCGCAGCAGCCAGGGGTTCTCGAAGTGGCGAGTCTGACGGTAGCGGTTCCACATCTGCAGGGTGCGGCCGACGAACTGGTAGCCACCGGGGCCTTCCATGCCGTAGACGCACAGATAGGCGCCGCCGATGCCCACCGAATTCTCGGCGGTCCAGGTGCGGGCCGGGTTGTACTTGGTGGTCACCAGCCGCTGGCGCGGGTCCAGCGGCGTGGAGACCGGAGCGCCGAGATAGACGTCGCCCAGCCCCATCACCAGGTAGCTGGCGTCGAACACGATGTCGCGCACTTGCTGGGTGCTGTCCAACCCATTGATACGGCGAATGAAGTCGAGGTTGCTGGGACACCAGGGGGCGTCCGGGCGCACGCTGCGCTGATACTTGTCGATGGCTTCCTGGCAGGCGGGGTCGTCCCAGGACAGCGGCAGATGCACGATCCGGGATTCCACCTCCAACTGTTCGACGTCGTAGAGCGCCCGCTCGGCCTGTACCAGGTGGGCTAGCAAGTCGTCCAGGTTCAGTTCGCGGGGCTCGAAGTGAATCTGCAGCGATCGGATGCCGGGGGTGAGCTCGCGAAGGCCGTCCAGCGGATGCTCCTTGAGCCACAGCATCCAGGCGTGCACCCGAAAACGCAGGGCGATATCCAGCTCCATGGCGCCGAACTCGACCAGCAGGAAGTCATCGCCAGCCTGGCGGTAGCAGATGGCCTCGCCGGCCTCTTGCGCTGACACCTCACGCAGGATCGGTGAGCCGCGCTCGGTCTCGAGACCAGGCGCCGGCTGAGGCGTCAGGCTCGCGAGTGCCGCCTGCTGATGCTCTTCCAGCGCACGGGCGGTGGCGCGGCTGACCGGTACGAAGCGCACCCGGTCACCGGCGGTCAGTTGGCCGAGCTTCCAGCGCTCGGCGCGCACCACCGTGGCCGGGCAGACGAAGCCGCCCAGCGACGGGCCGTCGGGGCCGAGGATCACCGGCATGTCGCCGGTAAAGTCGATGGTGCCGAAGGCATAGGCGTTGTCGTGAATGTTGGACGGGTGCAGGCCGGCCTCGCCGCCGTCGGCACGTGCCCACTCGGGGCGTGGACCGATCAGGCGGACCCCGGTGCGGCTGGAGTTGTAGTGCACCTCCCAGTCATGGCCGAAGAAGGTGTCGATATCGTCGTCGGTGAAGAAGTCCGGCGCGCCATGGGGGCCATAGAGCACGGCGACTTGCCAGGTGCGCTGCTCGTCGCTGGCAAGCGACGGCACCAGGGCCTCGTCGAGGAGGCGGGGGCTGGTCACCTGGCATGCCGGCAGCTCGAGCATGTCGCCGCTGCGCAGGGCGCGACCGCCATGGCCGCCGAACTGTCCGAGGGTGAAGGTGCTGCGTGAACCCAGGTAGCGCGGGCAGTCGATGCCGCCGCGCACCAGCAGATAGGCGCGGGCGCCGGCGCTTGCCTTGCCCAGCGCAAGGGTGGCCCCGGCGGGGACATCGAGCACCTGCCAGAAGGCCACGGGCGTCTCGTCGAGGGTGGCCGGCAGGGCGGCCCCGGTCAGCACGATCTGGGTGGCGCGATGAAAGCGCAGGGTGGGGCCGGTCAGGGTGATCTCCATGCCGGCGGCGTCGTCCGGGTTGTCGAGCAGCCGATTGCCGAGACGGAACGACAGGTCGTCGAAGGGACCCGAGGGCGGCACGCCCACGTCCCAGTGGCCCTGGCGACCAGGGTAGTCCTGCAGGGTGGACATGGTGCCGGGGGCCAGCACCTCGATGGCCGGTGGTGCCCAGTCGAGGTCGGCAAGCCAGCGGGTATGGATGTCGGCCTTCTCGAAACGCTCGTCTTTCAGGACGTGCGACAGCCACTGGCGGTTGGTGACGATGCCGTAGAGGCGGCTGTCGGCAAGCGCCTGGTCGAGCCCTGCGATGGCGCGGGTCCGGTCACTGGCGTGGACGATCATCTTGGCCAGCATCGGGTCGAAGAGCGCCGATACATCGAGGCCCGCCTCGATGGCATGGTCGACCCGCAGGCGCTGGCCGCTGGCCTGATCGGAGGTCGGGAATTCGACCTCGGTGAGCAGGCCGGCGCTGGGGCGGAAGTCGTGGGCCGGGTCCTCGGCGTAGAGGCGCGCCTGGATGGCGTGGCCGCGGGGCACCAGATCGCGTGTCAGGTCGGCAAGGGGCGGTAGCTCGCCGGCGCCGAGGCGCAGCATCCAGTCGATCAGGTCGACGCCCCAGACTTCCTCGGTCACGCCGTGTTCGACCTGCAGCCGGGTGTTGACCTCGAGGAAGTAGAAGGCCTGGCGGGCAGCATCGTAGATGAACTCGACGGTGCCGGCGCTGCGGTAGTCGACCGCCTCGCCCAGGCGTACGGCGGTGGCGTGCAGCTCGCGTCGCACTGCTTCTGGCAGGTCGGGCGCGGGGCATTCCTCGAGCACCTTCTGATGACGCCGCTGGGTGGAGCAGTCGCGCTCGCCCAGTGCCACTACCTGGCCTTGGCCGTCACCGAACAGTTGGACTTCCAGGTGGCGGGCGCGGGCGATATAGGCCTCGACGAAGAGGCCGCCATCGCCGAAGTTGCGCTCGCCGAGACCGCGCACCGAGTCGAAGGCGCGGCGCAGCGTCGCCTCGTCCTCGCAGACCTGCATGCCGATGCCGCCGCCGCCAGCGGTCGATTTGAGCATCACCGGATAGCCGATGCGGGTGGCTTCGGCGACGGCCTCATCGAGGTCTTCGAGCAGCGCCGAGCCCGGCACCAGCGGTACGCCGGCACGCTTGGCCAGCTCGCGGGCCTCGTGCTTGAGGCCGAATTCGCGAATCTGTTCGACGGTCGGGCCGAGAAAGACCAGGCCGGCGGCTTCGCAGGCCTCGATGAAGCGAGTGTTCTCGGAGAGGAAGCCGTAGCCGGGATGGACCGCCTGGGCGCCGCTCTGGCGGGCGATGTCGATCAGCTTGTCGATGGCCAGATAGGTCTCGGTGGCGCTGCCCTCGCCCAGTGGCCAGGCCTCGTCGGCCTGATGAACATAGGGGGCGTCGCGGTCGGCGTCGGCATAGACGGCGACCGAGCGGATGCCGAGGCGTGTCAGGGTGCGTTGGATGCGTGCGGCGATGGCGCCGCGATTGGCAATCAGAACCTTGGTGAACATGGAGGTTGCCCGAATCGGTGGCGGGTCGTCCCGCCGCTGTTCATGGGTCACCGGGGTCGTCCCCAGGACCGCCGCCCTTGTGCTTTCCAGGCCTATTCGCTAGAGACCTACTCTTCCCAGATCAGCAGTTCGATCGGTGTCGGATCATAGCCATTGCAGGGGTTGTTGAGCTGCGGGCAGTTGGAAACCAGCACCACCACGTCCATGGCCGCGCGCAGCTCCACATATTTGCCCGGGGCGGAGATGCCGTCCTCGAAGGTCAGGCCGCCGTCGGCGGTCACCGGCACGTTCATGAAGAAATTGATGTTGTGGGTGATATCGCGCTTGGTCAGACCGAACTCGGGGTGGTCGGCGATGGCCTGCATCCAGTTGTCACGGCAGGAGTGCATGTGGCGCTTCTCGAGGTCGTAGCGCACCGTGTTGCTTTCGCTGGCGCAGGCGCCGCCCAGGGTGTCATGGCGACCGCAGGTGTCGGCGGTGATGGTCAGCAGCAGGTTGCCTTCGCTCGAGATCAGCTTCGAGCCGGCGGTCAGATAGACCGCACCCTGCTCGCGTACCGTGTCCATGGCGCTGTAGCGCTCGGCGGTGTCGTGAGCATTGAAGAACAGGGTGTCGGCGGCCTGGTTGCCTTCCAGGTCGAGGATGCGCAGGGTCTGTCCGGCCCTGACGGTGCCGATGTAGTGGTCGCCGGCATCGACGGTGGTCCGGCTGATGGCATTCTCGGGACGCAGGGGGCTTGAAATGATCATGATGGCGTTCTCCCTCAAAGGCCTAGGTGGTAAAGGCGGTTGTTCTCGAAGCCGCGGGCGTTCTCGGGGCGCGAGCGGTAGCAGGCGTCGTCTTTGCTGGGCGCCGGCGCGGTGCCCAGGGCGATATCCACGCCGCGACGCGGGTAGTCGGCGCTGGGGTCGAGGGGGTGTGGGCAGGTATGCAGCAGCACCAGGGTGTCCATCTCGAAGCGCAGGGTGACCTCTGCGCCGGGCTGGCAGTGGCCGGCTACATACTCAAGCTTGCCCTCGGCGTCGCTTTTCACCCGCGAGAAGAGGTTGAGATTGGCCGCCATGTCGCGCCGGCCCAGGCCATACTTGGCCAGTTCCACCAGAAAGGCGTCATGGCCGCTCAGGGTCCAGTCGTTGTGGGCCTGCTGATAGCGGCGCGGCTGCCAGCTTTTCTCGGTCATGTGCTGCGCCAGCAGGTTGCCGCCGACGCTGTCGTGCCAGCCCAGACTGTCGGCGGTGATCGAGGCGAAGATGCGCCCCATGTCGGAATACAGGCAGTGACCCTCGGTTAGCTTGAAGGTGTGCTGCGCCTTGAGGGTGTCCGGCAGGTTCAGCCGCTCGAGCAGGTTCTCGGGGTTGTAGCAGAGCAGCCCGACATTGCTGTCGGCCTCCCTGGCGCTGAGGGTCAGGGTGGTGCCGCGGCGCATCCGCAGCGACCAGTGATGAGCCCCGGGCAGGTGGGTGGTGTAGAGCGCGTCGGTCGGGTTCATAACAGCGTCTCCTGGGTCAGGGTCTTGATGCCGCTCTCGGCGAATGTGGCCGGCACGCCTTCTTGGCGCTGGCGTGCGTCGATCGGCAGGTCATAGGTGATGGTGGCGCCATAGGCCTGGGGGGCCTGGGGATCGTGGCGCAGCTTGTCGAATACCCACAGCCGGGTGCCCAGCGCAAAGGCTTCCTTGAGGTCGTGGGTGATCATGAAGATGGTCAGCTGTTGCTCTTGCCACAGGCGGGTGACCAGCTCGTGCATGTCCACACGAATGCCCGGGTCGAGGGCGCCGAAGGGCTCGTCGAGCAGCAGGATGCGTGGCTTCATCATCAGCGCCTGGGCGATGGCCAGACGCTGCTGCATGCCACCGGACAACTCGTGGGGATACTTGTCGAGGGCATGATCGAGCCCTACCTCGGCGATGCGCTCTCGGGCCTTGTCGGCCGCTGCACGCCGAGTACCGCCGAAGGCCTTGCCGAATAGCCGCGAGTGGCGCATTTCCTCGGCGAACATCACGTTGCCGAGCACCGTCAGGTGCGGAAACACCGAGTATTTCTGGAATACCACGCCGCGATCGGGGCCCGGCTCGTTGGGGATCGGCTTGCCATCCAGCAAAAGCTCGCCCTTCGAGGACCGCTCGGTGCCCAGTAGCATCTTGAGGAAGGTCGTCTTGCCGCAGCCGGAGGCCCCCACCAGGGTGACGAACTCACCGGGTTCGACGCGAAAGTTCAGGCGCTCCAGCACCACCTGGTCGCCGTAGTGCTTCTCCAGGCGCTTGGCTTCCAGCAGGCTCATGACTTGTCTCCCTCATTGGCGTGATACCAGGGAAAGGCCAGGCGCGAGGTCCATGCCAGGGCCTGGTCGAGCAGAAAGGCGAGCAGCGTGATCCAGGCCACGTAGGGCAGGATCACGTCCATCGACAGGTAGCGGCGCACCAGGAAGATGCGATAGCCAAGCCCTTCCTGGGCGGCGATCGCTTCAGCGGCGATCAAGAACAGCCAGGCGCTGCCCAGCGCCAGCCGGGTCGAGGCCAGCAGTCGCGGGGTGAGTTGTGGCAGCAGCACCCGGCAGAGTATCTGCCAGGAGTTGCCGCCCAGGGTCTGAGCCTTGATCAGCTGTTCATCGGGCAGACGCAGCGCCTCGCCCTGCAGGTCGCGGATCAGAAAGGGGGTGATGCCGATCACGATCAGCGCGATCTTGGCCATCTCGCCGGTGCCGAAGGCGATGAACAGGATCGGCAGGATCGCCATCGGCGGAATCAGCGACAGGACCGTGACCAGCGGCGAGAGCTTGGCGCGCAGCATTGGCACGCCGCCGTTGATGATGCCTATCGTCAGGCCGATCAGCGCACTAATCGCCACACCGGCGAGCAGTCGTTCGAGGCTGGAGAGGGTGTCGGCCCACAGCAGGATCTGCCCGGTGCGCACGTTTTCCTCGCTGGCCATGCTCCAGAAGGTGTCGGCCATGGTGGCCGGCGCCGGCAGCAGACGGTCGTTGGGGTTCTCGGCGAGCCGTGCGCTGGACAGGCTGAAATAGACCATCGCGATGATCAGAAAAGGCAGTAGGCCGAGCAGCCAGCGACCGCCCCTAGAGGGGGCGAGGTTGATCATTCGTTTCATGGGCATTCCTCGTCGGATGGGATACGGCGGCCGGTCACCATCTGGTGATGGTGCCGGCCAGCGGATGACGAGTTATTCCTGAGTCGACAGGTAGTCGCGGGTATAGCTCGGATCGAAGCGCAGCTTGATGTTATTCCGATCACCGAATACGCCGCTCGGGGTCTCGATACCCACGAAGCCGGGGTTCGGTGCCATGTCGCCGAGCAGGCCCTGTTCGAAGCTGAATTCGGCGACCCGCTGCATGGTGTCGAGCAGGTCGGGGCTGTCGAACAGCGAGAGGGCTTCGGTCGGCGTCGTATAGAGGTGGGTGGCGTCGAGCTGGGCCTGATAACCGGCCAGGTCAGTGCCGGCTGCGCTGGCCATCTGGGTGAGGGCGGCCTGATCGTCGGCGGCCATCTTGTCCATGACTTCGTACCAGGCGCCGACCAGGGCTTTGCCCAGAGCCGGGTTGGCCGCCAGGGTGTCGGTGTTGACGACCATCAGGTCGAGGATCTCACCCGGGATCTGGCTCGAGTCGAAGACCAGATTGCTGTTTTCCAGTTCGCTGACGGTGGTCAACTGGGGGTTCCAGGTCACTACCGCATCGATGTTGTCGCGGCTGGCAAACAGGCTGGCGATGTCGGCGTCGCCGGTGTTGATCGTCGAGACATCGCGCTCGCTCATGCCGACGCTGTCCAGCGCGCGGGCCAGCAAATAGTGGGAGACGCTGAACTGCACCAGGTTCACATCGCGGCCGGCGATGTCCTCGAGGCTATCGGCATTCTTCAGCACCACGCCATCGTTGCCGTCGGAGTAGTCGCCGATGATCAGCGCCGTGGAATCAACGCCGCTGGCGGCGGGCAGGGTCAGTGCGTCCATGTTGGTCATGGCGCAGCCATCGACGTTGCCGGAGGTGTACTGATTGATCGATTCGACGTAATCGTTGACCTGCACGACATCGATATCGATGCCGTACTTGTCCGACCACTTGTCGACGATGCCTTCGACATCGGCATAGCCCCAAGGCATCCAGCCGGCGTAGATTGACCAGCAGACGCTGAAGGAGTCTCGCTCCTGTGCGCTAGCCAGCGGGCTTACGACGGCGCTTGCCAGGGTGGCCGCCGAGACAGCCGCGGTCAGCGCGAGACGACGAGGTGCCATCTTGCGAGATGAAGCGGAAAGCGTGCGGGGTGTGGCGCGGGAGAAGAGAGGGATGCGGAACATGGTGGACTCCAATGGGCTAGGAAACGTCGGGGGCATCGGCGCAGCTCGCTGCACCTTATCCTCCCGGGCTTTTGTCCCGCCGTGTAACCTTGCGCTGAAGCGCCGGGTCGACCGCTCTTGGACCAGTCATCGCATCGGGGTGATGAAGTGATGCGACCGGAACCCTAGCCGTCCATTGGAAACTCGATTGTTTGCAGCATGACGCTGCCAATACCCCATGTTACAGAGAATTATGAAGCCAGAATCGTGCCAGGAATATAAAATCAAATAAAAACATGTGGTTACAGTTAACTTGCGTGAGGTTGTAGTGAATAGGCCCTCATGGACAATGCGGGGCTGCATTGTGGTGGTGCAAGAAAACTGCTCGATGCACTGAAAATGTTCTGAAAAAGCCTTGGGCGAAAAGCAAGTGGCCGACCGACCACGGCCACTTGCTTACAGGACGTATAGGAGTCTTGCAGGAGCCCTTACGGGGGCTTCGTCTGCTGAGGCTTTGCTGACCTTACCCTTTACTGGCAGGCCCCTTGCCGAGGATGTGCCGAAGGCCTGCGCACTCGACCATCGGGTCGTCACAGTTGACGACGATTTCCGAGCGGGCCAGCACATAGCTCTTACCGGTGATGGTGTTTTCTACCACCGCTTGGCTGCCTTCCTGATGGGTGCCGGTGAACTCGCCGATAAAACCGGTCTCGCGCAGTGAGACGGTCTCCAGCCGGTCGCCCGGCTTGATGCGGCCCTCGTGATGCATCAGTGCCAGACGGGCCGAGGTGCCGGTGCCGGTGGTACTGCGACAGATCACGCCGGGATGCACATAGGTAGTCGAGCGCGAGCGATAGAAATCGTCGGCTACCTGTTCGACCGGGCCCATGAAGTGCAGAAAGGGGAGTGGTCCCACGTCCCCGAGGCTGTAGTGCGAGAAGCCGCGTTCGGCTTGAATGGCCTCGACGATCTTGTGGGCGCACTCGGCCAGTGCTCGCTCTTCTTCGCGCACTAGCGAGAAGCCGAGCTCGGCGGCATCCACCAGCGCATAGAAGCCGCCCGAGTAGGCAATCGAGTAGGTGACCTTGCCGATGCCGGGCACCTGAATGCTGGCCTGGTAGGTGTCGATATAGCTGGGTAAGCCCTCGCAGGTGATGGCCTCGACCACGCCGTTCTCGACCCGTGCATCGATCTGTACCAGCCCCGCCGGGGATTCCAGCTTGAACTGCTGGTGTCCTTCCTGCTTGGGCACGATGCCGCTTTCCAGCACCGCCGTGGCGGTGCATAGAGTGTTCGAGCCGGAATAGATGGGATAGCCCATCACCTCCATGATGATGTAGCCCGCTGCGGCCGCTGGGTCGGTGGCCGGCACGATCAGGTCGACCGACATCTCCGGAATCCCATAGGGCTCCTCCAGCAAGAGCCGACGCAGGCCGTCGGCGTCGTCGCGCAGGTAGTGCATCTGCTCGCGCACACTGGCGCCGGGCAGCGCGGTAATGCCGCCGATGACGATGCGACTGACGTCGCCGCCGGCATGGGTGTCGATCAACTGAAAGCTAAGCGGCTGACTCATTGGGCGCTCTCCAGAGGGGCGTCTTTAAGGGCGAAGGGGGCGCCATGCTTGGCCCACTGGGCATCGGGCACGATCACGATCTTGCCCAGGTAGTTGCTGCCGCGATTGACGAAGTAGCGCTCGGCGTCGTGCAGGGCCGAGAGCTTGAAGGCGGCGTGCAGCACCGGCTTGAGCTGGCCACTGCGGATCCACTCGACGAGCTGCTCGGCTTCCGCACGGGTGCCGTGGGACACGCCGAAGATCTGCACCTGGTAGAGATAGACGCGTGTCCACATGATCTCACTTAGGTTGCCACCGCTGGCGCCGGCAATGGACAGGCGTGGGTAGGTGCTGCGACGGCGCATGTCGAAGATCATGGTATCGATGAAGCGGTCGGTCATCTCGCCGCCGACCAGATCCATCACCGCATCGATTGGCGCACCGCCGGTCACGGCCTTCACCTGCTCGGTAAAGTCCGCCATGTCGCTACGGTCGAGTACGGCTTCAGCGCCCAGTGCGAGCAGGGCCTCGGCCTTGTCCGGCTGGCTAAGGGCGTAGGGAATCGCCCCGACGATGCGGCACAGCTGGATCAGCGCCGTCCCCACGCCGCCGCTGGCACCGGTGACCAGCACCCGCTCGCCGGCAGAGACCCGAACGGAGGTCATCATATGGTAAGCGGTCTGATAGGAGCACATGCCCATGGCGGCCAGTTCGGCATCATGTAGCCCCGGGTTGCTGACCGCATGAAACTGATCCGAAGGCACGGCGATGTACTCGGCGAAGCCGCCGTCGGCGCCATGGCCATAGTAGTCCGGCACCAAATTGAGATCGCGGCGCTCATCGGGGTAGAGGTTGAAGTCGAGCAGGCCGCGTTCACCGATCCGCACACTGGCCACGCCGTCACCGACCGCCACCACATGGCCGACCACATCGGCGCCCTGGATGCGCGGGAAGGTCAGCGTCGGTGAGCCGCCCATGGCAAAGGACGTGACCTCGCCCTTGTCCTTGGTGGGGTAGAGACCCTCGCGGGCCTTGCGGTCGGTGTTGTTCTTGGCCGTTGCGGTAACGCGTACCAGCACCTCGCCGGGGGCAGGCTGGGGCACCGCCACGTCATTCTGGTAGACGAGCTTATCGATGTCGCCATGGCCGGTCAGCAACATCGCGGCCATGGTGGTGGGAAGCTGATCGGTTGGTGTATCGGCAGGCACTTGCAGGTCTCCTCTTATGGTTGAGTGGATCATGTTGTCGAGCATCTAGCTGACAATATGCACCCGTTGGGCGGCTACTAGAAAGTCCTCATCGCCTTATGTCTACAGCCCTTAGACCTCAGCTATGTCCTTTAAGTTATTTATTTCATGTATTCAGATGTGTAGAGTTGCCCTCATTCAAAAGGAGCTTGAACTTGCTGCTTCGGACTGAGACGAAGTCCTTCCGCCTAGCGAGACCTTCCTGCTGTATTTAAAAAGTGCACAACCGAGTATTTCAAAAAATTGAGAGTCGCTGGCCCCTCTCGATTGCGTAATAAAAGAGGTCGGCAAAATGGAAACAAGGGAACTGGAAGATGAAATTAGTCACGCTTTCTGCGGTCGCTCTGGCTGGCAGCATGATGATCATGGGTGCCTCCACTGCTTCCGCCGAGACCGAGCGTCACATCAATCCTTGGCAGCATTGTGGTATTGGTGCCGGTATCTTTGACGAGAACGGCACTGCTGCTGCTATTTCTAATGTTATCTGGGATTCCGGGACCACTGCCGTGACTTCCGCGACCATGTCTCCTGAAACGTGCAGCAGTAAAGAAGTCGAAGTAGCTCGCTTCGTGGATGAGACGTATGAACAGCTGGCCATGGAAACTGCCATGGGCGAAGGTGAACACCTCACTGCAGCACTTGGTCTGATGAATTGTGGAAACACTGCTAGTCAAGAGGTCGTCAGCAAGCTGCGTGCCGACCTTCAACGGGAAAGCGCGACTGCCAGCTATGCTGAGCAGGGCCATGCCGACAAAGCCTTCCAGTACTACAACAGCTTGAACCAGGCTGCTGCCGACTGCGCCGCTAGCTAAACGGTGCCGTGGTGTCGGGGAGTTTTCTCCGACACCATTAATACCCCTCCATTTCTGTAAGGACGGCCCTCCATGCGACGCCTTCAGGTGACGCTGTTAGCACTGCTATGCCTGCAGTCAGGCGTTGTTATGGCTTCCGATACTGCGCTGGCCGAGCATCCTCGATGGCTTTCGCTGCTGCATTTTGATCGTGACGGTTTTTTCAGCAAGCCCAGAAGTGCAGTCGTTGATGATGACTTCTTCCTGGCTGTAAATGGTCGGTACGACCCCCGAGCGGAGCTGAGCGCAACTCTAGCTGCACTGAGACAGCCTCCAGAGGAAGGTGAGCTGCATGCGCGCTGTCGCTTTCCTGCCCGTGCCCTCTGGCTAGGCCAAGTGACGGGCGAGCAATGGCCTCAGGCAAAGTGCCCCGAGTGGCATGAATGGCAGCTTGAAAACAAAGATGTTGAGGTAGGTCTGATCTTCGCGTCGGGCTATTTGGGGAACCCCGCTTCATTTTTTGGCCATCTGATGCTGCATCTTGAGAAAGATGATGCCGACCAAGGCGCAGTACTGACGCAGCTTCTGGATACCAGTATGAACTTTGGTGCCGATGTGCCGGCAGAGGATGGCCTAGCAGTCTATATGGCCAAGGGCTTGTTTGGCGGCTACGAAGCTGAGTACTCACGTGCGCCTTTCTATCGAAATACTGCGCTTTACTCAGAGCGAGAGATGCGCGACCTCTGGCACTATCGCCTGGCTTTACCTGCCGAAGAGCGCAAGCTACTGGTGGCCCACCTTTATGAAGTGGCTGGAAAGGACTTTGATTATCTGTTTCTTAATCAGAACTGTGCCTCGAGGATTGCTCGCACCCTGGAGCTGGTGGTTGATGAAAACCTGACGCCTGGTAATGCGCCATGGGTGACTCCCGAAGCCCTGGTACGTGCTATCAGCGAAGCTGAGGTGCAGGGAAAGCCGCTGCTAAGCGGTGTCGAGCATGTGCCCTCGAGGCGGCTTAGGACCGAGTGGCGCTATAAGGCCCTATCCGCGTCAGAACAGGATGCCGCCATGGATGTGTGGCCCGAGGCTCGTACTCTCGAACTGGAGGTTGACTCTTTCCGTCGCCTCGCCTCAAGTCGTCAGGCTGCTGTCTTGGATACCCTGCTGAGTCATGCGGCGTTTCTCAAGCAAACCGATGAAGAGCCGGGTTTGGCCGAACGCGAGAGACAGCTATTGCAGGCGCGGCTGCAACTGCCGGCGGGTAGCGAACTGCCGGAATCTGGTGCTCAGGTTCCGCTGCATGAGGCCACACCGTCGGCGCTGGTGCGCCTAGAGGGGGTATATAATGATGAACTGGGTGGCGGTTCTCGTTTGACCCTGCGTCCCTTGCAGTATGACCTGCTTGATAGCAACGCGACCCGGATGCCCAATGCGGCACTGGAGATTGGGCGTACCGAGGTGGATGTTGGGCATGATGGACTACACCTTACCAAGTTTGAGCTCTTTCAAGTGACTAACCTGCATGCACGTAGCGTACCCCTGCCTATATTGCCCAGTGTCGCCTGGCAAGCCTCTACCGGTATCGAGCGCTCCCAATTGGATTGCAGCAGCTGTCTCGATGGTTACGCCACTTTGCTGGGAGGGAAATCTCACCGATTTGGCCGCCACCTGCCCTTCGCCATGATCGGCGGCAAGCTACGTAGTGAGCATCATCAGGCTGGCCCGGCGGCGCCAATGGCTCGGTTTGGTGTATTGAGCGATTGGTCGACGGGCCAGCGCAGTCTATTGCAAGTGACTCATGTCGATGGGCTGAAAGGGAATGAGAGTCGCCGCACGCAATGGCTTTTGCGGCATCGGGTGGCATTGTCCAATCGGTTGGATTTTCGTGCAGGCCTTGAAGGAGACGATAAAGCAGATGAGGTGAGTGCGGGGCTCTCCTGGTATTTTTGACGAGCCCTCTCATCTAGTGCGTTACGCGCGTCTTTCCGGCGATTCAAGACATGGATCATTGCTGCGACCACGTTACCCCCAGGTCCAGATCCTCAGGAAGCCGCCGAGCCACAGCGTGCCGTAGCCATCCAGGAGGATGAACGGCAGGCTTCTCGCCCGGCAAAGCGTCCTAGCCGTCCCGGGTATTAAAGTGTGGCGCTTCTTATCGGCCTCGACTTTCGTCGCGCTATAAAAGGCGTCCGCTACCATCGTGATCTCTGCCTACGAGCAGGCTGCCGGCATGAATACGGCGATCAGTGGTGGTTAGCCAGAGAGCACCGCGGGCAGCCATAGCGCGATGCTAGGCCATACGATAATGATCAATGCCGCCACGCACATCAGCACGAAGAAGGGCGCGGCGGCAATTGCCACACGGCCGATGCTCTCGCCGGTCGCGATGGGAATATCACTCCGTGAGAATCAAGACGTCGCTAGCCTTGACGAGCGCAGTCGCCGCTTTGCCGGCAGCGAGTTCTAGTTTCGCGACCGAGGCCTTGGTGATGCTGGCCGTAATCTCGGTGCCGTTGGGTGTGCGCAGGGCTACCATGGAGTGAACCGTGCCGTGAGTCACTTCAGTTACCTGGCCTGAGAGGCGGTTGCGGGTACTGATGCCGATATCGGCCCCATCACCGGCAAGTACCATCACATTCGAGGCCTTGACCAGTGCCCGGACCTGGCTGCCTGGCGCCAGGGCCAGATCGTTTGCCGAGGCGGTCGTAATGGTGGCCACTGCGACGTCACCGCTCTCCAGCCTGAGCTGGACCTCGGTCGAGACCGGCCCCTTCTCCACATTGTCGACGGTAGCGGGCCAATTGTTGCGTGCACTGATTTTCATGAGTTCCCTCACTGGTTGGTAGAGACTTGCGTGGGCGTATCGGAGCCGTATTCGCCCAGAATCGCTTGACCTGTATCCGAACGATGGAAGCGCGCAAAGCGCACGGCTGCCGGGTTGCCGGGAGCCAAAACAGCAAGCCTGTAGTCGGCACCGACACTCAAGGAGGGGGCGAGCCTGGGGGCTATGGTCACGCCGTAGCGCTCCTCGAACGCAGCGGCCACCTCTGTGAGTGCCGCCTTTAGGCTACCAGTCGCATATAGCTCCACGGGTTCGTCTGGCTTGCGTCCAGGTGGACATCAAAATACCCGCCCCTAATCAGGCCCAAGGTACTATGTTGCATGGTAATCCTAATATTAGTTCTTGAAGTGAGCATCCAGTGTCAACGGATGGGGTAAGCACACTGTAGGCGTAGCCGACGGGTCTGGACGCTGCCTATCTAGATTTTTTAACTTTCTTGCAGGCAAGAACATGTGGTGAGCATGGGCATGAGGGGCAAGAGGTTGGTTTTCACCCTGCGTGAGGTGAATGGGGCGCTAGGCGACCTTGGCACGCTATTGCCGATGATGCTGGGTACGATCGCCCTGGTCGGGCTGGCCCCTACCCCGGTCTTGCTGGGATTTGCCGCCTTTTATATCGCCTCAGCGCTCTATTATCGTCTCCCGGTACCGGTGCAGCCGATGAAGGCGGTAGCGGCAGCGCTACTCACTGCCGGGATTTCTCCCGGTGGACTTGCCGCTAGCGGCGTCATTATCGGCGTGACCCTTCTGATTCTGGGCTGGACGGGCGGGGTCAACCGAATGGCGCGCCTCGTGCCGCAGTCGGTGCTGGCCGGCCTCCAGCTTGGCCTCGGGCTGGCACTCGCTCACATGAGCCTGGAGCTGATGGCATCCGCGCCCTTGATTGCCATAGTGACGCTGATATTGCTGTCTGGCTTGCTGAAATCGTCGCGTTATCCGGCCACTCTGCTCGCCTTGGTAGCCGCGAGCCTGATGGCCCAGGCACTTGATGTGCCAGGGCTGGATTTCGGAGCACTGCCAACGGGGCTGGTGTCCATACCGACCTGGCCTTCGCTTGCCGAGATTGAACGTGCTATTTCAGTTTTCGTGCTGCCCCAGCTCTCGCTGACCTTCACCAACGCCATCTTGCTCACCGCCTTGCTTGCGGGGGATTATTTCGGTGATCAGGCCTCTCACGTAACGCCCGTGAGGCTCTCGGTCAGTAGCGGTCTGGCGAATCTGCTGTTGACGCCCTTGGGGGCGTTGCCCATGTGTCATGGTGCGGGTGGCCTGGCGGCACACTATCGTTTTGGCGCACGAAGCGGCGCCGCAACGCTGATGGTTGGCGGGGCGCTGATCACCTTCGCGCTGTTACCCGGCGGGGTTGGCCTCAGGGTTCTCGCTGCCATACCAGGGGCGGGGCTGGGGGCACTGCTGTTGGTAACGGCGGGGCAGCTGGCGTTCACCAGACGGCTCATCGACGGCAGGCCATCCTGCTGGCCAGTGATTGCTGTTACGGCAGGTTTTACCGTTTTCGTTGATCCGTTCTGGGGTCTGCTGGCAGGTGGCTGCGCCGAGATCGCTCGCAAGCGTCTTGTAAGATGGCTATATGGCAGGGACGAAGCGAGGGCGGGTCGAGACTCTTAAAGCCCTTAATAAAGCCCCTAAGAACACAGGCGTAGTCGGCACCCACTTTTGGTGAAGTGCTGCCAGCAACAATGCAGGAAGAAGCTGGTGCACAACTTGGACTGCTCGGGTGCTGCCCATTGGTTACCTTGAGCAGGCCACAACGAAAAACGGCCACCGCTCTGATGAGCTAAGTGGCCGTTTTTACTGAATCTATGGTCGGAGTAGCAGGATTCGAACCTACGACCTCTGCCTCCCGAAGGCAGCGCTCTACCAAGCTGAGCTATACTCCGATGCGTGAGCCGTGTGGCCCAACGGAGACGCATTATACGGATCCACCGGTGTTATGCAAGCCCTAACGCTGGTTGGGCTTTTTCCGTTTATCGGCTATGCGTATCCCGTTCGCGGTTCATGTCTGCCGGTCGACTGCCAGATGGGCCAGTTCGGCCATGGTGTCGCGATAGGCACTGGGCGGCAGGGCGTCGAGTTCGGCCAGAGCCTGGTCGGCCATGGCCACGGCCCGCTCGCGGGTATATTCCAGCGCGCCGGTCTCGCGCACGATGGTGAGTACTTCCTCCAGGTGGTCAAGGCCACCTTCGCGGATCGCGCGGCGGATCAGCTTGGCCTGCTCGGGGCTGCCCTTGGCCATGGCCTGGATCAGCGGCAGGGTCGGTTTGCCTTCGGCGAGATCATCGCCGACGTTCTTGCCCATTGTCTTGGCATCGCCCTGATAGTCCAGCAGGTCGTCGACCAGTTGGAAGGCCAGGCCCAGGTAGCGGCCGAAGCGCTGTAGGGCGGCTTCCTGCTCGGCGTTGGCGCCGGCGAGGATCGCGCCGCTGTGGCTGGCAGCCTCGAAGAGCATGGCGGTCTTGCCCTGGATGGTCTCGAAGTAGGCGGCTTCGTCGATGTCGGGGTTGCCGATATTGGTCAGCTGCAATACTTCGCCTTCGGCGATGGTGCAGGTCGCGCCGGAGAGCACTTCCATGACCCGCATCGAGCCCACTTCGACCATCATCTGGAAGGAGCGGGAATAGAGGAAGTCACCGACCAGCACCGAGGGCGCGTTGCCCCAGGCATCGTTGGCGGTGGTCTTGCCACGGCGCATGTGGGATTCGTCGACCACGTCGTCGTGGAGTAGCGTCGAGGTGTGCATGAACTCGATCAGCGTCGCCAGGGTGATGTGGCGGTTGCCGTCGTAACCCAGCGAACGGGCAGCCAACAGCACCAGCAGCGGACGCAGCCGTTTGCCACCGCTTTCGATGATGTAGTTGCCGATGGTTTCGACGAGTGGGACCCGGGAGGCCAGCTGGGCCAGGATGGTGCGATTGACGGCGGCGAAGTCCTCGGCCACCGCCGCATGGATAGGCGACGCTGTAGGCTGCATGGGCTAGCTGCTTGTATAGAGGTGGGAGTCGGCCTTCGTGAGCACTGTGGGCCTGTATGATGGCGTTTATGCTATGGGCCCCCCGGTAGGGCGTCAAGCTGGGGCAGTTCGGGCTATAGAGGCCGACTTGCTTGACAGGTGCGGGGCGATTATAATCCCGCACCCGACTCATCATGCTCCCTGTCAGATGGCTGCCAAAAGGGGCGCCACTCGCCGCAGGTCGATGAAGAGCTCAACCCGATGAGTGTTTGGAGATACGCTATGTACGCAGTTATCAAGAGCGGTGGCAAGCAGTACCGCGTTCAGGAAGGCCAGACCCTGAAGCTCGAGAAGCTGGAAGTGGCCACCGGCGAAAGCCTGCAGTTTGACGAAGTGCTGATGGTCGCCGACGGCGATGACGTCAAGGTTGGCGCTCCGCTGGTCGAAGGTGCCAAAGTGGCGGCAGAAGTCGTCTCTCATGGCCGTGGCGATAAGGTGTCGATCATCAAGTTCCGTCGCCGTAAGCACTCCATGAAGCGTCAGGGCCACCGTCAGTGGTTCACCGAAGTCAAGATCACTGGTATCTCTGCCTAAGCGCAGCGGTTCCCCTTACAGGAGGTTTTCGTAATGGCACATAAGAAGGCGGCGGGCTCTACCCGCAACGGTCGCGATTCCGAATCCAAGCGCCTTGGTGTGAAACTGTTCGGCGGCCAGGCCGTCGCACCGGGTAACATCATCGTGCGTCAGCGTGGCACCAAGTTCCACGCCGGCACCGGCGTTGGCATCGGCAAGGACCACACCCTGTTCGCTCTGGACGAAGGCGTGGTCAAGTTCGAGACCAAGGGTCCGAAAAGCCGCAAGTTCGTGACTGTCGTCTCTGCCTGAGACGCCGCGAATCTGCAGTGAAAAAGGCCCCGCCCCGGCGGGGCCTTTTCGTATCATGACGGTAATATCCCGTCAGGAGAGTGAGAGATGCAGTTCCTCGACGAAGCCTCGATCATCGTTGAAGCCGGCAACGGCGGTAACGGCTGCCTGAGCTTCCGGCGCGAGAAGTACGTGCCCAAGGGTGGCCCGGATGGCGGCGATGGCGGCCATGGCGGTTGCGTCTACCTGATCGGTGACGACGCCCTCAATACCCTGATCGACTTCAAGTACCAGCGCTTCTACAAGGCCCCGAACGGACGGCCCGGTCAGGGTCGGCAGATGAGCGGACGCGCCGGCGAGGATCTGCACGTCAAGGTGCCGGTAGGGACCACGGTGATCGACGAGGACACCCTCGAGGTGATCGCCGATGTCACCGAGATCGGTCAGGTGGTGCTGGTCGCCCAGGGCGGCCGCCGCGGGCTTGGCAATATCCATTTCAAGTCTTCGACCAACCGTGCGCCGCGACGTACCACGCCAGGCACCGAAGGCGAGCGGCGCAATCTGCGCTTCGAGATGAAGGTGATGGCGGATGTCGGTCTGCTGGGCATGCCCAATGCCGGCAAGTCGACCCTGATTCGCGCGGTCTCGGCGGCCAAGCCCAAGGTCGCCAACTATCCGTTCACCACCCTGGTGCCGAACCTTGGAGTGGTGAAGCTCGGTCAGCATCAGCACTTCGTGATGGCCGACGTGCCGGGGCTGATCGAAGGCGCGTCCGACGGCGCTGGCCTGGGTCTGCGCTTTCTCAAGCATCTAACCCGTACCCGGCTGCTGCTGCACGTCGTCGACGTGGCACCGTTCGATGAGACCGACCCGGTGGAATCCGCCGAGGCGATCGTCCACGAGCTCGAGACCTTCTCGCAGGCGCTGTCCGAGCGGCCGCGCTGGCTGGTGCTCAATAAACTCGACCTGCTACCCGAAGACGACCAGCAAGCGGTGGCCGACAAGATCGTCGAGCGCCTGGGCTGGCAGGGGCCAGTGTTCCGTATCTCGGCCATCTCCGGCGAGGGCTGTGATGCGCTGGTGCAGGCGGTCTATCGCTGGCTGACCGAGCAACGTCGTCTCGAGAATGAAGACGAGGCCGTCGCCGAGCACGAGCGCGACATGCGTGAGCGCATGGAGCGTGAATCGGTAGCGCGCACCGAGGCGCGGCTGGGTCGCAAGCGCAAGACCTTCGGTGACGAAGATGATGACGATTTCGACGACGATGATTACGATGTCGAAGTCGAATACGCGCCCTGACCGCCGACTAGGCTAAGTCATGTTGCGGGCGGTGTCTTTTCGGGAGAGTAGGGAATGATGGCCAGTGAGCAGGCGCCGGGGCGGGATGCCCTGGCCGGTGCGCGGCGAGTAGTGGTGAAGATCGGCAGCGCCCTGTTGACCAATGATGGCCGCGGCCTCGATGAGGCGGCGATCGGCGGCTGGGTCGATCAGATTGCCGAGCTGCACCGTCGCGGCATAGAAGTGGTGCTGGTGTCTTCCGGTGCTGTGGCCGCCGGCATGGTGCGCCTGGGTTGGCAGGCCCGCCCCAGCGCCGTGCATGCGCTGCAGGCCGCCGCCGCAGTAGGGCAGAACGTGCTGACCGAGTGCTATGAAGGCCATTTCGACCGTCATGGTGTGCTGACCGCCCAGATTCTGCTCACTCACGATGATCTCTCCAATCGCAAGCGCTACCTGAACGCCCGCTCGGCACTGCGGACGCTGGTCGAGCTGCGGGTGGTGCCGGTGGTCAACGAGAACGACACCGTGGTCACCGATGAGATCCGCTTCGGCGATAACGACACCCTGGGGGCGCTGGTTGCCAACCTGCTCGAAGCCGATGCGCTGATCATCCTCACCGATCAGGAGGGGCTTTTCGACGCCGATCCGCGCCATAACCCTGAGGCGAGCCTGATTCCCGAGGCCCGCGCCGATGATGCGCGACTGACGGCGATGGCTGGCAGCGGCGGTGTCCTGGGGCGCGGCGGCATGGCAACCAAAGTGCGGGCGGCCCGCTTGGCGGCCCGTTCCGGGGCGGTCACCGCCATCGCCAGCGGTCGCCAGCCCGATGTGCTGACGCGCCTGGTCGAGGGTGAACGCCTGGGCACGCTGCTGCGTCCGGAGCAGGCACCGATTGCGGCACGCAAGCGTTGGCTTGCCGGTCAGCTGCAGGTGCGTGGTCGCCTGACGCTGGATGCCGGCGCCGTGACGGTGCTGCGCGAGCGGGGTTCGAGCCTGCTGCCGGTCGGGGTCAAGGCGCTCAGCGGCGACTTCGTCCGCGGCGACATGGTGGAATGTGTCGACGAGCAGGGGCAGCGCATCGCCAAGGGGTTGATCAACTATGGCGCCGAAGATGCTGTGCGTATTCTTGGCAAGCCAAGCCATCAGATCGAGAGCCTGCTCGGCTATATGGAAGCTCCCGAGCTGATCCATCGCGACAACCTGGTGGTGATTTAAGGCGGGGTAGTGGGAAGCCCCTTGAGACGCTCGGCCCAGAGACGGCGGGGGCTGTAGCAAGGGCAGAGATCGCATGATAGACTATCCCATCCTCTCAGACACGGCCCGTTTACTTTTACGGCCAAACCGGTTGGGAGCCTTGTGGTTTTCCCAGCAAGGTCAAACACTTATACAGCGTTGCCGGCAAAACCGGTAATGATTCTCCAAGGAGATAACGGTGGCAAACACTAAACAAGCGCGTAAGCGCGCTCGTCAGTCAGAAGCTCGTCGCGTCCTTAAAGCCGGTCAGCGTTCCATGGTGCGTACCTACATCAAGCGCGTCATCAAGGCGATCCAGAGCGGCGACCACGGTCAGGCCATGGCAGAGTTCAAGACAGCTCAGCCGGTCATCGACCGCATCGCTGACAAGGACGCGCTGTCCAAGAAAAAGGCCGCTCGTATCAAGAGCCGTCTGAACAAGCGAATTAAGGCGCTGGCTGCGTAAGCCGGACGCTACCTAGGGACATGGCCGGCGCGTTTCGCGCGCCTGGCGCTCGTTCCTCAGGGAAAAAACCGGCTTCGGCCGGTTTTTTTATGGCTGAACCTTTTTGGGCCGTGGCGCTTTTAGGCTAGGCGTGCTGCGGGCGGCCCGAGCGACATGGATGCCCGCAACGAGGGCATGGGAACACTGAAGGGACGATCGCGCGTGGCTCAGCAAGACTCGACATCTTCGCAAACAGCAAAGCCCGTCGCCCGCGCCGGCCTGCTGCGCTCGGGAATGGTGGTCAGCGTCATGACCATGCTCTCGCGCGTGCTGGGGCTGGTGCGCGACGTGGTCATTGCCGCCTTGCTGGGCGCCGGCAGCGGCGCCGATGCCTTCTTCGTGGCCTTCAAGATCCCCAATTTCCTGCGCCGGCTGTTTGCCGAAGGCGCCTTCAATCAGGCCTTCGTGCCAGTGCTCTCCGAGTACGCGACTCGCCGTACCCGCGAGGAGGTGCGCGAGCTGCTCGATGCGGTGGCCGGCAGCCTGACGGTGGTGCTGGCGCTGATCACGGCGTTGGCGATGCTTGCCGCCCCCTGGTTGGTATGGGTATTTGCGCCAGGTTTCGGGCGCGATCCGACCAAGCTGGCGTTGACCGCCGACATGCTGAGGCTGACCTTTCCGTATCTGTTGTTGATCTCGCTGACGGCTTTTTCCGGCAGCGTGCTCAATACCTGGAATCGCTTCGCGGTGCCGGCCTTTACGCCGGTGTTGCTCAACCTGTCGCTGATCGGTGCAGCGCTGTTGCTGACGCCGCTGATGGAAGAGCCGGCCATGGCGCTGGCCTGGGGGGTGCTGATCGCGGGTGTCACCCAGCTCGCCTTTCAGGCGCCGTTCCTTACACGGCTGGGGCTTCTGCCCAAGCCTTGGCCGTCGTTCGCCCACGAGGGCGTGCGGCGTGTGCTGCGCTTGATGGCGCCGGCGCTGTTCGGGGTGTCGGTCTCCCAGATCAATTTGTTGCTGGATACGGTGCTGGCATCCCTGCTGGCCGCCGGCAGCGTGTCCTGGCTGTATTATTCCGATCGCCTGGTCGAACTGCCGCTTGGGGTGTTCGGTATCGCCATCGGCACGGTGATTCTGCCGGCACTTTCCAAGCGCCATGCCGAGCAGTCTGCCGAGCACTTCGCGAAGATGCTCGATTGGGCGTTGCGCGCGGTGTTGCTGCTGGGCCTGCCCGCGGCGCTGGCGCTTGGCGTGTTGGCCGAGCCGCTGTTGATTACCCTGTTCCACTACGGGGCCATGACCGATCACGACATCGCCATGGCGGCCATGAGTCTGAGGGCCTATGCGCTGGGCCTGGTGGCCTTCATGCTGATCAAGGTGTTGGCGCCGGGCTTTTTTGCCCGCCAGGACACCAAGACGCCGGTCAAGATCGGCATCATCGCCATGGTGGCCAACATGGTCTTCAACCTGATGCTGATCTGGCCCCTGGCACATGCCGGACTGGCCTTGGCCACGGCTCTCTCGGCCTTCCTCAATGCCGGCCTGCTGGCGCGGGGGCTGCGTCGCGAGGGCGTGCTGGTGTTCCAGCCCGGCTGGGGGCGCTTTGCCCTGCAACTTGGTGGCGGCTGTGCGGTGATGGGGCTGGGGCTCTACCTGCTGTCACCGAACTGGCAGGTGTGGCTCGGCTGGGGGCTTTGGCCGCGCGTCGCCACCTTGGCCGCTATGGTAGCCGGTGGGGCGCTGGCCTATTTCGCCTGGCTGGCTGCACTGGGCGTTCGGCTGAGCCACTTTCGCTTGAATGGCTAGCGGCGAATGGTTAGCGGCAAATGGATAGCAACGGGGCGCCCGCCGGCATGGATAGGCGCCGGCCGGCCTGGCCGTTATAATCGATCCCTTTACTTGGCGCGCGAGTAACGCATGCGAGTGATTCGAGGACTACACAATCTGCCCAAGGCATCGCAAGGCTGCGTGGCCACCATCGGCAACTTCGATGGGGTCCATCTTGGCCACCAGGCGATCCTCGATCAGTTGCGTGAGCGCGCCGCCAAGCTGGGGCTGCCGGTCACGGTGGTGGTCTTCGAGCCGCAGCCGCGGGAGTTCTTCGCCGGCGAACAGGCCCCGCCGCGGCTTACTCGGCTGCGCGACAAGGCCCGGTTGCTGGCTGAGTGCGGCGTCGATCAGGTGCTGTGCCTACCGTTCAATGATGCGCTGCGCAGCCTGACTGCGCGACAGTTCATCGAACGTGTTCTGGTCGCGGGCCTGGGCGTGCGTCATCTGGTGGTCGGCGATGACTTCCGCTTTGGCCGCGAGCGGGATGGCGACTTCTCGCTGCTGGCCAGGGTGGGCGAGGAACGCGGCTTTGGCGTCGAGCACACGCGCACCTTCCTGCTCGATGACGAGCGAGTCTCAAGCACTCGGGTAAGGACCCTGCTGGCGAGCGGTAACTTCGCCCAGGCCGCGCGCATGCTGGGGCGGCCCTATCGGCTGGCCGGGCGAGTGATCGTCGACCAGCAGCTTGGTCGCACCATCGGCGTGCCCACCGCCAACGTGCCGCTGCTGCCTCAGCCCTTGGCGCTGCGCGGCGTCTATGCGGTGGTCACCGAACTGAGCGATGGTCGCCGCCTGCCTGGGGTGGCCAATATCGGCTGGCGACCCACGGTGGGCAGCACTCGACCGACGCTTGAAGTGCACCTGTTCGATGTAAGCGAGAATCTCTACGGCCAGCGGCTGCGGGTCTACCCCTGCGCCCGGCTGCGGGGCGAGATCACCTTCGATGGGCTGGATGCCCTCAAGCAGCAGATCAACGTCGATCAGACCCAGGCGCGGCATTACTTCGCACGCCATGGATGGATGGCGACGAAAGCAGCGACAACGCATGAAAGCGAGGCGCGGCAGGAGGCTGCCGGCTTTGCTGATGACGCAGCATCTCGCGCTGCCTCTTCAATTTCACGTTCTACCGGACTTCCTTTGGCATCGGCGCCGCTGGCGCGCGAAGCCGCGACTTCTGACTCCTCGGTGGGCCCGGCCCCTACCGACCAAGATGACGGCTGACCCCAAGGCTATGAGCGATTACAAGCACACACTGAATCTGCCCGAGACCGATTTCCCGATGCGCGGGATGCTGCCCAAGCGAGAGCCCGCCCGGGTGGCTCGCTGGCAGGAAATGGCGCTCTATCAGCGTCTGCGCCAGGAGCGCCAGGGCAAGGAACTCTTCGTGCTCCACGACGGCCCTCCCTACGCTAACGGCAGTATTCACCTGGGTCATGCGCTCAACAAGATCCTCAAGGACATCATCGTCAAGTCGAAGAGCCTTGCTGGCTACGATGCGCCCTATGTGCCCGGCTGGGACTGTCATGGCCTGCCCATCGAGCACAAGGTCGAGACCACTCATGGCAAGCGTCTGGAGCCGCAGCGGGCCCGCGAGCTGTGCCGCGAGTATGCCGGCGAGCAGATTGAGGATCAGCGCCAGGGCTTTATACGGCTGGGGGTGATCGGCGACTGGGACAACCCCTACCGCACCATGGACTTCGTCAACGAGGCCGGCGAGATCCGCGCGCTGGCCGAGATGGTCAAGGGGGGCTATGTCTTCAAGGGGCTGAAACCGGTCAACTGGTGTTTCGACTGTGGCTCGGCGCTGGCCGAAGCCGAGGTGGAGTACGCCGACAAGAAGTCCGAAGCCATCGACGTCGCCTTCCCGAGCGGCGATGACGCCAAGCTGGCGGCGGCCTTCGGCCTCACGGAGCTTAGCAAGCCTGCGGCGGTGGTGATCTGGACCACCACGCCCTGGACCATCCCTGCCAACCAGGCGCTCAACGTCCACCCGGAGTTCAACTACGCCCTGGTCGACGTGGGTGATCGCCTGCTGCTGCTGGCCGAGGACCTGGTCGAGAGCTGTCTTGCGCGCTTCGGCCTCGAGGGCGAGGTCGTCGCTACCGCTCGCGGCGAAGCCCTCGACCTGATCGAGTTCCGCCACCCGCTCTATGAGCGCGCCTCGACGGTGCACCTGGCCGACTACGTCACCTGCGATGAGGGCAGCACCGGCATCGTGCACTCCTCGCCGACTCACGGTGTGGACGACTTCAACACCTGCCGCGCCTATGGCCTGGAATTCGATGACTTCATCAGCCCGGTACAGGGAGATGGCGTCTACGTCGATGACCTGCCGATGTTCGGCGGCATGATGATCTGGAAGGCCAACCCGAAGATCGTCGCCGCTCTGGATGAGGCCGGTGCGTTGATGGCCCACAAGACCATCACTCACAGCTATATGCACTGCTGGCGCCACAAGACACCGATCATCTACCGTGCCACGGCACAGTGGTTCGTCGGCATGGACGTCACCGCCCGCGACGGCCGCACCCTGCGCGAAGCGGCCCTTGAGGGCATCGAACAGACCCAGTTCGTGCCGGCCTGGGGCAAGGCGCGCCTGCACTCGATGATCGCCAACCGCCCGGACTGGTGTATCTCGCGGCAGCGCAACTGGGGCGTGCCGATCCCGTTCTTCCTGCACAAGCAGACCGGCGAGCTGCACCCGCGCACCGTCGAGCTGATGGAAGAGGTCGCCAAGCGCGTCGAGGTCGAGGGCATCGATGCCTGGTTCAACCTCGACCCGGCCGAGCTGCTCGGCGACGAGGCGGCCGACTTTGAAAAGGTCACCGATACCCTGGATGTGTGGTTCGATTCTGGCACCACCCACTATCACGTGCTACGCGGCTCACACCCCTATGGTCATACCGAAGGGCCGATCGCCGATCTGTACCTGGAAGGCTCCGATCAGCACCGTGGCTGGTTCCATTCCTCGTTGCTCACCGGCACCGCCGTCGACGGTCATCCTCCTTACAAGGGCTTGCTGACCCACGGCTTTACCGTGGACGAGAAGGGACGCAAACAGTCCAAGTCGCTGGGCAACGTGGTCGCGCCCCAGGAAGTCATGGACAAGCTCGGCGCCGATATCCTGCGCCTTTGGGTGTCCTCTACCGACTATTCCGGCGAGATGGCGGTTTCCGACGAGATCCTGAAACGCACCGCCGATGTCTACCGGCGCATTCGCAATACCTCGCGCTTCCTGCTCGCCAACCTCAACGGCTTCGAGCCCGAGCGGGACGCCGTGGCCTTCGAGGACATGTTGTCGCTGGACCAGTGGGTGGTCGACCGGGCGGCCCAGCTACAGGCGCGCATCGAAACCGCCTATGAAGAGTATCGCTTCCTCGATGTCTATCAGCAGGTGCATTCCTTCTGCTCGGTGGAGCTCGGTGGCTTCTACCTGGACGTGATCAAGGATCGCCAGTACACCACCCAGCGCGACTCCCTGGCGCGCCGCAGCGCCCAGACTGCGCTCTATCGGGTGGTCGAGGCGCTGGCGCGCTGGGTCGCGCCGATCCTGTCGTTCACTGCCGAGGAAATCTACGAGAATATCCCCGGCAAGCGTTCCGATAGCGTGCTGCTCGAGACCTATTTCGAGGGGCTCTCCACACTCGCCGCGGACGCGACACTGGGCCGCGAGTTCTGGTCACGGGTGCTTGAGGTCAAGCAGGCGGTCAACAAGTGTCTCGAAGACGCCCGCAACGCCAAGCAGATCAAGAACGGTCTGGCCGCCGAGGTAACGCTCTACGTCGATGACGCCCTCGAGGCGACGCTTGCCAAGCTCGGCGATGAGCTGCGCTTCGTGCTGCTGACCAGCGACGTGCGCCTGGCGCCTCTGGCGGAAGGCAGTGCCGCTGAGGCCACTGAGCTCGAGGGCCTGAAGGTCAGCGTCGTGGAAAGCGCCCACACCAAGTGCGAGCGCTGCTGGCACCATCGCGCCGACGTGGGCAGCCATCCGGAGCACCCGGATCTATGCGGGCGCTGCATCACCAACCTGCCTGACGGCCCCGGCGAGACGCGTCACTATGCCTGATCAAGAGCCATCAGCCGCTGCGAAGACCGATCAGCACCGTGCGCCGCCGATGACGCGGCCGCTGCGCTGGCTATGGCTATCGCTTGCCGTGATCGTTGCCGACCTTGGCAGCAAGGTGCTGGCGTCGGCCATGTTGGTCTACGCCCGTCCGGTGGAAGTGCTGCCGGTTTTCAATCTGACGCTCTTGCATAACACCGGTGCCGCCTTCAGTTTCCTGGCCGGGCACGACGGCTGGCAGCGCTGGCTGTTCGCTGTCATTGCCATCGGCGCCAGTGTCGGTCTTACCGTCTGGATGCGCCGGCTGCGCGCCGGCGAGACGCTGCTGGCCGCGGCGCTTTCGCTGATCATCGGCGGCGCACTCGGCAATCTCTATGACCGGCTGGTGCATGGCTACGTGGTCGATTTCCTGTCGTTCCACTGGGGCCAGGCCTACTTTCCGGCCTTCAACCTGGCCGATGTCGCCATTACCCTGGGCGCCATCGGCCTGATCATCGAATCCCTGCGCGACGCCCGCCGCGGGCGAGCCAGTTCCTGACGGAGCCAAGCAGATGAGCGACTACCGCATCGACGAGGGCATGGAAGTGACCCTTCACTTCACCCTCAAGCTCGAGGATGGCACGGTGGTGGATTCCACTCGCGACAAGGCCCCGGCGACCTTCCAGGTCGGCGACGGCAACCTGCCGCCGGGCTTCGAAGCACCGCTGTCCGGCCTTACCGACGGCGACACCGGCAGTTACGAGATCACCCCGGAGCATGCCTTCGGCCAGCACAACCCGCAGAACGTGCAGCTGATGAAGCGTGACGACTTCGAGGGTGAGGTGCCGGAGATGGGCATGGTGATGTCCTTCGCCGACGCCGCCGGCGGCGAGCTGCCTGGCGTGATCGCCGAGATCGATGGCGAACAGGTGACGGTGGACTTCAACCACCCGCTGGCCGGGCGTACCCTGACCTTCGAGGTCGAGGTGATCAAGGTCGCCCCGGCGACCACTCACTGATGCCCTCGTTGAGTGCTTTCTGGTGAGTGGCGCCGGGGGCTGGATGGAGCGAAGGTCTTTTGCCATGGATGGCAAAAGTAGCGCTCAGGGAAGGGTTTACAGCGTCTTCGCGATGGCCCGCCCCCAGTGCAGCCACGTCCGCTGACAAAATCCAAGATGCGATGCCTAGGCATCAAGGCAAGGCAACATATGCAAATCAAGCTGGCCAACCCGCGCGGTTTCTGTGCCGGCGTCGATCGGGCCATCGAGATCGTCAATCGCGCCCTCGATGTCTTCGGCGCGCCCATCTACGTGCGCCACGAGGTGGTCCACAACCGCTTCGTGGTCGACACCCTGCGCGAGCGCGGGGCGATTTTCGTCGAGGAGCTCCACGAGGTCCCCGACGACGTGATCGTGATCTTCTCTGCCCACGGCGTCTCCCGGGCGGTTCAGCAAGAGGCCGAGCGCCGTGGCCTGAGGATCTTCGACGCTACCTGTCCGCTGGTCACCAAGGTGCACATGGAAGTGCTGCGCTACGCGCGGCGCGGAGAGGAGTGCATCCTGATCGGGCACCACGGCCACCCCGAGGTGGAAGGCACCATGGGCCGCTATGACACCTCCCATGGCGGTGCCATCTACCTGGTCGAGGACGAGGCTGATGTGGCGGCACTTGAGGTCAAGGACCCGAGCCGCCTGGCCTTCGTCACCCAGACCACGCTGTCGATGGACGACACCGCTCGGGTGATCGATGCGCTGCGTGCCAAGTTCCCCGAGATTCAGGGCCCGCGCAAGGATGACATCTGCTACGCCACCCAGAATCGTCAGGACGCCGTGCGCGAACTTGCCGCCGGCAGTCAGTTGGTGCTGGTGGTGGGCAGTCCCAATAGCTCCAACTCCAACCGCTTGCGTGAACTCTCCGAGCGAGTCGGCACCCCGGCTTACCTGATCGACGACGCCGAGCAGATCGAGCCCGGCTGGCTCGAAGGCGTCGAGCAGATCGGCATCACCGCCGGCGCCAGCGCCCCCGAGGTGCTGGTCAATGGCGTGATTGAGCGCTTGCAGGCGCTGGGCGCTGAGGCCCCGCAGGAGCTCTCCGGTCGCGAGGAGACCATTACCTTCTCGATGCCCAAGGAGCTACGCGAGCAGGTGATCGCCAGCGGTTAGTGGGACTGCCTGGGCTCCAGGCCGACCGCTATCGACAACAACCGGGCTCAGGCCCGGTTTTTTTGGTCTCGGGTATGACGCCGTTAGTCATCCTGCGACATACTGGGGTGGGATGAATTGATGATGGCAACTAGGTTTCAGGTGGATAGGTGGAGTGAATGACACGGTGCGGGAGGCAGTCAGGCTTTACGCTAATTGAGTTGCTGGTGACGGTTGCGTTGATCGTCATCATCGCCACCGTCGCTGTGCCGAGCTTTTCCGGGCTGGTGAACGACAATCGGCTAACAACAGTGACCAATAATCTCAACGCAACCCTGCGGCTCGCCCGCAGCGAAGCCATCAAGCGCAACCGCACGCTGACATTATGCGGCCTCAACGGCTGTGGGAGCGACTGGAGTACTGGCTGGCAACTGGTGACCAAGAAAACCGATGGGACGGTGGAGAGCGTGGTTCAGCAACATGCCGTTCGGGATGATGGTGTCACCATCACCAGTAACGCATCCGTCACCTTCAATTCCTTTGGCCGGCCTGATGGCGCCAGTAGCTACTGCCTGACGATAAGCGCTGATGGGCAGAGTCAGGTTCTGAAGGTTGCCCCCAGTGGCTCAATAGCAGCAGGGAGTACTTGCCCACCATGACGCGTCAAAGTGGCGTTTCGTTGATAGAGGTGTTGATTTCGCTACTCGTGCTGGGGATCGGCATTCTCGGCATGGTTGCCTTGCAGACTCGTTCTCTTGCTCTGGATCGAGAGGCCTACTTGCGTAGTCAGGCTGCAAGCCTGGCCTATGACCTGGGAGACCGGATGCGCGCCAATGAGGGGCAACTAGGTGCCTATGCCACTGCGCTGGGTAATGACGTCAACTGTGACGACGATGAGCCGAGTGGCGGCAGTCTTGCCAGTCGAGATTTGGCTGACTGGTTGATTGATATCGCATGCACTCTGCCGGAAGGGGATGGCAGCGTGGCCGTCACCGGTGATGAAGTGGTTATCACCGTGGCATGGTCCTCGGCCCCAGGCCTGGGCGGCGATCAGCAACGCTTCGAGACATGGGTGCAGCCGTGAAAGATGTCCACTATTTGAGACTCTCGCGCCAGCGTGGTGCGAATTTGGTCGAGCTAATGATCGTGCTGGTGCTGGGGTTGGTGATCACGGCAGGCATTTATCAATTATTCAGTTCCAATCAGCGCACTTACCGCTTACAGAATGCCATTTCCGAGGTACAGGAAAACGGTCGCTTTTTACTGGATGTCTTCCAGCGCGACCTGCGTCACGCCGGTTATGCGCCGGCCTGCCAGGGGGAGGCAGGGTCAGGCGTTGGCCTGGTGCTGAACCTGCAAGATGCTACGGCCGGTAGGCTGTTTCCAAATGATCGCTTCGATGCGATAGGTGGCTGGGAAAGCCGAGGCAACGATGCCTATACCTCACAAGTAGACTCCAGTAATTATCAGCAAGGTGATCTGCTGCTGATTCACCATGCGGCCACGCCAGCCGGGCAACGCTTGGCCCAGGATATCAATGCCGGCGACCAAAACATCAAGCTCAATAATGAGAACGGGTTGGCTAAGGGTGACCTTCTGGCTTTTATCGAAAAAAACAACTGCGAAATCGTCGAGACCACCAGCGATAAAAAGCTGAGCGCCCCTGACCCTTTTACGCATACGTTTACACATGTGTCTGGAGGTGGAAGCACTTGGGTGGGGGCGCCGCAAGCTAGTATTTATTACATCGGTTGGGACAATCCTAGCGGTGCATCTGGCCTTAGGCGTCGTGATTTGGTGTCTGGTCGTTCAGAGACATTGGCCAGCCCGGTGGTGGATATGGAGCTACGATTTTTAAGAAACGGGACATATGAGAAAGCTCCACCGAATGCCGATTGGCAGGATATCACCGCTGTTCGCGTTAGCCTGCTGCTGCGCTCGTCCGAGACCAACGTGCTAGATAGCCCCGCCAAGGTGACAGTCGGCGATCTCGATTTCCAGGCCGGGGAAGATGATTTTCATCTTTATCAGGGCTTTACGACAACGGTTGCCCTGCGTAATCGTTTGGCCGAGGGGAGGAGATGATGCCATTGGGTCGCGCTAACTCTCCACGTCTTCAACCGACACGCCTGCCTCCCGCTTGCCGGCAGCAAGGCATGGCACTGATTGTGTCGCTGTTTTTTCTGCTGTTATTGAGTTTGCTAGCGGTATCTTCTGTTCAGGACGCCACGCTTCAGGAGCGTATGGTCGCCAACCAGCGAGATCATGCCATGGCTTTTCAGGCAGCGGAAGCCGCCTTGAAGGCTGCGGAAGAGCAGGCTGATAGCGATAATGGAATCAAGAATACCCAGTGGAATGGCAGCGATAAGTCTTTGACGACAACGTCTGTGAATGCATCAGGTGTAAGTAGCAATCCAGGGTACTATATATGGCACCCTACGGGCCTGGCAGGCCAGGCTGGCGAGGGGGACGATAATAATAATCCCTACCCTATTTATCAGATTAGTGCGGTTGGCTATGGTGGTTCACCTAATAGCCGCGTGGTTTTGCAGAGTTGGTATATCCCTGATAACTAAAGGCATTGTCATGCGTATACGATTTTTCCCCATCACACTGCTGCTGTTTTTCGCAGGAGGGATACAGGTGACCCTGGCGGCCGACCTGGCACAAGCACCACTTTCAGTAGGCCCCAGAGTCGACCCTAACCTGATGTTCATCATCGATGACTCTGGCTCCATGCGCTTCGAAAATATGCCAGAGTCAAATATTGCTCTTTCAGCACGTTTTATCTATCCACGAGCTGATAATGTTTACCAATCTGGTTATGGGGGTGGAGAGTATTCCAATATCGTGCCGACTTTCGATCAGGACGATGCCTACAATGCTTATAGTCGTTCGCCGCAAGCCAATACGCTTTACTATAATCCCGCCGTGACCTATCAGCCCTGGACGCGCGCTGATGGGTCCAGAATGGCGCCGGCTAACCCCAACAATGCCTACCATAACCCCAGCATCCCAAGCCGCGGTGGGCGCAATCTCACCTTTGAAAATACGCAGTCGGCGGATCGTTGGATAGGCAATTGCAATAATATCACGGAAGTAGGGCCAGCGGGGTGTGAACCGATTCGTAGTAGAGAGTATGTCTGTGGCTGGTTTGGGTGGTCTTATCGCTGCGGTTACCAGTATACCGAGAGCTATGAAGACACATTCTACCCTGCCTTGTATTATAGCCACACTGGCGGAAGCTATAATAATATTAATAACTATCGTCGCGTGGAGATTCGCTTCGGGAATGGGCCATTTAAAGGGGAGGGGCGCGAGAATCGCAGCGACTGTGCCAATGCCTCAGCCGATATACCGAGCTGCACCTATCAAGAAGAAATACAGAACTTTGCCAACTGGTACACTTACTATCGTTCGAGAACCCTGGCTGCCCGGGCAGGCATCGGCGAGGCATTTTCGCAACTGGGTGAAACGATACGGGTGGGGTTTGACACTATCAATAGCAATGGCAACGTCGTTCAGGGGGATGTGTCGAAGGGCGTACGTGTCTTTGAGGGGGAGGGGCGCAGCGGCTTTTTCGATGAACTCTATACCCACGAAGTCCCCGCCGAAGGCACGCCGCTGCGCCGAGGCCTTCAGCGTAGCGGCAACTACTTCGAAAAGCATGATGAGCCTTGGCGTAATGATCCCAGTTCGGACCAATCCAGCGGTTTCCAATCCTGCCGTGCCAACTATGCGTTGATGATGACCGACGGCTATTGGAGTGGGAATAATCCTCCGGGTATTAATAATGTCGATGGCTCGGAAGGTGATATTATTGAAGGGCCTGATGACCGAAGATATCAATATAAACCCTCCGCCCCTTATGCCGATGGTGTGTCATCAACGCTTGCCGATGTGGCCATGCACTATTGGAAAAACGATCTTAGGGAGGGTAGGAAGAATGGGCTTGCCAACGATGTACCTGTCAACGCTCAGGACCCTGCTTTCTGGCAGCATATGACCACCTTCGGTGTGGGGTTCGGTGTGTCGGGCTCTATTGATCCAGATAGCGCTTGGCAGGCGGTTGAGAATGAAGAGAGTGTTGACTGGCCAAGTGAAAATGATTTCAGCAGCCGTGATTCGGGTACCGCAAACCGAGCACGCTTGGATGATCTGTTGCATGCATCGATCAACGGCCATGGTGGCTTCTTTAGTGCGTCCGACCCCCAAGCTTTTGTCGAAGGGCTGGATACCGTGCTGGGAACGATCGTATCTCGTCAGGAGACTTCGGTAGTACCGGTGGCAGTCAGTAATGACACCATTGGGCCGGATACGCAGCTCTTCTCGGCTGGGTTTCGCAGCACTGATTGGTCGGGGGAGCTCAAGGGTTATCAGTTACTCTCCGGGGGCAAGCGTGACCTTAAGTGGGATGCTGAGGTTATGTTGCGTGGTCAGAAACCGGATGATCGGGTGCTGCTGACCGCACAGGGCGCTGGGTCTAACACAAACGGTAAAATGCTGAGTACTGGCAGCAGCGATCTAAGTGCAAGTCAAATTCGCTGGCTCTATGGTGAAGAAGTCGATGGCTTGCGTAGCCGTATTCCCGACGGTCAGGAAGAGCCTAACCTGCTGGGGGATATCGTCAACAGCGCGCCTTTCTTGCTGACGCCACCAGATGACAGCGAGCGCTCAGGCATGGTCTTCAACAGCGATCGCCGAGGTATGGTCTTCGTCGGCGCCAACGATGGCATGCTGCATGGTTTTTCCGCTGATAACGGAAAAGAGTTATTTGCTTACCTTCCCAGTGAGTTAGTCACTAGCCAGCTAGGCAAAAAGGCACCGTTAGAATCGCTGATGGCGCCTGATTACACTCACCGGTACTTTGTCGATGGCTCACCGGTTGCCCGTAACGTCGAGATAAAGGAGTCCCGTAACGAGGATATAGACGTTGGTCAGAATGCGTTCGTCGTCGGCACCATGGGCGCCGGTGGGCGTACGGTTTTTGCGCTTGATGTATCCGACCCTGAAGGCATGAGTACAAGGGACGTGCTATGGGAATTCTCTGACGAGGCACTGGGGGAAGGTGTTACTCGACCATCAATCTCCAGGATTAACATTGGCACTGAGGAAAATCCAGAATCTCGCTGGGTGGTATTGTTTGGCAATGGCTATAACAGCAAGACTCAGCAGGCGGTGATGTTCGCTGTTGATTTGCAAACTGGCGACGAGCTAAAGCGATGGAATACTGGCGTCGGAGGGGCTGACAATCCCAATGGACTGGCACCGCCTACTGCTACGCGCTGGCCAGACTACAATGGCTTTAGCCAATATGCCTACGCGGGTGACTTGCAGGGGAATATGTGGCGCTTTGATTTATCCAATCTGTTGAGCGCACCGCAGCGGCTCCTGAAAGGCCAAACCGATCAGCCGATTACCGCGCCTGTGCAGCTTGAGTTCAAGCCCGGTGATTCCAGCACCCTGGTCGTACTATTTGGTACGGGCAGTTTCCAGTTCGTTGACGATCGCTATGATACAAGCGAACAGCGTTTATATGGGGTGTTCGATTCGGGTAATGAGAACTTAACGTCGGTACAAGCTAGCGACCCTGATTCGGTCCTACTCCACAAAGTCCTTGTTATCGATGAAGGCAGTGATTTCCGTACCATCAGGAAAGATGGTGGAACGGCTCAGCGAGGCTGGTACATGGACCTGCCGGAGGGAGAAAGAATGGTGTCCATGCCGACACTGCCAGCCGGTATCTATCATCAGCGGGCGCTATTTTCGACGCTGAGACCTCTGTTTGGCCAATGTACTGCCGGGGTCGACGGTTACGTTTACAGTTTACTTCTCGAAACCGGCGGCGTTGGCACCAGAGCCTTCTTCGATACCAACGGTGATGGCAAGGTCGACAGTGCTGACAACATCACTGATGCCAATGGCGACGCTCAAGTGGCGGCGGGCATCAAGCTGGGTAACGGGGAATCTCAGGTCGTGGTGCGCGACCCGGGAACCGGCCAAGGCGTTCTGGCAGGTACTATAGGCAGTGCTGGTGGCCCGCAACGCACTGGCGTCTCGGGAGCCACAACCGGCCGGCAGTCATGGCGTCAGATTTTTGAACCCTAGGAGCTTTTTATGCGCAGTGGTCTGCCGCGCGGTTTTACCTTGATCGAGCTGATGATTGCGGTAGCGGTCATCGCCATTCTGGCCAGTATCGCCTACCCCTCCTACCAGAGGTACGTAAACGATACCTGGCGCACACGGGCTGTAGCCTGTCTCGATGAGCTGGCTCAAGGGATGGAACGCCGGTATACCGAGACCTTCAGCTACAAGAACGATGATCAGCCGTTGCCGAATGCTGAATGCGTCAGTGAGTTGGCTAATGCCAATCGCTACACGCTTGCTTTCGCCGACAAAGAACCCACGGAGCAAACGTTTGTGATTGAGGCTACCCCTTCGGGGCCGCAGGCGCCTGATGCGGATTGCGGCACGCTGTCACTCGACCAGACCGGACAAGCTTCCATTTCGGGGTCTGGGACGATTGCCCAGTGTTTCTAGCAGTCCCCGGGCGGGCCGACCCTAAGGCGTCCGGTGGCACTCATCACCAGTGTCGCGGATGCGTCCTGCCCGCACAGCGTAAAGGTGCCGTTATACCCTCGCGGCCAGCCACTCGAGCCGATGCGTAGCCAGCGATAGCCATTGCGGAAGTTAACGCGCTCGAGGTTGCCAGCAGAAACTACCTTCAGTACTTCAGCATCTTCGAGTGCATCCCCATCTACATTGCCCACCATTATCAGCAACGGCAGTTCCCAGTTGGTGCTGCATTGCTTGTTATCAGCGCTGGGGCACAGCGTCAGTCGCCGCTGCTGGCTTATGGCGGTGTTTCTGGTCAGCGCAATCGCTCGCTGCAGGCGGCTGATATCCGTATCGATCGAGAGCTGCTCCATAAGTCGTTGGAAATTAGGCACGCCCCAAGTAAGCATGACCGTCAGTACGGCAAGGGTCACCAGCAGCTCAATCAGAGTGAAGCCAGCCCTGTGATGTTGTAGTTGGGTCTCTACTCTCGTGCGCATGTCTCTCTCCTTCCCTGGAGTGTCCGATGCCCCCGCACATCCTGCTCTTGGGGTATTCGCTGTCGCCCGTTTCTCTGCTCGCTCCGTCGCTCGTCCTTTATTCTGTCGAGCTTTCCATTACTCTAGCCAAAACTGTTGTAAGCCAGAGCGTATTCTATTGTGAGCGATTTCCTGATTATCGGCGGTGGCGTCATCGGCATGATGACGGCTTTGCAACTGGCCGACGCGGGCCAGTCGGTAACGCTGGTTGAGCGTGGCGAGTGCGGCCGCGAGGCCTCATGGGCGGGGGGCGGCATCGTCTCGCCGCTTTACCCTTGGCGCTACGGCACGCCGGTTTCTCGGCTGTCGCGCTGGTCCGAGGGGTTCTACCCGGAGCTCAGCCTACGGCTTCTTGAGGAAACCGGCATCGATCCGGAATATCGCCAGAAGGGCCTGCTGTATCTGCGTGTCGAGGACGAGGCGCGTGCCCTCGATTGGGCGCGCCAGGTCGGCAAACCCCTGGAACGAGTGGGCCCGGAGGTGATCTATGCCAAGGAGCCCGCGGCCGCGCCGGGCTGTGAGCAGGCGCTATGGATGCCGACGCTTGGTAGTATTCGCAACCCGCGCCTGGGCCAGGCGCTGCGCGCGCGACTGGCGATGATGCCTCGGGTCACGCTGCGTGAGCATGAAACGGTTACCGGTCTTGAGCGCGATGCAGGCGATGCGGTGGTTGGTGCCCGCACGAAAGAGGGCTTGATCGCGGCAGACCGTGTGATCGTCTGCGGTGGGGCCTGGGCGGCGCAACTGCTGGAGAGCGTCGAGGTGGCGCTGTCGGTGCGTCCGGTGAAGGGACAGATGATTCTCTTCAAGGCGCCGGCGGGGCTTGTCCAGCGGGTGGTGTTGATGGACGGGCGCTACGTGATTCCCCGCGGCGATGGCCGCGTGCTGGCGGGCTCGACGCTGGAAGAGGTGGGCTTCAACAAGGCGCTTAGCGATGAGGCTCGGGAGTCGCTTTGGCAGAGCGCCGTCCGGATCGTGCCGGCGCTTGCTGACTGCGAGGTGGAACATCACTGGGCCGGGCTGCGCCCCGGCTCGCCAGAAGGCATTCCATTCATCGGCGCGGTGCCTGGCGTGGAGAACCTCTGGGTCAATGCCGGTCACTACCGCAACGGTCTGGTGCTGGCACCCGCTTCAACTCGCCTGCTGGTCGACGAGCTGCTGGGCCGTGAGCCGATCATCGACCCGGCCCCTTATCGATTGGTTGGTCGCCTTGGCGAGTGACAACACGAGTGGCAAAAATAGCTAGCGGCGCCGGCGTCAGGTCTGGGCGAGAGATAGGCTCCGCCCAGCGCGGTGCCGGGGCGAGGCGCCCTCAGTCGGAAGGATGTTGCTCGGCCAGGTACTTGTCGCGATGGGGCGTGCTGCAGAACCATTCGCCTTGTTCGCGCAGGGCCTCATCCTCGGGTAGGTGCACCTGGCAATAGACGCAGCGCACCATGTGGCCACCCTCCTGGTGAGCCTCCTTGCGCTCCCATTCCTCGCGCTCCAGCTTCCAGTCGCGGTACATGCGGTAGAGCTTGAGGCCGGCCCAGAACAGCACGGCGAAAATGATCAGGCGAATGATCAACAGGTTCATCCTTTTATGACTCCCTGGTCGGGCCGCGTGAGAAGGTTTAGTGTTTTGCTACTCGGGCGGCCATGCGGGACAATACGGTTATCCGAGAGTTTCGAGAGATTTCCCCGACCATGCAAGACCTGACGCTGGTGATGGCCCAATTCGACCCCTTGGTCGGCGATATTCCCGGCAACGCCGAGCGTGCCATCGAAGCGGTGCGCGAGGCCCGCATCGAGCACGGCGCGGATATCGTGGTATTCCCCGAACTGTTCCTGACTGGCTACCCGCCGGAGGATCTGCTGCTGCGCCCCTCCATGGAGACGCGCCTGCGGGAGGCCCGTGCGCGCATGGCGGCCAAGGTCGCCCGCGACGTGCTGGTGATTATCGGTTACCCCGGTCGCCGTGAAGGGCAGACCTATAACCTGGCGGGCCTTTTGTATAACGGCGAATGGCTCGACGAGTATGCCAAGCAGGCGCTGCCCAACTATCAAGTGTTCGACGAGCAGCGCTACTTCAGCGCCGGCACCGAGCCGCTGGTGGTCGAGCATAAGGGGGCCAAGCTCGGCATCCTGATCTGCGAGGACGTCTGGAAGACCGAGCCGGTTCGCCTGGCCTGCGAGGCGGGCGCGGAGATTCTGATTACGCTCAATTCGTCGCCCTATCATCAGGACAAGCCCTCAGAGCGTCTCGAGCTCCTGCGCGAGCGGGCTGCCGAGGCCCAGCGCCCGCTGGTCTATGTGAACCAGGTGGGCGGTCAGGACGAGCTGGTGTTCGACGGCGGCTCAGCCTGCGTCGATGCCAATGGCCAGTTGCAGGTACAGGCGCCCCACTGGCAGGTGGGGCTGATGCCGGTGCAGTTCCTGCGCGAGCAGAATGGCTGGGTGCCGCAGGCCGGTGAGTGCGAGCCGCTGCCCGAGCCTGAGGAAAGCCTCTATTGTGCGCTGGTCACCGGGGTGCGTGATTACGTCAACAAGAGCGGCTTCAAGGGGGTGGTGATCGGCCTGTCAGGGGGCATCGACTCGGCGCTGACACTTGCCATTGCGGTGGATGCCCTGGGGCCTGAGCGGGTGCATGCGGTGATGATGCCCTACCACTACACCGCGGATATCTCCAGGGCGGACGCCGCCGAACAGGCCAAGCTGTTGGGCGTCGGCTACGAGGTGATGCCCATCGCGCCGATGGTCGAGAGCTTCCTGGACACCCTGGCCGAGAGCTTCGCCGGTACCGAGCGCGACACCACCGAGGAGAACCTGCAGTCCCGCTGTCGTGGCGTGCTGCTGATGGCGATCTCCAACAAGAAGGGCCTGATGGTGTTGACCACCGGCAACAAGAGCGAGATGGCGGTCGGTTATGCCACCCTCTATGGCGATATGGTCGGCGGCTACAATGCGCTGAAAGACGTCTACAAGACCTGGGTCTACCGGCTGGCGCGCTGGCGCAACGACCAGGAGCCGGCGATTCCCGAGCGAGTCATCGAGCGTCCGCCGTCGGCAGAGCTGGCGCCGGATCAGCAGGACAGCGACTCCTTGCCCGGATACGACATCCTGGACGCTATCCTGGTTCGCTACATCGAGGGCGACATGAGCGCCGAGGCGATCATCGACGCCGGCTTCGCTCGCGAGGATGTCTATCAGGTAGTCAAGCTGGTCGACCGCTGCGAATACAAGCGTCGTCAGGCGCCGGTAGGCGTGCGCGTGACCCCGAGGGGCTTCGGTCGCGACCGGCGCTATCCAATCGTCAACGGTTGGCAGCCCGGGGAATGACCCCGGCTTAGCCGGGGAGACATAAGCTGTAAGCGCGGCGCTACGCGCCTGGAAGCTGGAGGAGTCGCCCTCTGCCAAGACAGCGCGGTGGTGGGTGTTTCTTCCAGCTTATCGCTTACGGCTCCCCGAAGGGGCATTACAGCGTCAGCGGCTCAGCATCGACGTAACGGGGCTCGAAGGCCCTGCCGTCGAGGCGTTCGTTATCCGGCGCATTCTCGATCAGGGTGGCGAGCACTTCGCGGGCTCGATCGGTCATGCCAAGGCCCAGATAGCCTTCGACCATGACCGCCAGAGCGTCGTGATTGGCCGGTGCCTCCGGGTAGTGGGAGATCACCCAGCGCCCGCGTTTGACCGCCGCCAGGTAGGCGCCCTTGCGCAGATAGAAGTCGGCCACCTGCAGCTCATGGCGGGCCAGCACGTTGCGGAGGTAGACCAGGCGCTGCTGGGCGTCCGGGGCATACTCGCTGTCCGGGAAGCGTTCGATCAGCTCCCGGAAGTCGTTGTAGGACTCGCGGGTGGCGCCCAGGTCGCGCTTGGAAATGTCGATCAGCTTGAGCCCTTCGAGGCTAAAGCGGCCCGCCTGATAGGCGGCCAGACCACGCATGTAGTAGGCGTAGTCGACCTGGGGATGGTCCGGCTGCAGGCGGATGAAGCGGCTGGCAGCCGCCCGCGCCGATTCCCAGTTGTCGGTCTGGTAGTAGGCGTAGATCAGTTCCAGCTGTGCCTGCTCGGCGTGGTCGCCAAAGGGATAGCGGGCGTCGAGGGCTTCGAGCCGGCTCACGGCGTTGGTATAGTTCTGCGCCTCCAGCGCCGTCATCGCCTGCTGGTAGAGCTCGGCTTCCGCGAGCTCGTCGGGAACGGTATCGTTGCCGGCGCAGCCGGCGAGCAGGGCGGCTGTCAGGGCATAGGCGCCCAGCCGTGTGCCACGGGGGAAAACGCGCATCATGGTCCTCGTCTCAAACAACCCGAATGGCCGTGGTAGAATTACGCAGCGGCTCATCATAAAGCACTCACGATAAACCACTCAGGGCAGGCCGCAAAGCGCCGAGCCTTGGTGCCTCGTCAGTGCCACCTCAAAGGCACACAGCCCCCATGTCAGAAACCGTACATCGCGACGCCCGCATTCCCGAGGCCATGGCCGGCCAGCGCTTCGATCAGGTGGCGGCCGAGATCTTCGCCGACTTCTCTCGAGAGCGCCTCAAGGCCTGGATAAAGTCCGGCGACCTGACCCTCGATGGCGCTCGTGCCAAGCCCAAGGACAAGATCTACGGCGGCGAGCAGCTCGTGCTGACCGCTGTGGTCGAGGACGAACTGCGTTTTGAGCCCCAGGCCATCGAGCTGGACATCGTCCATGAAGACGCCGCCGTGCTGGTGATCAACAAGCCCGCCGGCCTGGTGGTGCACCCGGCCGCCGGTAACCCTGACGGTACCCTGCTCAATGCCGTTCTGCATCATTGCCCGGCGCTTGCTAGCGTGCCTCGCGCCGGTATCGTGCACCGCCTCGACAAGGACACCACCGGCTTGATGGTGGTAGCGAAGACTCTTGCCGCCCAGACCCAGCTTGTCGAGCAGTTGCAGGCGCGCAGCGTCTCGCGGGAATACGATGCCATCGTCACCGGGGTCGTGACCTCCGGCGGGCGCATCGAGGCGCCGATCGGGCGCCATCCCAAAGATCGCAAACGCCAGGCCGTCACGGCGTCTGGCAAGCCGGCCGTTACCCACTACCGGGTGACCGAGCGTTTCCGCAATCACACCCATGTGCGCTGCAAGCTCGAGACCGGGCGGACCCACCAGATTCGTGTACACATGGCCCACCAGCGCTTTCCGCTGATTGGCGATAGCCTCTATGGTGGGCGTCTCAAGCTGCCGCCGGGGGCGGACGATGATCTCAAGGACCTGCTGCGCGGCTTCCCGCGTCAGGCCCTGCATGCCCGCAAGCTGGCTTTCGTTCATCCGGAAAGCGGCCAGCGCCTCGAGTTTCGCGCCGCACTGCCCGACGATATGCTGATGCTGCTCGATTACCTGCGCGACGATCACGAAACCATGCGATGAGGCCATTGCTTTGCTGAGGAATCCGGTGATGACGGACCCCGCTGCGACGCTGCACCCGCACCCCACTCTAGTGCTGCCCGACTGGCCGGCGCCGAGCACGGTGCGGGCCCTGGTCACCACCCGCGAGACCGGGCCCAGCCAAGGGCCCTTCGCGGCCTTCAATACCGCCGAACATGTGGGTGACGACCCGGCGATGGTGTCGCGCTGTCGCGAGCTGTTGCAGGCCGAGATCGGTAGTGACCGTCCGCTGCTGTGGCTCGACCAGGTGCATGGCGCCAGCGTGCAGCAGGTTTATGTGCCGGATGCGCCTCAAGCCGATGCCGCGGTGGCCTTCGATGCCGGCCATGCCTGCGTGGTGCAGACCGCCGACTGTCTGCCGGTGTTCTTCTGCGACCGGCTGGGCACCCGGGTGGGTATCGCCCATGCCGGCTGGCGAGGGCTCGCCGGCGGCGTGCTCGAAGCCACGGTGGCGGCGCTGGGTATCGAGCCCAGCGAACTGATGGCCTGGCTAGGCCCGGCGATTTCCAACGCGCAGTTCGAGGTGGGCCCCGAAGTGCACGATGCCTTCGTGGCAGTTCAACCCGAGGCCGAGAGCGCCTTCGAGCCCAGTCCCTATCGTCTCGGTCACTACATGGCCGATATCTACCGGCTGGCGCGGCTGCGCCTCGAGCGCCTCGGCGTCGCCCACATCAGCGGCGGCCATTTCTGCACCGCCTGCGAACCGCGCTTCTACTCCCACCGCCGTGACGACGGCGTCACTGGCCGTATGGCCAGCGCGATCTGGCTGCGCTGATGCGGTTGAGTACTTCGGCGGCCTGGACCGCGAAGACGCGGTGAATCCCTACCTGGGGGCTCGGCTTTTCATCTGACCGCCATGGATGGCGGAAATGCCGGAATCGCATGGATGCACCTTCCGGCCCTGAAAAAGACGCTTCGCCTTACCAGGCTGCCCATGCTGTGTTACCTGCGTCATATTCGGTGGCCCCTAAGCCAACCTTGATCTGCATCAAGCCGGTGCACCTTTCCTAAGGCTGGCGCCTTGAAAGAGGGCCACCATACCTCCATTGATACTGTCAAGACACGACACAGGCAGGCGGTGCGTCCGAATGCGCCGCTGCCCTCATGGAGGACATGCGATGCGATTCGATAAATTCACTGGCAAATTGCAAACTGCGGTGGCCGATGCCCAATCCCTGGCGGTGGGGCGTGGCCATAATCAGCTCGATCCTGGCCATCTGCTCATGGCGCTGCTCGAGGATCGCGACGCCGGCCTCAAGGGGCTGGTCGACAAGGCCGGCGGCGATGCAGCAGCGTTGCGCAGCGCGCTGACCAATTATCTGGATGGGCTTCCCGAGGTCGGCCAGTTCGACGGCGAGGTCCAGCCGTCCAGGGACTTCGTGCGGCTGATGAACCTGGCCGACCGGGAAGCCCAGAAGCGCGGCGATCAGTTTATCGCAAGCGAGTTGGTGCTAGTGGCGGCGCTTGCCATGAATAATGCGGTCACCAAGCTGTTGACCCAGGCCGGCCTCACTCAGAAGGCCTTGGCCGCGGCCATCGACAGCCTGCGCGGCGGCCAGAAGGTCGACGACCCCAACGCCGAAGAATCTCGCGAGGCACTGGCCAAGTACACCCTGGACCTGACCGCCCGGGCCGCCGAAGGCAAGCTTGACCCGGTGATCGGCCGTGACGACGAGATCCGCCGCACCATCCAGGTGCTGCAGCGCCGCACCAAGAACAACCCGGTGCTGATCGGCGAGCCTGGCGTCGGCAAGACCGCCATCGTCGAAGGCCTGGCCAACCGCATCATTGACGGCGAGGTGCCGGAAGGGCTCAAGGACAAGCGCGTGCTGTCGCTAGACATGGGCGCGCTGCTGGCCGGCGCCAAGTTCCGCGGTGAGTTCGAAGAGCGGCTCAAGGCGGTGCTCAACGAGCTGGCTCAGGAAGAGGGGCGGGTGATCCTGTTCATCGATGAGCTGCATACCATGGTCGGCGCCGGTAAGGCCGAGGGCGCCATGGACGCCGGCAACATGCTCAAGCCGGCCCTGGCACGCGGCGAGCTGCATTGCGTGGGTGCGACGACCCTGGATGAGTACCGCAAGTACATCGAGAAGGACGCGGCACTGGAGCGCCGCTTCCAGAAGGTGTTGGTCGACGAGCCCTCCGAGGAGGACACCATCGCTATCCTGCGTGGCCTCAAGGAGCGCTACGAGGTCCATCATCGTCTCCATATCACCGACTCGGCGATCATCGCCGCGGCCAAGCTGTCGGCGCGCTATATCACCGACCGCCAGCTGCCGGACAAGGCCATCGACCTGATCGACGAGGCCTCCTCGCGGATTCGCATGGAGCTCGACTCCAAGCCCGAGGAAATGGACCGCCTCGACCGGCGCCTGATCCAGCTCAAGATGGAGCGCGAGCAGCTTAAGAAAGAGACCGATGATGCCTCCCAGAAGCGCCTGGAAAGTATCGAGACCCAGATCGACGAGCTGTCTCGGGAATACGCCGACCTCGACGAGGTCTGGAAGTCCGAGAAGGCCAGCATCGAGGGCGCGGCCCAGCACAAGGCCGAACTCGACAAGGCGCGCATCGAACTCGACGCCGCCAAGCGCCAGAACGACTATGAGACGATGTCCAAGCTGCAGTACGGGGTGATTCCGGAGCTCGAGCGTAAGATCGCCGCGATCGAGGAAAGCGAAACTGCGGACACCTCGACCCACACCTTGCTGCGCTCCAACGTCACCGAGGAGGAGGTCGCCGAGGTGGTATCGCGTTGGACCGGCATCCCGGTATCCAAAATGCTCGAGGGCGAGCGCGACAAGCTGCTGCGCATGGAAGAGGCCTTGCACGAACGGGTGATCGGCCAGGATGAGGCGGTCACAGCGGTGGCCAATGCGGTGCGCCGTTCCCGGGCCGGGCTTGCCGACCCGAACCGGCCCAACGGCTCCTTCCTGTTCCTCGGCCCGACCGGGGTGGGCAAGACCGAGCTGTGCAAGTCGTTGGCCAACTTCCTCTTCGATACCGAGGAGGCCATGGTACGCATCGATATGTCCGAGTTCATGGAGAAGCACTCCGTGGCCCGTCTGATCGGCGCGCCTCCGGGCTATGTCGGCTATGAAGAAGGCGGCTATCTGACCGAAGCGGTGCGTCGCAAGCCCTACTCGGTGCTGTTGCTCGATGAGGTCGAGAAGGCGCACGCCGATGTCTTCAACATCCTGCTCCAGGTGCTTGAGGATGGCCGGCTGACCGACGGTCAGGGACGTACCGTGGACTTTCGCAATACCGTGATCGTGATGACCTCCAATATGGGCTCGGACATCATCCAGCGCATGGGCGGCGAAGACAGCGGTGATAGCGAGAAGGACTACGCGCACATGAAGGAAATGGTGATGGCGGTGGTCGGCGACCACTTCCGTCCCGAGCTGATCAACCGTATCGATGAGGTGGTGGTCTTCCACGCCCTCGGCCAGGAGCAGATCCAGGCCATTGCCAGTATCCAGCTCGATCGTCTGCGGGCGCGGCTTGCCGAGCACGAGCTGTCGCTCCAGATCAGTGACGATGCGCTGGCCCAGCTGGCAGTGGTGGGCTTCGACCCGGTATTTGGTGCCCGGCCGCTCAAGCGGGCGATCCAGAGTCGGATCGAGAACCCGCTGGCGCAGGACTTGCTCGCCGGCAAGTTCGCCCCGGGCGACACCATCAAGGTCGCAAGCCAGGACGGAAAGTTGGTGTTCAGCAAGGAGTAACCAAAGAGGCTTTATCAAGTCTCGGCCGACCCGAATACCAACCGCGTCGGTCGGCCACACGAAAGGCCCGCCTCTCAGGAGGCGGGCCTTCGTGCTTTATGGGGCTCCTAGGTCAGCGCCCGACTACCAGGGCTCGACTACCAGGGCTCGTGATCAGCGTGAGCCGGCGCTGGCGGGGCGCGTCTTTGGCGTCGGCTCGCGCACCAGGCGCTGCTGCAGAGCTTCCAGCGATACTCCCTTGGTTTCGGGCATCAGGAATTTCACGAACAGCACCTGCAGTGCCATCATCACCGCGAAGAAGGCAAACACCGGGCCGCCGTTGAAGGTGCCGAGCACCCAGGGCATCACCAGGGTGATCAGGGCCGCGCAGATCCAGTGTACGGAGCTGCCGAAGGACTGGCCGCGGGCGCGCACATGGTTGGGGAAGACCTCGGCGATGAACACCCAGATGATCGCCCCCTGGCTGATCGCGTGAGCGGCGATGAACAGTCCCAGCAGCAAAGGCACCTCGAGACCACCGAGGTTGCCGAGGAAGAAGGCCCGCGAGATCAGCACCAACGAGACCAGGTAGCCCACTGAGCCGATATACAGCAGGGTGCGACGCCCCAGGCGGTCGATCAGCGCCATGCCGGCCATGGTGAAGACCAGGTTGACCAGGCCGATGCCGGCGGATGAGAGCAGGGCGGCACTATTGCCGAGTTCGGCGGCTTCGAATACTCGCGGCGCGTAGTAGATGATGAAGTTGATACCCGAGAACTGGTTGAAGAAGGCGATCAAGAAGGCCAGCAGGACCGGCAGGCGATAGCGTCCGGAGAAGAAGGGCGCATGGGCCTTCTGTTCGCTGGTTTCCGCGGCGCGGATGGTGGCGATTTCGCGATCCACATCGGCATTGGGGTCAATCTTTCTCAGCACTTCGCTTGCGCCCTCAACGTCGTTGCGCTTGAGAATCAGCCAGCGCGGGCTCTTGGGTACTCGGCAGATCATCAGGGTGTACAGCAACGCCGGCACTGCCTCGATGCCCAGCATCCAGCGCCACGCACCTTCTCCCAGCAGTGAACCCATCACGAAGTTGGAGACGAAGGCCATCAGGATGCCAAACACGATGTTGAACTGGTAGAGGCCCACCAGTGCTCCGCGGTGCTTGGCTGGCGCGATTTCGGAGATGTAGGTAGGGGCGGCGACCGAGGAGATTCCCACGCCGATGCCGCCAATCAGGCGGAAGAAGGAAAACCAGTAGGGGTCAGTGGCCAGCGCCGAGCCCAGCGCCGAGCCCAGATAGAGGATGCCGATCAGCACCAGGGTGGCTCGGCGTCCCAGCCTGTCGGTGGGCCAGTTGCCGCCGATGGCACCTACCACCGTGCCCCACAGCGCCATCGACATGACCAGCAGCCCATGCTGCAGATCGCTGAGTCCCCAGAGGGCCTGAATGGGCTTGTCGGCGCCGGAGATGACGGCGGTATCGAAGCCGAACAGGAAGCCGGCGAGGGCAACCGTGATCGACCACTGAATGATGCGAGACATGCGCTTTCTCCTTGCTGGGCACCTTTCGTCGCTGCTTCTCTTGAGCCCTTGGCTGGTTCGCCTCAGGTGAATCGATTCACCTGAGGCGAAGACCAAATGCTAAGGCCAGAGGGTTCGGACCAGGGCGATACAGTCTGCTGGTCCAAGCGGCCAGGAAAAGCCCGGCGAAAGGCTAAAGGTGCGTTATGTGGTTAGCTGAATCGTGTCAGCCGAGAACTATTACAGCAACCAGCCGGCAAATCTACCACCCAAAACGCGCTAGACATTGGTCCAAGAGTGGTGGCGCCGGTACCATATCCCTTGCACCCATAGGGCCATTCGGACGCCTGTCAGCCGGTTGAAGTGGCTGGTTCTCGTCTACTCGTCGCAGGAAGGCGGTTTCACGGTTGACACTACCGAGGGCCTATTGGACTCTTGACGGTTCCTGATTGCGGGCGCGGACGAATCCGGGCGATCCCCGACCGCCGCGTGAAGGGTAGGTCGTAAGACCTCTACCCGCCGAAGGATTATCCGGGCAAGGCTACCCGCCACGCTCGGCCAACGCCCCGACACGGTGAACCGCCGTGATGTGAGTGCAGGCCCTATCCGGGCCGAATGAAGCCAGGGTTTGGCATCAGGTGCCGGCATCGACCGGCCGCGGCATACCGCCGCACTCGACTTGCGTGCCTCTTTGAGCACGGCAAGGCACTCGAGACCTCCAGGGGAGAAATACAGTGGAACTGCTTTCCGGCGCCGACATGATCGCCCGCTTCCTTCAGGACGAGGGCGTCGAATACATCTATGGCTATCCCGGCGGAGCGGCGTTGCATATCTATGACGCCCTATTTCGTCAGGACAAGGTCAAACACATCCTGGTACGCCATGAGCAGGCCGCGACGCATGCCGCCGACGGCTATGCCCGGGCTTCCGGCAAACCAGGTACCGTGCTGGTCACCTCGGGTCCCGGCGCGACCAACGCCGTGACCGGCATCGCCACCGCCTACATGGACTCGATCCCACTCGTCGTGCTGTGCGGGCAGGTGATGAGCCACTTGATTGGTGATGATGCCTTCCAGGAAACCGACATCATCGGTGTGACCCGTCCGGTGGTGAAGCACAGCTTCTCGATCAGGCACCCGTCGGAGATTCCCGAGGTGCTGAAGAAGGCGTACTACCTGGCCGCGACTGGTCGCCCCGGGCCGGTAGTGGTGGACATTCCCAAGGACATGACCGCTCCCACCGAGCGTTACGAGTACGTCTACCCGAAGAAGGTCAAGCTGCGCTCCTACAACCCGGTCACTCGTGGCCATACCGGCCAGATCAAGAAAGCCGTGGAGCTGATGCTCAAGGCCAAGCGTCCAGTGTTCTACACCGGTGGCGGGGTGGTCACCGGTAATGCCAGCGAAGGCCTGACGGACCTGGTCAAACACCTGGGCTTTCCGATCACCACGACGCTGATGGGCATCGGCGCCTACCCGCAGAGTGATCGTCAGTGCCTCGGTTGGCTGGGTATGCACGGTTCTTATGAATCGAACATGGCCATGCACCATGCCGATCTGGTGATCGCCATCGGGGCGCGCTTCGATGACCGGGTGACCAATAACACCTCCAAGTTCTGTCCCACGGCCAAGATCATTCACGTCGATATCGATCCCAGTTCGGTATCCAAGACCGTGCGCGCTGACGTGCCGATCGTCGGACCGGCGGCCAGCGTCATCAACGAAATGATCAGCCTGATACAGGGCAAAGAAATCAGTCAGCCTGACGCACTCGCCGAGTGGTGGCAGAAGCTCGATGGCTGGCGCGAAGAGCGGGTAGGCAAGCTCTATGAGCCCTCACAGGAAGGCGAGCCGCTCAAGCCACAGGAAGTGATCGAAGCTATCTGCCGGGCAACGCGCGGCGAGGCCTACGTCACCACCGATGTCGGCCAGCATCAGATGTTTGCGGCCCAGTACTACAAGTTCGACAAGCCCAATCGCCTCATTACCTCGGGCGGACTGGGCACCATGGGCTTCGGTTTTCCAGCGGCCATGGGCATCAAGAAGAGCTATCCGGACGATGATGTGGTCTGCATCACCGGTGAGGGCAGCTTCCAGATGATGATGCAGGAGCTCTCGACCTGTAAGCAGTACGGGGTGGGGGTGAAAATCATCAACCTGAACAACGGCTCGCTGGGCATGGTGCGCCAGTGGCAGGATTTGAACTACAAGTCCCGTCACGCCCAATCCTACATGGAGTCGCTGCCGGACTTTCAGATGCTGATCGAGTCGTATGGTTTCACCGCTCTCAAGGTGGAACGTCACGAGGATCTCGAACCCGCTCTCGAGCGGGCCTTCGCCGACAAGAACGAGCTGGTGTTTCTCGACGTTTATGTCGATCCGCGCGAGCACGTTTATCCGATGCAGGTGCCCTTGGGCTCCATGCGTGACATGCTGCTTTCGAAGACGGAGCGGACCTGATGCGCCATATCATCTCGATCCTGATGGAAAACGAACCCGGCGCCTTGTCTCGTGTGGTGGGGCTGTTCTCGCAGCGCAACTACAACATCGAGTCGCTCAACGTCGCGCCGACCGAAGACCCGACGCTGTCGCGCCTGACCGTCACCACCACTGGTGACGATCGGGTGATCGAGCAGATCACCAAGCACCTCAACAAGCTGATCGACGTGGTCAAGCTGGTCGACCTGACCGAGGGGCAGCATATCGAGCGCGAGCTGATGCTGGTCAAGGTCAAGGCGCTCGGCGCGGCCCGTGACGAGGTCAAGCGCACCGCCGATATCTTCCGCGCTCAGGTGGTCGATGTGACGCCGAACCTCTACACGGTGCAGATCACCGGCGATGCCAGCAAGCTGGATGCCTTCCTTCAGGCCATGGCCCCGGTGGGTATCCTCGAGGTGGCGCGTACCGGTGTCTCGGGTATCGCTCGCGGCGACAAGGTGCTGAGCCTCTGAGGTTGCGTTGGCGGCCGTAAGCCAAGGCCGCGTCTCTAGGAAAGTCGCCAGGAAAGCCGCTCTTCGGAGCGGCTTTTTCGTGCCTGGCCGGTCGGGGCGCTATCGTGCCGAGACTTCGGACCATAGCGCGCGGATCAGCGGGCTCTTCAGCCGGCGCTGGGCCACACACAGTCCGACGTCGTAGTGGGGCAGCTCGGGTTTGACCGCCAGGGCCTGCACCCGGGCAGCCAGCGGACTGTTGTCGACCACGATTTTCGGCACCACGCCGATGCCGAAGCCCAGCCCGACCATGCTGACGATGGCCTCGTGCCCGGCGACCTGGGCATAGATGTGCGGCGTAATGCCCAGCGCCTTGAACCAGGTATCGCTGTATTCCCGCGACAGGCCCGACTCGGAAAGTACCATCGGCACTTCGGCCCATTGCTTGGCGGTGGGGACTTCTGGATGAGCGGGCATCCAGTCGGCACCGTCCCGTGGGGCGATGAACACCAGCGGCGAGGTGGTCATCGGTTTGAAGGCCAGGGCCTCGGGGAGGCGTCGCGGTCGCGGGGTGATCGCCATGTCCTCTTCGCCGGCCAGTACCCGCGAGATCGAATGGGCCGGGTCGCCGGTATGCAGCTTGAGCTCAATGCGCGGATGGCGGGTACGAAAGTCGCTCAGCAGCTCATACAGGAAGCTGTAGCTGGCGGTCACCGAGCAGAAAATGCTGATCTCGCCGGCGAGTGCCGCGGTTTCTTCCATCAGGGCCTGGCGCACCAGCTCCCATTGCTCCAGGGCATCTCGGGCGTAGGTCTGAAAGATCAGGCCCTGGTGGGTCAGAGCGACGTGGCGGTTGTCCCTCTCGAAGAGCGTTGCCCCCAGGCTTTCCTCGAGAGAACGGATCGAGCGGGATAGCGTCGAGGGGCTAACGTGGCAGGCATCGCTGGCGCGGCCGAAATGTAGGGTGTCGGCCAGGCTCATGAAGTGTTGGAGGTCGCGTATGTCCATAAGGGTCATTGCACTTTATGGGATGTGATGTTGCAAATATAGCGTTTTACGCAACGCGATGTCTGTCGTATCGTCCTTGCATCGGCATCACATACCACAAGCGTCGCAATAGACGGCGCGGGTTGCCATCAACGCTGACACTCTTCTCATTCGTTATCAGGAATATCGCTATGCACGTTTATTACGACAAGGACTGCGACCTCTCTCTCATCCAGGGCAAGAAGGTCACCATCGTGGGTTACGGCTCTCAGGGCCACGCGCACGCCAACAACCTGAAGGAATCCGGCGTCGACGTCACTGTCGCGCTGCGCCCGGGTTCTTCTTCTGCCGCCAAGGCCGAAGCGGCCGGCCTCAAGGTGGCGTCCGTCGCCGAAGCGAGCCAGACCGCTGACGTGGTCATGCTGCTGGCGCCCGACGAGAACCAGAAGGCGATCTACGAGCAGGAAGTGGCGCCGAACCTGAAGCAGGGCGCAACGCTGGCCTTCGCTCACGGCTTCAACATCCACTACAACCAGATCGAGCCGCGCAAGGACCTGGACGTGATCATGATCGCGCCCAAGGCCCCGGGCCACACTGTGCGTTCCGAATTCGTCAAGGGTGGCGGCATTCCCGACCTGATCGCCGTTCAGCAGGACGCGACCGGTAACGCCAAGGCGCTGGCGCTCTCCTACGCGGCAGGTGTCGGCGGCGGTCGTACCGGTATCATCGAAACCACCTTCCGTGCCGAGACCGAAACCGATCTGTTCGGCGAACAGGCCGTGCTGTGCGGCGGTGCCGTCGAGCTGGTCAAGGCCGGCTTCGAGACCCTGACCGAAGCAGGCTACGAGCCGGAAATGGCCTACTTCGAGTGCCTGCACGAGCTTAAGCTGATCGTCGATCTGATGTACGAAGGCGGTATCGCCAACATGAACTACTCGATCTCCAACAATGCGGAGTTCGGCGAGTACTTCACCGGCAAGGAAGTCATCAACGACCAGTCCCGCGAAGCGATGCGCAACGCCCTCAAGCGTATCCAGAACGGTGACTATGCCAAGAGCTTCATCGCTGAGAGCCAGACCAACTATCCGTCAATGACCGCGCGTCGTCGTCTCAACGCCGAGCACCCGATCGAGCAGGTTGGCGAGAAGCTGCGCTCCATGATGCCTTGGATCGCCGCCAACCAGCTGGTCGATAAGTCCAAGAACTGATCGCATGAGCTGATTGACAGTTCCGGTCGATAGCTAGGGCCAAGCAATACGGCCATCATGACAGCGAGGGTGCGGATTTCCGCGCCCTCGCTGTTTTCTTACATTCCACCGTTACTATCGTTGTCGGAGCTAGCATGTAGAATGGCTCTCGTGTCACTGACACATATCCCAGCAACGGAAGACCTCTATGAGCCAGGATTCGCAAAAGACCGAACACGAGCGCCCCGAACACGACGAGGATGTCACCGCGACGTTCTTGCGCGAGACGGAGGTGGTCGAAGAAGCGGTCGAGGATGGTAAGAAGATCCGGCGGCGTGGCATCTACCTGCTGCCGAACCTGTTCACTACCTCCGCATTGTTCTCGGGCTTCTTCGCCGTAGTGGCCGGCATCAATGGCGACTTTTCGGCAGCCGCCATCGCGATCTTCATCGCCATGGTGCTCGACGGCCTCGATGGCCGCGTCGCGCGCATGACCAATACCCAAAGTGCCTTCGGCGCCGAGTACGATAGTCTTGCCGACATGATTTCGTTCGGCATGGCGCCCGCTTTAGTTGCTTTTACCTGGATTCTTCAGGACCTCGGCAAGGTCGGCTGGGTGGTAGCCTTCCTGTATGTGGCCTGTGCCGCACTCCGCCTGGCCCGCTTCAATGTGCAGATCGGCTCCACCGACAAGAGATGGTTCATTGGGTTGCCCAGTCCCTCCGCCGCTGCCCTGGTGGCCGCGAGTGTTTGGACCTTCCACAGCTTCGATGCTAATGCCTTCGCCTTCAAGCTGCTGATGCTGGTGGTGGTCGCTGCATCAGGCGTGCTGATGGTCAGCAATATCCGTTACTACAGCTTCAAGGATGTCGATCTCAAGGGGCCGGTGCCTTTCGTGGTATTGCTCGCCATCGTGCTGGGCTTCGTGGTGATCTCAGTAGAACCGTCAGTCATGTTACTGCTGCTGTTCGCCGCCTATGTTGCCTCGGGGCCGGTGCTTGCCGTGCTGCGCAAGATGAAAAATCAGCCGGCTAGCTAATCCTTCAGTGCTACGGCCTGGCGATTGTGCTGCCTGCTCAATAACGCCCGCCCTTGTGCGGGCGTTGTCGTGTCTAGCCCCTCGATCTATCCACACCCGGTCAGCCGCCTTCATCTATCCACAACCTCTTCGTCATCTTTTTGCAGGAAAGGGGTTGTATGGCACGTCGATAATCCGTAAAGTACGCATCCGCTGCCGCCGACGGGCAAACGTCGGACGCGGTGAAGGGTGTTGGAAGCACTTGTTTTCGTTAAGGTTTTTCGGTTCGCTTGAGTCGATAAGCATTGACAAAAACGCCGGAAACGGTAGAATGCACCTCCACTCGATCGGCGCTCAACTCGCCGCTGGTTCACCCGGTCATCTACGGTGAGCAACAACAGCAAGGGTTGACA
>NZ_JABVXC010000011.1 GCF_013349955.1 Onishia taeanensis | reverse complement strand
TGAGGTGATGAAGGTATGGCAGATCAAGCACCCTGAGTTATTTACCAAGCGGGTGGTTAATCACACGGGACCCGACACCTAGGCCTGAAAGCCGCCGATACATCCAGGCCGGGTGGGATACGCGAGTTGCCTCTGGAATTGCCCGCCCTGACGGAGGCGGATTTTACCGGGTGTGCGCTACCCGAGGGTCAGCACCTGGAGGAGTATCTTGCCCGCCACCATGAGATACGGGCCCTATGGCAGCAGCACGTCGAAACCCTGCAGGCCCTACCAAGGGGCCTGATGCACGGCGACTTGAGCCTGACCAATTTCCGCGAGTGGGACGGGAAGCTGTTCTTGTTGGGCCTGGATGATGCCTGTGTCGGCCCGCTGGGTGGCGACCTCGCCTGGATGCTCTTCTATGCCGAGCGCATTGCCTGTCCGCAGAAGCGCCAGCGCCATAGGGAAAGGGCAATACGCCGCTACACCAGCGCCTGTCGTGAAATGGGGGCCTCGCTGGACGAAGCGCAGGTGTCTATCGCTGCGCGGGCGGTGTATTTCAAAAAGTGGCTCTTTCCGGGCTTGGGGACCCAGGCCAACCTCGAGGCGCTGGCGATACGCCAACGAGAGGCTCTGGCGTTTCTGGAAGCCCTGGACTGAGTGAAGCCACATCGACGAGAGGTGCTTCTTGCATAACTCACGCTTTGAAACCCTGCGCGAGCTGGAACGATTGCTGGTGTGGTTGGTGAATGGCCCGCTGGCCGTTGTCGTCAAGCCTCTGCTGCAGGGGCTGTTGTGGTGTCATGGGCGCGTCGAACGTATCCCTGCGCCACGCCTGCGGGCCCTGGGAAAGGGGCTGCAGTGGGATGTCACGGTGAGCGTGGTGCCCGAAGGGCAATGCCCGGGCATGTCAGAAGCGCTGGAGCTCGAGCGCAAGTTATGGGCGGGGCATGCTCGCTATGCCTTGCCATCGCTGGAACATCTGGCCCATTCGCCGGTCGGGTTGCCCCGGGTTCAGGCCTTTGCGGCATGGGTGGTGGGGCGTTGGTACCTGGCCGATGGTGACGATGGTGAACGCGCGCTGCAATACCTCATGCTGGCTCGCAGCCTGCACCCTGCCCGCCGCTGGCAGCCCGGGCAGGTGGTGCTGGAGTGTGAAGCCCTCCTTCGTCTTGAACGCTTGGACGAGGCCCGCGAACGGCTGGCCATCACGGCCGAGACCGTTGCGCCCTGCAGTGAGTGGTACCTGGCCAGCGCCAACCTGGTACGTGCCGAAGGTGGGGAGGATGGACGGCGCCTGGAGCTCTTGAACGCCATGTTGGTGCGATACGGGCTACAACCACTGGCATTGCGAGAAGCATGCGCGCCGTTACGGCTCGCCAACTTGGTCGGGGCCGAGGTCGCCCCCCTTCCTGTCGAACCTGCCGCCACGCACGCCTTGATCAGCGTGCTGATGCCGTGCTTTGGTTGCGCGGACACCGTCGAAACCGCGATTCGCGGCTTGCTGGCCCAGACCTGGCCCGCGCTGGAGATCGTGGCGGTGGATGACGCCAGCGATGATGCGACCTGGCCGGTGCTGAACCGCCTGGCGCAGGAGGATGCGAGGGTTCGCCCGGTGCGTCACGCAAGCAACCAGGGGGCCTATGCGGCAAGGTTGACGGCGCTTGAGCAGGCCCAGGGCGAGTTAATCACCGTGCACGATGCCGATGACTGGTCGCACCCGGAGAAGCTGGCGCTGCAGGCCAGGGCCCTACGGAAGGATCCGGCGCTCAAGGCGTGCATGAGCAGTTGGTGTCGGGTGGGGGAGGATCTCGTCGTACGCATGATCGGCGCTACACCGGGCAAGGGCTATCTGCGTGAGAATGAATCCTCGCTGATGTTTCGCCGCTCGCTGGTGGAGGAAATCGGCGCTTGGGATGGCGTGCGCGCCGGCGCGGATACCGAATACATCTGGCGCATCCGTGCGGCCTTTGGCCAGCAGGCCGTCGCCTTGGTTAAGCCAGAGGTGCCGCTTTCCTTTTCGTTGATGCATGACACTTCGCTGACCCGCACCGGGCGCACCCATGTCAGGACCATGTTCCATGGCTCGCGTCGCATCTACCGTGAGGCCCAGGCCTGGTGGCACCGCACCGCTGGCAGGGAGGCGTTCAGGGCGTTGCCCTGCGAGCCCGGCAGGCGGCCGTTCTTTGCGCCGCCCCAGCTGCTGGAGAAGGCGCCAGCCCCTGTCGAGGTTGATCTGGTGGTGGTGGCGGACTTGGGCGAGGCCTCGCCCGAGAAGGGCGCCGTGGAGGCGTCGATACGTCGGCAGGTAATGGCTAAGCGAGTGGCCGTGTTTCATTGGCGGCATTACGACTCGCCGGCCATGCAGCCGATCTGCGATCTCTACCAGGCCATGGCGGCCAACGGCACACTGACCATCATCGGCCCCCAGGACCGAGTAGTGACCGGGCAGGCCCGGGTGGTGGGCGCGCTCATGGCGCAACATCGTCTGGATGACTATCCCGCCTGGCAGTGCGAGCGCTTGGTAGTGGAGGCCGCCGGGCTGGAGGCGATGACTCAGGAGGCATTCATGGCGGCGGATGCACACTTGCATCAGGCGTTTGGTATTCGTCCGGATTGGCCCGAGCCTGGCTATCAGCGGCGTGAATGGTCAATCGGCCGGGAGGCTCAAGCATGACGAGCAGCGTGCCCAATGCATTGAAGTCACAGGCTTGCTGGTGGCTCGAGCAGTACGCCCACGCCGTGGCTCTTCGCCCGGCCCAGCAGCGGCCGGATGCACGGCAGCTCTGGGCCCTCTTCCGGCTGGGCATGTATTCGCGGGTGGCCGAAGCCGAGCCGCTGGACGGCCATTGGCGTGGTCAGTTTGCCCAGGCGGCATCGCTGGCGGCCTGCGGTGATACTGAGGCAGCGGGGAAAATGGCTGAGCGGCTGTTTGCTAGCCGGCGGCTGAGAAAGCGGGGGCCGGCGTTCCTGCAGGCGTTGGCGGCATTCTCGCCCGCGTTGGCGGAGCGCCATCGAGCGCAGGCCGACTTGCCCGAGTCGTCGTTACTGCCGACGGGGCTGTCGGTTCGCCTGGGGGACGACGACCAGGCCCGACATCGGTTGAGGGCTTGGCGTGCCGCCAATGCACATACGTCCCCCGAGTATCATCTGCTGGAGGGGCACCTGCATGCGGCAAGCCCCGGTAAGCAGCTTGCAGCGATGAATGGCTTTCTGGCTGCTCATGGTCTCGTTCCCATCGGATTACACGATCCAGATGCGCCGGCAGGGGTGATGAATCTGTGTGCCGCCAGTCGGTTGCCAGCCGCCGAGGGGCCGCTGGTCAGCGTCTTGATGACCACCTTTCGCTCCGGACCTCGTGCCGAGCAGGCGATTCGCTCTCTCCTGGCGCAGACGTACCGCAACCTCGAGATCATCGTGGTGGACGATGCCAGCACCGACGATACGCTGGCACGACTCGAGGCCATGGCCGAGCAGGACAGTCGCGTGCGTTGCCTGCAATTGCCGAGTAACGCCGGGACCTACGTGGCCAAGAGCATCGGTCTGCGCCACGCCCGGGGCGAGTTCGTGACCTGCCATGACTCCGATGACTGGTCGCACCCCGAGAAGATCGCTCGACAGGTACGCCCGTTGCTGGCTAAACCGAAGCTGGTGGCCACCACCTCGCAATGGGTGAGACTGCAGGACGACGGCCGTTACTATGTGCGCCAGGTGCTGCCCTTTACCCGCCTGAATCCTTCGTCACCACTTTTTCGCCGTCAACGTGTTCTGGATGCCATGGGCGCCTGGGATTGGGTGCGCACCGGAGCGGATAGCGAGTTCCTGGCTCGCTTGAAGCTCGTTTTCGGCCGAGGAGCCGTGAAACGGCTGGTGGAACCCCTGGCCTTCGGTGCACATCGGGATGATTCGTTGATGACGGCTAAAGAGACAGGACATCTGGATAATGCCGTGTCACCGGTTCGGCTGGCCTATTGGGAAGCCTGGAACGACTGGCATATCGCCGCGTTGCGCCTTGGCGATCCGCTGTATATGCCGCTGGACATGCTGGCAGATCGGCGCTTCGCGGCACCGGCAGAGATTCAGGTGGCTAACGCTTCGACTCGTCAGGCCTTGCGCTGAGCACAGCGGGAAAAATGTCCGGGCCGACTCAATGTCCACGACTAGTTCGATAGCACCACTTATAAAACAACAAGAACCTTTCATCAGTCAGATCGATCAGCATAGAGGCTTGAGTGCCGGATTCCATCGAATATTGTCAGGTTGAAACCTATCGAGTCAGCACCTCTGCAGAGGCGCAGCCGGACGAGTGGCGCTTTGCATCGGCTGGCCCGTCGTTCTTGAAGTTGCTGTTCGGCGAAGCCTATCGCCAGCGGCGGGTGCTGGCATCTGGGGTGAATTGGCAACGCGTGTTGTTCATCGCCGTCGATGGTGAGGTGGCGGGGTATCTGCAGTTCTTCCTGCGCGGCGAAGGGCCCCATCGTCCTTGTTTCGATGATGTCAGGGGTGAATTCGGTTGGTCGGCGATGTGGCGATATCCACTGTATTGTGGACTGATGCAGCGCTTCCGGCGGCCTGAGGCCTATGCTTATCGGCTGATTATCAAGGAGGCGTACCGTGGGCAAGGGCTGGGTCAGCAGCTGATGCGAGATTGGATAGCGATCTTGCAGGATGAACAAGTCGAGCAGGCCGAGCTGGACGTTTGGGGCGCCAACCAGGCGGCGATCAGGTTTTACTCCAGGCTCGGTTTCAGTGCTGTCAAAACACGGCGGTTGAAAGTGCTCGGGCGTTGGTTGCCGGATGGCGCCTTCGTGCGGATGGCACGACGGCTTGGCGAGACAGAGGCGCCATTCCGGCAGAGGGACAGTCGTTGATCGTCGATAAGGTGAGATCACTGGGGATGGCTCTGCTGCTATCGGGCTTAGTGGGGTGTGTATCCTCGCCGCGGCACTATTCGCAGATCGCGACGGACCTTGCGCCGCGTGAGGGCGTGTCGGTATCAATGCTTCAGGGTCGAGGGTTCGACCTGCTGGCTATTGAGCATCTAGCGGCCGGGCCTGGTGCGACGGTGTTCATCGAAGGTGACGGTCGTCCATGGCAGATCGGCGGTCGGCACGTCTCGCCGGATCCCACGCCGGGAAGTCCGTTACTGTTGCCGCAAATGCTGGCTTGGCCAGGCACGGCGCTGTACCTCGGGCGCCCCTGCTATTTTGGCCTTGGTCCTGAACAGCAGTGTAAGCCGGAGCTCTGGAGCTTCTCTCGCTATTCGCCTGAGGTGGTAGGGGCCATGCGTGAGGCGGCGGACGCCTGGCTCATGGGCTTGCCGGATATTGATGAGCTTACGCTGGTGGGCCACTCGGGAGGCGGTGTGCTGGCACTGCTTGTGGCGGAGGAGCTTACTGCGGTGGAGCATATCCGCGTGGTTGCGCTTTCAACCCCGGTCAGTCTTCAGCGCTGGACGGCGCTTCATGGCTATCAGCCGCTAGGTGGGTCCGTGGATCCCGCCAGGCGCGACGGGTGGCGCCAAGGCATCGAGCGACATTTCTTCTTTGGGGCACTCGACCGCAATGTGCCGGCGGCTCATTTCGTGCCGGTTGCCGAAGCTATTCCCGGCAGCAGGGTAACGGTTGAGGAGGGGGTGGGGCATCTCTGCTGTGAGCCTGAGGTGTGGCGACCCAGGCAACAATAACAATAACGGGAGCCCAAAGCTGGGCTCCCGCTGGAATCCGGGCCGCTGAGCAGCCCGGTAAATCGCATTACATGGTCACAGAGGAGTGATCAGGTGTGATCAGAACTGGTAGACCATGGCCGCTTGAACGGCTGTGTACTCGGTGTTGGTGGAGCCTACCGTGGTTCTGGCGGAGATATTGAATTGCATGTTTTGGCCGAGACGATGTGAGCCACCGATTTGCAGCTCGGTGCGGTTATCGTCATCTTCCAAGGTGTCGACGCTATCGTCGACGTCGCTGGTCACATCTTCGTAGTAAATCACGCTGCCGTAGATGCGGCCTAAGCCAAAGTCGTTGCTGAATTTGATGCCGGTGAAGGCTTCACCCAGTTCGATACCGTAGTCTTGTGTGGTGCCTAGGGTCTCGCCGTCCAGGTCATCCTTCATATAGGAGCCGCCGGCAGTAAGGCCGGTGTTGAAGTTGCCGTATGCTGGCAGGAAGTACGTGCCCGACAAACGTGCGCCGAAGCGGTCGCCATCCAGCTCGACTGCGTTGAAGCCGCTGCTGAATTGGCCTTCCAGGTCTTGGTAGAGCAGGATGCCGTCCAGCACAAGGCTATCGTCCAGCAGCGAGATGGCCCCGTAGGGAGCGAGGAAGTTGCCGCTCAAGTCGGCTTCGCCGCTGCTAGTGCCCTTGTTGGTGATCTCAACCTTGTTGTAACCGGCGGAAATACCCGTCAGCAGGTTACCGTGTTTCTGGTCAACGCCTACCAGAGCGGCCTTGGTGCTGCCGTCATAATCGGTGTTGCCCGTTTCACCCGAGATATCGCCGACTTCGCTTGAGACCCAGGCATTCAGCCCGTCTTGGCGACCGCGCATGGTGTTACCCGTATAGGCCAGGTCGCTGCTGGCACCGCCACCGCGGGGAGCGCCGAAGCGAGACTGCATGGCGTTGTCGATCTGTGTGCTGATGATGCCAAAGCTTTGCGCCATGAATTGCTTCTGGGCGCTACGCAGTGCCATGTCGGCGTTCAGGACGCCCAGTTTAGCGGCAATCGATTCAATTTCACTGGCGGACAGGCTGTTCAGGTCGCCGTCGATCAGCAGGTTGCCAGAACCATCACGCAGGCGGAACTGGGTATTGCCGTCGAAATCAGCCAGGGTAGTGCCTTCCGGCAGCTCGAAGGTGACGGGCTCACCGTTGAGCTTGGCATCGAAGGTGCTCGCAGAGTCTAGGCTGTCAGGAGACCCTTGAAACTCCACCGTGATGGGGCGCGAATCGACAACACCGGTCAGGTTGAAGTTAGCGACCTTATCTGAATTGTCGTAGGCGTCTATCAGGCTGGAACTGCTGGTGCCAACCTTCACTTGGTTGCCGTTAACCAGCAGCGTGCTGCTGTTATCCTGCAGAGTCTGACGCAACGTGCGTCCATCTAGCGTCTTGAGCTGCAGTTTAGACCCGTCGTCTAGGGTGATGGTGCCACTAGAGGCGTCCAGGTCAGACGAATCGGCGCTATCGGCGATCTCGCTAATCTTGGGGAGCGCCCCGCCTAGCCGGACCAGTTCGCTGAGGCTGAACGGCTCCGCTGCGGCCGAACCACAGGCAATGAGGCTTGATAAACCGATGGCGGTGGCCAGCTGCTTCTTGAACATATCCATTCCCTTGTTGCGTTTTTTTAGTGATCCTACCGGATGGTAATGTATGTTAGTAATATTTAAAATGATACTTTCATGACTATGTCTGATTTATCGGCTCATCCTGCGTCGACTTTAGGGCGTGAACGCATATCGTTGATGCCCTGTGCCAGGTAGCGTAAGAGGCCCTGGCCGGGCACCTATACGCTCCTGGCACCTATACGCTCCTGGCACCTATACGTTCCTGGTACCTACGCTACTAGTACCTATAGCGCTTGCATAAGGGCATCGAGAGTGCGGTCGACTTGCGCCTTGGTGTGGTCGCAGGACATAAAGAAACGCAGACGCGCACTTTTCTCGGGTACGGCAGGGTGCAGGATGGGCTGCACGTTGATGCCCTTGTCGAAGAGCGCATCGGAGACCCGGGCGGTGAGTACCGAGCTGCCCAGAATCACCGGCACTACCGCGATGCCGGTGCTGTGCCCGGTGTTCAGCCCCCTGGCCTGTGCTTGATGCAGGAAGTAGCCGGATACCTCTTGCAGCCGGGCAATTCGCTCAGGCTCTTCGCGCATCAGCCTAAGGGCTGCGAGAGACGGCGCGGCTACCTGAGCGGGCATGCCAACGCTGTAGAGGAAGCCTGGCGCGAAGTAGCGGAGCATGTCGATCAAGGCCGTGCAGCCGGCGATGTAGCCGCCGCAGCCGGCCAATGACTTGCTCAGCGTGCCCATCCAGATGTCGACGTCTTGGGAAGGCACGCCACTGTGCTCGCTAATGCCTAGCCCGTGCTTGCCCATCACACCGAAGGAGTGCGCCTCGTCGACCATCAGCCAGGCCTGATGGCGCCGCTTTATCTCGACGAAGCGCTCGAGGTCGGGGGAATCCCCATCCATGCTGTAGAGGCCTTCGATCACGATCAGCACGCGTTCGAACTGGCCGCGCTGACGTGTCAGTAGTTCATCCAGGGCGTCGGGATCGTTATGGCCAAAACTGATTCGCCGCGCACCGGACAGCTGTGCACCGACCAGGCTGCTGTTGTGGATGTATTCGTCGTGCAGCACCAGATCTCTTGGCCCAAGCAGGTAGCCCAGTGTCGAGACATTGGTGGCGTGACCGCTGACGAACACTACGGCGTCGTCGACGTCGTAGGCTTGGGCCAACGCCTGTTCAAGCTCCTGGTGAATGGGTCTTTCTCCGGAGACCGGGCGGCTTGCCGACACCGAACTGCCATAATGCTGCACGGCTTCGATGGCGGCTTGGTTGACTGCCGGGTGGCCGGAAAGCCCTAAGTAGTTGTAGCTGGCAAAGTTGATGCAGTCGCGTCCGTCGATACGAGTGGTGGCGCCGGCGCTGCCTTCGTGGACCTTGAAGAAGGGGTCGCGAATGCCGAGCTGTTGGCCACCAGCGCGCATCATGCATATCTGTTGATAGCCGGGGTGCTGGTCGAAGCGAGTGAAACGCTCGTCTACGCTGGCTGCCGGTTGGGCAGGCGCCACTTTTTCTTCGCCGGCAGCAGGTCTGACCTGTTGGCGTTGGCGGGCCTGATCAATCAAGCGCTGCTTGAGGGACGGGGTATCTTGGCTCATGCGTCCACCTCCTTGGTAGTGGATGTCGCATCCTCGACTCCGTGCTGCGCCTTGAGTGAAGCCAGCTGGGCCTGTTCATCCGTTTGCTCATCCGATTGTTCATGCTCCACGCCCTGAAGCTTGCGCATGAGGTACTCGGCTAGCTTGGCAAGGGTAGAGGCTTCACTGAGCACCATGACGGGAATCTGGATGCCCAGGCGGCCTTCCAGCGCTGTCATCAACTCAACGCCCATCAGTGAGTCGAAGCCCATATCGTAGACAGAGCGGTAGATATCCAGCTTTTCCTCTTCCACCAATAGAATCTTGGCCAGTTCCTTGCGCAGCAGCTCAATTAGGGTCTCGCGCAGTTCATCCGGACTAAGGCTTGCCAGTAACTGCTGAAGGTCGTCATCCCCCTCGCTGTCATCGCTGACGTCGGCATTGCGCGCGATGTCCCGATAGCGGGGGGCATCGGCCGTGGGCAGGAACCGGGCGAGAGCAGGCCAGTCGAGCTCCAGCACGCCCAGAGACCTCGCGTCATTGAGCAGCATCTGTTCCAGCACCTTGAGGGCATCCTCCGCGAGCAGGGCATGCCCACCCAGGCGCTCTTGCAGGGCATCGCGGGTGTCGGTATGGCGGGCCAGGAAGCCCACGTCTTCGATCGCGCCCCAGCGCACGCAGGTGGCCGCCAGCCCTTGGCGGCGGCGGGTGGCGGCAAGCTCTTCCAACCAATGATTGGCGGCGACGTAGCTGGCCTGGCCGGGGTTGCCGAACAGGGTGGTGGCCGAGGAATACAGCACAAAGAAGTCGAGGCTATCGTCGCGGGTCAGCAGGTCAAGATGGCGTGCACCGTCGATTTTGGGCGCCAGGGCGTTGGCAATGCGCTCTCCATCCAGGTTGCGGATCAAACCGTCGTCGATCACGGTGGCCGCATGCACGATGCCCTTGAGCGGGCCGAGCCGGTCACGGCAGGCAGCGAGCAAGTCCGCCAGTGTGGCCCGGTCGGTGACGTCGCAGGCGGCGGCATAGACGCGCACACCGCGCGCTTCCAGACGAGCAATGCCGTCCTGGGCCTCTTCGGTGGTGGGGCCGCGGCGGCCGATCAGGATTAGCTGACGCGCGCCTTTGTCGGCCAACCACTCGGCGGTTCTCAGGCCAAAGCCGCCCAGGCCGCCGGTAACCAGGTAGCTTGCCGATTCGCTAAGTTGCAGCGTGCCAACCGTTGCCTTGACCGGTTCGGCCGTCGGCGGCTGCTCGTAGGTGACCACGACCTTGCCGATTTGGCGCGCCTGCTGCATGTAGCGGAAAGCATCGATCACGCTATTGCTGTCAAAGGCAGTAAAAGGCAAGGGGCTCAGGGTGCTATCGGCGAACAGCGCCATCATCTCTTCGAACAGCGACTGGGTCAGGCGCGGTTTTTCGCGCATCAGCTGGTCGGAGTCGATGCCGAAGTAGCTCAGGTTGTTGCGGAAGGGGCGCAGGCCCACCTTGGTGTTTTCATAGAAGTCACGTTTACCGAGCTCCAGGAAGCGGCCGAAGGGGGCTAGCACGCGCAGGTTCTGATTGATGGCTTCGCCGGCCAGGGAGTTGAGTACCACGTCGACTCCGCGGCCGTCTTCGCTGTCGTGCAGGATGTCTTCGGCGAAGGTCAGCGAGCGAGAATCGTAGAGCCGGTGGATGCCCAGCAGCTCCATGAAGTCGCGCTTTTCTTCGCTGCCGACGGTGGCGTAGATTTCCGCTCCCAGCCAGCGGCCGATCTGAATCGCGGCCAAGCCGACGCCGCCGGCGGCCCCATGAATCAACAGCCGCTCGCCGGGTTCGAGCCGTGCAAGATGCTTGAGTGCGTAGTACACGGTAAAGAAGGTGGTCGGAATGGTGGCCGCCGCGGCGAAGCCGATTCCGTTGGGGATGGCCGCTAGTGCGTGGGTGTCGGCGATCAAGCGGTCGCTGAAGCTGGCCGGGCCGAAACCGACCACGGCATCCCCGGGCTGGAAGCGGCTGACGTTTGCGCCGGTGCGAACTACGCGGCCAGCGAACTCGAGCCCCAGGGTGGGCCCGGCAAAGCCGTGCTCGATGGCCTCATCGGACAGCAGCCCCAGGGCATACATCACGTCGCGGAAGTTGAGCCCGGTGGCCTCGACCTTCACTTCGACCTGGCCGTTACCCGGTGCGGGCAGGGCATGAGACTGCCAGCGCAGGTGGCGCAGCTGGCCGGGCAGTTCGAAGCCAAGGCTCAGCGCTTGATCATCCATCGTGACCGTCTGCTGCTCGGGAGCCGGTACCAGGCCCAGGCGAGGCACCCAGCGCTGGCCGTCGGCGTCCAGCACTATCTCGGTTGTTTCATCGTCCGGCTTGCTCAGCTCGTGTACTAGCGCGTCGAGCAGCGGGTCAGAAGATGCCGCGGCCATGGGGACGTCGAGCAGGCGCACGCTCCGCGTGCCAGCTTCGTTGCTGAGCGAGCGGCCAAAGCCCCAAAGGGCGGCGTCTTCTGCGACATGCTTGGTTTCTGCGACATGCTTGGTTGACGCTGCTTCATGCCGGGCATCATCGAGGCCGGCCCCGACATCATGGGTCAGGAGCCAGAGGGCGGCGGAATTCTCGCTGGCTTCAAGGCACTGGAGCCATTCCGTCGCCATGCGACAGCGCCGAGCTTGGTCTATGCTGGCAAGCCCTCGCAGGTCAATAACGGCATCAAAGGGGTCGCTCTCGATGAGGCTCGAAGGTGAAGCTTCATCGCTTTGGTGGTATTGGACCGGGTGGCCATTTGCCATCAGGCGCGTAGCGATGGCTTGCCCAAGTGCGGACTCGGCGTCGCCGCTGACAATCAGCCAGGCGCTAGGTTCGGCGCTAGGTTCAGCCTCGCTTGCTGACTTGCCGGGCCATTCTGCCACCACGGCCTGAACGCCATTGTCAGCGACTTCTAATGCCTGAAGCTCGATCTGGGTAAAGCCTGCCGAGGCCAGCAGTGCCTTGGCTTGCGTTGGCGAGCAGGGCGCCTGGCTCTCTTTATGCTGTGCCAATGTCAGCAGTTGTTGCCAGTTCGAACTGGCCGTGCCTACCAGCATGATGCGGGCGCTTGGCGCCAGTTGGTCTGTTAGCTGATCCATCAGGTGACGGACGTTGTCGAGGCCACTGTCTAGGCTTATTAGGGCGATCTGCGCGTTGGTATGCCGAGTGGCTGGCTGGTCAAGGCTTGAGTAGTCAAGCTGGGGATAGCGCTCAGCCAGCGTTTCGGCCGCTGAATGGGCGGCTGGGCTTAGGCCCAGGAAGTGATAATCGCAACGGTCGCTGTCGAGCAGGGGTAGCAGGCGAGCGGCGAGCCTTGGCGAGACGGCTGAGGCTTCCAACAGGCCGAGTCGGCCACCGCTGGGTAATGCTTCGAGCATAGCCTTGCACTGGCTAGACAGATACGCAGCGAGTGCGTGCCAGCCATCATCGCCAATCGCTTGGTGAATCAGCTGGCTGGCGAGCGCTTCAGGCAAGGCCAGCGACTCGAGGTCGCGAGACTCATCGAGCAGGGCCGGTAAGTGCCGGCCGACGCGTCCCACCCGGTGTGTCAGGGCCGTGCGTTCCGGGTAGTCTCGAATCAGCAGATTCCAGATCGTCGCCGCATCGACGTCGAATTCGGTCTCGGCAAGCTGCCAGCCCTCGGCGCTTTCGTCAGCCAGGCCGTTGTCGGTAGCCAGTTGCAGCAAAGCTTCTGCCAACTGCCGAACATCAGGCGCCTGCTGCTCAAGCCACCAGCGTGCCAGGTGTCGTTGAGGATCGGCCAGAGGAGCAAGCGCCTCGCTGGTGAAGGCCAGTACCAGGCTATCGAGCAGCGGTTCCACTTCGCTGGCATAGTGTGAGCCCGTGTGCGACCGGTACGCTGCGGCCAGGGCTTGGCACATCTGAGGCGCTGAAGTGTCGAATGCAGACGCATCGGATGAAGACGCATCGAGTGGCGCCGGTATGGGCTTGCGCGGTGCGGCGACCAGGCGGTGATCCAGGAAGCTCAGGCGCTGGCTGGCCTGTCGTTTGAGGCGAACGGCTTTGAAGCGGGCTTCTTGCACGACGGCAATGGCTTGGCCTTGGTCATCGAATATGGCCACATCGGCACACAGAGAGTGCGGCGCACGGCTTGTCAGGCGCACCTGCACCAGAGCCGGGATACGATCACCAACCTCGACCTGTATGCGTTCCAGGCGCACCGGCACATAGGCGAGGCCGTCGGCCACCTGCATTTCGCGGGCAAGCCGTGGAATGAATAGCTGGAAGGCACTATCGAGGATGCCGGGGTGCAGCAGGCAGGCACTCTGGCTGTCGTCAAATGTTGCTCGGATGGCATCGGGCAAATCGATGACGCCGATGATGTCATCACCTTCCACCCAGCCGTGGCCGATCGCCTGGAAGGCTGGGCCGTACTCGAGGCCGATGCGGCTCGCCATGGCCAGATGGGCGTCGCGGTCGAAGTCTGGGACGCGGTCAGGTATCGATGGCGCTTGGCGCGTTAACGATAGCCCATGACTCTGGCTTAACAGGCGAGCGCTGGCATGCAGGTTCCAAGGATCATCGCTGGCGGGCTCGCGGCTTTGCATGCGGATCGTGCCGTCGGCTTCATCCATGCACAGGCGCATGCGCTTGCCGTTCGGGCCATCGAGCAGCAGCGGGCTGTGGATCTCGAGTGACTCGATGTCGATTAGCGGTTGTGCCTTGTGGGAATGCGCGGCTGCCAGGGCCAGTTCTGCGTAGCCGGCTCCGGGGAAGACGATGCCATCGCCGACCCGGTGGTCGGCCAACCAGGGCAGCCGTTTAGCGTCCAGCTGGCTTTCCCAGGTTAGCACCTGCTGGGCCAGGCGATAGCCCAGCAGCGGGTGCTCATAATGGCGCGACATCAGGCCCTGGGAGTCACCAGTAGGGCGATACCAGTAGGGTTCGTGTTGCCACGCGTAGTGTGGCAGGTCGATATGGCGCCCGGTGACCGGAAACCAGGTGTCCATGGCTATCGGCACGCCCGACAGCAGTACCTTGCTCAGGCACTGGTTCATGGCGAGCGTGTCGCCCTGGTCTCTGACGATGCTGGAAATCACCGTGCCTGCATGGCCCATGTCCTTCAACACATCATCGATGTAGCGGCGCAAAATCGGGTGGGCACCGATCTCGATGAAAGTATTGCCCCCATCATGGATGGCATCGGTAATAGCCGATTCGAACAGCACGGGCCGACGAATGTTGTGCCACCAGTAGAGGCCATCCAGCGGGGTGTCGGTAATCTGGTTACCGGTCACTGTCGAGATGAAGGGGATAGTGGCGACACGCGGGGTGATGTCGGCCAGCGCCTCGGTGACCTTGCCTTTGATGGGATCCATGGCCGGGCTATGGAAGGCATAGTCCAGCGGCAGTCGCTTGACGAAGATGCGCTGTTCTTCGAGCGCCGCTTCGAGGGCCGCCAAGTCATCGGGTGAGCCCGCGAGCGTAACCCCTCGTGGGCTGTTGATGCCCGCCAGCACAATGCCGTCGAAACGTGCATCGTCTAACCAGGGTTGAATCTCGGCGGCGCCGAGGCCGACCGCGGTCATTTCCCCGCTGCCCTGGGTGTGTCCCTGGTAGGTGCTGCGGTAATAGATGACCTTGACGGCATCCTGGAGCGTCAGGGCGCCGCTGGCCCAGGCGGCCGCGACTTCGCCGACGCTATGGCCGGTGACCTTTGTCGGCCTGATGCCGTGGTCTTCCAGCATCCGAGTGACCCCGACTTGCAATGCAAATAGGGCCGGCTGGGCGATTTCGGTTCGCGCCAGGCGCTCATCGCCATTGCGCCCTTCGAGCTCTGCCCGTAGCGAGAAATCGGCGTATCGCAGAAACTCTCGGTCTACTTCATCTACGGCGGTGGCGAACACGGGGGAACTGCTGAGCAGCTCCTTGCCCATGGTTTCCCACTGGCAGCCATTGCCGGTATATACAAACACGGGGCCTTGTGCCGCGGGCACGCGCTGACCTGTGGTCACGGCATCGGGCATGTCGCCTGCGGCGAACTGGGCGAGCGCACTGGCTGCCTCGGCTGCGTTGTCGCTGAACAGTAGGGCGCCATTGCGATGGTGCTCTCGCCGATGGAGCAGGCCATAGGCCAGGTCGTAGAGTGAAGTCTCACTCTTGCTGAGCTGGTCACTCAGTGCCTGGGCCTGCTGGCGCAGTGCATCGTCGTCGCGAGCCGACAACCTTAGCGGTAGCGGCATGGGGGCTGTGGGGTTCGGCCTGCTGGCGCTTGCGGAGGTACTGGTGTGGCTTTCCAGAATGACGTGGGCGTTGGCGCCACCGAAGCCGAAAGAATTGATGCCGATGACCAGTCGACCCTCGGGGCTCAGTTCGCGGGCCTGGGTGACGATATCCAGGTTCCAGCCGTCGGCGTCGATGCGAGGGTTTAGGGTCTTGATACCGATGGTGGCCGGCACTTCGCGATGGCGAATGACCTGGAGTGCCTTGGCCATGCCGGCAACGCCTGAGGCGGTTTCCAGGTGACCAAGGTTGCTCTTGACCGAGCCAATGGGCAGCGGGCGACTGCGTTTCTGGCCTAGTGCAGCGCCGATGGCTCGGGTCTCGATCGGGTCGCCGACGGCGGTACCGGTCCCATGTGCCTCGACGTAGTCGAGGTCGTCGGGCGTCATTCCCGCCTGGGCGAGTGTGGCCGTCATCAGGGCAACCTGTGCATCGGGGTTGGGCACGGTCAGCCCCGACTTGTGGCCGTCTGTATTGATGCCGCTGGCGGCCACCACCGCCAGGATGCGATCACCATCGCGCACGGCTTTTTCATGGTCCTTGAGCATGAATATGCCGCCGCCCTCTGAGCGCACATAGCCGTCGCCATTGGCGTCAAATACTTGGCAGCGGCCGTTCGGCGATAGCATGCTGGCTTTGGAGAAGACCACGAAGCCATAGGGGTGCAGGTGCAAGCTGATGCCACCCGCCAGGGCCATGTCGGTTTCACCGCTGCGTATCGATTGGCACGCCTGGTGGAAGGCGACCAGGGATGACGAGCAGGCCGTATCCAAGGACATGCTGGGCCCCTGGAGGTTGAACACATACGAAATGCGATTCGAGGCAATGCTTGCGGTGTTGCCGGTAGCCGAGGATGTGTCGATGGCCGACATGTCATCAGCCATGCGATACGAGTAGTCGGCGGAGGCTACGCCCATGAAGACACCGCACTGGCTGCCACGTAGCGACTCTGGAGGAATGCCGGCGTCTTCCATGGCTTCCCAGCTCATTTCCAGCAGCAGACGCTGTTGGGGGTCCATGCTGGTGGCTTCACGGGGTGATATGCCGAAGAAGCTGGCATCGAACCCAGAGACATCGCCTAGGCTGCCCGCAGCGAAGGTGTAACTGGTACCGGGGTGCTTCTTATCGGGATGCAGGAAAGCGTCTTTCCCCCAGCGATCTGAGGCGACTGACGTTACCAGGTCTTTTTCTTCCTTGAGCGCTTCCCAGAAATTCTCGGCGCTGGTGGTGCCGGGAAAACGGTGAGCGGCGCCGATGATGGCAACGCGCTTGGTCATTGGTGCTCCCTGTCCTTGTCTAGCTCTTTATATGCCGCGTTGGTGCCGCTGCGTGACGTTGATGTGGCACTTTTCAGCACAACTTCATCCAGCACAACGTCAATCAGCAAGGGGCCTAACTGTTCGATATCGATTATTGCGTGGTCATGTTGGTCGGTAGTCCCTGTCTGGCTTGGTGTCCCTTTACGCTGTGTTGTCGACCACAGCAGGTAGTCTGTCAGGCCATTGGGGGCGCCGAGACGTGCATAAACTTCCGGCATGATGGGGACATGATCACCGTACCAGCACAACACGCCCTCGCGGCTCGTCGCCGACAGCGTGTTGGCAAGCGACGCCAGCATGTCATCGGCGTTATGCAGGTGCCGCAAATACACCGATAGTTCCTCGCAGCCAGGCTCGGGCGGTGCGGTATGCCAGCGCTCGGTATCCGCCTCACTGGCTGATTCGAGATTCAGAGGACCATGGTTCTCCATGGTGATCGCAAAGATGAATAGCGGGCGCGTGTTTTCCTCTTCACACAAGTCCGCTATCTTGCTGGCGACCGCCTTGTCGCCAATATATTGTCCATCTTTTTGGGACGAATTGAAGGCATGGATATCGATGAATTCATCAAACCCCAGCTGGGGAAACACCTTGTCACGAAGGTAAAAACTGGCGGGGTAGGGGTGAATGCAGACTGTACGATAGCCCATGGCCTTGAGTACACCGGCCAGGTTGGTCAGCGGTTGTCTGTTCATCTGGTGATAGGGGTTGAAGCGATGTACACCGAGTGCCTCGGGATAAAGGCCCGTCAGGAAGCCGCACTCTGTGCGCACCGTGTTAGCCCCCCAGGCCGGCACACGCAGTCGCCCTGCCGACAATGCCTCATCGGCAATGCGGTCAAAGCTAGCCAGTATCTCGCGGGCAATGTTGGGCGCCCAGTCGCGGGGGTCGAAGAAGGATTCGCTCTGTATGGCCACAACATGAGGCAGTTGCCCAGTCGGGCCAGGGGGCTTTTCTGAGTGCCGGGTAAAAGGTGAGCGCTTTGCGGCTTCGGGGAAAGGCTGTCGCGCCAGTAGCCCATAGGCCCATAAATAAGTGGTCAGTCCAAGACCCTTCAGATCGCGCTCAGGATCGAGCGAACAGGAAGGCAAGCGAAGTAGCCCCCAGCCTAGCGTGACGATCGATGCCATTGCCAAAGGCAAGATGACGGCCGCTAGGCTCAGTGCCCCATAACGCGAGATCAGCGAGGGCTCGAGCAGCAAACCGGTGGTGATCGCCGCCAGACTTGCCAGGGTCGCCGCAATGGTCAGTCCGATGCCGAAGAAGGGGATATATAGCCTGGGGTGGCGAATTGCGTCGGTGAAGTACTCGAAGTCCTGGCAAAGGAAGGGCTCGCGCAGCGACAGGTACTTGGTGTTATTGACTTGAACGACCAGCAAGTGAAGAGACGTCATAATCGCCATGGCAAACCACGGGCGCTGCACCAGCGTTGTCCAAAAAGCGAACTGAATGCCCCAGCTACCCAGCTCGACACACCAGGTGATAAAAGCGCGGCGCCAGAAGGGACGAGGCATGGGGCGTAGCATGCCATCCAATAGGCGCCCGGCCACCAGGCCGAGCAGTGCGGGTAGCCACAATGCCTGGAGCACATTGACAGAAGAGGCAAATAGAGGCGAGGCAAATAGAGAGGAGGCCAAGGTCACGCCGAATTGCCTCCATAGCCGAGCCACGATAGAACACGTTGAGATATACCCGCCGGCAACACGGCCAACCACCAGCACCCAAGGTTAAGCGGAAAGGGGAAGCTGATGCGTGCCTGGTTACGCTCAATGCCGCGGGCTATGCAACGTGCGGCACGGGCGGGTTGCCAGAGAAAGGGCTTGGGGCCAGGCATGTCATGACACATTTTCGAGCTGACATAGCCGGGCATGACGACCGTGACGCCCACACCGCTTGTGGCCAACCAGCCGCGCAGTGCTTCGCCATAGGCTTTAATGCCAGCTTTGCTGGCGCTGTAGCTGGGCGTCAGTGCCAGGCCGTGGTAAGCGGCAAGTGAGCTCATCACCACCAGTTGGCCACTGCCTCGAACGCGCATGCGCTTGCCCAGGTGGTTGAGCATGGCCATGGGGACTTTCAGGTTGATGTCCAGCAGGTCGCTGACAGCTTCCCAGGACTCTCCCTCGCCATGCTCGCCGATGTCTGTATTCATGCCGGCATTGGCGATGACCAGATCGGGGGGGGTGGGGTCGCAAAGACCCTCTAACCAGGAGAACAGCGTCTGCTCATTGCACAGGTCTATCTCATGGGTCCTCACCTCGGCGCCTTGCGCTCGGCATTGCTGGGCAATGTCCTGCAGGATGTCCTGGCGTCGCCCGTGGAGAATCAGCTGGGTACCGGGTGCGGCATAAGTTCGAGCTAGTGCCGCTCCGATGGCCCCCGTGGCGCCGGTGATCAGGACGCGATGGGGGGAGTGGCGTTCGTCTGGCATAGCAGGTGCTCGAGTGGTGAGTATTCAGCGGTCAGTACGTGCATGGCGTTATCCACCGCAATCTCGATCGCGGGTCGGCTGTAGAAGCCCCCATTGATCTGTAGGCAGTGAATGATGGTGCGCCGAAAATTCATGAATAATTGCCGGTCAGGAGGGCTAGGCGCTTTCCAGAAGCCATCCAGAGAGCCTTGATGCGTCAGGCCGGCAAAGTGATAGATAGGATCGGCGAGGGCGAGCGTGGGGCAGCCCAGTTCGAGGGCCACATTGCCGACGGTACTGTTAACGGTAACCGTGCCGGCCGCGCGGCGAACGATCGCCTCGAGATTGCCGGATTCCAGGTATACCACCCGGTCGCCTAGCTCATGTTCTTGGGCGAGTCGCTGGATAAGGGTGCCGTAGCGAGACAGTCCCATGTCGAGGGGGTGATTCTTGATCAACAGCCGGGCATCTGGTGGCGCGTGTTGGGCAAACGAGGCAATCACGCGTGCGATCACCTCGTTCATGTTGGTAAACGCCGAGTGATGCTGTATCTGGGCATCTCCGCTGAGCTGCAGGGGCAGCAAGTAGAAGGGCTTGTCGGATTGCAATACTGCGTCAATTCGCTTGGCATCGCGGTGCTTTAGCCACTTGAGCCGTGAAAAGCGCAAGGCGTAGCTGGCGTACTCCAATGGAGCCGAGACTGGGGCATGGGTACGATAGTGGGGGTAGGCGACAGGGTTGATGACGTTGCCCAGGTGATAAGCCACATCGTGCAACGCTCGCGCCCTGAAGGGGTTGGGAAATCGCTTGGGCTTGGGCGCTTGAGGCAGGTGTGGGCCGATCTCGCGATACCAGTCAGGATCACGGGGTAATAGAGAGTGGGCGTTGACCCCTTCACGTTCGAGTGTCACCCAGAACGGGCGGAAATACCCTTCCTCGAAGACATGATTGCGAATGCCAAGGCGTCGGGCTTCTTCGACCATCTCGCGGTGTACCGGCCTGCAGTCGCCGAACACGATTTGATCGGTGATGCCGTGACGCTGCCAAATGGATGCAATGAAGCTCGGTAGCTCGTCGAGCCGTCCCCGATATTCATAGGCTGGCCCGCGCCAATAGAGGCGATCGCCACCCGTGAAGTTCACCTTGACGACAAGATGGCCAGCGGCGCGCAGCCGTTTAGCCAATCGGTCGAAGAAGGGGGAGCATACCCCTTGAAGCAATAGAAACGCTCTTCCCTGAACCTGCAAATCAACGCCTTCCTGACATGAGTGAACGATAGCGGCGATATATGCGTGTGGCCAAGGATAGGCCACGGTGCATCGCGCGTTGTTGTTCCAACAATCGCAGCGCGGTCTCGGCGTTGCAGAGCTGTTTTTCTTTGGGGGTGACGTAAGTGGGGTAGAGGATAAGCGTCCCTGCCACCAGCGCATCCAGGCTCAGCAAGCGTTGACGGCGACTGCAGGCTAGTCGGTCTTGGGTGAGGCCCCAGCCGGCGTAAAACGGCATGCCATAGGTGTGAACCGACACCCCTCGCAGAAGCCCTTCGAATCCCGTAAGCGAACACATGGTATGGACTTCATGGGCAACATCAAGCAAATCCGTGATATCGGCATCCGTCACTTCAAGGTCATAGAGTGGGAGGCCGTGATGACGGGGAGCGTCAGCGTCGATGCTGCCAACACGGGCACCGCTCACTACATCCGGGTGTGGCTTGTAAATAATGAAGGCACCGGGATTCGTGGCGCGAACCGCTGACAGCAGGGCCTGGTTGGTTTGAATGTCAGGTGATCCGTAAGCGATTGATGCATCGCTTTCGACCTGCCCTGGCACCAGGATAATGCGGGTTGCGCTAGGCAAGTCGGGAAGGGGGTGGCCGGAAAGGTTGTATTTTGAGACTCGGCTGGCAATCAGCCGCTGGCGAAGCCGTGCCGCTCTTTCCAGCAGGTGCGGGGAAAAATCGGCACCATTCAGGAGCTCTTCTAGATCGCTGGGCCGGCTGGCATCGTAGTAGATGCCTTGCGAGTCCAGCACTAAAGACAGCGGGGCGACCAGGTCGGCTCCCAGGCCTACCGAGCGGAGGAAACCGTCCTCCATGCGCCACATCGACAGCCCTTGCTGCTCGCAGTGGCGGCGATGAGCCTCCGACGCCTGGTGAGCCCAGATGAGCATGCGAGGTGCCGGTGACGCCTGGAGTCGCGGAAGGAGGCGTCTGCGCGAGAAGCGTACCTGTTTACGCGAGAAGTGCACCTTGGCATTGGGGCCCAGGAAGTCACCGATAAAGTTGCGTTTCCAGCCTGAGAACCCCAGGGCCCACCAGTCACCGCTGTGGCGAGTCCGTTGGCGTTTCTGGTCGGCGATCAGGTCGATCGTTTCTTCCAGGCTGCTGCTGTCACCGGTATAGGGGTTGGCATAGCGGCAGTAGCGAAGATAGGCGGCAGAAAAAACGGCCTCGAGCGAACGGGCACTTCCGCGCCGAGGGCAGTGCTGCCGGTCTTCTGTTAGCCCCCAGCCGGCGAAAAAGGGCATGCCATGGCAAACCACTCGTTTACCCGCCAACAGGGCCTCGAAACCGAGCTGACTGGTAACGACATGCACCGTATCTACGGCATCGAACAGAGCCCATGGATTAAGGTCATCAGCTATCAGCGTACAGCCCCTGGCCCTGGCGTCTTCAAGCAGGTGCCCGGTCTTCTTGCCGGCGATGACATCCGGGTGCACCTTGATGAGCACCTCGGCGTCCGGGGCCTCATCGATGGCCTGTGCCAGCATGTCGCGAAAGGTATCGTCGTTGGCAGCACCATAAGTGATCGAGGCGTCGCCTTGCGTCTGGTCGACCACCAGCACCCGGCGGCGGCCGCTGGTGGGCAATGCTCGGTCTGGTGCATGGTTGTACTTGGAGAGGCGGTGATGACGAATCAGCGCCATGCAGTGGCGGGCGCGCGCGAGTTCGGTCGCTGAAAATTCGCCATTGGCAATCATCGTTTCCAGGTCAGAAGGGTGTCGGGCGTCGTAGTAGATGCCCTGATGGTCAACGACCATGCTGTGTGGTGCATAGCCCCTGACACCCAGCCCCATCGAGCGTAGAAAGCCGTCTTCCAGCGCGATGTAAGGCACCTGTTGCCTGACTGCCAGTCGCCGAGCGCGATCGGCTGTCGCCTTTAGCCCCCAGCCGATGATGGCGTTGACTCTCTTGCGGGGAAGTCTGCTCAAGTCCTTGAATTCTTTGAACTCCGGCAAAAACGAGGCCAGAGACCCAATCCTACCGATGCCTCTTGATGTGAAGCCCGCGACCCTATGCTTGGCTGTCGCGATGCTTGGTTGGTGGGTGGGCATGTGATACGTCCTTGTTCACGACTGAACAGTAGCGACACTTGAGTCCCGTCAAGGCGCAAGCTAATACCAAAGAAGCACTATACTAACAATTTATGCGGCGACCATGTGTTATGCGGCGACCAAGTGTTATGCAGCGATCAGGTGTTATGTAACGACCGTGTGGCCGGTGCTCACGGCCAGCTATGGGCAGCGACTGCTCATTCCGTGACCCAGGCTGTGTCTGAAAAGTCGACGAGCGAAGGCCAGACAAGGCAAAAATCGGCGAAAGAGCGGAGTTTACGGGGTGTAAATGAGCATCTTGAGCCGATTTTTAACGCCGTATGGGCGAGCGCAGTACTTTTCAGACATTGCCTAGGCCCTGCACGAAACTACCTGCGCTCGACAATACGGTGTCTTCGCTCGCTGACTTTTCGTACCAACCTAGGGCCGGGCAAGATACAGCATTGTTATAAGCTTCGAAGCAGAGATTACTGGCTATTCTTCGCTTTAAACCTTAAATTTGGCTATAAGAAATTTTATTTCTTGCGTAAAATGGAATAAAACGGTTCATCGATTCGAGACGCTTGCCATGACCTCCGATCTACATCCCTCAACGCTTCCCCAATGTGGGGGTGATGCGTCGCTTGCTCGTCTGCGCGACTTTCCCCGCGGCCAGGTAGCGCTGGTGGGCGCGGGGCCGGGCGACCCGGAGCTGCTGACCCTAAAAGCACTCAAGCGGCTGCAGGCCGCCGAAGTGATTCTGCATGATCGCCTGGTCAGCGAGGAGATTCTGGCCATGGCCAATCCCCGTGCCCGTCGTCTCTACGTGGGCAAGGCGCGCTCGCAGCACAGTTTGCCGCAGGAAGGCATCAATCAGGCGCTGGTGGATTGGGCTCGTCAGGGCAAGCGGGTGGTGCGGCTCAAGGGGGGCGATCCCTTCATCTTCGGTCGCGGCGGCGAGGAGCTCGAGACTCTGGCGGCGGCGGGCATCGCTTTCGAGGTGATTCCCGGTATCACCGCAGCCTCAGGCTGCGCGGCTTATGGCGGCATTCCGCTGACCCATCGCGACCATGCGCAGTCGGTGCGTTTCGTTACCGGTCACCTCAAGAACGGCAGCTGTGATCTGGATTGGGCGACGCTGGCTCACCCTGGACAGACGCTGGTGTTCTACATGGGGCTTGGCAGCCTCGAGATCATTCGTGAGGCGCTGATGGCCCATGGCCTCGACGCCGAGACGCCGCTGGCGCTGATCGAGCAGGGCACCACGGCGCGTCAGCGCGTGCATGTCGGCAGTCTCGCCCAGCTGCCTGACGCCTTCCATGGCGACACCATCAAGCCGCCGACGCTGATCGTGGTCGGCAGCGTGGTGCGCCTGCATCAGACGCTTGCCTGGTTCGACGGCGAACGGTCGGCCAGCCGTGGTTGGGAAGACGGCAAGCACCCAACTCCCCTCAAGGCGTCTGACAGTGCCTAAAAATACCGGTTCTCTGCCCTTTTATTCTTACGCCGCGCTGGTGCTGCTGGCCTTGCTGTTGGCCGGCTGTGCCGGCCAAGGTGCTCGCGACGATACCCCGGTCGGGGGCGCTGGTACTGCCGGCAGCGAGATCGGCATGGCGTCCTATTACGCGGACCGCTATCACGGGCGCACCACCGCCAGCGGAGAGCGCTTCGATCAGCAGGCCCTGACGGCTGCCCATCGCACCCTGGCATTCGGCACTCGGGTGCGTGTCACACGTCTCGATAATGGGCGGGAGGTGACGGTGCGTATCAACGATCGCGGCCCCTTCGTTCGCGGTCGGATCATCGACCTTTCCAAGCGGGCTGCGCGTCAGCTGGGCATGGTGCGAGATGGCACGGTCAAGGTGCGCCTGAGCGTGCTGCGTTAGTCCCATCGTTATGAATCTCGTGGGCTGTGGCGCTCTGATAAGACGGCGCGCCTGATTCAGCAGCCTTGTTGGCCGCCCCTTCGGGGGCGGACTGCCAGCGACGAAACTCTCGCTGCCAGCGCGCCAGCAGCGCCCGCCGCTTGAGATCATCCAGCGTTGCCAGCAGGGCTGGGCTCAGACGGATGGGGCGCAGGGCGTCACCGAGACGAGCCTTCAAGGCATTGGCGGTGCCCGGACCTTTAAGCGATGGGTGGACGGCCCCCAGCGCCGTGCGTTCGGCAATGACGCGCTGGCCGTGCTCGCTGATCAGGTAATCGAGAAAGCGCTGCGCGGTGACCGGGTGCCGCGCACGTTTGGGTATCAGTGCCAGGCGTTGGGTGACCAGCGCATAGTCTTTCGGAATGACCATCTCGAGGGCCGGGTCGTCGGCCACCACATTCTGGGCATAGCTGCCCAGCAGGTTATAACCCAACCAGTATTTTCCCTCCTTGAGTCCCTGGAGCATGGCGCCGGTGGTCTCTTCAAGCACCGCTTCGGTGGCGCCCAGTGCCGCGACCAGTTCCCAGTAGCGGGGCGACAGTCTTGCCTCCTCGACGGCATAGCTGTAGCCCGCACCGCTCTTTTCAGGATCATAGGTCACGACCCGTCCACGCAGCGCTTCGCCGTGTTGTTCAAGCAGGTCAAGCAGTTCGGCATGACTTTGCGGCGCACCGAAGCGCTCGGCCAGCTCGCGCCGGTAGACCATCACGATAGGTTCGAAGGTCACCGCGAACAGCTCATGTCGCCAGCGAGCCCAGTTTGGCCAGGCGTCGGCGCGGGCGCCAGTCAGTGGTTGGGCATGGCCGTCGTTGGCGAGTCGGTACTGCCAGGGCATGGCCGAGGAAATCAGTACATCGGCGCTGGGCGTCTGAGCCGCCAGGAAGCGATGGTTGAGTTCCAGGGTGGTCAGGTTGCGATAGGTCAGGGAAATGAAAGGGAAGCGCCGGTGAAAGTCCTCGAGCAAGGGTCGGACCTGGGGAATATCCAGAGCCCCATGAACCGTCAGTTGCTCGAGAGGCTGGGTGGCAGAGGCCGTACCTGGGAAGCGCAGCGTTTCCTCGGCCCAGGAAGGCGTGGCAGCAAGCAGCAGCCCAAATGTCAGCAGCCAAAGTGTCAGCAGCCCAGGTTTCAGCAGGTCAGATTTCAGTACTCCAGGTTTCAGTAGACCAGGCTTTAGCAGGGTCAGGACCAGGCGCCTCGCCGCTGCCCTTGGCGATGGACCGGACAGGTTCATGCGCGATCTCCCGTAAAATGGACGGCGACTCTGAGGCCCGTGTCGTCGGCCTTCGACTCCAGAGTCAGGCGAGCCTTGTGACCCCGGGCAATGCCATCGACGATGGCGAGGCCCAGCCCCGATCCTTCGCCGCCATCGCGTCCTCGATAGAAGGGGCGTAATACCAGCAGGCGTTGATCCTTGGCGATGCCGGGTCCGTCATCCTCGACGGCCAGGGTCGGCGGGTGGTCGGTGACCCGCACGGTAATGCGCTGCGCGCCATAACGGCGGGCGTTGTCTATCAGGTTGGTTAGCGCCTCCTCGAGCTGCCAGGCCACGCCGTCGATCATCAGCGGCGTCTCGTCGGCGTCGACGCCAAGGTCGATGCCATCCCGGTGGCAGCTCGCCCAGGCGTCTCGGGTGGCGCGCCGAGCCAGCGCATTGAGATCCAGTGGGGCAAGGTCCGGCGTGGCCTCCGGGTTGTCGAGGCGGGTCAGCGACAGCAGCTGGCCGGCCAGGCGTGCGGTACTGGCGCTGGTGGTCCGCATGGCTTCCAGGGCGCCGCGCCAGGCGGCGGGGTCATCCTGGCGCAGCGCCAGCTCGGCGCGAGTCGAGAGCCCGGCCAGGGGCGTGCGCAGCTGATGCGAGGCGTCGCCGATAAAGCGTTCCTGATTGGCACGCACCCGGCGCATTCGTGCCAGCAGGTCGTTGACGGTCTCGCGCAGCTCGGCGAGTTCGCGGGGCAGGGGGAGTTCCAGGGGAGCCAGGGTGCGCGGGTCACGGCTGCGGATGGCGCTGCGTAGCCGTGTCAGCGGGGCCAGGGCCGAGCGAATCGCCAGCAGCAGGGCGGCGATGGCCAGTGCCGCCATGGCACCGATATAGGCCAGATTACCGCGCAATAGGCTGAGGGTCAGTGCCTCCCGGCCTTCTCGCGTATGGGCAACGCGGATCTCGAAGCGCTCCTGCAGGCTCCAGTCTTCGAGTCGGCTGCGGCGGGTGCCCTGGCGCAAGGCAAGCGAGTGCCATTCGATGTCGCGATAGAGCAGGGTATCGCCACGCGAGCCATTCTGGGGGCTGCCCTGAAGCGTGTCCTGGAGAGTGTCCTGGAGTGAGCCTTGCAGGTTGCCATGGCCCTGATCGGGGCGCTCATCGCTAGGCAGCCGAGCATTACCGGTGATGAAGTTGCCTTCACCATCGTAGAGCGCATAGAAGACGCGCTCTTCGGCATCGGTGGCCAGCATTTCCAGCGCGGCCGGAGGCAGGTCCAGCCACAGCTGATCGTCTTGCCACTGCACGCGGTCGGCGATCGCGAGGGTTGCGGCCTCAAGCAAGCGGTCAAAGGCACGGTCGGCCGTATGGCGCGCGTCCAGATAGGCCTGCACCAGCATCAGGGCACCCAGACCCAGCAGTGGCAGCAAAAGCCAGGTCAGCAGCCTGCGGTAGAGGCTGGCCGGTCGCCTCATGGCGCCTCCAGCAGGTAACCCAGGCCGCGCACGGTGCGCAGGCTCACATCGCTGTCTTTCAGGCGCTGCCGCAGACGGTGGATATACACCTCGATGGCATTGTCACCCATGGCCTCGCCGGCGAAGGCATCCTCGGCGAGGCGGGCCTTATCGACCGGCGTTCCGGCATGGCGCATCAGGCAGGCCAGCAGCCGCTGTTCGCGCGGGGGCAGGGCAAGCGCGGCGTCGTCGAGGCTGAAGCGCTGGGTCTCGGGGTCGAAACTCAGCGTGCCGACGCGCAGTGCCTGATGCCGGCCACGACGGCGAAGCAGCGCACGAACCCTGGCTTCTAGCTCGTCGAGTGCAAAGGGCTTGGCGAGGTAGTCATCGGCGCCGAGATCCAGGCCGCGCACTCGGTCCTCGATGGCCCCCCGGGCAGTGATGATCAGCACCGGGGTGTCGCTGTCGTGGCGTCGCAACGCAGCCAGCACCTCAAGACCGCTGGCGCCCGGCAGGTTCAAGTCGAGCAGCACCAGGTCGGCCACGTGGCCGGGCTGAGATAAAAGGGCCAGGGCCTGGTCGCCATCATCCAGTGTGGTGACCGTCAAGTGCTCGAGGCGCATGGCATCGCTCAGGGTTTCGGCGAGCAGCGGGTCGTCCTCGATCAGCAGCAGCTTCATGATGTGCCTCCTTGATGCTGGACGGTCGGTGAGGCGAGCTCGCGCCTTGCCGCCTCCAGCAGTGCCTCACCCTGCGTGCCCTTGAGACGCCCACTGGGGCCGGACAGCGACAGCCACAGGTCGCCCGCGGCTGCATCCGCCTCGGACAAGGCGACGCACAGCATGAATCCGCCACTCAGTGGTTGGGCGGGCGCGTCGGCGTTGTCGATGGTCCAGCGATCGCCGGGGTTCAGCTCATGGCGCAGGCTGGTGTCTGGCAGGCTGGTCAGGCGGCAGTTGACCATCCCCTGGACGACCTCGAGCAGGGCGGCGGTCTCACCGCTCTGCTGACAGAGCTGATCCAGCACCGGCTGGACGCGAGCGGCCAGCCCGCGACCGGGGCGATGGCGTCTGCCTAGCCGCAAGGGCGTGGGGCCTAGCGAGAAGCGGCCGTCTGCCCCTCGCGTGACATAGCCAAAGCGCTCGAGAGAGGCGAGCAGGCGTAGCAAGGTGCTCTTGTAGAAACCGGTGGCCTCGGCCAGGTCGGCCAGAGTGAATGCTTCTTTCGGTGCATCGAAGACCTCGAGGATCTTGAGCGCCCGTTCCACGGCTTCGACGCGTTGTTCTGCCATGTCTCGTTTTGCCTCGCTGCTATAGGTCTCGCCCATGCAACTTTGGTCGCGTTTGGGCGTAATGGCGTTGACGCACCAGGTTGGGGCGCCTAACTTTCCATTCCAAGGAACGATGTTCTGCCTTACAGAATTGTAAGGTGGCTGACAGCTTCCGACAAGCCCTGAATGCAACAGACCGGAAATGGCGTCTTTTGAAAGCGTCGCTTTGGCAAGAGCCGTTTTGGCAAGAGCCGTTTTGGCAAGAGTCGCTTTTAAGGAAGTTGCGTTTAGACAAGTTGCTGCCGATGCACGCCAACGCATCACCATCTACGGTATCCAGCATGCCCGCGTTGCGGGCCGGATGACCCAGCGAGGCCAATAACAATGTTGATGAAACGCATGTTCCCGAAACACCTGTCGATGAAGACACCCCTTACGCTGATGACCGCAGCGGCGCTGACCCTGAGCGCTACCGTTACCCAGGCCTTCGAGCCGGAAGGCAAGGTCGAGTGCCTGGCGCCGGCCGACCCGGGCGGCGGCTGGGACTTCACCTGCCGCAGTGTCGGCAAGGTGCTCGAAGATCTCGAACTGGTGCCGCGCAGTGTGCAGACCATCAACATGGCCGGCGCTGGTGGTGGCGTGGCCTTCGCCCATACCGTCAGCAAGCGGGCCGGCGATGAGCAGTTGCTGGTGGCCGCATCCACCGCTACCACCACGCGCCTGGCTCAGGGCCAATTTCCGGGCATGAATGCCGACATGGTCAACTGGATCGGGGCGCTGGGTGCCGACTATGGCGTCATTGCCGTGGCCAACGACTCGGATTATGACGACTTGCCCGAGCTGATGGATGCCGTCAAGGAAGACCCGCGCAGCGTCAAGTTCGCCGGTGGCAGCGCCAAGGGCGGTTGGGACCACCTGAAGGTATTGATCGCCGCCCAGAAGGCCGGCATCGAAAACCTGCCGCGCATTCCCTATCTGTCTTATAACAATGGCGGCGAGGCCATGACCCAGGTGGTCGGCGGTCACGTGGATGCCTTCACCGGTGATATCACCGAGGCACAGGGCTTCATGGAATCCGGCGATCTGCGCGTGCTGGCGGTGCTGTCCGAGGAACGCCTGCCGGGCAAGTTCAGCGACATTCCTACCGCTCGCGAGCAGGGTATCGACGCCATCGGCCCCAATTGGCGCGGCTTCTATATGCCGGCCGATATTTCCGATGACGCCAAACAGTACTGGCTCGATGCCATGGACACCGTCTATGAAAGCGAGGAATGGAAGAAAGTCATGACCCAGAACGGTCTGATGCCCTTCCATATGAGTGCCGATAAGTTCGAGAACTTCGTGCACTCTCAGATCCAGTCAATCGAAGACCTGTCCAAAGATATCGGGCTGATTAAGTAATGACTTTCAACGACCGCATCTTCGGGGTCCTGATGATCGTCCTGGCCGTCGCGTACGGCTGGGGCGCTACTCAGTTCCCGGAACCCTTCGGAGGCGGGGCCGAAGCCGTTGGCCCCGAGACCTTTCCCCTACTGCTCGCCGTGGTGCTGACGCTTTCGAGCCTGTACATGATCGTGCGTCCCGATCCGGACAATGCCTGGCCCTGGAGCCGCACCGGCGTTGAACTTGTGATCGCGGTGGTGGTGTTGGTGCTCTACGCCATGTTGCTGCAGCCGCTGGGCTTCATTCCCAGCACACTGCTGGCGGTCGGCACCCTGTGCTGGCGCATGGGAGCATCCCCGGGCAAGGCCTACCTGACCGGTGGCATTGCCGGCGTGGTGGTCTTCCTGCTCTTCAACTTCGCACTCGACCTGGCGTTGCCGCTGGGCCTGCTCGAATTCCTGGAGGCAACCTAATGGAAACGTTGGGCTTCCTGATGGACGGTTTCGGCGTCGCGCTGCAACCGCATAACCTGATGTTCGCACTGATGGGGGCCTTCCTGGGGACCCTGATCGGGGCACTGCCGGGGCTTGGTCCCGCCAATGGCGTGGCGATCCTGATTCCGCTGGCCTTTACCCTGGGACTGGCGCCTGAAACCGCCATGATCATGCTGACCTCGGTCTATGCCGGGGCCATGTACGGCGGGCGTATTTCGTCGATCCTTTTGAACATTCCCGGCGATGAGCCGGCGATGATGACCTGCCTGGATGGCTACCCGATGGCCCAGAAGGGCAAGGCCGCCGAGGCATTGGCGATCTCTGCCGTGGCGTCCTTCGTGGGCGGCCTGGTCGCCACCGTGGGCCTGATACTGCTGGCGCCGCTGCTGGCCGATTTCGCCCTGACCTTCGGGCCGGCGGAGTATTTCGCACTCTTCCTGCTGGCCTTCGCTACCCTGGGTGGTATCACCGGCAAGAACCCCATGAAGACCGTGGTCGCGGCCTGTATCGGCCTGATGATCGCCACCGTGGGCATCGATTCGACCGGGACCCAGCGCTACACCTTTAGCGTGTTGGAGCTTTACGAGGGTGTCGACTTCATCATTGCCATCGTCGGTCTGTTCGCGATCTCCGAGCTGATGTTCTTCATCGAGGAGAAGGCCGGCGGCGGCAAGGAGAAGATGACCGTCAACAAGCTGTCGCTCTCCTGGGCCGATATCCGTGGCATCATGCCCTCGAGCATTCGCGGTGGCATCCTCGGCTTTATCGCAGGGGTGCTTCCCGGCGCCGGTGCGTCGCTCGGCAGTTTCATCGGCTACACCCTCGAGAAGAAGGTGGTAGGCAAGAAGGGCTACTTCGGCGAGGGCGATCCGCGCGGTGTGGCAGGCCCCGAGGCCGGCAACAACGGCGCTTCCAGCGGTGCGCTGGTGCCAATGCTGACCCTGGGCGTGCCGGGCAGTGGCACCACTGCGGTGCTGTTGGCCTTGCTGATCTCGCTCAACATCACCCCGGGTCCGCTGATGTTCACCCAGAACGCGGATATCGTCTGGGGTGTAATCGCGGCGCTGCTGATCGGCAACTTCCTACTGTTGCTGCTCAACATTCCGCTGGTCGGCATCTTCGTCAAGCTGCTCTCGGTTCCCCCGATGTATCTGCTGCCGATCGTGACCATGGTGGCCTTCGTCGGCATCTACTCCATCAGCAACACTACCTTCGATCTCTACTTCATGGTGGCCTTCGGGGTCTTCGGCTATGTGCTGCGCAAGCTGGAGATTCCGCTGGTGCCGATCATCCTGGGCCTGCTGCTGGGGCCGGAGATGGAGAAGAACCTGCGCCATGCCATGGAAATCTCCGATGGCGACTGGATGGTGTTGTGGGATAGCGGTCTGGCCATCGGCCTGTGGGTCGTTGCTGGTTTGGGGCTGATTCTGCCCTATATCGTCGGCCCGCTGCTGCGCCGGCGCATGCAGGCCGGTGGGGCGCAGTCGGACTGACATCGGTAGTTTTCACCCGAGACATTTCACCCGTACATTTCACCCGTACATTTTATTCGTACATTTTAGTCCTACATCGTATCGAGCAACTGCATCACCTTTTTGGGGCATCGGCCAACTGGCCGGTGCCCTTTTTTATGCTGGGTTGATCATATTGATGCACGCTGCCGCTGCCTGTAGCGCTTTGTATAACTCTTTGTCTGCTTTGATGTATACAGCTGCACCAATAAGGCGCATTACCGATATCGAAATGACCAAAAGAGGGCAAGTAATGGGCGCTGGCGCAGGTGAGGGCGGCGATCAAGGAGGCAGAGAGGTCGTTGAGTTCTCTATAACACAATGATTCCCAATGATTATCGGGGCTTGCTGATGTGTTGGCACGGCCCTTGCGATGTGTTTGGGCCGGCCGCTGAACGACCGGCAGCGTCGCTGGATATTGCCGAATAACGACTTTCAATAACGGCTCTCAATAACGGCTCTCAAGAACAACCTTAAACAACAACGTTCAAGAACAGCCTTCAATAACAAGACATAAGCAAGGAGATCCATGTGAACACTTCGACCCCTTTCTATCGTTGGCTGGCTGCGGCCCTGCTCTCTGCGGGCGTGACCCTGCCGGCACAGGCACAGGAAGACCCGATCAAGGTCGGCATCCTGCACTCACTCTCCGGCACCATGGCGATCAGCGAGTCCACTCTCAAGGACACCATGCTGATGTTGATCGAGCAGCAGAACGCGGCGGGCGGCCTGCTGGGACGTCAGCTTGAGCCGGTGGTGGTGGACCCGGCTTCCAACTGGCCGCTGTTCGCCGAGAAAGCCCGTGAGCTGCTGGCGCAGGAAAAGGTCGATGTGATCTTCGGTAACTGGACCTCAGTGTCTCGCAAGTCGGTGCTGCCGGTGGTCGAAGAGCTCAATGGCCTACTGTTCTATCCGGTGCAGTACGAGGGCGAAGAGTCTTCCGAGAACGTCTTCTATACCGGTGCAGCGCCCAATCAGCAGGCCATTCCTGCGGTGAATTACCTGATGAACAACGTCGGCGTGGAGCGCTGGGTGCTGGCCGGCACCGACTATGTCTATCCGCGGACGACTAACAAGATCCTCGAGGCCTATCTGAAGGGCCATGGCGTCGCCGACGAGGACATCATGATCAACTACACGCCGTTCGGGCATTCGGACTGGCAGAACATCGTCTCCGATATCAAGCGTTTCGGCAGCGAAGGCAAGAAGACGGCGGTGGTCTCGACCATCAATGGCGACGCCAACGTGCCGTTCTATCGTGAGCTCGGCAACCAAGGCATCGATGCCGCCGATATTCCGGTAGTGGCCTTCTCGGTGGGTGAGCAGGAGCTGTCGGGCATTGATACCGCGCCGCTGGTGGGCCATCTGGCCGCCTGGAACTACTTCATGAGCGTCGATAACGATGCCAACTACGACTTCATCGATGCTTGGATCGACTATACCGGTGATGAGATGTCCGTCACCAATGATCCCATGGAAGCGCATTACATCGGCTTCAACATGTGGCTCGAGGCCGTGCGCAAGGCGGGTACCCCAGACGTGGATGCGGTCAAGGACGCCATCATCGGCGTGACCGTGCCCAACCTGACCGGCGGTTACGCGGCGATGATGCCCAATCACCACATCACCAAGCCGGTCCTGATCGGCGAGATTCAGGATAACGGCCAGTTCTCGGTAGTTTGGGAAACGCCGTCGACGGTGGCAGGCGATGCCTGGTCGGACTATCTGGAAGGCTCCCGCGATCTGATCAGCGACTGGCGCAAGCCCATGGAGTGTGGCAACTACAACGTGGTCGAGGCTAGCTGCGGCGGCGGCGTCGAGGCGCAATAAGCCTCGAACAGACCAGGTTCGACGGCTTGATGTCGGACCTGGCCTGCCGCGCACGTTTCCAGAGAGGTTGCATCGCGGCTTCATATAGCGACTTTCCGTCGCGTTTTTCATTGCGATTCCAAAGGACATGCCCATGAGGATCACCCGATGCCTCACGCTGTGGCTGCTGCTGTGTGCACTGATGCTTGCACTGCTAGGTAGCGCACAGGCGCAGCAGGATGACCCCGGCAAGCCGTTGCTCGAAGCACTTGCCAGTGCCTCCTATGCCGCCAAGAGCGATGCCATTGACGCTATCGTTGCCAGCGGTGATTCCCGCAGCCGTGCCTGGCTTGAAGCCCTCAACGACGGCAAGCTGCAACAGAACAAACAGACCGGTCAGTTCGTGGTGGTGTTGGCCAATCGCGGCCGGAACTGGCCGGTGGAAGATGCCTTGAGCGGTGAGCCGCTCGGCGAGATGTCCCGACGCGAGCTGGACCGTATCGGCATCAATAACGCCCTACGTGGCCAGCTGCGCAGCACCCTGGCGGTGCTCGATCTCTATGTCGATAACCCTGACGCTCGCCTGCAGGCGGCCAACGACCTGCTCGGTCAGGTCGATGCGGGCATGGTGGCGCCGCTCGAGGCGGTGCGGGACCAGGAGCCTAGTGAGGCAGTGCAGGAGCGGCTGACCGAGGCGCTGGCCATTTATCGGCTCGAGCAGGGCGACGCCCAGGCTATCGAGGCCCTGAGCGGCAGCCTGCATCCCGAGGCGCGAGCCGCCCTCAACGGAGCCGCTGCCAGTGACGATCCCGCCCTTGCCGCCCAGGCCAAGAAGGCACTGGACGGCATCGAGCAGACCCTCAAGATCAATCGTGGCTTTGAGACGCTGTACTTCGGCCTGAGCCTCGGCTCGGTGCTGGTGCTGGCGGCGATTGGCCTGGCCATTACCTTTGGCGTGATGGGCGTGATCAACATGGCCCACGGCGAGTTGATCATGCTCGGCGCCTATACCTCCTGGGGAATGCAGCAGCTGCTGCCGGGTCAGCCGGGCCTGGCGGTGATCCTGTCGATCCCGGCCGGTTTCCTGGTCGCAGGCTTGGCGGGAGTCGCCATCGAGCGCTGCGTGATCCAGTTCCTCAAGGGGCGTCCGCTGGAGACCCTGCTTGCTACCTTCGGCGTCAGCCTGATCCTCCAGCAGCTGGTGCGCACCCTGGTGTCGCCCCTCAACCGCACGGTGATTACCCCTGAGTGGATGAGCGGCTCGCTGGTGATCAACGATGCACTGTCGCTGACCCTCAACCGCCTCTATGTACTCGGCTTCGCGCTGCTGGTGTTCGCGGGGCTGATGCTGGTCATGCGCCGCACCAGGCTCGGGCTCGAGGTGCGCGCGGTCACTCAGAATCGCGCCATGGCGCGGTCCATGGGCATTCGCGCGACCCGCGTCGATATGCTCACCTTCGGCCTCGGTGCCGGGGTGGCCGGGCTTGCCGGCGTGGCGCTGGCTCAGCTGACCAACGTCGGCCCCAACCTCGGCCAGAGCTACATCATCGATTCGTTCATGGTGGTGGTGTTCGGCGGCGTCGGCAACCTGTGGGGCACCCTGGTGGCCGGCATGTCGCTTGGGGTGATCAACCAGGTGCTGGAGCCATGGGCCGGCGCTGTGCTGGCCAAGATCATCGTGCTGGTGTTCATCATCCTGTTCATTCAGAAACGGCCTCGCGGACTCTTTCCGCAGAAGGGCCGGGCGGCGGAGGGCTGATTCGATGTCTCTTTCAAATACGCCGTCTTCAAGCTCGCCGCTCTCCAACTTGTGGCTGACGCGACCCTTTAGCGAACGCTCGACGCGCATATTTCTCACTGTGCTTGCCCTGGCGCTGGCGGTGGTCACGGTGCTGCACCTGGCCTTGCCTGCCGGGCATCCGCTGCACGTTTCGAGCTATACCGTGACATTGCTCGGCAAGTACCTGTGCTATGCGCTGCTGGCGGTAGCGGTGGACCTGGTCTGGGGCTATCTGGGCATTTTGAGCCTGGGACATGGGGCCTTTTTCGCTCTCGGTGGCTATGCCATGGGCATGTACCTGATGCGCCAGATCGGCGATCGCGGTGTCTATGGCGATCCGGTGCTGCCGGACTTCATGGTCTTTCTCAACTGGGACAGCCTGCCGTGGTTCTGGCACGGCTTCGACATGGCCTGGTTCGCCTTCCTGATGGTGATGCTGGCGCCGGGCCTGCTGGCGCTGCTGTTCGGCTTCCTGGCCTTCCGATCCCGAGTGACCGGCGTATATCTGTCGATCATCACCCAGGCGCTGACCTTCGCCCTGATGCTGGCCTTCTTCCGCAACGAGATGGGCTTTGGCGGCAACAACGGTCTGACCGACTTCCGTGAACTGCTGGGCTTCGATCTGCGAAGCGATGCCACCCGGTTAGGACTCTTCTTGGCCTCCGGGGTGGCGCTGGCGCTGGGTTATGTGGTGTGTCGCGGCATTGTAGGCAGCAAGCTTGGTCGGGTCTGCGTGGCCTCTCGCGATGCCGAGGCGCGGGTACGCTTCCTGGGCTATCGGGTCGAGCGGGTGCAACTGTGCGTGTTCGTGGTCTCGGCCATGCTCGCGGGTGTCGCCGGCTCCCTCTATGTGCCCCAGGTGGGGATCATCAATCCCAGCGAGTTCTCGCCGCTGTTTTCGATCGAAGTCGTGGTGTGGGTAGCCCTGGGCGGGCGCGGCACCCTCTATGGCGCGGTGATCGGCGCCATTCTGGTCAACTATGCCAAGACGGTCTTCACCGGTGTGATGCCGGATGCCTGGCTGTTCGCCCTCGGTGGGCTCTTCGTGGTGGTCACGGTGCTGCTGCCCAAGGGCATCGCCGGGCTGATGAGCCGTCGTCGCAAGGCAGATAGCGAGACCCAACTCAAGGAGGCAACGCCATGAGCCTGCTCGACGCCCTGGCCGATCGCGATCGGGTGTTCGACTTCCTGGTGCCGGCGGCATCCCCCGTGGACGTCCGCCACGGCCCGATTCTCTACCTGGAAGACGTCAACGTGAGCTTCGATGGCTTCAAGGCCATCAACAATCTCAACCTGACCATCAACGACGGTGAGCTACGCTGCATCATCGGCCCCAACGGCGCCGGCAAGACGACCATGATGGATATCATCACCGGCAAGACGCGCCCCGACAGTGGCCAGGTGTGGTTCGGCAGCCGCCATAACCTGCTGACCAAGAATGAGCCCGAGATCGCGTCATTGGGCATCGGCCGCAAGTTTCAGAAGCCGACGGTGTTCGAGGCGCTCAGCGTCTTCGACAACCTGGAGCTCGCCATGTCAGCCGACAAGCGCGTGCTGCCGACCCTTACGGCCAGGCTGTCCGGCGAGCAGCGCAGTCGTATCGATGAAGTACTCGAGACCATTGGCCTCGAGGCGCTTTGCGGCCGCCAGGCGGGGATTCTTTCCCATGGCCAGAAGCAGTGGCTGGAGATCGGCATGCTGCTGATGCAGCGCCCGCGACTGCTGCTGGTCGACGAGCCGGTGGCCGGCATGACCGAGCAGGAAATGGAGCGTACCGCCGAGCTGCTCACCAGCCTTGCCGGCAAGCAGTCGGTGGTGGTGGTCGAGCACGACATGGGCTTCGTGCGCTCGATTGCCCGCCAGGTCACGGTGCTTCACCAGGGCAGCGTGCTGGCCGAGGGCACGATGGATCAGGTCTCGAATGACCCCAAGGTCATCGAAGTCTACCTGGGCGCAGAGGAGGAGGCCTGATGCTCGCGATCGACAAGCTCAACCAGTTCTATGGCGAGAGCCACACCCTGTGGGATCTCGATCTCGAGGTGCCCAAGGGTGAATGCACCTGCGTGATGGGGCGCAACGGCGTGGGCAAGACGACCCTGCTCAAGTGCGTGATGGGCGAAGTGCCGATCAAGAGCGGCAGCCTGCGCTTTGACGGCGAGGTGGATCTGACCAAGAAGCGCCTCGAGGAGCGCTCCCGGCTCGGCATCGGCTATGTGCCCCAGGGTCGCCAGATCTTTCCGCTGCTCAGTGTCGAGGAAAATCTGCGCACCGGGCTTGCCGCGCGCAAGGACGGCAGTCGCCGCATTCCTGATCGAGTCTTCGAGCTGTTTCCGGTGCTCCATGAGATGCGCCATCGTCGCGGTGGCGACCTATCCGGCGGTCAGCAGCAGCAGCTGGCGATTGGCCGTGCGCTGGTCATCGAGCCGCGGCTGTTGATTCTCGACGAGCCGGGGGAGGGCATCCAGCCCAATATCGTCGCCCAGATCGGCGAGGTGATACGTCGGCTGATTCGCGAGGATGGTCTGACCGTGCTGCTGGTCGAACAGAAGCTACCTTTCGCCCGCAAGTATGCCGACCGCTTCACGATCCTCGATCGCGGCCGCCCGGTGGCCAGCGGCGGGATCGGCGAGCTTTCCGATGACCTGATCAAGCGACACCTCACCGTATGACGGTCTTCGAGCCCCTTTCCCACCAGAAGGCTTGCCCCTTGGCCAGCGGCCATCGCTTCGACGGCGAGCGCCACTGGGCCGCATCCATCGAGCTCGGCTTTACGCGTCGCGATGAGCCGGCCGGTCCTGTGACCCGTTTGACCCGTGCTCGCCACCAGGGCCCGCTGCGGGTTCAGCGGCCCTTCTATCCGGAGTCTCGCGATGCCGAGGGGGAAGCCGGTAGCTGCCATGTCTATTTGTTGCACCCGCCGGGCGGCCTGGTCAGCGGCGACGCCCTTTCGATCGGCGCCAAGGTTGGCCAGGGCGCCCGGGCCCTGATCACCACCCCGGCCGCCAACAAGCTCTACCGGGCCGACAGCCATGGGGTGGCCTGGACTCAGCATACGAGCCTCTCGGTGGAGGCAGGCGGTGAACTCGAGTGGCTGCCACAGGAAACCATCGCCTTCGATGGCTCCCGTGGGGTGCAGAGCACCGAGATTGCGCTTGACCAGGAGGCGCGCTGCCTGGGCTGGGAGGTGCTGGCGCTCGGTCGCCCGGCCGGTGAACTGCCGTTCGTTTCCGGGCATCTCGAGCAGCGCTTTTCCCTGACCCGTGACGGTCGCCCCCTGTGGCATGAACGCCAGCTCCTCGACCCGACGCACCCACGCTTTTCGGGGCCTTGGGGGCAGGGCGGGGCCAGCGTGCAAGCCACGCTGTGGGCGGTGGGCCTCGATGACGAGGCCGGCGCCGTTGCCATATTGCGCGAGGCGCTGCCGGCCTCGCCCCGCTGGGCGGTGACGGTGCGCCAGGGGGTGCTGCTGTTGCGCTATCTCGGCGATGAGCGCAATGAAGCCTGGGCGCTTTGTCAGGCGGCCTGGACACGGTTGCGGCCGATGCTGCTGGGTCGTGAGGCCAGCGTGCCGCGTATCTGGATGACATAGCGGCACTTCGTGCCGGTAGCGAGTGACGGGCAGCGGGCGTCGAGCACCATGCTGCCGAAGCCCGAAGCCCGAAGCCCGAAGCCCGAAGCCCGAAGCCCGAAGCCCGAAGCCCGAAGCCCGAAGCCCGAAGCCCGAAGCTCGAATTCCAACGACATGATTTGGGAGCTACTGCGATGGAACTGACCCCGAGAGACAAGGACAAGCTGCTGCTGTTCACGGCGGCGTTGCTCGCCGAGCGCCGACGTGATCGTGGCCTCAAGCTCAACTACCCCGAAGCGGTGGCGCTGATCAGCGCCGAGATCATGGAAGGTGCCCGGGACGGACGTAGCGTGGCCGAGATGATGAGTGCCGGGCGTGAGATTCTGACCCGCGATGACGTCATGGAAGGGGTGGCCGAGATGGTCGACGAGGTGCAGGTCGAGGCGACCTTCCCGGATGGGACCAAGCTGGTCACCGTTCACAACCCGATCGTGTGAGGAGATCCCCATGATTCCCGGTGAGTATCAATTGAAGGACGGCGAGATCGCGCTGTGCGAAGGACTCGAGCGGATCAGCGTGACGGTCGCCAATACCGGTGATCGCCCGATTCAGGTCGGCTCGCACTATCACTTCTTCGAGGCCAACCCGGCGCTGGACTTCGATCGCGCGGCGACCCGTGGCCATCGCCTGGATGTAGCTGCGGGCACGGCGATTCGCTTCGAGCCCGGTCAGAAGCGCGAGGTGACGCTGATTCCCTTCACCGGCAGCCGCATCGCCTATGGCTTTCGTCAGCAAGTGATGGGGGCGCTCTCTAACGCGCCCGCCGATGCGCGTATCTCATCTACCGTGCCCGAGGCTGCGCGACCCTCGTCATCCGATGATGCCGATCAAGGAGAGTCGTCATGAGCGATACCACGCCTAGCAAGATCAGCCGTCAGGCCTATGCTGATATGTATGGCCCGACCGTCGGCGACCGGGTGCGCCTCGGTGACACCGAGTTGTGGATTGAAGTTGAGCGTGACGCCGCCTCCTATGGCGATGAGGTCAAGTTCGGTGGCGGCAAGGTAATCCGCGACGGTATGGGCCAGAGCCAGCGTGCCGATGGCTCGGTGATGGACACGGTGATCACCAATGCGCTGATCCTCGACTGGTGGGGCATCGTCAAGGCAGACGTGGGACTCCAGGGCGGGCGCATCGCGGCGCTCGGCAAGGCCGGCAACCCGGATACTCAGCCGGGAGTCGAGATCGTCATCGGCCCGGGAACCGAGGTGATCGCGGGCGAGGGCAAGATTCTCACCGCCGGCGGGATCGACGCCCATATCCATTTCATCTGCCCCCAGCAGGTCGAAGAGGCCCTGATGAGCGGGGTGACCACCATGCTCGGCGGCGGGACCGGCCCGGCCACCGGCTCCAATGCCACCACCTGTACGCCGGGGGCCTGGCATATCGGCAAGATGCTGCAGGCCGTGGACAGCCTGCCCATGAACATCGGCTTTCTGGGCAAGGGCAACGCCAGCCTGCCCGAGGCGCTGGAGGCGCAGCTCGAGGCGGGGGCCATGGGGCTCAAGCTCCACGAGGACTGGGGCACCACGCCGGCTTCCATCGACGCCTGCCTGTCGGTGGCCGAGCGCTATGACGTTCAGGTGGCGATCCATACCGATACCCTCAATGAGTCAGGGTTCGTCGAGGATACCTTGGCGGCGTTCAAGGAACGCGGCATTCACACATATCACACCGAAGGCGCCGGGGGCGGCCATGCGCCGGACATCCTCACCGCCTGCGCCAAGCCCTATGTGCTGCCGTCGTCGACCAATCCGACCCGGCCGTACACAGTCAATACCATCGACGAGCACCTGGACATGCTGATGGTTTGCCACCACCTCGACCCCAACATTCCCGAAGATGTGGCCTTCGCCGATTCGCGTATCCGCCGCGAAACCATCGCCGCCGAGGACATCCTGCATGACATGGGGGTGATCTCGATGATCGCCTCGGATTCCCAGGCCATGGGGCGGGTGGGCGAGGTGATCTGCCGCACCTGGCAGACGGCCCACAAGATGAAAGTCCAGCGTGGTCTGCTGCCGGAAGACGAAGCACTGGGAGCCGACAACCTGCGTGCCCGGCGCTACATCGCCAAGTACACCATCAACCCGGCGATCACTCATGGGCTGAGTCACGAGGTGGGCTCGATCGAGGTCGGCAAGCTGGCCGATCTGGTGCTGTGGGATCCGGCCTTCTTCGGCGTCAAGCCGGCGCTGATCGTCAAGGGCGGGATGATCGCTGCCGCGCCCATGGGTGACCCCAATGCGTCGATTCCCACGCCGCAGCCGGTGCACTACCGGCCAATGTTCGGCGCTTTCGGCAAGGCGGCCAGCGCCACGCGGCTGTCTTTCGTCAGCCAGGCGGCACTGGAAGCGGGCGTCAAGGAGCGCCTGGGGCTGGATAGTCCGCTGGTGGCCTGTCGCGACACCCGGGCCGTGCGCAAGTCGGACATGAAGCTCAACGATGCCTGCCCAGCCCTCAGCGTGGATTCGCAGACCTATGAGGTGCGCGCCGATGGCGAGCTCTTGACCTGTGAGCCGGCCACCGAGCTGCCACTGGCTCAGCGCTATCACTTGTTCTGAGCAGTGGGGCGATTACCAGACGTCAAGCGGCGCCGGTGGCAGGTCGAAGCGAGGGTCCTTTGTCATGGAAGGCAAAAGGAGCGTACAGGGAAGTATCGACAGTGCCCTTTTGCAGACGGCCACAGGGTCAGCCGCGGAAAATTTCTAGAGACGATGCCAATGCTGAAATTGATTGAACGCCTGGGGCCCATCGAGGCAAGCCGGGCCAGCGACACCCTGACATTGCCCTTCGAGCTTCGTATGCGAGGGCGCCTCAAGGCGCAGACCGATGACGGCCAGGAGGTCGGCCTGTTTCTCGACCGCGGCCCGGTGCTACGGGATGGGGAAGGCCTAGAGGCCGATAGCGGCGAGATCGTGATCATTCGCGCTGCTGCCGAACCGGTGGTCACGGCACGAATCGAGGCCGGCCTGCCGCTGGCGAAGCTCTGCTATCACCTCGGCAACCGTCATGTGGCGCTGGCCATCGGCGCCGACGAGGAGGGCGGCTGGGTGCGCTTCCCGCCGGATCATGTGCTGGAGGAACTGGCAGAGCGCTTAGGTGCCACGCTTCATCATCATCAAGCGCCCTTCGACCCCGAGCCGGGGGCCTATTCCCATAAAGGGCATGCTCAGGCGGGGCATGCGCACGGTCATTCACACGAGCATTCACACGAGCATTCGCACGGGCATGCGCATGACCATGTTCACTGATGCGCGCTCGCCCGACGGCGCCGCCCAGGGGGACGACCTAGCCCTGCTGGGGCTGATGCAGTTGGTCAGCCCGGCGCTGCCGATCGGTGCCTTCGCCTGGTCACAGGGCCTTGAGAGCGCCTTCGAGCTCGATTGGGTACGCGACGAGGCAAGCCTTGAGGCCTGGCTGTCCGGCGTGCTGGACGACGGCCTGTCACGCTGCGAGTTGCCGGTGCTGGCGCGCCAACAGGCGGCTTTCATGGCACAGGATGGCGAGGCGGTGGCGTACTGGGATGCCTGGCTGGCGGCCAGCCGCGAGACCCGTGAACTCGCCGAGGAAGACCAGCGCCTGGGCGCGGCGCTCAAGCGGCTGCTACAGAGCCTCGAGCTGCTGCCGCCGTCGCCGCTGCTGCCGGTTCAGCCCGGCTATGTGACGCTCTTTGCCTGGCTGGCCCAGGCGCGCGTTATTCCTCCGCGCCAGGCGTTGTTGGGCTTTGCCTGGTCCTGGCTCGAAAACCAGTTGGCGGTGGCCTGCAAGGCGTTGCCGCTGGGCCACACGGCCGCCCAACGCCTCATCGAGCGGCTGCGTCCCGAATTGGTGGTGGCCGTGGACCGCGCCCTTGCGTTTGAGGATCACGAACTAGGCCCGTTGCTGCCAGGGCTGGCGCTCGCCAGCGCCCAGCATGAAACACAATACTCACGACTTTTCAGAAGCTGAAGGAGCCCCTCATGAATCACTGCTTGCGTATCGGTGTCGGTGGCCCGGTCGGTTCCGGCAAGACCGCGCTCTTGAAGCAGCTGTGCCTGGCGCTACGCGATTACTACGATATTGCCGTGGTAACCAACGATATCTATACCCGCGAAGATGCGGATTTCCTGCTGAGCCACGAGGCGCTACCCGCCGACCGTATTCTTGGCGTCGAGACCGGGGGCTGTCCGCATACCGCGATTCGCGAGGATGCCTCGATGAATCTCGCCGCCATCGATGACCTGCAGGCTCGTCATCCTGGTCTCGAACTGGTGCTGGTGGAATCTGGTGGCGACAACCTCTCGGCGACCTTCAGCCCCGAGCTCTCAGACCTGACGCTCTATGTGATCGACGTTTCCGCGGGCGACAAGATTCCCCGCAAGGGGGGGCCAGGCATCACCAAGTCGGATCTTTTGATCATCAACAAGATCGACATCGCCGAGCAGGTGCATGCCTCCCTCGAGGTGATGGAGCGGGATTCGAAAAAGATGCGGGGCGAACGTCCCTTTGTGTTCGCCAATCTCTACGACGGTGTCGGCGTCGAGGAAGTCATACGCTTCATTCTTGACCGCGGCATGCTACCGGAGCGCCGGCCATCGATCGCGCATGCCGGCAGCGACGCACACCAGGCCAGTTCGGCGGTCTGAACGCGGCCGATTCGTCATCTCATTGGGCCATGCGCTGTGTTTTCGTCATGCGCTGCCTAAGAAGACCCACGCTATTCGTCGACTCACGACATTCAGCTGAAAAAAGAAGGACGTTACCATGACCCGTGTTTCACGACTCACCGCTCTTGCCCTGGCGCCCCTGGCGCTGACTGCTGCCGGCACGGTCAGCGCCCACGTTGGCCATGAGGCTAGTACCGGCGGTATGCTCGCCGGCTTGCTGCATCCCATGACCGGGTTGGATCACCTGCTGGCGCTATCGGCCATCGGCCTTTGGAGCGCGCGGCAGGCGCGACCACTGGGCCGGGCCGTGCCGGGGCTGGCGGCGTTAGGCATGTTGCTGGGGGCAGGGCTTGCCTGGGGCGGGCTGAGTCTTCCCGGCGTCGAGACCGGAATCTCTCTGTCGGTATTGTTGGCGGGCGTGCTGCTCGCCGGCCTGGTGCGTATGCCCGCGGGTATCAGTGCAATGCTGGTGGTAGCCTTCCTGGTCTGTCACGGTCAGGCTCACGCAGCCGAAATGCCGGTTGGGGCATCGCTGATGGCGTATCTGGCCGGTTTCCTGCTGACAACCTTGTGCATTGGTCAGCTTGGACGGTCAGTCGGTCAGGTGCTGTTGCATCGTGTACCGCACCTTGATCGTGTGGTTGGCGGTCTGGTGGCGCTTGCCGGAGGGCTGCTTGTCATCGGCTGAATGAGACGCTGGATTATTGGCGAGTCGTCAACGCCCGGCCTTGTGCCGGGCGTTGATGTTTGTGAGCCGGGAAAAATCAAGAAAAACGAGGTGTTGCCGATGAGTGTTCAAGAAGGGATCATTGCCCTTCCTACAAGAAGTAAAATAGTCTGCTTTAAGTGGTACTTTCTTCTTGGCGCATGACGTCGACGTATCCCTTGGGCTCAGCCCTCTGGGGGCGCTTGAAGCTGAATTTGGTCGGGAGGACACCAGTCCATGGCGCCACCCCTAGCCTCGGAACAGGTATTTCGCGAGCTGGCTGACGGATTGGCCCTAGACAATCCAACAGACAGTTTCTTTTCGGAGCTTGCTGTCTGTCTGGCACGAATACTGCGAGTCGATCATGTGATCGTCGCCTGCATAGACCCATCGGATAGTAAGATGGCACGTACCCTCGGCCTTTGGTCGCGGGGTCGCTTGCTAAATAATTTCAGTTATCCTTTGGCGGGCAGCCCATGTGAGCAAGTGATCCAAAATGAGCCTTGCCACTACCCGGAAAGGGTCTGTGCGGCCTTTCCGGATGACGACCTGCTGTCTGACCTGGCCGTTGAGTCCTATCTGGGCATGCCTATCATTGATCGCAGCGGCGAAACGCTGGGGCTGATTGCTGTATTGGATATCGCGCCCCTATGGTCGCCTGACCTCGCCAGGGAGGTCCTGCGAATCGCCGCGATGCGCGTGGGAGCCGAGCTTTCCCGTCAACGCACCATGAGCGCCGTGGAAGAGAGCGAACGCCGGCTCTATACCCTGATGAACCATCTGCCCGGGATGGCGTATCAACGACTTCACGACGGTAAGGGCAGTCTCACCTTCGTGAGTCGCGGTGCCGAGGCCCTAACCGGCTACAACGCTTCGCAGTTGACCGCTGATCAGGGCTATCCCTTCATGGACATGGTGCATCCCGACGATCGGCAGCGTATTCATCACCAGATCATGGAGGATGTCGAACGGCGTCGCCCATATCAGTTGAACTACCGCTTGCGAACGGCGGGTGGCGATACTTCCTGGGTGTCTGAGCAGGGGCAGGCCGTTTTCGGTGCCGACGGGGAAACTGTCTGGCTCGAAGGTTTCATCTTCGATAATACCCGTCAGCACGAATCCCGCCGCATCCAGCAGGCGGTGATGCAGATTGCCTCATCGGTCACGGCGATGGGCGGTGAGCTGTTCTTTGATCAACTGGTCGACCACCTGACCCGTGCACTGGATGCTGATGCGGGTATCATCGCGACTCTCGAAGACACCTTGGCTGACGGCTGGATGACGACCCAGGCTGCGGTGGTCGATGGCCGCAAGGTTGAGAACTTCAGCTATGTGCTCAAGGGGACGCCCTGCGCCGAGGTCATGGAAAAAGGGGCCTGTGTCATCACCGACGAGGTCGCAAAAATTTTGCCGCCTCAGGCCGACCGTTTCCTCGGTTGGGCTCGGGGCTATGTTGGTCTGCGGCTGGATCACAGCAATGGAGAGGCGCTGGGTCTGCTGGTGGTCATGTTCCGTTCACCCCTTGAGGATCCCGACTTTGTCACCACGGTTCTGAAGATTTTCGCTGCCAATGCGGCCGCCGAACTCGAGCGACAGATGAGTGGCGACTACATCAAGCGTCTGGCTTTCTCCGATCCTGAAACCGGCTTGCCCAATCGTGCGTCTTTCATGGCACAAGTGGGCGATGCCTTGGAAAAGGCCTGTTGCGAAGATAAGACGCTTGGCCTGTTGTTAATGGACCTCAGGCGCTTCAAGGAGATCAACGATACCTTCGGTCATAGTGTCGGCGACAGCGTGCTGGCGGCCGCTGGGCAGCGCTTTTGTGGCATGCAGCACCAGGATAGCGAGTTGCTGGCACGTCTTGGCGGCGATGAGTTCGCGGTGCTGATCGAGGCGCCGACTGCATCAATGCTGGCTGAACGCATGCTCTGTTATCAGCAGAGCCTGGAAGCACCGCTGCAGGTTGATGAGCGCTGGTTCATGCTGGATGTCAGCATTGGCGGTGCGCTTTATCCCGAACATGGCAAGAGCCCTGGCGAGCTTTTTCAGCATGCCAGTCTGGCGGCGCATCACGCCAAGCGTCAGGGGGAAGGGCGATGGCTTTATGATGATCAATTGGGTAGCGCCATCCTGCGTCGCCAGCAACTGCTTGATGACTTCATCGTGGCGCTGCGCGAAGATCGCTTGATGCTTCAGTATCAGCCTCAAGTGGATATCGTCACTGGAGAACTTACTGGTGCTGAAGTGCTATGCCGTTGGTTCGATGGCGAACGTGGTTGGGTGAGTCCAGCAGAATTCATCCCGCTTGCCGAAGAGAGAGGCCTTATGAAAGAGCTCGGTGGCTGGGTGCTCAAGACGACCAGCCAGCAGCTGCGAGACTGGAAACGGTCCGGGGTGGCAGTGGTGCCCCGTATCTCAGTGAACGTGTCGGCTCAGCAGTTGGAGGATGTGCGCTTTGGCGAAGAGGTCGCGCTGCATACTAAGGGTGTCTGCCCGGCGAACATCGGGCTGGAATTGACCGAGAGCGGCTTTATGCGCGACCCGGAACAGGCCATTGGACTCATGCAGGCGCTCAAGGCCCAGGGGTTTGGTCTCGCCATCGACGACTTCGGCACCGGCTATTCGTCGCTGGCATATCTCAAACGTTTCGCTGCCGATACTCTCAAGATCGATATCTCCTTCGTGCGTGACATGCTCTCTTCGAGCCATGACTACACCATCGTTACCACGATCATTGCGATGGCGCGGAGTATGGGGATGAAGACGGTCGCCGAAGGTGTCGAAACGGCTGAACAGGCTCAAGCGCTTGCAGAACTCGGCTGCGACCAGGCCCAGGGGTTTTACTATGGCCGCCCCATGAGTGCCGATGACTTCGCCATGCAGTGGCTGCGATGACCTTGATGGACAGTGCACTTGCGGCATCGCCACATGCAGGGTTGCGTGCGGTTCTGCGTGATGAAACCAGCGACTTGCATCGACGCGTCGAGCGTCATCCGCTGTTGTCGCCATTGATAAAGCCAGGGCTGACGCATCAAGCCTATGCACTGGTGTTAAAAGCCTTTCATGAATTCTATGTGTCGCTGGAGCCGTGGCTGCTACCAGCGCTGCGAGATGAATGGCCTGACTTGGGGCGATATCATTATCAGAGCCGTGCGGCACTGCTTGCCCGTGACCTTCGTGATCTTGGCTATCGGCCTGCCTCTCCTTCTGCGCGCCCCTTGTCCTGCGAGTCACCTAGCGAGCTTGGCTCTCGTGGAAGCGTGTTGGGAGTGTTATATGTGTTAGAAGGCGCTACTCAGGGAGGAAGCGTCATAGCACCGCGCGTCGTCCGCGAGCTGGCACTGTCGCCTGACGTTGGAGCGCGCTATTTCCATTTGTATGTCGACCAGTGTTGGGATGATTTTCTCGCGCTGATAGCGTCTCCCTCGCTGCAGCCCTGTTCTCGACGCGCGGCGCTAAGTGCCAGACAGACCTTTCTTACCCTGCAGGTTCATCTTGATCACTGGCATCAAGTCGCTATGCGGAGCTGAAATTGTGCCAACCTATTCTGAAGAAGAACTTACAGAGGCGCTGGCCGAATGTGCCCGCGAGCCGGTGCATATTCCCGGCGCGATTCAACCAACCGGTTGTTTGGTGAGCCTTAATGCCGACCTTAGCCGTGTTCTGCAGGTCAGCAGTAATCTACAAGAGCTTCTTGGCATATCGGTTGATGAAGCGCTTAGTCATCCTCCCGCCCACTGCCTTGGCGAGGCGCTACTCACGCGTCTTGATAGCCGCTTGGCGGCGGATGCCGGCACGATAGTCCTGGATGACGTCCAGTTGTCAGCCGGCACTGGTGAGCGCTGTCGCGCCACGGCCTATCGCAGCGGGTCGGGGGTAGTGGTAGAGATCGAGTCGTTGGGGCTATTGGACGAGCTCGAGATTTTGGCCACCGTCAGCCACTGGCAAACGCGCCTTGCCGCCCAGGACAGTGAGGCTGAATTGCTGCAGGCCCTGGTCGAAGGGGTGCGGGCCCTGACACAGTATGATCGGGTGATGGTCTACTCCTTCGATGCCGAATGGAATGGGCAGGTGAAGGCTGAATGCCTCAGCGAAGGGATTGATAGTCTGCTCGGGCACCGTTTTCCGGCCAGCGATATCCCGAGCCAGGTCAGGGCACTCTATGACATCAACCCGGTGCGCAGCATTCCCGATGCCCAAGCCAAGGCTCTGCCGCTGAGGCCGGAGCGATGCCCATTGAGCGGCGAACCACTAGACCTGTCTATGGGAAACTTGCGGGCCGTATCGCCTGTGCATCAGGAGTATCTGCACAACATGGGGGTGGCGGGGTCGCTCTCGGTGGCTATCCACGGAGATAAGGGCCTTTGGGGGCTGGTGGCCTGCCATGCGATGACCCCGCGTACGCTATCACCTGCCTCTCGTGACGCAGCCCATTTGTTGGCGCAGATGGCTATTCAGCGCTTGCAGCGCCTGCGTCTCATGTCTCAGCAGCGCTTTCGCCAGCGTGTTCAAGAGACCCGCGGACTGCTTTTTGAAACGCGCAAAGAGCTGCTGGTCGCCAGCGACCTGGTTCAGCGTCACGGCCATGATTGGTTGACCCTGTTTCGGGCCAGCGGCGTGGGCATGGTCTATGCCGATACGGTGTCGCGAGTGGGTAATTTGCCCGACGCCGATACGCTGAAAAAGGTGGCCGCCTGGTTAGGAGAGTCACAATCGCGAGCGATTGCCTGGCACAGCGATGCGCTGGGAGAGACTCCTTTAGGTGAGTGGATCCCGCCTCAGTGCAGCTGCGGCTTGCTCGCTGTGCCGCTGTCAGTGGATGTCGATCGCCAGGGCTGGTTGATGCTGTTTCGTGACGAACAGCCCGAGACGTCCCTTTGGGCGGGGCGTCCTGAGGACGTTCCCAGGATGAAGGATGGACGGTTGGTGATGTCGCCCCGGCGTTCCTTCGAGGTTTGGCAGCAAGAGCTGACGGGGCATAGCGCACCTTGGCAGGAAGTCGAGGTTTTGGCGGCCCAGGATCTGGGCGAGGATCTTGCGATTGCCGCCTCGGCGAGCGAAATCTTCAACCTCAACGAGACACTTTATCAAGAGCGTAAGGCGCTGGCCGAGGCCAACCGTCGGCTTGAGCGACTGGCGCTTACCGACCCTCTGACCCAGATATGGAACCGTTATCGCACCGAAATGGCACTGGAAGCGGAGCTGAATGCCGCCGCACGCTATGGCCGCGATGTTTCGATTTTGCTGTTCGATATTGATCACTTCAAGTTAGTGAATGATTGCTTTGGCCATGAGGTTGGCGATCGAGTATTGACCTTGCTCGCACAAACGGTGTGGAAGGCATTGCGATCCTGCGATGCAGTTGGCCGTTGGGGCGGCGAAGAGTTTCTCGTGCTTTGCCCCGGGTGCACCGGTGAGGATGTGATGGGGTTGGCGAGTCGCTTGCTGAAAGCAGTTTCAGAAGTGGACTTCGAGGAAGTCGGGCAGGTGACCATCAGTATTGGCGCTGCCTGCTGGAAGCCGGGCGAGTCACAAACCGACCTGATCAGGCGCGCCGATAAAGCCATGTACCAAGCCAAACAAGATGGGCGCAACCGGGCAGAAAAGAGCGAATAGCCTTGTTTGAAGAGGGGGCGAGCATGGCTACGATCACTCTGCTCGTCTGCTCGTCTGCTCGTCTGCTCGTCTGCTCGTCTGCTCGTCTGCTCGTCTGCTCGTCTGCTCGTCTGCTCGTCCGCTCTCAACAAGCTCAGGCCTTGACGCTGAGCAGCTCGCCCCACTGAGTCGTCCACCTCGGGGTTCGATGGGCACAGCGCAGGTGCCAGGCGGCATTTTGGCGGGGCACGCCCAGGCGTACGGTGCCGCGGCCCATCTTCTGGTTCAGTTCGTCCAGGGTGCTCATCAGCCGTTCGCTACGCTCGCGATCGGCGGCGCTGCCGGAACTATCGAGCAGCGAGAGCTGCTCCCGGTGGGCGTCCACCAGGTCAAGTAGCATCACGCCGGCTTTCATGAAGCGATAGCCGGGCCGGTAGATCGCTTCCAGTGCCTGCTGGGCAGCGGCGAGAATCGGCCGGCTGTCGTCGGTGGGCTCGGGCAGCTCAGCGACGATGCTGGGAGAATACTGGGCCAGGTCTTGCCGGTGACGGTGGGTCTTCAAGAATACCAACACGGCGCGAGTGTGGCTCTGCTGGGCGCGCAGCTTCTCGGCGCCACGCTGGGCGTGCTGGCGAATGGCTTCCTGCAGCTCGCTCAGCTCGCCGGTCAGACGGCCGAACGAGCGCGAGGTCATGATGCGCTGGCGGGGTTCATCACTTTCGTTCATCTCGATGCAGGGGGTGCCCCGTAGCTCGCGGGCGGTGCGTTCGAGCGTCACCGCAAAACGCCGGCGAACGGTCTTGGGGTCGGCGCAGCGCAGGTCCCAGGCTGTCTTGATGCCTTGAATGGCCAGCCGCTCGACCAGTCGCTGGCCCACGCCCCACACGTCGCCCAACTCGGTCTGTTCGAGTAGGTGGCGCGTTTCGTCATCATCGCCTGTCAGCATGCATACGCCGCCGTATTCAGGCCGCTCTTTGGCGGCACGGTTGGCGAGCTTGGCCAGGGTTCGGCTGGGGGCCACACCCACGCAGACAGGAATACCGGTGAACTGGCGCACCTTGCGGTACAGGGTGCGGGCCAGGTCGAGAGTGGCGGGATCATCGAAGCCATCGAAGCGCACGAACATCTCGTCGATGGAGTAGGGGTCGACGCCGGCCGAGAACTCCTCGAGGACCTCGCGTACCCGGGCGGACATATCACCATAGAGCTCGTAGTTGGACGACAGCAGATGGATGCGACCCTGGCTGACCCATTGCTGTAGCTGGAAGGCCGGCGTGCCCATCTTGACGCCCAGCGCCTTGAGCTCGCGTGAGCGGGCGATCACGCAGCCATCGTTGTTGGACATTATCCCTACGGGCACGCCTTCCAGGCGCGGCTGAAAGACTCGCTCGCAGCTCACATAGAAGTTGTTGCAGTCCACCAAGCCGATCATCGGGTAGGTCATACCGGGAACTCGTGGATCACCGAACGCACCACGCCCCACACCTGACAGTCCAGATCCGAGACCGGGACCGGCGCGTAGCGATCATTGCCGGAGCACAGGTAAGGCCGCCCACTGAGCAGCTCGTAGCGCTTGACGATCACCTCGCCATCCACCAGCGCTACCAGGATATGGCCGGGCTTGGCATTCACCGAGCGATCGACCACCAGGGTGTCGCCATCCTGAATGCCAAAGCCTTCCATGCTGTCACCAGTCACGGTCATGAAGAAGGTCGCCGAGGGGCGCTTCACCAACCGCTGGTTGAGATCCAGCGTGCGGCCCACGTAGTCCTCGGCGGGGGAGGGGAATCCGGAAATGCCCGCGCGAATGGTGGTCTGTGGGTGCGGCAGTCCCTGGGCAGGTGGCGCCGGGTGCGCCTGGAATATCTCGGAAGCTCGCATGGCTGGCCTCTTGTTGAAGACTGTTCGTATATACAGTATTCGTCAAAAGAGCGGTCTTAGGCAAACGCTAATGTGTGGATGGGTAGGTCCCCGGGGAGGGGAGTGACTTGTCCTGTGGTTTCGCTCGTTGGCATGACTCTAGATACTATGAGTTCGTATTCTCTAATGTGAAAGCGGAGCCGACGGAACGATGAGGACAACTCCCTGGGTGATGGATAGGTGTGTGAAATCAAGTTTCGGCGCGCTTGTGAGCAGCTCGCCGGTAGGTAGGGAAGCAAGCCGGGGCTATCGGTCGAAGTAGGTTAGTGATGGTTGGATCCCAAAGGTGCAATTACCCTGATCGGTCTCTTTAGGCTATATTATGCGCTGAGGGATGGGAAATTTTATAGGATTATCATGGGGATAAGACCTGACACAGCCAGCTGCTTTGGGTTTTCCAGTTGGCGAGGAGCCGGATTCGACATGTCCTCCCCTCTGGGCTATCCTCGAAGATCGGTAATGTGGACGGATTGACATAATTACGCCGCCATGGCAGGGGATTTGCCTACCAAATGCAGGGTACAGCGAAGACCGTCCGCTAGCGCTTCTATAATAAAATCGAATATCAGCGCCCTAATGGAGGAACTTTTTTTATGTCTACTGCGATTGTGAAAAGTTGGTTGAAAAAAAGTGGGATGAAGGCTGATGACGTAAAAGTTGTTAGCGGTCGTAGCGTGTATCTCACAGGCCATGCGATCGAAGAGGCTGTTAATCATTATCGAGATATGCCTAGTGTGGAATCTGCAAAACGTCATTTGTCAGAAAAAGCAAAGCAGCACCACGACGAAGAAAACAAAGTTATGTAAATAGCTTCTATGCCCGGTTATATTTTTCATGGAATTTTTAACTAAAGAGGAGGGCTGGCCCTTCCTTTTTGTCGAAAGGATTCTAGTTTGTACGCACTCCTCCTTCTCCCTATCCTTGTATCTGGCTACATCATATGCCGAAGTCATCCTAGTCATTCTTGGAAATTTCAAAGATATGAGGGGCAGCGTCTCTACTTGCATGTTTGTTTGTATGGCCTTATTTCTTTAGCTGTTTCTTTTATCTGCTTTCTTACTCCTATTGGTCCTTGGTCTCTTGAGCTAATTTCTCTTCACTTTGGTGACGGTTTGAAAGTGGTTTATCATTCTTTAGGAAGGAGTATTGATGAAGAGAAAAGGTTGGTGAGTTTTGCCAATCTTGCTCTTGTATCCTCTTTGTCCATGATGACGGTTTTTGTTGCCCTTCTTTGGAGTGCCTATTGGAAGTTGAAAGGGTTGAAAATGTATTATCCGCAGGCATGGAAGCTTTCATGGTGGAAGAGAATCTTGGTTCAGGTTGCAAGTGATTGGCGTCTCCATGGGTTCATTGGTGCTGTGAATAGCGCTTTAGGAAGATATAAAAAACTTTCTCATGAGGTTGGCCAAGAAAGGCTTTTAGAGAATCTTAGGAAGTCTGTGGAAGATAGTCCTCTTGAGCTTTTTCTTTATCGAAGTTTTATTACTCAGTCTCTGGTTCAAGTCTCAGTGAAAAACGATAAAGTATATGTGGGGCTCATAGTTGCTATGGGGGATCCCGACGGTGGTGAAACTTTTAAGGAAATTGCTTTGCTTCCGATAATGAGTGGCTATAGAGATAAAGAAGAAAGGAAGATTTACCTTTCCAACGATTATCCCCAGTTCTTTTCTGACAGCAATGACAGGTTTATGGGTGCTATTTATATACCTCGTGAGGAAGTATATAGCTATGGTGGTTTTGACCTTGATGTGTATTCGCAAGTTAATGGCGGTAATGATGAAGTATGAAGAAGGTTGTCGGCGAAAGGTGCTTTGTTATATGTTTTCGTTATAAGGGCTTCAGGTACTGCTTCCTAAGCGGCAGGCGGTTGACGGATTTATCCTTCGTACTTGCGCTCTTAACGCTTGCGCCTCGTCTTCTGTTATGTGGGGTTTCAAGGTATCCAAACAATCGCAGTACCATTGCAACATCTCCCGCTGGTGCTCAAGGTGCTCAGCCTGATTATAGACCCCTTCAGCCTTTTCTTCGTGTAGGCCAGCATCGCTTCCGTCCAGTCTGCAGCCCAACTATTGAGCTACTTATGTGAAGCCTATTTCGCTGCCACTGCATTTCGTTAGCTAAGCGGAATGCTCGCGTGAGGGTAACGATAGAGGTGGAAAAGCAAATCCCCGGCCATTTGGCCGGGGATTTGCTGTGTGTATCAAAGCAAGCTGCAGGAACGTCACGCCTTGGGTGCGCGTTCTCACAATTCCTGGGTCTGATCCTTGCTCGCTCCATCTGTCAGGGCATCAAGGTAGTCGCTGTACCACTGCATCATTAACAGAAGGTAAGCCGCCCAGCCCTTCCACGACCGGCGCCCATTCGCTTGCTTGTATCTAAGTTCCCATGACTTCACGCCGTTTTTACGCACGCGCAGATAGAGGCCTTGGCCGTCGAGCTCGCGATAATCCTTGGCTTCGGGTTCCATGGATGTCAGTACGGTGTCGGCGAGAGGTCGCCGCTTAATCTGAGATCGTTTCATGGTCCTGTACCGCCGCGTATACCTCGAACTCTTGGGTACACATAGGTATACACCGTGAGCGCTCGTGGTCTCGATAATTCCGGTTAGGTCAGGTGATAGATTGGAGGGAGAAACGTAGGCGCCGCAAGGGCTTAATGGTATATCAGGTAAGGTCAGATCAATCGATTTGGTGCGGATGGGGAGACTCGAACTCCCACGCGCTAGGGCACTAGAACCTAAATCTAGCGTGTCTACCAATTCCACCACATCCGCAACGCTGCAAAATTATAGAGATAACAGTCGCTAAGTCAAGGTAAATTCGGAAGTTTCAGGTAGCTGGCGGTCTGTTCGGGCAGTATGGCGTTCGGGCCACCGGTAAGGTGCGGAATGCGGCCCAGGCAGGGGCCTGGCAAGTGGTGGCCGAGGCTCGCCAGGTTGTCATCGGCTTCGTCGAAGTCGGTGGTGATGCCATTGGCGACCCAACCGGCAAGTCGCAGGCCTTGAGCCCTAATCGCTGCGGCGGTGAGCCGTGCGTGGTTGATGCAGCCAAGCCGTAGCCCGACGACGAGAATCACTGGCAGTTGCAAGGCGTCGGCCAGGTCGCTCAGGTCTTCGTCATCGTTGAGCGGAACCCGCCAACCGCCTGCACCCTCGATCAGGGTCAGGTCGCGCTTGAGGGCCAGAGCGTCCGCCATGGCGTCTGTCAGCGTCGCTAAATGCAGCCTGTCGCCCGCCTGGCGGGCCGCAAGGTGTGGTGCGATGGCGGGTGCATAAGCAAAGGGGTTGATGGTGGCGTAGTCGACCTCTGGATGGCTGTGAGCCTGCAGGGCCAGGGCATCTTCATTGCGCAAGCCTTCGGCATGCAGGTCACATCCCGAGGCCACGGGCTTGAGGCCCAGGGTCGTCAGGCCGTGACGTTGCGCCAAGGCCAGCAGCCCTGCGGTGACCAGCGTCTTGCCGGCATCGGTGTCGGTTCCGGTGATGAAATAGGTCGCCATGCAATATCCGTAAATCTTCGGGTCGTCAGGTCTTGATGAGCTCAAGTGTCAGGCGTTGATAGCTGACCGGTAGGCCCTGGCTGTCGCGAATTTGCTCGAAGCGCTCCTTGGCACGAGCGACGTCACGCCGGGTCAGGGCGCTGGCAGGTCGCGACAGCTGCGCCCCTACGCCCTTGATCGAGGCCATCACCGCCGTCAGGTCCGGGTAATGAAAGCGCTCCTCGACCTGCTCGAGATCCCTGTCAACGAAGCCGGCTCGCTGCGCCGCTTGCTCCAGTGCCGAGGCAGGCATGAAGGTGAGCAGGGCGCGGGGCCGGGACCAGGCCCAGCCGACTTCGCTAAGGGTGCCAGGGGCTAGGGTGTTGATCAGCGCTCGACCGCCGGGCCGCAGCACTCGCTGGAGCTCTGCCAGCACGGCGTCCAGGTTCGGGCACCACTGGATGGCCAGGTTGGAGAACACCAGGTCCAGGCTCCGGTTAGCAAGCGGAAGACGGGAGGCGTCACCGCACAGCCAGCCCAGCCGCTTGCCATGCTCGGCGCGGGCCCTTTCCAGCATGCCCGGGGCCAGGTCGAGCCCGAGCACCTGGGCAGGCAGGCCTGGGGCCGAATAGCGTTGGGCCAGGCGGGCCGTCCAGTGGCCGGGGCCGCAGCCGAGGTCAAGAATCCGTGTCGCCGTGTCGGGAAGCCGCCGCCAGAGAGCTTGTCCCATGGTCTGCTGTGCCTTGGCCAACTCGCCATAGTGGGGAGCGGCACGGCTGAAGGCGTGGGCGACGCGCCGACGCCAGTCGTTGGAGGCTGCTGATCGTGTCGCGTCCGTTAACGGGTCCGAGAGAGTCGTTGCTAGGTGCACGGAGGCTCCCCGTGAGGCAGTGGGTGGGTGTCCGCATGTAGGTTTATTTCATGCTCGTGGGCCAGTGCGGCCAGCCGGCCGGCCAGGATCTGCGGCTGTGAAAGCTGCGGACAGTGGCCGGCTTGCTCGATTGAACGAGACATATGATGCGCCGAGGCGGGGTCGGCGATTGCGGTCAGCGGATCCCGCTCGCCTGTCACGGTGAGTATCGGGCAGGGGGGAGAGGCACAGATCCCGGTATTGTCGAGTCTTTCTAGCCAGTCGAGGCCAATGGCAAGGCTGGCATAGGTGGCGGGTGGCTCCTTGCCAATCAGCGCTTGCAGTTGGCGATGCGCATGACGGGGGCTTGGCTCTCCGCTTAGCTGCCAGCGCAGGAAGTGGCGCCAGGCGGCCAGCGGGTCATGCTGGAAGGCGTCGTTAAAGGTGGCCAGGGCAGACGGCGTCACGCCGCCTCGTGCTGCGTCCAGGGTCGTGAAACGCTCGCGCATGCCCAGTAACACCAGCGACTTGGGCGCCGGCAAATGCTTCAGCAATGCGGTGGCCAGTAGGCCGCCCAGTGACCAGCCGACCCAAAGGCTGTCTTGGCGAAGGTCATCCGCCATGGCCCTGGCCAATGTCGTCAGATCCTCGGGTGTGTCGGTACCCTGGCGAGTGCCATAGCCGGGCCAGTCCGGCGTGCTCACGTCGATATCGGTGGGCAGTGAGGTCATCAGCGGCTGCCAGATCCGGGCGTCTATGCCCCAGCCGGATAGCAGAACGAGTCGCGTCACGGTGCTTTAGCCTCGAGGAACTTGAGTTCGGCGAGCGCGTCGAGCAACGCCTCGATGTCGTGCGACTCGTGCAGGGCGTTGAGTACGACTCTCAGACGTGCCGTGCCGCGGGGTACGGTTGGGTGACGAATCGCGCCGACCATGAAGCCGGCGTCGCGCAGGGCCAGGCTCCAGCGCATGACGCGCTGATTGTCGCCGAGCAGAATGGGCTGAATGGGGGTGGCGGAATCCATCAGCGGGAGCCCGATGGCCTCGGCTGCCTGGCGGAAATGCTGGACATGGCCATGCAGCCTCTCTCTGCGCTCGGGTTCCTGCTCGCTGATATCTAGCGCGCGCAGCGTTGCATGGGCCACCCCTGGAGGCTGAGCCGTCGTGTAGATATAGGGTTTGGCGAATTGTGTCAGGGCGCTGATCAGCACGTCGTCCCCTGCCACGAAGGCGCCACAGCTGCCAAATGCCTTGCCGAGTGTGCCGACCAGCACGGGTACCTGTCGGCTGGAGAAACGCTGGCCCACCAGGCCGGCACCTTGCTTGCCTAATACGCCGATGCCGTGCGCATCGTCGATCATCAGCCAGGCCCCCTGGCGCTGGCAGGCGGCGGCGAGGCCTGCCACGTCGGCCGTGTCGCCATCCATGCTGAAGACGCCGTCGCTGACCACCAGTTTGGCGGACTCTCGCGGCGCCCGGCTAAGGAGGCGCTCGAGATCGTCAAGGTCACGGTGATGAAAGCGCCGCGAAGGTGATTGAGCCAGTCGCGCTCCATCGAGCAGCGAGGCATGGTTCAGCCGGTCCTGAAATACCCGTGTCTCGCCATCGCATAGGGTCTGGAGTGCGCCGAGATTGGCCATGTAGCCCGTGGAGAAAAGCAGCGCCCTTGGCCGTCCGGTGAGCTCGGCCAAGCGTTCCTCCAGTGCCTGGTGGACAGGAAAGTGTCCATTGACCAAGTGGGAAGCGCCAGCGCCGGCGCCCTCGCGACGGGCGCCGACTGCCATGGCTTCGGCGACCCGCGGATCACGCGCCAGGCCCAGGTAGTCATTGCTTGCGAAGTCGCGCAGCTGGGCCCCTGGATTCGGGGACATACTCAGGCGTTCGCGCCACAGGTCCTGCTGGCGCTGGCGCGCCAGCCGCGCTTCGAGACGGCTCCTGAGCACGTCAGGCGATGTTGTGGGTTTCAGCGGTGGCATCATAGAAAAGCTCTTGGGGGGCCTTGCGTTCGACGACCTGGCGGCGCAATGAGGCATCCAGGGCTGCTTCCTGCTCGGTCTCATCCTGACAAGTCCGGTTTTCCTCGGGATGTAAGCCAAGCTTGTCGAACAGGGTCCGGTCACGCAGAACGTCGGGGTTTTCGGTCGTCAGCAGCTTGTCACCATAGAATATCGAGTTTGCGCCGGCGATAAAGGCCAAGGCCTGTGTCGACTCGCTCATCAGCTCGCGCCCGGCGGACAGACGAACGTGACTCTTGGGCATCATGATGCGTGCCACGGCGATGGCGCGCACGAAATCGATGGGGTCCAGGTCATCGACGTCCTCTAGCGGGGTACCCTTGACCTTGACCAGCATGTTGATGGGCACCGACTCCGGGTGTGGGGACAGGCTGGCCAGTTGCTTGAGCATCGAGGCGCGGTCGCGGGGTGCCTCGCCCATGCCGAGAATGCCGCCGGAGCAGATTTTCATGCCGGCCTCGCGCACGTTGGCTAGCGTCTCGAGGCGCTCGTCATAGCTGCGTGTGGTGATGATCTCGCCGTAGTACTCCGGTGAGGTATCCAGGTTGTGGTTGTAATAATCCAGCCCGGCGGTGGAAAGCTGCTGCGCCTGGTCATCGTCGAGCATGCCAAGCGTCATGCATGTCTCGAGCCCCAGGGATTTGACCTGGCGGACCATCTCCAGCACCACATCTAGATCCTTCTGTCGCGGGCTGCGCCAGGCGGCCCCCATGCAGAAGCGGCTGGCGCCGGCGGCCTTGGCGTCACGTGCCTGCGCGACTACTTTCTCGATTTCGAGCAGCTTCTCCTTGCCAAGTCCGGTGTTGTAGTGGCCCGACTGCGGGCAGTACTTGCAGTCTTCCGGACAGGCCCCGGTCTTGATCGACAAAAGGGTCGACACCTGAACGGCATTGGCATCGAAGTGTTGGCGGTGGACTTGCTGGGCCTGGAAGAGCAGATCATTGAAGGGCAGGGCGAACAGTGCCTCGATCTCGGCGAGGTGCCAATCATGGCGAATGGCAGCGGGGCTGGCTAAGGTCATATCAGAGGCGCTCGTGATGTTTGGTTAACTTTTATTTCGCTTGGGGTTAACAGTGATGATAGAGGCTGCGACGTTGCTGTCAACTGGGTGGCTTTCGATGGTTGACCGTTGGCTGCGGTTTGCTCTGCCCGGGCATTGCGCCTTTTGTCTTGGTACACCACCTCCCGGTGCGCACTGGTGTACTGCCTGCGCGGCGACATTGCCCTGGAATACGCTCGCCTGCGTTGGCTGTGCCGAGCCGATGACAGAAACGTTGATGTCGGGCCGTTATCGGTTCGATGGCGATATTCGCTGCGGTGCCTGTCTGACCCAGCCTCCCACTTTTGATAGTGCTTGGGTGCCGCTGCGCTATGAGCAAGAGGTCGTGCGCCTGGTGCGGGCGTTCAAGTTTTCGGCTTCGCCGCGGGCAGGTACGCTCTTGCTGGCGCTGATCGAGGCGGGTCTGGAAGAGCGTCTTGAAGAGGGGGTTAAAGAGAGAGTCAAGGAGAGAGTCAAGGAGGGAGTGACAGGTGGGGGTGTCGAGGATTCGGCAAGCGCGACGACAGAAAGCAGGGTGTCATCGGCTTTTGGCCGGCGGCCCGACGCGGTGATCCCGGTGCCGCTGCATCCGCTGCGTGCAAGGGAGCGTGGTTTCGATCAGGCTGACTGGCTGGGGCGACGACTCGCCCGCCGATTGGGCTTGCCCTGCATGACGGCGCAACGGGTACGCATGACGCCGACCCAGCGCGGTCTACCGCGCAAGGCGCGCCGTGCCAACCTGCGCAATGCCTTCAGGATCGACCGGCCGTTGCCCGCGCATGTGGTGCTGCTCGACGATGTGATGACCACCGGTGCCACTTTCGATGCCCTGGCGAAGGCCTGCCGGGCGGCGGGTGCTCAGCGCATCGAGACCTGGGCGGTGGCGCGCACTCCCAGGCGTTGATCTCGAGCGCAGTACTTTTCAGACATTGCCTAGTCAGGTGACAAGGGCGATATCTGCTAGCATGCGGGTCTATTCGCCAATCAGGATCACGCCGTGGCCGACGCTCCCCATCCCTTCGAACAGCTAAGTCCCTCACGCATCGTCGATGCCGTCGAGTCGCTGGGCTTCTGGTTGCCAGGCGAACCCTTTGCGCTCAACAGCTACGAGAACCGGGTCTTCCTGTTTCACGATGACGAGCGGCGTCGCTGGGTGGCCAAGTTTTACCGTCCCCAGCGCTGGAGCGATGCACAGATTCAGGAAGAGCATGATTTTCTGGTCGAGCTGGGGGCCGCGGGGGTTCCGGTGGCAGCCCCCTGGCGCGATGCCAAGGGCGTCAGCCTGCATCACTTCGAGGGCTTCCGCTTTGCGCTTTTCCCGCAGCTCAGCGGCCAGGCACCGGAGCTCGATAATCCGGTCCACCTCTTTGCCCTCGGAGATCTGGTCGGTCAGCTGCATGCGGTTGGCGACCAACGGCCCTTCGAGCATCGCCAGCGGCTGGACATGACCCGCATGGTCGAGGAAAGCCGCGAGCAGGTGCTGACATCTCCCTGGCTGAGCCGCCAACAGCGCCAAGCCTACGAGCGTATCAGCGCCACCCTGGGCGAGCAGCTCAAGGCGAGGGCGTTTCCTGCCGATGCGCTGATTCGTACCCATGGAGACTGTCATCTGGGCAATATCCTGGGGCGGGACGAGCACTTTGCGCTGGTCGATTTTGATGACTGCCTGATGGCACCGGCGGTTCAGGATCTATGGATGATGCTGACTGCCCAGCACGATCAGGAAGCACAGATGCAGCTATCCGAGTTGCTCGAGGGCTATGAGCAGCATCGAGACTTTCCCCGCGGCGAGCTGGCCTGGATCGAACCGTTGAGAAGTCTGCGGTTGATCCGCTACGCCGCCTGGCTGGTAACGCGCTGGTCAGACCCAGCGTTCCCCAGGGCCTTCCCTTGGGTAGCCGACGAGGGTTACTGGGATCAGCATCTGCGCACGCTCGAGCAGCAGCGTCAGCTGCTAGAGTCCAAGCCCCGCTGGCTGGCCTGAGGCACTAGACAGTAGAGAGAGCAAGCAGGGAAAAGCGGAGTCACAGGACGTCAAGCAGCAAGCAAAGAGGCGCGCTGATGGCCGCTGGCAATGGCCACGATGCCGATACTCGACCGGGCCTTGGTTGCGGGGCTGACGTTCGGCTTGAAGGTTGCCTACTCGGCTGGCGCTTGATTGGCATTAAGGCGCTGTTCATTGAGGCGACGCGAGGGGTTGTCCTGGGCCTCGATGGCCAGTGCCTGCCCCAGTTCCAGCTGGAACGCATGGGCCGGGCGCAACTCGACGCTCTGGCAGCCTTGTGCGTTGCTTGCGAGGCAGGTGGCAGTGACTCCGAAGTCGCCATTGGTTTCGCGAGCCGCCGCCGAGAGCTTGCCACTGTAGATCTCGCGTGTATCGCCCATCATGTCGATGCAGGTCAGCGTGTTGGCGGATAGCCGTATGCGCCCGTCGACCAGGTGGGCATCGGCGGTGATCAGGCAGTGCGATGGCAGCTGGTGTGATGCCTCTCGTCCGTCGACGGCTGCAGGACTGTCCACGGATTTGCGTACCACCCAGGGTTTAAGCAGCACATTGGCACGGCTGGGGGTCGCCTGATTCAGACTCAGGGTATCGATGACCTGCACGTCGATGCGGGCCTGTGAAGGAAGACGCAGGGTATCGCCCATGGCCAGGCTCGGCAGTATCAGGCTGGCTGCCAGCAGGAGAACATGGCGTTTCATCATAGGAGCATCTCGGTATCCAGCGGGCCTTACAGGTAGAGAAATCCACTTTACCATAGGGCGTTTTGCAGGCATCAGCCACCGAGAGAGGGCTGCACGCGGCATGATGTCACGTCATTGCCGGGGATTCTCCGCGAGCAGCGCTGCATGGTGGCGCCGGGTAGGATAAAATTAACGGCTTTATGACATTTTGATGTTGTACGAAAAAAGAAATCTGTATACCTTTTGTAGATTATTTAGCGTAAAGGCCCCATCATGACTGAACAACTCGCCGATCATTTTCGTCAGATCATCACCGGCCTGGGCGAAGACCCGGAGCGAGAGGGCCTACGCGATACCCCTAAGCGGGCCGCCAAGGCCATGCAATTTTTGACTCACGGTTACGAGCAGTCGCTTGAGTCGCTGATCAATGGGGCCGTTTTCGAATCCGAAACCGATGAGATGGTGCTGGTTAAAGATATCGAGCTTTATTCGATGTGTGAGCATCACATGCTGCCCTTTATCGGCAAGTGCCATATCGCCTACCTGCCGAGCGGCAAGGTACTGGGGCTTTCCAAGTTCGCCCGCATCGTCGACATGTATGCGCGACGCCTGCAGATTCAGGAGAATCTGACCCGCCAGATAGCCGAGGCCGTTCAGCAGGTCACCGATGCTCGTGGTGTGGCGGTGGTCATCGAGGCCAAGCATCTCTGCATGATGATGCGCGGCGTCGAGAAGCAGAACTCCAGCATGAGCAGTTCCGTCATGCTGGGCGCTTTCCGTGCCAACCAGTCGACTCGCCAGGAATTCCTGACCCTGATCAACGGACGCTGAGCCGCTCACTCGAAGGGAGTTCGTCATGCCGCTGCACGCCTTGAACGACCAGCATCTCGATCATGACCTTGCCACCATTCGCATCAAGAACCTCAGGTTGCGAACCTATATCGGCATCAAGGAAGAAGAGATTCGCAACCGTCAGGATGTGGTGATCAATGCGGTGATTCGCTATCGTGCGGATCGTGCGGTGCAGTTCAACCATATCGACCAAGCGCTGAACTATCGCACCATCACCAAGCACGTCATCACGCATGTGGAAGAGAACCGCTTCCTGCTGCTCGAACGCATGACGCGGGAGGTGCTCGATATCATCATGTCCTACGAGCAGGTGCTGACCGCACAGGTCGAAATTGACAAGCTCCATGCCCTGCGTTTCTCTGATTCGGTGTCGATCACGCTGTCTGATTCTCGGGAAGTGGCTGCTGATGTCTGAATGACTTGGTGACAGTGGCCAATTCGGCTTAGCATGGAAGCCAGCGTCGATTGACAGGAGATTCCCTTGGACGGCGACATCCTCGCCTTCGATGATGACGCCCAGCAAGGCGTCGTCGAGGCCACTAACGGTCAGCGATTTACCTTCCAGCTTTCTGACTGGCGTGGCCGGGGCCTGCCTGGGCCTCACATCGCGGTGCGTTTTACGCCGCGAGGTGAGCGAGCCGAGCAGCTGATCAACCGGCCGGAAGCCCAGCTAAGGGCCAGGGCCAGTCAGCCCCATCCCCCTCAAGATGGCGCCGGGAATGCCGTACCTCGACGGCATTCCGGTTTTGCCATTGCGGCCATCAGCGTGGCCTTTCTCAGCATGTTTTTGGACGGACTCGCCCCCTTGTTGGGGCTGGTGGCTGCGGTGCTGGCCGTGTTGGGCCTGAGACAGATCCATCGTGCGCCTCAGCGCTATTCGGGGCGACTATTCTGCTGGGGGGCCATCGGCCTGGCGCTGTTGCTGGCCGTGCTGTCGGTCTTGGTTGATACATCGGTGTCGGTGGAGCCATCGATACAGCCTCCCAACTGATTTGGCATCATCCGCATGCGGTTCGGGTTATCCCGCCGCTTCACAGGAAGGAGAATTCCCATGGAAAATCTGCAAGACAACCCGCTGTTTCGTCCCTTTGCCTATATCGATGGCAGTTGGGTCGCTGCTGACAGCGGCGAGCAGATCGAGGTGCTCAATCCGGCCACGGGTGAGGTGATTGGCCAAGTGCCGCGCCTGGGTCGGGGCGAGACCGAGCGTGCTATCGCCGCCGCCGAGTATGCCTTCCCCGCTTGGCGTGCGCTGACCGCCCTTGAGCGTGCCGACATCCTCATGAAGTGGCACGACCTGATGCACGAGCACCAGCAGGAGCTGGCGCAAATCATGACCCTGGAACAGGGCAAACCGCTCAAGGAGGCCGCTGGTGAAATTGCCTATGCGGCAAGCTTCCTGCGCTGGTTCGCAGAGCAGGCGCGGCGCGTTTATGGCGAGACGGTGCCCGCGGCCAACGCCAACCAGCGGGTTGTGGTCACCAAGTCGCCGATCGGAGTGGTCGGGGCCATCACGCCCTGGAACTTCCCGGCGGCGATGATCACCCGCAAGGCCGGTGCCGCCCTTGCTGCCGGCTGTCCGATTGTGGTGAAGCCGGCCAGCCAGACCCCGTTCTCGGCTACCGCCATGGCGCTGCTGGCCGAGCGTGCGGGAGTGCCGCGCGGGATCTTCAATGTGGTGCCGGGGCAGGCCAGCGCCATTGCGGCTGCCATGACGGAGTCACCGGTGGTGCGCAAGATCACCTTCACCGGCTCTACCGACGTCGGTCGTCAGCTGATGGCGCAGGCCTCGCAGAATATCCAGAAGCTGTCGCTGGAGCTGGGTGGCAATGCGCCCTTCATCGTCTTCGAGGGTGCGGATCTGGATGCCGCCGTTGACGGTGCCATGGCCGCCAAGTTCCGCAACGCCGGTCAGACCTGCGTATGCACCAACCGTTTCCTGGTGCAGTCCAGCGTCGTCAATGCCTTCTGCGAGAAGCTGGCTGCGGCCATGAACTCGGAGCTGCATGTCGGTGACGGCACCCATGAAGGCATCAATATCGGCCCGCTGATCGACGAGAAGGCAGTGGCCAAGGTCAGCGAACACGTCCAGGATGCCGTCGACAATGGCGCCCATGTGCTGCTCGGCGGCCATCCGCATCCGCTGGGTGGCAGCTTCTTCACGCCAACGCTGGTCAACGGCGTTACCCCGGGCATGCGAGTGGCCAAGGAAGAGACCTTTGGTCCGCTGGCGGCGGTCTTCTCTTTCGATGATGAAGAGGACGCCGTCGGCATGGCCAACGACACCGAGTTCGGGTTGGCGGCGTACTTCTATAGCCGCGACCTGGGGCAGGTGTGGCGCGTCTCTGAGGCGCTGGAATATGGCATGGTCGGTATCAATACCGGTGCGATCTCCAATGCCGCCGCCCCCTTCGGTGGGGTCAAGGCCTCAGGTCTTGGACGCGAGGGTGGTCATCAGGGCATCGAGGAATTCCTCGAGACCAAGTACCTGTGCATCGACCTGGGGTAGTGAACCCGAGTAGTGAGCACGAACAGGTAATAAGGAAGCAATAAGTGCGTAAGAGAAAGCCCCTACAGGCACGAGTCCTGTAGGGGCTTTTACGTAGCGGAAGTCACGCTGATGTTGTGTCTTCCGTCTTCCGTCTTCCGTCTTCCGTCTTCCGTCTTCCGTCTTCAGTGACGGAAGTGACGCATGCCGGTAAACACCATAGCGATGCCAGCTTCGTTGGCCGCTTCAATCACTTCGGCGTCGCGCATCGAGCCGCCGGGCTGAATCACCGCGGTAATTCCGGCGGCGGCGGCGGCGTCGATGCCATCCCGGAACGGGAAGAAGGCGTCACTGGCCATCACCGAGCCGGGCACCGAGAGGCCTTCGTCGGCGGCCTTGATACCGGCGATCTTGGCCGAGTAGACCCGGCTCATCTGGCCGGCGCCCACGCCGATGGTCTGGCCTTGCTGGGCATAGACGATGGCGTTGGACTTGACGTGCTTGGCGACTTTCCAGGCAAAGGCCAGATCACGCAGTTCCTGCTCACTGGGCGCACGATCTGTCACCACCTTGAGTTCATCGCGGCCGACCATGCCCAGGTCGCGGTCCTGTACCAGCAGGCCGCCGGTGACGCGCTTGAGGTCATGGGCCGGGTGACGTTCGCCGGGCCAGTGGGCGGCCACGTCGAGCAGGCGGACGTTCTTCTTCTCGGCAACGATGGCCACTGCCTCGTCGCTGACGCCCGGGGCGATGATCACTTCGACGAACTGACGGTCGATGATCGCGCGAGCGGTCTCGGCATCCAGCGGCACGTTGAAGGCGATGATGCCGCCAAAGGCGCTGGTCGGGTCGGTGGCGAAGGCCTTCTCATAGGCTTCGAGCGCTGTCTCGCCGACGGCCACGCCGCAAGGGTTGGCGTGCTTGACGATCACGCAGGCCGTGTCGGTATAGGCCTTGACGCATTCGAAGGCGGCGTCGGTGTCGGCGACGTTGTTGAACGACAGCGCCTTGCCCTGCAGCGAGGTGGCGGTGGCGACACTGGCTTCGCTGGCATCGTTCTCGACGTAGAAGGCAGCCTGCTGATGCGGATTCTCGCCGTAACGCATGTCCTGCTTCTTGACGAACTGGGTGTTGTAGGTGCGCGGCAGGCCGTCGGCGCCGCCCTCGACCTTGGTGCCCAGGTAGTTGGCGATGGCGCCGTCGTAGCGGGCGGTATGCTCGAAGGCCTTGACCGCCAGGTCGAAGCGGGTGGCGTCGCTCACGGCGCCGTTCTGCTCGGCGATTTCGGCTAGCACTCGCGGATAGTCGTCCGCGTCGACCAGGATACTGGTGTGGGCGTGGTTCTTGGCGCAGGCGCGCACCATGGTCGGGCCGCCGATATCGATGTTCTCGATGGCGTCCTCGAGGGTGCAGTCCGGACGGGCCACGGTCTGGGCGAATGGATAGAGGTTGACCACCACCATGTCGATCGGTGCGATATCGTGCTCGGCCATCACGGCATCGTCTTGGCCGCGGCGACCGAGAATGCCGCCGTGGATCTTGGGATGCAGGGTCTTGACCCGACCATCCATGATCTCCGGGAAGCCAGTATGCTCGGACACCTCGGTGACGGTGACGCCTTCTTCCTTGAGCAGGCGGAAGGTGCCGCCGGTGGAGAGCAGTTCGACGCCGTGGGCGACGAGGCCCTTGGCAAACTCGACGATGCCTGTCTTGTCGGAGACGCTGATCAGGGCGCGGCGTACCGGCAGCGGTGAAGGGGCTTGATTGGCCATGGGCGGACTACCATTCGTTGCGTTAAAGGAGGGAGAAACGGCCAAGGGCGCCGCGTGGGCGCCCTTGAGGGGAATCAGATCAGTGCATACTGCTTGAGCTTCTTGCGCAGGGTGCCGCGGTTGAGGCCGAGCATCTCGGCGGCGCGGGTCTGGTTGCCATTGGCATGCTCCATGACCGTGGCCAGCAGCGGCGCCTCGACCTCGGCCATGACCATGGCATAGAGGTCGGTCACCACGCCGCCGTCCAGGTGGTCGAAGTAGCGACGCATGGCGGCATCGACCGCCTCGCGTAGCGGTTGTTCCTGATGATGGGGGGCACTTGCCAGGGCGGTACCGCGTTCGATGGCGGTGAGGCTCAAGGCGTCCTGGCCGGTGGCCATGAGATCGTCGGGCGTTGTCGCTTGCCTACTGGTCATGCTGCACTGGTTCCATCTGTTGTCAGGGTCCGTGGCGAGCCTTCGGCGCCGTGACAAAACAGTTCGTCCACGAAATGAAGTTGATCCCGGGCGCTGTCCAGGATGTTAAAGCGGGCCCGATGGGCCTTGAGTTCATCGGCCGGGCAGTGCCAGGCCAGGTACCACCCGAGGTGCTTGCGTGCGATGCGTACGCCCATGTGTTCCCCATAGAAGTCGTGCAGGGCGTTGAGGTGCCCTTGCATCACTCGGCGACGCTCGTCCCGAGAGGGGGCGGGCAGTGTCGTGCCGTGGCGCAGGTAATGGTCAGTTTCCTGAAAAATCCAGGGATTGCCCTGTGCGCCACGTCCGATCATCACCGCATCCGCACCAGTATAGTCGAGGACGGCGGCTGCCTTGGCCGGAGAGTCGATATCGCCGTTGGCGAATACCGGCATCGACACGGCGGCCTTGATGGCGGCGATGGTGTCGTACTCGGCATAGCCGCTGTAGCGCTGCTGGCGATGGCGACCATGCACGGCGAGGGCCTGAATGCCTGCCTGTTCGGCTAGCTTGGCGACCCGCACGCCGTTGTTGCTGTCGGCACACCAGCCGGTGCGAATCTTCAGCGTCACCGGGATGTCGACGGCATCGACCACGGCGTCGAGAATCTCGGCCACCAGCGCCTCGTCGCGCAGCAGTGCCGAGCCAGCGGCCTTGTTGCAGACCTTCTTTGCCGGACAGCCCATGTTGATATCGATGATCTCGGCGCCCTGGTCGGCGTTGAGGCGTGCCGCCTCGGCGAGCATTTTGGCATCGCCGCCGGCGATCTGCACGCTACGCGGCCCCGGCTCGCCGCTATGATCGAGCCTCAGGCGCGACTTGCGCGTATGCCAGAGGGCGGGATCGGCGGTCACCATCTCGGAGACCACCAGGCCAGCACCCAACTGCCGGCAGAGCTGGCGGAAGGGGCGGTCGGTGACGCCGGCCATGGGGGCCAGGATCACGCGATTGGTCAAGCGGTGCCGACCGATGGCGGGCAGGCTAGCGGACATGGGCGTCACGGGGTTGCTCGAACAGGGGGGCATATCATACCCATCGACCGGCGTCGGGTGAAGGTGAAAATGCGCCTTTGCCGTGCCGGTCGTGGCGTCAGGCGCCAATGCGGTGGCCTTCAAGCCGCACCCAGCCCTCGCGTTCCTCGGGTTCGGCCATGCTGAGACCCTGAGCCAGATAGGCTTCCAGTACCTCGTCGGCCTGATGGGTGAGGATGCCCGACAGGGCCAGGCGGCCGCCGGGGGCAACGTGCCCGGCGATGGTAGGTGCCAGTTCGATCAGCGGGCCGGCGAGGATATTGGCGACGACGATCGGGTAGCGGTCGGCGCCGAGCTGCTCGGGGTAGTAGAGCGCCAGCCGCTCGGCCTCGACCTCGTTGCGCTCGGCGTTGTCACGGCTGGCGGTAAGGGCCTGGGGGTCGATATCGCTGCCGGTGGCTCGCCGAGCACCGAGCTTGAGGGCGGCGATCGCCAGGATGCCCGAGCCGCAGCCCACGTCGAGTACCTCGTGGCCCTCCAGCTCGCCAGCAACCGCCAGGCCATCGAGCCATTCGAGGCACAGGGCGGTGGTGGGATGAGTGCCGGTGCCGAAGGCCAGGCCTGGGTCGAGTCGCAGGTTGACGGCGTCCGCGTCCGGCGCTTCCTGCCAGCTTGGCACGATCCACAGGCGGCTGCCCATCTTCAGCGGGGCGAAGCCGTCCATCCACTCGCGCTCCCAGTCGCGATCGGCCAGCAGCTCATACTCGATCTCAGGGCAGGGCTCGTCGGGGACCTCGGCGGCCCAGGCCGCGCGGACCTGTTCCAGCATGGCGTCGATGCCTTCCAGGTCGTCATAGAGCCCGGTCAGGATCGTCTCGTCCCACAACGGGGTGGTACCTCGGTCGGGTTCGAAAACGGGGTCGTCGTGGGCATCCTGCAGCGTAATGGCGCTGGCGCCCTCGGCGAGCAGCAGCTCCTCGAGAATCTCGGCCTGAGCCGGGGCGATGCGAGCCTTGAGTTGTAACCAGGGCATGGCGTCAGTCTCTCGTTGAAAAGTCTCGGTGAAAAACGCCAGCGGGGCGGCATAGGCCGCCCCGCTGAGGGGAAATCGCTCGACACGCCTGTCGATGGCACCTGTCCTTAACACCTTTCGTTAACACCTTTCGTTAACGCCTATCGTTAACACCTGTCGTTAACATCGGGGGCGAGCGTTAGGCCGCCCCAGGCTCACGTTCAGGTTAGGTTCAGGTTCCGGACTCGAGCTTTTTCTCCAGGTAGTGGATGTTGACCCCGCCCTGCTGGAAATAGCCGTCGCGGACCAGATCCTTCTGCAGGTCGATGTTGGTCTTGATGCCTTCCACCAGCAGCTCGTCCAATGCGTTGCGCATACGCGTCAGGGCGTTCTCGCGATTCTTGCCCCAGGTGATCAGCTTGCCGATCAGGGAATCGTAGTGGGGTGGTACCGAGTAGCCGGTGTAGAGGTGTGAGTCCATGCGCACGCCCAGGCCGCCCGGCGCGTGATAGAGGCTGACCTTGCCCGGCGACGGCATGAAGGTGCGCGCATCCTCGGCGTTGATGCGGCACTCGAAGGCATGACCGTTGAGGGCGATATCCTCCTGGCGAATCGACAGCGGCAGGCCTGAGGCGATGAGCAGCTGTTCCTTGACGATGTCGATGCCGGTGACCATTTCGGTGACCGGGTGCTCGACCTGCACGCGCGTGTTCATCTCGATGAAGAAGAATTCGCCATTCTCGTACAGAAATTCGAAGGTGCCGGCGCCACGGTAGCCGATTTCGATGCAGGCATCGGTACAGGCCTTGAGCACCTGAGCGCGGGCATCAGGGTCGAGCCCAGGTGCCGGCGCTTCCTCCAGTACCTTCTGATGGCGGCGCTGCAGTGAGCAGTCGCGGTCATAGAGGTGCACGGCATTGCCTTGGCCGTCGGCGAGTACCTGTACCTCGACGTGGCGAGGCTGCTCCAGGTACTTTTCCATGTACACGGTGCCGTCGCCGAAGGCGGCATTGGCCTCGTTCTGGGTCACGCTGATCGAGGACAGCAGGTGAGCCTCGCTGTGCACCACGCGCATGCCGCGACCGCCGCCGCCGGAAGCTGCCTTGATGATGACCGGATAGCCGATGCGGCGTGCCACCGCCATCGCTTCTTCCGGGTCTTCGGGTACGGCGCCGTCGGAGCCGGGGACCGTCGGCACGCCTGCCTTCATCATCGCCTCGATGGCGCTGACCTTGTCACCCATCAGGCGAATGGTGTCGGCGCGCGGGCCGATGAAGGTGAAGCCCGAGCGCTCGACCTGCTCGGCGAAGTTGGCATTCTCGGAGAGGAAGCCATAGCCCGGATGAATGGCATCCGCATCGGTGACTTCCGCGGCACTGATCAGCGCCGGGATGTTCAGGTAGGACCTCGCCGAAGAGGCCGGGCCAATGCACACCGCTTCGTCCGCCAGGCGCACATGCATCAGCTCACGGTCGGCCTGGGAATGCACCGCCACGGTCTTGATGCCCAGCTCTTTGCAGGCACGCAGGATGCGCAGGGCTATCTCGCCACGGTTGGCGATGAGTACCTTGTCCAACATCTTGTATCCGCCCAGGTTGGAATGGAAAGAGGAGGTGAGAATGGCGTTAGCCGATGACCAGCATGGGCTGATCGTATTCCACCGGTTCGCCGTCTTCGGCCAGGATGGCTTCGATGACGCCGTCCCTGTCCGCTTCGATCTGGTTCATCATCTTCATGGCTTCGACGATGCAGATCGTTTCCCCTTTCTTGACGCTCTGACCGACTTCGACGAACGCCTTGGCGCCCGGCGCCGGTGCACGATAGAAGGTGCCGACCATCGGCGAGTTCACGGTATGGCCGGTGGGCTCGGCCGGAGCGGCGGGCTCTGCCGGTGCCGCAGGCGCTGCCGGAGCGGCAGCAGCGGGTGCCGCCGGCGCAGCAGGGGCCGAGGCCGGCTGATAGGCCACGCCGTTGGGGTGACGGCTGATACGAACCGACTCTTCGCCTTCCTGAATCTCGATTTCGCTGATGTTGGATTCTTCCAGCAGCTCGATCAGCTTCTTGACCTTGCGGATATCCATGAGTCTGTCTCGATCGGGTGATATGGGGTGGGTCTGGCGGGCAGGTTGATCCGGCTCAGGGCGCTGTCAACCTGCTCAAACTTTGTCTAGATCACGGCATGATGTTGCACGATGCCGCTGATAATCGCCTCTGAACGGCGTGTCGGCGGAGTGTGCCGAAAAAAACGGGTCATGTCCAGTGACGCTCGGGGCCTCTCAGGCGGAGTGCCCGGCGGGCGCATCGCCCTTGCCAAACCATTCCAGCAAGGCGCTCAGGTGATCGGCAAAGGGAGCAGCTTCCACTTCACCTTGAATACGGGCATCCCTGATTTCCTTGCCGGCGTTGAAGAACATCAGGCTGGGAGGGCCGAATAGCTCGAAGCGTTCGAGCAGGGCGCGGCTTTCAGCGTTGCTATCGGTCACATCGACGCGAATACGATAAAAGTCGTCGAGCCGTGCCGCCACCTGCGGGTTGGGAAAAACGTCGCGTTCCATGAGCTTGCAGGATATGCACCAGTCGGCACTGACGTCGACGAAGGCCGGTTGGCCGCTGCGAGTGGCGCGGTCGAGCTCGGCGTTGAGCTCCGCGAGCCCCGTGACCGTGGTGAAGCGTGGCGAGGCAGCCGGTTGGCTGGCGCTGGTGGCAGCCTTGCTGGTTTGCCAGGCCAGCGGGCGCAGCGGGTCTTTTGCGCCGCCGGCCGCGCCGACGACCAGCGTGACCCCCCAGGTCAGCAGCATAAGCCCCCCGGCCTGGCCCAGCCGGGCAACCCCCTTGGGGTGATCTAAGCGCAGAGCGCCCAGCGCCAGGGCGCTGCCAATGGCCAACGCCCCCCATAGCAGCAGCGTCAGCGGTCCTGGCAGCAGGCGCTCAACCAGCCAGATCGCAACACCCAGCAATAGCACGCCGAAGGCGGACTTGACGTGCTGCATCCAGGCGCCGCTGCGGGGCAGCAGCGTGGCCCCGAAGGTGCCAACGATCAGCAGCGGTACGCCCATGCCCAACGCCAGGGCGAGCAGCCCCAGCCCACCCATGGCGGCATCGCCGGTGGAGGAGATGAACACCAGTGCGCCGGCCAGAGGGGCCGACACGCAGGGTGATACCACCAGCACCGACAGGGCGCCGGCGAGCGCCAGTCCCAGCGGGCCACTGCGCTGAGCGCGATCCTGCCAGGCGTCCAGGCGCTGGCTGAGCCTGGCGGGCAGTCGCAGCTGGAAGACGCTGAACATGGCCAGGGCGAACACCACGAATAGCGCGGCGAAGGGAATCAAGACCGCCGGAGATTGCAGGCGCGCCTGGAGGTTGAGGCCGGCACCGAACAGTCCCATCAGCACCCCGACGCCTGCATAGGTCAGCGCCATGCCGGTGACATAGCTACCCGACAGGGCAAAGGCGCGTAGCCGAGAGGGACGCTGGCCGACGATGATCGAGGCAAGGATCGGCATCATCGGCAGTACGCAGGGGGTAAAGGTCAGCCCCAGCCCAGCGAGGAAAAAGAGGCCCAGCACCAATGTCGGAGAGGCATCCTGCAACAGGTTGCTGAACTGGCCGTCTTCGCTGGTCAGCGAGGAGGTCTCAGGCGTTGTCTTGGTGGGGGCGGTCGTGTCTTCCTGTGGGGAAGAGGAGGGCTGGGTAAAGGCCGCCGGAGTGGAGCCAGGCAAGGCCGTCAGCTCGACCTGCTGCGGGGGGTAGCAGAGCCCAGCCTCGGCGCAGCCTTGATAGTGCAAGGTGACGTCGATCGAGTCAGCCCCGCCTTGGGCCTTGATCGGTACCGGGAAAATGACGCGGTCATGAAAGACATAGACCTCGCCCAGGAATTCATCATTCTTGAAGGTGCCGGCAGGCAAGACAGGCTCGCCAAGCGTTACTTCAGAGGTGTCGCTGCTGACGCTAAGCCTGTGGCGGTAAAGATAGTAGCCATCGGCGGATTCGATGCCGACCATAAGCCGGTCGCCATCGATCCAGACCTGGGGGCTGAAGGCCTCCTCTACCGGCAGAAAGTCGCCATTGCCGCCCCCCGAGGGAAACAGTTGGGCCTGTACCGGAAGCGAAAAGGCCAGCAACAGGCCAAAGGCGAGAAAGAAGCGTGAGATCAACATCAACATCCTTGCAGGTATTCGGGGCTTTTAGACAAGCAGAGAGTAAGACGGCAAGTGTTTGAGTCAGGTGTAATTCAGGTATAACTCAGTTATCACGGCAGCCAGAGGTCAGCGCTTGTCTGCGACCGGAACGCCAGGCAGGAGTTCCTTGGCCGTGGAAACCTTTTAGGGCATTCACCTGCTAGGATAACCCATGCGCCTCGTCGCCTGCATGACCAGCATGTGTCGGCAATGGGGGCGAATTCTTTCCCAATCGCCAAGGACCTAGACGATGTCATTGTTCGGATCACGCAAGGCGCGCCCCACCCGGCCCACGGATATTCTGGAGCGCCCCGAGTATGGTTGGGTGTGGAAGCCGCTGCTGGGGCTGGTCGTTGTCTACCTGGTCGTTACCCTGGCGCTGGGTGCCTGGTGGAGCCTGACGCCGGACGGTTTCGACGTACAGCAGGCTAGCGCCGAGCAGCGTGGCCGGCTTGCATCTGACTCGCCCAAGGCGGTGTCACTCGATGCCAGCCCGGCAGGGCGCGGGGCGGTCATCATCGCGACCCAGATGACCCTGCTCGACACGCTGCTCGACAAGCCGGGGGGCTATCTGCGTAACGACATGCTGCCGCCGGGACTATGGCTCGATAACATGCCCGCCTGGGAGCTTGGCGTGCTCAAGCAGGCTCGCGGCGAAGCGCATAGCCTGGTGGAAAAGAGCGCCCGGGAGGCAGGAGCCTTGAGCGAGGCCCAGGAGCGGCTGGACGGTGACAGTCGGGATTGGCTTTATCCTTCCACCGAACACCGGATAGCCAAGGCCCGCGATGCCTACGCCGTAGTGTTGGGTGATCTCAATCAGCAGCGTGATGCGCTGCCGGCAGCGGGCGATGTGCCGGCGTATTGGCTGTCTCGCGTGGCCCGGCGCCTGGATGAGCTGACCTACCGCCTGTCGGCCAGCGTCGCTGACCCAGAGGCCATGCGCGAACTCGAGGTGGATGTCGAGCAATTGCCGGGTCGCACGCCCTGGTACCGGGTCGACGATATTTTCTTCGAGGCGCGGGGTCAGGCCTGGGCGCTGGAGCATCTGCTGGCTGCCATGGTCGCCGACTACGGTGACGTGCTGGCAGCCGCCGATGCCGAGCCCTTGGTGGAGCGCCTGCAGGCCGAGCTCAAGCAGGCGCAGCGCACGCTGTGGAGCCCGGTGGTGCTGAACGGCACGGGGTTTGGCATCTTCGCCAACCATTCGCTGATGATGGCCGCTTATACTCAGCGCGCCGCGAAGCTGGTCGAGGCGCTTTCCGGACGCCTGGCGGGTGTCAGTGTGCCGGACGCCTCGCTGAATCAGTCGGGTGACGCGTCAGCGCAAGCCCCTGTGATCGACCAGCCGGCCACTCAGGCCGGAGCCGAGACAGGTGATGAAGCGCAAGACTCGTCGTCAGGCCGAGATGACAACAGCGCTTCAGCAGCCGACGATGCCTCGAGGGCCGATGACGCAGCGTCATCGGATGCAGAGGCCAAGGCGCCCGACGCCACTTCTGGGGCAGCCGGTTCTTCCGGGGCGGCCGCTGCCGATGAGTCAACGGCTGTGCCATCGTCCAGCAGTGACGATGACAGTGCTGTCGAGCCATCGGCCGGCTCGGCGGCTGATAAGGTGGATACCAACGCGGATAGCTAGGCATCGATAAGCCGCCAGGTCACGCGCTATGGCATACCAGCCAGTCGGAAACGAAGGCGGCTTAGCCAGGCAAGCGTAAGATAGTCAGACGGTACTGAAAAGCAGGTACTGAAAAGGGGCGCTCAGTGAGCGCCCCTTTTGCATTGTGCCCGGTCTTGCGGCACGAGTTTCTTACCTGGCTGCGTAACGATTTGGCTCGTTACCTAGGCGTTCGCCCGTCCACTGAACGATTCCACTGAACGACGCGCGGATCGCTTCAGGCTTTTGCGTAGGCGGCAGCGGCCTTTTCGATGGCCTTGCGAGCGGCGTCGGCGCCGTCCCAGGATTCCACCTTGACCCATTTGCCTTTCTCGAGATCCTTGTAGTTCTCGAAGAAGTGAGCGATCTGCTGACGCAGCAGCTCGGGCAGGTCGGTGACTTCCTCGATGTCATCGTACAGGGCAGTGAGCTTCTGGTGCGGCACGCAGACCAGCTTGGCGTCTTCGCCGGCTTCGTCGGTCATGTTCAGGATGCCAACCGGGCGCGCGCGGATCACGCTGCCGGGTTGCACCGGGTAGGGGGTTACCACCAGTGCATCCAGTGCATCGCCGTCGTCGGCCAGGGTGTCCGGGATATAGCCATAGTTGGCCGGGTAGAACATCGGTGTGGCCATGAAGCGGTCGACCAGCAGGGCATCGAGGTCCTTATCGATTTCATACTTGATCGGCGCATGGTTGGCAGGAATCTCGATGGCGACGTAGATGTCGTTGGGGAGATCTTTGCCGGCGGGAATCTTGTCGAAGCTCATCGTCGCGTCCTTGGGTTGGCAGTAATCGTTGCCTGTTAAGTCTGGCGAATTATACGAACTGCGCGGCGCGATTACCAATGCAACCAAGGCCGTTATGGGCTCCGAGAGGGCCTTTGAGTGTGTATGATAGGCCCAGCCTCCAATAGAGGAGGGGGTATGACCGCCGGATCAAGGAGACAGACAGGTGGATTCCGAGTTAGCGCTGAGCGTGGGGCAGGCCTTCGTGGCGCCGGAGCGTCGTCGTCACCGCAGTTCAATGTCGGTGCGCATTCCCGAGCCACGGTTGTTGGCACTGAAGGGGGCCTGTGCACTGATCAGCGACTCGAATTCGCGTAACGCGATTGCCCATCAGGCCGGCGAGCTCAGCGTGCGGGGCTTTCTTGCCGACTATATTTCCACTCCCGAGCATTGGGATATCAAGACCTCGGCGACGCGGGTGCTAAGGGCGCTCAACGGCTGGTGCCACAGCCAGAGCGGCCATGTCAGCGGCGGCAGCTATGTCTGCTCGCTGTCGGCGATGATCTATCGCGGCCGTGAGGCGCATCTTTTCCATATGGGCGATACGCTGGTCTTTCGCCTGCGCGGGGCCGAGTTCGAGCAGCTCTCTCGTGACCATGTGACGGACCTGGGCGGGTATCGCTATCCCTCCCGCGCCCTGGGCATGGATGGCAACCTGGATATCGACTACATCACCATGCCGCTGAAACAGGGCGATATCTTCCTGTTCACCACCCCGGCCGTGCGCGGCACCCTGATGCCTTCCGACTACGTGCAGTTGATTCGCGAGGATGCAAGCGATCTGGATGCCGCCTGCGAGCGCTTGGCCGCTACCGCACTGGAGCGTGCCCAGGAGCGGGGCTACGGAGGCGAACAGTTCTGTTTCCAGCTGGTTCGTGTCGATCGCCTCCCGGAAGACGAGACCGAGGCCCCGGACAAGCTGTATGGCGACCTGCCGGTGCCGGCGGAGCTCAGCGTTGGGCAGCGTCTGGATGGTCTCGAGGTGCGAGGCGTGCTGTCGCGCACGGCTCAGTCGCGGGTCTATCGGGTCTTTGACCCGGTCAGTCGTCGGGAAATGGTCATGAAGGCACCCAGCCCCGAGCTGTCCAGCCGCAATGCCTATCTCGAACACTTCCTGCTGCAACAGTGGGTGGTCGAGCGCGTCAGGTCGCCTTTCGTGGCGCGCATCATGGAGCCGTCGCGACCGCGCACCCATCTGTATTATTTGATGAACCTGATCGAGGGCGAGCGGCTCTCTGATTGGGCACGGCGCCACCCTCAAGCGAGCCTTTCTCAGCGTTTGGACATCGCGCGTCAGCTGGCCAAGGCGGTGCAGGCGCTGCATCGCCGTGACCTGCTCCATCAGCAGATTCACCCCGACAACGTGCTGGTAGATACCCACGGGCAGGTGGTGCTTGCCGACTTCAGTGCCTGCCGGCTGCGGGAAGGCGACGGTCATAAACATTCACGGGAGCTGGCGCGTCAGCTAGGCCTTACCGAGCACAGTGCGCCGGAATACGCGCTGGATGACGACGTGGGCCGGCGCAGCGATCAGTATGCTCTGGCCTCGACGGTCTATTGGCTGGTCACCGGCGGGCTACCCTACGATATGCCGCCGCATCAGTTGCGAAGCCACACGGATCTGGAGCAGCTGAGCTACAAGAGTGCCCGTGCGTTGAATCCCGAGGTGCCTCAGGCATTGGATGACGCCCTGCGCCGGGCCCTTGATCCGCAGCGGGCGCTGCGCTTCCGTCGCCTTTCGGAGTTGGTGGTCGCGCTGCGGGAGCCTCGCAACAAGGGCGAGGCCGCCAAGGCGACGTCATCGGTCTCCAATCGCTTCTGGCAGGGGATGGCGGGGCTGTTGCTGGCGCTGCTGGTGATCTCCTGGCTGATGCGCTAAAGCCACCCGCTCCGGTTGGCGCCCAAAAGCGCCCCAGCAGGCACACCAAAACGCCCCGTCAAACCGGGGCGTTTTCGTGTTGATCATCGGCTGTCGTCGGGCGAATGCCCGGCGCCATGATGCTTACAGAGTAAAGACAGGCAGTTTGCGCTCGACGCGTTCGAGCTTGAGGCGTGCCACTCGCGGCAGGCCGTTGTCGAACGGCGGGAAATCTTCGCCCTGGATCAGCGGCGACAGGTAGCGGCGGCAGGCCTCGGTGATGCCGAAACCGTCCTCGCGGATGAAATCCTTGGGCATGAATTTCTCGCGGTTGGCGATCTCGCTCAGCGGCGCGGCGCCGATCTCCCAGGCATAGGGCGTATCGCTGACCCGGTCGATGGTCGGCATCATGGCGTTCTCGCCGGCCACGGCAAGCTCCACTGCTTTCTCGCCGACGGCGTAGGCCTGGTCGACGTCGGTCTTGGACGCCAGATGGCGTGCGGCGCGCTGCAGATAGTCGGCGACCGCCCAGTGGTACTTGTAGCCCAGGTCCTGCTTGACCATGCCGGCCAGCGTCGGCGCCACACCGCCCAGTTGGCGGTGGCCGAAGGCATCGGTATTGCCGGAGTCGGCCAGGAAGGTGCCGTCCTCATAGCGGGCCCCTTCGGAGACCACGATCACGCAGTAGCCATAGTGCTTGACCGCTTCCTCGACCCGCGCCATCACCGCCTTACGGTCGAAGGCGACCTCGGGGAAGATCACCAGGTGGGGCGGCTCGCCTTCACCTTCACCGGCCAGGGCGCCGGCCGCGGCGATCCAGCCGGCATGGCGGCCCATGACCTCGAGCACGAAGACCTTGGTGGACGTGGCGCACATCGAGGCGATGTCCAGCGACGTCTCGAGGGTCGAGGTGGCGATGTACTTGGCCACGCTGCCGAAGCCTGGCGAATTGTCGGTGATCGGCAGGTCGTTATCGACGGTCTTGGGCACGTGGATAGCGGTCAGCGGGTAGCCGAGCTTTTCCGACAGCTGAGAAACCTTGAGGCAGGTATCGGCGCTGTCGCCGCCGCCGTTATAGAAGAAGTAGCGGATGTCGTGAGCCTTGAAGACTTCGATCAGCCGTTCGTACTGGGCGCGGTGAGTCTCGATGTCCTTGAGCTTGTAACGGCAGGAGCCGAAGGCGCCGCCTGGGGTGTGGCGCAGTGCAGCGATGGTCTCGTCGGACTCTTGAGACACATCGATCAGGTCTTCGGTCAGGGCGCCGATGATGCCGTTGTGGCCGGCATAGACTTTGCCGATCTTGTCGTCGTGGCGACGGCACGCTTCAATCACGCCGCAGGCGCTGGCATTGATGACGGCGGTGACGCCGCCGGACTGGGCATAGAAGGCGTTGTGCTGGGCCATGGGGCTGCTGAGCTCCTGGAAAGCGGGTCATCGAAGGGACGAATTGTCAGGTCGCCATAGTAGCCCAAAGTGAGGCGCCCTGCACCCGCCGGGGGCGCTGACAGGCACCAGGATGGAGGCGGCGAGGGCGCCATGCTAGTCTGCCTGCCACCCTGGCAGGAGGCACGCGATGCACGTACATATCCTTGGAATCTGCGGTACCTTCATGGGCAGCCTGGCACTGCTGGCCCGTGAGCTTGGCCATCGGGTCAGTGGCTCGGATGCCAACGTCTATCCGCCGATGAGCACCCAGCTTGAGGCTGCGGGGATTACCCTGCAGGACGGCTATGGTGCAGCCAATCTCGCCTCGCGCCCGGATCTGGTCATCATCGGCAACGCCCTCTCCCGGGGCAATCCGGAGGTGGAAGCGGTGCTCGAGGCTCGGCTGCCCTACATTTCAGGCCCCCAGTGGCTCGCCGAGCATGTCTTGCCCGGACGGCGGGTGATCGCCGTGGCCGGTACCCACGGCAAGACCACCACGGCGAGCCTGACCGCCTGGCTGCTCGAGGCGGCGGGTCTCGAGCCCGGCTTTCTGATCGGTGGGGTGCCGCGCAATTTCGGTGTCTCGGCGCGCCTCGGCGGGGAGGGTGCGCCCTTCGTGGTGGAAGCCGACGAATATGATACCGCCTTCTTCGACAAGCGCTCCAAGTTCGTGCACTACCGCCCGGAGATCGCGGTACTCAATAACCTTGAGTTCGATCACGCCGATATCTTCCCGGATCTCGCGGCCATCGAGCGCCAGTTTCATCATTTGGTGCGCACCGTGCCCGGCGACGGCGCGCTACTGGTGGCGGACGGTGAGCCGGCACTGGATCGGGTGCTGGCACAGGGCGCCTGGACGCCGGTCAGCCGCTTCGGGACCGACGTTGAGAGTGACTGGCGGCTTAGCCTGGAGGCGGCCGATGCCCATCATTTTCGTGTGCAGCATGCCGATGAAGGAGGGGGCGAGGAAGCGATGGTGCACTACGGCCTGAGCGGCGAGTATAACGCTCGCAATGCCCTGGCCGCGCTGGCCGCCGCCCGCTGCCTCGGCGTCGGTCTAGAGGAGGGTGCAGCGGCGCTAGCGCGCTTCGAGAGTCCGCGGCGCCGCCAGGAGCTGCGCGGCGAGATCGCCGGGATTCGTGTCATCGATGACTTCGCCCATCATCCTACTGCCATTGCCGCGACGCTTGGCGGCCTCGAGGCCGCTGGTGATGGTCGCCTGCTGGCGGTGATCGAACCCCGCTCCAACACCATGCGGCTCGGCACCCTGCGTGCCCGCCTGGCCGAGAGTGTAGCGGCGGCCGACGCGGTCTGGTGGTACCAGCCCGCAGGGCTCGACTGGTCTCTTGGCGAGGTGGTGGCGGCGAGCCCAGTGGCCTCGCAGGTAGTCGATGACCTCGATGCGCTGGTCGCAGCAATAGTGGCCGAGGCCAGGCCGGGTGATCGCATCGTGGCAATGTCCAACGGTGGCTTCGGCGGTATTCACGAGCGGCTGCTTGCCGCCTTGGAGGTGGCTCATGGCTGAATCTCAGCTATCGCCTCAGCCATCGTCGCCAGGATCGGCGACCGAGGGCTTTGCCTTTCCGGTCAGCGTGGCGCTGACCGGTGCCTCAGGGGCCCAGTACGGCCTGCGCCTGATCGAGGCGCTGGTGGCGGCGAACCATGAAGTTTGGGTGATGATCTCCAAGGCGGCTCATCTGGTGATCGCCACCGAGACCGACGTCAAGCTGCCGGCACAGCCGGAGCGGCTGACAGAAGCGCTGTCGTCGCGCAGTGGGGCGCGCCCGGGGCAGATTCGCTGCTTTGCCCGGGAGGATTGGATGGCACCGGTGGCCTCGGGGTCTGGGGCGCCTTCGGCAATGGTGGTGTGTCCGTGCTCCACTGGGTCGTTGTCCGCGATTGCTTGCGGTGCCAGCAATAATTTGATCGAGCGGGCCGCAGACGTGGCCCTTAAGGAGCGCCGCACCCTGGTGTTGGTGCCGCGGGAAACGCCGTTCTCGGCGATCCATCTTGAGCACATGCTGAGTCTGACCCGCATGGGCGCGGTGATCCTGCCGGCGGCGCCTGGCTTCTATCATCAGCCGACCAGTATTGACGACCTGGTCGACTTTATCGTCGCCAGGATTCTCAACCAGCTAGGCATCGAGCACCGGTTGATGCCCCGCTGGGGAGAGTAGTTTGTGAGCTATTTCAAGGAGGAAGCATAATGGCAGCGGTCACATTGTCGGTATTCGTGCCGACCTTTTTTCTGGTGTCACTGACGCCGGGCATGTGCATGACCCTGGCGATGGTGCTGGGGATGACGCAGGGCGTGCGCCGCGCGCTATGGATGATGCTTGGCGAACTCACCGGCGTTGCTTTGGTGGCGGTATCCGCCGGGGCAGGGGTGGCGACGCTGATGCTGGCCCAGCCGGCGCTGTTCACCGCCTTCAAGTGGCTCGGTGGTGCCTATCTGGCCTACCTGGGCATCATGATGTGGCGCGAACGGGGGCGCATGGCGATCCCCGAGCTCTCCGGCGAGCAGCAAGCGGTTGGACGCCGGACACTGATGATGCAGGGATTCGTGACCGCCATTGCCAACCCCAAGGGGTGGGCCTTTTTCGTGGCTCTGCTGCCGCCGTTTCTCGATGCCAGCCGTCCGTTGGCGTCGCAGCTCATGGTGCTGGTAACGATGATCCTGGCCATCGAGTTCGTCTGTCTGATGCTGTATGCCGCTGGCGGTCGCGGCGCCGGGAGGCTGCTTGGCAGCGCCGGGCGCGTGCGGCTGCTCAATCGCCTGGCCGGGACGCTGATGATCGGCGTTGGTGTCTGGCTGGCGCTGGGCTAAGCGGATCTGGCGATTGGGTTTGGCTGTAGATTCGGGCCAGAGGTTGAGTTTGGGGTTTCGCCCGGAATGGTCGGCATCCTAGATCGGGGGCAGCCAGATAAGCCGAATCACCAGCAGCGCCAGCGACGCCAGGGCAAGGCGAAGCCACGGTGCGTCGTTCATCGGGCGGTGAGGCGTACGATGGTAGCTGATGTTGACCATGGCACAGCCCGTCAGGCCAAGCAGTACGCCACCGATCAGGTCGCTGGCCCAGTGCACGTCCAGCACCAGCCGCGACAGCGCCATTGGCAGACAGGCGAGAATCGCCAGCCAGTAGGCCATATGGCGGCGCTGGGAGGTGAACTCCTGAGCGAAGAAGGCAGCCGTGAGGCCAAACAACAGCACCGATGTCGAGGTATGGGCGCTAGGGTAGGACGCCGAATCGGCCAGGTAGGCCGGGGCCTCGGGCCGCATGCGCCCGATCAGATGCTTGAGCAGGGTGTTGGCCATGGCCATGCCGGCAAGCCCTGCGGCCAAATGCACCAGGGTCGTCGTATGCTGCCTTGCCAGCAGCCACCCGGCCCAGGGCAGGCAGAGCGCAACAATACCGGCTGCATCGCCGATTTTGGCCATCCCCTCGGCCAGCCGCGTCAGCCAGGGCGATTCGATGGCGGCCATCAGGGCGCGAATTTGTTCGTCCATGACCAGCGGTCCGTGGGACTCCAGGACGGCCAGGGTCCACAGGCAGAGCCCGGTGGAAGAAAGCACCAGCAGGCTCAGCGAGGCCAGCGGAATCTCGCCGTGAGGTTTTGAGCCTAGCCGCTGCCATAGCCGGCGACTCCAGGGGCGCGCAAGGGCCAGTCCGGCCAGCTGCCGGTAGAGCCAGCCCTCCTTGGCCAACTGGTGACGCAGCCAGGAAAAAGCCAGTGCTGCTAGGCCGGTGGCGACGGCGAGCAGAACCAGCCACTTATCGCTGCCTACAGGCAGGTCCAGCAGCTGTTTCCAGGTGCGTCCCAAGAGATAGCCCGGCAGCACATAGGCCGGTGCCCAAACCAGCGCCGAGCCGATGTTAGCCCAAGCAAAGGTAAAGGGACGCATGTGCATCATGCCGGCGATCATCGGCACAATCGGACGCACCGGGCCGGCGAAACGGCCGAATACCACTGACAGGGTGCCATGGCGCTGAAAGAAGCGCGCACCGTGTGCGAGCCACTCCGGGTGGCGGGAGAAGGGCCATAGCCTGGGCACGCGGTCACGCTGGGTGTAGCCCAGGGCAAAACTCAGGGCATCTCCCGCCACGGCGCCAAGAAAGGCCGCCAGCAGTACCAGTGGGATCGCCAGCTGCTGATTCCCGGCCAGAGAGGCAGCGGCAGTGATCAGCACTACGCCGGGCACGACCAGTCCGATGACAGCCAGGCTCTCCACCAGGGAAATGACGGCGATGCCCAATAGCAGTAACGGCGGCGAAGGGGTGAGCTGATACAGCCAGTCGACGAGGCTCATGGCGTACTGTCCATTAGGGCGCGTTCCTTGATGCGTAGACGCTGCTCGAAGGCCGACAGGCTCTCGCCCGGGTGCAGGGTGCAGGCGACCACCATGGCGCTGAGATGACCGGTTTCGCTGATCGCGGTGTCATTGAGCGTGGTCAGCAGTCGGTTGCGTGTCATCAGCGCATCGTTTTCGTCGGTGCCGGGCAGCAGCATCCATAACAGGGATTCGCCGGTGCGGCCGAGTGTATCGTCGAGTCGGCAACTGCGGCGAGCCGCCTGGCAGAAGCGCTGCAGCAGCTCAAGACGCAGTCGAGCGCCAAACTGTTCGTGGGCCATTTCAAGCTGCGGCAGATGGATCACCAGTACGCTGAGGCGGCGACCGAGCGCGGTGGCACGTTTGTGCTCCTGAGGCAGGCGCTCAGCGATCATGTCGCTGGACAGGGCGTCGCACTCAGGGTCATGGGGCGAGGTCAGCTTGTCGAGCGTCAGTTGACGCATCATTTCCCAACGAGCCAGGGCGCAGACCAGGCTGACTGCCAGGTAGGACAGGGGCGCGATGAGAGACGGCCAGTGGCCATTGAGCAGCAGCCAGACCGGGGCCATCAGCAAGTTGATGCACAGGGCATTCCGCATAGACAGTAGCAGCGTCGTGAGTACTGGAGGAAAGCCCAGCCAGAGCATGTCAGGCGTCTCCCCGTGGCGCAGCAATTCAGCGCAGAGCAGATAGCTTGACAGCAGGGTGATGATGGCCGCGGCACGCCGCGTCGAGGGTGTGCCCAGGCTCATCAGCGTGGCGGTCAGCAGGGCCATGCTCAGTGCCGCCGGTAATAGGATCCGGTCGAAGTGGCCCATCTGGTAATGCCACAGAGCCGCACCTGCGGTCAGTAGGGTGACCCAGGCGTGAAAAAAGGTGTAGAGCCCCGAGTTAGGCAAGCTGTCTTGTTTCATGGCGCTACCCCTCTTCTATGATGACCAGTGGCTGGCGCTGGTCTCGGAGGGCCTGATATTCGCTGGCCAGGGTCAGCGGTTGAGCCAGGGTGACAATCCGGCTGCGCAGCGGGGTGGGCATGCCATCGAGCAGGGTCTTGCGTCGCGCGCGAGCCTGTTCGAGATCGCGGCTGATCAGCACAGTGGCCAGGGTGCGGTTGTCGAGTTTGTAACAGGCCTCGTAGTCGTTTAGGCGTTGGCTGAGCTTGCTCATCAATGGCCAGAACTGCCGGGCCTGGGTGCGTAAAAGCACCAGTTCGGCGTATGACCCTTCACGTTCGCTGCGAATGATTTCGCGAGTCAGGTCTTCCCCCAACTGATGAGCCGACCACAGGGGGGCGCCGGGTATCAGTCGCCGCCGCCTGCCGATCCGCAGCCAGGCGGACTGTACCTCGCGGGCGCGGGCGAGACCCAATAGCATAAGGCCAACGAGCAACATGGCAACCAGCAGCGTCTGGCCTACGTTGAGGTAGGCTTGCACCTGCCAGACAGCATAACCCGCCACCAGGCTATGCAGGATCATCAACCAGGCAGGCTGCGGCAGCATCAGCAACAGGGCGAAGCACCACAGCCAGATGGCCTGATGCTGGGTATCGACATTGTAAAGGCCTGCCAGCAAGAAACTGGGGAGCAGTTGCCAAGGAACGCTGGACGGCCAGCGGACACTGCACTTCAGCGTCAGGGCGGAGCCTGTCAGCCAAAGTCCTGCGAGCGCCAGAAGCATGCCGCTGGGCAGCATGGGGGCCGACAGCGCGAGCAGAATGAAAAGGAGGGCGCATCCCAGCATAGCCGCTTGCAGTGGGCCGACTTTGTACTTGCTTCCCATGGGCCTTATATTGTTTCCCTTGCGCAATATTGCATGATGATACCGGCCCTGGAGCCGCCTACGAGGAGTTTTCGTTTCGCATGTCAGCACACTACTCAGAGGCCGTCGTCGGCAATGGCGACATGGCGCCGACCGGCGACGTCGACGCCTACGTGACGCAGTTGGGTCAGCAGGCCAGCGTCGCTGCCGCCATGATGCGGCGTTGCACTACGGCTAGCAAGAATTCGGCACTGTTGGCGATGGCTCGACACCTCGATGAGTCGCGCGTCAGCGTTCTCGAGGCGAATCAACAGGATTTGCTGCGCGGACGGGAAGCGGGTCTCGATGATGCCCTCTTGGATCGATTGGCGCTTGATGATGCGCGTGTCGACGCGATGATCAGCGGCCTGGAGCAGGTCGCCGGGCTGCCCGATCCTGTCGGTGAAATCGATGGCTTGCGGGCGCGGCCCAGTGGTATTCAGGTTGGCCAGATGCGGGTGCCTCTGGGCGTGATCGGGATCATCTACGAGTCTCGGCCCAACGTCACCCTGGAAGCGGCCAGTCTGTGTCTCAAGTCTGGCAATGCCTGCATTCTGCGTGGTGGCTCCGAGGCCCGAGACAGCAATGCTGCCCTGGCGCGTTGCATTGCCGCCGGCCTTGCCGAGGCCGGACTGCCGGCGGCGGCCGTGCAGGTGGTGGCGACCACGGATCGCGCCGCGGTAGGGCGTCTTATCGCCATGCCCGAGCACGTCGATGTGATCATTCCTCGCGGCGGCAAGTCGTTGATCGAGCGCATCACGCGCGAGGCACGGGTGCCGGTCATCAAGCACCTTGACGGCGTTTGTCACGTCTATGTCGACGCCACGGCCGATCTGGACAAGGCGCTGGCGATCGCGGTCAATGCCAAGACCCAGCGCTATGGTACCTGCAACACCATGGAGACCCTGCTGTTGGACGCGCCGGTTGCCGAGGTGCTGCTGCCGCGGCTCGCCGCGGCCTATGCCGAGCACGGGGTCGAGTTGCGCGGCTGCCCGCGAACCCAGGCCTTGCTACCCCAGGTGGTGCCGGCCGAGGAGGCCGACTGGCATGCCGAGTATCTGGCGCCGGTATTGGCGATTCGGGTGGTCGACGGCATTGAGGCGGCGATGGATCATATCGGCCATTACGGCTCTCATCACACCGATGCCATCATCACCGAGCACTACGGCCTGGCGCGCCGCTTTCTGGCCGAGGTCGATTCCAGTTCGGTGATCGTCAACGCCTCGACCCGCTTTGCCGATGGTGTCGAGTATGGTCTGGGAGCCGAGATCGGCATCTCCACCGACAAGTTGCATGCCCGCGGCCCGGTGGGTCTCGAGGGGCTGACGACTCGCAAGTACGTAGTGATGGGCGATGGTCATGTGCGAGGCTGAGGAGAGTCCATCGGCCGGCGCGATGAGTCGCCCGCCTCGTGTGGCGATGCTCGGCGGCACCTTCGATCCGGTGCACTTGGGCCATCTGCGCAGCGCCGTCGAGCTGCGCATGCAGTTGGGGCTGGATCGCGTGCACATGATTCCGGCCCATGTGCCGCCCCACCGGGCGGCGCCTGGTGTTTCCAGTGCCGAGCGCCTGGCGATGCTGCGTGCCGGTATTGGCGACACGCCAGGGCTCTATGCCGACGACCGTGAGCTCAGGCGTAAGGGGCCTTCCTATTCTGCCGATACCCTTCAAAGTCTGCGCGAGGAATACGGGCGCGAGGCGCGACTGTCGATGGTCGTTGGCCACGATGCCTTCCTGAAGCTTGCCGATTGGCATGACCCCGAGGCGCTTTTCGCCCAGGCGCATGTGGTGGTCATCGCTCGGCCCGATCACACAGCTCCCTTGCCGCCAGCCCTTCAGGAACTCATCGCCGGTCGCGAGGTCCAGAGCCCCGAGGCGCTGTTTGAAACGCCGCAGGGCCGTCTCATGCAACTGGCGCTGCCCAGTCGTTTGGCGGTGTCCGCCACCGCTATCCGTCGTTGGCTGGGGAGAGGAGAGAGCGTGCGCTACCTGCTGCCCGAGGCGGTGCTCTCGCATATCGCTCGGGGCGGGTTATATCGCGATGCATGAGGCGCTGTCGCCTGGGTCTCAAACGGGTAGAATAGGCGTCGAACCATGCATTCATGAATGAGGCGATATGCACATCGACGTTTTGAAACCCCTGGTCATTGATGCCCTGGAGTCACTGAAGGGCCAGGACATCACCACGCTAGACGTATCCGATTTGACTGATGTGACCGATCAGATGCTGATTGTGAGCGGTACATCCAGCCGTCACGTGGCGGCGCTGGCCAATAACGTGGTCGAGGCCGTCAAGGAACATGACGTCATGCCGCTCGGCGTTGAAGGCCATAGCGGTGCCGACTGGGTGCTGGTCGATCTGGGCGACCTGGTGGTGCACGTGATGCTTCCCGAAACCCGTGACCTCTATGACCTCGAACGGCTGTGGACCGAGTTGCCCCGCGAAGGCGCTCATGAGCGTCAAGGCGGAGGCCAGGCGTGAAGCTGCGCGTGCTGGCGGTCGGCACGCGCATGCCTGACTGGGTGGAGAAAGGCGTTGAGGAGTATCGCAAGCGCCTGCCCCGAGACTTCGCCCTGGAAATACACGAGATAGCCCCCGGCGCTCGGGGCAAGAACGCCGATACGGCGCGAGCCATTGCCCTTGAAGGCGAGCGGATGCGCGACAAGCTGCGCGGCAACGAGCAGCTTGTCGCGCTGGAAGTGGGTGGCAGGCCCTGGAGTACTGAACAGTTGGCCCAAGAGGCTGACCAGTGGCGCCTGGAAGGACGTGACGTGGCCCTGCTGATCGGTGGGCCTGAAGGCTTGGAACCCAAGCTCTCGGCGAGCGCCCACCAGCGCTGGTCGCTGTCACCGCTGACGCTGCCGCATCCGCTGGTGCGTATTCTGCTGGCCGAGCAGCTCTATCGGGCCTGGACCCTGCTGGTCGGCCACCCTTATCACCGTTGAGTCGTCTAAGCCCTAGGGCCTGTCGCTCCCGTGGAGAGTGATCGTTTTGATGTTGTCGGAATCCGCGAGAGTTCCTCATGCGTAAGCATCGTCAGGCGCTGAAGAATGCCCGTCAGGAAATGCATACCTTCCGTGTCCGCTCGCTGGTCGCGGCTTGCCTGGTGGTTCTGCTCACCGGTGCCTTGATGGCGCGGCTCGTTTATCTGCAGGTGGTTCAGCATGATGTCTACATCACGCGCTCGGAGAACAACCGGGTGCGGGTCGAGCCCCTGCCACCCACCCGTGGCCTCATCTATGACCGTAACGGCGAACTTCTGGCCGAGAATCGTCCAACCTACAACCTTACCCTGGTGCGCGAGCGGGTCGATGACATCGATGCCTCCCTGGAACTGCTGATCGATCTTCTCGATCTGCCTGACGCCGAGATCGAGGCGTTTCGCGAGCGCTCCCGGCAGCGCCAGCGACCCTTCCAGCCGGCATTGTTGATGAGTGACCTCAGCGAGGAGCAGATCGCCAAGCTCGCCGTTAATCGCTATCGGCTGCCAGGTGTCGAGGTCGAGGCACAGTTGCTGCGCTATTATCCGGATGCCGAGATCATGTCTCATGCGCTGGGTTTTGTCGGGCGCATCAATGCACAAGAGCTCAAACAGCTGGACCCCGGCAACTACGCCGGTACCCACTTCGTCGGCAAGACCGGGGTGGAGCGTTACTACGAGGACGAGCTTCACGGCCAGGCGGGGCTGCGCAAGGTCGAGACCAATGCTCGGGGGCGGGTGCTGCGCGAACTGGGCCGCACCGACCCCGTGCCAGGAAAGAATCTGACCCTGACCATCGACAAGGATTTGCAGTCCCTCGCCGTAGACCTGATGGATGGGCGGCGCGGTTCGATCGTGGCCATTGCCCCGAAGACCGGCGAGATTCTTGCCATGGTCTCGACGCCCGGGTTCGACAGCAACCAATTCGTGACCGGCATCGATGTGGCGTCCTACCGGGCGCTGCAGAACGATATTGACTTGCCGTTGTTCAATCGCGCTGCTCGCGGCCACTATCCGGCGGGCTCGACGATCAAGCCGTTCATGGCGTTGTCTGGTCTGGTCGAGGGCGAGATCACGCCCAGCGATACCATCTATGATCCTGGCTATTACCAGTTGCCCAACGATTCGCGACGCTATCGCAACTGGCTGCGCTGGGGCCATGGCAAGGTCGACATGGAGCGCGCCATCACGGTGTCCAATAACACCTATTTCTATAGCCTGGCCCATGAGCTGGGCATCGATGCCATCAGCGAGCATATGCATCAATTCGGCTTCGGTGAGCACGTCACTCAGGACGTCTATGGCGAGAGCACCGGCTTGATGCCCTCGCGCGAATGGAAGCGAGAACGCTTCAACCAGCCCTGGTATCCCGGCGAGACCCTGTCGGTGGGGATCGGGCAAGGCTATCTGCAGGTCACGCCGCTTCAACTGGCAACGGCCACGGCCGTGTTGGCGAACCGCGGCCACTGGGTAAAACCTCGACTGGCCAAAAGCATCGGTGACGAAGAGGTGCCGGTCGATCTTCCAGGTACCAAGGATGACATCACCATCGCCAAGGCCGAGTGGTGGGATGACATCTACGCCGGTATGGAGAACGTGCTCTCGGGACGCGAGGGTACGGCGCGTCGCGCCGGCGAGGGCCTTGAGTATCGGATGGGTGGCAAGTCAGGGACGGCGCAGGTGTTTTCGCTGGGTCAGGACGAAAAGTACAACGCCGATGAACTCGCCGAACGGCTGCGTGACCATGCGCTGTTTATCGCCTTTGCGCCGGTGGATGATCCGCAGATCGCGATCTCGGTGGTTATCGAGAACGCCGGCGGGGGCAGCAGTCATGCATCTTACCTGGCACGTGACATGGCGGATGCCTGGCTATTGGGCAACGACGATAAAGACGCTGACGATGACACCCAGGGAGATGACGGATGACGGCGCTTGGTGATCTGACCCGGTCTTTGCGCGCCCGTCCCGTCAGGCCGCCTCAGAGTGGCATGTCGCGGCGCGAGAGCCTATGGATGCGTGTGCATCTCGACCCCTGGTTACTGCTGTTGCTGCTGGTGCTGATGGGGGCCGGATTGGTGGTGCTCTACAGTGCCAGCGGGCAGAGTATGATCGTGGTAGAGGCGCAGGCCATGCGCCTCGGCGTGGCCCTGGTGGTAATGTTCGTACTGGCCCAGCTGTCGCCCGTGACCCTGATGCGCTGGGCGCCACTGGCCTATGGCGGGACCCTGCTGATGTTGATAGCAGTGGAGGTGATGGGAGATGTCGGCATGGGGGCCAAGCGCTGGCTGATCATCCCCGGGGTGATGCGCTTTCAGCCCTCGGAATTGATGAAGCTGGCCATGCCGATGATGCTCGCCGCTTATCTGGGACGACGTCAGCTGCCACCTCGACTGCCGGATTTGTTGGTCTGTGCGCTGATCCTTGCGCTACCCGTAGTGCTGATCGCTCGGCAGCCGGATCTCGGTACCTCGCTGCTGGTGGCGACGGCAGCGGTGTTCGTGGTGTTGCTGGCCGGGTTGTCCTGGCGTTTCATCGCCTTCTTCAGCGTATTGATCGCGTCAGCCCTGCCGCTGCTGTGGATGAACATGCATGACTATCAGCGCCAGCGCGTGCTGACCTTCCTCAACCCCGAGAGCGATCCGCTGGGTGCTGGCTGGAACATTATCCAGTCCACCACTGCCATTGGCAGTGGCGGCTTGTTCGGCAAGGGCTGGCTGGAGGGTACGCAGTCCCAGCTCGAATTCTTGCCCGAGCGCCATACCGACTTCATCGTCGCGGTGCTTGGCGAGGAATTTGGCTTGGTGGGCATGCTGCTGGTGCTGTGCCTGTACCTGCTTATCGTCGCTCGGGGCCTATGGCTCTCCAATGGCGCTCAGGACAGCTTCGGGCGCCTGCTGGCGGGCAGTATCATTTTGACCTTCTTCATCTATGTGTTCGTCAATGTGGGCATGGTCAGCGGTATTCTGCCGGTGGTGGGCGTGCCGCTGCCGTTGGTCAGTTTCGGCGGGACCTCCAGCGTGACCTTGATGGCCGGTTTCGGTATTCTCATGTCCATTCATTCCCATCGGCGGTTGTTGCCCCGTTAGGGGGCATTGACCACGGAGAGCCCTGATCGATGATTGCAGGACGTACGACAAGGAAGCTGTTGCCCCTCATCGCCTGGCTCGGGCTGGGCCTGTGTACCCAGTCAGCGAGTGCCACCGACAGCCAATACGATGAGCGTTTCGATCCTTCCTCGCACCCCAAGGTGGCGGCACTGGTCGATGAGCTGGCGGAGCAGGGCATCGAACGGGCCTGGCTGACTGATGCGCTGAGCGGCGCCGGCTACCGGCAGTCAGTGCTGGACGCCATGGCGGGTGCCGCCGAACGTCATCTGCGCTGGGATCAGTATCGTGCCATTTTCCTCAAGCCCGCCCGCATCGAGCGCGGTGCGGCCTTTATCGCCGAGCATCGCGACGCGTTTGCGCGTGCCGAGGCCGAATATGGTGTGCCGGCGCCGGTGATCGCTGCCATCATTGGCGTCGAGACCGACTACGGGCGAGTGACGGGCAGCCACCGCGTGCTGGATTCGCTGGCGACTCTGGCATTTTATCACCCCAAGCGTGGCGACTTCTTCCGCGGCGAGCTGGCGGCCTTCCTGGATATTACTCACCAGGCCGGCGTGGCCCCGGGAAGCCTCAAGGGCTCCTATGCCGGCGCCATGGGCTATCCGCAGTTCATTCCCACCAGCTATCGCGCCTATGCGGTCGACTTCGACGACGATGGAGTGCGCGATCTGTGGCGCAATCCTGTCGATGCCATTGGCAGCGTGGCCAACTACTTCGCCGAACATGGCTGGCGCCCTGAAGGCGAGCTTTATGTCGAGGCCAGCGGCCCCCAGACGCCACCGGAGACGATCGACTTCAACCAGATACGGCCCCCTTATGCCCGACTCTCAACTCTGGCCGAGGCGGGGGTCGAGGCCGAGTCGCCAGACCGTCTGGCAACCAACGCCGAGGTGATCCCGCTGGCGCTGGATCTGGCCGATGGTGCCTATCGCTACCGGCTTGGCCTGCATAACTTCTATGTGATCACTCGCTACAATCATAGCCACCTCTACGCCATGGCGGTGAGCGAGCTGGCCGAGGCGATTTCCCGGGAGGAGTCGGCATGAAGCGATTATGGATACTGCTGCCGGCCATCGCGCTGCTGGCAGGCTGCGCCGCGGGCGGGGGCAGCGTGCAGTCGGTCAGCTCGTCCGCGCCGCCGGCGGACCCGGGTACCGCCGGCGGCCGCTACGCCATGTCCAGCGATGCCTATCCCGAGACCCCTCCCGACGTGGCCAATGTGCCCGATGCGGTGCCGCGCCCTGAGCCTCGCGCCAGTGGCGGCAATCGTTCGACCTACGAGGTCTGGGGCAAGACCTACCATGTACTCGACGACCCGCGGGGCTATCGACAGGAAGGCACGGCATCCTGGTATGGCAAGAAGTTTCACGGCTATGCCACCGCCAGCGGCGATATCTACGACATGTACGAGATGTCAGCGGCCCACCGCTCCCTGCCGCTACCGAGCTATGTGCGGGTCACCAACCTGGATAACGGTCGCCAGGTGATCGTGCGGGTCAACGACCGGGGCCCCTTCCATGGGAGCCGTGAGATCGACCTGTCCTATGCGGCGGCGGCCCGGCTCGATATTTTGGACCGAGGCACCGGCCGGGTCAGGGTCGAGGCGATCGATCCGGTGGCCTGGCAAGCTCGCCACTCCGGCGGGACGACGGAGGCAAGCGACGATACGTCAGGCACGACGGCCACCGCTCGTCGCAATGCGCCGGTGCAACCGGCGTCGCCTGATCGAGACGCCGCTGAAAATGTCGACACCGACGGTTCGCTTTTCCTCCAGGTCGCGGCCTTGGGGTCTCAGGGTAATGCCCAGGCTCTCAAGACCCGTCTGGAGGGCGAGCTCGACCAGCCGGTTCGCGTGACCAGTGACGCTCGCCTGCATCGCGTGCAGGTGGGCCCGCTGGCCGCTACCGGGGACCTTGAACCGGTGCGCGAAGCCCTGCGTCGTGCAGGCTTCGATCAGGCCCTGGTGATTCATGACGGCACCTGAGACGCGTGCCGCAGTACCATTTAATTCCCTTCGCTCAACGCCACGAGAAATGTTGTCATGAGAGTCTCACTGTTCCGCGCCGGCCTCGGCCAACGCCTGATGTCCGCGCTCCTGCTGTGCCTGTTGTGTTTTGCCCTGCCGCTCCAGGCGCAGGAGGTCGACAGTCCCCAACCACAGACCCTGATTCCGTCGCCGCCGAGTCTTGCGGCCTCTTCCTGGCTCCTGATGGATGCCGACACCGGCAAAGTGCTGGTCAGTCATAATGCCGACGAGCGGTTGCCGCCGGCCAGCCTGACCAAGCTGATGACCGCCTATCTGGTCGAGCACGAGCTGTCGCGCGGCAACATCGATCGCGACGATCAGGTGTTGGTCAGCGAGAAGGCCTGGCGCACTGGCGGCTCGCGGATGTTCATTCAGGAAGGCTCCCAGGTCAGCGTCGATCAGCTGCTCCAGGGGGTTATCATCCAGTCCGGCAACGATGCAAGCGTCGCACTTGCCGAGCACATTGCCGGCGGCGAGTCCGCTTTCGCCGACCTGATGAATCAGCAGGCGGACCGCATGGGAATGGTCAACACCCATTTCGCCAATGCCACCGGCCTGCCGCATGAGAACCACTATTCCTCGGCGCACGATCTGGCCCTGCTGGCTCGCCACATCATTAATGACTACCCCGAGCAGTACAAGGTCTACGCCGAGAAGGAGTACACCTACAACGACATTCGCCAGCCCAACCGCAACCGCCTGCTGTGGCGCGATTCCAGCGTCGATGGCCTGAAGACCGGTCATACCGAAGCCGCGGGCTACTGCCTGGTGGCCTCGGCCAAGCGTGACGACATGCGCCTGATCTCGGTGGTGATGGGCACCGATTCCGATGAAGCACGCGCCCAGGAGTCTCAGAAGCTGTTGAGCTACGGTTTCCGTTTCTATGAGACCATGGAGCTCTATCCGCAAGGCGCCGTGCTCGCTTCGCCGCGCATCTGGGGCGGCGAAAAGAACAACCTGCGCCTGGGAGTCGATCGCGAAGTCCGCATGACGGTCCCCCGTGGCCGTGGCGAAGAGCTGGCAGCGCGCCTGAACCTGCCGGCATCGATCGAGGCGCCGGTAGAAGCAGGGGCGCGCCTTGGCACTTTGGAAATCAAGTTGGGTGACGAGGTGATCGGCGAGCGTCCGCTGGTGGCGCTGGAAAGCATTGATCAGGGCGGCATCTTCAAGCGTCTGCTGGACAGTGTACGGCGCTTCATCAGCGGTCTTTTCGACTGAGCGCGATTAGCCGTGATCAAGACAGCGGGCGGCCATCAGGGTCGCCCGCTCTTGGTTGAGGGGGATAGGTTGAGTAGAATACTCGGACAAACCATTCGTCGAGTACGCTCATGACCGACAAGTCCCTGCGGGACATGCGCCTCGCCGGCGCGCCCGCGTCAGCTCACGCCACCGAACTCGAATACCCCTGTGACTATTCACTTAAGATCGTCGGCGACGCCGTCGACGGGTTGAGCGAGTTGGTAATCAAGATTGTCGAAGACCATGATCCGGCCTTCGATCGACAGACCGTGCGTCTGGTGGACAGCCGTAACGGCAAGTTCCAGTCGGTGCGCCTGACCATCACCGCGACCGGTCCCGAGCAAATCGCCGCCCTGCACGCCGACCTCAAGGCTTCCGGCCGCGTGCACATGGTGATCTGATGGCCGAACTCGAGGTCTATCGGCTCGGTCGGCAGCCTTATCTGCCGGTCTGGCAGGCCATGCGTGAGCTCACCGACCATCGCGGGCCCGACCAGCCCGACCAGATTTGGCTCGTCCAGCATGATCCGGTGTTCACACAGGGGCAGGCAGGGCGCCCCGAGCACCTGCTGATGCCCGGCGACATTCCGGTGGTCGAGACCGACCGTGGCGGGCAAGTGACCTATCACGGCCCCGGTCAGTTGGTGATCTATCCGTTGCTCGACGTCAAGCGGGCCAAGCTTGGCGTACGCAGCCTGGTCACTGCGCTGGAAGAGGCCGTGGTCGATGCCCTCGCGGAGCATGGTATTGCGGCAAGGGCACGCCCGGATGCCCCGGGGGTCTATGTGGGTGATGCCAAGATCGCCTCTCTGGGGTTGCGCATTCGCCGTGGATGCAGTTTCCATGGCGTGGCTGTGAACCTGGCCATGGATCTGTCGCCGTTTGGGCGTATCAATCCCTGTGGCTATGCTGGAATGGCCATGACCCAACTCGCCGACCTGGTCGATGACGCCCCTGACCTAGAGGCTGAGACCCATCGCCTGGTCCGTTGTCTGGCCGCGCGGCTTGGCAACATGCAACTCACCGATAAGCCCGGCATGCCGCCTTCTCTGGTTTCCGACCAGAGCGCGAGTGCCTAACGTTTACGAGCGCAGGATATCCTGATCATGACCGAAAGCACCGCTACCCCCGTGACCCCGTCCACCGCCGATGCTGCCGCCGCCAAGAAGAAGGCCAGGGTCGAGCGTGGCGTCAAGCTGCGCGGCGCCGAGAAGGTCGCCCGCATTCCGGTCAAGGTGATTCCCACCGACAACGTGCCGCGCAAGCCAGACTGGCTGAAGGTCCGCATGCCGATCTCCCAGGAGGTGACGCGCATCAAGCAGACGCTGCGCAAGCATGGCCTGCATACCGTCTGTGAAGAAGCCTCCTGCCCCAACCTGGGCGAGTGCTTCAACGGCGGCACCGCCACCTTCATGATCCTCGGTGACATCTGCACCCGCCGCTGTCCGTTCTGTGACGTCGCCCACGGCCGTCCCAACGCGGTCAACGAGAAAGAGCCGCGGGAGCTCGCCGAGGCGATCGCGGAAATGCGCCTGAACTACGTGGTGGTCACCTCGGTAGATCGCGATGACCTGCGTGACGGTGGGTCGCAGCACTTTGCCGACTGCATTCGCGAGATTCGCAACGACAGCCCGGATATCGAGATCGAGGTGCTGGTGCCGGATTTCCGTGGCCGCATGGAAGTGGCGCTGGACACCCTCGAGCAGACGCCGCCGGATGTCTTCAACCACAACCTGGAGACCGTGCCGTCGCTGTATCGCAAGGTGCGCCCGGGGGCTGATTACCAGTGGTCGCTGGATCTGCTCAAGGGCTACAAAGCGCGTCGCCCGGATGTCATGACCAAGTCCGGCCTGATGCTCGGCGTTGGCGAGACCGACGAGCAGGTCATCGAGGTGATGCGCGACCTACGGGCTCATGGCGTCGATATGCTGACCCTGGGGCAGTACATGCAACCGTCCAAGAACCACCTGCCGATCGATCGCTGGGTGCACCCGGATACCTTCGATTGGTTCGCCGAGCAGGGCAAGGCGATGGGCTTCAAGCACGTGGCGTCCGGTCCGCTGGTTCGCTCGTCTTACCATGCCGACCGGCAGGCTCACGGCATCGAGGTCAAGTAAACCGCGAGCGCAAAACCCTGGCCAGACGGTAGTCATGGCTGGCCAGATGCAAGAAGGCCGCGCCCCGAGGGGCGCGGCCTTTTTCGTCTGGGCGCGGCTCTGGCGTCAGGCGTCGTCGTCTTCCAGGTCCTCGTCGAGCTCTTCGGCGGCATCGGCGTGGGAGAGGCGCAGGCCCTGGGGCGGCAGCGGCGTGCCATCCAGGGTCGGGCCCTGGGCACCCAGGGTGAGGCGACCCTCGAGGAACCAGCGTACCGCGATCGGATAGATCAGGTGCTCGCGGCTCTGGACCTTCTGCTGAAGGCTGTCCTCGGTGTCCTCCGGGGTGACGTCGACGGCCGCTTGAACCACGACCGGGCCGCCGTCCAGCTCCTCGCTGACGAAGTGCACGCTGACGCCATGCTCGGTGACGCCGTCGGCCAGTGCCCGGGCATGGGTGTGCAGGCCCTGATAGGCTGGCAGCAACGAGGGATGGATGTTGAGCATGCGGCCGTAGAAGCGCTGCACGAAGCGCGGCGTGAGGATACGCATGAAGCCAGCCAGCACCACCAGATCCGGCTCGTGGCGCTCGATCACCTTGATCAGGGCGCCATCGAAAGCCTCGCGGCTGTCGTACTCACGGTGGGGCAGGGCGACCGCCTCGATGCCGGCATCCCGTGCGCGCTTGAGGCCGTAGGCATCGGCCTTGTTGGACACCACGGCGACGATCTCGCCGCCCAGCTCGTCGTAGGACTGAGCGTCGATCAGCGCCTGAAGGTTGCTGCCGCTGCCTGAGATCAGCACTACCACTCGAGGCGTGCTGGCCTGCTCGGCTTCGAAACCGTTAAGGGTGTCGGTTGCCTCGCTCATGCCTTGAGGTTCTCCAGCTTGACTTGTTCTTCCTCGCCGCTGCGCGCGACGATCTCACCGAGCCGATAGACGGTCTCGCCCTGTGCGCCCAGGTGCGCCATGGCACTCTCGGCGTCGTCGGCGGAGACGGCGATCACCATGCCGATACCGCAGTTCAGCACCCGGTGCATCTCGTGCTCGTCGACGTTGCCTTGGGCCTGCAGCCAGTCGAAAACCGCCGGACGTGTCCAGGCATTGACGTCGATGCGGGCGCCGAGGGTCTCGGGCAGCACCCGCGGGATGTTCTCGGACAGGCCGCCGCCGGTGATGTGTGACAGCGCATGCACCGAGACGCCGCTTTGCTTGATCAGCGACAGCAGCGACTTGACGTAGATACGGGTCGGGGCGATCAGCGCCTCGCGCAGCGGCACGCCGTCGATGTCGGTATCGAGATCTGCGCCGCTGACCTCGAGAATCTTGCGGATCAGCGAGTAGCCGTTGGAGTGCGGACCGGATGAGGCCAAGCCGAGCAGTACGTCGCCTTCGCCGACGCGGCTGCCGTCGAGAATCTCGTCCTTTTCGACCACCCCGACACAGAAGCCGGCCAGGTCGTAGTCGCTGCCTGTGTACATGCCGGGCATTTCGGCGGTCTCGCCCCCCACCAGGGCACAGCCGGACTGGGCACAGCCCTCGCCGATGCCGGTTACCACGTCGGCGGCGATGTCCACATCGAGCTTGCCCGTGGCATAGTAGTCGAGGAAGAACAGCGGCTCGGCGCCGGCGACCACCAGATCGTTGACACACATGGCGACCAGGTCGATGCCGATGGTGTCATGTTTGCCGAGATCCATGGCGAGGCGCAGCTTGGTGCCGACGCCGTCGGTACCGGAGACCAGCACCGGCTGGCGATAGCCGCTAGGCAACTCGCAGAGTGCGCCGAAGCCGCCAAGGCCACCCATTACCTCGGGGCGAGTGGTACGCTTGGCGACGCCCTTGATGCGATCGACCAGGGCGTTACCGGCGTCGATGTCCACACCGGCGTCCTTGTAGCTCAGCGAGGCGGAATCGGCGGAAGAAGTAGAAGAGGAGTCCGACGGGCTGCGGGTCATGGGCTTTCCTGTCGCAATACGATCATCAAGTGGGGCAAAAGTGGAACGGAATTGTAGCATCGTGAGGGCCGCGCCGCACCGTGGAGAGACACGCGAACAGGGAGAGATGCAATGCGCAGACAGTGGTGGCTAGTACTTGGCCTGGCAGGCTTGATCTGGCTGTTCATCAGTCTTCAGCCGATCCTGACGCCCTTTTTCGTCAGCATGATACTTGCCTACCTGGGAGATCCGCTGGCCGACCGTCTAGAGGCGCGGGGTCTGTCCCGTCGGCTGTCGGTATCGCTGGTGTTTCTGCTGTTAAGCGTCATCTTGCTGCTGGCGCTGTTGCTGTTGGTGCCGGTGCTCGGCCGCCAGCTCGGGCAACTGGTCGAATCTCTACCCGCTATGCTCAACTGGCTGCAGGCCAACCTGGTGCCCTGGATTCAGTCGCTGACCGGCCAGGACTTCAGTACCGACATCGACGCTCTGCGTCAGGCGCTGATGGCCAACTGGAAGGAAACCGGCACCTTCGCCGCCACCTTGCTGGCGCAGGTCTCCCGCTCGGGACTCGCTTTGGCGGCCTGGGTCGGCAATCTGGCACTGATCCCGGTAGTGACTTTCTATCTGTTGCTCGACTGGGACCGCCTTACCGCCAAGCTGCATGGGTCGCTCCCACGCCAGTGGGAGCCGTCGGCCGTGCATTTGGCCAAGGAGTGCGACGAGGTGCTGTCGGCCTTTCTGCGCGGCCAACTGATCGTGATGCTGTGCTTGGGCATCATCTACGCGCTGGGACTTACCGTGCTTGGTCTCCGCTTCGCAGTGCTGATTGGCCTACTGTCGGGGCTCGTCAGTATCGTGCCCTATCTCGGCGTCATCGTCGGTATTTCGGTGGCCGGCGTGGTGGCCATCTTCCAGTTCGATAGCTTGCTGCCGCTACTTGGGGTGGGGGCGGTGTTCGCTGCCGGCCAACTGGTTGAGAGCCTGGTGCTACAGCCCAAGCTGCTGGGCGACAAGATTGGTCTGCACCCGGTGGCAGTGATCTTCGCCGTACTGGCCGGTGGGCAACTGTTCGGCTTTACGGGGGTGCTGCTGGCGCTGCCGGTAGCGGCGGTGATCATGGTAGTGTTGCGCTATCTCCACGAACACTATAAAAACAGTACCTTATATGATGCTCATGGCATCGAACGCCAGGACGAGGAGGCTTCATGAAGCCCGGTGCAGCGCAGCTCCCGCTCGGGGTGGGCATGCGCGACGATGCGACCTTTGCCAACTTCCAGCCTAGCGGCAACGAGACGCTGGTCGGCACCCTGCGTGCCCAGCTCGATGAGACGGGTGAGCCGTTTCTATTTTTATGGGGCGGCGAGGGCGTCGGTTGCAGTCATCTGCTGCAGGCGGCCTGTCACGAAGCCAGCGATCGCGACAAGCGTGCGCTCTATCTGCCGCTGGACGAGCTTGGCCACTTTCCGCCCCACATGCTCGAGGACAGCGAACGCCTTGATCTGGTCGCCATCGATGACCTGCACCGGGTGCTGGGTCGCAAGCGCTGGGAGGAGGCGCTGTTTCATTGCTTCAATCGGCTTCGCGATGCCGGCAAGCGGCTGGTGATCGCCGCACCGGCAGCGCCTCGCCAGCTCGATATCAAGCTGCCGGATCTGGCCTCAAGGCTGACCTGGGGCATGACCTTCCACGTCAAGCCGCTGGACGATGCCGGCCGTTTCGAGGCCCTCCAGCTGCGCGCCCGGGTGCGCGGCATGCAGTTGCCGGACGAGGTCGCCCGTTACATCCTGCATCGGGGGCCGAGGCGTCTAGGGGAGCTTTTGGGCACTTTGGAAACCCTCGATCAGGCATCGCTATCCGCTCAACGCAAGTTGACCATCCCCTTCGTCAAGCAGGCGCTGGACTGGTAATTCGCCGGCACCTGCTAGACTGGCCTGTTGCCAGCCACCCCACCTTGACCATGAGCCCGCTAGCCCATGACCACCACGCCTGATGTTCCTGATCCATCGACGCCCCTATCGATTGACGCCCCTTGTCCCTGTGGCAGTGCCGATCCCTATGGGGAATGCTGCGCCCCTTTGCACCGTGGCGCGGGCGCCAAGACCGTCGAGGCGCTGATGCGCTCGCGCTACAGTGCATTTGTGCTGGGCCTTGAGGCTTACTTGCGCAGGACCTGGCATTCCGATACGTGCCCGACCGAGATGGGGCTGTCGGTCGATACGCGCTGGAAGCGCCTCGAGGTGCTGGACCACGGGCAGCCGGAAGGCCAAGAGGATGGGGAAAAGACAGGCTGGGTGCACTTTCGTGCTACTTTCCAAGAGCATGGTCGCTGGCAGTGCCTGGAAGAGGTCTCACGCTTCATCCGTCTGGACGGCAGATGGGTATACCTGGACGGTACTCCCCAGTTGGCAGCGCTCAAACCTGGCCGCAATGAGTCATGCCCCTGTGGTAGCGGGCGCAAGCTGAAGAAATGCTGTGCCGTCTGAACGACCTCTTAGGCTATGAACGGCAGGCTATGAGCCGGGCAGCCGCAGCGTTTCAAAGTGTTCAAGCAGCACCCGGTATTCGGCGCGTTTCTGATGGAAGCCGTCATGCAAGAATGCCTGCAGTGCCAGCGCGGTGTTGGAGTCACACATGGCTTCGTAGAACTGCTGGGCGCGCTTGGCTGCAGCAATCGTCTTGCTGAATTGTCGACGCGCTGCGCTTACGGGCTCATCATTCTGGACAAGCGATGTCAGGCCGCGAGTGCCTCCTTGGCATCGGGGGCTGGGCATTTCCATGGTGCCGGCCAAGGCCCCTAGCACTTCCAGGCGAGCTTCGCACTCCATGCCCAGTACGGTCAGCAGCCGGCTGGTGGCGGTATCAAAGCTCAGGAAATGAAAGGCCGTGAGACGATAACGTTGCCTTTCCGCCTGCTCATGTGTCCAGAGTGCCTGGATCTGTCGCTGCGGATGTAAATTGCTAGCGAGCAGTGACCCGACGCTATCGGTCATGTTGGCCTCCTTGTTGTCATGGCCGCGCTTAGGTTTGGTTATCCGCCCACACAGCATAAGGGCTTACGCCGGCCTTCATCTTGATGACCATCAATAAAGCGAGCTGCTGAGGTCAAGACTTGCGTTTAATCCATTACCCGCCGTCTGAAAGAAATAGTCCAGGGACCTCCAGGACCGATAGACGTCAAAAGGCCGCCGATCAGGGATCGGCGGCCTTTCGAGCAGAGAGTTGGCCGGCTACCAGCGCGAGGTCGGCCACTCTCTAATGCCGCTTACTGTTGGCGTCTTGGGTTTTTCAACCCTATCGCTCTCAGATAACGCTTACTTGGCGGACTGAGCAGCGGTTTTGACGCTGCTTTCTACCAGCTTCTGGCTCTGCTGGGCGAAGTCCTGATTCAGGGCTACGACCTTCTCAGTGTCGCCCTTGACGCGCTCACCGAGATCCTTGGCGACTTTCTGCTGACCCTCGATGTAGCTGCGCAGGCCGTCGGCATCTTTGATGTCCATGGCGGCGCGCGCCTGGCTCAGGCTGGTATCGCTGTAGGCCTTGATGGCGTCGAATTGAGCGTTGGCGAGCTTCTCGCTGTAGTCCAGAGTCAGCGCCGCATAGGCGCGAGCCGGACCGAAGAAGAAGGTCTCGAGCTGTTCGGTGGTCTTGCCAAAGTTGATGTTGTTCATGAAGTCGTTCATTGCACACCTCCGTAAAATGTCTGGATACGAAGGGTTTTGACCTTCGTTGCAATGCACAATAGCAGGCCCTTTGTTGCAGTGCAACATGCAGCGTGATCACGAACTCCAGAAGCCGGCCATGAGCGGTCGCTATCATCGGGTGAGCTTGGCATGATAGCTCCAGGGATGGGCAAGGAATGGCGACGAGGCACAAGATGGCACAAAAGGATCCGTTACCCCCATTAGTTTGGGACCCGCGCAAAGTGCAGATCAGCGGATTCACGGCCGGGGTCTATCAGATCGAGTGGCTGTTGGTGAGTCTGGTCATCTTCCATCTGGTGGTCGTAGGCTCGCCACAGATAGGGGGGATGTCCATCGTGGTGGGGATCACCGGCTATTTCCTGTTCAGCCTTCTGGCGAGTCGGCTCAAGTATTTTGATGAACGCCGTCGCTGGCTTTTGACCCTGCATACTCTGGTAATGGTCGGTTTCATCACCTGGTTCCTGCATGGCACCAACGGTGTCCAGGGTCCCATGGGAAGTCTCTATCTGCTTGCCGTGGTCACCAGCGCCTTGACCCTGGGAGCGACCGCAACCTTGCTATTGGTAGGGTTGATTGCGGCCTGCTACCTGCTTCTTTTCCAGTTTGATGGTGGGGATTTGCTCAGCGCTGAGGGGCTGATTGTGGCGGGCTCCAACCTGGTGGTCTTTCTGATTACCGGCTATCTCACGGCGGCGCTGGTGGATGCGATTCATCTGTCGAACCGTATGCTGCTGAATATGGCGACCCGTGATTCCCTTACCAACATGCTCAACCGCCGTGCCTTCTTTGAGCTGGTCAGCCCCTTTCATGCCGATGGGGTGCGTTATCAGCGCCCATTCAGTGTGGTGGTCATCGACATGGATGACCTGAAGGCCATCAATGACAGGGATGGTCATGCAGTGGGGGACAGCGCGTTACTGGCGGTGGCGAGCTGCCTGGAAGACTGCAAGCGGGAGAGCGACCTGGTCGCCAGGCTGGGGGGGGATGAATTCGGCATGTTCCTCCCCAATACTGATGAACAGGGAGCCATTGCGATGATCGAGCGCTTGCTCGAGCGGGCCGAGGAGGAGTTGCCCCGCATCAGTGTCGGGGTGGCCTCCTATCCTCAGCATGGCGAGAAGCTAGCGACGCTGATGGAGCATGCCGACCATGCCATGTACTCGAGCAAGGCGGCTGGCGGGCATCGCGTTTCCCTGAGTAGCGTGCCTCAGCAAGTGGCCAACTGATGCCTTCGCAGGCTTCAGATAGTGTTTTCCTAGCCATAAGGACAGCCCAATGAACGATACCCGCACTGAGCATGACAGCATGGGTGAGCTAGAGGTGCCGGCTGATGCCCTCTATGGCGCTCAGACCCAGCGTGCCGTCAATAACTTCCCGGTCAGCGGCCAGCCCATGCCGGTGGCCTTCATTCATGCCATTGCGCGCATCAAGGCCGCGGCGGCCAAGGTCAACGCCGAACTTGGCTTGCTGGATGGGCCGCGTGCCGAGGCGATACAGCAGGCGGCCGAGGCCATCATTGCCGGCGAGTACGATGATCAATTCCCCATCGACGTTTACCAGACGGGGTCGGGCACCTCGAGCAACATGAACGTCAATGAGGTCATCGCCCACTTAGCGTCTCGGGAAGGCCTCGTGGTGGGGCCTAACGATCACGTCAATATGGGACAATCGAGCAACGACGTGATCCCGACGGCGATCCATGTCTCGGCGTCCATGGCCGTGAAGGATGCACTGATGCCGGCGCTTGCGCACCTGCAAGCCACCATCGATGCCAGGGCTGCCGAACTCGATGGCGTGGTCAAGACCGGCCGCACCCATCTGATGGATGCCATGCCGGTGCGCATGAGCCAAGAGCTCGGCGGCTGGTCGAGCCAGATATCTCAGGCCATTGAGCGCTTCGAGGACGGGCAGGTGCGGCTTGGGCGCCTGGCGCAGGGCGGCACGGCCGTGGGCACTGGGGTTAACGCTCATCCTGAGTTTGCCGAGCGCATGGCCACGGCCTTGAGCGATCAGACAGGCTTGGCGCTGATGCCCAACGACAGTGCCTTCGCCGGCCTGGCCGGTCAGGATGCCGCAGTGGAACTCTCGGGGCACCTCAAGACCTATGCCTGTGCGGTGATGAAGATTGCCAACGACCTGCGCTGGATGAATTCCGGGCCGCTGGCGGGCCTCGGCGAGATCGAACTACAAGCCCTGCAGCCCGGCAGCTCGATCATGCCGGGCAAGGTCAACCCGGTGATTCCCGAATCGGCTGCCCAGGCCGCTGCTCAGGTCATCGGCCTGGATGCGGCGGTCGCGGTGGCCGGGCAGAGCGGCAACTTCCAGCTTAACGTGATGCTGCCTCTGATCGCCCACAACTTGCATACCGGCATTACGCTGATGACCAACGTCAGCCGGCTGCTTGCCGATCGCGCCATCGCGACCTTCAACGTGCGCGAGGACAACATCAAGGCTCCGCTGTCGCGCAACCCGATCCTGGTTACCGCCCTCAACTCGGTGATCGGCTACGATGCAGCGGCGGCGATTGCCAAAAAGGCCTATCAGGCGGGGCGACCGATTCTCGACGTGGCCGAGGAAGACACCGATCTGGGGCGCGATGAACTGGAAAGGCTGCTGGACCCTGCGGCGCTGACGCGAGGAGGGATTCCGAAATAGCGGAATTTGTTGGCGTGAAGGTGACTGGCACTGTGTCTCGCTATGCCTTTCGCTCTTTAGTCAGATGCTGCGGAGTAAAACCTTTGCTACTCAATGAGTTTGCTCCTGAATGAGGAAGGCGGCGCCGAAGCGCCGCCTATTACCTCGTATATCGACTCGTGCTCGTGATTATTCCAGAGTTGATTCACCGTCCGCTTTTACTTCACTGCTAGCCCGCTCACGTGCAGCATCGAGCTCGGCGAGCAACCGTACGCCGTCATCGCCATAGTTCACTAAGTATCCGGCTTTGATCGGCTCGGCATAGCGGCGGAACTGCTCCACCTCTGCTGCGGTCGGGGGATAGACCTCTCCACCTGAGGCATTCCACTTTGCTTAGGCCTCAAGCTCCTTACGCGACTGCATGACACCCTCATGGCACAAGTTATCTAACCGTAGATAGAGTTCCTCGCCACGAATGGCGACCTCCACCGCGGTGAGATACTGCCCCTGACACGGCCCCGACACGCAAAGCCCGTCTTTTGGCCGGAACAGGGCGCCGTGAGCGAAACAGGCAATATGCCGGCCGTCACCACTCATGAATCGGTCCTTCTTCCAGGCCATGCGTGCCCCTGACACGTGGGGGCACGCATTACGATAGGCCACCACAAAGGCTTCTCCCGTCCGGACCACGAACAGGCTGTCCCGTCCCTCGCCGCGTGGATCGAACCCCTTCGATTCACCCACGGGAACCTCGTCCAGCCTGGCGAGATGCTGCCAGCTTGGTGCCATCGACTCAGCTCTCCTTGCCTGGCGGCGGGCCTCCCATCGGGGCCCACTTGGGCGTGCTCTGAAACAGGAACAGCTGGGACGTCTCGGCGTTGGAGGGGGCTTCACGCGCCGTCCAGCGCTCGTCGTGCTTGTCCATGTCGGCGTCGTACTCGACATGCACGCCCATCGGCGAGTTGAAGTACCAGAACCAGTTGGAGCCGAACTTGTGCTTGCCCGGCCCCCAGAAGCTTTCGTAACCCTTGTTGATCATGCGGGTGCCGGCCAGCATCAGCTCCGAGGGCCCCTGCATATGGAACGCCACATGCTCCAGCCCCTGCATGTAGTCCGGCGTCTGCAGCAGGAACAGCACATGGTGATCGTCGTTGGCCTGGGGACGCAGGAAGGGGCCGGTGTTGGTGAAGTGATCGGTGACCACGAAGCCCAGCCGGTCGATGTAGAAGCGCTGCATGCGCTCCATGTCCGGGGTGAAGTACACCACGTGTGACAGCGTCCTCGGTAACGCCGGGGCCGTCTCGTCGGCGCCGATCTGATTGGCACCCCGCCCCGGTGCCGCACCTGGCGAGTTGATCCGTTCGGGCGGCAGGTCGAGCGGGCGCCGCACCGTGACCTGGAAGGCGATCTCGAAACCCACGTCGTCCCGGCAGCCGACTCCGCCTCCCGGCAGAGCACGCACCTCGCGGTCCTGCGAGAGTTCCTCGGCGATGGCATCCAACGCCGCCTGGTCCTCCACGCCCCACACCGTCTGGCGCAGGCTGTTGGCGGTCGGCAGCGGAGCGGGCAACCCCTCCGCCTCCCGATGATGAATGCGGATGGCGGTGCCATCCAGCGCGGCGAAACGCAGGCTGCCATCCGCTTGCCGCTGTTCCTCCAGCCCGAAATCCACCAGAAAGGTTCTCGACGCTTCCACATCGTCGACACCAAACACGACCTCGTCGGGTCCCATGATTCGCATAGCTGCCTCGTCGGCTGAGTTGTTGATGTTATGGGATGCTGCGCATCCGCTGTCTCGATGAGGTAACGCTAAGAGGAAGGCCGACGCGTGAAAAATGGTTCCGCGTGATTAGACCAATGGATTGTGTAAATGAATGACAGGCACTCCATTCATTTACATGATCCATGAGTTCATTCATGAGATCCATTTCACAGGGCTTCGCCACAGGAGGCATAAATGATTCATATAACTAAGACAACGACGTTCGTGACACGCCATGCATTTCAATAAGCTTGATCTCAACCTGCTAGTGGCGCTCGACCACATGCTGACGCTCAAATCGGTGAGCCGCGCGGCCGAGCACATGAATCTGACCCAGTCAGCGATGTCGAACGCCCTGACCCGGCTGCGAAGTTACTTCGACGATCCCTTGCTGGTCCAGGTCGGTCGGCGGATGGAACTGACGCCTCGCGCGCAAGCCATCAAGCACTCGGTACGCGATATTCTGGTGCGTATCGAGGCGACCGTCGCCACCGATCTCACCTTCGATCCCAGCCAGTCGACGCGCGACTTCCGCATCATCCTGTCGGATTTCACCATGTCCACGCTGATGCCGAAGGTGCTCGAGCTGGCCGACAGGGAGTCGTCCCGCATCCGCTTCCAGCTTCTTCCTCAAATCGAGTCACCTTATCAAGCCATCGAGAAAGGTGATGCCGATGTACTCGTTGCCCCAGGCCCACTCACGTCTTCCGAGCACCCCAGCGAACACCTGTTTAGCGAAGAATACGTCTGCATCACCTGCGCCAGCAGCCATCATCATGGCAGGCCCATGACACAGGAACGCTACGTCGCGGCTCGTCATGTACAGATGGTGCCGACGAGAGGCGGGGCGACCTTCGAACAACAATGGCTGGAGCACCTAGGGGTCCAGCGTAATGTCGCCCTGACCAGTTATACATTCACGTCGCTTCCTCATCTCATTATCGGGAGTGAACGTATCGCTACCATTCACAAGCACCTGGCACTGCACTATCAGTCATTACTTGCCATCGATATTCACCCGCTCCCCTTCGACATTCCGCTACTGGAGGAGCGCATTCAGTGGCATGCCTATCGCGACCAGGATCCTGGCATTCGCTGGCTGACCAACCTCATGCACAGTGCGGCATCCACCATGGAATGAGTGGCCTATCACTGGTGTAAATATCAGAGATGGGACGCCTCAATTTTTCTCGTGAGTTCTGTCTTATTAGTCTCGCCATAGGAGGTAGTTGATATGACAAAACAAAAGATTCTTGTGGTGGGTGGCGGTATAGGAGGGCTGACTGTTGCCATTGCACTGCGTCGCCAAGGCTTTCCCGTAGTTCTGATAGAAAAGTCACCCCATTGGCCCGCCAGCGGGGTGGGTATCATTCAACAATTCAATGTCCTGCGCGCCATGCAGGAGATAGGCGTTCTCGAGGATTATCTGGCGCAATCCTATGGCTTCGATACCACGCAAGGCTTCGGGCCGCAGGGAGATCCGCTGTTTGCCTTTACCGCCCCCCGCCTGGCGGGAGAACACCTGCCATCGAACGTGGGCATCCGGCGCACCTCGCTGCAGAACATCCTGGCCGGCAAGGCCCGCGAACTGGGAGCCGACATCCGCCTGGGTACCGTCGTCGAACACTGGGAAGACACCAGAGACGTGGTCAAGGTCACCCTGAGCGATGGCAGCCGCGACTCTTTTCATTTGATGGTGGGGGCCGACGGCATCTTCTCGCAGACACGCCAGACCCTGTTCCCGCAGGCCCCGAAGCCGCGCTATACCGGCCAATGGGTATGGCGTTACAACATGCCGCGCCCCACGGATGTGACCGGCATCCAGCTTTTCTACGGCCGTGTCAATGGCGGTCTTACGCCGCTCTGCGACGAGCTGATGTATCTCTTCATGCTCAGCGAAGAGCCCAGCGACTTCCGGTTCGAACCTGAAAGAGCCTGCGCAATGATGCATGAGCGCGCCATCCATGCGGCACCACAGATCCGGAAGCTGATGGACAACGTGACCGAGAGTGCCGAGGTCGTCGCCAAGCCCCTCGAGGTGGTCTTTCTCGAGGACGAATGGCACCGGGGGCGGGTGGTGCTGCTGGGCGACGCCATCCACGCCTCGACTCCTCATCTCGCTCAGGGCGCCGGCATGGCGATCGAGGACGCCCTGGTGCTGGCCGACGAGCTGGCCAACGGCGACGCCCTGGAACCTTTGCTTCGCCGCTACCGAGAGCGGCGTATCGAACGCTGCCGCTTCGTCAACCTCAACTCGCTGGCGATCGGCGACATGCAGATGGGCAAACGCCGCGACGTCGATCCCGCCGCGATCAATGACCAGTGCGTAAAGCTCATGGCCGAGCCGCTCTGATCCCTATCTTCCCTTTCAACTTCAGCAAGGAGCCATTCCGAATGGCACTGTTCGACTATTTTCCCAATTACGTATGGAACCTCTCCGTCGCCATCGCCATGGAGAGCGGCGCCAAACTCGGCGAGATCATGGATATGTGTCAGCCGCTTCTCGAGGCTTCTCGGGAAGGGGAGGACATCGGCACCCAGGCTTTCCTGCAGGCCTGGGTGCGCAAGGCCGACCAGTTGGTGTCGCTGGCAGACGGGGACGGCGCCTCAGGGCGCGGCTTCTCGGCCAGCGACAAGCTGCACCGCGCTTCCCTGTATTACCTGATCGCCGAGCGCATGCAGGCCCAGGGATCCGAGAACCGGCTGGCAACTTTCCAAAAGGGGCGCAAGACCTTCGACGATGGTGCACGGCTGGGCAAGTTGAACGTGACGAGATACGAGATTCCTTATGGCGACAAGCGGATCGCCGTTCTCTTCAGCCAAGCCGAGGGCGTCGAAGGGCCCGCTCCGGCCGTGGTGTTTCTCAACGGGCTGGATAGCTGCAAGGAGCTGCTGTGGTGGTCGCGCCTGCCGGAGGAGCTCGCGCGTCGCGGGATCAGTTGTCTATGCGTGGATCAGCCGGGCACCGGCGAGAGTCTGCGCCTGCAAGATCTGCCCGCTACCTGGCAAGCCGAACAGTGGGGGACACCGGTCTACGAATGGCTGGCGGCCCAGCCCGGAGTCGATGCCGACCGCATCGGCATCACCGGCATCTCGCTGGGCGGCTACTATGCCCCCCGTATCTGCGCCATGGAGTCCCGCTTCGCCTCGGGGGCGGTGTGGGGCGCCAACCACAACTGGGCGGAAGTACAGCAAAAACGGCTGCAGCGCGAGGGGGAGAACCCGGTTCCCCACTACTGGAATCACGTCCAGTGGGTCTTCGGCGCCAGCGATCGCGACGATTTCTTCCGCCGCGCCGCGGGCATGACACTGGATGGTGTCATGGAACGTATCCAAGTCCCCTTCCTGGTAACCCATGGCGCCAAGGATCGCCAGATTAGCCTCGACTACGCCCGCCAATCGTATGATCAATTAATTAATTCCCCACGCCGCGAGTTAAAGATATTTACGGAAAGGGAAGGCGGCGTGGAGCACGTCGGCGCGGATAACATGAGCTTTGGCAAACACTATATTGCCGATTGGTTTGCCGAAACGCTAGGCGGCTGGACTGCCTAATAGCCAACCCTTTCGACCTTGGCCGAAAGGGCTTTTTGTCTATTTAAAACATATTAATCGCATCAATAATTGGCATCGGGGAAAGTGTTTTTTCAACGTAACTCGTGGGTCATATCGTATTAAATAGCCATTCGCTGCACGCAATGAAATGCCTGCGAGTTGGCGCATAAAAATAAAAAAATCATCTCGAATATCACTTCGATAAAATAACGATAGAGAGCTCACGATGTTCAAGACAATCAACTTCCCCGGGGCCGCCGCGATGCTGCTGCTGGTCACTCAACCCGTAATGGCCAAGCCACCGGTATCGCCCGCTCCGATGTCTGGCAATTCCCAGTTGCCACGGCTTTCACAGGGAGCCCGTTCTCTGATCAATCTCGGTGACGCCGGGCTGCTGCACCCCTTCTTCTCCAACGAAAAGTTTGGCGCAGCACAATCACGCATGGGGGCGGCACGCTTTGCCTATGGAGCCAAGGACAGTAATCCAACACTCGATGATTTCCGTGAGGATCATGATGTCCTGATCACTCCTCTCAATGCGATGATCGAGCTTCCCGCTTCTTCCGGAGTCAGTTTTCTGCGCATTAACGGAGAATACACGTACGGGAGCTCCGAGCCCCATGCGCTGGACCTGGAAGACGAACTCTATCATGGCGCCATCGAGTTCCTGCACTTGCCCAACGAGAATGTCATGTGGGGTATTGGGCTGGTCGCCAACAACTTCGAGAGCAAGGACCAACTCAGTGGCACCGAAGTCATCCGCGATAGCCGCGGCCTGCGTCTCGATTATCTACAGAAATTCAACGACCACTGGGGCATCGCCACCCGTGGGATGTATCTGTGGGGGGAAACCGAGAACCGCGCCTATGACATCCCCACGCCCTACGGACCCGCCGACCTTCGCCAGAAGCAGGATGATGACCGCTACTACCTGCAAGCCGACCTGGTCGGTTCCTGGCTAGGAGACGATTCCAGTTGGCTACCGAACGGCACGCTGGCCCATCCACGCTTCGGCGCGCTCTATCACCACAGCGACCTGGGCAGCACCACCCCCCGCCTTGGCGACATCGACTTGCCGGAAGTCAGCGGTGTCAACGGTGCCAATGAGGACTTCGGCTTGGCCTGGGCGCACTTCACGCTGCAGCGGGCGCCGCGCCAAACGCTAGGTTTGCAATGGCTGCCCAGCGCCACGCTCGGTATCGAGCAGGAATACGCAAACTCACTCGACGAACTCAACGACGAATCCACCTACGCCATGATCGGTGCGGGCCTCATCGCGACGATGTACGGACAAAGTATTTTCGCCGACTACAAGCGCTACCAAGGCGTAAACGGCGACAAGGTCGACAACGTCTTCGTCACCGGAGTCACGCTCTCGTTCTGAGGTGACGCCTTGCCGACCACCATCGCGGAGTCGGCGATTCGAGAACGCCAACCTATCTACGGAGATCATCATGCTGACACAAGGCAAGACACTAATCGATTTAGCAGTGAGTCTGACCGCCGGTATCGCCTCTGACCCGCCCGGTCTGGGGCCGCAAATCGACTACATCGACCATGACCAGGGCGCGCGTGACTTCGAGGAGCTCTTCGGCATCGGCGTCGATCAGCAACTGGAAGGCAAGGGCGCCGCCGTCGAACGCTGTGTGATGAGCACCCACACCGGCACTCACATGGATGCCCCCTGGCACTACCACCCCACCATGGACGGCGGCAAACCGGCGATGACCATCGACGAGGTACCGTTGGAGTGGTGTATCGGTACCGGCGTCAAGCTCGACTTCCGGGAATTTCCGGACGGGCACTTGGTGAGCGCCGCCGAGGTCGCTGCCGAGCTGGAGCGTATCGGTCACGAGCTGAGCCCCGGCGACATCGTGCTGGTCAACACCCGGGCCGGCGAACGCTATGGCCAGGACGACTACGTGGCCTCGGGGTGCGGTTTCGGCCGCGAAGCGACGCTCTATCTGACCCAACGTGGCGTGAAGATTGCCGGCACGGACGCCTGGAGCTGGGATCCGCCCCTGGCCAGTCAGGTGGCGCGCGTGCGCGAAACCGGCGATGCGTCGTTTTTCTGGGAAGGCCACAAGGCGGGGGCGGAAACCGTGTTCTGCCACATGGAGAAGCTGGGCAACCTCCATCGGCTGCCCGCCACCGGCTTCGAGGTCATGTGTCTGCCGGTGAAGATCGCCCGCGCCTCGGCCGGCTGGTGTCGGCCGGTGGCGTTGCTACCCAATCAACCAAGGAGTGAGTGATGCGCTTCGCAACGTTTGCCAATGGTCATCCCGATGGCCGCCTGCATCTGGTCTGCCGCCACAACGCCCTGACGGTGGCGACGGAAGCGGCCTCGACGCTGCAGGAGGCCCTGGAGCGCTGGGAGGAAGTGGCGCCACGCCTGGAGGCGCAATATCGGCGTCTCAACGAGGGAAACCTCGACGACGCCCGGCCCTTCGAGCCCACCGAAGCCATGGCGCCGCTACCCAGGGCCTGGCAATGGCTGGATGGGTCGGCCTTCGACAGTCACGGCGAACTGATGGAGCAGGTCTTCAAGCTGGAGGCACGCCATGCGCTGGGACGGCCGCTGATGTATCAGGGCATCTCCGATCGCTTCCAGTCGCCGGCCGAGCCCTGCGTCTTCCCGTCGGTGCAGGACAACATCGACTTCGAGGGCGAGTTTGCGGTGATCACCGGGGCGGTGGGGATGTCCGCCGATGCCGAGGCCGGCATGGAAGCGATACGCCTGATCGTTCAGGTCAACGACTGGAGCCTGCGCTACCTGGGGCCGATCGAGATGAAGAGCGGGTTCGGCATGCTCCAGTGCAAGCCGCGCTGCTCGATGGCACCGGTCGCCGTGACGACCGATGAGCTGGGCGCCAACTGGCGGGAGGGGCGTGTCGCGCTGGATTTGAGGATTTCCCTCAACGATGACCCTTTTGGGCATCCCAACGGCGTTGCCATGGCAGTGGGCTTCCACGAGCTGGTCGCCCATGCGGCCTACTCCCGCGATCTACCGGCGGGCACGGTGATCGGTTCGGGCACCGTGTCGAATTCCGATTTTCGCCGGGTGGGCTCCGCCTGCATTGCCGAACGCCGCGCGGCGGAAATCCTCGACTTGGGTGAAGCGCGCACCCCCTTCCTGCAGGCCGGCGACCGGGTCTGCATGGAGGCGCGCCAAGCCGATGACACGCCGCTGTTCGGTGCTATTTGCCAGCAGGTGGTGGTTCATCAATAAAACCGAGAGACATGGGAATGACAACAACACGACAAACCCGCGAGAACGCCATGACTCAAGAACTGAAACGCGTCATCAGAAAGGAGGCGGTGATCGCCGCCGTGGTAAGTGCCCTGATCAGCGCCGTCTTTGTGTTCGCGCTGTTCGGCGACAGCCACCCGGCACCGCTCTGGGGCGCCGGCGGTGCCGCCGTCGACTTCCTGCCGCAGACGTTCGTGCTATCGTTGATGAGCGCCTTGGTACCGGCGCTGTCCATGCGCCGCAAGTTGGCGCCTGAAAAGCTGGAAGCCGTAGCTGGCAAGGCCTGGCGGTTGCCGCGTCATCCATTTGCGCGCAGCCTGCTGATCGCCGTGCTGGCGACCCTGGCGGGTAGTCCTTGCGGCACCGCTCTCTTGTGGGTCATTGCCGGGGGCAACATCGACTTTGTCGTGTTGCTGGTGACCAAGATGGCCTACAGTGCGCTGGTCGCAACGCTTGTGGCACAGGTCAGCATCAGGGCCACTCTCGCTCAGGCGAGACCATGCTGTAATCCGTGATTATCGATTACCGATTACCGATTACCGATTACCGATATTCGCGATCAACTACATCCAGCGCCTGATCATTGTTGGAGTCCAGGGAGCCATTACCTCGACATTCTGATGCTGGCAGGGTTATCGATTCCGGTGGTGTTGGTGTTCACATGGCTTGGGCGCAAGTATCTCCCCGCTTCCGACTAGTAGCATGCGGCGAGTTGCTTTCGTACTGCTAATGGGGGCCGGTATCGACATCGAAAGTGGAATCGTCTGGCCATCGAAAACGCCGCGCTCAGAAGAGTGCGGCGTTTTTATGCGTAGGCGGCATGCGAGAGGCTGTTGGCTCGGGCGCAGTGGGCACGAACCAAGCGATCAGGCGGCCTGGGCCTCCCTATGGCGGGTGATGTAGCGGCCCAGGCGTTCCACCTCATCCGCCGAGAGGCGCAGCCCCAGTTTGGTGCGCCGCCAGAGGATGTCATCGGCGTCGCGGGCCCATTCCCGCTCCAGCAGGTAGTCGACCTCAGCGGCGGTGAGGCCGGCGCCGAAGGCCTCGCCAAGGTCTTCCTCGCGGCGGGCATCGCCCAGAAAGCTCAAGCAGAGACTGCCGTAGCTTGAGGCCAGACGCCGGGCCCGGGATTCGCCGAGGAAAGGGTAGTCCCTGATCAGGCGCGCCTTAAAGGCATCCTGGCTGCCAATGTCGCCGCCCGGTAGCGGCCGCTCGGCGGTCCAGCTCGCCCCCATATTGGGCAGCACAGGAGCCAGCTTGTCCATGGCGGCCTCGGCCAGACGGCGATAGGTGGTGATCTTGCCGCCGAAAATCGACAGCAGCGGTGCGCCCTCGTCATCCAGGTCCAGGGTGTAGTCGCGGGTCATGGCCGAGGGATCGGCGGATTCGTCGTCGCACAAGGGCCTTACCCCGGAGAAGGTAGTGACAATGTCATCCCGGCTGAGGGTCTGGCGAAAATGTGCATTGACGACGTCGAGGATGTAATCGGTTTCCTCGTCGCTGGCGTCGACCTTGGCCGGGTCGCCCGTGTATCGACGGTCGGTGGTGCCGATCAGGCTGAAGTCCTGCTGATAGGGCAGCACGAAGACGATGCGGCCATCGTGGTTCTGCAGGATATAAGCGCGCTCGTCAGCGTTGATGCGCGGGACGACTAGGTGGCTGCCTTGAATCATGCGAATGCCATAGCGTGACCTGCGTGTCGTTTTGCCGCTGATGAACGACTCCACCCAGGGGCCCGCGGCATTGACCAGGGCCTTGGCGTGGCGGGTTATCTGCCGTCCGGTATCACGATCCTCGAGGGTGATGCGCCAGGCGCCGTCTTCTTCCCGCGCTTCGATGCAACGGGTGCGCGTCATGATCTCAGCGCCCTGTTCCCGAGCCTGAAGGGCATTGAGTACCACCAGGCGGGCGTCGTCCACCCAGCAGTCGGAATACTCGAAGCCTCGGGTAATCGCCGGCTTCAGCGGGCTTTCGGCGTCGAAGCGCAGCCCCTTGGAGCTTGGCAGGCTGGCGCGCTGGCTCAGGTGGTCATAAAGAAAGAGGCCGGCACGAATCATCCAGGCCGGACGCAGGTGAGGCTGGTGGGGCAGGATGAAGCGCAGCGGCCAGACGATATGCGGCGCCTTCCTGAGCAGTACTTCGCGCTCGTGCAGGGCCTCGCGCACCAGGCGGAACTCGCGGTGCTCAAGGTAGCGCAACCCGCCGTGAATCAGCTTGCTGCTGGCAGAGGAGGTGGCGTTGGCCAGGTCTGCTTGCTCGCAAAGCCCGACCTTGAGACCGCGTCCCGCAGCGTCATTGGCGATGCCGACGCCGTTGATGCCGCCGCCGACAACGAATAAGTCGAGAAACTGTTGCTGCTGGGGTTCACGCATAGTTCGCTCCGCGAAAGAGGGCTCAGCGCGGCTCTCGGCGAGACCATGTGCTGGTGAGGCCCGTCATGTGTTCGTTTTAGAAAATACAGTATAGGAAAGCGAACACGGAGGATGCAAATCGAAAACGCTGGTTAGGTATCCAGACCTGGCGGCATATTAGTGCAGCCATATTCAGTCACAGCGCCGGGCAGCGGCAGCCCGCGCCATTGAAGACGGATCTGGAAGACGAGAAGGGCGGGAGCAAGGGAGATTGTCGAGAGTGGAAAGCACCGCCACCCGAATAGGTGGGCGGCGGAGAAGATGGGGGAGTATCAGGCCTCGGAAGACATCGGCGCGATATGCAGGGCCACGTCGTGGCTGTCGAGCAGCCGGCGGATCGCTTCGGGCGGCTCGCGATCCGTGAACAGGGCGTCGATCTGCGTAATGCGGCCCTGGCGGACGACCGCATTGCGGTGAAACTTCGAGTGATCGGCGATCAGGAACACCTGGCGAGAATTCTGGATGATGGCCTGAGCGACCCGTACTTCCTGATAGTCGAACTCCAAAAGCGAGCCGTCCTCGTCGATGCCGCTGATGCCGATGATGCCGACGTCGACCTTGAACTGATTGATGAAGTCGATGGCTGCCTCGCCGATGATGCCACCGTCTCTTGACCGCACCTGACCACCGGCGACGATGACGTTGAAGTCTTCCTTGTGCTGAAGAATCGCTGCCACGTTGAGGTTGTTGGTGATCACCTCGAGGCCCTGGTGGTACTGCAGCGCCTCGGCGACCAGCTCGTTGCTGGTGCCGATGTTGATGAACAGCGAGGCATGGTTGGGTATCTGTGCCGCCAGGTACTCGGCGATCCGGCGCTTGGCCTCGACGTTCAGCGTCTTGCGCGTGTGGTAGGCCGTGTTGACGGTGCTTGATTCCAGGCCCGCGCCTCCGTGCACGCGGCGAATCAACCCCTCATTGGCAAGCGCATTGAGGTCGCGACGGATGGTCTGGGGAGTGACGCCGAAGTCACGGGTCAACTGTTCGATGGAGGCGTATCCCTGGTGCTTGACCAGAGCGATGATGGCATCGTGGCGTTTTTGCTGAATCATGTCAGGCCCGGCCTGGCTGAAGTTAAGTATGAAGCTAAGTAGGGTCGCGATTGGCCGCGTCGGGACTCATCTTAGCAAGAAACGGCATGGCGGTGGTGGCGTGGCATACGCATGGGGTGAGCGTTAGACGATGGTGGTATGCGCTGAAGCCCTTCTGGCAATTGTTGTAAAACGAAAACCACTTTACCCTTTTCTGATTCGAAAACGAAAGGTGTTGCGGCCCGTTCAGGGGCGTCTGCACCGGCTCGCTAAAGGAATCTGCTTCATGGCCTCCTGCATCCTGTCCATCGACCAGGGAACGACCAGTTCCCGCGCCATCCTGTTCAACCGGGAAGGGGAGATTCTGGCCTCGGCCCAGGAGGAATTTACCCAGCATTTTCCCGCCGATGGCTGGGTCGAGCATGACCCGGAGGATCTGTGGCGTACGGTCGAAAACAGCTGTCGAGCGGTACTGGAGAAGGCCGACCTTAGAGCCGACCAGGTGGCGGCGATCGGTATCACCAACCAGCGGGAAACGACCCTGGTATGGGATCGCGCCACGGGCGAGCCGGTCTATCCGGCCATCGTCTGGCAGGATCGGCGTACTCATGAGGTGTGTCGGCGCCTCAATGATCAGGGCCGTGGCGAGTTGATTCGTGAGCGCACCGGTCTGCTTATCGATCCCTACTTTTCGGCGACCAAGCTCAAATGGTTGCTGGATGAAGTGCCAGGGGTTCGTGAGCGCGCCGAGGCGGGCGAGCTGGCCTTTGGTACTGTCGATACCTTCCTGCTGTGGCGCCTGACCGATGGGCGAGTGCATGCGACCGATGCCACTAACGCGTCGCGCACGGCGCTGTTCAATATTCACACCCAACGCTGGGACCATGATCTGCTCGAGCTGTTCGGGGTTCCGGAAAGCCTGTTACCCGAGGTGAAGGATTCCAGTGATGACTTCGGTACCGTCGATGCCTCCCTGCTTGGCGCTCCGGTCCCGGTGGCCGGCATCGCCGGCGATCAGCAGGCGGCGCTGGTCGGTCAGGCCTGTTTCGCGCCAGGAATGGGCAAGAGCACCTACGGCACCGGCTGCTTCATGATCCTCAATACCGGCGACAAGGCCGAGACGTCGCGTAATCGTCTGCTCACTACCGTCGGCTATCGGCTCAACGGCAAGGTCACCTATGCCATGGAAGGCAGCATCTTCGTTGCCGGCGCGGCCATCCAGTGGCTGCGCGATGGCCTCAAGCTGTTCGCCGATGCCGCCGAGACCGAACAGCTGGCCAGCACCACTCGCAGCGGGCACGGCGTTTATTTGGTGCCGGCCTTCACCGGGCTCGGCGCGCCGCACTGGGACCCTCGGGCCCGCGGCGCCATCTTCGGGCTAACCCGTGATACCGGCATCGCCGAACTGGTCGCTGCCGGCCTGCAGTCAGTGTGCTTCCAGACGCGAGATCTGCAGGCCTGCATGGATGACGATATCGCCGCCACCACCGGCACCCTGCGCGTCGATGGCGGCATGGTCGCCAATAACTGGGTCATGCAGTTCCTGGCCGATATGCTGGGGGTGCCGGTTGATAGGCCCCAGGTGCTCGAGACCACGGCGCTGGGAGCCGCGTATCTCGCCGGACTGCATATTGGCTGGTACCGCGACCTCGAGGAGGTCGCGGCCCTGTGGAACGGCGAGCGTACCTTCAGGCCGCAAATGCCCGAAGCGGAGCGAGAAAGACTGTATCAGGGCTGGCGGGAGGCGGTGCGCCGGGTGAGGAGTGACGTTCAGGCCGGCGATGATCAGGTGGTCGCCCTCTGAGAGTGGCTGGTTCCCAAGCGGTTGAGTTGCCGTGAGTTTTTTTTGGCTATGGGCTTGCATTCTGCAGGGTGATGGGTAGAATACGTCTCCGTTGCCGAGGCAAGAAAGGCTTGCCACGCAGCAAAAGATGCAGGACCGTAGCTCAGTTGGTTAGAGCGCCACGTTGACATCGTGGAGGTCAGCGGTTCAAATCCGCTCGGTCCTACCAAGCATCTTTGCCACGGCCAACAGCAGGACCGTAGCTCAGTTGGTTAGAGCGCCACGTTGACATCGTGGAGGTCAGCGGTTCAAATCCGCTCGGTCCTACCAGATTCTAAAACCCCGCAGCCCAAGGCTGCGGGGTTTTTTCGTTCCTGGCGCTTTTCTCTCAGCTTTGTAGCGCCATCCCCCGCGTTACCGCTTAGAGCGTCGAAAGGTCGGTACGCGCAGCGAATACCGCCATCAGCGCTTCGATGCCGGCCTGGTCGTGCTCGTCGAAGCGGCCGGGCAGGGGGCTGTCGAGGTCCAGAAGGCCCCAAAGGCCATCATCGCCGAGGATGGGGATGACCAGTTCCGAGCGGGAGGCCGCATCGCAGGCGATGTGGTCGGCCACCGCGTGGACATCTTCGACCCGTTGGGTTTCTCGGCTACGGGCGGCGGCGCCGCAGACGCCTTTGCTGAAGGGAATCGGGTTGCAGGCGGGCTTGCCCTGGAAGGGGCCTAGAACCAGCGTCTCGGGCAGGCGGTGCAGGTAGAAGCCGGCCCAGTTGAGGTCGGCCACACTCTGCATGATGAAGGCGCAGGTTTGGGCGCTGTTGGTCAGGGCATCGCGGGTATCGAGCAGGGCGTCGAGCTGGCGTGCCAGCAGGCCGTAGTCGGTCGTGGGCAGGTCGGTGCGGCGTTCGGTCATGAGCGTTCCTCGTCTCATTAAGTAGAAGGTGTCATGGGCTGTCGAGGATAAGGGCGAGTCGCAGATGACAAAACGCCAGCGCACCTGGCGCTGGCGTTTTGCATTTAGCGGTCGGTATGCGGTCTGGCGATTACTTCCAGCCGGGCACCGCGGCACCCTTGAACAGTTCTTCGGCCTTGGCGATCACGGCGTCGCTCTGATAGGCGTCGACCAGTTGCTGGATCGCTTCGCGGTCTTCATCGCCGCCACGCACCACGATCAGGTTGACGTAGGGAGACTCGGGGCCTTCCTTGATCAGAGCGTCGTCCAGGCTCAGGCCGGCCGGCTGGGCAAAGGTGTTGTTGATGAAGGCCAGGTCGACGTCGGGCAGCACGCGCGGCAACTGGGCGGCCTCGATCTCGCGGAACTCGAAGTCGTTCGGGTTATCGATGATATCGATCGGCGTGGCTTCCAGATTCTGCGGGTCTTCGAGCTCGATCAGTCCCTGGTTGTGCATCAGGATCAGTGAGCGGCCTTCGTTGGACGGGTCGTTGGGCAGGGCGATGACAGCGCCTTCCGGCAAGTCTTCGATGCGCTCGAACTTTTCAGAATATGCGCCGATCGGGTAAACGAAAGTACGGCCGGCAATCGCGAAGTCATAGCCGCGGTCTTCGACCATGCTCTGCATGTACGGCTCGTGCTGGAAGGCGTTGGCATCCAGGCTGCCGTCGGCCAGGGCGGCGTTGGGCGAGACATAGTCGGTGAACTCGACGATCTCTGCGTCCAGGTCGTACTTCTCCTTGGCAATGCCGAGGGCTACCTGCATGACCTCGGTCTCGGGGCCGGCAACGGTGCCGATCTTGAGCGTCTGGTCTTCGTCACTGCTGCAGCCGGCAAGCAAACCGGTACCGACGAGTGCTGCGGCCGCCAGCAGGCGGGTGGGGCGAAGCAGGGTTGCCAGGGTGTTGGTCATCGTGATGCTCTCCCTTGGGGCTAAAAAGCCGCGAATGATCTCTCGCCGGGTGGGCGAGCTTTTAATGGCAAGCCGGACGGTTGGCGTCCGGCGCCGTCGTGCAACCTGCCTTCCCGGCAGGTCGCGATCGTTACTTGTGGTCGGCCTTGCGGACCAGGTGGTCGCCGAGGCTCTGAAAGCCCTGCACCATGACCACCAGAATGGCCACTGTGATCAGCATGACGACCGGGTCGAAGCGGTTGTAGCCGTAGCGTATGCCCAGGTCACCTAGCCCGCCACCACCGACCGCGCCGGCCATGGCCGAGTAGCTGATCAGCGTCACCACGGTGATGGTCATGCCGTTGATGATGCCGCCCTTGGCTTCGGGTAGCAGCACCTTGGTGATGATCTGGTAGGGCGTGGCGCCCATCGACTGCGCCGCCTCGACCAGCCCCGGCGGCACTTCGTTCAGCGCACCTTCCACCAAGCGGGCGACGAAGGGGATCGCGGCGATGGTCAGCGGCACGATGGCGGCGTTGGTACCGATCGAGCTGCCGGCGATCAGTCGCGTGAAAGGAATGATCGCCACCATCAGAATGATGAAGGGGATCGAGCGGCCTACGTTGGTGACGATGGCCAGTACTTTCTGAGTCAGGGGGTTGGCAAGGATCTGCCCAGGGCGTGTGACGTAGAGCAGCACGCCCAGTGGGATCCCGGCAGCCGCCGCGATCAGCCCGGCGATGCCGACCATGTACAGGGTCTCGAGAGTGGCCTCGAGTATCAGTTCAAGCATCGCGTTGGACATGACCAAGCACCTCCACTTTCAGATCGTGGGCTTCCAGGTATTTGAGGGCCGCGCGGGTGTCGTGTGAATTGCCGATCAGTTCGGCGATCATCAACCCCAGCGTCCGGCCCTGAATCGACTCGACCTTGGCCTGCAGGATGCTGACATCCACGCCGCATTCCCGGGCCAGGCGTGACACCAGTGGGGTGGCCACGGCGTCGCCACTGAAGGCCAGGCGCACCACCGGGTGGCTGTTCGCGCTAGGCTCTGCCTCGAGCCGCTCGACCAGTGCCCCGGGCGGTTCAAGCTCCAGGAAGTCGTTGAGGAACTCGCGGCCTAGCTGAGTCCGTGGCGCGGTGAAGAAGTCGCCGACGTCGGCCTCTTCGACCAGCTCGCCATCGGAAATCAGGCCGACCCGGTGGCAGATGGTCTTGACCACTTCCATCTCGTGGGTGATCAGCAGAATGGTTAGCCCCAGCTGCTGGTTGATGTCCTTGAGCAGTTCGAGGATGGAGCCAGTGGTCTGTGGATCCAGCGCTGAGGTGGCCTCGTCGCAAAGCAATACCTTGGGGCGGCTGGAAAGTGCTCGGGCGATGGCCACGCGCTGCTTCTGGCCACCGGACAGCTCGGCCGGGAACTTGTCGGCCTTGTCGGCAAGGCCGGTCAGGTCGAGCAGCGGCAGTACGCGTTCCTGAATGGCGTCCTTGCTCATGCCCACCAGCTCCAGCGGCAAGGCGATGTTGTCATAGACGCTGCGCGAGGCCAGCAGGTTGAAGTGCTGGAAGATCATGCCGATCTGATGGCGGGCCTGGTTGAGGCTCGGACCACTCAGCCGGGTGAGCTCCTCGCCGTCGACCTGGACGCTGCCGGTAGTGGGACGTTCGAGCAGGTTGACACAGCGAATCAGCGTTGACTTGCCTGCACCGGACAGGCCGATGACGCCGTGAATGCTGCCTTTGGGGACATGCAGGTCGACGTGCTTCAAGGCCTGAATGGCATGAGCGCCGCTGCCGTATGTCTTGGAGACGTTTTCGAGTCTGATCATGGGTCCGTCGTCGCTTGCCGATCGAAGTGGCTGCGGCACCGCAAGGCAGGGAAGGGCAGTCCAGGAGGCAAAAAAAAGGCCACCCTGACGGGTGGCCATCAACGCTGGACACACCCTTTTAGCTGCACTTCCCGCTCGGCTCGATGAATCGAGCCAGACGAGGGCGCCCGCAAGCCGGGTACAAATCGGCGCCTAAAAAAAGTGGGGTGAATCTTAGGGCGCCCACCGTGGGGTGTCAACGACCCTGGTACAAGTTTCGGCTAATGGCGCCCATAACCAGTGCATATCGCTGTCAGCAAGGCGAGATGCGCCAGATGTATATCATAAGGCGCGCGGCGTGCCTTGCGTCAGGCATTCCCTGCATTTATCAAGGACGTTGCCTGGAACGATGCCAAGCCCCATGGCGAGATGTCACCTGACTCCCTCAACGCTCTGGGCTTTCTCGACTCTCTCGATAAGACCCTGCTGGATGGGCGCTTAGGCTGGTAGAATCGACCGTTTGGGGGCGCCGAGTCGCCCGGATGATGTCGCACGCAGAGGATCGCCATGTTTACCGGTATTGTTCAAGGCACCGCCACCCTGGTGTCAGTGACCGACAAAGAAAACTTCCGGACCTTCGAAATGGCACTGCCGCCTGAGCTATGCGAAGGGCTTCAAACTGGCGCCTCGGTGGCGCATAACGGGGCCTGCCTGACCGTGACGGCCATCGAGGGTAGTCATGTATGGGTGGACCTGATGCGCGAGACGCTGCGACTGACCAACCTTGGTGCAGTGGAAGTGGGGGATCGCATCAATATAGAGCGTGCAGCGCGCTTTGGTGACGAGATCGGCGGCCATGCCATGTCAGGCCATGTGGTCTGCATGGCAGAGCTGGTCGAGCTGGAGGAGGCGCCCAACAATCGTCGCCTGTGGTTCGAGGTGCCTGCTGCCCATGGCCGCTTCCTGTTCGACAAGGGCTACGTTGGCGTGGACGGCATCAGCCTGACGATCGGCGAAGTGCGGCCTGGTGACGGGGCGGCAGCGCCGCGCTTCTGCGTGAATTTGATCCCCGAGACCCTGGCACGGACCACGCTTGGCGACCGCAAGCCCGGCGATTACGTCAATATCGAGATCGATCCCCAGACCCAGGCGATCGTCGAGACCGTCGAGCGGGTAATGGCCAGCCGTGGCTGATTGCAGGCGCGACGGAGTTGACCATTTCGTCAACTTTTCGTTGGCGGGTCTGTGTGTCCCTGGCCCGGCGATTGCTTGTAGATAGTCTAGCGAATGCCATGACAGCGCAGGATGCCTGTCATGACCCATAGCAGCGGCCGGTGATCCCATGAGGCTCGCCGGCCGTGTCGTATCAGGATGCCGCCTATCGCATCGGCCTTGGCCGATGGGGTAAGATATGCGGCTTTTCTCGCACCCGGACCATCAGAGTCCACGCGCCAGGGTAGGGTAACGCCGATGTTGAAACGACTGCTCGACAACCACTTCAAGCTCAGCGAACACGGCACCAATGTTCGCACCGAGATCATCGCCGGGGTCACGACCTTCCTGACCATGGCCTACATCATCTTCGTCAACCCTAGCATCCTGTCGGAAGCCGGGGTCGACTACGGCGCAGTGTTCGTCGCTACCTGTGTGGCGGCCGCCATCGGCTGTCTGATCATGGGGCTGTGGGCCAACTATCCCATCGCCATGGCGCCGGGCATGGGGCTCAATGCTTTCTTCACCTACGGCGTGGTGCTGGGCATGGGGTACTCCTGGGAGACCGCTCTTGGCGCCGTCTTCCTGTCGGGCCTGACCTTTTTTCTGCTCAGTGTCTTTCGCATCCGCGAGTGGATCATCAACTCGATCCCCATGACCCTGCGCCTGGGGATCGCGGCGGGTATCGGCCTGTTCCTGGCGATGATCGCGTTGAAGAACGCCGGTATCGTGGTCGATAACCCGGCAACCCTGGTATCGCTCGGTGATCTGACCCAGCCATCGGCGCTGTATGCCCTGGGGGGCTTCTTCGTGATCACCGCGCTGTCCTACCTGCGGGTCACCGGCGCGGTAATGATCGGCATCCTGGGTGTTACCGTGCTGTCGATGCTGCTGGGCCACAACGATTACGGCGGTGTGATGTCGATGCCGCCCTCCGTGGCACCGACCTTCATGGCCATGGATGTTGCCGGTGCCTTCAACGTGGCGATGTTCAGCGTGATCTTCGCCTTTCTGTTCGTTGACCTCTTCGACACCTCCGGCACCCTGATCGGCGTTGCTCATCGGGGCGGGCTGCTCGACAAGGATGGCAAGCTGCCACGGCTGGGTCGTGCCATGATGGCCGACTCCACCGCTTCGATGGCGGGTGCTGCACTGGGTACCTCGACCACCACCAGCTACATCGAGAGCGCGTCGGGTATCGCCGCAGGCGGACGCACGGGTCTCACCGCCGTAGTGGTGGGTGCGCTGTTCCTGATCAGCCTGTTCTTCTCGCCGCTGGCCGGCTCGATTCCCGCCTATGCAACGGCCGGGGCACTGCTTTACGTGGCATCCTTGATGGCGGGCAGCCTGGCGCATGCCGACTGGGATGACGCCACTGAGGCCGCGCCGGTGCTGATTGCCGCGCTTGCCATGCCGCTGACCTTCTCGATTGCCGAGGGTATCGCGCTTGGGTTCATCAGCTACGCTGCCATCAAGGCCCTGTCAGGCCGCTTCAGCGACTTGAACCCGGCGGTAATCGTGCTGGCGATTGTCTTTGCCCTCAAATTCTTCTTCCTCGACTGACCACTGGACTCGATCTTCGATGAGCATCTACGGCGACTACATCAAATCCGTGATTCGCACCGTCCCCGACTGGCCGAACCCGGGGGTCAACTTCCGTGATATCACGCCGCTTTTGCAGAACAGTGCGGCTTTTCGCAAGCTGATCGACAGCTTCGTGCATCGCTACCAGGAAATGGATCTGGACGCGATCGCGGCTATCGACGCCCGCGGCTTCATCATCGGCGCACCCTTGGCCTATGAACTCGGTTGCAGCTTCGTGCCGGTGCGCAAGAAAGGCAAATTGCCGTTTCGCACCATCAGCGAGACCTACACCCTCGAGTACGGTCAGTCTGAAGTCGAGCTGCATGCCGATGCCTTCCAGCACGGTGATCGCATCCTGCTCGTCGATGACCTGATCGCCACCGGCGGCACCATGTGTGCGGCGGCCAAGCTGATCACCCGCTCCGGCGGTCACGTGGTCGAGACCGCGACCATCATCGACCTGCCAGAGCTCGGCGGTTCCGACAAGATCCGCGAGGCCGGTTTTGGCGTCTTCGCTGTCTGCTCTTTCACCGAGGACGAGTAAGCCTCGTCCCCCGTTACGTTTTTGGTAATTCGTCATGAGCGCCAACCGCTATCAGCAACACTTCATCGTTTCCTGGGACCAGCTGCATCGCGATGTCCGCGAGCTCTGCCATCAACTGGTCGAGCGCGACTTCAAGGGCATCGTCGCCATCACTCGCGGTGGTCTGATCCCGGCCGCCTTGATCGCCCGTGAGCTCAACCTGCGCCTGATCGATACCGTGTGCATCAAGAGCTACGACCACATGGACCAGGGGGGCCTCGATGTCATGAAAGGCGTCGATCACGACGGCGATGGCTGGTTGCTGGTGGATGATCTGGTCGATACCGGCAAGACGGCTCGCAGGGTGCGCGAAATGCTGCCCAAGGCCCACTTCGCGACCGTCTACGCCAAGCCGGATGGCCGTCCGCTGGTCGATCAGTTCCTGACCGAAGTGGGGCAGGATTGCTGGATACAGTTCCCCTGGGACATGGGCGTGGCCTATGTCGAGCCGTTGGCCGATCGCGTGCGTGGCGAGGCCTCCGGCGAAACCGATGCCTGAGGTCGAGATGTCGGAAAGCATGTCAGCGCAACACCCCTTGCCGGAAAGCTGGGATCGTCATCTGGGGGCAGAGTTCGACGCCCCCTACATGCAGGCGCTGCGTGACGCCCTGGCCAAGGACAAACGCGAGCGGCGGATCATCTATCCGCACTCGTCGAACTGGTTTCGTGCCTTCCAGCTGACGCCGCTCGACCAGGTCAAGGTCGTGATTCTCGGCCAGGACCCTTATCACGGTCCGGACCAGGCGCACGGGCTGTGCTTTTCGGTGCAGCCTGGGGTCAAGCTGCCGCCGTCGCTTCGGAACATCTACAAGGAGCTGGCCAGCGACCTTGGCTGCACGCCGGTCGATCACGGCCATCTCGAGTACTGGGCGCGCCAGGGCGTGCTGTTGCTCAATACTGTGTTGACCGTCGAGGCGGGGCAGGCGGCGTCACACCGGGGGCGCGGATGGGAAACCTTCACCGACAGGGCGATCGCCGCCGTCAATAAGCACTGCGCGCCCTGTGTCTTTCTGCTTTGGGGCAGTCATGCCCGCCAGAAGAAGGCGCTGATCGATACCGGTCGCCATCTGGTCCTGGAGTCGCCGCACCCGTCGCCGCTCTCGGCCCATCGTGGTTTCTTTGGCAACCACCATTTTTCACAGGGCAATGCCTTCCTCGCTGCACATGGCCGTGACCCCATCGACTGGCAGCTGCCCACTCAGCCTTAACCTCGTCGACCGATGCGGGTAGAATGTTGCGCAATTTGTGCATGATCTTCATGCGACAAAGCCGTCATTCGTCCCCATCCCGTCGCCCGAAGAGGTCCGCCGCCATGAGCGTTCACGCCATCAACCATCCCTTGGTCAAGCACAAGCTCGGCCTGATGCGCGCCAATGACATCAGCACCAAGAGCTTCCGTGAGCTGGCTGGAGAAGTGGCCAAGCTGCTGACCTACGAAGCCACTCAGGACCTGGAGCTCGAGCCGACCACCATCGAGGGCTGGAGCGAAGAGCCGATCCAGATCGACCAGATCAAGGGCAAGAAAGTCACCATCGTACCGATCCTGCGTGCGGGTCTCGGCATGCTCGACGGCGTCACCGACCTGATTCCCAGCGCCCGTATCAGCGTGGTGGGGCTCTATCGCAATGAAGAGACGCTAGAGCCGGTGCCGTACTTCGCCAAGTTCGCCAACGATATCGAAGAGCGTCAGGCCATCGTCATCGACCCGATGCTGGCCACTGGCGGCTCGATGGTGGCGACGCTGGACATGCTGCGCGAGCGCGGCTGCCAGCAGATGAAGGTCATCGTGCTGGTTGCGGCCCCGGAAGGGATCAAGCGTGTCCAGGAGTCTTACCCGGACATCGAGATCTACACCGCGGCTATTGACGAGCGCCTCGACGAGAACGGCTATATCGTGCCGGGCCTCGGTGATGCCGGCGACAAGATCTTCGGGACTCGCTGAATCGTGATCTGATAGAGCAAACGCCCCTGACGTCACCACGCAGGGGCGTTTTGCTGTGCGCTGCTTTTTCCTGAGCCCTGATGGCAGGGCCTGGTTGCTTTGTTTATCACCTTTTGTTTATCACCTTTTTGTTTCTGGCCTTGGAGAACCTGATATGACCGATACGGTGGCCGGCCGTCAGCCGACACAATCCTTGCCGCGCACCCTGCTGACCGGGGTGCAGATGCTGTTCGTCGCCTTCGGTGCCCTGGTGCTGGTGCCGCTGCTGACGGGGCTCGATCCTAACGTGGCGCTGTTCACGGCGGGGGTGGGCACGCTGGTGTTTCACGGCGTTACCCGCCAGAGCGTGCCGGTGTTCTTGGCCTCGTCGTTTGCCTTCATCGCGCCTATCCAAGGCTCGGTTCAGAGCTTCGGCATTCCCGCGACCATGGGCGGCCTGATGGCGGCGGGTCTGGTCTATGTGGTGATTTCCCAGTTCGTGCGGCTCAAGGGGACCGCCTGGCTGCATCACTTGCTGCCGGCGGTGGTGGTAGGGCCGGTGATCATGGTCATCGGTCTGGCGTTGGCCCCGGTGGCCGTGGACATGGCAACCGGCGAGACCAGCGACGCCATCGGCTATGGCCAGGCACTGGTGTTGTCCATGGCAAGCCTGCTGGTGACGCTGGTACTGGCGGTCTTCGGTCGTGGCCTGATTCGCCTGGTGCCGATCATGGGTGGCATCGCTACCGGCTATGTACTGGCGTTGTTGATGGGGGTGGTCGACTTCACGCCGGTCAATGAGTCGGCCTGGCTGGCGCTGCCGTCCTTCACGGCCCCGACTTTTCATTGGGCTGCGATCCTGTTCATGATCCCGGTGGCCATCGCACCGGCGGTGGAGCATATCGGCGATATGGTCGCCATCGGTTCGGTGACCAAGAAGAACTACCTCGAGAAACCGGGTCTGCATCGCACCCTGCTGGGCGATGGCCTGGCCACCAGCGTGGCGGCACTGTTCGGGGGACCGCCCAATACGACCTATTCCGAAGTGACCGGTGCCGTGACCCTGACGCGAGCCTTCGACCCGCGGATCATGATGATCGCTGCCGTGACCGCCATCGTGCTGGCTTTCCTCGGCAAGCTCGGCTCGCTGTTGCAGACCATCCCCGCTCCGGTGATGGGCGGTATCATGACGCTGCTGTTTGGCTCGATCGCGGTGGTGGGCATGAACACCCTGGTGCGCGCTGGCCACTCGCTGACGGCACCGCGCAACCTGGTGGTGGTATCGCTGATTCTGGTCTTCGGTATTGGCGGCATGCAGGTGGGTGGCGGTCAGTTCACTCTGCAGGGCGTGAGCCTGGCCGCGCTGGTGGGCATCGTGCTCAACGCCGTGTTGCCGCCGGCCAAGGAAGGAGAATAGGCCCCAAGCTGAACACCGAAGGGGCTGTCGACCTGAAAGATCGAGGCCTCAGACGTGATGTTGCTCATCCCCGCCGTCAGAGAAGGACGGTGGGGTATTGGCGCTGACGATCACGCATTCGCTGTCGCCTGTATTGCGAAAGCGGTGGGGCAGGCGTGAGTCGAAGTAGTAGGCGTCGCCTGCCTGCAACTGCCGCACCTCATCGGCGACCTGCAGTTCGATGGCGCCGGCGATCACCACGCCGCCTTCTTCTCCCTCGTGCTCCAGCATCTCCTCACCGGTATCCGCACCGGGGGGGTAGTGCTCGTGGATGATCGACATGCTGCGGTTGGGCCTGCGCGCGCCCACCAGCTTCCACGAAAGGGTGCCGTCGCCGATCTCGGTAAGTTCGCTGGAGGGATAGAAGACCTGCTCCTGAGACTCGCTTTCACCGGCGAAGAACTCGCTGATCGATACCGGCATGGCATCGAGAATCTTCTTCAGCGAGCTGACCGAAGGGCTGACACTGTTCTGCTCGATCAGCGAAATGGTGCTGTTGGTGACTCCGGCCCGTTTGGCCAGTTCGCGTTGTGACAGCTCTCGCGACAAGCGCAATTGCTTGAGGCGATTGCCGACGTCGAATCCACTCATGGTCGGCCCTTGTTGAACATCTTTGACAGCATGATACCCACTCATGAGCGGGAACTTAAGTGCGCGGCGGTTTCTTATCTAAGACCATGGTGGGCAACTTGCATCATGAGGGTTCGTGGCGGGAAGCTTTGCGTTAGGCTGTCACCAGCGATAATCCTTGTGAATCAGGGATAAAACGAGGGCTTAAGATGACGCATGATGAAGTGACAGGTCTGATTTTGGCCGGCGGCCAGGGGCGACGCATGGGCGGTCGTGACAAGGGGTTAGAGCCCTTTGGGTCCGCGCGGCTGGTCGAACATGCCAGACGCTGTCTCGAGGGCCGGGTGGCCGAGGTGCTGATCAATGCCAACCGGCATCTCGATGAGTATCGGACGCTGGGCAGTCGGGTGGTCTGTGATCGAGAAAGCGGTTACCAGGGCCCCTTGATGGGCATCTGGAGTGGCCTCGAGGCCGCCGACACACCTTGGGTAGTCGTCGTGCCCTGCGATAGCCCGGCGCTGCCTGAAGACCTGGTGGAGCGCCTGATCGCCGCGATCGGCGAGGCCGATATCGCCGTCGCCCATGATGGCGAGCGGGATCATCCGGTAGTGGCCTTGATTCGCCGAGACCTCGCCGAGGATCTTGGCGAGGCTCTGCGCGAGGGCGAGCGCAAGATCGACCGCTGGTACGCTCGTCATACCTGGACCCGGGCGGATTTCAGCGACTGCCCCGCCGCCTTTGCCAATCTCAATACCGAAGCCGACAAGGCCCGGCTGGCCCAGCAGCTGCGAGCCGATGACGCCTGAGCCGGCAAGCAGATGCCGCATGACAAGCCATTCATGACAAGGTGCCCATGACTCTGCGTCTTCAAACCAGGTCGTCATCAGAACATCGGTCACCGGATAGAGTCGTTACGCTAGGCGTTGCAAACAGAAGAGTCATCAAATGAAAGGTCGTCACACTAAGGGGAGCCGCAGGACATGAGCGAGCAGGCCGAACATCGATTGCCGCTGGCCGATGAGCCCTTGCCGTTGCTATGCATTGCGGCCTGGAGCGGCACGGGCAAGACGACCCTGTTGGAGGCGCTGCTGCCGAGGCTGGCGGCGCGGGGTATTCGTGCGGCGGTCATCAAGCATGCCCATCACCAGTTCGATATCGATCAGCCGGGCAAGGATAGTCACCGCCTGCGCGAGGCGGGCGCTGCGCCGATGCTGATTGCTTCGCGCTCCCGCACCGCGCTGATGCTCAACACGCCGGGCCAGGATGAGCCCGACCTGGCGGCGCTGATCGAGCAGGTGCGACCGTTGAGCCCGGACCTGGTGCTGATCGAAGGCTTCAAGGCCTGGCCGTTGCCCAAGCTGGAACTGCACCGCCCATCGCTTGGTAAACCGCTGCGCGCCGTCGCGGATCCGTGGGTGAGGGCGGTGGCCAGCAGTGCACCGCTGAGTCTGCCGGCGGGCGTGGAGTCGCTGTTCCTGGATGACCTGGAGGCGCTCACCGACTGGGTGGCGGCCTGGCCCGGCCGCTGGCCTGAGCAGCGCGGCTTGCCGGCACGCCAGCTGAATGCTTCCCAGGGGGCGTCGACATGAGCCTGTCCTGCTTCGACCTCGGTGAACGCATGCTGTCGGTGGAGGAAGCCCTGGAGGCGATTCTCGGTTTCTCGGCTAGCTCCTCTCCGGCGCAGGAAACCTTGCCTCTGGCGTCATCGCTGGGGCGCGTGTTGAGTGAGGACGTTACCTCGCCGGTCAACGTGCCCCAGAATACCAATGCGGCCATGGATGGCATTGCCGTGGCATGGCCCTTGAGGCCACAAGAGCAGGCGCAAGGCCAGCCAAGCAGTCAGGCACACGGCTCACCGGCGCTTCCCGAGTCCTGGACGCTAGTCGGAAAGTCTCTGGCCGGCCATGGCTATCACGATGCCGTGCCCGAGTACGCCGCCGTGAGCATCACCACCGGCGCCCCGATGCCGCCGGGCACCGATACGGTGATCATGAGCGAGCAGCTCGAAGAAGCACCACCCGAGGGCGGTCACGAGCGAGTGATCGTGACGCGGCCAGAGACGGTCAAGATTGGCCAGCATGTGCGTCAGGCGGGGGAAGACGTGCCGCGGGGAGCGGTAGCCCTGACCGCCGGCACTCGGCTTGCTGCCGAGCACCTTGGGTTGCTGGCCTCGCTGGGTGTCGATCGCGCCCGAGTGGCGCGGCAATTGAGGGTGGCGATCTTCTCGACCGGCGACGAGGTCACGGCTCCTGGCGAGCCGCTGCCTGCAGATGGCATCTTCGATGCCAACCGCTTCTCACTGCGCGGTCTGCTGACGGCCCTCGGCGTCGAGGTCATCGACCTTGGCATTCTCGCCGATGCGTCGCAGGGGATGGTCAGGGCGCTGGAAGAGGCGGCCGCAGTGGCAGACATGGTTATCACCAGCGGCGGCGTCTCAGTTGGCCAGGCGGACTGGATCAAGCCGGCGCTGGCCGAAACCGGCGAGCTGGGTTTCTGGCGTATCGCCATGCGCCCAGGCCGACCACTGGCCTTCGGGCGGCTCGGCGCTGAGCGCGTGCCCTTCTTCGGTCTGCCGGGAAATCCGGTGGCGGTGATGGTGACCTTTTTGCAGTTCGTCCAGCCGTTGATCAGACGCCTGCAGGGGGAGCATGCCTGGCAGCCGCTGCGGCTCATCGCCCGCGCCGAGGAATCGCTCAAAAGTCGCAGCGGACGCGTGGACTTCCTGCGCGGGGTCTATCACGCTGATGAGAGCGGGCAGCTCTGGGTGCGCAGCACCGGTCGCCAGGGGTCCGGTATCCTGTCTTCAATGGTTGCCGCCAACTGCCTGATCGAAATCTCGGCACCTTGCGCGGGCATCGAAGCCGGCGAAACGGTGACGCTTCAGCCATTTATGCATCGCGGCTAAGGGTGCGATACTGTGTGGTATCCGATCCACTTTACTAGCGGGTGATCCTGTATGAGCCTGACCCACCTTAACGCCCGCGGCGAAGCCCATATGGTCGACGTGGCCGACAAGGCCGAGAGCCGGCGAGAGGCCGTCGCCAGTGGGCGCATTCGCATGCATCCCGAGACGCTCGCGCTGCTGGCCGATGGTGAATTGCCCAAGGGCGATGTGCTGGCCACGGCGCGCATCGCCGGCATTCAGGCGGCCAAGCGCACCCCTGAGCTGATTCCGCTCTGCCATGCGCTGCCGTTGTCCAAGGTGGCGATCGAGTTCCGTCTCGATGAGCCGACTTCAAGCGTCGAGGTCAGCGCCACCTGCCGGCTCAATGGCCGCACTGGCGTCGAAATGGAAGCGCTGACGGCTGTGTCGGTGGCCTGTTTGACGCTGTACGACATGTGCAAGGCTGTCGACAAGGACATGGAAATCGGCGAGATACGCCTGGAAAGCAAGACCGGAGGCAAGTCAGGCGACTACCGCCGCCAAGCGATATCGTCGCCCATCGTTACCGGCGCCTCGCGCCATGCCGATCCGGGGCTGGCGCTGGATACCGCTGCGCCCTGCATTCACATCAAGTGCCTGGCAGAGCTGCGTGAACGTCTGGGTGTCAGCGATCTCGACCTTCCTTTCGATGCGCTGCAAAGTGCCGATATTGCCGGGTTGAAGGCAGCGCTCACGGCCAAGGATGCCCGTTTTGCCGGACTCAATGAAGGGCGGGTACTCTGCGCGGTCAACCAGGTGATGGGCGGGGATCAGACCCCGCTGACCGATGGTGATGAGGTCGCCTTTTTCCCACCGGTAACGGGAGGTTGATGATGATCCGGGTGCAGCAGGAGGCCTTCGATGTCGGCGTCGAGCAGCAGGCCCTGCTGCAGGGGCGCAGCGATATCGGCGCCACGGTCAGCTTTACCGGCCTGGTGCGTGACTTCAACGAACGACCCGAAGTGACGGCCCTGACCCTCGAGCATTATCCCGGCATGACCGAAAAGGCACTGGAAGCCATTGTTGAAGACGCCTGTGGTCGCTGGCCCCTGCAAGGAGTGCGTCTTATTCACCGCGTGGGATGCCTGGCACCAGGCGACCCGATCGTGCTAGTGGTGGTCGCCAGTGCGCACCGTCGTGCGGCCTTTGAGGCCTGTGATTTCATCATGGATTATCTCAAAACGCGCGCTCCCTTCTGGAAGAAAGAACACACTGCGAGCGGCAATTACTGGGTCGCAGAACGCTCGAGCGATTATCAAGATGCCGCGCGTTGGGAGGAAGCATGGAACAACTGATCGATGACTTCGGTCGCCGCGTCAGCTATGTGCGGATCTCAGTCACCGACCGCTGTGATTTCCGCTGTGTCTACTGCATGAGCGAAGAAATGACCTTTCTGCCGCGTGCTCAGGTGCTGACCCTCGAAGAGCTGGAAATGGTGGCACGCGCCTTTGTCGAGCTCGGTGTCGAGAAGATTCGGCTGACCGGCGGCGAACCTCTGGTCAGGCGTGGTATTGGCCAGTTGGTCGGTGATATCGGTGCGCTGCCCGGGCTCAAGGATTTCGCCATGACCACCAATGGCGCCAGCCTCGACAAGCATGCTCAGGTGCTGCGCGAAGGGGGGCTCGAGCGGCTCAATATCAGCCTCGATTCACTGGACCCCGAGCGCTTTCGCCAACTCACCAGAACCGGCGAGCTGGAGAAAGTGATAGCCGGTATTCGCGCCGCCAAGGCCGCCGGTTTTTCGCGCATCAAGCTCAACGCTGTCATCCTCAAGGGCCGTAACGACGATGAAGTGCTGGATCTGGTGGAGTTTGCCCGCGAAGAGGGGCTCGATATCAGTTTCATCGAAGAGATGCCGTTAGGCGATGTCTCCGACCATTCCCGGGCAGAGACCTTCTGCTCGAGCGATGAAGTGCAGGCGCTGATCGAGTCGCGTTACCCGCTCCTGGCCTCGGCTGAATCCACCGCAGGGCCTTCACGGTATTTCCGCATGGCCGACAGCGAGACTCGCATCGGCTTTATTTCGCCGCACAGTCACAATTTCTGCTCCTCCTGCAATCGCGTCAGGGTCACGGTAGAAGGGCGTTTGCTGCTGTGCCTGGGTAACGAACACTCCGTGGACCTTCGCGAAGTGCTGCGCCGATATCCCGGTGATATGGAGGCGCTCAAGGCTCGGATCATCGAGGCGATGCCGCTCAAGCCTGAGCGACATTACTTCACCACCGACGGTGACGTGCAGGTGGTTCGCTTCATGAACATGACCGGGGGCTGAGCCTTTTTCAGCGACATACCGAGAGCGTTATAAATAAAAACCGACCCACGGGGCCGGTTTTTTTTATGAATAAAGAGGCGGCTATTTCTTGCCAAGTAACGCCCTGTGCATATACTTTTCTTTTCAGTAGTTAACGGTTCTTTAGCACTGACACGTGGAGAAGCCAATGTCATCGGAAACCCTTGAGCGTATCGCCCGCAATAAGAATGTCGCGCGCGCAGCCGCACGGCAGCTGAGCATGGAGCAGCTTCACAAACTGGCTGAAGTCATTGGCGAAGTCATCGAACACAAGCAGGAAGAAGAGCGTGAGCGTCAGCAGGAAGAGCGAATGAAGGAGCAGAAGCTCGCTGAGATTCGTGAAGCCATCAATGATGCCGGGCTTTCCGTGGATGATCTGGTGCCAGAGCAGCCCAAGCGCCGTCGTGGCCGCCCACCGAAGGATGCCAAACAGTCCTGATCATTGGCTGTCGCGTGATGTTCCACGGTAAGGGCTGATGTTCGTCCAATAGCGAATCGCGAAGAACGTCATGACACGGATGGTAAAGACCGAGCGGGTAGGCGGGGCAACCAGGATAGGCCAAGTTGGCTGGCTTGGACAGTTATTGCCTAAACTCGTCTCTCTTAAGGTCTCTTAAGGTCTCTTAAGTTCACGAGGTGTTGGCCTTGTTCAGGGCGTGCTGGCGAATGTCGCTTCGCTGGGCGGCTCGGCGGCCAGCAGCTGCAAATGCACCGCCGGAAGCTGGCGCAGGTGTTCGCCCAAATAATGCATCAGGCTAGGATGCAGCTGGCGGCGAAGTTCGGCGAGATTATCGGCCGATAATTCGCCGAGTCGATCGTCCAGCCAATCAGCGAAAGCGTCTTCGTCGAGCGGCGTCGATGTGGAAACGTCGAGCAACAGGCGACCGATCCGCGCCCAGCCTTCATCCATCGGCGTGACCGGCAGGACCAGAAAGAGGCTGCCGTGCCGTTCGCGGCGACCGGCCTTGGGGTCGTCGAGATCCGGCACCGGGGTGACCGCTTCCTGGCTGATGATGCAGGGTGGCTGGGGATGGCGCGACTCCCGTGTCAGGCCGTCACCGTCCAGGCGGATGAGATCGCCGTTGACCGGCACCAGTGGAGCCGCAATGCCGCGTGCTTCGGCCAGTTCCCGATGCGCTTGCTGATGGCGATGCTCACCATGTACCGGCAGCAGGTGGCGAGGCTTCACCCATTCGTAGAAGGTGTTCAGCTCGTCTCGAGCCGGGTGTCCAGAGGCATGCAGCTCAGGGTGCTCGCGTTCTTCGAAGAGAGTGACGCCGAGCTGGCGTAGGCCGTGCTGCAAGCGCTCGATCAATCGCTCGTTGCCCGGAATCGCCTTGGCGGAAAAGATCACGCTATCGCCCGGCGCGAGCTCGAAATCTCCGTGGCGGCCGCGAGCAAGCCGCGAGAGTGCCGCGCGTGGTTCACCCTGGCTACCGGTGGCGATCACCAGGACTTCCTCGGGAGGCAGATAGCCAAGATCTCGCACCGGCACCAGGGGAGGAAAGTCGTCGAGATAGCCAAGCCCGCGGGCAACGCCCACCATGCGCTCCATGGAGCGCCCCATCAGGCTCACCCGACGGCCACAGCGCTGGGCGGCAAGGCCGATGGCCAGCACCCGGTCCAGGTTGCTGGCGAAGCAGGACACGATCACCCGACCGCTGCAGGCAGCGATGGTGCGTTCCAATGCCTCGGCGACGTCACGCTCGCTGCGTGAGTGGCCGGGCAGGGGCGCATTGGTGGAATCGCCGACCACCAGGTCGACCGGTGCCAGCGCCCGGTAGAGGCTCTCATCGACCGGCTTGCCGATCATCGGCGCCGGGTCTAACTTCCAGTCACCGGTATGCAAGACACGCTGTTCGGGGGTGGTGATCAGCAGCGAGCAGCTCTCGGGGATAGAGTGCGTCAGTGGCAGGAAGCGCAGCCCGAAGGGGCCGGTCTCCATGGCCTCGCCCGGGTCGATGACACGAATGGCGTCGGTGGCCAGGCCGCGTTCGGCGAACTTGGCCCGCAGCAGGCCGGCCGCCAGCGGGGTGGCATGAATCGGACAGCCCCATTGGGGCCAAAGCCAGGCGGCGGCGCCGATATGGTCTTCGTGGCCATGGGTGATGATCAGGGCCTTGGGGCTGATATCGAGGGTGCCGAGTGTCGTCAGGTTGGGCACCTGTAGCGGGCTGTCGGGCAGGTCCTGGCGGATCATCATGCCGCAGTCCACGGCGATCCAGTGTCCGTCATAGCCGTAGAGGTTGAGGTTCATGCCAATCTCACCGCACCCGCCTAGAGGCAGGAAGTGCAGCGGGGGGCGGCGGCGAGGACGAATCTGGACACGAGGTCGGGACATGACAAACACGATGTAGCAAAGAGTCGCCTCATCATACGCATCTGGTAAGGCTAGCGACAACGCGAGGCGCCGCGGACAGAGTGTTTCGAGGCGGTTGAATTCGTTACACTTGCCAGCCTGGCGCCTTGCCAGCAGCCTTCTTCGTGTTTTTCTCTTCTGGTTATCAACTGACGGTCAATCCATGTCTCATTACTATCGCTTGGTGGTTTCCTGCCCTGATCGTGTCGGTATCGTGGCGCGTGTTTCTAACTTCATCGCCGGCCAGGGCGGCTCGATCACCGAAGCCAATCAGCACTCGGACCTGACCAGCGGCCGCTTCTTCATGCGCTATGAGGTGGTGGCGGAGTCGCTGCCGCTCGACGCTGAGGGCTTTCGCCAGGCATTTGCGCCGATCGCTGACGAATTCGAGATGCAGTGGAAGCTGACCGATACCCGCCGTCCTCAGCGGGTGGCCATGCTGGTGTCCAAGGAATCCCACTGCCTGGTTGATCTTCTGTATCGCTTTACCGCAGGCGAGCTGGATTGCGAGATCCCCTGCGTGATTTCCAACCACGACGATTTACGCTCGCTGGTCGAGTGGCATGGCATCCCCTTCCATCATGTGCCCGTCGACCCCAGCGACAAGGCCCCGGCCTTCGCGGAAGTCGAACGCCTGGTCGAAGAGGTCCAGGCGGACACCGTGGTGCTGGCCCGTTACATGCAGATTCTGCCGCCGGCCCTGTGCGAGCGCTATGCCGGACGGGTGATCAACATCCACCACAGCTTCCTGCCGTCCTTCGCCGGCGCACGGCCCTATCACCAGGCCTATGAGCGCGGGGTCAAGCTGATCGGCGCGACCTGCCACTACGTGACCGAGGAACTGGACGCCGGCCCGATCATCGAGCAAGACATCCAGCGTGTCAGCCACTGCCATACCGCCAATGATCTGGTGCGCTTCGGCCGTGACGTGGAGAAAGCCGTTCTGGCCCGTGGTCTGCGCTGGCACCTTCAGGACCGCGTGCTGATCCACGGCAACAAGACCGTGGTCTTCGCCTGATCGTCGGCCAAGGATAACTTGGCAAGCCGTTTATAAGTCGCTATCATCACTAGCGTTTTGGGGGAGTAGTTACTTTCCAACCGCCTTCCTGCGGCGTGTACAGCGGCTTTACCTGAAAGGCTGTTAAAAGCCCGCTAAGTTGCCTGCGACACGCGCGTAAGAAGCGACCGAGAATGGTCGATGTCAACAAATTTGGTCGCCACGACCATGGCATCGACGACCCGGGGCCCGGTACTTGATATCGGGCAGCCTAAAGGTCAAACGAGACTCAGAACATGGTGTGCTTCCGGGGCCGGCGGCACACCATGTTCTGTATCGTCTTTTGGCCGGCCCGGGGGAATCATTCATTGGACGCTCTCATCACTTCCGGCCTGGCCATCGGATTGGCTGAAATCGGCGACAAGACCCAGCTGCTCACCTTGTTGCTGGTGGCGCGCTTCGCTCGTCCCTGGCCGATCTTCTGGGCCATCGTGGCCGCTACCCTGATCAATCACGGTGTATCTGCCTGGTTCGGCGCCACATTGGTCGATCTGATCGCCCCGCGCCTGATGACGGCCCTGGTAGGCCTGGCCTTTATCGGCATGGGGTTGTGGTTGCTCAAGCCCGACGATGACGATGGCCTGGAGGCTGGCCCGCCCGGTCATGGTGTGTTTCTCACCAGTTTCGTGCTGTTCTCTCTCGCCGAGATCGGCGACAAGACCCAGATCGCCACCGTGTTGCTGGCCGCTCGCTTCGACGATGTGCTGCTGGTAACCCTGGGCACCACCCTTGGCATGCTCGCCGCCAATGCGCCGGTACTCTGGCTGGGCGCGCGGTTCTGCGAACGCCTGCCGATTCGTGCCATTCACGTGCTGGCGTGCTCGGTATTCATCCTGCTCGGGCTGTGGGTGGTGCTGGTTGAGGCCAAGGCCTGGCAATGGCTGCTGGGCTAGGCATCGGACTCGAACAGCGATAGCTGGCGGCGGGCATCGGCGGATACCAGGCGCACCCCCACGCCCAACAGGCGCACCGGTTGTGCCGCCCGCGACCAGGCCTGCTCGAGCAGACGCTGGAAAAGCGCCGGGCTGGGGATGGCGCTGGGGCATTCGAGGCTTGTCAGGGTGAAGTCGCTGAAGCGCACCTTGATGAACAGCTTGTCCAAAGGCGGGTGCCCGTGTCGTTCGATCCGGCCGGCGAGACGTTCGATCAGCGGTAGCAGGGCGTCTTGGCAGGCCGCCAGGTCCGGAAGGTCATGGTGAAAGGTCGTCTCGACGCTGACCGACTTGCGCTCGCGGTGGGTGCGTACTTCGCGCTCGTCGATACCCCGGGCGAGCTCGAAGAGCCGTTTGCCGAACTTGCCGAAGCGTTCGAGCAGGGTCTCGATGGGCCAGGTGCGCAGATCCTCGCAGGTGGCGATGCCCATTGCCTCAAGCTTGGCGGCGGTGGCGGGGCCTACGCCGTGTAAGCAATTCACCGGCAGGGCGGTGATAAAGGCGTCGACGTCATCGGGGGTGATGACGGTCAGGCCGTCGGGCTTTTCCCAGTCGCTGGCGATCTTGGCGAGAAACTTCGAGGGCGCCACGCCCACCGAGATGGTGATGCCGGTGCGCTTCAGGGCCTCGGCCTTGAGCCATTGCGCCATCCAGGTGGCGCTGCCCTGAAAATGTTCGACCTCGCTGACATCGAGGAAGGCTTCATCGAGGGAAAGGGGTTCTACCAGCGGTGTCAGCTCATGGAAGATCGCCTGGATCTGGCGGGAGACCTCCCGGTAGCGCTCGAAGTCGCCGCGTACCAGCACGAGATCAGGACACAGGCGCAAGGCGCGGGCGGTAGGCATGGCCGAGCGAACGCCAAAGGCGCGCGCGGGATAATTGCAGGTGGCAATGACCCCGCGCTGGTCGACCCCGCCACCGACGGCGATCGGCACGTCTCGCAGGGCCGGGTTGTCGCGCATCTCGACCGCGGCATAGAAACAGTCGCAGTCGGCATGCAGGATCTTTCTCGGCGTGCCGGCCATGTCTGTCGTTCCGTCAGTGGCGTGAAAGCGGGCGTATCAGTGCAGGGCCTGACCGTTGCCGCCGCGAATCACGCCTACACCGACCCCTTCGATTTCCAGCGCCTGATGGCGTAGGTCGATCTCGATGGGCGTGAATTCCTCGTTCTCGGCCATCAGCCAAACGGTATGCCCCTGGCGTTTGAAACGCTTCACCGTGACTTCATCTTCGATGCGTGCCACCACGATCTGACCGTCGCGGATGCGCTCGGTGCGGTGCACGGCCAGCAGGTCGCCCTCGAGAATGCCGATATCCTTCATCGACAGCCCGCGCACTCGCAGCAGATAGTCGGCGCGCGGCGTGAAATAATCGGCCGGTAGCGGGCAATAGCGGTCGATATGGGCGGTGGCGAGAATCGGGCTGCCCGCTGCCACTTCACCGATGATCGGCAGCCCCTGAGCGTTTGTCTCGGCTGTATTGACGGCCTTGGGCTCGTTTTCCGCTGCCTCGACTTCCATCGCCGGCAGGCGAATCCCCCGCGATGTGCCCGGCACCATGCGAATGGCGCCTTTCTTGTCCAGTGCGCGCAGATGTTCCTCGGCGGCATTGGGAGAGCGGAAGCCCAGGGCGCGGGCAATTTCGGCGCGGGTCGGGGGGTAGCCCAACTCGCTCATGGTCTTGACGATAAAGTCATAGACATTCTGCTGGCGCGGTGTCAGGGGGCGTGTCATGCGGCCTCCGCCGGTGGTCACTGGGAGTGTTTGGTCAAGTATACAGTATGTGATTGCATCCAGTAATACGGCAAGCCTCTTTCACCCGTTCCCTTCTCAGTTCCCGTATCAGTGCTCTTCTTCATCAGGCCTGATCAGGCCGCTATGGCGTGCGTTGATGGGCCCAGATGGATTTTCCGCGCCGTTGTGACATCCTGATTCACAACATAGAATCAGGTAATGTTTTAAACATTCGTTTATTGGTGACAGGTGAAGAGGCATGAGCATGGCCCAGACCGATACTGTGACGCGGATTCTCGATACCGCAGAGGTGCTGTTCGCCGAGCGAGGCTTTGCCGAAACCTCCCTGCGGACCATTACCAGCAAGGCCAAGGTCAATCTGGCGGCGGTGAACTACCATTTCGGTTCCAAGAAGTCGCTGATCCAGGCGGTCTTCGCTCGCTACCTGGATCCCTTCACCGAGCGCTTTCACGCCGCCCTGGATGCGCTGGAGCAGGACTACCAGGGGCAAACCATTCCCCTCGAGGTGCTGCTCGAGACCATGGCGCGCTCGGTGCTGGAAGTGCCTGCCGAACGTAACAGCCTGAAGGTGTTCATGAAGCTGCTGGGCCTTGCCTACAGCCAGGCCCAGGGCCACCTGCGCCGCTATATTCAGGAGCACTACGGCAGCGTCTTTACCCGTTTCACCGGCCTGGTGCGCAAGGCCACACCGGAACTGCCGGATTCTGAACGCTTCTGGCGACTGCACTTCGTGCTCGGCACGGTAATCTTTACGCTTTCCGGCCTGGATGCGCTGCGCGATATCGCCGAGAAGGATTTCGACGAGCACGTCAGCGTGCGCGATCTGGTGCGCCGCCTGAGGCCGGTGGTCGTGGCTGCGCTCCAGGCGCCGTTGCCAGAAGGCGCCACCGAATCCATCAAGGCCGCGGGGTAGAGGATGCACACGCCACGACTCGAGGCCTTGCCGCCGGCGGAGGGTATCTGGCTCGACATCGATCTCACGACGCAGCGTCTCATCGTCTGGCAGGGCGCTAATCGTCACGCCGAATATGCGATCTCAAGTGGCCTCGCCGGACACGGTCAGCACCAGGGCAGCGGCCAGACGCCTCTCGGCTGGCACTATGTGCGCGCCGCCATCGGCGAGGGGCAGCCACCCGGCTGCGTCTTCAAGGGCCGTCGGCCGACCGGCGAAGTCTATTCGCCTGAGCTTGCCGCCGCGCATCCCGCCCGCGATTGGGTACTCACCCGCATCCTCTGGTTATGTGGCCTAGAGCCTGGCCATAACCGCGGTGGTGACGTGGACTCCCAGCGTCGCTACATTTATCTGCATGGCACGCCGCCCGCCGAGCCCATGGGTGTGGCCGCCTCCCACGGCTGCATTCGACTGCGCGATGAGGCCCTGCTCCAGGTCTTCTCCTTAGCCCCGCCCGGAACGCCGGTTTGGCTGCATGATTGAGCAGTGCCTGTTGTCCGGCGAAACATTGCTCTAGAATCCCCCTCCTTCAACGCCAAGGAAGACCAAGATGACGCAACCGCTGGGTTCAGTGATGTTGGATCTCGAGGGTCCCCAGCTGACGCCGGAAGAAGCCGATCTGCTCATGCGCCCCGAAGTGGGCGGGGTGATTCTGTTCGGTCGCAACGTCGAAGATGCCACCCAGGTGCAGGCCCTGTGCAGCGCGATTCGTGCGGTACGGCCGGACTTATTGCTGGCCATCGATCAGGAAGGCGGGCGCGTGCAGCGGCTATGTCGCGGCGTTACTCGTCTGCCGGCCATGGCACGGCTGGCCGAAGGCTTCGAGACCAACTCACAGGCAGCCTTGCAGCATTGTCAGGATGCCGGCTGGCTGCTGGGCATGGAAATGGCCGCCTGCGGGCTGGACATCACCTTTGCCCCGGTACTCGACGTCGACGGTGGCGAGTCCACCGTGATCGGCGATCGCAGCTTTTCGAATGATCCTGAGGTGGTCAGTCGTCTGGGCGGCGCCTTTATCGCCGGGCTCAACGAGGCCGGCATGGCCGCCGTGGGCAAGCATTTCCCCGGACACGGCGGCGTGGCCGCTGACTCCCATCTCGAACTGCCTGTCGACCCGCGTCCGCTCAAGGAGCTGCGCGAGCATGACCTGGTGCCCTTTGCCGACCAGGCCACGCGACTTGGCGGCGTGATGCCCGCGCATGTGGTCTATTCCGCCTTCGATGCCCGTCCGGCCTGTTTCTCGCCCAGTTGGCTGGGCTTCCTGCGTGAGGAGATCGGCTTCAAGGGCGCGATCTTCTCCGACGACCTGTCGATGGCCGGTGCCCACGTCGCCGGTGGCCCCGGCGAGCGTGCCCTGGCGGCGCTGGAGGCCGGCTGCGACATGGTGCTGATGTGCAACGACCGCGCCGCCGCGCTGGAAGCGCTCGACGCCTGCGCCGGTCGCGGCAGCAAGCGTCAGGCCAAGCTGCGCTATGCGCGTGCCCGGCCAAGCCTCGATAACCTGCCGGCGCTGTCGCGCTGGCGCCGCATCCATGCCCGGCTGGAAGCCCTGGCCAATGGCGAATCTTCCTCTTCATTCCCAACCGACTCGTGACCCCATGACTCAACAAGCTTCTTCCGCCGACGCGTCCCTGGCCGCCATGCGCGACATCATGGACAACGCCGACTGCCTGATTTCCCAAGAGGCGGTCGAGCGGGCGCTGGACCAGATGGCCGAGAGGATCACCGCCGATCTCGGCGACAAGCTGCCGGTGTTCTACTGCGTGATGAATGGCGGCCTGATCACTACCGGCCACCTGCTGACCCGGCTCGGCTTTCCGCTGGAGGTCGATTACCTGCACGCCACCCGCTATCGCGGCGGCACCCGTGGCGGCGAGCTGTTCTGGCGCGTTTCGCCGGAGGTGCCGATGGCCGGCCGCCATGTGGTGATCGTTGACGACATCCTTGACGAGGGCTCGACCCTGGCCGCCATCCTGGCCTACTGTCGGGAAGCTGGCGCCGCCAGCATTTCCACCGCCGTGCTGGTCGACAAGCACCACGACCGCAAGGCCGTACCGGGCCTCAAGGCCGATTACTGCAGCCTGGATGTCGAGGACCGCTACGTGTTCGGCTTCGGCATGGACTACAAGGGCTACTGGCGCAACGCGCCGGGGATCTTCGCGCCCCAGGGCATGTAAGCCCGGCGCGGCGGTCATAGAGGCGGTCATCGATAAGGAGGAGGGGCAGCATGCTCGCGATCATCGGAGGCACCGGCCTCACCCAGATGCAGGGGCTGGAAGTGACCAAGCGCCACAGCGCCGAGACGCCGTTGGGTTCGGCTTCCGGTAGCGTGTTGCAAGGCCAGCTCGGCGAGCACGAGGTGCTGTTCCTGGCCCGCCACGGGCATCCCCACAAGCTACCGCCGCATCGGGTCAACTATCGCGCCAACCTATGGGCGCTGAAACAGGCCGGCGCCAGCCGCATCGTCGGCGTGAATGCCGTGGGCGGCATCGACCCCGCCCATGACCCCGAGGCCCTGGTGGTGCCCGATCAGTTGATCGACTACACCAGCGGGCGCGAATCGACCTACTTCGATGGCCGCTTCAAGAGCCTCAAGCACATCGACTTCTCCTGGCCCTATGATCACGCTCTGCGCCAAGCCGTGCTGGAGGCGGGCAGGGCGGCCGGCGAGGCCCTGCACGATGGCGGCATCTATGGCTGCACCCAAGGGCCGCGCCTCGAGACCGCCGCCGAGATCGCCCGCATGGCGCGAGACGGCTGCAGCCTGGTTGGCATGACCGGCATGCCCGAGGCCACGCTCGCCCGTGAGCTGGAAATCCCCTATGCCTGCCTGGCGCTGGTGGTGAACCCCGCCCCCGGCGTGGTCAAGCGCGAGATCACCATGGCCGAGATCGAGGCCGCGCTGGTCGGTGGCATCGAGCGGGTCAAGCGCGTGCTGGGTACCTTGCTGGAGGCGGAGTAACGATAGCTGGCCGCCAATAATAGGGCGGCCATTCTTTTATGGAGACTGGCTCAAGGTGGCTGCTTCAAGAGCTGGGGCTCAAGAAAGATATTCGACAGGCTCTTGAAGCGACACCGCCGTACCTGACACCTCAATCCCTCCCGAGGCCGGTATGGTGACCTCGAGTCGACTCGGCCGACCCATTGCTTCGCCCTGCAGCAGCGTCAACTGCGCGGGTGCCTCTATTAATCCCGCATCGCGCAAATAGCCTCCCAATGCCGCCGCCGCTGCTCCGGTAGCCGGATCCTCTATCACGCCACCGACCGGAAACGGGTCGCGCACATGAAAGCGTGTCGATGACTCCTGCCACACTAGCTGAAGCGTGGTGAGATTCTCACTTAGCATCAAGGCCTTGAGTGATCCGAAGTCATAGGACAGGGCATCGAGTCGCGCCTTGGAGGCGGTGGCTAGCATAAGGTGCCAGGCGCCGGCATAGGCCACTGCCGGCGGCAGGTTCGAGTCCAGCTCATCCGCCTGCCAGCCAAGACTCGCCAGTGCCGCCTCCACCAGGGCGGGGTCGGCGCCCCGGTGCTCTGGCGCCACCGAGAACAGCGAAGCGTGCCAGTCGCCGTCGATCTGCTCCACGGCAACCGGTACCTCGCCGACTGCCGTGGCAAGCCGATAGGTGCCTGCCCCATTGAGGTGACCCAGCACCACGCCGGCGGCGATGGTGGCATGGCCACAGAAGCTGACCTCTGCCTCGGGGCTGTAGTAGCGCGCCGTGTGCATGCCGTCATGCACTGGGCCGAGGAAGACCGTTTCGGAATAGCCCACCTCGGCGGCAATGCTAAGCATGGTTTCCGCATCGGGCAGGGCTTCACCGATCCAAACGCCGGCAGGGTTGCCGCCCTTGGGGTCATGGGTGAAAGAGGATAAACGGTAGAGAGTGCCTGTCATGTCAGTGCTCCTGATCGAGGGGGGTAACTGGCATTATTGGCCTAAAATATATAACAGCAACGTATCGTTTCTCACCCATAGGCTTAACCGGAGTAAGCCATGTCGTCTTCCTCTCGGCTACCCTTGGCCGCTCTTCAGGCCTTCGAGGCGGCGGCGCGCCACGGCAGTTTCAGTGTGGCCGCCGATGAGTTGCATGTGACCGCTGCCGCCGTCAGCCATCGCATCAAGGCGTTGGAGGAGAGCCTGGCCCTGCGGCTGTTTGAGCGGAAGGCACGTGGGGTGGTCCTCACCGAGGCTGGCGTGCGCTACCAGGCGCGCATTGCCGAGGCCTTCACTCTCATCGATCGCGCCACCCGTGAGCTGAGTCAGCCGAGTGTCGACGGCCCGCTATGGGTGTCTGCGCCCCAGGCTTTCCTGCAACATGCCCTGATGCCGCGAGTAGGCGAACTGTTGCGTCGCCATCCGGGGTTGGATCTCACGCTGATTGGCGACAACCGGATGGCCGATCTCCGCGCTGGCAAGGTCGATGTCGCGATTCGGTTTGGCAACGGAGACTACCCCGGCCTGAGTGTCGTGCCCCTGCTTGACGATGCCATCACGGTACTGGCTCCCGCGCATGGTGATGGGGAGCACGAGGATTGGCGGCACACCTGCTTCATCGAGGACGCAAGCGCCTTGCCCACCGAACCCTGGAGCCACTGGCATCCATGGTGGCGCGAGGCGGGGCTGCATGCGCCGCAGGAGTTGCGACGACTCAAGGTCTCGGACAGCGGGCTGGCGCTCGCCGCTTGCCGTGAAGGGCTGGGGTTGTGTCTGTCACGCCTCTCGGTGGCCCAAGAGGCAATCGATCACGGAGAGGTCATTGCCTTGCGCCCCTGGCGGCGCACGGAGTTCAGCTACTATCTGGTCAGCCTGCCAGGGGCGGCGGATACTCCTCGACTCGTCGCCTTTCGTGACTGGCTAGAAGAGACACTGCACGACTTGCGTCAGGCGATGAGGGCGGCGATTCGTCAGCCAGCAGCCTAGCGGGCCGCTGCGCGATGCTGTGCTGGGCTCATCCCCCTGACACGCTTGAAGGCGGCGCTGAAGGCATAGGGCGTGGCATAGCCGACTTGCTCCGCCACGCCGCTCACCGTGGCATCGGGCTGGCAAAGCAGGTCCGCCGCCAGGGCCATGCGCCAGTGCTTGAGGAAGGTCATGGGCGGCTCGCCGACCCGCTCATGGAAGCGCCGCGCCAGAGCGGCTCGCGAGGCGCCAGCCTCCATCGCCAGAGTCTCCAGCGTCCATGGGTGTGCTGGGCGGTCGTGCATCATGCGCAGGGCATGCTCCACGATGCGGTCGCCCTGATGGCGCCACCAGGCCGGTCGCCCCGCCTCCTCTCGGGCGAACCAGGCCTTGAGCACGGCGGTAATCAGCAGGTCGAGCAGGCGGTCGAGCACCGCCGCCTGGCCCGGCTCGTCGATCGCCATGGCGTCGCACAGTAGTGCCACCAGCGGCGATTCCCAGTCCTCGCGGGACAGCATCAGTACCGGGGGCAGGGCGCGCAGCAGGCGATCGCTGATATCGCTCAGGTGCTCGTAGGCGCCGACCAGAAACATCGTATCGCCCGCAGGATCGTTGCCCCAGGTGCGCACCCCGTAAGTCATGGCGTCATGCACCGATTCTCCTGCCAGGTCGCGGCATTGCTGTCCCGGATGGATGACCACCTGCGGGGGAGCGTCGGGGGCGTGGGCGATGGTGTAGTGAACAGGAGAGCGGGTGACGGCGATATCCCCCGGGCCGATGCGCAGCGGTGCGCCCTCATCCGGCAGCAGCCATGCCTCGCCGGTCATGCCGGCGATAAGCGTCAGCGGCGATTCGGCGAGGATGCGCAGTGACCAAGGGGCACGCATCACCGTGCGCAGGGCGAAGGCGCCTCGCGCCCTTGGGGCGTCCAATAATCCACCTAGCGTATCCATCGCTCGATTATAGACGGATGCGTATGTATCTGAGCACCTCGAGCATGGTGGCAACGTAACGCGCTCCTTACTCTTGAGCGGTATGGCAACCGTCATCATCGCCCCTAGAGAGGAGGGCCCTCATGAACGCTACATCAACTTCCCATCAGACTTCCCGTCAGGCCCAGGACGAGCTCGTGCTGGTGCTGGGCGGCACCGGCAAGACCGGGCGCCGCGTCGCCGAGCGACTCAAGGCGCGCGGCATTTGCACCCGGATCGCTTCACGTAGGACGCTGCCAGCCTTCGACTGGCAGGATCCAAGTGGCTGGAAGGCCGTGCTCCAGGGCGTATCGGCGGTCTACATCACCTACGCCCCGGACCTGGCGATCCCTGGTGCCAGCGAGGCGATCCGGCGCTTCGTGGACGAGGCCGTTTCCAGCGGCGTCCAGCGCCTGGTGCTGTTGTCGGGACGAGGCGAGGAGGAGGCCCAAGCCTGCGAGCGGATCGTTCAGGCGGCAGGTGTCGAGTGGACGGTGGTGAGAGCGAGCTGGTTCCTGCAGAACTTCTCGGAAGGCGAGTTTCTCGGCATGGTACGAGAGGGCGCTATCACTCTGCCCGCCGCGGACATTCCCGAGCCCTTCATAGACGCCAACGATATCGCCGATGTAGCGGTGGCGGCGCTGACCGAACCGGGCCATGCCTATGAGACGTACGAGGTCACCGGGCCTCGCTGTCTGACCTTCACCGAGTTGGCCGACGAGATATCCCGTGCGGCCGGGCGCGAGGTGCGCTTCACACCAATCCCTAGGGACGCCTTCGCCCAGGCGCTTACCGAGTCCGGTGCCCCGGGTGAGGTCGTCTGGCTGCTGAACTACCTGTTCGAGACCGTGCTCGACGGGCGCAATGCCCATGTTGGAGATGGGGTGCAGCGGGCGCTGGGGCGTGCACCCGTCGATGTGACGGCCTTTGCCCGCCGCATCGCCGCGCGTGGCACCTGGCAGGCAGCGGGCGAAGCCGCGACCGCCTGAACCGCGAAGGCTGTAATCGGGTAGGGGCCAATTGCCCGCTCGTTATGCGCCCAATCATGGGGCGGGCAATTTAACTACTCTTTCTTTCTGCTACTGGTTCGCTCATGAGGCAAAATGCATAGCTCTATCGTACGGGAAATCAGCAATAAGAACTTGGCATCTAGGTTGGCCTTGCAGCGATCAAGCTAACCGCAGAATTTTCTCTGCCAAGGCTGCAAGCGCCTTATCATCCGCACGCTTATAGTCGTGAGACGAAATATAGCCCTCATAGCGGTCAAAGTACTTGTCTACGCGAGAAGCTATCGGCTGGAATTCTGAAGTCTTTCCGGTGCCATGCATAGGAAAGAGCTTCGCATGTAAATGGTCGACTCCATAGCCTTCGAACATCATTCCTGTACGTGCGACACCATCCAAGGCTTCGTCTAGCAACAAAGCAACCTTTTTAGAAGCCAATACCAAAGAGGTCACGACATCATCATCTTGAGCGAACAAGTAGCTTGAGGCATGACGTTTCGGGATGACGACCGAGAATCCGGGTGTATTGGGGAAGATGGAAAGAAAGGCCAAGTGCTCGTCATCTTCCCATATCTTATGGCTTGAAGCCTTGCCGCTTACGATATCGCAAAAAATGCAAGTCATGATTTCTTCACTTTTAAAACGGTTGTGCTTATTTGGTGATGCTTACCTCAGGCAGACATCAATGATCACACCTTGACGGAATACTTGAGGTCTCGCGCCTCATCGCCTGTCATACCCCGAAAGCCCCAACAGTGAGGCGGCTGCTCCTTTATCGTGATCTCAACGTCCACGGGCGAAATGCCCACATTGGACTCTATCTTGCTGAAAAGCGCCTTGATCAGTGCCTTCTGCGTCTCAGGGGTACGCCCCTGCATCATGTTGATTTCAATCGCTGTGTAGGCGGGCGTTCTACCACCCGGATAGTAGAAATCCTCTGCATTCATCGGTATGAAGCGATGAGCTCGCTTGTCTTCGGGCATGCCGAGAACTGACTGCATGCAGCCGTGAATGACCTCGGAAAGCTGGGCCTTAACCGGGTTTAGATGTTCCTTGATTCCATAGACGACGATCACGATGCCTCCATGCGTGTTTTTAATTTGTAAGCCGCAACCAGTTGAAAGACTGCCTAAGGAAATCTTCGGCATTCTCTTCAATGATTAATCCGTGGGCTAAGATGATTTTTTCGGGCTTCCAGCTAAGGATCGTCTCAATGTGGCGTCGTATCTCTGCCTTGTTTAGGTAAAAACTGTAACGCCAGTCTATTGGCATTTTTCCATTGGGTGCCAATATGCCTGATAGTCTCGCGACTTGTCTCTTGAAGAACGGGAGGGCTTTTGGGGAGAAGTTTTCGATAAGATCCGTTACGATCAAGACGCCGGAAGTTTTGTGGAAGAAAACACATTCCTTCATGGCAGGAGAGCCCGTCACCAGCAACTGACCTATTTCCCGATCCCAAGGTGAGATCGTTGCATTGTCGAGAGTGCCGTCGAAAGAGAGGTCACTACGTTTATTGATCACTTCCTCAGTGCCATACACCAGGGCTTCTGGATAAGCCTGCTGCCATTGTTTAATGAATAGGTGATGTAGGCGGTTCGGCGCAATGATGTACTTTACCCGCCCAAGCGCTTCAACCTCGGCTTGTATAGCTGGCTCCAACTTTATAGGGCTATGGATCCATAGGTCTCCGCTGGAGAGCGCAATAACCGTCATCCGTGTAGTGTATGGTAGCGAATAGAACTTTACTGCCTCACCATCAAATATCCAGATGTTTTCGGCAATATACCTCATTCCCATTCTATATTCCTCTGGGTATATGGTGCTTCATTAAGGTAGAAAAGCGCCACTTAAAGCATAAGGTTTTTGCGGTGAAAGCCAGCCAAGCCCAATAATTTTTATTTCTCCGCGGTCAATCCAGCAAATGGCCAAGTCCGGAATAAAGCATCCAAACACCAACGCTTAACAGCATTGCACCATAAACCAAGTTTTGTTTCCGTAAAAAATCTTGATTTTTGATGAGCTGGTCAGATATTTGACCGACTGTGCTCCAAAGTAGGTGGCCGACGAGACAAACGAGTACGAAGCATACCGACAGCAGGGCTGAAGAGGTAAAAGTTTCATTTGGAAATTGAGAATAAATGACAACCAGAACCGTAACTACTTTGAAGTTCAGAGAGCTGATCACCAATCCAGCCTTGAACCCATATTGAACTCGGTCAACCTCACTACCTGAGGATGACCTTATTAGGCTGAGACCTAAATACACGACATAGATAGCCCCTAAAACCGAAAAGAAAGAAGCTATTTGAGGGCTTTTGCTTAATACTACAGATAGCCCAAGTCCGGTTAAAATGGAGTAAATGAAAATAGGAGTATTCAAGCCCAATATGAAAGGCGCAGATCCTTTTATCCCCTGTTTTGCCCCGACAGTAGCGCACATGACATTGTTTGGCCCTGGACTCCATACCAGTGGGATCATCATTGCCAAGAAAAGAGCTGCCGTTTCGAGCATGTTATCTCCTGGTGCGGAGTTATCGATGCGTGTCCGCTGAAGTGGGGAAGTCCAGAACGATTTTCAACGCCTTGTTAGTTGTTGAATTTTATCGCGATTTATTTCGCCAAAAAGTATCCCCTTTAGGATATCGTCAGAAACCTCTTCGCCTACATAGAGAAGCGCTGATTCAGCCCCAGAGTCTTTCGCTAAAGATTTTAACCCAGCTCTTTCTATATAAGTTAGGTCGCCTTCAATTTTCTCCATTGGATGAATAAGAGCTATGGGTGAAAATAAAAAAGAGCTTCTTGTTTTCTTGAAGACATATTTTAAGAGTTTCTGAGCAGCTGGTGCGTCAGCCAATAACATTCTAGGATGAGAGAATGGATTAAATAAAATTGCATTTTCTTCGATTGCATTTAAAGCATCATTACCATATGCAATAATTTTTTTACCACCTTTAGACTCCGGCTTGATTGCCATATAGGGAGGTTGGTCAAAAATTTTTCCGTCCATTAAGTTTGTTACTTTAAGCCTGCTTTCCCATATCTGAACATATAAGACACCTCTTGTTTTCATTACAAGCTTGTTATACATCTAGAATAGTTCCTTATTGCGGCAATGAGCTAAAAAATTCGGTGAGCACCGACAACTAACGCTGAGCGAAGCGGCGGCCCGTCAGGGACGTCCGCCTTACGCGACTGGTTAGTTCACTCACGGCGAGCCAGTAGCAGCCCGATCCCAGCACTCCCAAGAAATCCAGCACAGATCCTATTGAACAGTTGACGCATAGCCGGACGAGAAAACCAGTGGCGCAACATCTTACCAAAGAAGGCGTAGGTGCCTATTGCGATCCATTCAAGCATCAGAAAAAGAGCACCCAAAACCAGGAACTGAAATCCTACTGAGCTTGAAGGATCGACAAACTGAGGAAGGAAGGCCGTAAAGATCAAAATGGCCTTTGGGTTCCCAGCAGCCAAAAGAAATTCTTGCTTCGCCAATTGGAGTATGTTTTTACCCGCCGGTGACTCGTCATCGGCAACAGTCGGGTCTGCTGTCCAAAGCTGGAAAGCCAGCCAAAGAAGGTACAGGCCGCCGATGACTTTTATAGCAAGAAATAACTTCTCAGACGTGTACAGCACTGTTGCTAAACCTGTAGCTGCGAGAGTAATCATACCCACAAAAGCAACAAGTCGACCAATGCCAGCACAGCAGGCCGCGTAGACGCCATAACGTTTGGCATTCGCCATTGAAAGAAGATTGTTTGGTCCTGGAGCCATGTTTAAAGCAAAGCTCGCTGGTATGAATAAAAGGATCGTCGATAAGGTCACAGTTGATTCTCCTTTTTGAAAACGCCAGCAGCATGCGCGCCCATGAAATGAAGCCGAAGGCGCAATGTAATGGGTGTCGCCGTGCCTGCATTGGTTATGCCTAAAGTACTCGATTGATGATGAACGGCAAGAATATTTCATCAGAATTTTCTTGTAATTCATGACCTACGCGGCAATCAACATTAACGTGGAAATTTCCGTCAGAAAATTGAACATTCTTTCGATGACCGTCCTCGCGCTTAAGCAACATGTCGATTGCTTGCTCAGGAATCTTTCCTTTTAACTGTTTGAGTATTTCTTCGCCGAAGTCAAATGTCATTACATAACTATCACCCTCTTCGGATTCTATTCCTGAACCTGTTGTAAATAGGTCTGGATCTAGCTGTGCAATAAACCCAACGGGTACATTGGGAAAAATTAAACTCTCAAACTCATGAAATCCAAGCCGCTTCAGGTGTAGGCCAAAGTCTTTGGCCAACTTAAAATCAGCTTTAGTAACATTCTCTGGAGAAACATATTTTTTCAGGTTGTCAAAGTATTTGGCTAATGACCTCATATCGAAATGTAGAATCGGCTCGCCCTTGCTGATGTGGTAAAGAGCGAACTCTCGTCCGTTGCATAACGCAAATATCGGTGCTCGAATTTCACTGTGAATGGCATATGAGTACGCTTGCTCCACATGCTTTCCGTCGAGAATATTCTCGTTTGGCCCTTTAGCTTCGAGAACCCAAGCAAACTCACCATTCACTTCGAATAGGTAGTCCGGGATGCACGTAATTTTCTTTCTGGCGCTACCAACTGAAACGAAGGGGTGCTTCAGAGGCTTGCTTCGAATTATCTTGAAAGGCCTCGCTGTGCTGTAACCAACAGCTTTTATGATGGGAGAGATAATTTCTTCCCTCACCGAATCCTCTCTGAAATCAGAGTCTTCTAGAGCCTCAAAATCAAAGTCTTCAATAGGATTAAAGGCTTTCTCGAATTTCAAAATTGCTCTCCGTTTCAAAGGGAATAACGCCAAAATATGCGGCGCCCGACGTAGGAGGGCGTCCGGCGCGTGAAACGCGCGTACATCATTTGCTTGTTAGCATCTTCGCCATACGTTCTAAGTCGGTTGCTACCCCTTCCAATCCAAAAAAGTTAGTAGGATGCTCATAAAGCATATCGTGAGTCATCGGGTCGGGCTGATATTCGGACAGCCTCGTCCTTAGCTCATCCCTCAACAGGATCGCATCGACCTTATACTCCCTCGAATACTCACCGAGAGCCATACCCATAACCCGCATCAAAGGATCAGCAGCCTCCTGACGCCATTGTTCGTCATCGTCGCCATGTTGGTCATCCTGACCTCTACTGACATTGGTAATAGCCTCCTCATAGGCCGACTGATACTTGTCTTTGATATCCCGAATACCTCGCACCACACCTAGCGCCTTGTCCCGCAGGGCTTCCTCTGTAGTATCCACCACTTCCATATGCTTATCTTCAAGCTGCAGTGCGCGAGAGCGGTACTGATCTACTTGCTCATCTTTCAGGTGAATTCTCTCTCGTAGAGTCTCGTTGGTCGCACGAAGTTGCTCAACAACAGAGCCGTATCGCCACCGAGCCAATGCATAAGCAGCCATCAACACCAGCACGGCAAGAATCACGAAAGCAAGCGGCGCCTGTGAAAGCGCATCCCATTCACTTGATAGGTGATCGATTAGTTTATCCATTAATTCACAATACCGTTGCTAACGACCGACTCACGCGCTGGTTTGGAGCCGTAGCGCGGCGGAAAACCGGTCGCCGTGCAGCCGATTGTTAGCTCTTATCCTTTCTGTCGATCATAAGAGAGCTAGGAGCAAACGTCTCGCAAAAGACTTCTGCACCAAACTTGATCGCCAGTGCGGCCGCACTGGCAGCGACCATTGCTACAGTAATGCTCGCAGAGTTGAATGCCGCCACTATGGCTCCGGCGATATACTTTTTATCGTAGACAACCGATAATCCTTGGCTCCACGCTTTGAAAATATCACTATCGGGACTACACACAGCTCTCCAGGCAACCCGCTTTAAGGCAGAACTTGCACGTTTCCCGAGTGCCTCCTTGTTTTCCTCTGTTATAGGAGGTGGAAGCATTTTCCTGTCAGGGCCTGAAAGCCGCAAATTATAGGTATTTCTGACATCCTTAAGTAGATCAACTGATCGTTGCGGAACGGCCCGCCCCATTTCGAGATATATTTGGTTCTCGGATTTCGTCATCACAAGCTGAACTGACTGATGATCAACTTCATCCAGATCAAGCTTCTCTCCTGATTCCTCCTTCAAACCTACTAGGATGCTTTCTTCTTCGAGCCTCTCAATTAGGCGCCTGTGGAACTGCTCTCTTCTATCTGGAGACTTAATGTTGTTGATGTTCTTTACGGCTCTGATAATCATGTCCCGAGCCTTTTCCAGGTTGCCCTCTCGCAGATAGCAAATTGCTAGAAGAGAGGTCGCTTCAAGGTTTAGCCGTGTTCTCGAGCTGCTTTTCTGTATTGCTCCCTCAAACCCCATTTTGGCGAACGTCAAGCTGCCGGCTTCCATTGCAGTCTCATAAAGCCAGTTTTTAGCTTGGAGAATGCGAGTTTCATGACCAGTTGGCCGCAACAATTCTTGAATTTGGGCTGTTATCCTCTTGGCTCGATTCAGATCAGCGGCTCCCACACACGACCTCAGCTGTGGCTCGAGTTTCGCCAGCCTTTCTTTCTGCGCTTTTGATAGCGGTTGATTTTCAGTCATAAATCTAAGATGTCCGAAGGAGGAGTTAACTGTTCAGCATTTCTTCGCCGTGCGGAGCATGGCGTATAAATGCCTGTTGGACTAAGCCGCCCATCAGGCTGCTA
>NZ_JABVXC010000010.1 GCF_013349955.1 Onishia taeanensis | reverse complement strand
GTCAAGGAACAGTGTGGTTCGATGAGGCGAAAGACAGGATTCGACGACAGCTACCGCGAAGCGGTTTAGTTCAACAGTGATTATACAGAACACTCGTTTATTAACTTGAACGACCTGGCGCGTTCAAGTCAATAAACGAGCGCGCTACAAGCCATGTAACCCCTTGAAAGCAAAGGTTTCCATAAATTGCTTGGCTACCTATGCAGAATTCGCGCGCCTGCGCGTTTTGCCGGATTCAATAATACTCTGCATCCATCCATGATTCGAGTTGGCCGCATGTGCGTGCGCAATGCACACCACCGTCGGAGATAGGCTTGGTGGGGCGGATGTGCATCTGAAGTGCCGCAGACATTGTCCGTGAGGTTTGAGTTCTGTGGCAGGAGGCTTGGTAAGCCACCAGGCACGCTACCGCCCCTACCTGGGCATATCGTGATGGCGTCCTGCCATCCATGCAGTAGTCCTTTCCCTGGTGCGATGCTGTCGGTCATTTCTGGGCTGTTACTGACCGTGAACAGTCAGCCTATTCATTAGTGGCCTTGGATGCAAAAGACGGCAGGTAAAAGGAGCTGCTTTATCCCGCAGCGGGGGAGTGGGCCGGTCGATTTCAGCTTTCTCATATAAAAACACCCCGAAAGTTGGGGGTACGGCTTTCGGGGTGTGATTGAGGCCTTGCGGGCTAGCAGGAATTGCTGGTTGCCCATAGGAAGCGGCGTTACAGTCCCAGTTCGTGGGTGGCTTCTTCGCGCATCTTGAACTTCTGTATCTTGCCGGTAACGGTCATCGGGAAGGCGTCGACGAACTTCACGTAGCGGGGAATCTTGAAGTGGGCGATCTTGCCCTGGCAGAAGTCTCTCAGGCCTTCTTCATCCAGCTCTTCGCCCTCGATCAGCTTGACCCAGGCCATCACTTCTTCGCCGTACTTGGCATCGGGTACGCCGATCACCTGAACATCCGAGATGGCGGGGTGGGTGTAGAGGAAGTCTTCGATCTCGCGGGGATAGATGTTCTCGCCGCCGCGGATGATCATGTCCTTGATGCGCCCGACAATGGCCACGTAGCCGTCTTCGTCCATGGTGGCGAGGTCGCCGGTATGCATCCAGCGGCTGGCGTCGATGGATTTAGCCGTCGCTTCGGGGTTGTCCCAGTAGCCGAGCATCACGCTATAGCCGCGGGTGCAAAGCTCGTCGCGCTCGCCTCTGGGCACCACAGCGCCGGTGGCCGGGTCGATCAGCTTGACCTCCAGGTGCGGGTGAATGGTGCCCACGGTGGTCACGCGCTTGTCGAGCGGGGCATCGGGCAGGGTCTGGAAGCTGACCGGGCTGGTCTCGGTCATGCCGTAGCAGATGGTCACGCCTTCCATGTGCATCTTGTCGATGACCTGGCGCATCACTTCGATGGGGCAGATGGAGCCGGCCATGACGCCGGTACGCAGCGTCGAAAGGTCGAACTCTGAAAAGCGCGGGTGCTCCAGTTCGGCGATGAACATGGTCGGTACGCCGAAGAGGGCGGTGGCGCGTTCGTTTTCCACGGCAGTAAGCGTCGCTTCGGCGTCGAAGCCGTCGCCGGGGTAGATCATGGTCGCGCCGTGGGTCATGCAGCCCAGGTTGCCCATCACCATGCCGAAGCAGTGATAGAGCGGCACTGGAATCACCAGCCGGTCGCGCTCCGAGAAGCCCATGGCGCGGGCGACGAAGAAGCCGTTATTGAGAATGTTGTGGTGGGAAAGCGTCGCCCCCTTGGGCGCGCCGGTGGTCCCGGAGGTGTACTGGATATTGATCGGTTCATCGAATTGCAGCGCCCCCTGAACCTCGGCGAGCCGGGCCTGGCTGATCGTCTTGGCGCCTTCCAGTAGGCCTTGCCAGGTGAGCATGCCGGGCAGGGCATCGGCGCTATCGAGACAGACCACCCGCTTGAGCGCCGGCAGCTGAGGGCAGTTCAGGCCGCCTTCTTGCGCTTCGGCGAGCTCCGGGGCCAGCTCGGCGATCATCTGTACGTAGTTCGAGGCCTTGAAGCGCCCCTGCAGAATCAGGGTCGCGGTGGCGGACTGGGTGAGGGCGTATTCCAGCTCGTGGGTGCGGTAGCTCGGGTTCAGGTTGACCAGGATGGCGCCGATCTTGGCGGTGGCGAACTGGGTGATGGTCCATTCGGCCCGGTTGGGTGCCCAGATACCGACGCGCTCACCCTGAACGACACCAGCGGCGAGCAGGGCACGGGCGGCCTTGTCGACTTCGGCCTGCAGTTCCCGCCAGCTATAGCGCAACCCCTGGTGCAGGCTTAGCAGGGCATCACGGTCGGGCACCCGCGCGACGGTAGCATCGAAACAGTCGCCGATGGTCTGGCCCTTGAGGGGTGTGTCGCTGGTGCCACTGACATAGCTTGCTACAGGCGGGGTGGTGGGCGAATCCGGGGTGAGGCGTTGGGGTGTCATGCTGGCTCCTGTGGTTATTGTGCTTTTAGAACCGGAGCGCTGCGCCCGCCACGGGGCGCGTGTTGCTGGTATACCAGGCCTAGGCCTGGCTCAAGGTTCCAGCCGCTCCAGTACCGCTCGGCAGCGGGTCTCGACGTCATCGAGCTCATGCTGCATCAGGCGGATATCCTCGAGGCGCTGCTCCATATCGGCCCGTTTCTCGGCAAGAATTTCGAGCATGCGATGAAGCTGGCGGGTGTTGCCGCCGGGCATGGCATCGTAGAGCTCGACGACCTCACGAATCTCGGCGAGGGTGAAGCCGAGCCGCTTGCCACGCAGCGTTAGCTTCAGCCGCACCCGGTCCTTGTCGTGATAGATGCGTCGTTGCCCCTTGCGCTCAGGCGACAGCAATCCCTCCTGCTCGTAGAAGCGGATGGTACGGGGCGTTACCTCGAACATCTCGGCCAGCTCACCGATCGCGAAAGTTCGCTTGCGCTTCAGGGTTCCCGCGGCGCTGTCGGCCGGGGTTGCCTGTGACTCGGTCTGGCTGGGCTTGGGCATAGTGGCGTTCCTTGGCGTTAGCGATGCTGTTGCGATGCATGGGTCAGTACCGGAATGATCGCATGAACGCCGTGGCGCTTCGACTCTCCCAGACTAGTTATGCTTGACGTTAACGTAAAGGGAATATAATGCTGTTGGCCTTAGACCAAGGGGTGGCTTGCGCCCGACCAAGCAAATGCTAGGTTGGTGACATTGCCCGTCGAGGCCGCGGCCCCCGCCATTCTTGCTGTTACTCATGCTATGGAAAGCGTTATGGCCGGGCCGACGCGAGTACCGACAGTCTTAAGGCGCCTGACGTTAACGCCCAGTGCTAACGCCTTGGCGCTTCAGAGGATGTCGATAGGTCTGCCGGCCGGTGACGTCAGAGGAGATCACCATGGATTTTGCACTCACCGAGGACCAGTACGCCCTGCAGCAGGCGGCGGCGGACTTCTGCCGCGCCGAGCTCAGCGACCATGCTGCCGACTGGGATGCCCGTTCGTACTTTCCGGTGGATGTCATCAAGCGCGCTGGTGAAGCCGGCTTTCTGGGCATCTATATCGATGAGGCGCGGGGCGGGCTGGGGCTCTCGCGGCTCGAGGCCTCGCTGATCTTCGAGCAGCTCGCCCAGGGCTGCATTTCGACCACGGCCTATCTGACCATTCACAACATGGCCAGTTGGATGATTGCCAACTGGGGCAGCGAGGCGCTGCGCGAGACCTGGTTGGAGCGGCTGATCAGCGGCGAGCTGCTGGCCTCCTACTGCCTGACCGAGCCAGGCGCCGGTTCTGATGCGGCCAACCTGCGCAGCAAGGCAGTACGCGAAGGCGACGAGTACCGGATCAGCGGCTCGAAGATGTTCATTTCCGGGGCCGGGGCCACCGACGTGCTGGTGGTCATGGCCCGCACCGGCGCACCTGATTCCGGCGCTGGGGGTATTTCCGCCTTTCTGGTGCCCGCCGACAGTGCCGGTATCGAATACGGCAAGAACGAAGAGAAGATGGGCTGGAAGAGTCAGCCAACGCGGCTGGTCAGCTTCGATGATGTGCGGGTGCCGGTCGGTAACCGTCTCGGTGAAGAAGGCGAGGGCTTCCGCCTGGCCATGAAGGGCCTCGACGGTGGGCGGCTCAACATCGCCAGTTGCTCGTTGGGCGCCGCCCAGCAGGCGCTGACGCTGTCGCGTGACTATCTGGGCCAGCGCAAGCAGTTTGGCCGCGAGCTCTCGAGTTTCCAGGCCTTGCAGTTCAAGCTTGCCGACATGGCAAGCGACTTGGTGGCATCGCGGCTGATGGTGCGCCATGCGGCCTGGCGTCTCGACCAAGGCGACCCGGAGGCCACCGCCCACTGCGCCATGGCCAAGCGGGTCGCCACCGACATGGGCTTCAACGTCTGCAACGAGGCCCTGCAGCTGCACGGCGGCTATGGCTATATCAAGGAATATCCGCTGGAGCGGCTGGTGCGTGATACCCGCGTGCACCAGATCCTCGAGGGCACTAACGAGATCATGCGCCTGATCAGCGCCCGGCGCCTGCTCGCCGATGGCGTGATCGAGTCGCTGCAGTGAGGCCTCGCTTGGCAATTGAGCTCTTTATGCCTCACCGATCCTGAGATACGAAGACCGACAAGGAGCCCGACCGATGACCGATGCACCCGTGCTGTTCGAGGAGCGCCCCACCCGCGAAGGGCAGTTTATTGGGGTGGCGACCCTCAATGCCCCTAAGGCACTGAATGCCCTGTCGCTCGCCATGATCGAACAGCTCTCGGCCCGCCTGAGCCAGTGGGCAGAAGACGAGCGGGTCGTCGCCGTCTGGCTGGAAGGTGCCGGCGAGAAGGCATTCTGCGCCGGCGGTGACATCGTCGCGCTGTACAAGGCGATTGAGTCTGGGGAGGGCGGCGCCTTCGCTGAGACCTACTTCACCGGCGAATACGCCCTCGATTACCAGATCCATTGCTACGAGAAGCCGCTGCTGGTGTGGGGCGATGGCATCGTGATGGGCGGCGGCATGGGGCTGATGGCCGGTGCCGGTTATCGGCTGGTCACCGAGACCTCTCTGCTGGCGATGCCGGAGATCAGCATCGGCCTGTATCCGGACATCGGTGCCAGTTGGTTCCTCAACCGTATGCCGCCGGGCATCGGCGCCTACCTGGGCCTGACCGGCGCTCAACTCAATGCGCGGGATGCCCTGGACCTGGGCCTGGCCGACCGCTTCGTGCCTCGGGCGAGCCGCGAGGCCCTGTTCGAGGCGCTGCTATCGGCCGACTTCGACGAGGCCGACGACACCCAGGCGCTGCAGGCGGTGGTGGGGCGTGTGCTCGACCGCTTCGAGGATCGGAGCCAGGCGCCGGCTGCCCAGCTGTGGCCGCATCGCGATCACCTGCAGCGTCTCACCGCCTGCGCATCGGCCACAGATGCCGTCGCGCGCATCCTCGGCGATGATCACCAGGATGACTGGCTCGCCGCCAATCGGGCGCGGCTCGCCGCCGGCTGCCCGCTAAGTGCCCAGCTGGTCTGGCAGATGATCCGGCGTCATTCTCGCACCGGCCTTGCCGAGGCCTTCCGTGAAGAGCTCAACCTCTCGGTGCAGTGCTGTCTGAAAGGCGACCTCGCCGAGGGCGTGCGGGCGTTGTTGATCGACAAGGACAAGACCCCGCGCTGGTCGCATGCAAGCGTCGGCGCTGTGCCCAAGGCCGATGTCGAGGCCCTGCTGCGCCCGCTGTGGAATCCCGAGACGCACCCGCTGCGCGAGCTTTAATACAGCCACGCAGCAGCGACAACAGTAGCGAAGAACAGCCAACAAGCGCGGTACAAAAAACCGGAAGCGCAATAAACGCAATAACAACAATGCATTAATAGCAACGCGTAACAACAACGCATAACAACAACGGTCATATAACAAACCAACAAGGAGCCACGCCATGCGTATCGCCTTTATCGGTCTTGGCAACATGGGAGGCCCCATGGCCACCAATCTGGTCAAGGCCGGCCATGACGTCTGCGTCTTCGATCTTTCGGATCAAGCCATGCAAACCCTCGAGGACGCCGGTGCCCGCCGTGCCGCCAGCGCCGAGGCGGTGACCCAGGAGGCCGAGGTGGTGGTCTCGATGCTGCCGGCAGGCGCCCATGTGAAGGGGCTTTACCTTGGCAATGGCGATGCCCAGGGGCTGCTGGACACTCTCGCCGGTAACCCGCTGATCATCGATGCCTCGACCATCGCTCCGGATGATTCCCGCACCGTGGGCGCCGCCGCCGCCGAACGCGGGTTTGCCTTCGTTGATGCTCCCGTGTCGGGCGGGGTGGGCGGTGCCGTGGCCGGCACTTTGTCTTTCATCGTCGGTGGCAGCGACGAAGGCTTCGAGCGGGCCAAGCCGGTTCTCGAGGCCATGGGTAAGAACATCTTCCACGCCGGCGAAACCGGTGCCGGCCAGGTGGCCAAGATCTGCAACAACATGCTGCTGGGTATCCTCATGAGCGGCACGGCAGAGGCGCTGGCACTAGGCGTCGAGAATGGCCTCGACCCGGCGGTACTCTCCGAGATCATGAAGCAGAGCAGCGGCGGTAACTGGGCGCTCAACGGCTACAACCCCTGGCCCGGGGTGATGGAGAAAGCGCCGGCGTCGAACGGCTACCGGGGCGGTTTTCATACCGACCTGATGGCCAAGGATCTCGGCCTCGCCTGGGAGCTGGCGCTGGGCTCGAAGTCGACGGTGCCGATGGGCTCTCAGGCGCGTAACCTCTTTGCCCTGCATGCGGCCAATGGCAACGGCGGGCTCGATTTTTCGAGCATTCAGCGCCTGTATCGCCGCGACGAAGACTGAGATGAGAGGCGGCGAGGAATCAGAGGTAGAAAGCTAGAAAGGTAGAGAAGTAGAAAGATACACAGCTAAAGAGCGAGAGAGGGCCGGGGCGTCAGACGCTACCGGCCCTTGCGCACATTGGGGCCTTGGCCGGAGTGGGGCACAATGACGTCCCTTTTCGACCGAGGTTGCCATGTCGTCGACACCTTCTTCCCAGCCACCCGCCCGGCGTGGCTCGATGCTCGAAGCGCCCATCGCCCGCACCCTGGTGCGCAAGACGCTGCCGGTGATCGGCGGCATGCTGGCGATGATGACCTTCAACCTGGTCGATGCCTGGTATATCGCCAAGCTCGGCACCGTGCCGCTGGCGGCGGTGTCCTTTACCTTTCCGGTGGTCTTTGCGGTGATCAGCCTGGCGATCGGGCTCGGCATCGGCACCTCGGCGGTGGTGGGGCGCTTACTCGGCCAGGGGCGTCACGACCTCGTGGCGCGCCGCGCCACGGATGCGGTGCTGTTGTCGCTGCTCGTCGGGGCGCTGGTGACGCTTGCCGGGCTGCCCAGCATCGAGGCGCTGTTCTCGCTACTGGGGGCCGACGCCACCCTGATGCCCTATCTCGAGGCCTACATGGGCGTGTGGTACTGGGGAGCCGCCCTGGTGATCGCGCCGCGTATCATCAACAGCGTGCTACGTGCCCATGGCAATACCCTGGCGGCGGGGCTGTCGATGGGCGTTGCCGCGATTCTCAATTTGCTGCTCGACCCACTGCTGATCTTCGGCGCCGGGCCGGTGCCGGCGATGGGCGTGGCCGGGGCGGCCCTGGCCACGGTGCTGAGCTGGGGGCTGATGACGCTTGGCCTGATCTGTCAGCCGCGGTTGCGCGGCCTGATTGCCCTGCGAGGGCTTAGCCTCAGGGCGCTGGTGGAGTCCTGGCGTGTGCTTGGGCGCATTGCCTTGCCGGCGGCGGTAACCAGCCTGTTCACGCCGGTGGCCATGGCACTGGTGACCCGCATCGTCGCCGATCATGGCCATGCGGCGGTGGCGGCTTTCGGGGTCGGCTCGCGGCTGGATGCCATCGCTCAGATCGTGGTGCTGGCGCTTTCCATGACCCTTTCGCCGCTGGTCAGCCAGAACCTGGGCGCCGGCCAACTCGCACGGGTGCGCCGGGCCATCGGCGGCTGCCTGGGCTTCGTGCTGGTCTGGCAACTGGCGATCTGGGCGGGACTTCAGGGCCTGGCGCCCTGGTTGACCGAGCGCTATGCCGAGGGGCCGGAGGTCGGCGAGGTGCTGCGCGCCTTTATCTGGCTGGTACCGCTGGGGCTTGGCGCTCAGGGAGTGGTGATCCTCTCGGTGTCGTCGCTCAATGCCTTGCATCGGCCTCGGGATGCCATGGCGCTTTCCGTGGTGCGCCTCTTCGTGCTGTTCGTGCCGCTGGCCTGGCTGGGCAGCTGGCTAGCGGGTCCGCAGGGCATCTTCGCCGGCATGCTGGCGGCCAATCTGATCATAGCGGGCATCGCCTGGTGGCGGCTGAAGGCGGTGCTGGACCGACAGCGTCAGCCCCAGGGCTGAAAAGTACTGCGCTCGTCCATACGGCGTTAAAAATCGTCTGGAGCGCCAGCCCGGTCAAGATGCTCATTTACTCCAGTAAACTGGTACGCCAGCCCGGTCCGCTCTTTCGCCGATTTTTGCCTTAGCTACGCGCCCCGGTCTTGCCTTCGCTCGTCGACTTTTCAGGCACAGCCTAGAGCCAGTAAGCGGTCGCGACCAAGGTCGGCTTGGCAGGGTAGGATGCTTAATCTACATTATATTTAAATGTCGATATTATTCAGGAGCTCCCCATGAGCCAGATCACGCCGATTACCTGGGACGACCCCTTCCGCCTCATCGACCAGCTCGACGAGGATGAGGGCATGGTGCAGCGCACCGCCCACGACTACTGCCAGGACAAGCTGCTGCCGCGGGTGCTCGAGGCCAACCGCCATGAGCATTTCGATCGCGAGATCATGAACGAGATGGGGGAGCTGGGCTTGCTCGGGGCGACACTCGACGGCTACGGGGGGGCTGGCCTCAACTATGTGAGCTACGGCCTGATCGCCCGGGAAGTGGAGAGGGTCGATTCCGGCTATCGCTCGGCGATGAGTGTGCAATCGAGTCTGGTCATGTACCCGATCCACGCCTTCGGCAGCGAGGCTCAGCGCGAGAAGTACTTGCCCAAGTTGGCCAGCGGTGAGTGGGTCGGCTGCTTCGGTCTCACCGAGCCGGACCATGGCTCCGATCCGGGCGGCATGAGCACCCGGGCGGTGCGCACGGAAAATGGCTGGCGCCTCAACGGTAGCAAGACCTGGATCACCAATTCGCCGATCGCCGATGTCTTTGTCGTCTGGGCGAAGGACGAAGAGGGCATTCTGCACGGCTTCATCCTCGAGAAGGGCACGCCCGGCCTCACCGCCCCCAAGATCGAGGGCAAGTTCAGCCTGCGCGCCTCGATCACCGGCCAGATCATGCTGAGCGATGTCGAGGTCGGCGAAGAGGCCTGCCTGCCCAACGTTACCGGCCTGAAGGGGCCGTTCTCGTGCCTCAATCGCGCCCGCTACGGCATCGCCTGGGGCGCCATGGGCGCCGCCGAGGCCTGCTGGCACGCCGGTCGCCAATACACCCTGGATCGCAAGCAGTTCGATCGCCCTCTGGCCGCCAATCAACTGATCCAGAAGAAGCTCGCCGACATGCAGACCGAAATTGCCCTTGGCTTGCAGGCGGCGCTGCGGGTCGGGCGGATGATCGATGACGGCCAGTTGGTGCCCGAGGCCATCTCGCTGATCAAGCGCAACAACGCCGGCAAGGCGCTGGATATTGCCCGCGTCGCCCGGGACATGCATGGCGGCAACGGCATCAGCGATGAGTATCACGTTATCCGCCACGTGATGAACCTCGAGGCGGTCAACACCTACGAGGGCACCCACGATATCCACGCCTTGATTCTTGGCCGTGCCCAGACCGGTATCCAGGCGTTTTCCGGCTAACGACTAGATACCAGAAAAGACCAAGCGGGGCGTCGGGAACAGGCCGAAGAGGAGGTCCTGCGCCAAGGGTGAGGAGCACCGCTCCGAACGGGCTGGCCATGGATGGCCAGCACCGGCCCTGCAAGCGGCGCAGGATGCGAGAGCGCCGCAGGGCGCAGGTAGCGTACAGGGAGGTGTTCATAGCGCCTCCTCTTAGGCTTGTTGCTGAATCAGCCTGAACGAGCAAGGAGCTCAAGATGACCGGACCCCTGGAAGGGCGCGTCGTGCTGGATATGTCGCGGGTGCTGGCCGGCCCCTGGGCCGGGCAGTTGCTGGCTGACCTGGGCGCCCGGGTGATCAAGATCGAGCATCCCGGCCGCGGCGACGATACCCGCGCCTGGGGGCCGCCCTGGCTCGAGGACGTCGCCGGCGATCCGCTCGAAGCGGCCTACTATCTGTGCGCCAATCGCGGCAAGCAGTCGCTGGCCGTGGATATCGCGAGGCCCGAAGGCCAGGCGCTGATTCGTGCGTTGGCGGGCCGCGCCGATATCCTGATCGAGAACTTCAAGGTCGGTGGGCTCAAGCGCTATGGCCTCGACCACGAGAGCCTCAAGGCCGAGAACCCGGGGCTGATCGGCTGTTCGATCACCGGTTTCGGCCAGGATGGCCCCTATGCCGGGCGACCCGGCTACGACTTCATGATTCAGGCCATGGGCGGGCTGATGAGCCTCACCGGCGAGCCGGATGGCATGCCGATGAAGACCGGCGTGGCGATCACCGACGTGATGACCGGGCTCTATGCCACGGTGGGGGTGCTGGCGGCGCTGGACGAGCGCTCTCGTACCGGTCGTGGGCGCTACATCGATGTGGCGCTACTCGACGTGCAACTGGCTACCCTGGCCAATCAGGCGCTGAATACCCTGGTCAGCGGCCGGGCGCCCGAGCGTCACGGCAACGCCCATCCCAATATCGTGCCCTATCAGGCCTTTGCCTGTGCCGACGGCCATCTGGTGCTGACGGTGGGCAACGATGCCCAGTTCGCGCGGCTCGCCGCACTGCTGGATTATCCGGAATGGGCCGAGGACCCGACTTACGCCACCAATGCCGCCCGAGTTGCCCACCGCGACTGTCTGGTGGCGACGATCGCCGAGTGCCTGGCCGCGCGGCCCCGCGACGCCTGGCTGGCCGACTTCGAGGCCCACGGCATCCCGGCCGGGCCGATCCACAGCGTGGCCGAGGCCCTCGAGGATGCCCAGGTGCGTCATCGCGGCCTGGTCAGAACCCTCGAGCGAGCCGATCAGGACGTGCCCCAGGTGGCCAATCCGCTGCGCTTCGATGGCGTCTCCTGCACCAGCGAGGTGGCGCCGCCGGCGCTGGGGGCCGACAGCGATGCGGTGCTCGCGGACATGGGGCTGTCGGCTGATGATATCGCCAAGCTGCGCGACCTGGGCGTGGTGCGCTGAAGCGACGACACCCGGCTGAGTGAAACCCACACCTCAGCGCGGGCTGAAGCGACGGTGCAGACCGGCCTCGGCGATCATCCGGGTGGAGATCTCCTCGATCGAGAAGCGCGTGGTATCGATATAGGGGATATGCATCTGGCGATATAGCCCCTCGGCCTGGGCCACTTCCTGCATGCACTGATCCATCGAGCAGTAGCGGCTGTTGGGGCGGCGTTCGCTGCGAATCGCCGCCAGGCGGGGAGCGGCGATGGTCAGGCCGAACAGCTTATGGCGGTAGGGCGCCAGGGCACGGGGCAGCTTGAGGGTGCCGTCCTCATCGTAGTCGTCTTCGGTGAGCGGGTAGTTGGCGGCGCGGATGCCGAACTGCAGCGCCAGATACAGCGAGGTGGGCGTCTTGCCGCAGCGCGAAACGCCGATCAGGATGACGTCGGCCTTGTCATACTGGTTGAGCCGCGCGCCGTCGTCGTTGTCCAGGGCGAAGTGAACGGAGTCGATGCGGTTCATGTAGACATCGTCCTGGCCGATCGAGTGAGTGCGGCCCACGGTATAAGTGGAGTGGGTGGCAAGCTCTTCTTCCAGCGGCTTCAGGAAGGTCGAGAAGATGTCGACCTTGAAGCCGGGGGCCGTGGAGACGATGCGCCGCACGTCCTCGTCGACGATGGTGTCGATGATGATCGGCTGTTCGCCGTCTCGGGCGGCGGTGGCACTGATGCTGTTCACCAGTGCCTGTGCCTTCTCGGTGTCATCGATGTAGGGCTTGGTGATCATGCGGATCTCGACGCTCTCGAACTGTGCCAGCAGGCTGCGGCCCAGCGTTTCGGCGGTGATGCCGGTGCCATCGGAGATGAAAAAGGCGGTACGTGGCATGAGGGAACCTTAGATTCTTGCCGTGACGGCGGGTTGGCGGCGACGATTGGGTAGTGGCGTCAGAATCGCTCGATTGTCTCGGTTGATGTCCGCCGCGGCAAGCGCCATGCGGCCCAGCGTCGTTCTCGGCCGGCAGGTTTGCGGTGGAGCGGAGTCAGCGGACTACAAAAAGGCAGCCAAAAGCCGCTGTGTTGTAAAAATCCTCCAGCGACTTCGCTATTAGACCAATGGCGAACATCCCCGGGCCTTGATAGGGTGCTTAGCATTCAGCCATGGCGGCCGTTGATCGCGATGCGGCGATCGTTGCCAGTGAGTGTCACCAGTCGAAAGGGGGTCGCGTGAAAGAGTCCGTGAATCAGTACATTGAGTGGTTCGACCAGCTCGGTATGAATGACGTCGAGCGTGTGGGCGGCAAGAACGCCTCGCTTGGCGAGATGATCTCCAATCTGGCTAATGCTGGCGTCAGCGTACCTGGCGGCTTTGCTACCACCGCTCATGCCTATCGCGAATTCCTCGCCCACGACGGCCTCAACGAGCGTATCAACCAGGCGCTGGCGCGGCTCGATGTCGATGACGTCGAGGCCTTGGCCAAGACCGGTGCCGAGATCCGCCAGTGGGTGATCGACACGCCGCTGCCACCGGCCTTCGAAGCGGCACTTGGCGAGGCCTACGATGCCATGGTCGCCAAGCACCCTAACCTTAAGGCCGCGGTGAGAAGCTCCGCTACCGCCGAAGACCTGCCGGATGCCTCCTTTGCCGGCCAGCAGGAAACCTTCCTCAACATCGAAGGTTTCGCCAACATCAAGCGTGCCGTGCATGAGGTGTTCGCTTCGCTGTTCAACGATCGAGCGATTTCCTACCGGGTACACCGCGGCTATGCCCACGAGAACGTGGCGCTGTCTGCCGGCATCCAGAAGATGGTGCGCTCCGAGACCGGCGCTTCCGGGGTGATGTTTACCCTCGACACCGAATCCGGCTTTCGCGACGCCGTCTTCGTCACGGCTTCCTGGGGGCTGGGTGAGACGGTGGTGCAGGGCGCGGTCAACCCCGATGAGTTCTACGTCCACAAGCCGACCCTGGACGCCGGTCGCCCGGCGGTGCTGCGTCGTAACCTGGGCTCCAAGCTGATCAAGATGATCTACACCGGCGATGCCAGCGCCGGCAAGTCGGTGGAAACCGTGGACGTGCCGCTGTCCGATCGCGGCCGCTTCTGCGTCAACGATGAGCAGGTCATGGAGCTTGCGCGTCAGGCGATGATCATCGAGCGCCACTACCAGCGGCCGATGGACATCGAGTGGGCCCTGGACGGTGACGATGGTCAGGTCTACATCGTTCAGGCCCGCCCCGAGACGGTGGTCTCCCAAGTCGAGGGCGGCAAGCTCGAGCGCTTCCACCTGCGCGAAAAGGGACGCAACCTGATCTCCGGCCGTGCCATCGGTCAGCGCATTGGCAGTGGCGAGGTCAAGGTGATCATGACCCCGGACGAGATGGGCAAGATCAACGAGGGCGACGTGTTGGTCACCGACATGACCGATCCGGACTGGGAGCCGATCATGAAGCGTGCCTCGGCGGTAGTCACCAACCGTGGCGGGCGCACCTGCCATGCGGCGATCATCGCCCGCGAACTGGGCATCCCGGCGGTGGTCGGCTCGGGTGATGCGACCAGCGTGCTGCGCGACGGTCAGGAAGTTACGGTCTCCTGCTCCGAAGGCGATACCGGTCATGTCTACGAGGGATTGCTGGACTTCGAGTGCAAGACCACCAGCGTCGACAGCATGCCCGAGCTGCCCTTCAAGATCATGATGAACGTCGGCAACCCGGATCGTGCCTTCAATTTCTCGAGCCTGCCCAATGCCGGCGTCGGCCTGGCGCGCCTCGAGTTCATCATCAACCGCATGATCGGGGTGCACCCCAAGGCGCTGCTCGATTTCGATACCCTGCCGGTGGAGCTGCAGCAGACCATCGAGCAGCGCACCGCGGGCTACGACGACCCGGTGAGTTTCTACGTCGACAAGCTGGTCGAGGGGATTTCGACCCTGGCTGCGGCCTTCTATCCCCAGAAAGTCATCGTGCGGCTGTCGGACTTCAAGTCCAACGAGTACGAGAACCTGATCGGTGGCAAGAACTACGAGCCCGGCGAAGAGAACCCCATGCTCGGCTTCCGTGGTGCCTCTCGTTACCTGTCGGAATCCTTCCGGCCGTGTTTCGACCTGGAGTGCCAGGCCCTCAAGCGGGTACGCGATGTAATGGGCTTCGACAACGTCCAGATCATGGTGCCCTTCGTGCGCACCACCGACGAGGCCCGTGGCGTGGTCGAGCTGCTGGCCGAAAATGGCCTCAAGCGCGGTGAGAATGACCTCAAGGTGATCATGATGTGCGAGCTGCCGGCCAACGCGCTGCTCGCCGATGACTTTCTCGAGCACTTCGACGGCTTCTCGATAGGCTCCAACGACCTCACCCAGCTGACCCTGGGGCTGGACCGTGATTCCGGGGTGATTGCCCACTTGTTCGATGAGCGCAACCCGGCGGTGCTCAAGCTGCTGTCGATGGCTATCCAGGCCTGCAAGGCCCGGGGCAAGTACGTCGGCATCTGCGGCCAGGGGCCCTCGGATCACCCGGACCTCGCCAAGTGGCTGATGGAGCAGGGCATCGACACGGTGTCGCTGAACCCGGATGCGGTGCTCGAGACCTGGTTCATGCTAGCCGGGGAGACCATCGGCTAAGTCGCCCCTCCACTTATCTCCCCCACGACTCAACCCCCGCCCCTTGGAGGCGGGGGTTTTCGTGAGGGTGGGGGGTAGGCCATCATCAGCGACGGGCTATCGGACAGCGATGATCACTCTCGACCACCGATGTGGTCAGGCGTTGCCCGTCACGTCGTCTGCCAGTTCAGCATCAGTCGTCTTGGTTGATGCTCGCGCTTTCATCCCCACTCTCGCCGAGCCAGCTGGCGACCAGCTCCGGGTGTGCGTCTACCCAGGCCCGGGCGTTGGCTTCATAGTCGCCGCTTTCCTGGTTGGCGGCCAACAGGCCCTGCATGTCCGCGAGAGTCCACTGGAAACGGTCGAGGATAGCGGTGACTTCAGGCTTCTCCTCGGCGAGCCCTTTGCGGGTCACGGTATGGATCTGCTCGTTGCTCGAATAGATGCCCTTGGGGTCCTCGAGGTAGCGCAGTGACCGGTCCGCAAAGACCGGATGCGGAGACCAGGCGGTGACGACGATCGGCTCTTGGCGCGCAATCGCGGTCTTGAGTGTCTGGCTCATGGCGGCATCGCTGCCTGCGACCAACTGCCAGTCTTCGAGGCCGTAGGCCTGCATCGCCTGCTCGGTCAGGCCCATGATGCCGGCGCCAGGATCGATGCCGTGGATGCGCTGGCCAAGGCTATCACCGGCGCCTGACAGGTCCGCTATCGAGGCGGTGTCCGCGTAGCTTGGCACGGCCAGGCCGACGCGGGCCTCGGTCAGGTTGGGGCCAAGGTCATCGACCTTGTCGGCCATGCCTTCGTAGTAGCTGGCCTGAGTGACCGGTAGCCATGCGCCGCTGAAGGCATCCAGCTCGCCGACCGAGAGTCCCTGCCAGATGGCGGCAAGGCTTACCGAGCTAACATCCACTTGATGGCCAGCGTCCTCGAGGACCGCCTTCAAGACATAGGTGCTGGCTTGGCCGGTGGCCCATTCGCCTATGCCAAGACGCAGGCTGTCGGCCTGGGCCAAGGGGCTGACGGCGCCGAGCAGCAGGCCGGCGGAAACGATCAGGGAACGGAACTGCATCTAACTATCTCCAGCAACAACATCGGGGGAGGGGCACGAGGCGCTCATGATAAAGGTTCGTTGGCAATAATGATGCCGTTGTTATCGGCATACAGCCATTGTCCCGGGGTGATGGTCACGCCGGCGAAGGTCACGGCGATGTCCCGCTGGCCTTCTCCGCGCTTCTCGCTCTTGTGGGGGTGAGCGGCGAGGGCCTGGACGCCGATATCTGTCTCGGCCAGCACATCGACATCGCGCACGCAGCCGTACATCACCACGCCCGCCCAACCGTTGCTTGCCGCCTGCTCGGCCAGCATGTCGCCAAGCATCGCGCAGCGCAGCGAGCCGCCGGCATCCACGACCAGCACGGCGCCGTTGCCCGGCTCGGCGACGGCCTCCTTGACTCGAGAGTTGTCCTCGAAGCACTTGACGGTACGCACCGGGCCGCCAAAGGCATCGCGACCGCCAACGTTGACGAAGATCGGTTCGAGCACCTCGACGTCCGGGTGGGCGTCGCAGAGATCGGGCGTGATGATGGAAGTCATGGGATTCTCCTTGAGCTGGAACCCTGATGGTGCCACAACCTTGGCTTCGGGGAACCCCGCGATGGGATATTAGCAACGCCGGGCCTGGGCCCGGCGTTTATGTTCCGCTGACTTACCTTCGCTTGATCAGAAGCGCAGGCCGGCCGAGGCGGTGAAGGTGTCGATCTGGTAGTCGCTGTCCAGGTCGTAGCGCTCGTATTCGGCACGGACCAGGAAGGGATCGAAGTTGAACTGGGCGCCGACGCCGTAGACCGGATCGGTACCGTCGTTATCCTTGAGGTCCAGGCTGGAGTCGCCCAGGTTGCCATCGACGTCGGTTTCCCACTTCGCCAGGCCGGCTTTGGCGAAGGCCGTGAACCAGGGGGTGATCGGCAACTGGCCGACTACGTTGACGCCGTAGGCGTTGGACTCGAGGTCGGTGTTGGCGACGTTGTTGCCTTCCAGGCGGGTGCGGCCAAGGTCGGCGTAGAAGAGTTCGGTGGCGAAATAAGGGTTGAGCTCATAGCCGACGAATCCCTTGAAGACGTTGTCGTCATCGTCGACGTTGAAGTCCTCGGCGCCGGACTCGATGAAGTCGTCGACGTCGTCGCGGTCATTCTCCAGCGAGCTGAAGCCGGTACCCAGGCCCAGGTAGAGCCCTTCGGTATTCGGTGCGGCGAGCACGGCCGGTGCTGAAACGCACAGACCAGTGGCGAGTGAGGCGGTAAACAGGGTGCGGAGTTTCATTGGCTTCTCCTTGATGGCGGTATCTGGATTGACTAGGCGTCCCAGCGTTGTGGCATCTAGCCGAGGAAACACGAGTACGACGATTGAGCGATGAGTACTGGAATATTAGCAGAACACTGTTCGATAACAAGGATGGCTCGGTAACCTCCGGTGAGTTTCTGTTGCGATTGAACACGTTTGGCCAACAAGTATCGCCAACAAAAAAGCGCCCCGCAGGGCGGGGCGCTTCGGTCATCGGCTCCGGGTCATAGCGACTGATTCAGGCGTAATGCCGTCTTCAGCGAGATGAACCGGCGATGGTGCGAGCATCGGCGATTTAAGGGTGATTCGGTCTCAGGCTTCGGCGACCGGAATCACGTTCGAGGCAGCTTTCTGGAACTCCTCGATTTCATGGAAGTTCATGTAGCGATAGATCTCACCGGCCATCGCATCGAACTCACCCATGTAGCCCTGGTATTCCTCGACCGTGGGCAGGCGACCCTCGACCGCTGCCACCGCGGCAAGCTCGGCGGAGGCGAGGAAGACGTCGGCGCCGTCGCCCAGGCGGTTGGGGAAGTTACGGGTCGAGGTGGACACCACGGTGGACTTCGGTGCCACCCGCGCTTGGTTGCCCATGCACAGCGAGCAGCCCGGCATTTCCATGCGAGCGCCGGCACGGCCGTAAATGCCGTAGTAGCCTTCCTCGGTCAGCTGGTGCTGGTCCATCTTGGTGGGCGGTGCCAGCCACAGCTTGGTTTTCAGGCTGCCCGCGGGCTGCTTTTCGAGCAGCTTGCCGGCGGCGCGGAAGTGGCCAATGTTGGTCATGCACGAGCCGATGAAGACTTCGTCGATCTGGCGGCCGGCGACCTCGGACAGCAGGCGAGCATCGTCCGGATCGTTCGGAGCGCACAGCACCGGTTCCTTGACGTCTTCGAGGTCGATCTCGATGACTTCGGCGTACTCGGCGTCCTTGTCGGCGCGCATCAGGCTCGGATTGGCCAGCCACTCTTCCATGGCCAGGATGCGACGCTCGATGGTGCGACGGTCGCCATAGCCGGCATCGATCATCCACTTGAGCAGGGTGATGTTGGACTTCAGGTACTCGGAGACCGAATCCTCACCCAGGGTGATGGTACAACCGGCGGCGCTACGCTCGGCGCTGGCGTCGGACAGCTCGAAGGCCTGCTCGACGGTCAAGTCTTCAAGCCCTTCGATTTCCAGGACGCGACCGGAGAAGGCGTTCTTCTTGCCGGATTTGTCGACGGTCAGCAGACCCTTCTGGATGGCGTAATAGGGAATGGCGTGGACCAGGTCACGCAGGGTCACGCCCGGTTGGCGCTTGCCCTTGAAGCGCACCAGTACCGATTCCGGCATGTCCAGCGGCATCACACCGGTGGCGGCGGCGAAGGCCACCAGGCCTGAGCCCGCCGGGAAGGAAATGCCCATCGGGAAGCGGGTGTGGGAGTCGCCGCCGGTGCCCACGGTGTCGGGCAGCAGCATGCGGTTCAGCCAGGAGTGGATGATGCCGTCGCCCGGACGCAGCGAGACGCCGCCGCGGTTCATGATGAAGTCAGGCAGAGTGTGGTGGGTTTCCACGTCGACCGGCTTCGGATAGGCGCTGGTGTGGCAGAACGACTGCATCACCAGGTCGGACTGGAAGCCCAGGCAGGCCAGGTCCTTGAGCTCGTCGCGAGTCATCGGACCGGTGGTGTCCTGGGAGCCCACGGTGGTCATCTTCGGCTCGCAATACATGCCCGGACGCACGCCGTCCATGCCGCAGGCCTTGCCGACCATCTTCTGGGCCAGCGTGAAGCCCTTGCCGGTGTCGGCCGGCTGTTCCGGAAGACGGAAGACATCGGATGGCTCGAGACCCAGGGATTCACGGGCCTTACCGGTCAGGCCGCGGCCGATGATCAGCGGGATGCGACCGCCGGCACGCACTTCGTCGAGCAGCAGCTGCGTCTTGAGCTCGAAGGTGCTGACTACTTCGTCGGTGTCGTGCTTGCAGACCTTGCCTTCGTACGGGTAGACATCGATGACGTCGCCCATCTCGAGCTTTTCAACGTCCATTTCGACGGGCAGGGCACCGGAGTCTTCCATGGTGTTGAAGAAGATCGGGGCGATCTTGCCGCCGAAACAGAAGCCGCCAGCGCGCTTGTTAGGGACGTTGGGGATGTCGTCGCCGAAGAACCACAACACGGAGTTGGTGGCAGACTTGCGCGAGGAGCCAGTACCGACCACGTCGCCGACGTAGGCGACCGGGAAGCCCTTGGCCTTCACTTCTTCGATCTGCTTGAGCGGGCCGGTGGTACCGGGCTCTTCCGGGTTGATGCCGTCGCGCGGGTTCTTGAGCATGGCGTTGGCATGCAGCGGAATATCCGGGCGTGACCAGGCATCCGGGGCCGGAGACAGATCGTCGGTGTTGGTCTCGCCGGGCACCTTGAAGACCGAGAGGGTGATCTTCTCTTCGAGGGCCGGTTTGGCCAAGAACCACTCGGCGTCGGCCCAGGACTGGATGATGTCCTTGGCCACGGCATTGCCTGCCTTGGCGCGCTCTTCCACATCATGGAAGGCATCGAACATCAGCAGGGTGTGCTTGAGCTGTTCGCCGACTTCCTTGGCCAGGCTCTCGTCGTCGAGCAACTCGACCAGCGAGACGATGTTGTAGCCGCCCTGCATGGTGCCAAGCAGCTTGACCGCATGGGTCTTATCGATCAGCGGGGACTCGGCTTCGCCCTTGGTGATGGCGGTCAGGAAGCCTGCCTTCACATAAGCGGCCTCGTCGACGCCCGGCGGCACGCGATCGGTCAGCAGTTCGAGCAGGAATTCTTCTTCGCCGGCCGGCGGATTCTTCAAAAGCTCGATCAGTGCGGCGGTCTGCTCGGCATTCAGCGGCTTGGGCGGCACGCCCTGGCTGGCGCGTTCTTCGACATGTTGGCGATAGGCTTCAAGCACGGAGGGACCCTCATCAAGTTAATCTTCCAGAGCGTATCCTGCCGACGACATGTGGCAAAAAATGGCCGTCGATCCTGACGCTCCGGGACTTTCGTTATGCGTCTTGCGGGAGGCATGAAAGTGTACGTGAATTTGTCGACAATGTTAAGCGAGCCCCCGTTGTCAGGCCTCGTACCTTGGTCGTGGGGTTGGCAGTTGATGCCTGGATGGCGTGGTCTTGCGCGGCCTGTGGTGCTGTCGATGAGGCGCGCCGAAGCGTAATCGAGCTCTTGCCAGATCTCTTGTAAGAGGCCTGGCGAGACCCATGGCGAGAGAACCGGCAAGAGTGTCGTGTCATCGTCGAGCCGGGTAAGATAGTGGGCAGCCAAGAAGGAGAGTCATGACACGCCGAATCATTTCGCCCTGCGTTGGGCTGTGTTCGACCACCGTCGGTGACGATGTATGCCGAGGCTGCCAGCGTCATGCCGACGAAATTCGCGACTGGCCCGCTTATGAGTTTGATGAGCGGGATCTTCGCCTTGCCGAGTTGGATGCGTTGCGGGTGGCGGCGGCCGGTGAGCTGCTGCGGGTGGTGGATGCCGATATGCTCAAGACCCAGCTAGAGCGCCATCGCATTCGCCACCGTGACGACCAACCACCGCTCTCTCAGGCGGTGGAGTTGCTACGGGTGGGGCGTGATCGCATCAACGACCTGTCACGCTATGGGCTCGAGACAGTGGGAGAGGGGCAGGGGCTGTCGCCCGCCGCGCTACACGCCCAGTTGGTGCCGCGTTTGATGGCAGCGGCCGAGGCCCGGCGTCAGGCATCGATATGAGGCGTGTCGTGACCGTGGCGCCTCTCTCCTGGAGCGCTTCTCAACCGTGCTCGTCGGGACTTGAAAGCGCCGTGACGGCTCTTCGCCATGAACCGACATTCTGTTAGGTAGAGCCGAACCTTGCTCGCCTTGTTACATGATCCCAACCATCACTCTGACGATCCGAGAGACAATGCAAGATACTGTGGAAGATCTGCTGCCCGCCGAGCTGCGGGACTTTTTGGCCTGCGAGACGCCTGATGCCTGGATCGCGGCGGCGCTTGCCCACCCGGACCTGCTGCTGATCGATCATGCGCAGTGCGAAAAGAAGGCCGCCTCGACGGCAATGAGCCTGATGTATCGCTATGTCGATCGCCCGCTACTGTTGACCAAGATGTCACAGTTGGCGCGGGAGGAGCTTTTGCACTTCGAGCAGGTGATTCGCGTTATGGAAACCCGTGGCATCGAGTATCGCCACCTCAGCGCGTCACGCTACGCCGAGGGGTTGCGTCGCCATGTGCGCCGCGAGGACCCGCAGCGGCTGGTGGATATCCTGATTATCGGGGCCTACATAGAGGCGCGCAGCTGCGAGCGATTCGCCCGCCTGATCCCTCATCTCGATGCCGAGCTTGCCAAGTTCTACCGCAGTCTGGTTAAGTCAGAAGGGCGCCATTACGAAGATTATCTGATGCTGGCCCGTCGCTATGCCGCAGAGGCGAATGATACGAGCGTGGAAGCGCGCATTACTTTCTTCGCCGACTGTGAACGCCAGCTAATCTGTGAGCCGGATGAAGTATTCCGTTTTCACAGTGGCGTACCTGCCGCAGCTTGAGGGAGCGCCTGCGTTAAGGTGTTGAGACAGCAGGAAGATGCGCGTGAAGGCCAGCCAGAGGTGTGACCCGGTCCAGGATGCCGGGGACGATACGCAGTCGCGTAAACACAAAAAAGGGTTCGGCAGGCTCACGTCGCGTAAGGGTGTCGTAGTTGTCCGAGCCAGCAGGATAATAACGCAGGTACCAACACGATGCAGGAACCCTCAGTCAACGAGCAGTTAGCGCTTTTCGGACACTTTTCCCTGACCCTGGGTGAGGACTGCCTGACCCAGTTCAGCTATGACAAGGTCAAGGCCCTGCTGGTCTATCTCCTGCTCCATGACCAGCCGGTCAACCGGGCGACCCTGGCCGAACTCCTCTGGCCGGACCAGGGCCTGTCATCCGGCCGAACCAATCTGCGTCATGCCCTTCACTGTCTTCGCCAGTCACTGGGTGACGAGGCCGACCAGGTGCTGGTGGTCTCCCGCCAGACGATCGCCTTCAAGCTGCCCGAGCACTGGGCCTTTGACCTTCATGAGCTGCATGATCTGCTCGACGGAGTGGCGAGCATTCCCACACTGGAAGCCATTCTCGATGCCTATCGTGGCGATCTCGTCGAGGAGCTGCAGCTCACGCCTTGCGCCGAGTTTCAGCGCTGGCTGCTTCAGGTGCGCAACGAGTGGCGACAGCGGGTCATTGCCTTCGCCGAAACGGTTATCGAAGAGCATGACGCTCTGCCCGAAGCGCTGTTACGCACCCTGGTCAGCCGGTTTTCCGGCTACGGTCCTTTTCACGAGTGCCTGGTACGGCAGCTGGCAGAACAGGGGCAGTCAGCGGCCGCCCATGAAGAGTACAACGCCTATTTGCAGCTGTTGGCGCTGTCCGGTCAGCAGCCAGACCTCAGCTTTCTCCAGTTGGCCAGATACTGGTCTGATAGCCAGTCGGAGCTGTCGTCGATCACGCCACAGGGGGCGTTCTCTCGGGCCATGGCTCCCAACAGCACGCCCCTTCAGGAAGATGAAATCGAGCAGCGTCAGCTGTCGGTCATGGCGATTCGCTTGAAGCTTGAAGGCGATTGGCAGGACCGCTCGGAGACCTGCGCCTGTCTGCGCCTGCAGATCGAGTTGCTGCGCTGGCTGGAAGAGCAGTGTCATCACTTGGGCGGCTTCTGGCTAACCGGCGCTACCGGCGGGCTGGGCCTTGCCTGCTTTGGCACCCATGGTCCGGCGCATCAGTTGGCGGAACTGGTTGCCCTCTACGAGCACTGCCGCACCACCTTGCCTGAAGAAAGTCAGCGGCGCTGGTCCGGTGAAGGTGAGATGCCGACATTTACCCTGTCCGCCGGGCTCAACAGCGGTCGGGTGGTCTATGTCCCCGAACGCCAGCTAGTCGACCCGCTCGGTCAGGTAACCCAGCGTTCTCTGGAATTGATGGGCGCGGCCGATGGCAGTGAACTGGTGATCTCTCACGAATCCAGCCAGCACATGCCGCCGGCGCTGGACCTTCAGCCACGCCTGACGTCGCGGCTGGTAGCCTGCGATGGCAAGGTCCAGTTGCGGGCGCTGGTCCTTGGGGTCAACGAGGGCGGCCGCGATGCGATGCCGCCCAGCCTGGTGGGACGCGAGTCCGATTTGCGCAAACTGCGCGATGCCCTCGCTCGGGCAGGCATCGGCCTGCGCCAGAGCGTGCTGGTGCGCGGCCCCTCGGGCATGGGCAAGTCGGCGCTGATGGTGGCGTTTCGCCAGCTCGAACAGAGTCGCGAGGCGGCCATCTGCTGGCAGCCTGCGACACGCATGGCGGCTCAGACACCCTACAGCGTGGCGCGGACCCTGCTGCGCTGGCACATGGAAGAAGAGCCCAGCGAAACGCTGCTGGATGAGCTGTTGGAGGGGTATCCGGCGCTGGAACTCGATGACAACCAGCGCCGGCTGCTGGCCGAGGCGCTGGGCATTTGCCACAGCGACGAGACGATACTGATTCAGAGCGGCGAGGCGGTCGAGTTGGTGGCCCGGCTGCTGCAGCAACTGATCGAGGCCCTGACCCAGGACCATCCACTGGTCTTGATGCTCGATGATCTGCAGTGGCTCGATGAGCCGTCCTACAAGGTGCTGGCTTCCCTGCAAACGCGCTTGCCGATCAATTGTCCGCTGCTGCTGGTGGCGAGCCACCACGGTCGCGAGTCGTTGCCTTCCAAGTTGCACTGGGATCAGCAGATCACGCTGGGTCGCCTGGACAGCCAGCAATCTTCGAACCTGCTTTCACAGCTGGCGCGACGCTATCGCCTGCACCTCAGTCCGCGCCTGCGCAGTCAGTTGATCGAGCGCTGCGATGGGGTGCCGCTGTATTTGCAGGAGATATGCCGTCGCCTGGACATGGAGCGTCGAGAAGGGCGTAGCGTACAGATAGACGAGTTGCCGCAAGGCTTGCTGGGCCTTTTGGCGAGCCGTATCGATCAGTTGGATGCCGACCGGGAGGTGGCCCAGATAGCCGCTGTGCTGGGGCGTCAGTTCCGTGTCGACTTCCTTGCCGAGTGCAGCGGCTGGGAGGCCGCGCGCCTCAAGCAGGCGCTGGAACAGATGCTGCGGCTCGAGGTCATCGAACCCTGCACGTCCTCGCCGGAGTGTGAATATCAGTTCAGCCATCAACTCCTGCAGGAGGCGGCGTACCTTTCATGCCCGCGTGACGTCAGGGTGTCCATTCACCGCCAGGTGGTCAGCCTGATCGAAGAGCGCTTCCCGATCTGGATCAGCCGCCACCCGGGCGACTTCGCCACTCACCTGCGGCGCAGCGGTCACTATGCGCGCGGTGCCCGTTACTTCGAGCTGGCGGCCCGCGAGGCGCTCAAGGTCAGCGCCAATCGTACGGCCCTGAAGATGGCCGATGAGGGCCTGGCCAGCCTGCGGCAGGTCGAGGATAGCGCTGAGCGCGAGATCAGCCTGCTGACCGTGCGCGGTCAGGCGGCTTTCGCCATGGAGGGGCATGCCTCACCCACGGCACACGAAAGCTTCGTGCGTGCGCGAGACTTGCTGGCGACCCAGCAGGATGAGGCCGACGACGAGAGCGATCTCGAGCAGCGCTTCCTGGTCAAGTGGGGGCTCTGGGTCGGCTGCAGTCAGCGGCATGCCCATGCCGATGCCTTTTCGCTGGCCTCTCAGCTGGCGGGGCTGGCTGCCCGTCTCGAGGACCCTCGCTATCTGCGTCTGGCCGACTATGCCCGAGCCAGCTGCGAGTACTGGGCCGGCAGCATCCGCCAGGCCTACGCGCACCTGGAAGAGGTCGATCCGCTGCATCAGCCGATGATGATCGAGTGGCTACCGTTCTCCGATCACCCACAGGTGGCCGCGGCCTGCTATCAGGGCTGGGCGCTTTGTCTGCGTGGCGATTATCGCCGAGCAGAGGTGCAGGCAGAGGCGGCGATTCGTCTCGCCGAAAGCCTCAATCATCCTGGCTCGCTTGCCATGGCCCTGATGTATGCCGCTGCCGTTTATCGCCAGCTGGGGCATGTGCACCTGGTCAGTCGCCGGGCGCAGCGTGCCTTCGAACTCACCGGCACGCCGGATTTGCACCTGTGGCAGATGTCGTCCCAGAGCCTCTTGGGTTGGGAGAAGGCGCTGGCGGGTGATCGTGAAGGGCTCAAGGTGATCGAGGCCTGCATGGAAGAGTTCGATGCCATTTCCGGTCGTCATCGTTACCAGACACCGATGCTGTGGTGGGTCGATGCGCTGGTCGTATGTGAAGAGTTTGCGCGCGCCGAAGACTATCTCGATCAGTGCCTGCTGGTAGCGCAGGAGCGTAGCTCGCTCTATATGCCGGAGCTGGCCATTCAGTTGGCGCGGGTGCGCCATCGTCTTGGCCATCCGGTCGATGAAGTGCGTTGCCTGGCCGAGCAGGCGCTAGAGCAGGCCCGCGAGCACGATAACCTGCACCAACAGCTTAATGCCCTGGAGCTTTGGCTGACGCTGGTGGACCCGCAGGATGTGACCGCGCGTGATGCGTTCCGCAAGCTTCTAGGTAGTGTGAGCGTCAGCGATGCGCCGGTACTCATGCGCTGGCGGACCCTGCTTGATCATCGCCTGGAGGCGCCGGCTCGGGCGGAAAGCTAGCGGCGACTTGAGGCCGGGGCCTAAGGCCCAAGGCGAGACTCCTGGTGCGCCCCTGCCGCACTATGTGAGCTTAAAGAAAAGCTTAAAGAAAATAGCAGGCATGACGAACAAGGGCCCATCCGCGTGGCGGATGGGCCCTTGTGTTTCTGGCCGAAAAGCGTCGGTTGGGCCGAAACGTTTCGAGGTGTCAGGTCATGCTTTCCCACGCGGCGATTCGTGCCAGCGCCTCTTCGCGATCGCTGCCGCAAAGCTCCGGGTCGAAGTCAAAACGCGCGCAGACGGCAGGGCGACTGGGGTCGCCAAACAGCTGGCAGAGGTTGTCATCATCGAGCTGCACGCAACGCACCCCGGCCGGCTTGCCCTCGGGCATGCCGGGGATCGCTGAGCTGATCGAGGGCGCGATACAGCAGGCGCCGCAGCCCGGGCGGCAGCTGCCGGTGGCCTGAGTGCTGACAATCAGTTGGCTCATGGCCTTCGCTCCGCTATGGCTCCCTTGCCGATGCCCTCGAAGGCCTGGACCCGCGTATCCTTGCCGGTTTCCCCAGCGATCTCGACGGCAAGCCAGGCGGCGATCTGCTCGATGGTGGTGGCCGTCGGCAGGACCAGGCACCGCTCGCGGGGCAGGCGCAAGAAGAAGTCGCCCTGTGGCGCCCGATAGCGAGTCGTGAGCTCACCCTGAGCAATGCCCTCGTCTTCGATATCGCTCTCATCGACCAGATAGCGATCTGCCATGCGGCCGGCCCACTCGGCCTCCAGCGCCGGGGCGCGTCCACCTGCCTGCCAGATATGCAGCGGTGAACGATGCCCGTGGGCGATGCGCTGGCAGTTTCCTGCGTGGCGGCGCAGGCCATGGCTATAGGTGTAGGCGGCACCCGACAGGGCTTCATCCTCGAAGGTGAGGCGAATCGCGCTGACCCGCGGCGGTGGCTCGCGGAGCATCTCGGCGGCAAAACGGTCGGCCAGGGCGGTCTTGTCGATCTCTGCCCAGGGCACCAGGGTAAAGGCCTGATGCGGACCGCGTACCTCCATGGCATAGGGCGTGGTGGTGCGGATGGCGAGGCCTTCCGGGCATTCGCTGACTGTCACGCCCGGTGCCTCGGTGGGCACGATCAGGGTATGGTCGGCACCGTCGTCCAGCCGCGACTTGATCCACGGCTTGACGTGGCCAAAGTCGAACAGCATGCCGTCCTCGCCGAGCTCGCCATCGAGCTCGACATTGACCTGCCAGCTGATACCGATCAGGCCACGTGTTGGACACCACAGCGAGGCGTCGAGATGGGTCAGGCCATTGACGAAGAGGGTCATCAGTCGATCCCCGCGATCTTGTGAGTCTGCAGCGACAGCTGCCATTGAGGTGCACTCAGGCAGTAGTCGACGACGTCGCCCATGGTATTGCCGTCTCCGCCCAGCGGGGCGAGGTCCATGGGCTGCAGATAGAAGTGTCGAAAGTCGAGCCCGGCGAAACGTTCGGGTGGGGCGTCCTGTTGCGGATAGACCAGTTTCAGCTCGTCGCCTGCCGTGATGGCAAGCGAGGTGTCGCCCTTGGGGCTGACACACAGCCAGTCGATACCGGCCGGCGGCGTGAGCGTGCCATTGGTCTCCACGGCGATTTCGAAATCGCGGGCATGCAGGGCCTCGATCAGCGTCGCGTCCAGCTGTAGCAGCGGCTCACCACCGGTGAAGACCACATAGCGCTGACCGCCTGGCACTGGTGGCCAAAGCGCGGCAAGGTGATCGGCGAGCCCATCGGCGTTGCGAAAACGACCGCCATTCTGCCCGTCGGTGCCGACGAAGTCGGTATCGCAGAAGCGGCAGGCGCTGGTGGCCCGGTCCTGTTCGCGTCCCGACCAAAGATTGCAGCCGGCGAAGCGGCAGAAAACGCTGGCACGCCCGGCCCGGGCACCTTCGCCCTGCAGGGTATAAAAGGCTTCCTTGACGCTATACATCGCGGCGACCTTCGCTGTTGTCAGCGCTGGCTTCTGGGTCAGTGGCGGACCGCTGTGATGCGGCAGTTTTTTCATCAGAGCCGGGCTGCGGTGATGCGGCGGCTTTTTCATCAGAGCCGGGCCGCTGAGAATAGCTCAGCGGGTCGTTCAAGCCATGCCGTGCAAAGGCGGCCAGGCGCTCGCGGCAGCTGCCACACTCGCCGCAGGCCAGTGTCTCCCCCAGGTAGCAGGTCCAGGTGTTGGCGTAGTCCAGCCCCATGGCGAGGCCGTCGGCCAGTATCTCGTCCTTGCCCTTGTGCAGGTAAGGCGCCTCGATGGCCACCGGGGAAAAATTGGCGATGGCCGCCACGTTGTTCATCTTCTCGACGAACTCGGGCCGGCAATCCGGGTACAGCACATGATCGCCGCCGTGGGCACCGTAGAAAACCCGCTCGGCACCGATGTTCACCGCCTGGGCGATGGCCAGCGACAGCAGGATCATGTTGCGGTTCGGCACCACGGTGGCGCTCAGGTTGTCGGCATCGTAGTCGCCGCCGGGCAGTGCCTGGGAGGCGTCGGTGAGAGCTGAGCTATCGATCAGACCGTGAATGGCGCGGATATCGACGATCTGATGAGCGATTCCGAGCTCTGCACAGACCTGTTTGGCGGTGTCCAGCTCCCGGGCGTGACGCTGCCCGTAGTTGAACGACAGGGCGTGGAGCTCATAGCCCTCGCGGCGGGCCCGGTGCAGCACCGTGTAAGAGTCCATGCCGCCGGAGTAGATCACCACGGCACGGGGAATAGAAGAGGTCATGGAGATGTCCTTTCGGAGAATTTGTTTAGGCCGCAGCCTGGCGGCGCGGACGCCCGGGATCCGGTCCGGACGAGCCGCGCATTGTAGAGACTGGCGTCGCCGCTGTCATGCTTTCGCCATGTCTCTGACATGGACTGGTCATGGCATTTGCCCAGGATATCGACATCACCGGAGGAACCCCGATGCTCGATATCGAACGCCTGATCGACGACAAGTACCCCGCCCTGAATGGTCGCGCGCCCTTGGTACGTCAGCCTGCCATGGGGTTGTTGCGACGCTTGATGCATGAGGATGAGGTCAACGACTTTCTGGCGCGGCACCGCGACGCTGGCCCCTTCGAGTTCGTTGATCATGTGCTGGAGCATTTCCGCTTCAGTTACATGACCTCGGCCAGAGATCGATGCAACATCCCCAGCGAAGGGCGAGTCGTGATCGTCGCCAACCATCCGCTGGGGACGTTGGATGGCCTGGCGCTGCTCAAACTGGTTGGGGAGGTGCGCCGCGACGTCAAGGTGATGGTCAACGACCTGCTGTGGGAATTCGTGCCGCTGCGGCCCTTGCTGTTGCCGGTCGACAACCTGACCGGCAAGGGGTACCGCAAGACGGCGCGTGCCGGTAACGAAGCGCTGATGGCAGAGCAGGCGGTCATCGTCTTCCCCGCCGGTGAGGTGTCCCGGGCAGGGCCCGCCGGCATCAAGGACGGCCCCTGGTTGAGTGGCTTTCTGCACTTGGCCCGCAAGACGAATGCTCCGATCTTGCCGGTGCACGTGGGCGGGCGTAATTCCGCGCTGTTTTATTCGCTTTCGATGATCTATCGGCCGCTGGGCGGGCTGCTGCTGGTCAATGAGATGTTCAAGAAGCACGCCGTGGATCTGCCGATCCGCATCGGGGAACCCATTCCCCTGGCGCGATTCGACCTGCCGACGCTGACCAACCGCACCAAGCTCAAGCTGCTGCGCAAGCACGTCTATCGGCTAGCCAAGAATCGCGCTCCGCTTTTTGTCACCGAACGACCGATCGCTCACCCGGAGCCGCGCCAGGCCTTGCGTGCCGAGCTCGATGAGGCGCAGTGTCTGGGCACGACCAAGGACGGCATGCGGATTCTGCTGCACGACTATCGCGCGGATTCCGTGGTGATGCGTGAGTTGGGGCGATTGCGCGAGCTGACCTTCAGGCGCGTGGGCGAGGGTACCGGCGAGCACCGTGACCTGGACGACTATGACCGTCATTATCAGCACCTGCTGGTATGGGACGACAAGGCCATGGAGATAGCCGGCGCCTACCGTCTGGCGAGGGTCGGTGAGGTATTGAATACCCATGGCGCCGAAGGGCTATATTCGGCGTCATTATTCGATTTGTCGGAGCAGTGGCTGGCAAGCGTCGGCGAAGGAATAGAGCTGGGGCGCAGTTTCGTGCAACCTCGCTACTGGGGGCGGCGTAGCCTGGACCTGCTTTGGTTTGGCATCGGCGCCTACTTGAAGGCCAATCCGTCGGTCGCCTGGATGGTCGGCCCGGTATCGCTCTCCAATGCGATTCCACGAGCCGCTCTGGAGCTGCTGGTGTATTACTACCAGCACTATTATGGCGCCAAGGAGTCAGGTGTTCGCGCTCGCGCGCCGTTTCGGGTCTCGTCGTCCACGGTGGAGGAGGCCAGGGCGCTGTTTTGCCACCAGGATGCTGCTGCGGACTTCAAGGTGCTCAAGCAACAGCTCGGCATGCATGGCGTGACGGTGCCGGCGCTCTACAAGCATTACACCGAGCTGTGCACGTCTGGCGGTGCGCAGTTCCTGGACTTCAGCGTCGATGCCGACTTTGGTTACTGCGTGGACGGTCTGGTGCGGGTCGAGGTCGCAAAAGTGAAGGCGAAGAAGCGGGCGCGCTATATGGGGGAGTGAGGCCTGCCAAGTGGAACGGTTTACAAGCGGAATCTGATGGGACGTTGCAGGCCTGAAGAGAAGCGCTGACGGCTGTCGTGTGGCGTAAGGGTGCTGGTCTTGATGAGACGAGCTGGTTACCCTCGGCATATCTGCGCACCAGCAACCGGAACTCGACTATGGCCACCATCGAACACAGCGCGACATTGCCGGCGACGCCGGAGCGGGTCTTCGAGCTACTCAAAAGAGTCGAGGACTTCGCCGAGTATTCCGATCTGATCGAGTCCATCGAGCCCCTCGGCGATGATCGCTACCGCTGGCATGTCCGGGCGGTGGGCGTCGACTGGACCTTCGACGTGGCGATTACGGAATCCCGTTCGCCGGAGCGTTTGGCCTGGGAATCCATCGACGGGGTGAAGAATCAGGGCTGTTATCGATTGACGCCAGTGCCTGAGGGTACGCATGTCTCCCTCACCCTCGATTACGTGATCAAGAACCGCCTAGTGGAGCGGGCCGTCAACAAGGCGGCCCGCCCGCTGGTGGGTAGGGTCAGCCGACAGATCCTCGAACGCGTGGAGGCGCGGCTGTAGAAGTTGAGGGAGTTGAGGAAGTTGAGATAGTGATTCGTCAAGACCGACGAGCTTTTCTCAATTCCCGCGCAGCGCCGCATTCAACTGATCGACCACCTCTGCCCAGTCGGCGTCTTCTTCAAGGGCGCTACGAACCAGCTCCGCCTGCGAGCGATTCCAGAAGGGGGCTTCGGCCAGCTCGACGTCGTCGGGAAGTGGCGCATGACGCTCGATAAAGGCCTGGATGGAGGCGTCATCGGCGGGCAGGCCGAGCTGCTCGAATAGTTCACTGAAGGGGTGTGCGCCATGTTCCATGTTGATGCTCCTTGTGACGGGTCAAGACTGTGTCGGTGATCCCATGCCTTCAGGATCGTGGGTCCTAAGGACTGCTAAACTCGAAGATCCTGCCATTCGGCGTGATACCGAGTGTCTATGCTTTTGCCTGTGTGACGTCTATCTCTCAGCCTGCCAGACTTTCTCTCCGGTGCCACCTGTTTATGCCTGAGGTGGGCGAGCCCATTCAAGGGGGCGCCCCTTGGCTCAGCGTTCGCCGACAAGGTTGGTCAGGAAGTGCCGACGTCGATCCGTATCGCTGAGCGGCTGGGCCAATAGGTGAATCAGCTTGGTCATGGCGGCCTCGGGTGTCATGTCATCGCCTGAGAGTACCTCTGAATCCTTGAGGCCTTGGCCGGCCGCATAGGAGCCGATCTCGATTCGGCCCTGCGGGCACTGGCTGATGGCGGCGACCAGCTTGCCTTCACCCCGGGCCTGGGCGAGCACTTCGATGAACGCTGGGTCTGCGGCAATATTGCCTCCCCCCCAGACTTCCAGCAGGGCACCGCTGACGGCGTCATCGAGCAGCATCGTGCCGAGTTGTCGTGCGGTGATGCCTGGCCATAAGGTGACTCTTACCACTGGCGAGGGGCCTAGGGTGTGATAGTCCGCTAGCTCGAAACGCTGGGCGCCGCGCTGGTGGTCGGCAAGTCCGCGGCCGGGATAGAGTACCGGGGCACCGTCGACCAGTTCGCCGAGCAACGGATAGTTGGGGCTGATGAAGGCGTCTTCTGCTTGCGTTTGCCACTTGCGGGCGCGCACGCCGCGCAGCAGGCGTCCGGCGAAGTAGAGCGCGACTTCCTGGAGCGCCGGCTGAGCGGCAAAGCGCAGGGCGCCCTCAACGTTGGCGAGCGCATCGCTAGCCTCGGCTTCCAGTGGGTGCATCGCACCGGTCACCACCACTGGCTTGTCGATGCCCTGCAATTGGAAGGCCAGGCTGCTGGCGGTCCAGCTAAGCGTATCGGTACCGTGCAGGATGACGATGCCGGAATAGGCTTGCTGGTGATCATCGATCAAGGCAGCGAGCGCCTGCCAGTCGGCAGGCGTTGCGCTGCTCGAGTCGATGGGCGATGGCATGGCGATAAAGTCGAAGTCCGGCAGGCTGGCGCGCCGGGCTGGGTGCAGTGTGCTCAGCGCATCGCGAAGACGAGGCTCGAAGTTGCCGCCTGGAGCGAGGCCTTGAGGGGTCTCGACCATGCCGAGAGTGCCGCCCGTATAGAGGATCAAGAGGGGGGAACGGGGCTCGTGCATGGGGGCTCCTGTCAGCGGTTAGGGGGAATAGCCATGATACCCGATGCAGACTGTGCTGTGATCGGGGGCGGCGCCAGTTGGCGGTCGAGGAAATCAAGCCCTGTCTCGATGGCTGGGCCGGCCGTGAGGAAGGTGGTGTAGTGGCCGCGTAACGTTAGTCGATACAACGTATTGGCAATGCCGCGGTCGTTCAGGGCCGCATGGAAGACCTCGGCTTGCTCAATCGGCACTAGGCCGTCGAGATTGCCATGAAAGAGGAAGAAGGGTGGGGCGCTATCGCCAAGCTGGTGTAGCGGTGATGCTTGGCGATAGCGATCCGGATACTCGGCCTGAGTGCCACCGATGAAGTCGGTGAGCAGTCGGCCGTCGTCGAACCGCAGAAGGTCGGTCGGCGTGCCGCCGGCCAACACGCCAGCAAGCCTTGTGTCGGGGCCACCAAAGGGACTGTCGAGTGGGTTGTCGCTATTCATTACGGCTAGCAGGCTGATGAGGTGCGCACCGGAGGAGTAGCCGACGCCAATGATGCGGTCGGTATCGATACGCCAGCGCTCGGCCTGGTCATTGATCCAGTGCATCGCCTGTTGCAGGTCATGAAGCTGCGCTGGGAAGCGGTAGGTTGGTGCAAATCGGTAGTCGATGTTGATGGCCACGTAGCCACGCTGAGCGAGGCGCTCGGCAATGGCGTCCATGTCGGCCCGTTCGCGACGCTGCCAGCCCCCGCCATGAACGACCAGGGCGGCGGGCCTGAGGCTGGTGCCATTCGCAGTGACCGGCAGGTGAACATCCGCCTGTAAGGGCTCTGGCCAGCTCTTTGGCGTGTAGGTCGCGGCCTCGAGGCGACGGGTATCGATGGCGGCGGGTGTCTCGTCGAGGCCCAGCGGATAGGCCGTGCAGCCAGCCATCAGCAATGAATGCAGTAGCAACAGGAGTGTGGTGGCCAGGCGGCGCGATAGCCGGGAGGCGGCGTGCATGGCGGGGCTCCGCAAGTGATGAAATGAGCCTAATGTAAAACCCTTGTATCGATATTGTACAGAGATGAGCAAAAAAGACGCCTGCTTGGCGCCTTCTTCGTGAAGCGATGCACTATTCCGAAAAGATTATTCCGCAAAGACTATTCCGCAAAGACTGTCTCGGGCGGGGCCGTGAAAGACGGCTTCAGGCATCCGTCAGGGCGCTTTCTTGGGTTTTCTGCGTGATGCTGTCAAGCGGGCCCAGGCGGGCGACCATGGCTTCGACCATCTTTGCCGAGTGCTCGGCGGCCTGGTCGATGAACGCCTTGAAGGAGATATTGGACTCCTGGCCTGCAATGTCTGACAGGGCACGAATGACCACGAAGGGGCATCCATAGAGATGGCAGGTCTGGGCGATGGCCGCTGCCTCCATCTCGGCGGCGAGCATGGTCGGAAAGCGACCTCGGGTACGTGATACCGCGTCCGGGCAGGACATGAAGATGTCGCCGGTCGCGATCAGCCCTTCGACGACCCTCAGTTCGCCCAGGGATTCGACACACTCCCTGGCGATCGCGACCAGCCGGCTATCGGGAAGATAGGCGGCCGGCATCTGCGGGACTTGACCATGTTCATAGCCGAAGATCACGGCATCCACATCGTGATGGCGTACCTCGGAGGAAATCACCACATCGCCTACGGCGAGGTCTTCGCCAAAGCCACCGGCGGAGCCGGTATTGATGACTGCGTCGGGCTTGTAAACGTCGAGCAGCAGGGTGGTGCCTACCGCCGCATTCACCTTGCCGATGCCTGACTGCAGGATCACCACCTCAACGCCTTGCAAACGTCCGGTGTGGAAGGTGCAGCCGACATGCTCACGAGTGCGCCGATCTTCCATATGAGAGGTCAGCAGGGCTACCTCTTCGGCCATGGCGCCGATGATGCCAATCTTGTTCATGCGTGTGTCGCCCTTGGTCAGCGGATCATTCAAAAATAAGCTGCCATTCATCGCGCTTGGCGAGGAAGCCGCGGGCGATCTCTTTGGCGCCTTCGAGGCTGTGGCTGGCGGCCCAGCCACACTGCATTTCGTTGCAGGCCGGCACTTCCTTGGCCTCGAGCACGTCTTCGAGAGTCTTTTCGATCAGCGTGAGAATGCCGTCGTAGTCGTCGTGGTTGATCATCGCCCAGTAGAAACCGGTCTGACAGCCCATCGGGCTGATGTCGACGACCTTGTCGGTGTGGTTGCGCGACATTTCTGCCATTAGATGTTCCAGAGAGTGCAGCCCCGGCATGTCCATGTGGTTCTGGTTCGGCTGGCAGATGCGCATGTCGTACTTGTAGATCTCGTCGCCATGCAGGCCGACGGTTACGCCGGCCAGGCGGACGTAGGGCGCTTTGACCTTGGTGTGGTCGAGATTGAAGCTTTCGACGTTCATCTTCTGGTCGCTCATGTCACCTGACCTCGTCTAGCAAGTTGATTAGCCATTCCCCCGGTGACGATCCACCTAGGGCGAAAAAAGGAGATTCTAACGCAATGAGTCGGCTGGCGCCTACTCAGGGCCGCTGCCTGTCATTCGGCCGTGATGGGATCGTGGAGTTCAGCGGCGTACAGGGTGTTCTCGAGCAGTGAGGCGACTGTCATCGGGCCGACACCACCAGGGACTGGCGTAATGTAGCTGGCGCGTTCGGCGGCCGGGGCAAACTCCACATCACCGATCAGCTTGCCATCATCATTGCGGTTAATGCCCACGTCGATGACGATGGCGCCTTCCTTCACCCACTCGCCCTTGACCAGTCCCGGCTTGCCGACGGCTACCACCAAGAGGTCGGCGCGGCGCACCTGAGCCTCCAGGTCCCGGGTAAAACGGTGACAGACGGTCGTCGTGCAGCCGGCCAGCATCAGCTCCAGGGACATCGGTCGGCCGACGATGTTCGAGGCACCAACAATGGTGGCGTCCAGTCCGCGAACGTTGAGGCCAGATTCCTGCAGCAGCGTCATGACTCCCTTGGGTGTGCAGGGGCGCAACAGCGGAAGGCGCTGAGCTAGGCGACCGAGGTTGTAGGGGTGAAAGCCGTCGACATCCTTGTCGGGATGAATGCGCTCGAGAATAGGGCGCGGGTCCAGGTGCTCGGGCAGCGGCAGCTGTACCAGGATGCCGTCAACGCGCTCATCGTCATTCAGCTCGTCGACCAGTGCCTCCAGATCGGCTTGGCGGGTGTCTGCGGGCAGCTGGTGGCGGAAAGAGATAATGCCGGCTTCTTCGCATGCGCGATGCTTGTTGCGGACATAGACTTCGGATGCCGCGTCTTCACCGACCAGGACCACGGCCAAGCCTGGACTGCGTGCGCCGGATTCGTGACGGGCCGCTACCTGGCGGGCAACCTGTTGACGAACATGAGCGGCAATGGCCTTGCCATCGATCAGTTGGGCGGTCATCGGCGTTTCCTAAATAAGTTAAGTCGGCGGGCCGGAGGGGGAGGCCCGCAGCGGGCGACGAAAGATTGAGAGCGTAGATTTTCGCATGAGCTGGCCTCGAGTCAAAGCATGCTCGTGCGAGAGTGTGCGCTAAGGGCTTGACCAACGGGCAAGGATGCGTAAAATACGCTCCGCATTGAGGCGGCAGTTTTCGCGTCAATGTTGTGCAGCTCGATGCCGACGGGATGTAGCGCAGCCTGGTAGCGCGCCTGCTTTGGGAGCAGGATGTCGGGGGTTCGAATCCCTCCATCCCGACCACGTAACCTTTTGATTTTTTTATATAAAGGTCTTGGCAAGGGTTGCAGGCAAGAGTCTAGAGGCTTTAGAATGCGCTCATAGCTCAATCGGATAGAGCAACGGCCTTCTAAGCCGTAGGTTGCAGGTTCGAGTCCTGCTGGGCGCGCCACTGGAAAGTCGGGTGGTCGGCAGCAAGGCGAGTGTCTGTAAAGCAAGTCGATATGGTGGATGTAGCTCAGTGGTAGAGCCCCGGATTGTGGTTCCGGCTGTCGTGGGTTCGATCCCCATCATCCACCCCATATCGATCAGTTGCAGTGTGTTTTTGGTAATGGTGGATGTAGCTCAGTGGTAGAGCCCCGGATTGTGGTTCCGGCTGTCGTGGGTTCGATCCCCATCATCCACCCCATTACCCATCCCTTCTGAAGTGCCTTAATCTCTGCATATGCAGGGTCTTCCTATATCCAGGTTCGCGACCAGCGGTCACGAGTCTTTTTCGTATATCTGATTTTCATGTGTCTGGTTGCGCGCCAAAGGTGTCGTGCCCGGGGCGTCGCGTCTTGGGCGCCATATCCGCAAGGTGTCAGGGGTGTTGTTTTCAATGCCCTGAGTCCAAGGTTTTTGCCGCAATCCCCCTTGTAACAGGCAACAGCGCCCCCATAGTCATGGCATCGCGCTTGCCAGCGTGCATCGGGGTTCTTAGAATTGATCCCCTTTGACCATTCAACGCTTTTTCGAACGCCCCAGTGGTAGAGGACTATTCATGCAAGTTTCCGTCGAAACGACCTCCCAGATCGAACGTCGCGTCAAGGTTCAAGTGCCAGCGGCTGAGATCGACCAGGCCGTCGAGGCTCGCCTCAAGGACACCGCCAAGAACGCTCGCCTGAATGGCTTCCGCCCCGGCAAGGTGCCGATGGCCGTGGTCCGCCAGCGCTATGGGCAAGATGCGCGCAATGAAGTGGTGGGCGAGGTGATGCGTGAGCGTTACGTTCAGGCGATTACTCAGGAAAACCTCAACCCGGCGGGTTACCCGCAGATCGAGCCGACCGTCAATGAAAGCGGTCAGGATCTCGAGTTCGTCGCCACGCTGGAGATTTATCCGGAAGTCGAGCTGGCGAGCATCGAAGGCGCCGAAGTCGAGCGTCCGGTGGTCGAGGTGACAGATGCCGACGTCGAGCAGATGATCGAGACGCTGCGCAAGCAGAATGCCTCCTGGGCCGAGGTCGATCGTGCCGCCGAAGACGGCGATCAGGTCACTCTCGACTTCCAGGGCTTCCTGGGCGACGAGCCGTTCGAAGGCGGCAGTGCCGAGAACCATGACTTGGTGATCGGTTCCGGCAGCTTCATTCCTGGCTTCGAAGAGCAGCTGATTGGTGCCAAGGCCGGTGACGAGACCGAGATCAAGGTGACCTTCCCGGAAGATTATCAGGCCGAGAACCTGGCCGGTCAGGAAGCGACCTTCAAGGTCAAGGTCCATAAAGTCAGTGGCCAAGAGCTGCCGGCGATTGACGAAGCCTTCATCCAGCAGTTCGGTGTTGAAGGCGGCGATGTCGATACCTTCCGCGCCGAGATCAAGAAGAACATGACTCGCGAAGCCGCTCAGGCCGTCGACAACCGCGTCAAGCAGCAGGTTCTGGATGCGTTGAAGAAGGCCAACGACATTCCGGCGCCGCAGGCCCTGGTTCAGCAGGAAACCGACGCTCTCAAGCGTCAGGCCGCTCAGCAGTTCGGTCTGGGTGAAGATTTCGATGTCTCCCAGCTTCCCAACGAGCTGTTCGCCGAGCAGGCCAAGAGCCGTGTTCAGGTCGGCCTGCTGCTGGCAGAAGTCATCAAGGTCCACGAAGCCGATGCGTCTGACGACGAGATCAAGGCCAAGGTCGAGGAGCTGTCTCAGCAGTACCAGGATCCGCAGCAGGTCATCGATTACTACATGAGCAACGACCAGCTCAAGAATCAGCTGAAGTCGTCGATTCTGGAAGAGAAGGCCGTGGCGGTTCTGCTTGAGCAGGCCACTGTGAAGGATGTCGAGATGTCCTACGAGCAGGCTCTGCAGGCGGCCCAGCAGCAAGCTGAAGCGGCCGAGGAAGAAGACAACGACGCCAAGGCGTGATCGACGACGGCATTCGTTGGCAGCCTGGCTTCGGTCGGGCTGCCAAGCATGCTTTACTGTCTCCATGACGCCGCATAGGCGGGGTCGTAATCCAGTCATCGGATGAAGGACGTCACACAATGGGCAACGAGTTCGATATTCAAAACGCTGGCGGCCTGGTGCCGATGGTGGTCGAGCAGAGCGCACGCGGTGAGCGCTCCTACGACATCTACTCGCGCCTGCTCAAGGAGCGTGTGATCTTCCTAGTGGGGCCGGTGGAAGACTACACGGCCAACCTGGTGGTGGCGCAGCTTTTGTTCCTGGAGTCCGAGAATCCGGACAAGGACATTCATCTGTACATCAACTCGCCGGGTGGTTCTGTCACGGCGGGCATGTCGATTTATGACACCATGCAGTTCATCAAGCCGGACGTTTCCACCGTCTGCATCGGTCAAGCGGCGAGCATGGGGGCGCTGCTGCTGACCGGCGGCGCCGCGGGCAAGCGTTATTGCCTGCCGAATTCACGCATGATGATCCACCAGCCGCTGGGCGGTTACCAGGGTCAGGCCACGGATATCGAGATCCACACCAAGGAAATTCTCAGTATCCGTCAGCGTCTTAACCAGATCCTTGCCGACCATACCGGCCAGGATATCGAGACCATTGCCAAGGACACCGACCGTGATAACTTCATGAATGGTGCCCAGGCGACAGAATACGGTCTGATCGATGCCATGCTGGAGAAACGCCCGGCATCCTGATAGCGTGGACGTCATCTCCAGCCACGATATGCAACTCCGGCGGCCCTTAAGGCCGCCGTCCGTAGAGAGGTACGCAAATGGCCGACGGCAAAGGTAAGGACGAGAGCGGCAAGCTGCTGTACTGCTCGTTTTGTGGCAAGAACCAGAACGAAGTTCGCAAGCTGATCGCTGGCCCGTCCGTCTATATCTGCGATGAGTGCGTCGACCTGTGTAACGACATCATCCGCGAGGAGGTCCTCGAGGCCGATGCCGAAAGCGATGAAGATCGCCTGCCGGCACCGCGTGAGATTCGGCACACCCTCGATGATTACGTGATCGGTCAAGACCGCGCCAAGATGGTGCTGTCTGTGGCGGTTTACAATCATTACAAGCGTCTGCGTGCCGAAGTGAAGAGCGAGGAAGTGGAGCTTGGCAAGTCCAATATCCTCCTGATCGGTCCGACCGGCAGCGGCAAGACATTGCTTGCCGAGACGCTGGCGCGCTTGCTCAATGTTCCCTTCACCATCGCCGATGCCACGACCCTCACCGAGGCGGGCTATGTCGGTGAAGATGTCGAGAACATCATCCAGAAGCTGCTGCAGAAGTGTGACTACGATGTCGACAAGGCGCAGAAAGGCATTGTCTACATCGACGAGATCGACAAGATCTCCCGCAAGTCGGATAACCCCTCGATCACTCGGGATGTCTCGGGCGAGGGCGTTCAGCAGGCGCTGCTCAAGCTGATCGAAGGCACCACGGCCTCGGTGCCGCCCCAGGGAGGGCGCAAGCACCCGCAGCAGGAATTCTTGCAGGTCGATACGGGTAACATCCTGTTCATCGTCGGCGGTGCTTTCGCCGGTCTGGACAAGGTTATCCGAGAGCGCGCCGAGAAGGGTGGTATTGGCTTCAATGCCGAGGTCAAGAGCAAGGACGAGAGCAAGGGTGTGGGTGATGTATTGCTCGACGTCGAGCCCGATGATCTGGTCAAGTTTGGCCTGATTCCCGAGTTCGTGGGTCGCCTGCCGGTCATCGCGACACTCACCGAGCTCTCGGAAGATGCCTTGATCCAGATCCTCACCGAGCCCAAGAACTCGCTTGTCAAGCAGTACGTCAAGCTGTTCGAGATGGAAGGTGTGGAGCTCGACTTCCGTGAAGAGGCGCTGCGTGCCGTTGCCGAAAAAGCCATGGCTCGCAAGACCGGTGCACGCGGACTGCGCTCGATCCTCGAGGCGGTGCTGCTCGATACCATGTACGAGATTCCGTCGCTTGAGGGTGTCACCAAGGTGGTGATCGACGACTCCGTGATTCGCGGTGAGAGCGAGCCGCTGCTGATCTACTCCCAGCAGGAAGACAGCAAGGTGGCGGGCAAAGACGGCTAAGGCCGTTCCCCTCCGGAGCAGGGGCCGCATCTGCGGCCCCTTTTTTTCGCGCTCTTTTGTCCTGGTGGCCCGCCGCCGCGCTTGTAAAGAGCGCCCGTTGCCCCCATCACCTGTTCAATCATTCGAGCATTGAGGAACGTCTGCGATGCAGCAGAACGCCGAACAGACCCAGAGTCTGCCCCTATTGCCGCTTCGCGATGTGGTGGTTTACCCGCAGATGGTGATTCCGCTGTTCGTGGGGCGAGAGAAGTCCATTCAGGCGCTTGAGGCGGCCATGGCCGCCGACAAGCGCATCCTGCTCGTCGCCCAACGTGAAGCCGGTCAGGACGAGCCCGATACCAGCGATCTGTTCGCGGTGGGTACCGTCGCCGAGATCATGCAGCTGCTGAAGTTGCCCGATGGCACCGTGAAGGTGTTGATCGAAGGCGCCGCTCGCGCCGATGTCGGTGATATCACCGTGGTCGACGAGGGTTATAGCCGCGCCGAGGTGACCCTGCGCGAAAGCGAGCCGCTCACCGAGCGAGAGCAGGAGTCGCTGGTGCGCGTGCTGCTCAATCAGTTCGAGCAGTACGTCAAACTGTCCAAGAAGGTCCCCAATGAGGTGCTCAACTCTCTGTCCGGGATCGAAGACCCCAGTCGGTTGGTCGATACCATCTGTGCCCATCTGTCGCTGAAGATTGGCGACAAGCAGCAGCTCCTGGAAATGGACCGGGTGCGCGATCGTATCGAGCATCTGATGGCGCTGATCGAGTCTGAAATCGATCTGCTGCAGGTCGAGAAGCGCATCCGGTCGCGGGTCAAGGACCAGATGGAGAAGTCGCAGCGCGAGTACTATCTCAACGAGCAGATGAAGGCCATCCAGAAAGAGATGGGCGAGCTCGACAACGTGCCCAATGAGGCCGAGAAGTACGAGCAGGCGATCGAAGAATCCGGCATGCCCGACGAGGCGCGCGAGAAAGCCACCCAGGAGCTTGGCAAGCTTAAGATGATGGGGCCGACCTCTGCCGAGGCGACGGTGGTGCGTTCCTATCTCGACTGGCTGATCGCGGTACCCTGGAAGAAGCGCACCCGGGTCAAGCATGACCTGCTGCGGGCCCAGAAGGTCCTCGACGAAGACCACTACGGGCTCGAGGAGGTCAAGGAACGTATTCTCGAGTACCTGGCCGTGCAGAAACGTGTCAAGAAGCTCAAGGGCCCGGTGCTATGCTTGGTGGGGCCGCCCGGCGTAGGCAAGACCTCTCTGGGGCAGTCGATTGCTCGAGCGACCAACCGGAAGTACGTGCGACTGGCGTTGGGTGGTGTGCGTGACGAATCCGAAATCCGCGGCCACCGCCGTACCTATATCGGCTCGCTGCCGGGTAAGGTGGTACAGCGGATGAGCAAGGCTGGGGTCAAGAACCCGCTATTCCTGCTCGATGAAGTCGACAAGATCGGCATGGACCATCGTGGTGACCCGTCGTCTGCATTGCTCGAGGTGCTGGATCCGGAGCAGAACGACAAGTTCAGCGATCACTACCTCGAGCTTGATTACGATCTGTCCGAAACCATGTTCATCTGCACGGCCAACTCGATGAATATTCCGGGCCCGTTGATGGATCGTATGGAGATCATTCGTCTGCCGGGCTACACCGAAGACGAGAAGTTGGCGATCGCCAAGCGTTATTTGATCCCCAAGCAGCTCAAGGCAAATGGCCTCAAGGACGACGAGCTTTCCTTCGGGGATGATGCGGTGCTGGAGTTGATTCGCTACTACACCCGAGAGGCGGGCGTGCGCGAGCTGGAGCGTCAGGTCGCCAAGGTCTGTCGCAAGGTGTTGCGTGAACGTATCGAGGCGCAGGGCAAAGAAGGCGCTCAGGCACCCCAGCAGCTTGGTGCTGAAGGCATCGAGCGCCACGCCGGTGTGCGTCGCTTCAGCTATGGGCTCGCCGACCAGGAAGATCAGGTCGGGCGCGTCACTGGGCTTGCCTGGACATCGGTGGGTGGTGAGCTGCTGACCATCGAGTCCGTGCTGACTCCGGGCAAGGGCCGGATCAACAAGACCGGCTCTCTCGGTGATGTGATGAAGGAGTCGGTGAGTGCCGCGCAGACCGTGGTGCGTGCTCGGGCCAAGGCGCTGGGCATCGATTCCGAGCGCTTCGAGAAGGAAGACCTGCATATCCACGTGCCCGAGGGGGCTACGCCGAAGGATGGTCCCAGTGCCGGCATCGCCATGGTCACTGCCATGGTTTCTGCCTTCACCGGACGCGCGGTCCGTTGCGACGTGGCAATGACCGGCGAGGTCAATCTGCGCGGCGAGGTAATGCCGATCGGCGGCCTCAAGGAGAAATTGCTGGCCGCTAGGCGCGGTGGTATAAAGACCGTGCTAATTCCCGAGGAAAATCGTCGAGACCTCAAAGAAGTGCCGGACAATATCAAGGAAGCATTGGATATTCGTCCTGTGCGTTGGATCGATGAGGTGCTAGAGGTTGCTCTCGCCGAAAAGTCTACCCTCGAATCTGATGAAAATCGTCCGGATGATTCTGCTTCTTCTCAGACGGTGATCAGCACTCACTAGTGGCGATTTTTATCCCCATGCCAAGGACGAAACCTTGGCATGGTGGGGCTTGGGACCAATAGTTGCTTGACGATCTTTTGCGGCATTGCTATAAATTACGCTTTGCTGTGATCGTTTAAGTCGCCTCAAGATAGCGCCGATTTCCAGTAATTTCTGAAACAGTCAAGGGGTGAAGTGTGAACAAATCCGAGCTGATCGAAGCCATTGCCGCGTCTGCCGATATTCCCAAGGCGGCTGCAAGCCGTGCGCTCGACGCCATGGTCGATAGCGTCACTGAAAGCCTGAAGCAGGGTGATTCCGTCTCTCTGGTAGGGTTTGGCACTTTCTCCATCAAGGAACGTGCTGCGCGCACCGGCCGTAACCCGCAGACCGGTCAGCCGATCGAAATCAGTGCCGCCAAGGTGCCTAGCTTCAAGGCAGGCAAGGCGCTCAAGGATTCCGTCAACTGAGACGCTGGGCTTTGCCTGGCGGACTGACGGTCCTCTGTATGGCGCATCGCTCAGCGGTGCGCCTTTTTATTGGGCGCGATTCCCGTGGTGTCCTGGACGCAGCGCTGAGGCGCCGCCCCTGACACATGACGCTCGAGGCAGCACTTATGGCATTGAGTCATGGCACTTGAGTCATGGCACTGTGTCGATAGCGCTTGATGCAAAGTCTCTGAGTCACGGTTGCCCCAGGCCCGTACCAGGCGCCTATAATGAAACGTTTTTTCTGCCAATCTCCAGCCGAGGCCAGTAATGCTGCAACGTATTCGGGACCGCTCCACCAGCTGGGGCGCCAAGATCATCATCGGTGCGGTGATCGCGACCATGGCCCTTTTCGGGGTCGACTCTCTGGTCGGCCTGCTGTCATCCGGGGGGGATGATGTCGCCACCGTCAATGGGCAGTCGATCACCCGCCAGCAGGTCGAAATGGAGGTGCAGCGCGCGATCCGCAGCGGTCAGGTGCCGCCAGAGCAGGAGCGTCAGCTGCGTGGGCAGGTGCTCGATCAACTGATCCGTACCTCATTGCTGGATCAATACGCAGAGAAGGGCGGCCTGCATCTCTCCGAGAGTCAGCTCGATAACCTGATCGTGACGTTGCCTGAGTTCCAGGACCAGGAGGGCAACTTCTCCCGGGAGTTGTTCAAGAACCGTCTGGCCAGCGCCGGCTATACACCGCTGGCGTTTCGGGCGCAGCTGCGTGATGACATGCAGCGCCAGCAGCTGCAGCAGGGGCTTTCCGCTAGCGAGTTCATGCTCGATGACGAGCAGCAGCAACTGGCGGCTCTGCAAAACCAGACGCGGCGCTATCGCTACCAGCAGCTCGATGCCTCGGACCTAGCTGAGGCGCCGCAAGTCAGCGAGGCGGACCTGGAGGCCTATTACCAGGATCACCGTGATGATTACCAGCGTCCGGAGCAGGTGAAGCTGGCCTACCTGGTGCTCGATCGTAGTGAGTTGGCCGATCAGGTCGAGGTGGACGAGGCGCAGTTGCGCTCGCTCTATGCTGAGCGAGCCAGTGAAGCCGAGCGTCGTGTCTCGCATATCATGCTGACCTTTGGCGATCAGCGCAGTCGAGAAGAGGCGGTTGCACGTCTCGAGAAGGTCGAGGAACGTCTGGCCGCCGGTGAATCCTTCGCCTCGCTTGCCCAAGAGGTGTCGGATGATACGTCGACTAGTGATAGCGGCGGCGATCTGGGCGTGATTAGCCGCGGCTTCTTCGGCGAAGCCTTCGAGAATGCCGTGTATTCTCTGGACCAGGGGCAGGTGTCGGATATCGTCGAAACCGACAACGGACTGCACCTGCTCAAGGTCACTGAGATCGAGATTCCGTCCTTCGAGGATCTGCGTGGTGAGTTGCGCGACCAGGCAGCGCTTGCCGACGTGGATGACCTTTTCAATGAGCGTGTCCAGCAGCTGATTGATGAAAGCTTCGCTGCCGATGACCTGGCGAGTATCGCCTCGGATGTTGGTGTCGAGCTCCAGACCAGCGACTGGGTGTCGGCCGACGGCGCCGAAGGTGTGCTGGCCGAGCCTGGGGTAATGGATGCCGCATTCACGCAGGACGTGCTCGAGGAAGGCTTCAATAGTGAGGTGATTGAGCTGGATGAGGACCGCCGTTTAGTGCTGCGTGTGCGCGACCATCGTCCGGCGACCACGCTGGCCCTTGATGAGGTGCGCGAGCGCGTGTCTGCTGCGGTCGAGAGGCTCAAGGTGCAGCAGGCGCTGACGTCGCTTGCCAAGGAGCGTGTGGCTGCGCTGAGTGATGGCTCGGCACAAGTCGCCGACTGGCAGCAGGTCGAGTCTGCTACACGTCAGAATGGCGGCGATGTGCCCGCGGCGGTGAACGCGCTGGCCTTCCGGTTGCCGAATCCGGAAGGTGAAGCGCCGGTGTATGGCCAGACTGCCGTCCAGAACGGTGTGGCGCTGGTGGCCTTGGATGCCGTGCAAGAGGGCGAGGCGTCCGGTGCGACCGAGTCTCGAGTGGCTCAGCTGGTCGAGCGCCTGCGCGCGCAGGCTGCGGTCAGCGGGCTGCTCGAGCAGCTGCGCAACGATGCCGAGATCGAGCGCCTATAGTTCGGGTTGCCGGATAGCATGACCCGGCGCTTATCCGCGCATGTAAAAACGCGACCCGCTGGGGTCGCGTTTTTTTGTGGGCTTGGCTTTTGTTGGCTGCATGCGTTGATGTTTTAGTGACTCGTCAGTGCTCGGTCGGTGGTTGGGCTTCGGTCAATGGCGAGTCGGAAGTAAACGCCGTTTTATGGAAGTCGCTGGCGGCCGCCACCTCGGCCAGGCCAATTTCCTCGGGAGTGGGGGCTTCGCCACCGGCTAGGACCTGCAGCACGGTATGGACGCCCTGAGACAGAGACTCCAGGTGATAGCCGCCTTCGAGTACCAGTGCGAGCCTGCCTTCGCAGTGTTGATCGGCCAGTGATCGAACGATCTCGGTCATGGCGGCAAAGCCCTCGTAGCTCACGTTCAGGCACAGGTCGAGGCGATGCGCATCGAAGCCGGCCGAGACCAGGATCAGGTCCGGCTGGAACCAGGCAGCGGCAGGCACCAGGATGTCGCGAAAGGCACGCAAGATGGCTTTGTCGCCCGCACCACCGGGAAGTGGCACATTGACGGTGGTGCCTTCGCCGAGGCCGGCGCCCACCTCTTCCAGTTGGCCCGACCCCGGGTAAAAGGGCGCCGCGCGATGGGTATCGAACAGCATGACGTCTGGCGATGCCCAGAAAATGTCTTGCGTACCATTGCCATGATGGGCATCCCAGTCGACGATCAGGACACGCTCAATTCCCAGCTCATGCTGAGCATGGGCGGCGGCGACCGCTACGTTGTTGAAGAAACAGAAGCCTCGGGAGCGGGCCGGTTCGGCGTGATGTCCTGGTGGGCGGCAGAGTGCAAAGGCGCTTTGGGCTCGACCCTTACAGACGGCTTCCACTGCCGCTACAGCGGCGCCGGCGGCGACCTCGGCGGCTTCGATGCTGCCCGGTGATACGGCAGTGGTGTCGACATCGAGCCAGGCATGCTTGCCGCGCATGCGCTCGATTTCCCTCAGGTGGGCACTGGTGTGTACGCGCCCCAGTTGCTCGAGAGTGGCCGGCGCTGCGGTCTCGAACCTCAGGCCCGGAATGGGCTCGGCATCAAGGCGCTCCATGATGGCCGTTATCCGGCCGGGGTGCTCGGGGTACTTCCATTGAATCGCCAAGCCATTGAGTATCTCCCTGACTCGGCGATCCAGGCGCCCTGGCAAGAAAGGATCCTGGATATCGGGTTGATGATTAAGCATGCGGTCGTCATTGATCACCAGCACTGAGCGGTCGCCGATCACGAGCAATCTCCGTCATGTTAGATAGTGCCCGCCCCGGGCGCCGGGAGGGCTGCTTGCTTCAGTGTCGTCCTCTCTTGCGTCTCAGGCAATTCGGCGTGTCTGCTGGGCAGGGCTTGTCAGTCATCAAGAGGGATGCGATCTGATGAAGCGGGCAAAAATGTTATAAAGTAACGTTTCCGTGCTTGCTACATGTCTACCAACGTCATCGAGGACTCGTGCCCGTGCCTTCTCCATCGCCTTCATCCGTTTCTCGTTCACCCGCTGCTCGCTCAAGCACGCCGCTCGCGGGTATTCCCGTGCATGTGATTACCGGGTTTCTCGGCAGTGGCAAGAGCACGCTGATTCGCCACCTGCTGGCCCACAAGCCTGCCGATGAGCGCTGGGTCGTGGTGATCAACGAGTTCGGTCAGGTCGGTATCGATCAGGCCATGTTCGAAGAGCGTGAAGATGTGGTGGTCAAAGGATTGCCGGGCGGCTGTCTGTGTTGCCAGTTGGCCTTCGTGCTGCAGGCGTCGCTGGTGAATCTGCTGCATCGCCATCGTCCTGATCGGCTGATCATCGAACCTTCGGGACTCGGCCACCCCGCGGGCCTGTTGGACTTGCTGCGCAGTGAGGCCTTCGCCGAGGTGCTGGAAGTGCGCGATATCATTGCGCTGCTGGATCCACGCCGGCTCGATGATCCGCGTTCACGCGAGCACGACACCTTTCGCGATCAGCTGGCGATGGCTGATGGCGTGGCGCTTACCATGACCGATCTGGCTTCGGATCGGCAGTACCAGCAAGCCCAGGCGTATCTTGCCGATCTATGGCCTGCCAAGCGCTGGATCGAGGCGGCGCCACACGGGCAGCTGTCGGTGTCGCGTTTGCTCGGCCAGCCGGTTCATAAGGATGACTCGGCGGGGGCTTCTGAACATCAAGCCAAGAGCGCCTCGATACCGTCCCGAGCGGGGGTGCACTCCGGCGCTCATGATGGACAGGCTGCGGTCATGCTGGATACGTTCGCCTATCGTGAGCCCGCTCCTGGCGTGCCGGTATGCGACGAGGGTGGATCGCTCGGCTTTCGCAGCCTGGGGTGGCGCTTTCATGCAAGCGAGGTGTTTTCGTTGGATGCGTTGGCGCAGCTGCTGGCGTCGTTGCCTGCGGCGCTGCGCATCAAGGCGGTGGTACACACCGAATCAGGCTGGAAATGCTACAACCGGGCCGCGGGGCGGGTGACGTTGACGGCAGCCAGCTGGAGGCGGGATTCGCGTCTCGAGTTGATCATGGAGGCGGGCAGCCAAGGCGTGCCTGAACCAGTGTTGCTGGAAGCGAGCCTGCTGGCCTGTCGAGAAGCGGGATACTCAGCGCCGAACTCGCTCCGCTAGGGGCGCTGACGCTGCCTTTAAGGGGCGGTGAGTGGTACAATTTCGCATTGCTATCACGAAGCTAGCCTTGCCAGCCTCCCGTAGCGCCAAACAGTCGCAGTGCAAAGGATTTGACGACCCATGGGTGACATCGCCAGAGAGATTCTGCCAGTCAACATCGAGGACGAACTCAAGCAGTCGTATCTCGATTACGCCATGAGCGTGATCATCGGCCGGGCGCTGCCCGACGTACGTGATGGCCTCAAGCCGGTGCACCGGCGTGTGCTGTTCGCCATGCACGAATTGAACAACGACTGGAACAAACCCTACAAGAAGTCGGCCCGTGTGGTGGGTGACGTCATCGGTAAGTATCACCCGCATGGTGACAGTGCGGTGTACGACACCATCGTACGTATGGCGCAGGATTTCTCGATGCGCCACGTGCTGGTCGACGGCCAGGGTAACTTCGGTTCCATCGACGGTGATAACGCCGCCGCCATGCGTTATACCGAGGTACGCATGGCCAAGCTCTCCCATGAGTTGTTGGCCGACCTCGAGAAAGATACCGTCGACTGGGTCGATAACTACGACGGCACCGAACGCATCCCCGAGGTGCTGCCGACCAAGGTTCCCAACCTGCTGATCAATGGTAGCTCCGGCATTGCCGTGGGTATGGCTACCAACATCCCGCCGCACAATATGAGCGAGGTGATCAGCGGCTGCCTGGCGTTGATCGACGACCATACGCTGTCGATCGATGACCTGATGGAATACATCCAGGCCCCCGACTTCCCCACCGGCGGCATCATCAACGGTAAGGCCGGGATTCTCGATGCCTACCGTACCGGCCGTGGCCGCATCTATGTGCGCGCGCGTCATACCATCGAGCATGATGACAAGACCGGCCGAGACCACATCATCGTCAACGAGTTGCCGTACCAGGTAAACAAGGCGCGTTTGATCGAAAAGATCGCCGAACTGGTCAAGGATAAAAGGATCGACGGCATCGCCGAGCTACGCGATGAGTCCGACAAGGACGGCCTGCGCGTCGTGATCGAGGTCAAACGTGGCGAGAGCGGCGAGGTGGTGGTCAATAACCTCTTCGCCCAGACGCAGCTGCAGAACGTTTTCGGCATCAACATGGTGGCATTGTCCGACGGCCAGCCGAAGACGCTGAACCTCAAGGAGATGCTTGAGGCCTTCATTCGTCACCGTCGCGAAGTCGTCACCCGCCGGACGCTCTTTGAGCTGCGCAAGGCGCGTGAACGTGGCCATATTCTTGAGGGCCTGGCGGTCGCGATCTCCAACATCGACGAGGTGATCGAGCTGATCAAGGCCTCGCCGTCGGCTGCGGAAGCCAAGGACCAACTGCTGGCCCGTAGCTGGCAGCCGGGGCAGGTGACCGGCATGCTGGAGCGCGCCGGAGCGACCTCCTGCAAGCCCGAGGATCTGGAAGAGGGCTTCGGTCTCGACGAGGCAAGCCAGCAATATCGCCTCTCGCCGGCCCAGGCTCAGGCTATTCTCGAGCTGCGTCTGCATCGTCTGACCGGTCTCGAGACCGAGAAGCTGCTCAACGAGTATCTGGGTATTCTCGAGAAAATCGCCGAGCTGACTGCCATTCTGGCCTCTGCCGACCGCCTGCTCGAGGTGATTCGCGAAGAGCTCGAAGCCATCCGCGATCAGTATGGCGATGTGCGCCGCACTGAGGTCCAGATCAGTCATCTCGACCTGCATATCGAAGACCTGATCGCCGAAGAAGACATGGTGGTGACCATTTCTCGTAGCGGCTATGCCAAGACGCAGCCCCTTTCCGACTACCAGGCGCAGCGCCGCGGTGGGCGCGGCAAGTCGGCGACGGCGATGAAAGATGAAGACGTCATCGAACACCTGCTGGTGGCTTCGACCCACGACACCGTGCTGCTGTTCACCAACAAGGGCAAGGTCTACTGGCTCAAGGTCTACGAGATGCCCAATGCCAGCCGCGGCTCCAGGGGCAAGCCGCTGGTCAACCTGCTGCCGCTGGACGAGGGCGAAGCGGTGAGTGCCATGCTGCCGGTGCGCGAGTATCGCGAAGACAGCTTCATCTTCTTCGCTACCGCCAAGGGTACGGTCAAGCGTACCAGCCTCGATCAGTTCTCGCGTCCGCGTAGCGTTGGCCTTATCGCCATTGATATCGACGAGGATGACCAGCTGATTGGTGCTGCTATTACCTCCGGCTCGGACCACGCCATGCTGCTGTCTTCCAACGGCAAGGCGATCCGCTTCGAGGAATCCCATGTGCGCGCCATGGGGCGTACCGCTCGCGGCGTGCGCGGCATGCGGCTGCAGGATGGCGCGCGGGTGATCAGCCTGATCATTCCGCAGTCCCAGCAGGTCGATGTCGAAGACGATGCCGAAAACGATGCTGAGGCCCCGACGGACGTGGCGGCCAATGATGGGCAGATCTACATCCTGACCGCCTCCGAGCGTGGCTATGGCAAGCGTACCCGCCTAGAGGAGTTTCCGCTGCGTGGGCGCGGAGGCCAGGGGGTGATCGCGATGCAGACCAGCCAGCGCAACGGCGACCTGGTCGCGGCGATGCAGGTCTACTCTGCCGACGAGATGATGCTGATCACCGACAAGGGCACGCTGGTGCGTACCCGCGTCGAGGAGGTTTCCACGACGTCGCGCAACACCCAGGGCGTGATGCTGATCCGCCTGGGCGAGGGCGAAGCGCTGGTCAAGACGGTGCGCATCGACGAGCCGGAGGAAGAGGCGCCTGGCGGTGAGACACTTGACGGAGCTGCTGGCGAAACGCTTGAGACGGGTGCCGACGATGCCTCAAACGCAGCCTCCGCAGAGGGGCCTGACAGCGATGCGCCGGAAGGCGATCACTGAGCGCCGTTAGCCGAGACACCATCATTCTGGAATACAACGCTGATGACACGTCATTATAATTTTTGTGCGGGACCGGCGGCGCTGCCGGCCGCCGTTCTGGAACAGGCCCGGGAAGAGCTGCTCGATTACCAGGGGCGAGGCCTCTCGGTGATGGAGATGAGTCACCGTAGCGCCGAGTTCGTTGCCATCGCCGAGCAGGCCGAGGCGGATCTGCGCGAGCTGCTGGTCGTGCCCGATAACTATCGGGTGCTGTTCCTGCAGGGCGGAGCCTCGATGCAGTTTGCGATGTTGCCCTACAACTTGCTTGGCCAAGGCGGCACGCCCAACTACCTCTATACCGGTATCTGGGGCAAGAAAGCCATTGCCGAAGCGCGTCACCTGGGCGGCGCCCATGTGGCGGCGTCCAGCGAGGCCAACGGCCTCATTGCCGTGCCGCGCCAGACGGATATTGCGCTGTCCAGCGATGCTGCCTACCTGCACTATACGAGCAACGAGACCATCGGCGGCCTCGAGTTCGACTATGTGCCCGAGGGGCGCCTGGCCGATGGCAGTGAGGTGCCGGTGGTCTGCGACATGTCCTCGTCGATTCTCTCCGGTCCGCTGGACGTCTCGCGGTTTGGCGTGATCTACGCCGGGGCCCAGAAAAACATCGGCCCGGCCGGCCTGACGCTGGCGATCGTACGCGATGATCTGCTTGACCGTGCGCGCCCCGAAACACCGACCATGTTCAATTATAAGGTCATGGCCGAGCATGGCTCGATGTATAACACGCCGCCTACCTATAGCTGGTACTTGGCGGGTCTGGTGTTCCAGTGGCTGAAACACGAGATCGGCGGTCTTGAGGCGATGAATGCCCTCAACGATCGCAAGGCCGCCAAGCTGTATGCCGCCATCGACCAGAGCGATATGTATTCCAATCCCATCGCGGTGGCCAATCGTTCGCGCATGAATGTGCCTTTCGTGCTGGCCGATGAGCGTCTCGACAAGGCCTTCCTGGCCGAGTCCGAAGAGGCTGGCTTGCTCAATCTCAAGGGTCACCGCAGCGTGGGGGGCATGCGTGCGAGCCTCTACAACGCGGTGCCCGAGGCCGGGGTCGATACCCTGGTGGAATTCATGGCCGACTTCGAGCGTCGGCGCGGCTAGCGTCGCAGCGGACGGCAAGGCCGGGCCATTGGCGCTCGGTGCTGGCCGTACCATTGTCGAATCAGGGGTTTAGTGTAGGGGAAATCGAATGAGTGACACCCCCATCGATCTCGATGCGCTGCGTCAGCGTATCGATGGCCTGGATGGTGAGATCCTTCGCCTGATCAGCGAGCGCGCCCAGTGCGCGGGTCAGGTGGCCAAGGTAAAGACCGACTCCGACCCGGATGCGGTCTTCTATCGGCCCGAGCGTGAGGCCCAGGTGCTCAGGCGCATCATGGCCCTCAACCAGGGGCCTCTGGATGCCGAAGAAATGGCGCGGCTGTTTCGCGAGATCATGTCGGCCTGTCTAGCACTCGAGAAGCCGGTCAAGGTGGCCTATCTGGGGCCCGAAGGTACCTTCACCCAGCAGGCGGCCCTCAAGCACTTCGGTGAGAGCGCGGTCAGTTTGCCGATGGCCGCCATCGATGAGGTATTCCGGGAGGTCGAGGCAGGTGCCGTCAATTACGGCGTGGTGCCGGTGGAAAATTCCACCGAAGGCGTGGTCAACCACACCCTCGATTCCTTCATGGACTCCTCCATGCGGATCTGCGGCGAGGTGGTGCTGCGCATTCACCATCACCTGTTGGTGTCGAGCAATACGCGCCGTGACAAGGTTTCGCGGGTCTATTCGCATCCTCAGTCCTTTGCTCAGTGTCGCAAATGGCTGGATGCCCATTATCCGCATGCTGAGCGGGTTCCCGTCTCATCCAACGCCGAGGCGGCCAAGCTGGTCAAGACCGAGTGGCACAGTGCGGCGATTGCCGGGGACATGGCGGCCAAGCTGTATGGACTCGAGAAGATTGCCGAGACCATCGAGGACCGTCCGGATAACTCGACTCGTTTTCTGATCATCGGTAATCAGGACGTACCGTCCTCGGGTGAGGACAAGACGTCCATTGTGGTCGCCATGCGCAACCAGCCCGGCGCTCTGCATGACCTGCTGGAACCCTTCCACCGTCATCAGATTGACCTGACTCGCCTCGAGACGCGGCCGTCGCGCAGTGGGGTCTGGAACTATGTCTTCTTCATCGACTTCAGCGGGCATCGCGATGATGCCCGTGTGGCGGCGGTGCTCGAGGAAGTGCGGTTGCGCTGTGCCGAGCTCAAGGTGCTGGGCTCCTATCCGGTGGGCGTGCTCTGATCATGATGGCGTCTTCCAGGCCTCAGTCGGCGACGCCGTGCGCTCCGGATGCGAGTAGGCTCGGCGAATCCCAATTATTGATCGTCGGGCTCGGGCTGATCGGCGGCTCCCTGGCGGCGGCCCTCAAGGCCGGTGGCTTTACGGGAACCATTCTGGCCTGCGATCGGGATGGTGACGAGATCGCTCGCGGTATCGAGATGGGCATCATCGACGGCGGCGATACCGAACTAGCGGCGGTGCTGCCCGGCAGCAGCCTGGTGGTGCTAGCGGTGCCGGTGCTGGCCATGGATGCGGTGATGGGGGCTTTGGCTGCCGGGCTGCATACGGCCGCTGCCGATGTCGTCATCACCGATGTTGGCAGCACCAAGGCGGCCATTCGCGATACCGCCGAGCGCATTTTCGGTGAGCTGCCGGCCAATCTGGTGCTGGGGCATCCGATTGCTGGCTCCGAGAAGAGTGGGGTTGCGGCCTCCAATCCCACCTTATATCGCCAGCACAAGGTCATCTTGACGCCCGGCGAGAGGACGGCGCCCCAGCCGCTGTCCCGAGTGCGTGCCCTGTGGCAAGCCTGCGGTGCCACGGTGCTCGAGATGCCGATTGAGCATCACGACCAGGTGCTGGCTCGTACGAGTCACCTGCCGCATCTGCTGGCCTTCTCGCTGGTGGATACCCTGGCTCGCCAGGATGAGCGTTTGGATATCTTTCGCTACGCTGCCGGTGGCTTTCGTGATTTTACCCGTATCGCCGGCAGTGATCCGGTGATGTGGCGGGATATCTTTACGGCTAATCGCGATGCAGTGCTGCAGGCACTGAATGATTTCGAGGGCGGCGTGGCGCGATTGCGTCGCGCCGTGGAAGAAGGCGACGGCGATGCCATGCTGGGCATCCTCGACCGTGCCAGCCATGCTCGGCACTATTTCGATACGCTGTTAAACCAGACCAGTTATCAGGCGGGTTATCAGACCATGCAAGACAATTCCATGCGCTACCGGGTCAGCCCCGGTGGCAGCGTTTCCGGGCGCATTCGCGTGCCCGGCGACAAATCAGTGTCGCACCGTTCCATCATGCTGGGCGCGTTGGCCGAAGGTGTCACCGAAGTGAAAGGCTTTCTGGAAGGTGAGGACAGCTTGGCGACGCTGCAGGCCTTCCGCGAAATGGGGGTGGCCATCGAAGGGCCGCATCAAGGGCGGGTGACCATCCATGGCGTCGGCATGCATGGCCTCAAGGCGCCGGCAGGGCCGATTTACGTGGGCAATTCCGGTACAGCGATGCGCCTGTTTGCCGGCCTGCTGGCCGGGCAGGCTTTCGACAGCGAGCTGACCGGCGATGCTTCGCTGACCAAGCGGCCCATGGGACGGGTGGCCGATCCGCTGCGTCTGATGGGCGCGACCATCGATACCGCCGAGGGGGGACGTCCGCCGCTGAAGATTCATGGCGGACAGCCGCTCAAGGGCATTGATTATTCCATGCCGATGGCCAGTGCCCAGGTCAAATCGTGTCTGCTGCTGGCCGGCATGTATGCCGAGGGTGAGACCCGCGTCAAGGAGCCGGCACCGACTCGCGACCACACTGAGCGCATGCTCAATGGCTTTGGATATACGGTTGAACGCGACGGTGATACTGCTTGGCTCAGTGGCGGCGGTTCCCTAGCGGCAGGGCCCATCGACGTGCCCTCTGACATTTCCTCGGCGACCTTCTTCCTGGTCGCCGCAGCGATCACGCCAGGCGCCGATCTGACGCTCGAGCATGTCGGCATCAACCCGACCCGTATCGGGGTGATCAATATCCTCAAGCTGATGGGCGCCGACCTCGAGCTCTCCCACCAGCATGAGGTTGGCGGTGAGCCGGTTGCAGATATCCGGGTGCGCTATGCGCCGCTCAAGGGTATCGATATTCCCGTCGACCAGGTGCCGCTGGCCATCGATGAGTTCCCGGCGCTGTTCATCGCCGCCGCCAATGCGCAAGGCAAGACTCGCCTGCGCGGGGCAGAAGAGCTGCGCGTCAAGGAATCCGATCGTATCCAGGCCATGGCCGATGGTCTGGATGTGCTCGGTGTCGAGAATACCGTAGTGGCCGATGGTATCGATATCCTCGGCGGTGATGACGGTTCCGGCGCGCCGAATTACGCTGGCGGTCATGTCGATAGTCTCGGCGATCACCGCATTGCCATGGCCTTTGCAGTGGCCGGGCTGCGCGCGCGTGACGAGATCGTGATCGATGACTGTGCCAATGTGGCCACCTCCTTCCCCGGCTTTGTCGAGCTGGCGCGCCGTGTCGGCCTGACCGTCGCCCCTGAGTCCGACGCGGAGTCTGTGGCCAATGAACAGCAGGGGGATGCATGAGCGATGCCGAAACAAGGGTGGTGACCATCGATGGTCCGGGTGGTGCCGGCAAGGGCACCATCAGTCGTCTGGTGGCCGAGCGGCTGGGCTGGCATTTGCTGGATAGCGGCGCTCTCTATCGGCTGACCGCGCTTGCGGCGATGCGTCATGCGATTCCGCTTGATGACGAGAGTGCCCTGGCGTCGCTTGCCGCTAATCTGGACGTGGTCTTCTTGCCCGACGAGGGTGGTAGCCGCGTGCTGCTGGAAGGGGATGACGTTAGCCAGGAGATCCGCACCGAGCAGGCCGGCGACCGGGCCTCTCAGGTAGCAGCGCTACCGCAGGTTCGCGAGGCGCTGCTGAATCGTCAACGTGACTTTCTCAAGGCGCCGGGCCTGGTGGCCGATGGCCGCGACATGGGGACTGTGGTATTCCCATCGGCCCCCCTTAAAGTGTTCCTGACCGCCAGCGCCGAGGAACGGGCCAGGCGTCGCCATCGGCAGTTGCGGGAAGCGGGACAGGATGCTAGTCTACCGAGTCTTTTAAAGGAGATTCAGGCCCGCGATGCGCGAGACATGCAGCGCAGCGTTGCCCCTCTCGAACCGGCATCCGATGCCATCGAGCTGGACACCACGAGCCTGACAATTCCGGAAGTGGTGGAACGGGTGAAGGATCTGCTTGCCCAACGTGGCATTGCTTGATCGTCTAACGATCCATTACGGGCCTCGGGATGATGTAACGACATGGGCGGACAGCACGTACTGAGAGTCCGCTCAGGTCTAACCAGCGTTAACATCCCCGGGGCATATTGCAGTAGGCCCGCACTCGCTGGTGGTGCGGAGAAGGCGGTAAGCCGCCATTCAACGTTGATCACGTAGGAACATCATGAGCGAAAGCTTTGCTGACTTGTTTGAACAGTCTCTCCAAGACATCAACATGGAGCCGGGCGCCATTGTCATGGCGACCGTCGTCGACATTGAAGGTGATTGGATCACCGTCAATGCCGGTCTGAAATCCGAAGGCCAGATCCCGTCCGCGCAGTTCCGCGACGAAAACGGTGAGCTGACCATCGGTGTGGGCGATGAAGTCAAGGTCGCACTGGAAGCCGTGGAAGATGGCTTCGGTGAGACCCGTCTGTCCCGCGAGAAGGCCAAGCGCGCCGAGGCGTGGAAAGAGCTGGAAGCAGCCTTCGAGAAAGATGAGATCGTCAAGGGCGTGATCAACGGTAAGGTCAAGGGCGGCTTCACTGTCGACGTGGCTTCTATCCGTGCCTTCCTGCCGGGCTCCCTGGTAGACGTGCGTCCGGTGCGCGATACCGCTCACCTCGAGCACAAAGAGCTGGACTTCAAGGTCATCAAGCTCGACCCGAAGCGCAACAACGTGGTGGTTTCTCGTCGCGCGGTGCTGGAAGCCGAGAACAGCGCCGAGCGTGAAGCGCTGCTGGCCACGCTGCAGGAAGGCCAGCAGATCAAGGGTATCGTCAAGAACCTGACCGACTATGGTGCCTTCGTGGACCTGGGCGGCGTCGATGGTCTGCTGCACATCACCGACATGGCCTGGAAGCGCATCAAGCACCCATCCGAGATCGTTGCCGTCGGCGACGAGATCAACGTCAAGGTGCTGAAGTTCGACCGCGAACGCAACCGTGTGTCCCTGGGTCTCAAGCAGCTGGGCGAAGATCCCTGGGTCAACATCAAGGGCCGCTACCCGGAGAACACCAAGGTCAACGCGCGCGTTACCAACCTCACCGACTACGGCTGCTTCGCCGAGCTGGAAGAGGGTGTCGAAGGCCTGGTCCACGTGTCCGAAATGGACTGGACCAACAAGAACATTCACCCGTCCAAGGTCGTCCAGGTTGGCGACGACGTCGAGGTGATGGTTCTGGACATCGACGAAGAGCGTCGTCGTATTTCTCTGGGCATCAAGCAGTGCACCACTAATCCGTGGGAAGACTTCAGCGCTCGCTACAACAAAGGCGATCGCGTTGCTGGCAGCATCAAGTCCATCACCGACTTCGGCATCTTCATCGGCCTGGAAGGCGGTATCGACGGCCTGGTGCACCTGTCCGACATCTCCTGGTCCGAGACGGGTGAAGAAGCCGTACGCAACTTCAAGAAGGGCGATGAGGCCGAGGCCGTCATCCTGTCCATCGATCCGGAGCGTGAGCGCATCTCTCTGGGCATCAAGCAGCTGGACAGCGATCCGGTTGCCGAGTACCTCGCCGTCAACGACAAGGGTAGCGTTGTTACCGGTCGCGTCGTCGAAGTCGATGCCAAGGAAGCGCACGTTGAGCTGGCAACAGACGTTGTGGCCGTGCTCAAGGCGTCCGAGATCAGCGCCGATCGCGTTGAAGATGCGCGTAACGCCTTGAACGAAGGCGACAGCGTCGAAGCCCGCATCGTGAGCGTGGATCGCAAGAGCCGCGTCATCAACTTGTCCGTCAAGGCCAAGGATCAGGACGACACCCGTAAAAACATGGGTCGCCTGCGCGAGCAAGAGTCCGAGTCTACACCGACGACCATCGGTGATCTCATCAAGCAGCAGATGGGTCAGGACTAAGTCCAGCCCCGATGTCTCGGCCTGCCGAGACGTCCTGAAGCTTGAACAAAAACGCCGCCCCTCAGGGGCGGCGTTTTTTTGGTTCTGCTTGTGGACTCGGGAGAGTTATTAACCTTAGCCGCAAAGCATGCGCTTTGCCGTTGCGTCATTCAGTCGTCTGGTGCTGGCGAAGCATTCAAGAACCAGTCTTTCATGGTCGTGGTGATCTGGCGCATTTCCTCATCGAGGGTGACATAGGCGGGCATGGTATAGAGCCAGCGACCGAAACTTCTTAGCCAGACACCGCGACTGCGGGCGAAGTCCTGGGCTCCTTCGAGGCTTGCCGCATCGTGCACTTCGATCACCGCGGTAGCGCCGAGTACGCGGACGTCCTCAACGGCAGGGTGTGCCTTTAGGCTGGCATCCTCGACCAATTCCTGGCGAAGAATCGCGTTCAGAGAGGCGATCTTGCCCAGGTAATCTTCCTCCTCAAAGACCGCCAGGCTTTCCAGGGCCACGCGGCAGGCGAGCGGGTTGCCCATGAAGGTGGGGCCATGCATGAAGGCGCGGTTGGGGTCTTCGCTTAGAAAAGCTGAGTAGACGGTATCTGTGGCCAGCGTCGCTGCGTGTCCCAGGTAACCCCCGGTCAGCCCTTTGGAAAGCACCATGATGTCCGGTGTGACGCCGGCATGTTCGGCGGCAAACATCTTGCCAGTGCGCCCGAAACCGGTGGCCACCTCGTCGAAGATCAGCAGTACGTCGAATTCATCGCATAAAGCCCTTGCCGCCTGGACATAGTGGGGGGAGGTCATATTAAGGCCGCCTGCAGCTTGCAGTAGAGGCTCCATGAGCAGCGCGGCGATCTCGTGATGGTGCGCCTCGAGCATCTTTCTCAGGCCTTGGATGTCGGCTTCCACGGCGTCTCTCGGGGCGTCGAAGGCTGCCGTGGGGGCGGGTGCAAAAAGGTGTCTGGGCAAGAAGCCGGAAAACAGCGAATGCATGCCTTCTGCGGGGTCGCATACCGCCATGCAGCCTGCCGTGTCGCCATGATAAGCCTTCATCAGCGACAGCATCCGGTGCTTGCCTGGGCGGCCGCGCTGTACTTGGTACTGCACCGCCATTTTCATGGCGACTTCCATTCCGACCGAGCCACTATCCGAGAAAAAGACATGATTGAGACCTGGCGGTGTTATGCGAACCAGGGCGGTCGACAACTGGTCGGCAGCTTCATGCGTCAGTCCACCGAGCATGACATGGCAGAGAGCATCGGCTTGCTGTTTGATTGCCGCAACGAGTCTGGGATGCCCATATCCATGGATCATGCACCACCAGGAGCAAGTGGCATCAAGAAGTTGCTCGCCATTTTCCAAGGTAAAGTGCGCTCCAGTACCACCTATTACCTTTAGGGCGGCGGGTTGAGTCTGCATCTGTGCATAGGGATGCCAAAGTGGCTGGCTCATGTAGCCCTCTTTGTTAACAAGGTCATATATTCAAGGTTAACAGATTCTCTTCGTTTCGGTCATCCTCTCGGGCATCCTTTTGGCGTCTATGTAAGAATGAGTAAAAATTAGCCAATGAGAATGTGTTGGGTTTCTGATATTGTCGTTTAAAATAAAAACGATTAGACTTGGGCCAGGTCGATTACATCCCGGCTTTGCTGATCCACTATCCCGTGGTGTCTACCAGAAGCATATATAAGGAATTGCCATGTCCCTGCTCAACGATTACATGCAGAAAGAACAGATGCTCAAGCAGCTCACTGACGAGCTCCAGAAGATGGAAAACGACAATCGTTTGAAGTCTGAGCTTGAGTTCAAGGAAAAGCTCGAAGCACTGATGAAAGAGTACGCTAAAAGCGCCGCTGACGTCATCGAGCTCGTCGACCCCAAGGCCGCTTCCCGTGCCGCTGCGGGTAAGCCGGAATCTTCCGGTGGCCGTCGTAAGCGCAAGCTGAAGATTTACAAGAATCCAAATACCGGTGAAGTCGTCGAGACTCGCGGTGGCAATCAGAAGACCCTCAAGGCCTGGAAGGACGAGTACGGTAACGATACCGTCGAGTCCTGGCTGGTCCGCGTGGAAGAGTAACGTAGCCTCTTGTTCGGATATCGCCCCCGGCCTTGCCGGGGGCGTTTTTTTTGGAAGTTAAAATGTTCTTTGGGACATCAGTTCGTGGTGTTTGCTCGCTCGGTTCTTCAAGTGTGTCGCCATAAAGCAACACGTGGCTGACGGCGTTATTATGTACTTTTGCTCCCTTGTGTAGTGAAAAGGCGTTAATAGTTCCCGTCGCCAGGAAATATTTTATCGCCTGCCAGTCAGTCGTCGCCATCACTAGTGCCATGCCGCTGGTTATGACGCTTATTCTCTGCATGGTTTCCACGGGAAGCTCGGTGTGCCAGAGGCGCCATGCGGTCCAAAGGCTAATGGTTGTTTTGGGCAGGGGAGTAGTGAAATAAACTGTGGCCATGAGCCTGAAGTGGCTTCAATGGGGCGTAAGGTGTGGTCAAGGCGTATGTAAATGTATGCGGCGTATTTGCTGCCTACTGCCTGCTAGCTACTGCCTGCTAGCTACTGCCTGCTACCTACTGCCTGTAAGGGGGTTGAGGAGTATCTTGGCTGGACTCGCGGACGAGATGGGTTAATGCCCTATAGCTGGGCGAAGGCAATTTTTGCCATTTTTTTGCTACTTTTTAGCTGCTTCTTAGGAAGTTTTTAGGCAGCGCCTAGCGATAGCGGTAGATCCTAAGGCTTGGCAGGAAAGGGGTGTCCTCAAGGCGCTCGTCGCTTCTTTTGGCACGCGTGCGCTTCTCCTGCGGGGTGGGCTGGGGCTGATTATGATCAGGCAGCAGGCCATCTGGGCTGGGAATAAATAGCGGCAGTGCGACGTTCATGGCGCGACGCTCGCGGCCGTCGGCGAGTGGTTCGGTAAAGAAGAGATTGGCGCGCATCAGAGGCGCCTGCTTCTGGACCTGGGCCAGTGGCTCACTGTCAGGAATGCCGGCCAGGTGCTTGAGTTGAATGCGGATATGCGGCGATTCTGTATCGAGTGCCAGCAACTTTTTCTCAGCGTCGCGGACGCTCAGCTTCTTGATCGAGCGACCGCTTGAATACCAGGCCAGACGCACGCGGGAAAGGGGGGCATTCGCCACCGGTATGGCGCGCCAGCATTGCTTGAGGTGAAGTCTGGCAAGGCCTTGGCCGGTGAGGTGTGCATGCAAGGCCGGGTGGCGAAATGGCAGTACCGCCTTGATCTCGGGGATAAGGTCGGCGGCATGCTCACGAATCTTTGCCAGTATGCCGGCGAAGTCGTCTTTGGCTTCATTGACCTTTTCCACATGCTCGAGGATCTGCTGGTCGGCGGCAATCAGCCCGATATAGCTGCGGGTGGCGCGTCCATCCTGTCCGTCCTGATACCAGAAGTCGAGCAGTGCGGCTCTTAGCCAGTCGGCGTCGGGTGTTGTGTGGTGCAACGCCCAGGCGCCGACGCCTCTTTCACGGTTCTGTTCCCGGAAGCACTGAACCAATGCCTCGATGCGATTGATGATCGTGTCGAACGCCGCTTCCAGCTCGGCCAGTAGGCGGTACTGTAGCGGTTGAAGGTCTTTCGTCTGATCCAGGTGTTGGTCGTCCTGCATGGTACTGGTTCGTCATTCCTGGCCGCGTTCGGCGCGCATGATCATCTCGTCGATTTCGGTCTCATCCATGGCGGGCTCGCCGGCAATGCGATGGGACTCATCGGCCCAAGCGCCCAGGTCGAGCAGTTTGCAACGTTTTGAGCAGAATGGTCGATGCATGTTGTCCTCTACCCAAGCTACCGTTTTGCGACACTGAGGGCAGGCGACTTCCAAAGGGCGAGAAGCGTGTTCTTGGGTCATATGGGTCTCGTGCGGATTAAGAGTTGCGTCAGCATGCCCAATCGTCGCGGCCAAGGCAATTCAGCTTGACTGAGCCTTCCTCAAGGGACGTGCTCAAGAGGCCTCGCGAAGACGGCGATATAGGCGATCGAGTCTGGTGACCTGGTGAGCTAGGTCATCGCTATCCCCGCTGTTGTCGATAACGTCATCGGCTTTCGCAAGCCGTTTTTGCCTGGGCATCTGAGCCGCTACTATCGCGCGGGCCTGCTCTTCATCAACGCTGTCGCGGTTGGCGGTTCGGCTGATTTGCAGGGCTTCGGGAATATCGATCACCAAGCAGCGGTCAACCAGTCTATGCTGATCCGATTCGAATAATAGCGGGGACACCAGCAGGTGATAGGGGGCGTCCGTTGCCGCCATGCGCGCTAGGTGTGCTTCCAGGCGTTGCCGAATTCGCGGATGGGTGACCGACTCCAGCCATCGCCGCTCGGCTTCATCGCTGAAGACAATGCTGCGCAACGCGCGGCGATCCAGGTGACCATCGGCGGTTAGTACACCTGGGCCGAAGTGATTGGCGATATCGTCAAGGGCGGGCTCGCCCGGTTCGACGACTTCGCGTGCCACATCATCGGCATCGACCCAGTCGATGCCGTGGGCCGCGAAGGCTCGTGCAACGGTCGACTTGCCAGAGCCGACGCCACCGGTAACACCGATCGTAAGGCTCATGATATCAGGCCCAGATAGGCGGCTTGCAGTGGCGCCCCGGCCAGCAGGGCAATCCAGCCGGCCATGGCCAGGAAGGGGCCGAAGGGCATGGGAGCGCCACGCAGTCGTGGAACGGCGATCTGGATGAGGATGCCAATGATGGCGCCCACCCCAGCCGATAGTATCAGCACCATGGGTAGGGTCTGCCAGCCTAGCCAGGCGCCCAGCGCGGCCAGCAGCTTGAAGTCGCCATAGCCCATGCCCTCTTTGCCAGTGATGAGCTTGAAGAGCCAGTAAAAGCTCCATAGAGAAAGATAGCCGGCCATGGCGCCAATGACCGCCGAGGTCAGCATGAGTGGTTGAAACATCAACTGGTAGCCAAGCCCGGCCCATAGCAGAGGAAGGGTGATGATGTCGGGGAGCAGCTGAGTGCGAAAGTCGATCACTGCTAAAGTGAGCAAGGCCAGGCAAGCGCCTATCAGGAAAAGGCTCTGAAGGCTGGCGCCGTGGATGGCGATGACGGCCACTACCAGCGCCATTCCAGCAAGCTCAATCATCGGGTATTGCAGGCTAATCGGTTGCTTGCAGCTCGCGCATTTTCCCCGCCGCTTCAGGAAGCCGAGCAGGGGGATATTGTCGTGCCAGCTGATGGGAGCGTTACAGGCTGGACACTGCGAGGCTGGGGTCATCAGGTTGAAACTGGCCGGAGATTCTTCTTCGAGCTCCAGTGCTTCGCGGGCTTCCGCTCGCCAGCCTTGCATTAACATCACCGGCAGCCGAGTGACCACGACATTCAGGAAACTGCCCAAGCATAGACCGAGGGCAACGGTCAGCGGCCAGAGTAGGAGAGGGGGAAGATCGGCAAGCAAGGGGGGCTCCTAGGCTTTGCATGTTCAGGAAAAATGAGCATTGTGCCTGTTCTGGGCAGGCCCGTGGTGGCGATGGGCCTGCCAGCGTTTGGCTAGATGACGCTGCCCAGCTCGAAGATTGGCAGATACATTGACACAACGAGGCCGCCGACCAGAACACCGAGCACGACGATAATGAATGGCTCGAGCAGCGAGGTCAGGGCATCGACCTTGTTGTCGACTTCCTCCTCGTAGTACTCCGCCACCCGACTGAGCATGGCATCCAGCGAACCTGCTTCCTCGCCTATGCCCACCATCTGCACGGCGAGCGCCGGAAATTGCTCGGTCAGCCGCATGGCGAAGTGGAGCTGCTGCCCGGCCGAGACATCATCGCGCACCTGGAGTACGGCACGTTCATAAACCTTGTTGCCGGAGGCACCAGCGGCAGTCTCGAGCGCCTCGACCAACGGGACACCGGCACCGAAGGTGGTGGCGAGTGTGCTGGAGTACCGCGACACCGATGATTTGTCGAGAATGTCGCCGATCACCGGTATCTTCAGCGCCAAGGCATGCATCCGATAGGTAAAGGCATCGGAGCGTCGCATGCCCTGGCGAATCAGTATGATACTCGCAACAACCAGACCGATTCCCCAAAGCCAGTATTGCTGGGCGAATTCTGACAGGGCGATGGTCATGCGTGTCATTGCCGGGAGTTCTGCACCAAAGCCCTGAAAGAGGCTCTCGAACTGCGGAACCACTTTGATCAGCAGTAGTGCGGTCACGCCAATACCTACCGAGATGACAGCGACGGGATAATAGAGCGCTTTCTTGACGCGCCCCTTGAGCGACTCGATCTTCTCTTTGTAGCTGGCCACCTTCTCAAGCATATGATCGAGCGAGCCCGATTGTTCGCCTGCTTCGATCATGTTGGTAAATAGGCGGTCGAAGTATTTTGGGTGCCTGCGCAGAGCGTCGGAAAAGCTGGTGCCTGACGCGATGTCGTTCATCAAATCCTGGACCAGGGCGCTCATGGTTGGGTTCTTGAGGCTTTCCGCTACCACGGAGAAAGCCTGCAGCATTGGCACGCCTGCCTTGATCATGGTGGCCAACTGGCGAGCGAAGATCATGATATCGCGCGACTTGATCTTGCTCACTCCAATGCCAAAGCTGCTTTTGCGGCGTATGCTCTTGACGAGAATGTTCTGGCTAGTAAGTTGCTGCTCTACCTCATGCTTCTCTTTGGCAGCGATCTCTCCTGACACCCGCCGGCCGCCGGGGCCCTTGCCCGACCATTTCCAGCGTTGCAGCTTTGCTGACTTTTGTTGCTTGGGCTGTCGCGCCATGGGCGTTCCTCTAAGATGATGATAGGCCCGTTTGGGTCATGATCGACAACGATGTGGCGTCGGTTCAGTCCCGAATAATACGGTTGATCTCTTCAAGGCTGGTCATCCCTTGCATGACCTTGAATAGGCCACTTCGGCGCAGATCCGGGTGGCCTTCACGCCGTGCCTGCTCGTCCAACTCCAAGGCGTTGCCATTGCGCATAATCAGCTGGCTGATGGCGTCGCTGATCGGCACCACTTCATAGATGCCGACGCGTCCCTTGTAGCCAAGCGTGCAATGACGGCAGCCGACCGGGTGATAGATGGTCGCCTGCTGGATTTCGTCTTCATTGAAACCTTCTTCTCGAAGCACTTCTACCGGGAGGGTCACCGGTTCCTTGCAGTGCTGGCAAAGCCGACGTGCCAAGCGTTGGGCGATGATCAGGGACACTGAGCTTGCGATGTTGAAGGGTGCGATTCCCATATTCGACAAGCGTGTCAGGGTCTCTGCGGCCGAGTTGGTGTGCACGGTGGATAGCACCAAATGGCCGGTCTGAGACGCCTTGACGGCAATCTCTGCCGTCTCGAGATCACGAATCTCGCCGACCATGACCACATCCGGATCCTGGCGCAGGAAGGCGCGAAGGGCGCTGGCGAAGGTCAGGCCGATCTTTGGCAGCACGTTGACCTGATTGACGCCGGGTACCTTGATCTCGACGGGATCTTCGGCGGTAGAGATGTTGCGCTCACCGTTGTTGATGATGTTGATACCGGTGTACAGCGATACCGTTTTACCGCTGCCGGTAGGGCCGGTGACCAAAATCATGCCTTGAGGCTCGGAGAGCGCCTGCTCATATAGCTTTCGCTGGGGTGGTGTGAACCCCAGCGAGTCGATGCCCATCTGGGCGGTGGTGGGGTCGAGGATACGCAGCACCAACTTTTCGCCGAATACTGTGGGCAGGGAACTGACGCGAAAGTCGACCGAGCGCTGCTTGGAGAGCTTTAGTTTGACGGCGCCGTCCTGGGGTAGGCGCCGCTCGGAGATGTCCAGCCGTGACATGACTTTCAAGCGAGCAGCGATGCGGGTGCGCATGCCGAATGGAGGGCGTGCGGACTCCACCAGGATGCCATCGATGCGCATGCGAATCCGATAGCTGGATTCGTAGGGTTCGAAGTGGATATCCGAGGCCCCGCGACGAATCGCGTCCAACAGCACCTTGTTGACGAACTTGACCACCGGAGCATCGTCGCTGCCGGCGGTAATGGCCTGATCGTCTTCAGGATCGTATTCTTCGTACTCCAGTCCTTCCAGGCCGTCATTGGCGTCATCCAGGCCACCAAATATTTCGGCATTTTCATGGTGGCTGAGATAGCTCTCGAGTACCGGTCCCAACTGATCCACTGGGGCCAGCACGCCCTCGACCGTGAGGTTGGTGGCGAACTGAAGCTCGTCCAGCAAGGCCAGCGTCGAAGGATAGGGGACGGCCACGGTCAGGCGGTGCTCGCTACGGTAGAGAGGCATCACGCTCAGCTTGCGGAGAATTTTCTCCGGCATTTCCTGTGGCGGCGGCAGGCTATCCAGCCGCAGGGCGTCCAAATCCAGCAAGGGTAAACCATATTCCCAGGCCGCCGAGAGAGCCGCCTGCCGCGCCGGCACCAGGCCATTTTCCACCACATGGCGCATCAGCGAGATGCCTTCTTCTTCCGCTTCCTGCAAGGCACGCTGCGCGGCGGCTTCGGTCAAGTTACCGTCGACCACCAGGCGCTGAGCTAATCCCCGCAGCGATGAGGACATGCTGGCACCATTGGCTGGAAGGCCATGGTGGGCTTCTCCCCGCGACTGTGATTCCTGCATAGGCACTCCTGAAACAATCGCTTCGAATATGGTGACTATCATTCTATCTGGTTAGGCAAGCGTTAGGCAGTGTCAGCCCCTGCTGCACGACGCTAAGGGTCGGAATGCCGGAAAGTCGCCCATTTCAGCGCCTTGCCGTTGTCATCTGTCTAGCTTAGTGTGATGCGTAGAAACGCGCTGGTGGAAGCTACCCTTGGGGGTAATTAAGCATTAGCGCACTCAGAAATGCTGATGCCACGCAACGAAATCGCTAGTATCATGCTGTTCAGCCAGGCAAGCCAGCCGACTGAAACGTATGGATCGGCAACGTCGCCCTAACGGGCAGTCATGCAAGGGGGAAGGTATGAGGAAACAAGGTATGAAACACATCAAGGGAATGCAGTCAGGGCAGGGCGGTTTTACTCTGATCGAGCTGCTGATCGTTGTGGCGATTATCGGGGTGTTGGCGGCCGTGGCTATACCCAGGTATCAGGATTATGTAACTCGGTCTGAGGTGACTTCAGCATTTGCGACTGTCAGGGGTACACAAACACAAGCTGAAGTGGCAATTCAAAATGGCGATGATTTGTCATTGTCAGGTTCGGATGCAGGGTTCATTGGTATTGGCGCTAATGCTGCTGGAACTTTGGGTACTATCAGTGTACAAGACACTACAGATGGAGATGGTGCAGCACAAAATGCATATGTAAGGTTCACGTTCGATGGGGATGATGCAAGTTCCAATATTTCAGATGACTACATCCAGATTGAACGTCAAGATGACGGATGGACTTGCGTTACCGATGTCGATGATGCATTTAGGCCTGATGGTTGCACGAGTGTTTGATTTTTGAATATCTATGTGTAGTTGAAAGTGGTGGCTAATTTATTTTTGGCCACCACTTTTACTTTTTCTTGAGTGTTTTTTTTACGGTGTTAATCTGGCTTTTTCAATTTTTTACCATTGGGTATAGTTGGATGGTTGTTGGATCGAACCTGCTGGTTTACTGCATGATGGTTGAAAGAGCCTAGTAGAGTTTTCTGGTGTGGATTTAAACCCTGTCCGGTTTTTGAGCGTTCGTTGGTCAGGTGTTTTTTTAGCTGGAGCGTTAGCCCCTGGTGCTGGGCATATAAGATTCTACTTGATCTCTTCCGCCGGCCTTTGCTCGGTACAGCGCTTCGTCGGCCTGTGCGTAGAGAGTGTCAAAGTCGTAGTCATCCTGATGGTGAGTCGTCGTCAGGCCAATGCTGACCGTCAAGGGAATGGTATCTTCCCTATGGGTGATTATCATGCTTCTGCTGCCTCTTAGCAGCCTTTCGCAGAGCTCGTTGGCGCCTCGTGAGTCAGTGTTTGGCATCAGTAAGCAGAATTCTTCGCCTCCGATCCGTGCCAAGATGTCCGAGTCCCTTGCGCTTTGTTTTAGTTGTAGGGCGACTTGTTTAAGAACCTTGTCGCCGAAGGGGTGACCGTACTGATCATTGATACGTTTGAAATGATCAATATCTATAATGGCGAGACTAACGGGTTCGTCTGATCGCCTAGCAAGCGTCAAGATATGCTTTGCTCTGTTCATGGCAGCTCTGCGATTCTCTAGGCCAGTCAGTTCATCCGTTATCGACAGGTGTTCGAGTTCATTTTGCTGGCCAAGAATCTTTTCTATGGCGACTAGCAGTCCGAATATGACTACTAGCACCAAAGTGCCCAAGGCCATGATGATCTTTGTCATCACCGACATGATGTGCTGCTGCTCGGTGGCGCCACGGATCATAAGCGCATGAAGTTCGCTGTAGATGTAGGCCAAGCTGTTATCGATGTCCTCAGTGAGATCAAGTAGGGAGGGAACTTGTTCGGGTTGCTCAAGCGCGTTGTCTGCTATGTTTTGGGCTTTGCGGAGTAAAGTATCAAGGTGAGAAAACTCCACCATGATATGACCTAAATCCTCTTCCGTCAGGCTGCTTCGTAGAAGGTACTGTTCGATGGTGACCTGACGGCTATTGATAACCCATAGCGCTTGGAGAATCTGTCGTTGATGCAGGGCCTCTGGGTGGTCAAGCAAGTTGAGGGTGGACTGCCGTAGAGAGTCGCCGTCGTGTTGGGCTCTCACTATCTCGCTGGAAAAAGCGATGTAGTCGGCATCCATCTGCTGCCTAGCGTAGCTGTCATAAAACTTGATGGCGATTACCGCCACCGTTGACAGAATCAGGAAGCCGATACCAATCAGCAGGCGGCGACGCGAGAAAACCAAAGCGTAGTTGGCCGTGGATGCTGCCATGGCGTTTAGCTCGCGTTGATTCTGGTCAGGGCCCATATCCACTTGTCATAGGGGACTTTTCCATCAAGCACCGCTTGCTCGTCAGCTGGCACTATCAGCATCAGTGGGCCAAGCTGGCTCCGGGGTACAGGGGCGTCGTCGAAGCGGGTGACGACCAGGTAGTCCTTTTCCTCGAGATGTTTTTGGTCGAGAAAAACGGAATAATTATCGACAGCGGTTAGCCGAAGGCGTGTTGCCTCTTCCATATCGTAGGCTGAGAGCAAATCTATGAGGCGTACACCACTGTAAGTGCCTTCGGGACCCTCGGGATGTTGTAGCGTTGCATCATATAGTGGCAGGCGCTCGATGCTAGCCAGCGAAAGCTGCTCCTGGCGTTTTGAGGTCTGCAGGGTGAGAATCGGCGTGGTGTCTTGGGAGGGGACGAGCACGCTTGGCGTTAACTCTGCGGCCTGCAGGCTGGAGCTGAGCAGCAGGCCCATCAGCAGGCCCGCCCCCCAGCGCGCCTTGCCGACAGGGCATCCGCTTGTCTCTTTGGTCGTTGCTTCTGATGTGGCTGTGGGGTCGATCCAGGACAGAAATTCGCTGAACATCATCATGATTTTCCCTGCGTAGCCGCCGCCGTGCATCTTAATAGTTGATGTCGATGGCTTGTATCGTTATTGGAAGCGGTGATCATTCATGTGGCCCGGTGAGGCATCACCGCTTTGTTACCAAGGGTAACTCTAGACGAGGGGCATGCATGTGTGAACAGGAAAAAGCCACACTGAAGCTTTGATGAGCCATATAGATGCGTGGATCGCGTCAGCATCGCCTTATGACGATTCAGTACATGGCCTGTTCTTCGCCGACGATTTCCTTGAGTAGCTCCAGGTAGAGCTTGTCGGCCTCGGAGTGTTCGCTGGGATCTTCGGGGATATGCACGCTGGTGGTGTCGGAAATGTCGTTGGCGATACGGGCCATGATGGTAGCGTCCGAGCCTTCCGCCAGGTGCTTGCGAGCCACTACCAGAGACTGTTCGAGGATCTGTGGGTCCTGCAGCAACTTCTTTATGAATCCGCGTAGTTCGTTGATAACGCGTGTTTTCTGTATCTCGGATGCGGACATGTCATGTTCCTCACGATGAAAAGGTACCCGGCAGAACGCCAGAGCGGTGATGGCGTGACCATAGCATATTGACTGCCGTTTCTGTGAGGCTGCAATTGTTCCTGCTCGCCAGCGAAGGCCCTGAGTTTCGGAAGATCCTCGAACCCCGTATCTGTGAATGCTGGAACAGGCCTGCAATCCGACCAGTATTGACATGATGGATGAGCAGATGGGGTGATAGCGGTGGACAGCTCAAATGTTGACGCCTTGGCAGAGAGCTTGAATCGTTATCAAGTAGCGATGAAAGGATGCACAGGCGATGTATATGAGGGCGGTATGCAGTCGCAAGCGTAATGCCAATGAAGGGCGTGTGGTCCAACAGCGGACTTCTTGACAGCCTCGGCGCCAACTTCCAACGGCATGCGACAGTCCAATGGCTCCAACGGCCGATTATCAGGTCCTCATGCCAGGTCGCATGCCGACTAGTCATGTGATTCTTGGTCTGCGGAATTGACCGCCGTTCCCGTCACGCCATCCATGCCAAGCTCTATAAGCACTCGGTGCTCCTCTGGGGTGGATACGCCCTCGGCGATCGCCAGGATGCCCAATGAGTGACTGAGGGTGGCCATTCCACGAAGCAGGGTTTGCTGGGCCGGCTGATGATCAACGCCTCTAGTAAGCGAGGTATCGAATTTCAAGTAGCTAAGGCCACTGTCCTGAAGATCGGCTAGGTGAGTAAATTGCTGGCCGACGTGTTCGAGGCCAATGCGGCATTCGAAACGGCGCAGGTCATGGCAAAGTGACTTGAAGTCCTCCATATGGTGGATGGCAACCGATTCGGGTAGCTCCAGCCATAAACGTTTTGCCTCGCGAGGGTAGGCCCTCAGCAGTTCGATCAATCGCTGCCGGAAACCGGTACTCGAAATGGCCCTTGAAGAGAGGTTGAGTGCCAGAGGTGTCTCTGATTTTTCTAGGCAATGGAGAGCGCTGGTGATGCTGGCAAGATCCAGTGCGTCATCCATCCCGAACCGGGAGATCCAGCCAAGATAAACGCCTGCTGGTCGCCACTCGCCTGCCAGCCATAGCCGTGACGGGCATTCGTCGTGTAACAAGTTACCATTGGCATCCATGACCGGGTAACTAGCCAACTGGACGCCATGAGCCAGTGCAGTCTCCAGGGCGCTTCTCCATTCGGCATGGGTGCTAAACAGTAAGTGGTTCGCTTTCTGGTCGGCCACCCATACCGTCCTTCCGCCACGACGCTCAGCCTTGGCGAGCTCACCGTCAAGTCGACTCAGCAGAACATCACGGGATTCGTGTCGTGAGATGTCCACAATGCCGATGGGCAGGTTGAGGAGCACAGGTTGTCGATCGGCAATCGGGTGCAGGCGCCGCTTGAGCTGGTCCGCCACATCATCAGATGACAGGTCATTGGGTACCAGCAGCGCAAAATCACTGCCATTGAGTCGGCCTGCCTGGCTTCCTGGATACTCCAGGGCAAACTGATGGAGTGTGGTGGCCAAGTCATGGAGGAGGCGGTCGGTCTCGGGGCGCCCCATTCCTTCATTCAGGCCTTCGAGGTCGGTCACGCGCACTAGTGCCAAGCAGCCATGATGGAGTTCTTCGTCGCTTTCCAGCATGTATTCAAGGCGTGTCATGAAGTATGCACGGTTGGCAATGCCAGTGGTTTCATCCTGTTGCAACTTGCGCCTTAATTCTTCGAGCTGAGCGCTTTCCCGGGTCAGCATCTGGCGCACGCTACCAGATAGTCTGTTCATGGCCATGACAAGGTCGCGAAGCTCTCGCGTCTTTGGCTCTGGTGAGGTTGTGAAGCGCCGGTTGCCAATGTCGTTGGCCTGGGCAATCACAGCTGAGAGCGGGCGGCGGACCTGCAGGACAAGCAGCCAGGCGATCAGCATGCTGATCAGGGCGGCGAAGGCGAACCAGGTAACCAGTTGCTGGCTACTCCGCCAGAGAGAGCGGTAGGCATAGCTATGCTGACTCTGCAGTGTCAGCGTGCCGTACTGACGCCAGTTGTCTTGAACGACAGCGTTGCCGGCGGGCACGGTGATGCGCGCCAGATTGACGAACCAGGCCGGTACGTCGCCGATGAAGGGGGATGCTTCACGGCGCAGAATGAGGTTGCCCTGGGGGTCACGTAACTCGATGCGCTGATAGTGACCGGTATCGAACTGGGCGGACAGCAAGAGCTCGATGTTGACGGGGTCTTTATCGAGCTGACTCATGGACAAGGCGAGGGCATTGGCATTGTCCTCGTTTTTGATGCGTACTTCCTGCTCGATGTAATGCCGACTGGTCGATAAGCCCACGATCAAACTGCCGCCGAATGCCAGCAACAATACGACTGCAATGGAGAGCCATAGCTTTGTGATCAGAGACATTCCGTGGCCCCTCCGTGCCGCCCATGGGCGGTGCTGTCTATCATCATAGGAAACCTTGCTCCTGCATTCTGGCCAGCACGTTACGCCAGCGCGATAGCCGCTGGACGGGATCGGCACGCGAGCGGCTGGAGCCGCCTGCCCAAAGGCCGTTGCTATTGAAACTGAACACGGGGGTGAGATCGATCCGCTCGCTAGCCGGTTGGATAGTCTCCACTAGGTTGTCCAATACCTGCGGTTCTGCCCCGGGAAGCTGGTAATAGCCCAACACCATGTGTGCTTGCGAAAGCCCACCACGCCCAATGCTCGCGCGCACGTAGATCAGTCGTAGCCGCTCGATAGGAATACCTAGCTGCATCAGGGTGATGTACTTGGCGATGGTAAAGTCCTCGCAGTCGCCATCACCCTTTCCCAGCGTTTCCAGCGGCGTTGCCCAGTAATCTTCTTGCTGCCAGATGGCCCGGTCATCCAGCCAGCGAATTCGTTGGTTGAAGAAGTCGTTGACGCCCCTTAGCTGTGCGGCGATACCCAGTGGTTGCAGGCGGTCAATCAAAGCCAGCCAGTCGTTCAGGGCGGCCGTGCCCTCGGCGCCGAAGCGAGACTGCATAACCTGGCGTAAACGTGCGGGGTCGGGGGCCGCGGCGACCTGCGGCGACAGGCCCAGGCAGGCACCCGCCAATAAACTTCCCAACCCCATCAACAACTGACGTCTCTGACGGCGAAAGGTGGGGCTGGCAAGTGGTCGAGCCATCGACGATTTCCTGCCCGAAGGGCCTGTAGGAGAGGTTTTTAAGCCAAGGCGAATATATCAGGCCCTGCCTGGCCCCTGCCAAATACGTAACCGGCCGAGCCAGGGTAAGCTGGCAGCGTGTTTACGCAGACTATCGGCCGCCTCGTCGAGGTTAACCTCGGGCTGCAATGGCTGGACGTAGAGGGACACGTCGATGTGCTGATCCAGATAATGCAAATCCAGTGTCAGCCTGGATTCCCAGGCGGCGAGTCCGCACCAGGCCTTGGTGAGTTCGGCCTCCACTTCCTCACGTAGCGGCAGCGCATGAAGACAGCTTTGCGGTGGTGCGTACTGATCGTCTTCGGGGTCAATGTGGAACGTCACATCGCTGAGGTCGGGAAATGACTGATGCAATTGCCGGCAGACCTCATTACCGACTTCGTGGGCTTCAGAGACGGTGACGCGCGGGTTCACCACCAGGTGCAGGTCGAGCAATATCTGGCCACCGACGGTGCGCGTGCGCAGGTCGTGCACCCCGCGAACACCCGGGACCTGTGCGGCGGTTTCTCGCATGCGTTGCTGGTCGGAGGCGGGGAGCGCGGTGTCGATCAGTTCTTGGCTCGCTTCCCACAAGAGCGAGCCGCCTATCTTGCCGACCATGACGGCGACCACGACAGCCGCTGCGCCATCCAACCAGCCGGCCCCGAACTGAGCGCCAATCAGGCCAACCAGCACCACCACGGTAGATAGCGCATCGGAGCGCGAGTGCCAGGCATTGGCCTCGAGAAGTTTGGAGCCTACCTGCTTGGCGATCTTCATCGTGTAACGGTAGATCCACTCCTTGGCGAGTAGCGCCACTACGGCGATGCCGATGGCCCAAGGCCCTGGCGCCAGAACCGGAGTGCCGCTGAAAAGTCGCTCAAGACTGGCCCAGGCGATGGCGCCGGCAACGAAGATCAAGATGCTGCCCAGCCACAGCGTCGCCAGCGTTTCGATGCGGCCATGGCCATAGGGGTGACCGCTATCGGGCGCTTGACGACCGAAGTGGGTGGCCCCGATCACGAAGATGTCGGTGAGGATGTCCGAGAAGGAATGAATACCATCGGCCACCAGGGCCGCCGAGCCGACCATTAGCCCCGCCACCAGCTTGAGCATGCCCACCACGAAGTCGATGCCTGCACCAATCAGGGTGACCCGGTGTGCGGCCCGGGTGTCGGCAGCGTGACGGTCGGCCGGGTGGTTGACCGTGTTATTGACAGCGTGATCGCCAGTCGAGGTGGGGGGCTGAGCCATGGGGATTACCTCAAACGGGTGGCCCATCGCGATGGAGCCGGTGGCTGAGAGTGTGGTCGAAAGTGTGGCCTAGAGTGTGGCTTAGGGTGTGGCAAAGAGTGTAGCTGAGAACGCGGTCGTGCCCGGCATTGGGCGGTGCCTGGGCAGTGGGCACCGCCCAGGCGATAGGGCGTAGGCGGGCCCTATCGTGCGGGCTTGTCGTAGCTAGAGTCGACCGGCGCGGTTGAGTACCGGGTTGGCGTATTGGGCAAGCCACCAGTCACGTAGGTGAGTGGGAACCTCTGCCAGTCGGGCATGAAAACGCTGGCGATCAATGTCGGTGACCTCGGTCAGGTCGACGAGATCTGGCGCCAGTCCGCTGGCTTCGAGGGCCAGTTGGTGACTCGGGAAGAGATGATAGCCTTTCATGACTTGCTGATCGATCTCTTGGGCAACTGCCTCAGGACTTTCAAAATCCGCTGACAGTGGCGTGCCGAAGGTCAGCTTGATGCGTCCCTTGGCGCCGGTGATGCCGGCGACGATGGAGCGAATGTCCTCGAACTCGATCTTCTGGTAAGCGCCCTCGGTATGCATGGCATAGAGCTCACGGGCCTTTTGCAGGTCGCAGGGGTCATACTCGTAGCTGATCGACACGGGCACCATGCGCAGCTCGCGGATGATATCGCCAAGCTTTGCCTGTTTGTCGGCCTGGCGTCCAGACATGGTCAGCATCTTGATGATCGCCGGGTCGGCACGGTCGATACCGTCCTTGGCGCGGCCTTCTCGCTGTGCCATCCAGATTGAATGATTATCCTCGCCAATCGAATGGCGAATATAGCTTGAGAGTTGCTGATAAGCCGCCAGCATGGCGCGCTTGCCCTTGGCCGAGCGCGGCACGATGAAGCTTTTATTGAGGCGCATCAGGTCTGACACATAGGGCTTCTGCAGCAGATTGTCGCCGATAGCGATACGCACCGTGCTGCGGCCAGCCTGATAGAGCGCGTAGTTGACGAAGGCCGGGTCGAGGGCGATATCGCGATGATTGCCGATGAACAGATAGGCCTGGTCATGCTCCAGGCGATCAAGGCCTTCCACTTCGAATGTATCGGTCGTGGTGCGGATCATGCGCTGCATGTAGCTGGCGATGCGCATCTGAAAATCATAAACGCTATTTACCCCCCGCATTTCGCGGCGGATGGCGAAGCTGGCGATGGTGCGTGCCAAGCGTGGCGCTAGCCGGGCGAGCCTTGGCAGTTTGAACTGGGTTAGGGCATCGAGCAGCTCGGCATTATTGGCCAGCCGTACGATGACCTCGGCCACCTCGTCGTCCTTGTAGGGACGAATATCGGCGAAGGGATCTTTTGTTGTGGCGGAATCTGTGGTCACGATGAAGAAATCACGAGGTTGAAGACTAAAAAGAGGTCATTAGGGCCGATCATGGACTGGGCGCGGCAGCATGGGCTTCGCCGTCCAACCAGCCGACCAGGCGTTCCACGACGTCGGCCAGCGTCTGCGCCATCAGCACGAAGTCGGCTTCCATTCGCAGTATGGCGTCGTCACCGTCATTGGCCTGGCTGGCCTCATCGAGCAGCGCATCGGAAAAACGCAGAGACTTGAGCGCCAGGTCATCGTGCAAGACCAGTGACAGCTGCCCCTCTACCTCGATGGCTAGCTTGTGGGCTTGGCGTCCGCCTTCGAGCAGGGTTTGAATCTCTTCGCTGTCCAGATCCACGGCCCGGGCTCGCAGCACGCCATCATCTCCCTGAGCCTTGAGCTCGACCTGGTCGCCGAGTATCAGCCCGGTCGGGCGAGTATCCGCTTCCTTGAGCCAGGCCGTCATGGCACGAATTGGCAAGGCCTGGGTGGCAAGCGGTGTGACCTTGAGGCTGCCCAGTGTCTGGCGCAGAAGATCGAGAATTTCCTCGGCACGGGCACGACTGCTGGCGTTGACGGCGATCAGGTCGCGGCGGGTGTCCCACCACAGGTCTATCTTCTGGCTCTTGATGAAGGCGCGTGGCAGCAGCTCCTCGTAGACCTGTTCCTTGATCGTCTGCTTTTCCTTGCGCGGCAGCGGGCGGCCCTCGGCGGCCTCGCGGTCGGCACAGCGTTCCTCGACTTCCTCGCGCACCACGCTTGCTGGCAACACGCGCTCCTGGCGAAGTGCCGACAGCAGGCGATGGCCCTGGATCTCATGGAGGTGGCGCTCGCTGGCGCGTCCGCCCGGTGTGCGCCAGCCCAAACGTGTGGCTTCGCTACCCCCTAGTGGGCGGAAAGCCTGTTCGGCGAGCTGGTCGTCCAGGTCGTCGTGGGCGATCTGCGGGGCTTCATGCAGGCGATAGAGATGCAGGTGCTTGAACCACATGGCAAGTCTCTGACAAAAAAGGAGCAACATTATGGCCAAAGGGGGCCTTCGGTGCCAGCGCTGGGCCGGCGGCGCGCATTTCTTTAGAGCCTAGGCGCGCGTTACTGCCAGGCCTCAGACGCTGGGCGGTGCGTCAAGCGGGAAGTCGCGCAGCTCGGGGTCTTCACCTGTCTCGAAGCGGATATCCCAGCCTTGATCGGGCTGCCAGTCGCCCAGCACGATGCGCTTGGCTGGCTGGCCATCGAGCGTGAGGTCATGAACGTCCGGACGGTGCGTATGGCCGTGGATCAAAAGGGCAGTGTTATGCGCCTGCATGGCCTCGACCACTTCCTCCGGCGTGACATCCATGATGTCTTCGGCCTTGTTGGAGTTGGCGTCGCCCGATTGTTCACGGATCTGCTTGGCCAGCGCCAGTCGTTCGGGAATCGACATGGCCAGGATCTGCGCCTGCCACTGCGGGTCGCGGGCCTGGGCACGAAACGCCATATAGGCCTCGTCCCGGGTGCAGAGGCTGTCGCCGTGCATCAGCAGGACCGGCTCGCCGTCGTTGTCGAGCTTGGTAGGATCGTCGAGCAGGGTGGCGCCGCAGGTATCGGCGAAGCGCTTGCCGATCAGGAAGTCGCGATTGCCGTGCATCAGATAGATCGCCGTGCCGGCGCTGCTCAGGGCGTAAAGCGCCGTCGCGACGCGCTTTACGAGGCTGGCGTTGCCGCTGGGTTCAGACTCCGGCAAGTCGAGAATGTCATCGCCGACCCAGGCTTCGAAGAAATCGCCGAGGATGTACAGCGCGTCCGCCTTGCTGGCTGTCTGCTCCAGATAGGCAAAAAATCCATCGGTGATCGCGGGGGCGCCTGGGTGCAGGTGCAGGTCGGAAATCAGCAGAGTCGTCATGGCGAGCCTGTTTATGTAAATGCGGTTCGTTTTCGATCCGCCTGGCTGGATCGATACGACGGGCCAATCCAATCGGCCAATAAAACGAGAGACGCCCGCACGAACGCGGGCGTGTCCTTCCTGGGGACGACTCTCAGGCGTCGCCTTGAGCGTCATCCTTGATATAGGCGCGCTGAATCACCACGTCGTCGGCGGGTACGTCGGCGTGCATGCCGCGGCGAGTGGTGGGTACCGCACGAATCTTGTCGACCACGTCCATACCGTCGACCACCTTGCCGAACACGCAGTAGCCCCAGCCCTGCAGGTTCTTGCCGCTATGGTCGAGGAAATCGTTGTCGGCGATGTTGATGAAGAACTGGGCGGTGGCGGAATGCGGATCCTGGGTGCGCGCCATGGCCAGGGTGCCCTTGCGGTTCTTCAGGCCGTTGTCTGCTTCGTTCTCGATCGGTGCGCGAGTGGGTTTCTGATTGAAATCGGTATCGAAACCACCGCCCTGAACCATGAATCCGTCGATGACGCGGTGGAAGAGGGTGTCGTCATAGTGCCCGTCGGTCACGTACTGCTGGAAGTTCTCGGCGGTCTTGGGCGCCTTGTCGAAATCGAGCTCAATGGTGATATCGCCGTAATTGGTCTGGAGAACAATCATGTCAGTTTCCCGGAAGTCTTGGTGGGCGCCTTGGCGTTGCGCATCTGCGTCGCGCTATAATAGCTGTTTTGCATCGACGCGCGAAGTCGGCATCCGCCATCCGTCCATGTCAGTTTGGATGGGTGAGAGGGCCGGCCTGTCGCCAGCGTACTCCATCAAGAGGTTCCTAGACGCCCCATGAGCAATGACAGCACCAGCGCCCCGAACTTCATTCGCAATCAGATCAGCGAAGAGATCGAGGCTGGCAAGGTCGACAAGATCGTTACCCGTTTTCCGCCGGAGCCCAATGGCTTCCTGCATATCGGCCATGCCAAGTCGATCTGCTTGAACTTCGGCCTGGCAGAGCAGTTTGGCGGCGACTGTCACCTGCGCTTCGATGACACCAACCCGGCCAAGGAAGAGCAGGCCTACATCGATGCCATCAAGGAAGACCTGCATTGGATGGGCTTCGAATGGGCCGGCGGCGTGCGCTATGCATCCGATTACTTCGATCAGCTCTATGCCTGGGCGCAGCATTTGATTCGCGAAGGCAAGGCCTATGTCGACGACCTGTCGCCGGACGAGATCCGCGAGTATCGCGGCACCCTGACAGAGGCCGGTCGGCCCAGCCCCTATCGCGAGCGCAGCGCCGATGAGAGCCTCGATCTGCTCGAGCGCATGAAACAGGGCGAGTTCGCCGAGAGCGAGAAGGTGCTGCGCGCCAAGATCGATATGGCGTCACCCAACATCAATCTGCGCGACCCGATTCTTTACCGCATTCGCCATGCCAGCCACCACCAGACCGGCGAAAAGTGGAAGATCTACCCGTCTTACGACTTTGCTCACGGCCAGTCGGACGCCATCGAAGGCGTGACCCACTCGATCTGCACACTGGAGTTCGAGGATCACCGCCCGCTCTACGAATGGTTCCTCGACAACCTGCCGGTACCGGCCAAGCCGCGGCAGATCGAATTCGCACGCCTCAATCTGAATTACACCCTTACCTCCAAGCGCAAACTCAAGCTGCTGGTGGATCAGGGTATCGTCGATGGCTGGGACGACCCACGCCTGCCGACGATTTCCGGCATGCGCCGCCGCGGCTATACACCGGCATCGATTCGCAAGTTCTGCGACATGATCGGCGTGACCCGTGCCGACGGCGGCCTGGTCGAGATTGGCATGCTTTATCACGCCATTCGTTCGGACCTCGAAGACAATGCGCCGCGCGCCATGTGCGTGATGAAACCGCTCAAGGTGGTGTTGACCAACGTGCCCGACGATCACGACGAGGTGTTCGAGGTCTCCGGCCATCCGGCCCGTGATGACATGGGCACCCGCAAGCTGCCGTTCTCGCGCGAGATCTGGATCGACCAGGACGACTTCATGGAGGAGCCGCCGAAGAAGTTCTTCCGCCTGGCGCCCGAAAAGGAAGTGCGGCTACGCAACGGCTATGTGATCCGCTGCGATGAGGTGATCAAGGACGATGCGGGTGAGATCAGCGAGCTGCGCTGCTCGGTGGATTTCGAGACTCTCGGCAAGAACCCGGAGGGCCGCAAGGTCAAGGGCGTCATCCACTGGGTCAGCGCCGAGCACGGCGTGCCGGTCGAGGTGCGTCAGTACGACAACCTCTTCCAGGTCGAGCAACCCGACAAGGACAAGGAAACCGACTTCCTGGAGCACCTGAATCCAGAGTCGCTGGTGACCGTCCAGGGTATCGCCGAGCCCTCGATTCGTGACGCCGCTCCCGAGTCGCGCTATCAGTTCGAGCGGGTCGGTTATTTCTGCGCCGACCGTCATGCCTGCGCCGACGGCAAGCTGGTATTCAACCGCACCGTGGGATTGAAGGATGGTTGGGCCAAGGCACAGAAGAAGGGCTGATATGCAGATTTACAACACCCTGACGCGCCGCAAGGAGCCGCTTTCCCCGATCGAACCCGGCAAGCTTGGCATGTACGTCTGCGGCATTACCGTCTATGACTACTGCCATATCGGGCATGCCCGGGTGATGGTGGCCTTCGATGTCATTACGCGCTACCTGCGTTCGCGGGGCTACGCCGTCAATTACGTGCGCAATATCACGGATATCGACGACAAGATCCTCAAGCGTGCCGAGGAGAACGGCGAAGCGATCGGCGCGCTCACCGAGCGCATGATCAGCGCCATGCACGAGGACGAGGACCGTCTCAAGGTGCTGCGTCCGGATCACGAACCGCGCGCTACCCGCCATATCGATGACATCGTTGCGATGATCGAGACGCTGATCGCCAAGGGCTTTGCCTACGCCGCCGACAATGGCGATGTCTACTACCGGGTTCGCAAGTTTGCCGACTATGGCAAGCTCAACAACCGCGACCCGGATGAGATGCGCTCCGGTGCACGTATCGATGTGGGTGAGCATAAGGAAGACCCGCTGGACTTCGTGCTGTGGAAGGCCGCCAAGCCGGGCGAGGCCAGTTGGCCCTCGCCCTGGGGTGAAGGGCGGCCCGGTTGGCACATCGAGTGCTCGGCCATGTCGACTTGCTGCCTGGGCGATACCTTCGATATTCACGGCGGTGGGCCGGACCTGACCTTCCCGCACCATGAGAATGAGATCGCCCAGAGCGAGGCGGCGACGGGTCAGCACTACGTGAATACCTGGATGCATGCCGGCGCGGTGCGGGTCGACAGCGAGAAGATGTCCAAGTCGTTGGGCAACTTCTTCACTATCCGCGAGGTGCTCGAGGTGCATGATGCGGAAGTAGTGCGCTACCTGCTGGTGGCCAGCCACTACCGCAGCCCTATCAACTATGCGCCGGACGCTCTGGATGACGCTCGCCGCTCGCTGGAGCGCTTCTACAACGCCCTGAACGGCGTCGAGGCGGCCGAAGGTCAGGTAGAGGCCCGCTTTGATGCGCGCTTTACAGCGGCCATGGACGACGACTTCAATACCCCCGAGGCCCTGGCGGCGCTCTTCGATCTGGCCCGTGAGCTGAACGTGGCCAAGAAAGAGGCTCCCGAGACTGCCCCGGCGCTGGCCTTCGAACTCAAGCGCCTGGGTGAGGTGCTGGGGCTCTTCGATCAGGACCCAGCGGCCTTCCTGCAGGCGGGCGCCACGGCGCTTGCCATTGGCGAGGACGAGATCGAGGCGCGCATTGCGGCGCGTGCAGCGGCGAAGAAGGCCAAAGACTTCGCCGAGGCCGATCGCATCCGCGAGGAGCTCACGGCGCTGGGTATCACTCTCAAGGATTCCCGCGAGGGTACGACCTGGGTCGTCGATCGCGACTAAGTCGTGGTTAAGTCGTGACTAAGTCGTGACTAAGGCGATGCCCGGCCTTCACTCGTTTCAGCGAGTGAAGGCCACCGGGGCAGGCGGCAGTGGCAGTCTGCGCGGCCAGTCGTCGCCGACCACAAACAGCCGATGCCACCTGTCATCCTCATCCTGGAGGACCAGGGGCAGCGGGGCGGCTCCGGTGGCGAAGCGCTTCGCCAGATAGGCGTCGACTTCCTTGAGTGGCCGGAGTTGCTCGGGTAGCGGCGGCGCCAGCCAGTGAGGCTTGTGCAGCCAGGCTCCTCGTGTGTCCGCCGTTAGGCCGGCGCGAAAGGCTGGCCAGTCATGCCAGGCGAGCCAATGGCCGCGCAGGTGCTCATGGGTGGCTTCGACGGGCGGCGGGAGTGAGGGTTGATCCGCGTCGCGCCGCCAGGGATAGAAGAGCACGCCAGGCATCGCCATGCGCTGCCCCAGTCGTATCTCTTCATGCTCTGTGGCATTGAGCCCGCTCGGCATATCGCTGGTGAACGCATTGACGGCGAGACGCGCTTCCGGGGTGTCGATCAGCGGCAGTTGGTGGTGGAAGAGGTGGCTTCGCTTGCCAGCCAGACTGTCCGCGCATCCGGGCCCCACCCAACGCGCCTGGTCAGTGGCTTCGCCGGGGCCCTCGGTGAGGCCCAGATAGAACTTGATCGCGACTTCCAGATGGATCGGCTGCTGGCGCCCCGCTTGCCGGTAGACCATATCCAACTCACCCAGGGTGCGCCGTTCTCGCATCACCGCCAGGTTGTGGGCCAACAGCCGGGTATTGGGTGAGCTCTCGAGCAGGAACTGCCAGAGCCGTTCGTGATAGTGCCCCAGGCGTGCGTTCATGGCGCCGCCTACCCAGTCTTCTAGTGCCTGAGGAGCAGCTTCCAGCCGATCCAGGTAATCTCGCCAGCCACCGTTTGACAGCCCCAATTCATCAAGCCCCGGCCGCCCAGGGCAGGGCATGCGCAGCAAGTCCGCGATCAAACACAGCCAGCCCAGGTCCCGCACCAGCGGGTGGCGCCAAGTGTTCAGCATGCCGTCGGGGTTTACTACACTGTCGTCGTCCATCGATTCCTCAAGCCAGGACAGGCGTTTAGCGTTGATGTCATGCCGGCCTATCCATCCTGACATTGTAACGTCAGTTCCTTATACTGCCTGAATACTTGCATACCACTGGGGTAGGGGCGATGAAGCGGACATTGACATGGATAGCGGCATTGGCAACCAGTGCCATGGTCGGGCAGGCACAGGCGGCCGCCCCAGTGGTGGTTTCCTCGAAGATCGATACCGAGGGCTCGGTGCTCGGAGAATTGATCATGCAGTCGCTGGAAGCCGGCGGCATCGAGACGGAAAACCGTTTGCAGCTTGGCGGAACCAGCATCGTACGTCAGGCGATCATCGCCGGCGAAATCGATATCTACCCCGAGTACACCGGTAACGGTGCCTTTTTCTTCGACATGGCAGACAGCCCGGTATGGAAGAAGGCCGCCGAGGCGCATGCCAAGGTCAGTGAGCTGGATCGCCAGGCCAATGGCTTGGTGTGGCTGACCCCCGCCGAGGCCAATAATACCTGGGCAATGAGCGTGCGCGGTGATCTGGCCCGGGAGCATGACCTCGAGTCCCTCGAGGATCTATCGACGTATCTTGCTCAAGGAGGGGAGTTCAAGTTCGCCGCCAGCGCTGAATTCGTCGAATCCGAGGCGGCCTTGCCGGCATTCGAGGAAGCCTATGACTTCGACCTCGACTCCGACCAGTTGGTGGTGCTCTCCGGCGGTAACACCGCCGCCACCCTGCGCGCCGCCGCACTGCAAACCAATGGTGTCAATGCCGCCATGGCCTATGGCACCGATGGTGGCCTGAATGCGCTGGACCTTCGCGTGCTCAAGGACACCCTGGGTGTACAGCCGGTCTATCAGCCGGCCCCTGTGGTGCGCCAAGAGGTGCTCGATGACTATCCGCAGATTCCCGAACTGCTCTCGCCGGTGTTCGAGGCGCTGGATCTCGAGACGCTACAGCGCCTGAACGGTGAAGTCGCCGTCAACGGCGCCGACCCGGCCAAGGTCGCGGCGAACTTCCTCGACCAGCTTGAGCAATAAGCATTTCTGGGCGGGCTCTCGCAAGCGTGTCGGCTTCTTCTGCCGTGTCACAGCCGCATTCGGCGTCCCCTAACCGGGTGCTGCTGGCCCTGATGCCGGTAGCACTTGCGGCGCTTGGGTGGCTGGATATCGCCAGCGTTCAGCCCAATCGCATCGTGCCGGGGCAGGGCATGAATCTATGGGCGATCATGGGGCCTGCCGGTGTGCTGCTGGCCTTACTGCCGCTGGCAGTCGGCGGCCTTGCCTGGCGGGCGACGACGCTCAGAATGCGCTGGGCCCTATGCCTGGTCGTGCTGGCCATGCTCGCTCTACCCTTTGGGCTGGCCGCTTTCTGCCGTGCTTTTATCGACCCCGATGCGCCCTACGCCCGAGTGGGGTTGGCGGCGGGGTTCTGGGTGCTGCTGTTCGTGTTTATGCTGGCGCTGATCGAGTTCAAGGCGAGCCTGCGGCTGCCGCGGGGCAGTTGGTGGGGGCTTGGTGCCCTGATGCTCGGGGCCTGGAGCCTGTCGCTTGCCAGCGGGGCGCTGGATAAGCTGGCCCTGATGCAGGAATATCTGGGGCGAAGCGACAAGTTTAGCGAAGCGCTTGTGTACCACAGTCTGTTGGTGACCTCGGCGGTAGGGCTTAGCCTGGTCATGGGGTTTGCCCTGGCGCTGGCCATGCGCCGCTGGCCGCTCCTCGAGCGAGGCATCAACGGGGTTCTGAGCCTGATTCAAACCATTCCGAGTCTTGCACTGTTCGGTCTGCTGCTGGCGCCGCTGGCCTGGCTCGCCGATCGCTATGAATGGCTGTCCGCGCTTGGCGTACAGGGCATCGGCGCGGCCCCTGCACTGATCGCCCTGGTGGGGTACAGCCTGCTACCCATGACGCGCAATACCTTTGTGGCACTGGGTGATGTCGACACCGGGATTATCGAATCGGCCCGGGGCATGGGCATGAGCCCAAGCCAGATATTCCTCCAGGTGCGCTTGCCGCTGGCACTGCCGGTCATGATCGAGGGCGTGCGCATTACCAGCATCCAGGCGATTGGCCTGGCGGCAGTCGCGGCGCTGATCGGTGCCGGGGGGCTGGGTACCTTCGTCTTCCAGGGCCTGGGACAGGCCGCCATGGATTTGGTGCTGCTGGGTGCCTTGCCGATCATCGCCATGGCCGTGATCGTCGATGGCCTGCTGACTGCTTTGGCCGGCGCCCTGCGACAAGGAGTTCGTCATGACTGATCAGGTGCGTATCGCGCTGCTGAATGTTTCCAAACGCTTCGGTGAGGACACCGCCGTTGACGGCCTATCGCTTGCCATCGCGCCTGGAGAACTCTGTGTGCTGGTGGGCACCTCGGGCTGTGGCAAGTCCACCACGCTACGCATGATCAACCGTCTCATCGAGCACAGTGACGGTCAGATTCACATCGACGGTCAGCCGATTCGCGAGATCAATGAGCAGGCGCTGCGCCGACGCATCGGCTATGCCATCCAGAGTACCGGGCTATTCCCGCATTGGACGGTAGCCCGCAACATCGGCCTGGTGCCACGGCTGCTGAAATGGCCTGCCGAGCGTATCCAGAAGCGGACCCGCGAGCTGATGCAACTTTTGGGGCTCAGTGAAACCGAGTTCGCCGGTAAGTATCCCCATCAGCTCTCGGGCGGTCAGGCGCAGCGGGTCGGCGTGGCCCGGGCCCTGGCCGCCGACCCGGACATCCTGCTGATGGACGAACCCTTCGGCGCACTGGATCCCATCACCCGAGAGTCCTTGCAGGACGAGCTGCTCAGACTGCAGGCGCGGTTGCACAAGACCATTGTTTTCGTCACCCACGACATGGAAGAGGCGATGAAGCTCGCTGATCGCATCGTGGTCATGGATGGCGGGAAGGTCGTGCAGCAGGGTAGCCCTCAGGACTTGCTGACGGCGCCGGAGAATGCGTTCGTGGAATCGCTGCTGGGCGGGCGTGATCGAGGCCTCAAGCAGGCGGGGCTGATACCTGTGCGAGACGTGATGCACCCGACCGGTGCGCGTCGCCAGACCACGGCGGCGGCCGTGAGTGCAGATGACGACTTGCGTGGTGCCTTGTCGTTGATGCTTTTGCACCGCCTTTCCAGTCTGACCGTGGTGGATGAGCGGGATCGCACCGTAGGCACTCTGGGGGTCGATGACATCATGCATCGCAAGAACCTGCTTCCTGCCGCCTCGGCCAAGCCCGCTAACCAGTCCTCCAACCAGTCTTCCAATCAAGCCTACAACCAGCCTGCTTCTAGCAGTGATGACGGCGATGCGGTCGAAGATAAGGCCAAGGTTGAGGATGGCGCCGAACAAACGTCACCATCCCAGGACCGGGGGCCTCGGCATGAGGAATGATCCCGCTATCCTGAGCGATTCTGACCTGTTGACCTGGCGACATTGGTCGGCGCCACTTGGCTGGTTCGCGGCGCTGGGCATGCTGCTTGTCGCCATGCCGCACTTGGGGTCGCTGTTCGCGGCTCTCGACCCCGAGGCCCGTGAGCCCATCTATCGTCGTGATGCCTTCGTCGATCTGTTGGCCAATCACCTGCTGCTGGTGGCCGGGGCATCGTCCATTGCCATCCTGAGCGGGGTGAGTGCCGCGATCATGGTCACCCGGCCCTGGGGGCGCGATTTTCTGCCACTGGTCAGTCAGCTGGCCTCCATCGGTCAGACCTTTCCGCCGGTCGCGGTGCTGGCGCTCGCCGTGCCCTGGCTGGGCTTTGGCGGGCTACCGACGGTGGTGGCGCTAGTGCTCTACGGTCTACTGCCGGTCGTGCGCAATACCCTGGTCGGTATCGGCGAGGTGGATCCCGCCACCCGCGAGGCCGCTCGCGGCATGGGCATGTCGCCACGCCAGGTGCTCTGGCAGCTCGAGCTGCCGCTGGCCGCGCCGGTCATTCTGGCCGGTATCCGCACCTCGGTGACGGTGGGGATCGCCACCGCGGCGATCGGCTCGACCATCGGCGCCAAGACCCTGGGGGACCCGATCATCGCCGGCATCATCAATGGCAACACCGCCTACATCCTGCAGGGTGCGATCCTGATCGGCGTGCTGGCGCTTTCCATCGACAGCGTCTTTGCGCGCCTGTTGCCCTCGCGGCGCTGACTGTTTCCCTATCGAACTCTTATCTCGAGCCGCTTCCCCGCTTTTTCCCCATCGTATCTCAAGCTGTTTCGGTACCTCCTGCTCGTCCCTTGCTACTTGCTTGTAGCGGATGACGGACCATTTATGACGCCTGCGACCATGGTCTCAGGCACCGTGGCTATACAGCGCCCCATATCGGGCTCTATCTTACGTTAACGTAAACTTTAGGTGGCTGATGGTCACCAGCCGGTATGCCATCGCTTGGGTTTATGACTACCTTCTGAATAACCATGCCCTCACAAGGGGCGTGAGGCTTTTCACCATCACCCCAGGGAAGAGCATCATGACAACAACCACTTCCTCGCTCGTTCACTCCCCGACCTTTCTGAAGGGCGATGAGTTTTCGATCGATACCTTCGCCTTGCTCAAGCAGGACGGCAGCCTCTTTGAAGGGGCCGTGGCGCCCGATCTCGATCGCGACAAGGCGCTGCGCATCTACCACGCCATGGTCTTCACCCGCGTGCTCGACGAGCGCATGCTGGCCGCCCAGCGCCAAGGTCGGCTCTCTTTCTACATGCAGTGCACCGGTGAGGAGGCCGCAGTGATTGGCAGTGCCGCGGCCTTGGATGACCAAGACATGATCATGGCGCAGTACCGCGAACAGGGGGCGCTGGCCTATCGCGGCTTCAGCTGCGACGAATTCATGAACCAGATGTTCGGCAACGCGCGTGACTACGGCAAGGGACGCCAGATGCCGATCCACTATGGCTCGGCCGAGCTGCATTACATGACCATCTCCTCGCCGTTGGCGACACAGATTCCGCAGGCCACCGGCTATGCCTACGGGCAGAAGCTCGCGGGCGATGGCCACTGCACCATCACCTATTTTGGCGAGGGGGCCGCCTCGGAGGGCGACTTCCACGCGGCGTTGAACATGGCCACGGTGCACAAGGTCCCGGTGATCTTCTTCTGTCGCAACAACGGCTATGCGATCTCTACCCCGGCGGTCGAGCAATTCGCCGCCGATGGTGTCGCTCCCCGAGCCTTCGGCTACAAGATGCGAGTCATCCGGGTCGATGGCAACGATGTACTGGCGGTCTACCAGGCCACCATGGAGGCGCGTCGGCTGGCCGTGGAGCATAATCAGCCGGTATTGATCGAAGCCATGACCTATCGCCTGGCGGCCCATTCATCTTCCGATGATCCCTCGGGCTATCGCAGCAAGAAGGAAGAAGAGGCCTGGCGGGAAAAAGACCCGATCCTGCGGCTGCGTCGCTGGCTGGAATCGTGCCAGTGGTGGAACGATGAAGAAGAGAAGGCCCTGCAGGAGCGCCTGCGTCGTGAGGTACTGGAGACCATGAAGGTAGCCCAGAAGCGCCCGGCGCCGCCCCTGGAGAGCCTGGTCACCGATGTTTACGATACCCCCACGCCGCAGTTGAACGAGCAGCTTGCCAAGCTTCAAGCCCATATCCGGCTATATCCAGAGGCCTATCCCAAGAGTGCTGCTCAATGCTCGACCGAACCTTCGGCCCAGATGGCTAACTCATCGGGCACCGAGAACGGCCAGGGAGGGCACTGAGATGGCGAATCTCAATCTACTGCAGGCCATTAATCAGGCGCTGGATATCGCCATGGCCGCCGACGAGCGGGTGCTATGCTTCGGCGAGGACGTCGGCGGCTTCGGTGGTGTCTTCCGCGCCACCAGCCACCTGCAGGAAAAGTACGGCAAGGCGCGCTGTTTCAATACACCGCTGGTTGAGCAGGGCATCATCGGCTTCGCCAATGGCTTGGCCGCCCAGGGCTCAACGCCGGTGGCGGAGATCCAATTTGCCGACTATATCTTTCCGGCCTTCGACCAGATCGTTAACGAGTCGGCCAAGTTCCGCTACCGGTCGGGGGATCTGTTCAATGTCGGCGGCCTGACCATTCGCGCGCCTTACGGTGGCGGCATCGCCGGCGGCCTCTATCATTCCCAGTCGCCGGAGGCCTACTTCGCGCATACCCCAGGCCTCAAGGTCGTAGTGCCGCGCAATCCGCACCAGGCCAAGGGCCTGCTGCTGGCGGCGATTCGCGATCCCAATCCGGTGCTGTTCTTCGAGCCCAAGCGGCTCTATCGCGCCTCGACCGGCGAGGTGCCGGAGAGCGATTACCAGCTTCCTCTAGGCGAGGCCGAGGTGATCAAGGAGGGCAGTGATATCACCCTGCTGGCCTGGGGCGCCCAGATGGAAGTCATCGAACAGGCCGCCGAGCTTGCCGAGAAGGAAGGTATCTCCTGTGAGGTCATCGACCTGCGCAGCATACTGCCCTGGGACGTCGAGACCGTGGCGACCTCGGTCTTGAAGACCGGCCGGCTGTTGATCAGCCACGAGGCTCCGCTGACCGGCGGCTTCGCCGGCGAGATCGCTGCCACCATCCAGGAGCGCTGCTTCCTGTACCTGGAATCGCCGATCAGCCGAGTCACCGGCCTGGACACGCCCTTCCCGCTGACGCTGGAGAAGGAATACCTGCCCGATCGCCTCAAGGTCTTCGAGGCGATCAAGGCCAGCGTGGCGTACTAGCACCCGGTATCCGGACAGGAGAGCAATGATGAGCGATTTTATGCTGCCCGATATCGGCGAAGGTATCGTGGAGTGCGAGGTGGTCAAGTGGCTAGTCAGTGAGGGGGATGTGGTCGAGGAAGATCAGCCCGTGGCCGAGGTGATGACCGACAAGGCGCTGGTGGAGATTCCTGCCCCCTATCACGGCCGGGTCTCCCAGCTGTATTACCGAGAGGGTGACATCGCCAAGGTGCATGCGCCGCTCTTTGCCCTGGTGGGAGACGAGGGCAGCGAGGCGGGGCAAGGGCAATCAGAGCCAAGTCCGGAAGAGGAAAGAGCTGCGGCGCCGGATTCCTCGCACCCAGAGCACCATACTGCTGCTGATAAGGCGCCAACGCCACGGGAACACGACACTCGGGCCATAACGTCTGCGGCCGGCGCTGTCGACTTTATCCTGCCGGATATCGGCGAGGGTATCGTCGAGTGCGAGATCGTCGAGTGGCGTATCCAGGAAGGCGATGAGATCGCCGAAGACCAGCCGGTGGTCGATGTCATGACCGACAAGGCGCTGGTGGAGATCACCGCGCCGGAGGCCGGCCGCGTGAGCCGGCTTTACTATCAGCAGGGCGAGCATGCGCGGGTGCACTCACCGCTGTTTGCCTATCAACCAGAGGCGTCGTCCATATCCGCCGGGTCTGCCGCAGCAGCCGAGCCGCAAGAGAACCGTCCTCAAGAGAGCCGTCCTCAGGAGCGCCGACAGCCAGACGCTGTTGATGAGGGCGCGATGTCGTCGTCGAGCGCGCCACAGCAAGGGCGTGCCTCAAACCAAGGCCAGGGGGCTTTCGGGCGGGTTCCGGCGAGCCCGGCGGTGCGCCGGCTGGTACGAGAGCATGCGCTGAGCCTTTCTGATATTCCCGGGTCAGGCAAGCATGGCCGGGTGCTCAAGGACGACGTGCTTCGTTTCCTCGAACAGGGCGCACAAGACGGACAGGGCGGCGAGCATCGCCAAGCAACGTCTACTGCAATGCCTGCGCCGTCGGCAGCCGATGCAACCTCCGCGGTGGGCGAGGTGCGCATCGAGCCCCTCAAGGGTGTTCAAGCGGTAATGGCGCGGCGCATGGTGGCGTCGGCCAGCAGCATCCCGCATTTTGCCTACGGTGACGAAATCGATGTCACCGAACTGCTGGCGCTGCGCGAACGCCTCAAGCCCGATGCCGAGGCGCTGGGGGTGAGGCTGACTTTAATGCCCTTCTTCATGAAGGCCCTGGCGCTTGCGGTGCAGGAATTCCCGATTCTCAACAGCCGTCTCAATGATGAGGCGACCGAGATTCACTACCAGAGCGCCTGTAATATCGGTATGGCGGTGGATAGCCGTGTCGGCCTGATGGTGCCCAATGTGAAAGGCGTCGAGCGCAAGAGCCTGCTGGCCATCGCTGGCGATATCGCCCGGCTGACTCAGGAAGCACGGGAAGGCCGCGTGCAACAGGCCGATCTCAAGGGGGGCACCATCAGCATCTCCAACATCGGTGCCCTGGGTGGCACCTACGCCACCCCGATCATCAATGCCCCGGAGGTAGCCATTGTGGCGATCGGCAAGACCCAACGGCTGCCGCGCTTCGATGCCGACGGCCAGGTGGTGAGCCGAGCGATCATGACCGCGACCTGGTCGGGCGATCATCGCCTGATCGACGGTGGCACCATCGCTCGTTTCGTCAATCGCTGGAAGGGGTATTTGGAGTCACCGCAGAGCATGATGCTGCACCTTGGCTAGGCAATGTATGCCGACTTGCCGGCGGTGGGGCAGGTGGACGCGAGGGTCTTTCGCCAGGGATGGCGAAAGTAGCGCCCATGGAAGGGGTTACAGCGCCCTCGCGGTAACCTGCCGCCAACCCGAGTAGGTGTTGACGTACACTCGATGGCCAATACTGAATGACATCGTAACGGGATGAGCCCATGACGGCGACGTCGCTCCAGCAGTTCTATATCCCGGAAGAGCAGTCGATCTACCTGCTCAGCCATGACGATGCCAAGAAGCTCAAGGATTGGGTGGCGCTCTGCCAGACCCAGCTCGAGCAGCTCGGCTATCGTGATATCGCCCTGATCGGCAAGGGCGCCTATGGCTTCGTGTTCGCCGGTCGGGCGCGGGGCCGGGCCGGCGAGGTCGAGCACGTCTTCAAGTTCACCCGGGTAACGCTTCCCCAGCAGTTGCAGGATCGGCTCGAGGAAGAAGCCTTCATGCTCGAGCAGGTCGAGCACTCGCGGGTGCCAAAGCTGATTGCCTATCAGCGGGTACGCAATCAGTCGATCCTGGTCATGGAGCGGGCGCCGGGGGAGAACCTCGAAGAGGTGTCGTTGCGCCATGGTCGATTGTCGCCGCGGCTGGTGGTGCATATTGCCGCTCAACTGGCTGACATCCTGCGTCACCTGCGACGTGAGTCCGGGCGGCGCAAGCCGCTGGTTCATGGTGACATCAAGCCCTCGAACCTGGTCTTCGATGCCGCCACCGAGCGTATTGCCCTGATCGACTGGGGCTCTTCGGTCTTTGCTCAGCTCGATGAACGCTTGCAGCACGTGGCTACCAACGTCATGGAGCTGATGTCCGATAACCTTCAGCAAACCAACGCCCGCCTTGGTGATGTCTATTTCATTGGCGAAGAGCAATTGAATGGCGCGCTGTCATCGCCACGTTTCGATGAGCAGGGCGCGGCCGGGGCGCTATATGCCTTGGCCTCCGGGCAGTCCTGCCGCTTCGGGCACCGGGCGATACCGGCCACCTCGCTTGGCCTGCCGATGGAATTTGCCCGCATGCTCGATGCCATGCTCTCGCCGGACCCGGCGCTGAGAATGCGGGCCGGGGACTACTTTCTCGAGCAGATGCCCCGGCTGGCGCGTACTGTGATGGTCGAGCTCGACGAGCCCCCCGAGGCGTCGTTGCTGCCCGTCTGGGTGCGTCCGGTTGGGCGCGAGATCGACACCGTGGTCTATAGCTCGCGCAAGGCCTTCCTACGCGAGGAAGGCGCGCCGGAGCAGATGAGCGAGGTCAACGACGTTCAGCTCGACCGTTACTACAAGAATTTCATGCAGGGCATGGGGGAAACCGAGAAGGCCTTCCTGGCGGCGGTCAGTCGTCTCGGTCGCTATCCCGTGGTAGGTGGCCTGGCGATTCGCTGGGAAACGGACGGCATCTACGTCGATATCTCGCTTAACCTGCATGATCCCGCCCTCAAGGCGGCCTTCGTCAGCGCCGTCAACAACATGATTAATCTGGCGAGGGCCATCTACCGTCGCGGGATCTTCAAGAGCTGCCTGTTCAATGCTCGTGAGACCCTGCACGTCGACCGGCTGGGGCCTGATCGGCCTTTTATTCTCACCCCGGACATGCGCCTGCCTTACGAGGTCAGCGCGGTACCCGAGCTCGAGGATCACACCCGGGTGCATTCCTATTTCGAAGATGGCCCCGACCCGGAAGAATTTCTGGTGCTGCCCGATGAGATCATTGCCTCTCTGGAGGCGCTCAATGATATCCACCATACCGGCATGATCATCTTCGAGGCGCTGCCCACCCACCTGAAGATCCACAGCTACTACCGGCTGCTGGATCCGGGCCGCGAGTCGGAGTTTCGCAAGCGACTGGATGATATCCTCTCGGCGGTGGGGTTGATCGAAGGCCTTGGCGTCTCGGGCTTCATGAAGATGCCTTACAAGGACACCAAGTTCTTTGCCCACATCGAGCGCATGCCGGAGCGCTTCTATCCCAAGAACCCCTATCTAAAGAACCCCTCCGCCTCATAAGGCAGTCTGCCAACCGCGCCCAGCGCACTGGCAGCTCAAGGGCCTAACCATTCTCGAGCCAGATACCGATGAGACCGCTACCGGGGTGCCTGCTCGGGCTACATCCAGGCGCTGCCTCTGGCAAGATAGGGGGTATGGATGTCAGTAATGAATAAGGACGCGGCATGGCCCATCTTTTACGCATCGTGATGATTCACGGCCACCTTGACGGTGTGGTCGAGCTGAACGTCGACGGTCACACCAATATTTGCGGGACCAACGCCTCGGGAAAGACCACCTTGCAGCGCCTGGTGCCGGTGTTTTACGGCGAACTGCCCAACAAGGTCGTGCCCAAGACGCGCATGAAGTTCGATGCCTTCTATCTGCCGCATCGCAACAGCTACTTGGTATATGAATATCGGCGCGAGGCCGGCAATGTCTGCCAGGCCGTGTTGACGCGCAAGAGCGATGGTGGCGTCGAATATCGCTTCGTGGGCGCGCCTTATCGCCCACAAGACTATCTGGTGGAGAGCGAGGCCGGTGTGGCGGCCCTCGATTACAGTCAGTGGGCAAGCGAATTGCGCCGCAATGGGGTGAGCGTATCGGCCAAGCTGGGGGCTACCTCCGAATACCGCTCGGTGATCCAGAACGATTTCACCCAGCTGCATGGCAACAGCCGTGATGGCCTCAAGCTGCGCCAGATAGCCGCTCAGTTCAGCCTGGTGAAGCCCGAACACCGCATTCGCCACATGGAGAAACTGATCTCGGCAGTGCATGCCAAGGAGGGCAAGATGGATACCCTCAAGACCATGCTGGCGGCGATCTTCGAGGAAGATGGCGTCGAACTGCCGGTGACCCGGATTCGCAATACCAAAGCCCGCGACTGGATCGCGCAGATGCGTCAGTCGATGCGCCTGGAGCCCATGCAGCAGTTGGTGACGCGGCTTGGGGAAGTGGATCGCGATATCGCTGACCTGGAAGCCACGCTATGGCAGCTCAAGCCCCAGCTGGAAGCCGACCGGCATCGTGCCGAGCGCGGCCTGGCCGATAGCGATGAGCAGCTCGGCGCGCAGCAACGTGACTTCCAGGCCCGCGAGCGGGACTACGAACAGACCCGTGACGCCCTTAACGACCGCTTCAGCGAGTTGAACAGCGAGCTTGAACGTACCCAAAACGAGCTGACCGATCTTCAGCAGCAGTACGAGCGTTTCGCCGAGGCGGACATGCCGGCCCTGGAGCGTGACCTGGAAGCCTTGCCCCAGTGGCGTGAGCAGCACCAGCAGCTTCGCGAACACCTGAATCACATGCAGGAAGCCGTGCAGGCCAGCCAAGCGCAGCTGGATGGCCGCCTGCGCGAGCTGGCCGATGTGCTGGCGCGGCAGACAGAGGAAACCCAGGGGATCGTCGATGCGCTGGGCGATGAAAAAACCGCGAGTCGCGAACAGCAATGGGAGGCCGAGCGCAACATCGAGTCGCGCTACCAGGGCGAGCGTTCGAGCCTCGAAGATAGTTACCAGGCGCGTCTTGCCCAAGGCGTAGAGCGTTTGGCCGAACTCAAGGCGCAGCTTGCATCCACCGCCCAGACCGCGGAAGAGGCCCAGGAGGCCGAACTGGCCCAGGCACGCCTGGACCAGGCGCAGAGCGATCGTAATGCAGCCTCCGAGAGCCTGGATGGCGTGCGCCACGAGCACGAGACCCTCAAGCACGAACGTGACGCTGCCGAGCGAGAGCGCGAAGCGGCCAGACAGCGGCTGTCGGAGGCTCGGAACCACGGTTATGCGCTTCATCAGCAACGTGACCCGGCCCAGGGCAGCCTGCGACATTTCCTGCGCTACCACCGCCCGGGCTGGGAGCAGCAGCTGGGCAAGGTGATTGCGCCCGAGTTGCTCGAGCGTCGCGATCTATCGCCGCAGCTCTCGGAGGAGGCGCCCGAAGGGGAGCCGCGTGACCTTTTCGGTGTGACGCTGGATCTGGCGGCGATTGACCTGCCCGATTACGCCCAGGACGAAGCCAGCCTGATGGCGGCTATCGAGGCGGCCGAAGAGGCGCGTCAGCGGGCGGAGGTCGAGCTCCAGTCGGCCGAGAAGCAGCTCAAATCAGGCCACGACCGTGTTCGGCAGGCCGATGAGCGCCTGGGGCAGGCGCGAATTGCGCTCAGGCGCGCCGACGAGGAAGTGAAGTACGCCTTCGAAGCACGCAGCCATCAGCAGGAAAGGCATGCCCGGCAGCAGAAGGAACGTCGTCTGGCGGGCGAAGAAGCGCTGGCGGTTCAGGAGGCGGCTCAGCAGGCGTTGCGTGACGAAAAGCGTGAACAACTGGAGGCACTGTCGGAATCTCACCAGGCGCAGCTTTTGGAGCTGAAGGCCGATGGGCAGAGCCGGCTGGATGGTCTGGACGAACAGATTCGCCAGCATAGGCAGCGGCTCGTCGACTTGAAGGATGAACACCGGCGTCAACGCGAGGAGCTGGAAGCCGCCTATGATCGAGAGCTGCAGGAGCAGGGCGTGGACCCCGTTACGCTGCGAGACACCCGCGCGCGTTTGACAGCGCTCGATGAGCGTATCCGGACCACGGCTCGGCGCCGGGAAGAGCTCGACGCCTATACTCGTTTCATGCGCGTTGATTGGGGCGAGCGCAAGCCACAGCTGGTCGACAAGGAAGCGGTGTTGTCCCGTGACCTCCAGGCGGTCAAGCGCGAGCTCGAGCAATGCAGGCAGGATTTCCAGACAGCCAAGTCGGCACATCAGGATAGGGTCAAGACACTCAAGGCCCAGCGCGACTCGCAGCAGCAGGTGATCGACGCCCTTAAACCGCTGCTGAGCCAATTGGACGGCCTGGGGCTTGGCGCCTCGACACAGCCGATCAGCGAGATGCCCGGTGATGTGCATGAACGCATGGAGCGGACACGCCAAGCCCTGGCCAGTCGCAGTCATGAACTGGACACCCTGCGCAAGGGCTGCGAACAGGTGGAAGGCGAGTTGATCAAGGGCGCCAGCGCGGGCTTCGTCGAGACCCTCGACGCCGAGCGGGCCAAACTCGTGGAAGATGATCCTGAGCAGGCCGGTAACCCTCGACGCCAGCTACCGTTGCTGCGTGGCATGCTCCAGCTGCTGGAGGATCAGCAGCAGCAGTTGATCCAAGAGGGCCGCAACCTGGGCGATGACCTGGACAAGTTCTTTACCGTGTTTCGCGACCTCAATCGCCGCATCAGTGCTCAGAGTCGTCGTCTGTCCGAAGAGGTCGCCGATGACCTGCGCCTCGAGGGCATCAGCAAGGCCGAGGTGCGCATCCAGTCGACCATCGATGAACTGGGCTTCTGGGAGCCGTTGAAGCTGTTTGCCGAGCATTTCAGGGCCTGGCGCGGCGACGGCCTGCCCAGCGATGACTATCTCAATGCGCTGGCCGATGTGGTGGACCTGCTGCGCAGTGATCAGCAATACAGCTTCGAGAGCCTGCTGCGCCTCGAGCTTTACTTGAACGAGGGTGGCAACGACCTGGTGATCAAGAACGATCGCCAGCTTCTGGAGTCGTCTAGCCATGGCATGGCCTACCTGATCCTGTGCAAGTTCCTGCTTGCCTTCACTCGCTTGCTGCGCGGCCAGGCGGGTATCGCCATTCATTGGCCCATCGATGAGATTGGCACCTTGGCCTATCACAACGTCGAAAAACTCTTCGATGCCTGCGACAGCAACCGCATCCATATCGTGGGCGCCTTTCCCAATCCCGAGTCGGACGTGCTGATGCTGTTCCACAATCGCTATCTGATCGATCGCGATGATAGCCGCGCCAACCGTCGTTGTCTGAAACGAATCGAACCGCGACTGAGTCGCCTGGCCGAGCGGCTGCAGGCCCGCGCTACCGAGGAGGTCGCAGGATGATCGAACATGGCCCCTTGATCGAGCGCCTGTTGGCCGGTGACTTCATCTGTGCGGTGAGCGACGAGAACGCCTTTCGTCGTCTGCAGGACGAGCAGACCCGCGAGCAGCTCGATACCTACCTGCGCCCGCTCAATCGGCGGCTGGCCGCCAACCCGGAGGGCAGCGTCTATTTCCTCGCCTGGCGAAACGTCAACGACGAGGCACGAGAGCAGCTCTCTCAACAGCTGGGCGAGACGCTTCATAGCCTATTGCCGTTGCTTGAATGGCTGCGGCTGGTGCAGGAGGCGTTGGGGCGCGATGCCCTGGTTGCCCCTGGCGATGTGCTCAAGCCGGCCGAATTCAGCGCCAAGTGTGAGGATAACCAGAGTCTTCGCGAGCGGCTGGAGAAGCTTGCCACCGATAGCTTCTTCGGCTCCCAGAGCGAGCAGCTAGACGCCCAGTTGAAACAGGTCTTCAAGCGCCTCAAGGAGCATGGCTATCTGCTCCAGCCGCATGCCGACCGTCAGGTCTATCTGGTGACCGGCAAGGTCGACTATCTGATCGATCTGGTGCGTTTCATTCGCGACGAAGAGAACCTGCCCATCGACGAGGAGGCGCCGACGACTCAGGAGGCCCTGCTGTGAGCGAGGTCCACACCCTGGAAAGCCGACTGTTGACGACCGGTACCGAACGCCTCGCGCTGCTGGGCAAGCACGCCGATGCACTGATGCAGGGCTACACCCGCGATGAGGTGCCGCTCGAGGCACTGACGGATGCCGCGCTGCGCAAGTTGCTCGCGGCTCGTATTCTGTGGCGCCCGGATGAGCAGGGCGGTGTGAAGCTGTCTCCCAAGGTTCGGGATCTGATCGCCGAGATGCTGGCCGACGAGACCCGGCGGCACGTCAATGCCGATGTCGCCGAGACCCTGGAGCTTATCCGCAGCCTGGTGCAGAGCTACCGCGAGGCGCGAAGTCGCGGTGAATACTGGCAGCAGGAGCAGCAGCTCTTGCGCCTGCGTCAGGAGGTGGATGACCTCAATGGTCGCTTCGCCGATGCCATCGACAGCCTCTGGCAGCGCCTCAACAGCGATTTTGGGTTTGTCAGTCGTTTGAACGACAAGATTCGTGAGAATCATCGCGCCCAGAAGCAGATCGAGCGCCTTCTGGATGGCCTGACGCTGATCGACTTCGACGAGCTGATCGATCTGGTGGGTAGCGATGGCACCCTGCGCAAGTTGTTGATCAGCCAATTGCAGCAGCAACTTAGCCAACACTACACCAGCCTGCGCGAGGTGCAGCGACGCCTGACCGAGCTGATGGCACGTTTTCGTCAGCAGCAGTCGCAAAGTCGCCTGGTGGCCGGCATGGCCGCCTTCCTGCGCGAGCATCCGGGGTTCGTGCCAGGCAATTATGCCCGTCGTAGCGAGGTCCCGGCGCTGGTCAATCGTGCCACGCCTCTTGTCGCGGCGGCGGCACCCGCGCTGGACCGCCACCAGGATGCCGCTGTGCTCAGCGAGCTGATTAGACAGCTACCGGTGCCGGTGCACTCGCCACAGACCGTGGAAGCCGCGCAACCCGCCGAGCAACAGCAGGAATCCCATGTCGCTGCTCGCCAGCAGGCCCTGAAGCAGGATGTCGAACGCTTCTATCTGACGGTGGTCGACGAGGCGGATGTCTCCGGCGTCAGCGCCTTGGGCTATCTACATGCCAGGGAGCTGGAATGGCAGGACGAGATTTGGCTGTTCCAGGTAATCGCCGAGTATCAGAGCCTGCCGCGTAGCGAGCAGCGCGCCTTCCGTCTTCATCAGGAAGAGAGCCAGGCCAGCAGCTACAACCATGTGCGGCTGATCCATGACGTCACCCTGACGCTGGCGATTTCGGCATGAGGCTCTCCGGTGCCGCCCGTCGCGCGCTCAACGAAGTCGAACGCCGGCTGCGCGGTCAGCCAGCGCTCGACAAGCCGCGCAGTGCCAAATGGGTCAAGGAGGTCGAGGCGTGGTGCGAGCAGCAGGATATCGATCTTCGCTCAAGGCTGAGCGTCAAGACGCTGAGGTTTGATCGTGACCTGCTTTCCCAGATGAATGATGTGTTGGAGAGCCATGGGCAGGCGCCACTCGGAGTCAGCCTCAGTGGGCTCACGACGTCAGAACAGGCCGTTCTGGGCAATGAGGAAACGAAGGGAGTGAGAGAACGCCCGCGCTCGCGGCGTGTGCTGGTCAACCTGCCAGTCGATTCTTCTCTGTCTTGGCTTTCTGACGAGTCCCGCCAATATCGCGATCTGGACTGGCCGTCGATTGACCTGAGGGTCTTCGATGCACTCATCGAGATAGAGAATCTCGACAGCTTCTATGCCTTTAGCGGCGACACAGAGGCCAATGCCAGTCGCGCTACAATCGCAAGTCACACTTATCGGCCGTTGGTGGTCTATCGCGGTGACAAGCACTACGGCGAAGGGTTCGCCGACTTGGCCAGGGCGTGGAGTGCCACGGGTAAGCCGCATGGCTATCTGGGTGACTTCGATGCCTCCGGTGTGTCGCTAGCGCTTTCGGGCCACTCAACACACCTGATCTTGCCGCCATTGGACTGGCTTGTCGCCAATGTGATCGGCGAGCACCTGCCTCCAGGTCAGTTAGAGACACAGGCCGGGCTTCGCCGTCACCTGGAAAGGCTGGGGCGATACCATCCCTTGCCGTCTTACCTAGCGCTTATACTCGATAAGCAGCGTGGGCTTCGGCAACAGTGGTTTGGGGCCGATCTCGAGTGGATACCGCTGCACCCGTGATCGGATCAAGCTTCTTGCGACAAAATGAGCTGCGACTGAATGAGTAGAGGTTGCTATAGCGAGGCCGCCGAGCGAGCCGCCTGGTCGTAGAGCCCCGACATGGCACGTAGCAGCCCGGCCATCTGGTGCATGTCCTCGCGGCCGATGCCTAGCGAGGACAGCGATTCGACCAAACAGTCCTCGCGGATCTCGGCATAGCGCTGGCAGGCCGCACGCCCTTCAGCGGTGGTGCGAAACAGGGTTTCCTTGCCCTGTTTCTCGCCGGCCACCAGGCCATGCTTGCCCAGTTTCTTCAGCGCATAGGTGACGGTGTGGGTGTCCTCGACGTTGAGCACCAGGCAGATATCCGCCTGGCGCTTGGCGCGTTCACGATGGTTGACGCTGTGCAGCACCAGCACATCCAACACCCCAAGTTCCGGATATCCCGCCGCGGTCATGCAACGCACCATCCAGCGGTTGAAGGCATGCCCTGAGATGATCATGCCAAACTCGAACTCCGACAGCTCCTGTGCGCTGTGTGAGAGGTGTTCCGACGACACGATCGGGCCTCGGCGGGTCGCGGCGGGTGCGACGGCGCTGTCCTTGCTCATCAACTGTTCCCCATGGCCTCGGGCAGGTAGGTGACTATCTGTGGAAAGAGAGTGATCAGGATAACACCCAGCAGCATCAGGCCGAAGAAAGGCAGCGCGGCCCTGGCGATATGCAGAATGTTGCGTCCGGTCATGCCCTGCAGCACGAAGAGATTAAAGCCAACCGGCGGGGTGATCTGTGACATCTCCACCACGATCACCAGGAAGATACCGAACCAGATCAGATCAATGCCAGCGGCCTCGACCATCGGCAGCATGATCGAGGTGGTCAGCACCACCACCGAGATGCCATCGAGGAAGCAACCCAGCAGGATGAAAAAGACCGTCAGCACGGCCAGCAGCATCAGCGGTGACAGCCCCAGGGTGCCGATCCAGGCGGCCAGGTCGCTTGGCAGACCGGTGAAGCCCATGGCAGCGGTCAGGAAGGACGCGCCAGCGAGGATGAAGGCGATCATGGTCGAGGTCTTGACCGCACCGAGCAGCGCGTCCATGAAGATGCGCCGGCTCATGGCGCCCTGCAGCTTGGCGAGCAATAGCGACAGCACCACGCCGACGGCGGCCGCCTCGGTGGGTGAAGCGATACCGGCATAGATCGAGCCGATCACGCCCACGATCAGTGCGAACAGCGGAATCAGGCGGCGAGAGGCCCGCAGCTTGTCCATGAAGCTCATGCGGGCTTCGGCTGGTGGCACCTTGTCCGGATAGCGCCAGGACCACAGCATCAGATAGCCGGCGAACAGCGTGATCAGCATCACGCCCGGCAGCACGCCGGCCATGAACAGACGTGCGATGGACTGATCGGTGGCGACGGCATAGACGATCAGGATGATTGAGGGGGGAATCAGCAGGCCAAGGGTCGCCGAACCGGCCAGAGTCCCCAATACCAGGCGTTCATCGTAGCCCCGCTTGGTCAGCTCTGGAATCGACATCTTGCCCATGGTGGCGCAGGTGGCAGCCGATGAGCCGGAGACCGCCGCAAAGAGGCCACAGCCGACCACATTGGTATGCAAAAGGCGCCCGGGAATGCGTTGCAGCCAGGGCGAAAGACCGCTGAACATGTCTTCGGCAAGTCGCGAGCGAAACAGGATCTCGCCCATCCAGATGAACATCGGCAGGGCGGTCAGTTCCCAGCTGTAGCTGGCGCTCCAGATATCCGAGGCCATCACGTCGCCGGTGGGAATCGAGCTGAACTGACTGATGGCGATCCAGGCGAGCCCCATCAGGGAAAAGGCCACCCATACGCCGCTGCCGAGCAGCAGCAGTAGGGTGACCAGTAATACGGTCATCATGACGAGCATGGGAGTACTCCGCGCTTATTCGTGGCCGCTATCGTCGACCTGGAAGGTCGCCGGGCGAGTCAGGGCAATGACCAGGGTATTCACCCAGGCCTCGAGCAACGCCAGGCAGAACAGCAGGGTGCCGATCAGCATGGCGCTTTGCGGAATCCATAGCGGAATGCGTAAAAGCCCGTAGGAGGTCTCATTGAAGGCAATGCTGTCGGCCAGCAGACGGTATTCATAGAAGGCCAGATAGCTGGCCAGCAGCAGCGCCAGGCTCAAGCACCATAGCTCGATGAATACCCGGACCCTGGGGGGCAGGTTGCTGATCAGCAGGGTCACGCGGATATGGCCGCCATTGACGAAGGTGTAGGCCAGCCCCAGGAAGCTGGCGCCTACCAGCAGGAAGCCGGAGATTTCTGAGAGGCCGGGGATGGTCAGCCCCAGGCTGTCCAGGCCCAGCTGTTCTGCGGCCATGTCAGCCAACCGTCCAAGGATCTGGGCGGTGATCAGTGTACAGATCACACTCAGGCAGAGGGCCGCACCATAGGCCCCGAGGTCATACAGCGGGCGAAGTCGGAATTGCATGAGAAGTACCTAGGCGAGGGAAGGGTTAGGCCCCGGCAACGTGGCCGGGACCCTAGCTAACCGTTTGCTGTGCTGAACTTATTCTTGTGCGCCTTCCTTCGCATCGCGGTAGTTCTGGAGAATCTGCATGCCCTGGGGGCCGGCGCGATCGACCCACTCTTCGGTCATCATGCTGCCGATGTCTTGTAATGCCTTGGCCAGTTCCGGGGTAGGCTCGCTGACGGTGATGCCGTTTTCCTTGAGGGTCGCCAGGGCGTCCTGAGTTTCCTGGCGGCTCATGTCCCAGCCGCGCTGCTCGGCTGTCTTGGCGGCCTCGAGTACGGCCTGCTGGGTCGCTTCATCCAGGCGTGAGAAGGCTCGCTCACTGACGATCACCATGTTCTTGGGCAGCCACAGCTGGGCGTGGTTGAAGTGGCTCAGATAGTCCCAGGCCTTGGTGTCGGCGCCGGTGGCCGGCGAGGTCACCATGGCATCGACACGGCCGGTGCTGAAGGCGGTGGGGATGTCCGGCACCTCGATTTGCGTCGGCACGGCATTGGCCAGGCTCGCCAGGCGCTCGCTCGAGGTGTTGTAGGCGCGCATCTTGAGGTTGCGCAGATCCTCAATCTTCTCGACCTCACTCTGGGTGTAGATGCCCTGCGGTGGCCAGGGTACGGCGAATAGCAGGCGCAGCCCCTGTTTCTCGAGCTCCTCGCCGATGATCTCGCGAGAGGCCTCCCACAGTGTCCAGGCATCTTCGTAGTTGGCCGCCAGATAGGGCACCGAGTCGACCTCGAAAATCGGATTCTCGTTGGCCAGACGCGACATGATCAGCTCCCCCGCCGGGACGATGCCGCGACGGACTGAGTTCTTGATCTCAGCATGATCGATCAGCGAGCCGTTGGAGTGCACGGTGATATCGAGCTCACCGTCGGTGGCGTCGCGTACGTCATCGGCAAATTCGCGAATGTTCACGGTATGGAAGGTGCGGTCGCCATAAGGGGTTGGCATGTCCCATTCGGTGGCGGCCTGGGCGTTGGAGGCAAGCGTCAGGCTCGCGGCGGCAACACCGAAGCTGACGAGACTTGCGCTGGCAAAGGTCTTGGCGGTCATCGAAAAATCCTCATTGTTATTGGCGAGGTTGTTATCGGGGCATCGGTACATGGCCAAGCATCACATGGATACGGCGGAACCAAGGTACGAGAGGAAGCCTAGGTTGAGATAGTCGTCGGCGTCAACGATATTTCGACTATTTAGTAGCGTTTTAATAACAAAATGTAGATAAATTATTTTGCCTAGGCGTGCGATAGCTAGGTCGAGGAGGTAAAAAAGAGTGGAGTCCCGGTTCGTCAGCTTGCGTATCGCGAGAGGTAGGTAGGGTGGACACGGCCCCGGCGAGCCGGAGACAAGGGGTCAGACCAGTCCGCGGGCGTGCATCAGGTCGGTAATGATCGGCACCGGCGTCATAATGTGATCGCGCGTCAGGTCCCCGGCCCGCTTGGCATCGCGGGCGAGTATCGCATCGACGAGGTCGGCATGCTCCTGGCGCTTGGCCGCCAACGCCCGGTCGGAAAATACCGTTTGGCAGAGCCATAGGTGGCGATAGCGAGCGGCCTGGTCGAAAAGGCTCTCTCGAGCTATCAAAAGCTGGCGCGAACCACAGCCGGCCACCAGGGCGCTGTGGAAGGCCTGGTGTCGCCTGTCCCAGATGTCGAGCATTTCATCCGCACCATGTACCTCGGCCACCTTGGCCAGCGTGTGGGCCTTGGCCAGTATCTCTGCCTCCCAGGTGTCGTCGCCGCGCTCGATAGCCAGTTGCACCAGCATGGCCTCGAGCTGGGACCGGGCATCATAGATATCGGCAAGCTCCTCGATCGACATGGGGGCCACGCGATAGCCGCGCTGACTGATGGCCACCACCAGGTGCTCGGATACCAGCTGTGACAGAGCTTCACGCAGGGGACTGATGCCGAGGGCATATCGCTCTTTCAGACGACTCATCAAGAGTTTCTCACCCGGCTGGTAGACTCCACAGATGATGTCCTGCTTGAGCCAGGCATAAGCACTGATTCCCATGTTCTGGCGAGGCGTGCCTTGCTGTGTGCTGCTCTGGCGTGGGGGCTTGTCCTTGTGTGGGGACTTGTCCGTGGGGGATGAGTGATCCATTGGCGCTATCCATCGCGGGGTGGTGACAATATCAACATGATACCCAATCCGCAGGGAGCGAGCATATCGTCGCGGAGAGTCACTATTTTTCACGAAAGATTAAAATATCTATATTTTTAATATGCTGTTGTTATTACGCCTGACTATGGGTCCAACATTGGCCGAGCAGGCTTTTTGCAGGCCCTGGGCGGCTTGAGGGTTGCTTTGTCATGCCGGCGCCATGGGAGCGTATCACCACCAATGGCCTTGACGTCGACACCCGTCAGCGTCTGCAACGTGCCTTCGCTGGCGGCGACTTCTGCACCCCCCGTCGGCGAGTACATCGTCGATCGAGTCAAGGGGCGCTTGGCTGATATGTGCTGAACCGAGCTGCAGAGTAGCGCTGCTGAAAACGACAAAGGCGCTCACTCCTTGCGCTGACGCAGCTCGCACCAGGCCGCATAGGTGCTGAGGAAGATTCGTCCGCTAAGGCTATCCAGTAAATCGCTTTGCTTGAGCTTGTCCATCACCGGTCCTTTGACCTCGGCCAGGTGCAGGGTGACCCGGGAGTCTTTCAGGCGCTGATTGATGGCATCGAGGCTCTCGAGGGCCGAGGCGTCGATCAGGTTGACCGCCGAGCAGATCAGGACGACATGCTCGACCTCAGGGCGGTTGGCAATCAGGGCATAGACGGTATCTTCCAAATAGCGGGCGTTGGCGAAGTAGAGGCTCTCATCGATGCGCAGCAGTGCTACATGGCTATCGCTTTCGACATCATGGCGGGTGATGTTGCGGAAATGCTCGGTTCCCGGCACGCGTCCGACCAGGGCGCTGTGGGGGCGACTGGTGCGATACAGGAAGAGGCCGATCGACAGCGCTACCCCGGCAATGATCCCCGCTTCAACCCCTTCGACCAGGGTCAACAGGATGGTGGCCGCCATGGCGGAAAAGTCGCTGCGCGAATAGCGCCAAGTCTGGCGGATCATCTTTACGTCGACCAGGGTCAGGATGGATACCGTGATGGTGGCGGCCAGAGTGGCCACCGGGAGATGGTAAAGTAACGGCGTTAACGCCACGGTCACCAGGGCAATGCCGATGGCGGCGATAGTGCCGGCGGCAGGGGTCTGGGCGCCGGCATCGAAGTTGATCACGGTCCGAGATAGTCCACCGGTGACCGGCATGCCCGCTGACACGGCGGCCGCGATATTGGCGGTGCCCAGCCCGATAAGCTCCTGATTGGGCGAGATACGCTGGCGGCGCTTGGCGGCCAGCATCTGGCCCATGGACACCGATTCGACGAATCCGACTACGCTCAGCAGCAGGGCGGGTATCAGCAGTTCGTGCCACAGGGAAAGATCGAGGACGGGCAGCGTCAGAGGCGGTAAGCCGCGGGGAATGTCGCCGACCACGGCAACGCCCTGATTGGCGAGATCGAAACGCCAAGTCACCAGCGTGGTCACGATCACGGCAAACACTGGCCCTGCCTTGGCCAGCAGATCGGCGGCTCCCACGGGCAGACCTATCGCGCGCAGGCCCTGGCGGCCGTGGCGGCGCATCAGGACCAGGAAGGCGAGACTACCGGCTCCGATGGCAAGCGTCGCGGCATGTGTATCGGTCACGCCCGTAATCAAGTTCGGCAACAGCTCGGCGACGGTAAAGCCCCTAGCCGAAATGCCTAGTAGATTGGCGATCTGGCTGGTCGCAATCAATAGCCCCGATGCGGTAAGGAAACCGGAAATCACCGGGTGGCTGAGAAAATTGGCGAAAAAGCCAAGCTTGAGGACCCCCATCAGCGTCAGCATAAGACCCGAAAGCAGCGCCAGTACCATCGCCGCCTGCAGATATTCCGCGCTGCCGACTATCGCCACGGGCGCCAGGGCAGCGCCGGTCATCAGCGCAAGTATTGCGACCGGTCCCACCGCCAGAGTGCGGCTGGTCCCGAACAGCGTATAGGCCAATAGCGGCAGTATGCTGGCATAAAGCCCGACCACTGGTGGTAGTCCGGCGATGATGGCATACGCCAGCGACTGGGGAATGACCATGATGCTGACGATGATGCCGGCCACCAGATCGGCCGCAAACAAGCGGCCCGTGTAGTGAGGAAGCCAGGTCAGGATGGGAAGGTAGCGCTTTAGCATGGGCTCTACTTTTGGCTGGCAACGGCGGGAGCCGTGCGTGCACGAGATGTCCAGGCCGACCATGAGTAGAGCGCCAGGCCTACCCAGATCAGCAGAAAGCTCGTCAGTTGCAGCGGCGCCAGGGGTTCATGGAACACCAGCAGGGCGATACCAAACTGGATGCTCGGGTTGATGTACATCAGAAAGCCGAGGGTGGCCAAGCGTAGTCGTCGGGCTGCACCGGCAAAGGCCAGCAGCGGCAGGGCGGTAATCACCCCGCTGGTGATCAATAGCACCGTCTTGGTTGGGGTTTCCAGGAAGTGTCCACTGCCCTGGACGCCTAGCCAAGCGACAGCGGCCAGGGCCACCGGGAATAGCAACAGTGTTTCGACGAATAGCCCCGACAGGCCATCCAGCGGTACCTGTTTGCGCAGCAACCCATAGGTGCCAAAGGAGAAGGCCAGCGCCAGGGTGATCCAGGGCAGCTCACCCAGGCCCAGCAGCTGAATGGCGATGGCGATGCCAGCGAGGATGACCGCCACGCCCTGCAGACGGTGCATGCGTTCGCGCAGCACCAGCATACCCAGTGCTACATTGACGAGTGGTGTCAGAAAGTAGCCCAGGCTTGCTTGGAGCACCTGACGGCTTTCCACAGCATAGATATAAATGCCCCAGTTGATGCCAATCAACACCGCGCAGGCCAGCACCCGTCCGAGGCGCCGGGGCTCTTTTAGTGCACCGATGACTGGTGACCAGCGTCCCAGGGCGCTAACGAGTATCACCAGAAACAGGCATGACCAGAGCACACGGTGCGGCAGGATCTCGAGGGCCGGCACGCCATCGAGGAGGGCAAAAAACAGCGGGAAACAGCCCCACATGATATAGGCGCCCAGGCCAAATGTGACCCCCTTGGCAGCCTCTGGGTCGCGGGGTAAGGAAGTCGTCGTTTGTCCCATTGCTGCGTCCCTGCATCGCCTCGTAAAAGCCCTAAGCTAGCATAACGCTTGCATCAGCCCCAGCCGATGTTGATAGCGCGGGGCCAGCACCGCTCTTTCATCGGCAGGCGCACGACGACACGAGGCGGTCGAGACCGTTACGATAGGAACAGACTGGGTTGAATAACGGAGGGCATGTCATGAGCGACTTGAGAACCACTCTGGTGCAGTGCGACTTGCGCTGGGAAGACCCCGATGCCAACTGCGACATGCTCGAGGAGCTGCTCGGCGACCTGGGGTCGGCCGACACGGACCTGATTGTGCTGCCTGAGATGTTCGCTACCGGCTTCACCATGAACTCTCGGGAGATGGCCGAGCCCATGGCTCAGAGTAGAACCGTCGCCTGGCTTAGGCAGCAGGCAAGGTCGCGTGGCTGCGTGGTAACAGGCAGCGTTGCCATCGAGGATAACGGTAACTGTTACAATCGCCTGATATGGGCGCGGCCTGACGGTAGCATCACCCACTATGACAAGCGTCACCTGTTCCGTATGGCCGGGGAGCATGAACGCTATGGTGCTGGTGACGAGCGAGTGATCGTCGAACTCAAAGGCTTCCGACTGCTGCTGTCAGTCTGTTATGACCTGCGCTTTCCTGTATGGGTGCGTCAGCATCCGGATCACGAGGAGCATTTCGAGTACGACGTACTGCTGTGCATCGCCAATTGGCCGGCGCCGCGCCGCCAGCCATGGCGCACCCTCCTGGCAGCCCGGGCGATCGAGAATCTTGCTTATGTGATTGGCGTCAACCGCGTTGGTGAAGATGCCAAGGGTCTTGCCTATGCCGGTGATTCCATGCTGTTGGATTTCAAGGGCGAGTCCATAGTCGACCGTCCCCGTGATCAGCCTTTTCTGTACACCGCGACTCTCGAACGACAGCCGCTCGAGGATTTTCGCGACAAGTTTCCCGCCTGGCGGGATGCCGATGATTTTGAGGTTTCTCTTTAATGCGTTTGGACAAGTTTCTCAGTGACACCACCGACCTGACCCGCAGTCTGGCCAAGAAGGCCATGCATCGGGAAGAAGTCATGGTCGATGGTGTCGTCGTCAAGAACCCGGCTACCCAGGTCGGCTCGCACAACACGGTGAGCTGGCTGGGGCAGACGCTGGCATTGGTTGGGGTACGCTATGTGATGCTTCACAAGCCCGCCGGCGTCGAGTGCAGCGCTCGTCGCGGTCTTTACCCTCTGGCCCATGAGCTCATCGAGCTGCCCAAGGCAGAGCGGATGAACACAGTAGGGCGCCTGGACGTCGACACCACCGGCCTGGTGCTGATGACGGACGATGGTCAATGGTCGCATCGCATCACTTCGCCCAAGCGGCGTTGCGAGAAGGTCTATGAGGTGACCCTTGCCGAGTCGCTTCACGGTGAGGAAGTCCAGCGTGCGATAGAGGCATTTCAGGAGGGTGTGCTGCTTGACGGCGAGGAACAGCCGACCAAGCCGGCCACGCTCGAGATGCTTGGCTCTCATCAGGCCAGGCTGGTACTGATCGAAGGCAAGTATCATCAGGTCAAGCGCATGTTCGCCGCGATCGGTCATCATGTGACGGGCCTGCACCGTTCCTCCATCGGTCCGATTGAGCTGGATGCCGCCTTGGCTCCCGGAGAGTGGCGACACCTAAGCGAGGAAGAAATCGCCGCTTTTTAAGGCGATCCACACCGAGTAAGTATACCGTTATCTTGCTCGGTGTGATTTTGCGTATTGGGGCCTGGATTGAGAGAGCCTGAATTGAGCGCGCGTGATGGAGAGCAAGTCTTGAGTGGCAGGCCTGGAGAGAAAGTTCTGGAGAGAGGGTTCTAGAGAGAGTTCTAGAGAGAGTTCTAGAGAGAAAGGCCAGAAAAGCCACTCGGCTTTGCTAGATCAAAACCGGAAAATCAGTGAGGCGGTGGCCATGGTCAGGTGCTTGAGGTCGTTGGAGTCGATGACCTCGTATTCCATTTGCCCAATCAAGGAGCGGTGTAGCCGCATGTTGGCCCCCATGCCGTAGAGAGGAGCGGTACCACCTAGGGACCCTGACGAATCGGGGGAATTGGTGTCTCCGCGCCATTCTGCGAGCCCAGATTTGGCAAAGACGCCCACTCGCCCCATTTTTACACCGGCCAGCAGGCTGCCGTTTACGCTAATGGTGTCAAGGAGGGTGGGAGAGCCATCGAGTGATACAGAGACATTGTTGCTCTCTAGGTATGCAAGCTCTGCGCCGAATTCCAGGTGCGGAAGGCGAGAGAAGAAATAGCCTGCCATTACCCGAAAGCCGCTGGTATCGCCGTTGGCAGTACTCACTTGGCTTCCGCCAATTGTCAGACCATTGTCCAGAGTAAGGCCGCCGCCTTCGGCGTCCGCGTAGATCGAGCGGTTGTCAGGCTTGGCGGCCAATGCCGAGAAGCTAGTGCCCAGTAGACAGAGCAACGTCAAATGAATTAGCCAGCGGCTCAACGTTGGGGGCGTCATGTGATGTTCGCCTTTGCGTGGACCCCGGGAGAGTCAGCCATTAATCAGCTTAAAGCTTAGTGCTGGGAACGAAGTTTATCTACTTTTTGTCGCTCAGGGTCTTGGCGCTGTCACCGGCCTTCGCCTTGAATTTGCTGCGCAGGGTGAACAGCAGCGACTTGAAGGCCTGCGTCAATACAAAAACTACCCAGGCCGCCGTCGCGAGGATATTGACCATCAGCATTTTCTGGCTGCCGCTTAGCGGCGTAGCCAGGAGTCCCTCGACCACCACTGCAAAGAATAGCGCCATCAGCAAGGGGAGGGCGAAAAGGTGCATCTGCATCTCAGTGCGCCGACGGCGGACCCGGAAGCGGCGCAGGGTGATGCGCATCGGGCGGTGGCCCCAACTGACCACTAGGATGGTCGCGACCAGGGTCAAGGCCGCCACCGTTGGCATCGCCGAGCCATCCCAGACCGAGAAACTGACCGACCAGGCCAGGGCCAGCCACATGGCGCCCTCCAGGGCGGCAATGATATCGGCTGATTGGCGAACCCTTGGCATGTTGTCTCTCCCTAAATAAAGGCCACCATAATACGTAACCCGATGGGACTTGTCGCAAGCCGTTAGCGTAAGTGTTGCCGCTCTGAAGGCTAGCCGCTTCCGCTAACAACCGGGTTTGTCGGATCGTCTTGGGGCCACGCGGTGGGGGCGAGACGTTATACTATGCCCCCGCCATCCACTACACAGGATCCGCCGTGAATCAACTGACCATCACCACCCCCGACGATTGGCACCTGCACCTGCGCGATGACGAACCGCTTGAGGCGGTCTTGCCCTACAGCGCTCGCCAGTTTGCCCGGGCGATCATCATGCCCAACCTGACTCCACCGGTCACTACCACCGAGCAGGCACTGGCCTACCGGGAACGCATCCTGGCAGCGCTGCCTGAAGGGGTGAGCTTCGAGCCGCTGATGGTGCTCTACCTCACCGACAACACCCCGGCTGAAGAAATAGAGCGGGCCGTGGCTAGCGGTGTGATCAAGGCGGTCAAGCTGTATCCTGCTGGCGCTACCACCAACTCATCTTCTGGCGTGACTGATATTCGCCACTGCGATGCGGCCATCGGCGCCATGGCACGTATGGGCTTACCCCTGCTGGTTCATGGCGAGGTAACCTCGCCGGAGATCGATATCTTCGATCGTGAGGCCATCTTCATCGATCAGGTCATGACACCGCTACTCGAGCGCCATCCGAGCCTCAAGGTGGTGTTCGAGCACATCACCACCGCGGATGCGGTGAACTTCGTGCGCCAGGCGTCGGATAATGTCGCCGCCACCATCACCGCGCACCACCTGCTGTTCAACCGCAACCATATGCTGGTCGGCGGTATCCGCCCGCACTATTTCTGTCTGCCGGTGCTAAAGCGTGAGACTCATCGCGCAGCGCTGATCGAAGCGGCGACCTCCGGTTCTCCCAAGTTCTTTCTGGGCACGGATAGCGCGCCCCATGCAAGGGGGGCTAAGGAGTCCGCTTGTGGCTGTGCTGGTGCCTTCACCGCCCCCGCAGCCCTGGAACTCTACGCGACCGCCTTTGAGCAGGCAGGTGCATTGGATAAGCTCGAGGGATTCGCCAGCCACTTCGGTGCGGACTTCTATGGACTGGCGCGCAACCAGGGCACGGTCACTCTGATGCGTGAGGACTGGCAGCTGCCAGACGCGCTTGACTATGTCGGCGATGAGGTGATCGTGCCGCTTATGGCGGGAGAGACGCTTGGCTGGAAACTGGCTGGCGCCTGAAATACGCATGCCACATGAACGACAGCTCAATGGCGACCGACTTATGATGGCTTTCACATGACTGGTGCACCCACCACGCTGCCCATCGAGGACCGTCTGCCGGCTATCCGTGAAGCGATGGCCGGGCATTCCCGGGCCCTGCTGGTTGCCGAGCCCGGCGCCGGCAAGACCACTCGGGTGCCGCTTGCCCTGCTCGACGAGCCCTGGTGCCGTCAAGGCAAGCTGCTGCTGCTCGAACCGCGCCGTGTGGCGGCAAGGCTTGCTGCGCGCTACATGGCCGAGCAGCTCGGTGAGCCGCTTGGCGAGACGGTGGGCTATCGCATGCGGGGCGAGAGTCGGGTGGGGCCCAATACGAAGCTAGAGGTCATCACCCAGGGAGTGCTGACGCGTCTCTTGCAGAATGACCCGATGCTCGAGGGCGTGGCCGGGATCATCTTCGATGAATTCCACGAGCGCAGCCTGGAGGCGGATCTGGGGCTGGCGCTGACCCTGGATGCGCAGCAGGGGCTTCGCGATGATCTGCGCTTGCTGGTGATGTCGGCGACCCTGGACGTGGACGCGCTGAAGCAAGTGCTGGGTGATGCGATCCCACTGATCGATTGTCCCGGCCGCACTTATCCGGTCACCACGCATTACCGACCTGTGAATGGGCGTGAGGATGCTGCTCGTCAGCAGGCCGCGGTCGTGCGTGAGGCTTTGGCTGAGAATGAGGGTGACCTACTGGTGTTCCTGCCCGGTGTCGGCGAGATTCGCCGCCTGGTGCGGGCGTTATCGAGCCTCGGTGATGACGTCTTGTTGCTCGAGCTACATGGCCGTTTGCCCCTGGCGCAGCAGCAACAGGCACTGAGCCGAGACGATCAGGGACGACGACGGGTGGTGTTGGCCACCGCCATCGCCGAGTCCAGTGTGACCGTGGATGGCGTGCGAGTGGTGATCGATGGCGGCTTCGAGCGGGTGCCGGTCTTTCAGCCTCGCCTTGGCCTGACGCGATTGGCCACCCAGCGCCTCAACCGGGCCAGCGCTGATCAGCGGCGTGGCCGTGCCGCTCGACAGGGGATGGGGGTATGTTACCGACTATGGGCCGATGAACAGCCGTTGCCGGCTCACGGTGACCCCGAGATCTTGCAAGCCGACCTGGCGCCGCTGGCCTTCGAGCTGGCGCGCTGGGGGATTCAAGATGCCGGGATGCTCGATTGGGTTACGCCGCCGCCTGCCGGGCCCTTGGCGGCGGGACGCGCGCTACTGGTGCGGCTTGGCGTGCTCGATGACCAGCACCGGCTGACGGCGTTGGGGCGTGGCTGTAGCCGCTGGCCTTGTCATCCGCGCCTGGCGGTGATGCTCGAGCGAGCGAACGAACTGGGTGTCATGCCGCTGGCCTGCTGGCTAGCGGCGCTACTCGAATCCCGGGCAGGTGGCGATGCGCGTGATCTTTCGGTGACGCTGTCGCAGTTGCCCGATCGCGATACCCGCGGCAGCGATGTGCAGTGGTACCGGGATGCCAAGCGTCTGGCCGGTGTGGCTCAGTGCGGCCTCAAGGTGGCGTCACAGGAGCTGCTTGGCGCGTTGCTGGCGTTGGCCTATCCCGAGCGGGTGGCGCTCTTCCAGGCCCCAGGGCGCTTCAAGCTGGCCGCCGGCAACCTGGCGCTGCTCGATGCCGATCATCCGCTTGCCCATTGTGAGGCGCTGGTGGCAGCGGAGTTGGACGGTCAGGCGCAGGGGGCGAAGATCTATCGCGGTGCGGCCCTCAGTCTATCGCGTCTCGAGACGCTTTTTCCCCAGACCCGCATGTTTCGCCCTCGGCTTGAATGGAACGAGGAAGAGGGACGGCTGATCGGCGAGGAGGTGCGCTCGCTGGGGGAGCTGGTGCTGGAGCGTCGACCCTTGACGACCCTGCCCGCCGAGGCGGTGCGCGAGGCGCTGCTGGCGGCAGTGCGTCGCCGCGGTCACCTGGCCCTCGATGCCAAGGCCGAGCAGCTGCTGGCGCGAGTCGCCCTGCTGCGGCGGACCCTGGGCGATCCCTGGCCCGACTGGTCCCAGCCGGCTCTGCTCGGCGATCTGGAGGACTGGCTGGCACCTTACCTCGATGGGGTGCGACGGCTCGACAAGCTCGACCGTCTGCCGCTGGCAACCATCCTGCTGGACCGACTCGACTGGCCGCAGCGTCAGGCTCTCGATGATTTGACGCCGACCCACTTGTCCGTGCCGAGTGGCTCCAGGGTTCGTCTCGACTATACCGGGGCCGAACCGGTGCTGGCGGTCAAGCTGCAGGAGCTGTTCGGGCTTGCCGAAACGCCGTGTATCGCCGGTGGCCGAGTGCCGGTGCTGCTACACCTGCTGTCGCCGGCGGGCCGGCCCCTGCAGGTGACTCGGGATCTGGCGAGTTTCTGGGCCAATGGCTATTTCGAGGTGCGCAAAGACATGCGCGGGCGCTACCCCAAGCACCCCTGGCCCGAAGACCCCTGGGCTGCCCAGGCCACCGCCCGCACCAAGCACGCAAGACGTCAATAGCTCGTCTCTTCAGGCATTGCTAGCCGCGGTTGATCCGCCTTCGAGTGACTTCACGAAGACGGTCAGGGCGTGAATGCCATCGCGGACCTTTTCGAGGCCGGGATCTGCGATCACGGAGCCTGAGGTGGCGAGCAGAGCCTCGCCATCGAAGTCGACGTAGGCCAGGCGTGCCGTGAGTCGCTCGGCTGGAGCGCCGAAGGCGGCGCCTGGCAGCAGCGCTACACCGCATTCCTCGAGCAGCGCCTGGGTCAGTTCACTACCGGTCGTGATGCCTCGCTGGGCAAGAGCCTGGCGGTGCGCCTCGAAATCCGGGTAGAGGTAGAAGCCGCCGTCGGGCGCATGGGTGCGGATACCCGCGGCATCGAGCTCTTGAGCGGCCCACTGACCGACCTCGGTGAGAATCTGACGCTGACGATTGATATAGGCCTCCAGTGCCGGTGTGCGCTGGTAGGCAACGCAGGCCGCCTGTTGCACAGGGCTTGCAACGCTCGACCAGGTCTCGGATGCGATGCCGAGCAACCGTGAGAACAGCGCCTCGCCCAGCGCAGCCGGCACATGCATGGCACCGAAGCGCCAGCCGCCTGCGCCGCACCATTTCGACAGGCCGGTGGTGGTCACGGTGCCTTCCGGGTAGTCCCGGGCGAAGGCGCGATGGCTGCCGTCATGGTCGAGCACGCCGTAGATCTCGTCGGATAGTACCAGCAGGTCATGGTGTCTAGCCACGTCAGCAAGCTTGGCCTGCTCGGCATGATCAAGCGATAGGCCGGTGGGGTTGCCGGGCTGGTTGAGAATCAGCAGGCGCACCCGGTTGCTCGGTTCGTCGCGATCGGATAGGGCTGCCTCGAGCGAGGCAGCGTTGATCTGCCAGCGGCTCTCGAAACTGCACGTCACGCGGCGGGTGGCAAGATGACACATCCGCGCCTGAGGCGCGTAGGAGACCCAGGCGGGGTCAGGAATCAGTACCTCGGCGTCGGCGGGCAGTGCCTTCATCAGAGCGAACAGCAGAAGCTTTGAGCCCGGGGCCAGAAGCATTTCCTCGGCTTGCCAGTCGACGCCGTCCACCTCGCGATGAAAGGCAGCCACCGCTTCACGGGCCTCAGCCAGGCCCTGGACCGGCAGGTAGGCCTTGTCGGCAGCATGGGCGGCCAGGGCTTCGACGGCTGGAGTGAAGACTGGGAAGGGCGACTGCCCGAAGCCAAACTTCACGATCCGCTCACCGCCGGCCTCGCGCAACCGTGTCTGCTCATTGATCAGCAACGTGTCTGAGGCACGGGGAGCCTCGCCGGCATTGAGGCGTTGCGTCAATGTCGACTTGCTGACGGGTGCGGGGGGAACCTGGTGGTTGGACGAGGGAGAGGGCATGGCAGCCTCCTGAGGCGTTGCTCTTGTCTGTGGTGTCGGGTGGGTGTGGGGTGACATGGGATGCGGGTCTTCGTTACTCGACGCCAAGGCGCGCGATCAGTGCCTCACGGCGCCGGATTCGCTTGATGGCGTCCTGTCCCTGGCGAGTGGCCAGCCGGGAGAGCAACATTTCGATCAACAGGAATAGCGAGCTCATCGGGTTGAAGAAGAAGGGGCCGGCAGCCGCTGCGACCAGCGTTAAGCTGCTCAGCCCCGGGATTTCGCCGCGTGGATGGTTGGTCAGGCCGATGATCGGCGTGCCCTGGTGGGCGGCGGCACGGGCATAATCCAGCGTGCTGCGGCTCTCTGGGCGAAAGGCGATGGCGACGACGCAGTCTCGCTCGTCCAAGTCCAGCACGCGTTCGACATCGACGCCTGCAGTGGAGGCAATCAGGTGGACGTCATCGCGCAGATAATCCAGGTAGTAGGCCAGGTAATGCGCGGCGGCAAAGCTCGCGCGTAATCCTACGATATGCACTCGCCGGGCGCTGATCAGTTGGACGCAGGCAGCATCCAGCGTGGCGTCATCTAGCGCTTCCACGCATGCGGTAACATTGTCGTGCTCGGCTTGGTAGATGGCCTGATCTGCAGCCATGGCGCTCGAAAGTGTGCTCTGCTTGGTATCACCGATTAGGCGTTGGGCACGGCTTGAATAGAAACTGCTGTCGGCAAGGTCTTCACGGAAAAGGGCCTGGAAGGTCTTGAAGCCGTCGAACCCCAGGGCCTTGCACAGTCGGGTGAGTGTCGAGGGGTTGACCCCATGGTCATCGGCAAGCGTTGAGATGCTGCTCAGGCTGACCTGCTGGGGCTGGGCCAGAAAACTCTCCAGCAGCGTAAGCGCCCGGGCTGAAAGCTTAGGAAGCGGCGCGCTTTGCCAGTCTTTATCGCCCCGACGCGCAGCCTCGACCAAGCGTGCCAGTGTCGCAAGGTCATGAGGAGGAAGAGCATCTTTACAGGACGAGCCTTCAGACGGTGCTGGGGGCATTGGGGATCCTCTAGCCAACGCATGGATATGTCCGTGATGGTAGAGTGAATTTGCTTTAATGCAAATATTTTTGCTTTTATGCGATTTCGAGGCTTGCCCCCTCTCTTCAACGAGATATTGCCGTGGCTAGTGGCCGGTGTCGGCGGATAGGGCCATGCCGGATGGATGCCTGGCACGAAATAATGTCGACTGCCTGACAACGTATGTTCAACTCGGTCTGAGTCGCGTCCGCTATCAAGACGGATTGCCGCGTACCCCCTCTCAGGATAAAGCCCCAGGAGCCATGTTCGCCTAATGACAGATATCAGTAGCTTATCTCCTTTGATGCTTGGCACCTTGGGTAGCCTTGTCGCCGGCCTGATGACGGCCATCGGGGCCCTGCCTGTTCTCTTCGGCAGTATTCCATCGCCCGCCAAGCGCGACTTGTCGCTGGGGTTTGCTGCGGGCGTCATGCTCTCGGCATCTTTTTTCTCGTTGATCATTCCTGCGCTGGATGCGGCTGGTGGGCGCTATGGGGACGGCATGACTCCGGCGGCCATCGTGTCCGTGGCGGTGCTTCTGGGCATTGGTGCTGTGGCATTGCTCAATGAGCTCTTGCCGCATGAGCATTTCGAGACGGGGCCAGAAGGGCCAGCGAGTGTATCCCTGCGGCGAGTCTGGTTATTCGTCATGGCGATCACGATCCATAACTTTCCGGAAGGCCTGGCGGTAGGCGTCGGTTTCGGGTCGGGCGGGCTCAGCGGTGGGATGCCGCTTGCCATCGGCATAGGAATACAGAATATGCCGGAGGGACTGGCGGTAGCCGTGGCGCTGATGGGGGAGGGCTATCGGCGGCACCAGGCATGGGGCATTGCGGCCATCACTGGCCTGGTTGAATGCTTTGGCGGACTATTAGGCGCGGGCATCACCACGCTGTCGTCATTGCTATTGCCCTGGGGGCTAGCCTTTGCGGCCGGCGCCATGCTCTATGTCATCAGTCATGAAATCATCCCCGAAACACATCGCAACGGCCACCAGAAAAAGGCGACTGCGGGCCTCTCGATCGGCTTGGTGCTGATGTTGTTCCTTGATGTTTGGCTAGGATGAGCCAGGAAGGGCAAACGGTGGTTGACCTCCGCCGGTAAAAGCTTCAAGGTGTACTCAGTTGGTTAGCAAGTAGTAGAACGTCAGTTGTAAGCGATCCCCTTTGATCGTCCTGGTGTATTTCTTTCTTGTTTACCCACTGCTCCATCGGGTAACACCCGGCAATTGTATCAACGCGCTAACAGCGCAAGGATCGTTAAAATGGCAACTGGCACAGTCAAGTGGTTCAACGACGCTAAAGGTTTCGGCTTCATCGCACCGTCCGACGGTGGCGACGACGTCTTTGCTCACTTCTCCGAGATCAAAATGGAAGGCTTCAAGTCTCTCCAAGACGGTCAGGAAGTGACCTTCGAAGTGACCCAGGGTCAGAAAGGCCTGCAGGCGTCGAACATCCAGCCGGCCTAACGCTGCTGGTCCTGGCACTGCCAGGCATTTAGAGGTTTCGAGCCTCATACAACAAGGCCCGCGCAATGCGGGCCTTGTTGCGTCTAGATCTTGAAAGTTGCGTCTAGATCTTGAAGAAAGTCAACGTCTTTACGTTGAAGGCGGCCAGGACGCACTCAAGTGGTTCTTACTCCGCCCTCGCGTGGCTTTCCTAGACCCTGGGCGAGGGCGCCTGTCGCCGCCATGCCCTGCCAGTTTGATGACAGCTAATACTAAGTATTGGCCACCGTGAGGCTGGTCCCAAGTTATTGATAAATAAGAGCTAGATTGCTTGCTGCCGCCACTGGTTTGCAAGTAGAACTCCCGCCTGCACAAAGCGCCACGATTAGATCCCTCACACTCATTTGATGATGAAAATGATGATGTGAAATTCTCATTATTTTGTAACCTAGTGAAAGCAATCTTCATTTATTGTAACTGAATGTCTTTGATGAAGGTGCTGCCCGGCAGCTGGCTGGTGGTCCGCTTGGTTGGTCCAGGGTGACATAAAAAGATAAGAATATATGGCATTTGGCCAATACTGAAAACTGATTTCAGTGGCGGTAGCGTGGTTTTATTTCGCAGGGGAGTACGAAATGGAAGAAACCTTCCATGCTGAGGAAATTCAGCAAAGGCCCGCTGGCAAGGCTTATGTTTCCATCGGCCTTTCGTTGCTATTGTCCGTTATTATCTTGGCGTCTCAAGGCTGTGCCTATGCGCCAGGAGGACATATTAGCTATGAAACCGACACACCACCGATAGATGACTTGGTCGATATCAAAGCGATCACGCCTGAGCTTGTGGCGGCCTATCGGAAAGAAATCAATGGCGATATTGCCAGCTTGGTGCCACCTGCGCTTCAGCAAGAGCTCGAAGATTATCAATATCTCGTTGGGCCAGGCGATATTCTGAGCATCATTGTTTATGATCATCCGGAGCTGACCATTCCTGCTGGCGCCGAGCGCAGCGCTGCGGAAACCGGGAATACCGTACATCCGAATGGGACAATTTTCTATCCTTATATCGGTAGCGTTAGCGTTGCAGGAAAGTCATTGGATGAAATTAGGCGGCTTGTTACCCGCAGGCTGTCAAACTACATCAATGATCCACAGGTCGAAGTCAATATCGCCGCCTACCGTTCAAAGAAGGTCTATGTGAGTGGTGCAGTCACTACACCTGGGACTTTGCCAATTACCAGTGTCCCCATGACTGTGCTGGACGCAGTGAGTCAAGTTGGTGGCGCCACCGATAATGCTAACTGGCACAGTGTGATACTTAACCGCAAGGGCGGTAAGCAGGAAGTTTCCCTGTATGCTTTGTTGCGACAGGGCGATCAGTCGCAGAATCTGTTACTGAAGGATGGAGATGTTCTCCATGTTTCGACTCTCGAGAATCAGAATGTCGCCGTACTCGGTCAGGTGCGCACGCCGGGTAACCTGGCGCTCGGGAATGAGCGGATAACATTGACAACAGCGCTGGCAAGAGCTGGTGGTGTCATTGAAACAACCGCAAAACCTTCGGGCATATTTGTGATACGCGTCCAGCCTCCTGAGAGTGGAAAGCTGGCTACCGTGTATCAGTTAGACATCAGTAATGCCACTGCATTGACGATGGGCACCCACTTTCCGCTGCAACCGAAAGATGTCGTTTATGTAACGGCCGCACCGCTGGCTCGCTGGAACAATGTAATCAGCCTACTATTGCCCACTGCCGTGCTGCCAATCACTATATCTGATGCCAACAACGGACTCCAAGACTTGTAGTCGTCAGTTAAATAGTGTGCCTGATATTTGATAGTGGTTTGGTTGCTTCTGGCTGCCAAAAGTTAATTTCTAGGCAAAATAGTTTATTTTCTATCGGTTTTCTTTGCAGGTGTCTTTGAGCGAAGATAAGCCAGGCAAAAGGCACCGTTATGACTAAGATGCAGCAGATTCCCGGTGTGCCTCATGAAAATTCAGATATAGACATTTCCCGCTTGTTAGGCATTGTGCTGGATAATAAGTGGTGGATATTGTCTGTGGCATTCTTGTTTTTTCTAGGTGGGGCTTTTTATGCATTTATGTCGACTCCAGTGTATAGGGGTGACGCACTGGTCCAGATAGAAAAGCGCTCTTCCGTCAATCCGCTTGGAGATCTCAAAACGGTCCTGGGTGAAGAAGAAAACAATGGTTCATCGGTCGAGGTTGAAATTCTTCGTTCTAGGATGGTGCTAGGACGAGTTGTTGATCAGATGAACCTTGATACCCTTGTCGTTCCACATGCTTTTCCTCTCGTTGGAGAGTATATCCAAAGGAAAAATATATCTCGCCCTGGTACTTCCTCAGTACCTGCTGTGAAGAATTTTTTAGGGCGTTATAGTGATTATCTCCCTTTTTCCAATGAGGTTGAGGCCTCAGTATGGGGAGGGGAGAGTATTAACGTTGGCCTATTTTCCGTCGTGGATGCATTGCGTGGTAGATCTTTGACATTGAAATCCTTGGGTCCGGAGAGGTATCAGCTCTTCCTTGGCGATGAGCTGCTGGGTGAAGGGGTAAGCGGACAGAAAGCAAGTTTTATGGGCGGGGAAATAGAACTGCGAGTGTCTGACATAACAGCGCCAGAGGGCGCTGAATTTACCCTTACTAAGGCGCTGAGGTCGACTGCGATCCAGGCGTTGTCTTCTAGGCTCTCCGTTGCCGAGACGGGAAGTGGTTTTGTTGGCAATGCAGGCATGCTTCGCTTGACGCTGACGGGTACGGATCGCGACGAAATACGTCGCTTGCTTGATGCTATCAGTGAAACTTTTTTGATGCAGAATGTTGAGCGACAGTCGGCACAAGTTGATCAGAGTCTGGCCTTTATTAGCGAACAGGCGCCGGATCTGCGGACTCAGTTATCCAGTGCTGAAGACAAGTTGAACGAATACCGTGTCAAGATGGATAGCGTGGACCTTGATTCAGAGTCTCAGTCCGTTATTGCCCAATTGATTGATGTTGAGAAAAAATTGAGCGAAGTCGAATTCCAAGAAGCGGAGATGGCGCAGCGGTTCACTCGAAACCACCCCGCGTACCAAGCCTTGATGCGTCAAAAAAACTTCCTGAGAAATGAAAGAGACCGTCTTAATGCGCGTGTTGAGAAGATGCCTGCTGCTCAGCAGGAAGTTGTCAGGTTGACTAGAGATGTGGAAGTCACTCAGGCGATATATGTCAATTTGCTAAATCGTTCTCAGGAGCTGAATTTGGCAAAAGCTGGAACAATCGGCAATGTCAGAATCATTGACTCTGCACAGGTCAGCCCAAGCCCGATTGCGCCGAAAAAGGGGTTGATCATCATGTCCGCCACTCTACTGGGCGCGACTTTGTCCATTGGTATTGTATTGCTCCGAGCCTTTATTAATAGAGGGGTAGAGGTTCCAGAGCAGCTGGAGAGTATCGGACTGCCAGTGTATGCGACTGTGCCGTTATCGGATGACCAACAGAAATTAGTCCGGAAAAGCAGAAGCCATTCTCGAAGTGGGCATGTGATCAAGGGTATTCTTTCCGTGGAAAGGCCGACGGATATTGCCATCGAGGCGCTAAGGGGACTGCGAACCAGTTTGCACTTTGCCATGATGGAATCAAAAAACAACTGCATCATGGTGTGTGGGCCTAGCCCTGAGGTTGGCAAGAGCTTTGTGGCGATGAATCTTGCGGCAGTTTGTTCTCAGACAGGCAGTCGAGTCTTGCTTATCGATGCCGATATGCGCAAAGGGAATATTCATAAAGCATTCGGTGAGCATTCAGCAGGCGGGCTTTCAGATTTCCTGTCAGGGAAGGTTGAATGGAATAAGGTGATTCGTGATACGAGTATTGATGGACTTTCTTATGTTTCTAGGGGGTTAGTGCCGCCCAACCCTTCAGAACTTTTGATGCAGGGCAGGTTTGGTAGCTTTCTGGCGGATGCTGGAAAGGAGTACGACCTGATTATCATTGACACGCCACCCGTTCTGGCCGTTACAGATAGTGTGATAGTGGGCAAGCAGGCTGGAACCTCTCTCATGGTGGCGCGTTATAGGCATAACCCGCCAAAAGAGATAAAGCAGGCACTGCGACGGTTTGAGACCTCTGGCGTGGAAATTCGAGGTTTTATACTCAACGCTCTGGAGGGCAGGACGAGCGCTAACTATGGTTATTATAATTATGCCTATAAATAAATATTCTGCATTGGGCGTAAAACCATAGCGACGCCACCCGTTCGTGCTCATAAATATCATTATAGAAGGTCTGGGTGGGGTTTGACCTGACGTGCATCAGGGTCATGCTATTATTTCCTGGGAAATAGTGATAATTAAAATGAATCTAAAAGGCAGTAAAGTCCTTGTTACGGGCGCGGATGGTTTTATCGGCTCCCATCTCGTAGAGGCGTTGGTAAAGCAGGGGTGTTCTGTACGAGCCTTTGTGATGTATAACTCTTTCAACTCCTGGGGATGGCTTGATCACTGTGATCCAGTTGTCCGTAATGATTTGGATATATTTTCTGGGGATATACGAGACCCTAATGGGGTTCGCCAGGCCATGAAAGGGTGTGATGTCGTTTTCCACCTTGCTGCCCTTATCGCCATTCCCTACTCCTACCACTCGCCCGATACTTACATCGATACAAATATAAAGGGCACATTGAACGTTGTGCAGGCAGCGCGGGATCTGGACGTGGCGAGGGTCGTGCATACGTCTACCAGCGAAGTGTATGGAACGGCGCGTTACGTGCCTATCGACGAAGAGCATCCTCTGCAAGGGCAGTCACCTTATTCCGCGTCGAAGATCGGGGCTGACCAACTTGCCCTGTCGTTTCAGCGTTCCTTCTCTACGCCCGTGGCGCTGATTCGTCCGTTCAATACCTATGGACCACGCCAATCCGCCAGAGCTGTGATTCCCACCATTATCACTCAGGTCGCAGCCGGCGCACGCCGACTGAGCCTCGGTGCATTGCACCCGACCCGCGATTTCAGCTTCGTCTCCGACACTGTGGCCGGTTTCATGCGCGTGGCTGAGTGCGATGCTGCCGTGGGCGAAGTGATCAATGTCGGTAGTGGCTTCGAAATTAGCATTGGGGATACCGCCGGCCTGATTGCGGAGCTGATGGGCTGTGAGATCGACATCGGCACCGATGAGCAGCGGCTGCGCCCTCAAAATAGTGAGGTGGAGCGGCTCTGGGCAAGCATTGAGAAAGCCAACCGATTGCTGGGACACCAACCCGAGCATGGAGGCTTGGATGGATTGCGTCGTGGGCTAGAAAAGACCATTACCTGGTTCACTGAAAGCGACAACCTGAGCCATTACAAAGCGCATCTCTACAACATCTAGGCGCTGACGGACAACTGCCTGAGCTCGCCGATGTTTCAATTAAGATCATTACCGATATCAAGCGCACTGCTGTTGTGCCGTTGAATAGCCAGGAGAGCCAGTGAGTGAATTTTTCGTAGTGGGGGGCGGCGGCCACGCTAGGGTGTTGATTCATGGGCTTCTGAAGTTGGGGCATAAGGTCTATGGCTATACGGCGTTGCAAGATGAAGGAAGACTGATGGGCGCTCGTTATCTTGGCACCGACTTGTCATTTCATGAACCTGTGACTCATCTATCTGCATCCGCAGTACTTGGGATGGGAAAGGTATCGGTAGAAGGGCCAAGGCTCGCGAGCTTCGAGCAATACCGTGCCCGTGGTTTTAGCTTTCCGGCTATTTATATGGTGGGCGCGACTGTGCATGACGATGTTCGTGCCGGCGCCGGGACCGTTGTGCTGGATGGCGCTGTGGTCGTCACCGGCAGCCGCCTGGGACAGGCTTGTATCGTCAATACCTGTGCCTCGGTCGACCATGACTGCGAGCTGGGTAACGACGTTCATGTTGCGCCGGGTGCCACCCTCAGCGGCGGTGTTGTGATCGGTGATCACTGCATGATCGGAGCGGGCGCCACCATTATCCACTCCGTTCGGGTATGCGCGGGGTGTTTGATAGGTGCCGGCGCTACCGTGACCCGTGACATAAGCACTCCGGGAACCTATGTCGGCGTTCCAGCCAGGAGAATCTCATGAACGTGTCACCATCCACCTTCGTGATCGCTGAGGCGGGGGTGAACCACAATGGCTCCTTGGGCATGGCCATCGAACTTGTCGAGGCTGCAAAGCAGTGCGGGGCCGATGCCGTCAAGTTCCAGACCTTCAAGGCTGACCGCTTGGTGACTCGCAATGCCGCTAAGGCCGCCTACCAGCATCAGGCCGTGCCGGGCTCGAATTCCCAGTATGCGATGTTGAAGGCCTTGGAATTGACGGATGACGATTTCCAATATCTACATTCCCACTGTTGGGACATCGGCATCGAGTTTTTATCCAGTCCCTTCGATGCCAGCAGTGCCGTCTTCCTGAACGAGCTAGGCATGCGTCTGTTCAAGGTTCCTTCTGGGGAGATCACGAATCTGCCACTCCTCAAGTGCATCGGCGGTTTCGGCAAGCCGGTCATTCTGTCGACCGGCATGTGTTACCTGGCGGAGATAGAGGTTGCGCTGAACCTATTGAAAGAGGCTGGAGCAGGCGACATCACGATCCTTCACTGCGTCACCCAATACCCGGCTCCTTATCAAGAGATCAACCTGCTGGCGATGAACACTCTAGCGAGTGCCTTTGGTGTCAGCGTGGGCTACTCCGATCATACGGCGGGTATTGAAATTCCCATCGCTGCGGTGGCCATGGGCGCCACGGTGATCGAGAAACACTTCACCCTGGATACCACTCTATCGGGCCCCGATCATGCTGCTTCACTGGCACCGGGGGATTTCCGCCAGATGGTTCAGGCCATCCGTCATGTGGAAAGCGCCCGGGGCGACGGTCGCAAGTGTCCTGCTCCCTGCGAGCGCCCTAATCTCGATGTCGTTCGCAAGAGCATCGCGGCGGAGCGCCCGATTGCCGAGGGAGAGGTCATCACCCTGGAGCACCTGGCATTGAAGCGGCCGGGGAGTGGGCTTGCGCCAAGCCAGCTCGAGATGGTGGTGGGACGCCGTACGTCTCGCTCCATCGCTGCCGATGAACTCCTAGGCTGGGGAGACCTGGTGTGAGCAATCGACGGATATGGGTCCTATCGACCACTCGTGCCGACTATGGCCTGCTTTATTGGCTGTTACGCGAGATCGACGATGACCCCGAGCTGGAGCTGATGCTGGCGGTCAGCGGGTCGCATCTGTCGACCGAATTTGGTGAGACCGTTCGCGAGATTGAGCGCGATGGTTTCCGTATTCATCGCCGTCTTGAGGTACTGCTGTCTTCCGATAGCCGCACGGCGATGGTCAAGGCGATGGGACTGACCATGCTGTCCTGTGCCGAGGCCTTGGCGGAGGATCGCCCTGATCTGCTGGTGTTATTGGGAGACCGGTTCGAGATCGTACCGGTAGCACTCGCCGCGGTGGCGCACGGTATTCCTCTGGTGCACCTACACGGTGGCGAAACCAGCCGTGGTGCCCTCGATGAGTACTTCCGTCACGCTGTCACCAAGCTTGCCAATATCCACTTTCCTGCGACCGAGGTGTATCGGCGCCGCATCATTCAGATGGGAGAGGACCCAGCATGGGTGTTCAACTACGGTGCGCCGGGCCTGGATCACCTGCATCGCAGTGAGCCGGTTAGTCGCGATGCCCTGCAAGAGCTTCTCGGCATATCCCTGGACCGGCCAACGGCCATCGCGACCTTTCATCCTGCCACCAGCGATATGACGACCGGCTGCAGGCCACAGGTAGCGAATCTGCTGGAGGCACTCGAGGCGTGTGACGACCTCCAGGTGGTTTTTTCCAAGGCCAATGCCGATACCCAAGGGCGGGATATCAATCAAGCACTGGCTCGCTGGTGTGCAGATCATCCTGACCGCAGTCGCCTTTTCGACAACCTTGGGCCACTGGTTTACCAGGGATGCCTTCGCCATCTCGACCTGATGTTGGGTAACTCCTCGAGTGGTCTGGTTGAAGCGCCGTCTTTCGGGCTTCCTGTCGTGAATATCGGGTCTCGCCAGGAAGGTCGCTTAGCCGCTGGCAACGTCATATCAGTGGACAATCGAGTCGACGAGATTCGTCGGGGCATTGACCTTGCCCTCAGCCCCGAATTCCGAGCGCAACTCATCCATCTGCAAAATCCCTATGATCGCTACGGTGATGGCTGGACCTCGCGACGGATAAAGGAAACCTTGAAGGTCGTTCCTCTTGATACCGGGGTGACCAAAAAAGGGTTTATCGATGCCGTTATGGCAGCCGGGAACGAATGAGGGGAGGTTATACGATGTTCGACTCACTTTTGATTGATGAGCATCGCAAGGTTCTTGCGGCGTTGCACCAACTGGAAGAGACCCGGCGTAAGATTCTCTACGTCACCAATGAGGAAGGCCAGTTGCGTGGGACACTGACAGATGGTGACGTGCGGCGCTGGATTCTGGGTGGTGGAGACCTTGAAGGGCAGGTCGGCGATGTGTGTAACCACATTCCCTATTCTGCACGAGAAGGCTATCGCGTCGCCGATATCGAAAGTGCCATGTCGAAGCACAAGATTACATCGGTGCCGGTGCTGGATGACGATGGTTGCATCGTCGATGTTTTATTCTGGGAAGACCTCTTTCAAAAGGAAGGAGGCATCAAGCAGCAAGAGCCCCTTGCCTTGCCGGTCGTGGTGATGGCCGGTGGGAAAGGCTCTCGGCTTGCGCCTTTCACCAGTGTATTGCCCAAGCCGCTGATTCCGGTTGGAGAAAAGACCGCAATCGAGATGATCATCGACTCATTCGTTCAGTGCGGCGTCGATGATTTTTACTTGTCGGTCAATTACAAGTCGAAGTTGATTCAGGCTTATTTCGAGGAACTCGAACCCGCCTACCGCATTAGCTATATCCATGAGGAAAAACCGCTGGGCACAGGTGGGGGCTTGCATGCACTGATCGGTCGCTTTGATGGCGACCTGATCGTGACCAATTGCGATGTCATTATCAAGGCTGATTATCATGCCTTGATGACGCATCACAGCCTGGAGAATAACGATATCACCATGGTGGTGTCACTGCGCCATTACGATATTCCTTATGGCATCTGTGACATCGTCGATAATGGCCAGCTGTGCGAGATGCGGGAAAAGCCCCATTACAATTTCCTGGTTAATACCGGACTTTATGTGCTCAAGTCCTCGGTTCTCAATCTGATTCCCGAAAACCAATTTTACCACCTCACTGATTTGATCCAGGACGTCAAAGATCGGGGCGGACGTGTCGGCGTTTACCCCATCAGCGACAAGGCCTGGTTGGATACTGGTGAATGGCAACAGTACTGCGAGACGATGGCGCAGCTACGCGCTTGACGCTTCTCCGTGACAGCCACGGCATGCCCTTTGTTTGAAGGTGAACGCAATGATTGATAGCCAACGCGTCGTGGCCATGATCCCGGCTCGCGGCGGCAGCAAGACGATCCCTGGCAAGAACCTGCGTGATCTCAATGGCAAGCCATTGATTGCCTGGACCATTGAGTTGGCCTTGAGCCTCGAGGAAGTGGATCGGGTCATTGTGTCCACCGACAGCGACGAAATTGCCGTCGTTGCACGCCAGTATGGCGCTGAGGCCGTTTCTCGTCCTGCCGAGTTGGCAACCGATACCGCCTTGGTCCTGGATGCTGTGCGTGATCTCGCGCATCGCCTTCATCAGGAAGGTGAGGACGCGGCCTATGCACTCCTATTAGAGCCAACGGCACCCCTGCGCCGCGGTGTCGATGTGCAGTCTTGCCTGCAACGCTTGCATCAAGATGGCTTGGACTCGGTGGCAACGTTCAAGCCAGCTGACCTGAACCCGCACCGGGCTTGGCGTATCCATGACGGGATGCCGGAAACCTTCGTCGAGGGCAGCGTGCCCTGGTTACCGCGACAGCAATTGCCGGAGGCCTTTCAGCTCAGCGGTGAGGTTTATGCCTTCCGCCTCGACACGCTCGCAAAAGCGACGCGGGGCATGCTGTTCGGGCGGATCGGGGCCGTGGTTGTCGATGGAAGGGCATCATTGGACATCGATAACGAACAGGATTTTCTTATCGCGGAATTCATCACCAGGGAGAGCCAGGATGAACAGATCTCTGTATGACTTACTCAATCTCGAGGGGCGCACCGCACTCATCAGTGGTGGTGCCGGTCATCTTGGACTCGCCATGGGTGAGGCGCTCGCCGAGTTAGGCGCCAACGTAGTGATTGCCAGCCGTGATGCCGAACGGTGCAAGGCGATCGCGGCTGGGTGGTGTGATCGTTGGCCAGCCGCGCAGCACCGGGGAATCGCACTCGATGTTACCGACCGGGAGTCGGTTGCTCGCTGCGTAGCGTATTTGCAGGACACTTGCGGCGGTCTGAATATCCTGGTTAACAATGCCTGGTCGGGCCGCAAGAACAGCTGGCAGAGCATCGATGAAGATGACTGGTACTACGATGTGGACATCAGTCTGAATTCAGTATTCCGGATGGTGAAACAGTGCCACCCCCTGCTAAAAGCCAGTGCTGGCAATATCATCAATATCTCGTCCATGTATGGCCATGTGGCTCCCGACTACCGGCTTTATGAAGGCACTGACCATGCCAACCCGCCCAGCTATGGCGCAGCCAAGGCCGGTGTCCTGCAATTCACTCGCTACCTGGCCAGTTTTCTCTCGCCAGATGCCATTCGTGTCAACGCCATCAGTCCGGGTGCCTTCCCGCATACCGTAACCCAGGAAAACCAGGCCTTCATGGAGCGCTTGAAGAGCAAGGCCCCCGCCGGCCGCCTAGGCGAGCCAGAGGACCTGAAGGGCGCCGTAGCGCTACTGGCAAGTGATGCCGGTGCTTACATGACGGGACAGAACCTGTGTGTCGACGGTGGCTGGGCGATCTGGTGAACCTGAGTAGCGAGGATGAGCCATTAGCTGGGAAGGCGGGAGACGCAATGAAAGTATGCCTGGTCAACGATACCTCCGATGACCCGAATTGGGGCGCTAGAGCGACCTCTTTGGCGCTTCGCGAGTTGATTTATGAAGCCGGCGGGCAGGTCGAATCGACGCTGTATCAGTACCGTATCGGTATGGCGCAGACGGAAGATATTGCTTCAGCTCGAGACGCTGAGGCTCTATTAGGGCTGGTGGAGGATGTCGCGCCGAGCTGTTGGCAAGAGTTTGAGTCTAGCGCCCACGAGGTCATGGATGGCGTCATCTTTCCGGAAATATATAGCGCTCTGGCCACCAATGACGTCGTGCTAATCAGCGGTGAAGGTTGCATCTATGACTGTACTCGGCAAAGCCGCATGATCTATTTCATCGCCTATCTGGCAAAGCGCTTTTTCGGCAAGCCAACGGCGATAGTCAATCACAGTGTCGTGATGAACGACCCGGTGTTGAGGGAAATCGCCGACCATGTCTATCCGTTATTGGATGACATCGTGTTTCGCGAGCCAGACTCGGTGCTGGCCTGTTCCAGCGGACTGGGCCGCGTAGCGTCTGATGCCGCCTATCTGTACCAGCCACAAGGGTCAGAGTGGTGGTCTCGGCTGGGGTCACCTCAGGAATCGCCGCAGGGCGAGCACGAAGGCGAGGTCTTGCGCGGTGGGGCCTTCGACCCGCAGGCCCCTTATGCCTGCATCGGTGGAGGCTCGGTGTATTTTCGTGGACTCAAGCCAGGGTTCGATGCGATACCGAGCTTCAGCAAACTATGTCGAGCGCTGCAGGCATCTGTCGGGCAGGTCATTCTTACTGCGTCGTCGGGCAAGGATCTGAGCATCATGGCGCCCGTGTCTGAACGCCTCGACCTGCCTTTGGCCGGTGTTAATTTGCCTATCCAATCGGCGGTAAATCTGATGGGCAATGCCAAGGTGTATATTGGCGCTCGCTGGCACCCCAGCATCTTTGCACATAGCGGCGGTACACCGGTCATCGCCCTGAATCGGCATACCGTCAAAATGGATGCCTTTCTCAAGCAGGCGGACATGCCGCAGCGGGGCTTCGATCCATTCGCGATCGAGGATCAGTTTGATGACCTGATGGCAGAGGTCAAGGCACACCTGCAGGCGGGAGAGGGGCTCAGAAGCCGCCTGCGCATCGGCGCGCATCGGCTCGCCGGTATGGCGCGTGAGAACGTGCGCCTGCTGACTTGAGCCCTAACCCCCTATTCAGTCTCGAAATACCCAACTCCTGCCCTTAATTTAGAGGCGTACACCCCATGGTTACGCGTGTCGGCATGCTGGGAATGAGTGATGGTAACGGCCATCCGTTTTCTTTTTCCGCGATCATTAATGGTTACTCAGACAGTGGAATGCGTCATTCCGGCTGGCCAGGCATCTATGACTATGTGCGTCGCCGCCATGGCTCGGAATTCGGCGTGGGCGATATGCGCATCACCCATGCCTGGACTCAGCATGCCGAACAAACGGCGTCGCTATGCAGGGCCGCAAGCATTGCGCATGCCATTTCGTCACCTAGCGATATGTGGGGTGAAGTGGATGCGGTGATCCTCGCTCGGGACGATCACACCTCTCACCTCCCTCTGGCCAAGCCATTTCTGGAAGCCGGTATCCCCGTATTTATCGATAAACCTCTGACACTGGATCTAGATGAGTTGCGCTGGTTCACGCCTTACCTGGAGAGCGGCTTATTGATGTCCTGTTCAGGGATGCGCTATGCAAAAGAGCTGGATGCATGCAGAGCAGGGCAGATCAATCACGGTGAGATGAGACTAGTGCGTGGAACCATTGTTAACGATTGGGAGCGTTATGGCGTGCATCTTCTGGACGCCATCCTGCCAATGATGCCATCACGCCCGATATCGGTAAGCGCCTTGCCAACAGACCATGATTCTTTGGTCGTGGTAATGGGGGACGGTGTGCAGGTCCACATAGATGCACTTGGGCAAGTGCCGGCAATATTCCGCGTAGAAATGATGGGTAGCCAGCATATCTCAAGCTTCGATGTTACCGACAATTTCTCAATGTTTCGCCGCACGCTCTGGGCTTTCTGGCGACAGATCGTCGAAGGAAAACCTGCGATTGCTGCAGTTGAGACACTCGACGTCATTCGCACATTGATCGCTGGAAAACTGGCGCTCCATAACCGAAGGGAGGTGTCACTAGATGGATTCGACAACCTTTTATGACCTATTTGATCTCAAGGGCCGCGTCGCAATCGTTACAGGTGGGCTCGGCATTCTGGGACAGCATTTCTGCCAAGCCCTGGCCGAATTTGGTGCCAATGTGGTGGTGGCCGATCTGGATGGAGTGAGTGCGCAGCACTATGCAACTGAGCTGGGACGAGGTACAGGTGTGCGTTGTATCGGTCTGCCTTGTGATGTCAGCAATGAAGCTTCGGTGGAGGCACTGGTCACTAGTACTCTGGAACACTTCGGGGCCATCGACATTCTGCACAATAATGCGGCCAGCAAGTCCGATGATCTCAGTGCCTTTTTCACGCCGGTAGAAGAATACAGTCTGGCGGAGTGGAGAAAGATCATGGCTGTCAATCTGGATGGTGTATTTCTGGTGTCGCGCAGTGTGGGGCGCCGCATGATTGAGCAGGGTAGGGGAGGAAGTATCATCCATACTGGCTCCATCTATGGCGAGTTAGGCAGCGACCCTCGCATTTATGAAGGATCCGAATACTTAGGGGTTGCCATCAACACGCCACCTGTCTACGCCGCTTCCAAGGCGGGTGTGTCCGGCCTTGCAAGGTATCTTGCTACTAACTGGGCGCCGCACGGTATTCGGGTCAACACCTTGATTCCTGGTGGAGTCCAAAGCGGTCAGAACGCGGCATTCGTGGATCGTTACTCCCAGCGAGTGCCACTGGCAAGGATGGGGCAGCCCGGTGACCTAGTGGGAGCCCTTATTTTCCTGGCTTCTGACGCTTCGCGATACGTAACTGGTCAGTGCCTGTATGTCGATGGCGGACTCAGTGCCTGGTAGCCCGCAGAATATCTCGATAACAACACAACGACTAGGTAGCGACGATCATGGCGAATAATCTCACCATCGTGATGTATCACTATGTCCGTCCCCTGAAAGAGTCCCGCTATCCAGAGATCAAGGCCCTTGAGCTCGACAATTTTCGCGGTCAGCTTGATTTCATACAGCACCACTACACAGCAGTGACTATGGAAGATGTCATCGCTGCGAGCCGGGGCGAGGCCAGGCTGCCGGAGCAAGCCATCCTGCTGACATTTGATGATGGCTACCGGGATCACTACGAGCATGTCTTGCCGGTGCTGGTAGAGCGAGGCGTGCAAGGTAGTTTCTTTCCCCCCGCTTGTGCGGTGAGGGATGGTCGAGTGTTAGACGTCAACAAGATCCACTTCACCCTTGCCAGTGGCACCAATCCACAGCGGTTGGTCGACGAGATTTTTGTCGAGATGGATGTCAACCGGAAGCAATATGGTTTGCTGGGTAATGCGGAATACTTTGAGACTTTTTCAAGAGAAAGCCGCTACGACAGTGCCGAGGTGACCTTCATCAAGCGCATCCTGCAGAAGGGACTGCCGGCGCCAATGCGTGGCCCCCTCATTGATCGCCTTTTTCGTCAATTCGTAACCCAAGATGAGCGTGATTTTGCTACCGAACTGTACATGACTGATAGCCAGCTTCGGGATTTGCTTGATGCTGGCATGTTCATTGGCAGTCACGGTGATCAACATCTGTGGCTGAACACACTTAGTGGTGAAGAACAGCTCCGTGAAGTCGAAACCAGTCTGGAATTCCTGGCTGATATTGGTGCAGCGCAACAGGAGTGGGTCATGTGTTACCCCTTCGGGGGCTATAACGAAGCTCTGCTGTCGCTATTGCGGAGAAGGGGCTGTGCACTGGGGCTGACGGTCGATGTCGGTGTGGCAGATCTGGCGATAACAGACCCTCTATGCCTGCCCAGATTGGATACGAACGACTTGCCCAGTTCGCTAGATGTCTATTCCGCTCACAGTGCGCCGGCCAGCGATGGCCATCAACTCGAGGCGTAAACTCATATGAGTCGTCGTAACAGGACCGCCCATGACTGACATGATGAAACTGCTATCCGACCTGACACCGCTCAATCGCGTAGTCTGCTCCAGCGACTTTGACGATACCATTCGCTACATGCAGGACATTCTGCCATTTCGAGAGCATACCTATTTTGCTGATAATAATTACAACGGTTGGGTGATTCCCAATAAATGGGATATCAAAGCCGCTAGAATTGATTATCAGGGAAAAACGATCTACGAGAGCGGACATCCGCTGGCCGTCATGGCTCTCTCCACTTCTTTCAGTGGCACCGTGGATCGCGAGGAACTGCGGCGTCACCTCCATTACGATCACCGTTACCCCGATGCTGTCCCTTTCCACTTCCGTCAGCTCTTTCGTAGTTGGCAGCGAGACTGGGGGTTCTGTGTGCCAAAAACCTTCTACGACGGCCTACATGAAGGGGAGTACGATGTTCTGATTGAGACTGAAGAGGCGCCGGGGATATTGCGGGTGATAGATTATACCCTCGAAGGGAAATCCCCTGAAACGATCATTTTTGCTGCCAACCTGGACCACCCCGGTGTGGCTAACGACGGCCTATCCGGTGTAGCGGTGGGAGTGTCCCTGTTTGAGGCATTACGCCGGCGAGAGGAAAAGACCAACTTCAGCTACCGTCTGGTACTGGCACCAGGAATCATCGGCAATGAGTATTATCTGGGCCACCTCGCTAGCGAAGAGAAAGAGCATTTGCTAGAAGGAATAATGCTGGAAATGCTAGGTTCTCCTACCGAGCTGGCCCTTCAGCATTCTCGTCATCGAGAGTCCAACATAGAGTTAGCAGTGGCCGAGTCGCTAGTATCTAATGATTGTGAACATCATACCGGCGAATTTGAAAGCGAGTTACTTAACGACGAGTACATCTGGGAAGCCTATGGCATTCCCATGGCATCATTATCACGCTTCCCGTATCCCGAATATCACACCGATCACGATAATCTGGACTTGATGAAAACCGAAAGGTTGGAAGAGGCCGTGAAGGTGCTGCTGGATGCTGTCGAGACGTTGGAGTCAAGTCCCATCATCCGCAAGCGTTTCTCAGGCAACATCTGCCTGTCCAACCCCGAATATGATCTGTACATTGACCCTGGACAGGTCGCCTTTGGCGATATGCCTGACGAACAGCGCCGTCGCATGCGATTGCTGATGGATACCATCCCAACCCTTAATCGGCCTACGAGTATCAATATACTAGCTGAGCGTGTTGGCCTACCACTATCGATGGTCGAGAACTACCTCAAAAAATGGGTCGGTCATGGCTTGCTGGAAATGACCTGATTTTTAGCTGGTTTAGAAGGTTGGTTGTTTGAAATTCTGTGTTTCTCGGAAGCTTCTGCTCTTCTTCGAAAGAATTTCTACCCTGCCTTGGGGTGAGTGAAATGTTGAAAAGTATAAAAGAACTGTATTCACTATTAAACAAGGAACAGCGTTCTAAACTCCTCGTTATGCAGGTGCTGGTCGTTTTCATGTCTTTTTCTGAGCTGGCAGGTGTTGTCTCTGTTGGACCCTTCATGGCCCTGGTCGGCGATATGAGTCGACTCGAAGGTGATTCGCTGTGGGCTGAAATCTATCGTGCCAGCGGGGCATCTTCCCCCACTGATTTTATCTTCTGGTTTGGCGTTGGTGTGCTGTTGCTTCTAAGTCTTACCACGCTAATATCCATATTTGCCACCTGGCAGCTAGAGATGTTTGGTCACCGTGTCGGGGCGGAGCTTTCTAGCCGCTTGTTTAAACACTACATGTACCAGCCTTGGCTATTCCACGCCAATGGCAGTAGCAGTCAGCTTTCAAAACAAATAGCACAAGAATGCCAGCGGGTTACCGTCTCTGTGATAATTCCATTGATGAACATGAATGCCAACGCTGTAATGGCAAGCCTGATGGCAACAGTATTGTTCGTTTATGACCCGCTAGTGGCAACAGTTGGCTTGTTGATTTTCACCACCGCCTATCTTCTTCTCTACCGCACAGTGCGCCGTCGTTTGATTAACAATGGGACAACGGTTTCGGACACCCAGGCGCTAAGATTCAAGTTGATGGCGGAGGGTTTCGGCGGCATTAAAGATGCACTCCTGCTTGGGCGGCAGCGCGTATTCACCGAACGCTTCGAAAAAGTAAGCCAACGCTTTGCCAATGCACAGGGCACTACCTTGGCGATGAGCCAGGTGCCGCGCTTTGCTATGGAGCTGGTCGCATTTGGAGCAGTGATATTCCTTGTGCTGTATCTCCTGGCTGCTCATCAAGGCAACTTGGGTACCATCCTGCCAGTACTTTCCGTGTATGCCCTGGCTGGCTTCAAGCTCCTTCCGGCCTTCCAGCAGATTTACTCCAGTGTTTCGCGGGTACGTGGTAATCTGGCCGCATTCGAGTCAATGCGTGATGATCTTCACGCCAGTGTGGTCAGCAGTGTTGTTCAGGAGCGAGCGGATCCCGAGAAAGCTGGCCGCTGGGTACCTCGACAGTCCATAGAATTTCGCGACGTCCATTTTACATATCCGGGTAAACAAGCGTCTGCCGTGGCGGGATTGTCACTTAAGATTACCGCTAACCAAGTCATCGGTCTTGTTGGAGCCTCGGGTTCTGGGAAGTCGACTGCCATCGATCTCTTGCTAGGGTTGATCGACCCCGTAAGCGGCCAGGTACTCATTGATGGCGAGCCTCTGACCGCGATCAACAAACGCGCCTGGCAGAACAGTCTTGGCTTGGTACCACAGAGTATTTTCCTATCTGACACCAGCATTCGCGAGAACATTGCTTTTGGACTTCCGCCATCTGACATCGATGACGCACGCGTGGAGCGGGCGGCGAGTCTGGCGAATCTCGACGAACTGATATCGCAGCTTCCTGAAGGGCTAGAGACCGATGTGGGTGAGCGCGGGGTCCAGCTTTCTGGCGGGCAGCGTCAGCGGATCGGTATCGCGCGTGCCTTGTATCACGATGCCGACGTACTCGTGTTGGATGAAGCAACCAGTGCCTTGGATGGCATCACTGAGCAGTTGGTGATGGATGCTATCCATGAGTTCTCCGGCACCAAGACGATCGTTCTCATTGCTCATCGCCTTGCGACTGTGAAGCAGTGCGACTGTATCTACCTAATGAAAGATGGACGAGTTATTGATCAAGGGCGATTTGAGGACCTGGTCATTCGTAATGATACCTTCAAGCGGATGGCAGAGCGGGCCTGATTCAACTCAAAATTTTCAATGATCATTGAGGTCCGCCAGTAGGTGGTGTTGGCTTGTAATACCCTTTAATAAAATAAGAAACAGTTTTCGTAGCTGGGGAGTCGTTTAGGATGAAAAATATTTTCTTTCTTCTGTCAGTGAGTGAGCCTTTCTTTTCTGACTGTATGGAGTTGTTCAAGAAAGACTCGCGTAGCAAGGATGTGTACTTGTCTTGCTTCTCATATTGTAACAAGGGTGACAATGACTTATCTGTCTTTGATCATGCTGTTTATTTTAAAGATGTTCTTGATTCGAGAGAGCGTTTCAGTGAGAAAGAGTGCCTTCAGCAAGCGAGGCGGATGGAAGATGAGTATCAGTTCGTCTTGTCAGGTTTGATTCATGCTGAGCGTAATTTCGATCGCTTTGGCAAGCAGGATGCATTCCGTACTGCTGTTGTGATGGCATTAAAGATAGAAGAGATTCACTCATTCAAGCCGATTGAGATGGTGGTGTCAGAAGGGCTGGATGACTTTTTGAGCATGTTTTTATACTTTTTTTCGAAAAAGAATGGCTTGCCTTTCAGGTATCCCGTGCGGAGCAGGATCGGCACCGGTTTATACCTTTCTGACGGTCCAGATGGTCATGTTGTCAAGAAAAGCTCGCATAACAAGGCTAAGTCCACGTATGAAGCCGATGCCTATATAGAAAGTTACTTGAAGGAAAAGGTTCAACCATCATACATGGTTGCCAATAGGCGCTTCTTCAAGGTGGCTAGTAAGCAAGACATCCTCACTTTGGGGAAGATGTTGGTGCTAAAGGATAGAAACACAACCTTTCACGCATACCAGAACCCCTCTAATGCGTTGATGAAGAGATTGATTCGCATAATCAATGCTTCAAGATACGCTTCATGCTTGAAAAAGAATGAAGCTGACCTTGAGGCTTTGTCAAATACGGGCTTGAAGTACTTTATTTATCCGCTGCATTTTCATCCAGAAGCATCAACCCTTATAAAGGGGCGTTGGATAAATAATCAGCTTCAGATTATAGAATTCATCTCAAAGTCATTGCCTTCAGACTGTGTGTTACTTGTGAAAGAGCATAAGGTTTCTATAGGTAGAAGAGAGAGAAGTTTTTATGATGAAGTGGTCAAGCACCATAATGTGATGCTGGTGAGCCATCAGTTAAACCCCCATGACCTAATCAAGGGATCGTGTGGTGTGGTGACTATCTCTTCTAGCATGGGGCTAGAGGCAATATTCCATGATAAAGCCGTTATATGTTTTGGTGATGTTTTTTACAACCGCATAGGTGGCGTAATAAATGCTCGAAATATCGCCAATATGGATGAGTATGTATTGCGGGCTTTGCAATTCAAAGGTTACTCAAAGGATGATGTGAAATGTCTTATACATGAGATAATAACATCCTCGGCTTTTCCCGATAAGGATTTTAGCCCACATAAATATGCAGAAGAACACTGTGAGATCTTCCTGGATTTGCTCTCAGAAGATATTGACTCTGTCATCAACGGGGAAAGGTTGAGCGAAGCAGTGGCATAGCTTTATATCAGGAAATTTTCATGCCGGTTGCCTAGTTATCTGATGTCGATTTTAAAGTAAACCCCATGTCGATTATTGCCCCCGCAGGAGATTTAAATGTGCGGAATATTCTTTTGCAAAGTTCTCGATGAGGCAGGTTGCGGCCATGTCGACCTGGATGGGCTATTTGCGAGTGCTCTTGAAAAGATGAGGTATCGGGGAGAAGATAATGTAGCGGTTAAGCAAATAAACGGGCTTTACTTTGGCCACTCTCGCCTGGCCATAAACGGACTGAATTCGGCTTCCGATCAGCCTGTAGTAACTGATGACTACGCTCTTATATTCAATGGGGAGTATTATAATTATAAAGAAAATTATCCTAGCAAGGAGTCAGATACGCTTGCGCTATTTGACCATTTACAGGAAAAAAACTATACCCATTCTTCTGTGAATGGGCCGTATGCTTATGCATGGTACGATATAAAAAATGATATGGTTTTCTTTCGAAGAGATTTTTTTGGCGAAAAACCGCTGTACTACTATGTGGATAGAAAGATTTTTTTGGTTTCTTCAACTTTGAAGTCGATTGTCCATTTTGTTAAGGGGGTTGGGGGCAGTATTGGTTTAAATGTTGACGCTTTACGCAGTGACTATTTTTTTAACGGCTTTGTGAGAGAGCCAGAAACTATTTGGGAAGGGGTGCTGGAAATCCCACCCAATCATACTCTTGTCTTGGCCGGGGAAAGTGTCTCACTGAAGAAAGAAGTGGTGTCTAATTCAAGAAGTCGCGATACTAAAAAAGCCGAAGAATACTTTAAGTCTTCATTGTTGAGCAGAGATGTTGATGCTGCTTTGTTACTAAGCTCAGGTGTTGATTCGAACTACCTTCTAGTTAAGTCAATTGAAGCGGGCTCGGGGTTGTCGCTGGTTACCTACGGCGGTAATGATGGGGAAGGCGAAGTTGAGAAAGTTAAAAAAAACCTGTCCAAGTTGAAGTTGGATGAACATTTGTATAAGCATTCTTCTCTTATAGCGAAAGATAGTTGTAAAAGAATCATTGGTGAAGAATTGAGGTGTTACGCGGCTATCATAGAGCAGCCGACTTCCGATGGCTTACAGGTCAATAGAATATTACAGCACATGAAGAAAGAATTCCCCAGTTTAAAGGTTGTATATTCTGGTCTTGGAGGTGATGAGATGTTCGGCGGGTATCCAACCTTTAAGAACTTTTTTATTATTAATATTTTGGTTGATTTTCCGGGTGTTAATTTTGTCGTCCCTAAGATGAGAAGATTTGTTGAAGGGAGAGAAATTTTGGGGGAATGGGGCGTCTTGACGTACTATTTTCTATATAGGGCAGATCCGAACTACATAAGTATAGGAAATCATATTTCATTGAAAAGAGCTTATGAGCGATTCAAGAGTGGAGTTGATGATTCTGTGCCATCAGGTTTTTTTGAATGTTATGAAAATGACAAGAGTATGCAGATTAAGTTTTTAGAAACATTTGATTACTGTAAAAATCAGTTGCTTAGGGATATAGATAACATTGCCATGAACTATGGGGTTGAAGCAAGAGTTCCTCTTCTTAACCCATATTTGCTAAATGTCTCTGTAGACGGTAAGAAAAAGCTAAAAGAGTATGTAAAAGATAAAATCAAGGTCAACTTTGGAAAGAAAGAAGGTTTTTCTGTTCTTGATGGTGACTCTGCAGAGGTATATAAACGGTCATTGCTAGATAATCAAGAAATGCTCGAAAAAATATTTGGAGAGAGGGAGTTTGGCAGAATTTTTTCTTTAGATGTAGGCTCTATGAGAAAGTTTTCTATTGCTGCTGAGTGGTTGAATATAAATGTAGAATTTTGTGATGCGGATAGAAGAACTCTGGTTGCTAAATAATTTCAACCATGAGGATTGATGGTCAATGGTTTTGCATACTGTTGCATATAGAAATCTCGCCAAGATTAGGATTTTGGTAGCTTGCAGAAGTGATAGGGGCATTATTTTTGCGCACACGCACAGTGGGATGGTGAGAAAAGTCTTCACCCATGGATATGTCATTTAGCTTTAGGGAGGGGATGGCTTTTTATCTGTAGATGTTGATCTATTTTGACATGATAGGGGTGAGAAGTTAAGAGATAAGTTATAGAAGTCTTCATCGGTACTGTGTTTTTCCTATATAACTTTTTTCTTTATTTCCTGACTCATGTCTAAAGGTCTTTCTCTTACTGTTTGATAAAGAAAGTGGTCATATATAGGTTCGTTGAAGCGAGGGGGCATCACATGTCTAGATTTACCTATAAGAGGGGGTTTGTTGAGATCACTGAGGTGATGGATGATGAGGATTGCCTTGTCAGTAGTGGCGCCGATGTGTTTCTAACATTGGATCTCTTGTTAAAGAAAGAGGAAGCAACGAGGAAACCCCGTGAAAAGGGCTGTGTATGCCTCCTGATGCCTAGCTATGTTATTGATCTAAGACTTGGTGAGGATGAGATCTTTGGAAAAATTCATCGTAGCACTCGAAGAAATATCATTAAAGCAAATAAAAAAGGTGAGGTTGTCTATAACCGGATAACCAATCCATCTGATAGCGATATAATTATATTTTGTGAATTTTATAATCGTTTCGCTAAAGAGGTGGGTATAAAAAGGTGTGCTGTGGGCAAGTTGAAAGCGATTAGAGATCAAGGAGAGTTGTTACTTACGTCAGTATCAGATAAGTCTGGAAGGATTCTTTGTTCACATGCCCACCTGATAAATGGAAAACAGGCTTACGGAATATATTCCGCTCTCTTAAGGAGTATGGGTGAAGAGAAAGTCAATGGACAGTTAATAGGGATGGCTAATAAATATCTGGACTGGAAGAATATCGTGTACGCAAAAAAATGGGGCTGTGATTGGTATAATTTTGGCGGAAAAATTTTAGATCCAAAAGATGCAAAAGGTCAGGGTGTAAATGACTATAAAATCGCCTTCGGCTCGCAGGAAGCCTATGATTTTAGAGTCTACACTTCTAGGAGTTTACTCGGGAAGGCTTTTATTTTTCTCCTCCACTACTACTATAGGAAGAAGCGTTACATTGAGTACGGTTTGACTAAAGAAGTTTTGGGAAGTGTTTCATTTGATAAAATAAAATCGCCGGGTGGCCGTATGGACTATCAGTCAGACCGTCAATAGATATTGATTATAAATAGATGATAGGGAAGTGCGTGTGTGAGGTGGTGATGAATTTTATAGTCTACTATCCAGATAGAAATAGACTTGCTTCAGAATGTCTAGGTTTGGAGTTGGGGTGTTCTCTCCTTCACTTTTAAATTACCGAATATTTTAGCTGATAGGCATGAAAATCAAGGTGGTGGCGGTTTGGTAGTTATCCACTGATGTGATTTTCTAGCTCACAATTTTAGTGCAGTGAAATAGTGATCATAAGTGTCGGAGAAAACAGAGGTACTATATGAATAGCTCGCCCCTTCCTCTTGTGAGTTTTTACATGTCGGTAAAAAATGGCTTTCCTTTTCTTCAAGGGTCCATAGAGAGCATTAAGAATCAGACATATCCAAACTGGGAAGCCGTAATCGTTGATGACGGATCAACTGATGGTTCTTTTAGCTATTTACGGGATGTTGAGAAAAAAGATTCAAGATTTAAGGTTTTATCGAGTCAGGGCGGTGGGCGTGGAAAATCCTTGAATATGGCGATCATGCATGCCCAGGGTGAATATGTGGCTAATTTGGATGCGGATGACCTATCACACCCCCAGCGTTTAGATGTCCAAGTCGGTATTTTGTTAGCTCAAGGGATTGGTTTTTTATATAGTGAAACTAACTATATTCATGATGATGATGTTGTTGAGTGGAAACCCATTCCTCGGCCGTATTGTCAAAAGGTTGATGATGAATCAAGGGAGTTGATGAAGAGGAATCCTGTCAGCCACATAAGCGTAATTTGTTTGCGAAAAAATATTTTGCAAGTAGGAGGGTATAGTGAAGAGAGAAAGTCGCAACTTGACTATGAGTTATGGTTCAGGTTGGTCAAGGAGGGCGGGAGACTGCAGAAAACGAGCTACTCTCTTGCAGCTAAAAGAATACATACAGGACAGTCGTTTGAGAATAAAAAACGTATTTCTTATCTGCTGTCAACGGCATTGTTACAAAATAGAATAATCAGTGAAATGAAAGGGGGGTGGAGGTATCGCCTTTTTCCCTTTCTCCGCTTCTTCTATGGCTTGCTCCCACAAAAAATTCGTGTGCGTAGAGTGCTTTGACGGAAATTTAATTGCCAGGTTTGTAAAGATTGCTTATGAGTGGTTTTAGGTTTTAAAGGTGTTTTATTTTCTTTTAATGTAGTAAAGCACTCATAATGCTTCGAGAGAAGGGGGCGGCCGTGATTTTTATAATACTCTGGACCTTGGTGTTTGCAGGGGCATTAAGCCCTGTATATCTTTACCCGAGTGGCCAGCCACAGCCAACCGATTATGTGTTTGTGATCTTGGTGTGTCTTATTTACTTCCATTCAATAGCAACTGCAAGAGAGTTCCCCTTGGCAAGGATTCCGCTTTGTTGGCTGCTGCTAACATGCTGGGTCGTTATTCACTGCCTGGTTTCGTCATTAGTTCTCCAATCGTCTGAGTTCTATAGGGTGATGGCATTTTGGATATATAATACCGCAGTGGCGTCTTGTTTCTTATATATTGCCGAGTGTGGTGAGAAATATAGCCTGTATATCGAGCGTGCTATTTGTATGGGGTTGATAATATCTGGACTTGGAGTGGTTGTTTCAATTGGTGAGGGGGGGCGGACAACCGGTTTTTTCAACAATCCCAACCAACTTGCATTTTTTTCTTTGTTGGGTGTCTCGTCCTTGCTGGTGATTAACAGGATGTGCTTGCCACTTAAGCCCCTTACGGTTGCGGCAGTATTTTCCGGGATTGCCGGGATTTTCGCCGCAGCTTCATTGGCGGCAATCGCAGGATTCTGCTTGGTTGTTGTCGGGTACTTACTGGCTAATTTACAAGCTGTAAGACTTTTCAAGTTTTTGATTATGGTTGTGTTGCTCCTTATGGGCACCGTGTTATTTGACCATCAGGTGCTAACCGATATTTTCGAAAATGTTCATAGCCGGTCTCTCGTGGCAGGAGGTAAATTTGATTCGATAGGGGAAGAAAGGAATTATGATCGTATTGTTGCTTTCCCTGAATATACTATTGTAGGGGCTGGAGAAGGTCATTTAGAGCGTTTTTACCCGTATAATAAAAATGAAATACATTCGAGCTTTGGTAACTTGCTATTTGCTTATGGAATTCCTGGCATGACACTTTTTGTTATTTTGTTGTTTTCGCTTTTGCGGAATTCACCGCTGCCTGTCTGGTTCGTCGTGTCGGGCCCAATCGTATATTCTTTGACTCATATGGGGTTGAGGACAACATTGTTTTGGATTTTTCTTTCTTTAGTCTGGTCCCAATATGGAAAGAAGAAATCATGTGGGCTTGAGTCTTGGGTGCCAGGAAAGATTGGGCCAATGTAGTGTCAATGCTCAGGGCAGTTTGGTCTTGCGTCTTACCATATTTCGCTTATCTAGATTGTAATAGTCTTCGATGTTCAATTTTACTCTGGTGCCCGGTGTGCAGACCATCCTGACTGTAACAGCCTGCGGTGTCATGGCAATACACCAGATAATCAGACCGCCAACAGTATCCAGCCGCTGGTAATGCTTGCCTTGGTAAGTCTCTGCATACGCGTAGACCCTCCATTCAAAATCGATTTTTCCGACAAGACCAAGAAGCAGGTGAGTGTAGATGAAACGATTCCTGATGGTTGCTAGCTATGTTGAGTCTCTGGTCCACTTTCGTGGTCACCTGTTGGACTCCTTGATTGCCAATGGAATTGAGGTCCATGCCGCCTCGCCCGATGTCGAGTTTGGCAATATCTGGCGGCGGCAACTGGAGGAGAAGGGGGTCACGGTGCATGAGATCGGCATGCAGCGGGCCGGGATGAATCCGCTTGTCGATTTAAAGACCTTCGCCGAACTCTATCGCCTGATGCGGCGCATTCGGCCCGATATCGTCATGGGATACACCATCAAGCCAGTGATCTATGGGACCCTCAGTGCTTGGATATCACGGGTTCCCCGACGGTTCGTGCTGATCACCGGCCTGGGCTATGCCTTCACCACCGATGTATCGGGCCGGTGGTTCAGCAAGCGCAAGGGGCTGCTTTGGGTCGCACGACTCCTATACCGCGTGGCTTTGCGAGGGACCCATAAGGTGTTTTTCCAGAATCCCGATGACCAGACGCTCTTTCGGCAACTGAAGTTGCTGTCGGCCAAGACTTCCTCGCATGTCGTCAATGGCTCTGGAGTCGATTTGGTCCAGTACGCGGTTGCGTCACAGGCTAAAGGCCCGGTCAGGTTTCTGATGATCGCCAGACTACTCGGTGACAAGGGGGTGCGCGAGTATATAAACGCCGCCCAGCAGGTGCACCGTACCCATCCACAAGTAACGTTCGCCTTGGCCGGCTGGATCGATGACAACCCCGATGCCGTTGCCCAACAGGAACTGGATGACTGGATCGCCGAGGGTACAGTCGACTATCTCGGCTGTCTCGATGATGTACGGCCAGCCATCGCTGCCTGCCACGTCTACGTGCTGCCGTCTTATCGCGAAGGCACCCCTCGTACGGTCCTCGAGGCCATGGCCATGGGCCGAGCGGTCATTACCAGCGATGCGCCCGGCTGCCGCGAAACCGTAAGCGAGTCGGTTAACGGCTACCTGGTCCCGGTTCGCGATGTCTCACGGCTTGCCGACGCCATGCGGCGTTTCATTGATACTCCTGAGCTGATCGGCGCCATGGGTCGCAAGTCGCGTGAGGCCGCCGAGGCCAAGTACGACGTCGACAAGGTCAACGCGGATATTCTTAAGCAGATGGGAGTGGGGGCTAAAGCACGGGAAGGTCGTGTCGAGGTGGTGCCGACAGAACTGCGAGGCGTATATGACAAAACGACTCTTTGACGTCAGTGTTGCACTGGCGTTGCTCGTGGTGCTGTCACCACTCCTTACCATCGTGGCGCTGTCGATCGCATTCAGGTTGGGGCGCCCGGTACTCTTCCGCCAGCATAGGCCCGGCCTCCATGGACGGCCCTACGAGATCGTCAAGTTTCGAACCATGCGGGATGCGGTCGATTCACAGGGCAGACCACTGCCCGATGAGGCGAGGATGACGCGGTTGGGTACCTGGCTGCGCGCGACCAGCATCGATGAGTTGCCCGAACTTTGGAACGTCGTTAAGGGCGAAATGAGTCTGGTCGGCCCTCGACCGCTGATGATGGAGTATTTGCCCCGTTACAGTGCCGAGCAGCAGCGCCGTCACGAGGTACTTCCCGGCATCACCGGCTGGGCCCAGGTGAACGGACGCAACACGCTTTCCTGGCAAGAAAAGTTCGAGCTTGATGTTTGGTACGTGGATCACCGCACGGCTTGGCTGGATCTTCGTATTCTGATGTTGACCGTAAAGAAAGTATTTTGCCGAGACGGGATCTCGGCGGAAGGGCATGTGACCGTCGAAGATTTCTATGGCAACGATTGACGCTTCGAGCTAGGAATCATCTCTTTGTTGCATGAAGCCAATTCCATGGAGCCAGAGGAACCGGGGTATGTCCTACGATTATGCATTGCTTGCAGATATTTCGGGGCGTGTGGGAGGCTCCTTTTACATTTTCGATAGCGATCTGTTCGAGCGTAACTATCGAGCATTCAGGGACAGCCTGCGGCAGTATTATTCCAATGCGGATGTCGCCTACTCGTTCAAGGCCAACTATATGCCGGCCTTGGGGCGTATCCTGGATGACCTGGGCGGTATGGGGGAAGTCGTCTCTCGGCTTGAATACGATATTGCCAGACGGCATCTGCCGCCTGATCGGGTGATCTTCAATGGCCCGGTGAAGCGGGCGGAGGATGTGAAGCATTGTCTCGCTTCCGGTTCACGCCTCAACATCGATTCGTTCAATGAGATCGAGTATCTCGAGGCCTTGTCAGAAAGTTTCGATCATATCGAGGTGGGACTAAGGGTCAGTTTTTCCCTGGAAGGCCGTACCTCGAGGTTCGGTTTCTGTAGCGACAATGGTGATCTGGAAAAAGCGATCGAGCGGCTTCAAGGGATCGGTAATGTCACGGTCAACGGCATTCACTCCCACCTCAGCACGCGTGAAAAGAGCCTGACGTTGTTTGCTTCAAGATCGAGGAGGATGATTGAGTTGGCCGAGCGCATCAGCCCCTCCCGGCCACTGGAGTCCATCAATGTCGGGGGAGGGTTTTTCGGTGAGATACCGCCAGCGATGCGTGACCAGTTTCCTGCCGACCTTCCTTCCTTCGATGACTATGCGCGTACTATCGGTCGTATCTTCCAACAAGAGTACGGTGAACAGGGGCCGCGGCTGATCATAGAGCCGGGTATCTCTCTGGTTGGCGATACCATGGTACTGGTGGCCGAAGTCATCGAGATCAGAGAGCGGCAGGGCATCAGGTACGCGTTGTTAGACACCAGTATCAATGTCGTCAATCCGACGCATTCGACCGCTCGGCGATGCTTCACAATCGTGCCTCGCCAGGTGCTGCGCGAGCCCGGCCACGACCGCTATGTACTGGTCGGCAACACCTGCATGGAGCATGACGTCATTGATGCCGGTTACGCGGGCCGAGTGCAGCGAGGTGATTTCGTGGTCTTTCCCAATCGCGGGGCCTATTCGAACAACTATACGCCACCTTTCATCATGCCGCCGGTCGCGATCGTCTCGCCCCGCGGTGTCATCCATAAGGAAAGGGATGACGTGGAGAGCGTACTCGCGACTTACCGCTAGTGATCTGTTCTACCTGTGCCGACCGTCGGTCGGCGCCCTGACTGCCTGCAATTTCAATGACGACCTTCCTGGAGAATGGCGATGAACGTGTTGCTTACCTGCGTGGGGCGACGCAGCTACCTAGTGGACTATTTCAGGCAAGCACTGTCCGGTGAGGGCATGGTCATCGGTGTCGACATGGATGCTGATACCGCCGGCATGGCATGTGTCGACAAGGCGTATCTCGTACCAAGGGCTGACTCCAGTGATTATATTCCGGCGTTGTTGGACATCTGTACGCGGGAGGGTGTCGGTCTGCTGGTATCGCTGTCGGACCTGGACCTGGGGCCTCTTTCTCGCGCCATTGACGCTTTCGGGCGCATCGGCGTTAAGACGTTCGTCAGCGATCCCGATGTCATCGAGGTTGCCAATGACAAGTGGGCCTGTTTCGAGTTTCTTAAGCGCCATCACATCCCGAGCCCTCTCACCTGCCTGCAACTCGACGAGGTGCAACAGTATCTGCGTGATGGCCATCTTGCTTTCCCGCTGATGGTTAAGCCGAGGTGGGGCATGGGCTCGGTCTCGTTGTTTAAGGTAAACGACGTCGAGGAGTTGGCATTCTTCTATCACCATGCCCGTAATCAGGTTCGTGACTCCTTCCTTAACGTGATCAGTCAGGAGGATATCGACCACTCTGTGATTATCCAGGAATGGCTGGTAGGCGATGAATTCGGCATTGACGTATTGCATGACTTTGACGGCGAGCACATTGCCACGGTGGTTAAGCGAAAGCTTGCCATGCGGGCCGGAGAGACCGACAGCGCCATCACCGTAGAGGATAGTAGGGTCGCGAGCACCGCTGAGCGCGTTGCCGCGTTTCTTCGCCACAGGGGAAACCTGGATATCGACATCATGCTCGATGCCAACGGTTTGCCGCGTGTACTGGAGCTCAATGCGCGATTCGGCGGTGGCTATCCTTTCTCGCACCTTGCCGGTGTCGATTTTCCCAAGGCATTGATCGAACTGGCGGAGGGGCGGCGCCCCGCTCCTTATCTGTTGCGTCCATCGATCGGTGTAAGGGGCATGAAGCATATCGTGCCGACCGTATCCTCAGCCTCACGTGCCGACAGGGCACTTGAGGTGTTACCCCAAACAGAAGGCAGGGCCAGCATGCAGATATCACCGGCCGGCAGTCGGCGTTCCGTATAGCAACGTTGCCTTGGAGGGCGCCAGAATGCTCAATTCTCATTTTTCTCCCTGGCCTGCTTTCACTGACGAAGAGGCCGATACCGTCAGGCAGGTGCTACTTTCCAACAAGGTGAACTACTGGACCGGTAATGAAGGGCGTTTATTCGAAAGTGAGTTTGCTCGCTTTGCGGGTACCGAATACGCCGTTGCTGTTTCCAACGGCACCACAGCCCTTGACTTGGCAATGAAGGCGTTGGGAATCGGTGAGGGTGACGAAGTGGTAGTCACTTCTCGAACCTTCATGGCGTCGGTGTCCTCCATCGTCACCGCTGGAGCAGTGCCAGTGTTCGCGGATGTCGATCGCGACTCTCAGAACATTACGGCGAGTACGGTGGCACCCTTGATTACGCCGCGCACCAAAGCCATTATCGCGGTCCACCTGGCTGGCTGGCCCTGTGACATGGAGGGCCTGATGTCGCTGGCAGAAAGCCATGGTCTCTATGTGATCGAGGACTGTGCCCAGGCTCACGGTGCCACCTGGCATGGGCGTAGCGTCGGGGGGCTCGGGCATGTGGGGGCCTGGTCGTTCTGCCAGGACAAGATCATGACCACCGGCGGAGAGGGAGGCATGGTCACCACCAATGATCGGGGCTTGTGGCAACGGATGTGGGCCTATAAGGATCATGGCAAGAGTTGGGAGGCGGTCTACGAGCGCGAGCACCCGCCAGGGTTTCGCTGGCTGCATGAATCTTTCGGCACCAATTGGCGTCTCACCGAAATGCAGGCCGCCATTGGTCGCCTGCAACTGCGCCGTATGCCCGACTGGACAGGGCAGCGTCGTGACAATCTTGAGCGCATTTGGCAGGCAGCGCGAGCCTGTGGCCTGCGTGTTCCTGAGTTGCCAGGCCATGTCGGACACGCCGCCTACAAGGCTTATGTATTCGTTGATCCGCCGTCGCTTCGGCCAGGCTGGGATCGTGACCGGATCATCGGCGAAATTCAGCAGCGAGGGGTGCCGTGCATGGGGGGGAGTTGTTCCGAGGTTTATCGCGAAAAGGCCTTCGATGACACGGGATGGCGGCCAGCTCGTGCCCTGCCGGTCGCCGCCGAACTCGGGAAGACAAGCCTCATGTTTCTTGTCCATCCCACCTTGACCGAGGAGGAAATTGATCGCACTTGTCTGGCGTTGCAGGACGTCATGGCCTTGGCCGTGGATTGACCTTCTTAGCATTGTGAATATACGAAGCGAGTCTATACATAACGCCCCTGATCAAGATGTCTTGGTCGGGGGCGTTATGTGATGTGCAAGTGTTAGGGTTTGTGCGAAAAGTCAGCGAGCGCAGGTAGTTTTCGCACAGAGCCTAGAGCCGCAAGTCGGCCTCGCCATTCCCCAGCAGGTACTTCAGGTCAAAGAGCACGTGGTTGGGCTTGCCCCAGGAGCGTATACGGTCAATGCCATAGTCGCGGAACTCATTGTGGGCGACTGCCAGTATCATCGCATCATAGCTGCCTTCATCCGGCCGCTCGACCGGGCGGATTCCATAAGCCTTTATGGCTTCGTCACGATCGGCATGGGGGTCTAGGACATCGACCATGACGTTGAAGTCCGCCAGTTCGCGAATGATATCGGTGACACGTGTATTACGCAGATCCGGGCAGTTCTCCTTGAACGTCAGGCCTAAGATGAGCACTCGTGCGCCTTGTACGTGGATCCTTTCCTTAATCATCTGCTTGACCAGTTGGCCAGCCACATAGGCGCCCATGCCGTCATTGATACGGCGGCCTGATAGAATGACTTCCGGATGATAGCCCACCTGCTGGGCTTTGTGCGTCAGGTAGTAGGGGTCGACCCCGATGCAGTGGCCGCCGACCAGCCCTGGCCGGAAAGGCAAAAAATTCCATTTGGTTCCTGCCGCTAGCAGCACCTCTTCGGTATCAATCCCCAAGCGGCTGAAGATCATGGCCAGCTCGTTGATCAGCGCAATGTTCACGTCACGCTGAGTGTTCTCGATGACCTTGGCGGCCTCCGCCACCCTCATTGAACTGGCTTTGAAGGTGCCCGCCAGGATGACCGATGCATAGAGCGCGTCGACGAAGTTTGCCACATCGGGAGTTGAGCCTGACGTCACCTTTCTGATCGAGGTGACTCGATGTTCCTTATCGCCTGGGTTGATGCGTTCCGGACTGTAGCCGGCGAAGAAGTCGCGATTGAAGGCAAGCCCCGAGCCTCTCTCGATGACAGGAATGCATTCCTCTTCGGTGGCGCCAGGATAGACGGTCGATTCATAGATGACGATATTGCCTGGCGAAATGACCTGGGCCACCGTCTGGCTGGCCTTGAGCAGCGGGGAAAGGTCTGGGCAGTGCTGTGCGTCTATCGGCGTTGGAACCGTGACTATATAGACATTGCATTCCCGCAGTCGCTCGACATCATCACTGAAGTCGAGTTGTTTGGCGTCTCTGAGTTCATCGAATGAGACTTCTCGCGTGGCGTCTATGCCATCGGAGAGCTGCAGGATGCGATGGGCATTGATGTCGAAGCCCAGCGTCGGATAACGCTTGCCGAATTCCACGGCCAAAGGCAAGCCGACATAGCCTAGTCCAATCACGCCAATACGAATAGAATCCAACTTCAGGGTCAGGTCCATGATCCATTGTCCTTGTGATAATCAGAAGTGGCTGTCCTTGGCCAAGGCCGCGGTCGAGAGGTTGAGTTGAGCTGCTGACACCACTTTTTGTGCGGCAGGTGATGGGATGGCAGCTCTTTGGCTTACTTGATGCTTTTCGCTGTCAACGACGGCAGACTCTGTTGGCTGATAGGCCTTTGCATTCCCGTATCGCTGGAGCCAGAGCAGGTCGGAAATAGGGTGGTTAGGGTGATAAGCGATGGGGGCCTCCAGCAATAACTCTCTGATAACTTCGTGCTGGACCTTGGTCACGGCGTTATGCAAACGATGAAGGTAGTCTTCTAGACGCGGCCATTCCCAGCAGGTTTCCCATGCAGTCATGATGCGTGGATGTGCCGTCGATGTGGTATTGGCGCCGACCAACAACTCCTCATATAACTTTTCTCCGGGTCGCAAGCCGCTATAGTGGATAGCGATGTCGCCCTCCGCGCTGTCCTCGGAGATCAACTCCAATCCTGAGAGTCGAACCATTTGCTTTGCCAAATCGGCAATTTTGATTGGTTCACCCATATCCAGAACAAATACATTACCGCCACTGCCCATGGCACCCGCCTGAATTACCAACTGCGCGGCTTCGGGGATGGTCATGAAGTAACGCGTTATATTGGGGTGGGTCACCGTAATCGGCCCGCCATCGCGAATCTGGCGCCTGAACAAAGGCACAACGGATCCGGAAGAGCCCAGGACGTTGCCAAAACGAACCATGCAGAAACGCGTCTTGGTCTGTTCACTGGACAGGGCCTGGCAGATGAGCTCTGCAATACGCTTGGTCGTACCCATGACATTGGTTGGCCGCACGGCTTTGTCGGTCGAGATCAAAACGAAGGTTTCAACGCCGCAGTCGATAGCTGCCTGCGCCGTCTTCAGCGTGCCGAAAACATTATTGCGAATGCCTTCGGCCATATTGTGTTCCACCATTGGCACGTGCTTATAGGCCGCGGCATGATAGAGCGTCTGCACACCAAAGCTGCGCATTAGAAGCGTGAGACGTGGTCGATGCTGAACGGATGCCAGTAGTGCCTTGATGGAAATATCGAGATGATGACGCTCAGCGAGTGTCTTGATTTCTTGCTCCACTCGGTAAAGGGCATACTCACAGACATCCAGCAACAGCAACTGGCGTGGCTGCTGTAGCAGAATTTGCCGACTCAGCTCGGAACCTATCGAGCCGCCTGCTCCCGTCACCATCACGACCTTATCCAGGATATTGGCTTGCATCAGTGATGGTTGAGGTGGAACGGGATCGCGTCCCAGAAGATCCTCGACGGTCACGTTGCGAATGTCGTTGATTTTCGCGCGACCGGCGACAATGTCGGCCGTGCCCGGCACGGTTTGCACGGGAATCATCAACGGCTCAAGAGCACTCAAAATGGCTCGTCTCCTCGCCCTAGTCGCGCTGGGAATCGCTAATAGAATCCGCTCAATGCCGTAGTCATTGATAAGCTTGCCCAACTGCGTCGGGGAGTACACTTCCAGCCCCTCGACATGTGTGCCATGCATACCGCGCCAGTCATCCACGAAGGCAACCGGTACATGTTGATCGCTATGTTTCAGTGAATTGACCAAGTGGGCCCCAGCGGCCCCAGCACCGTATATCGCGACACGTGACCGGTTCTTGATGCTGGCCCTTCTGTAGGCTGAACGAAGCAGGTAGCGGATACCGCCAATACTCACGAATGCCAGCAGGAAAAAGACCACAGGAATGGAGATGGGAGATGGCGCCCTAAGTGCGAAGCTAGCGGTGATGAGTGTTACCGTCGTGGCGACGAGCCCCTGCACGATGGTTTTCAGCGCGCGTTGATTGATATATCGGATGACCGCACGATAAAACCCCAGTCTGACGAAATAGTAGATACTGACAGGCAGTGTCATGAAGAATGCCAGCCAAGCTTCCTTGTCCAGTATCTGGTCCCAATGTTCGAATTTGATCAACATGGCGAGCAAGAAGCTGAGCGTCAGGGAGGTAGAGTCAACCAATACCTGGATGAGTCGCTTGTATACACGAGGCAACCTAAAAATGTAATCAATTGATTTGTACATTGCTTCACCTTCATCCCTGTGTTCGTGTGCGATCATTTTTTCTTCTTGAATCGCATTTTTTATAATTATTGTGTAAGTTTTCCTTGGTGCTCCGGTTATAAAATATTGCCTAGCAATCTCAGCGGCACCCTATTGCGTGCGCCGTGTTTTTTTGTGTTGCGCTGTTATCTTGTGTTGTCATATGATAAGAGATGTAAACTTGCTTCCCAAGATGGTTTTTCTAGTCCATTTCTGGCTGAGAAGGTAGAAATAAAAAGTAGGTTGCTAATGGCATGAGTACTAGACTTTTAATTATAAAAAAGCACTCGCTTTATTAGTAAAAAAGTCATTTGGCATTAGGAGGCTGATCACATCGGTGATGCTGACCATGCCAGAATGACTTATTGTTCGGTTGGCAGGTGGTAAGTCGGCAGGTGGTCCAGCTACTCGGGTGATGTAAAGCGGTGAGATGACTGTTTGTTAGTGATGAGCGTTGGCGCCTTGAGTCAGGCTCGGACACATTTGCTATACAGTATTTGTTGGGTTATCAGGCCCCTCGTCAGGAAATTGATATGAAACTATTGATCACGGGAATGGCAGGTTTCATTGGCTTTTCATTAGCTCGGCGGCTTTCCGGTAGGGGGCACCAGATCGTTGGCATTGATAACCTCAATGATTATTACGATGTATCGCTTAAGCAGGCGCGACTGAATGTGCTGTCAGAGTATGAGGATATCCATTTCGCCAGGCTGGACCTCTGTGATCGGGAGGGAATGACAGAGCTCTTTTCGAAGCATGGCTTTGACAGGGTCATTCATCTCGCCGCCCAGGCGGGGGTGCGTTATTCACTGGACAACCCTCATGCCTATGTCGATGCCAACCTGGTGGGGTATCTCAATGTGCTGGAGTGTTGCCGTCATCATGGGGTAGGGCACTTAGTTTATGCCTCATCCAGCTCTGTCTATGGCATGAACGAAACAGTGCCGTTTTCTACTCGGGACAGTGTTGATCACCCGGTCAGTCTCTATGCGGCGACCAAGAAGGCCAACGAGCTGATGGCCCATACCTACTCCCATCTTTATGACTTGCCCACCACAGGCTTGAGATTCTTCACGGTCTATGGGCCCTGGGGACGACCAGACATGGCGATGTTCATGTTCACTAAGTCGATCCTGGAAGGTCGGCCTATCGACGTCTACAACCATGGGGATATGTCACGGGACTTCACTTACATCGACGATATCGTCGAAAGCATCGTGCGGATTGCCGAGGTCGTGCCACAACGTGACCCTGACTGGCGGCCTTCGCTGGCCGGGCCGGATAGCAGTAGTGCCCCTTATGCCCTTTACAACATCGGGCATGGAAGCCCCGTCAGGCTGATGGATTTTATCCATGCGCTTGAAGGGGCGATCGGAAAGCGAGCCGAATGCAACTATCTTTCCATGCAGCCTGGTGATGTGCCACATACCTTTGCCGATACCGAAGCGCTCTATCAGGTGATCGGCTATCAGCCACGAGTGGATGTCTGTGAAGGGGCCAGGCGGTTCGTCGCTTGGTATCGCGACTATCATCGGGTTTGATGAATGGTATCCCGTCTAATATAGGTAGGCTGGGTCGATGACCACCGAGATGTGGCACCGGTTCAATAGCCGGTTATTGTTTGCTTTTCTGACGATGTTGATCGTGGTTCCGGGAGGGTATGCGCTGGCGCCACTGCTGTGCTTGGGTGCCCTCCTGGTAGCGGCGATAACGGGCGCCTTAGCTGCGGGTTGGCGAACCTCGCGACTGGATTGGGAAGACGGGCTGTGGTGCCTGGCGCTGCTGGTGTTCGCGGCAAGTTGGCTAGGTGATGTGGCGCGGACCCTTAAATGGCCGGAATCTGCTACAGGCAATGGCATAGGGTTGCCACTATGGCCCCTCGTGGGAGCTATGTCGCTGATCTGGTTACGTTGTCATGGCTCGTCGGCGCGTCATTGGTGGCTGGGGCTTTCTTGCGGCGCTATGGCAGCAGGCTTGATTGCGCTTTTTGAAAGACTCATTCTTTTGTACTCGCGTGCCAGCAACGACATGAATGCTATTCCGTTTGGCAATCTAGCCTTGCTGCTGGGTTTTCTCTCTTGGCTGGCAACACTTTGGTGGATGTACCGACTACCTCGCCTTCAGCGCTCCTATCGCCGTTACTGTCTCTGGCTATCTATGGCTGGTGGCATGGCTGGCCTGTTGGCATCGTTGCTATCCGGCACCCGTGGTGGCTGGTTGGCCGTGCCTCTACTCGCACTGATGCTCTATGTGGCCTGGCGCCAGATCCCCTTCAGGAAAGCGCGCCGGCGGCTGGTGGCGCGATCCATGGCAACAGGTGCGCTCCTGTTGGTCGTCATGCTGGTGGCTATTCCGGAAACGGGCGTCAGGCAACGCTTAGCAGGCGCCGTCGTAGACGCTCAAGAATACTGGCAGGGCGAAGATCGCGATGGCTCTGTCGGGCTTCGTCTGGAGATGTGGCGCGGCGGTTTGCAGCTTTTTGTAGAGCGGCCATGGACCGGATGGGGAGAGGGACGCCTGGAAGCTGCGCGAGATGCCTTGGTGGCAGACCATATCCTGCATCCGGGCGTCAGTTACTATGATCAATTGCACAGCGACATCATCGATACGGCGGCGAGAAGAGGTGTATTGGGGCTCTTGGGATTGGCTCTCTTATATGGCGTGCCGATCTACCTCTTCTCGAGGCGGCTTGGTTGCTGTTCTCCCGGCGTGAGGACCTTGGCCATGGCGGGATTGATGACTCCCCTAGCGTTTATTGTCTTCGGGCTGTCGCAATCCATGCTGCGAGATGTGCACGGCCTGAGCGGTTATCTCGGTCTCAGCATCGGTTGCTGGGTGATCTTGAGGCGGGAAGAGCGGCGCACGCTATCCCAGGAATGCCCCCGTGCCGACCGGCGTTATGCTGCCGAAGTCTTTGTCGGCAAGCCGTGATGAGCGGCATTGTTGGCATCTTCGCCATGCAGGAGGCCTGCACCATACCCATTCTGCCTTTGCATGTGTAACATTCCTGCCCGAAACGGCATCTACCTGGGTGTAAGCGGTTAGGCTCGGGTTGCCAGGGGCTTACAGGTTATTTATTGGCAGGAGTAGCGACATGAAAATCACCATTTTCGGCACGGGATACGTAGGCCTGGTCACTGGCACCTGCCTGGCCGATGTGGGGCATGACGTGATGTGCATGGATGTGGATGCCGACAAGATCGCTCGCCTGCATGAGGGCGAGATT